>NZ_JAPVYD010000008.1:0-570 GCF_041431675.1 Streptococcus sp. 27098_8_134 | reverse complement strand
GAAAAGAATAGGTCCCGTAGTGTAGCGGTTATCACGTCGCCCTGTCACGGCGAAGATCGCGGGTTCGATTCCCGTCGGGACCGTTGAAGTCGAGAAGATTTCAATAAAAGTAAGAGACTCGTTAGCTCAGTTGGTAGAGCATTTGACTTTTAATCAAAGGGTCACTGGTTCGAGCCCAGTACGGGTCATAAGAGCGGGTTTGGCGGAATTGGCAGACGCACCAGATTTAGGATCTGGCGCTTTAGGGCGTGGGGGTTCAAGTCCCTTAACCCGCATATAAGATAATAATGAGCCGGCTTAGCTCAGTTGGTAGAGCATCTGATTTGTAATCAGAGGGTCGCGTGTTCAAGTCATGTAGCCGGCATTTTTGAATAGGATGCGAACGTAGTTCAGTGGTAGAACATCACCTTGCCAAGGTGGGGGTCGCGGGTTCGAATCCCGTCGTTCGCTTGAGGCGGCCGGGGTGGCGGAACTGGCAGACGCACAGGACTTAAAATCCTGCGATTGGTAACGATCGTACCGGTTCGATTCCGGTCCTCGGCATAGACTTGTAAGAGGCAGTAGAAGAAG
>NZ_JAPVYD010000007.1:0-4956 GCF_041431675.1 Streptococcus sp. 27098_8_134 | reverse complement strand
ACAGGGGGCAACCCCCAACTACTTCCGGCGTTCTAGGGCTTAACTGCTGTGTTCGGCATGGGTACAGGTGTATCTCCTAGGCTATCGTCACTTAACTATTGAATTAACTGTCCTGTCCTCTCAGACAAGCCTTATCAACTCAAAATTGAATACAATATCAAATCTCACATTTCTCTAAACCATTCGCTGCACTCTGATGAATCTCTTATTCTAGGATAAGTCCTCGAGCGATTAGTATTAGTCCGCTCCATGTGTCACCACACTTCCACTTCTAACCTATCAACCTGATCTTCTCTCAGGGCTCTTACTAACTTGCGTTATGGGAAATCTCATCTTGAGGTGGGTTTCACACTTAGATGCTTTCAGCGTTTATCCCTTCCCTACATAGCTACCCAGCGATGCTCTTGGCAGAACAACTGGTACACCAGCGGTAAGTCCACTCTGGTCCTCTCGTACTAGGAGCAGATCCTCTCAAATTTCCTACGCCCGCGACGGATAGGGACCGAACTGTCTCACGACGTTCTGAACCCAGCTCGCGTGCCGCTTTAATGGGCGAACAGCCCAACCCTTGGGACCGACTACAGCCCCAGGATGCGACGAGCCGACATCGAGGTGCCAAACCTCCCCGTCGATGTGAACTCTTGGGGGAGATAAGCCTGTTATCCCCAGGGTAGCTTTTATCCGTTGAGCGATGGCCCTTCCATGCGGAACCACCGGATCACTAAGCCCGACTTTCGTCCCTGCTCGAGTTGTAGCTCTCGCAGTCAAGCTCCCTTATACCTTTACACTCTGCGACTGATTTCCAACCAGTCTGAGGGAACCTTTGGGCGCCTCCGTTACCTTTTAGGAGGCGACCGCCCCAGTCAAACTGCCCGTCAGACACTGTCTCCGTAGATGATTAACCTACCGGGTTAGAGTGGCCATAACACAAGGGTAGTATCCCAACAACGCCTCCATCGAAACTGGCGTCCCGATTTCATAGGCTCCTACCTATCCTGTACATGTGGCACAGACACTCAATATCAAACTGCAGTAAAGCTCCATGGGGTCTTTCCGTCCTGTCGCGGGTAACCTGCATCTTCACAGGTACTAAAATTTCACCGAGTCTCTCGTTGAGACAGTGCCCAAATCATTACGCCTTTCGTGCGGGTCGGAACTTACCCGACAAGGAATTTCGCTACCTTAGGACCGTTATAGTTACGGCCGCCGTTTACTGGGGCTTCAATTCATACCTTCGCGTTACCGCTAAGCACTCCTCTTAACCTTCCAGCACCGGGCAGGCGTCACCCCCTATACATCATCTTACGATTTAGCAGAGAGCTGTGTTTTTGATAAACAGTTGCTTGGGCCTATTCACTGCGGCTGACAAAAGTCAGCACCCCTTCTCCCGAAGTTACGGGGTCATTTTGCCGAGTTCCTTAACGAGAGTTCTCTCGCTCACCTGAGGCTACTCGCCTCGACTACCTGTGTCGGTTTGCGGTACGGGTAGAGTATGATACAACGCTAGAAGCTTTTCTTGGCAGTGTGACATCACTCACTCGCTACTAAACTTCGCTCCCCATCACAGCTCAACGTTACAGGTATAAGCATTTGACTCATACCACGCCTCACTGCTTAGACGTACATCCATTCGTACGCACGAGTTAGCCTACTGCGTCCCTCCATCACTTCATACTCTAGTACAGGAATCTCAACCTGTTGGCCATCGGATACACCTTTCGGTCTCTCCTTAGGTCCCGACTAACCCAGGGCGGACGAGCCTTCCCCTGGAAACCTTAGTCTTACGGTGGACAGGATTCTCACCTGTCTTGCGCTACTCATACCGGCATTCTCACTTCTATGCGTTCCAGCGCTCCTCACGGTACACCTTCTCCACACATAGAACGCTCTCCTACCATACCTATAAAAGGTATCCACAGCTTCGGTAAATTGTTTTAGCCCCGGTACATTTTCGGCGCAGGGTCACTCGACTAGTGAGCTATTACGCACTCTTTGAATGAATAGCTGCTTCTAAGCTAACATCCTAGTTGTCTGTGCAACCCCACATCCTTTTCCACTTAACAATTATTTTGGGACCTTAGCTGGTGGTCTGGGCTGTTTCCCTTTCGACTACGGATCTTAGCACTCGCAGTCTGACTGCCGACCATAATTCATTGGCATTCGGAGTTTATCTGAGATTGGTAATCCGGGATGGACCCCTCACCCAAACAGTGCTCTACCTCCAAGAATCTTCATGTCGACGCTAGCCCTAAAGCTATTTCGGAGAGAACCAGCTATCTCCAAGTTCGTTTGGAATTTCTCCGCTACCCACAAGTCATCCAAGCACTTTTCAACGTGCCCTGGTTCGGTCCTCCAGTGCGTTTTACCGCACCTTCAACCTGCTCATGGGTAGGTCACATGGTTTCGGGTCTACATCATGATACTAAAGCGCCCTATTCAGACTCGGTTTCCCTACGGCTCCGTCTCTTCAACTTAACCTCGCATCATAACGTAACTCGCCGGTTCATTCTACAAAAGGCACGCTCTCACCCATTAACGGGCTCGAACTTGTTGTAGGCACACGGTTTCAGGTTCTATTTCACTCCCCTCCCGGGGTGCTTTTCACCTTTCCCTCACGGTACTGGTTCACTATCGGTCACTAGGGAGTATTTAGGGTTGGGAGATGGTCCTCCCAGATTCCGACGGGATTTCACGTGTCCCGCCGTACTCAGGATACTGCTAGGTACAGAATCTATTTAAAATACGAGGCTCTTACTCTCTTTGGCTGACTTTCCCAAGTCATTCTTCTATAAATTCTGAGTCCACATTGCAGTCCTACAACCCCGAAGAGTAAACTCTTCGGTTTGCCCTCCTGCCTCTTCGCTCGCCGCTACTAAGGCAATCGCTTTTGCTTTCTCTTCCTGCAGCTACTTAGATGTTTCAGTTCACTGCGTCTTCCTCCTCATTCCCTTAACAGAAATGGGTAACAGGCATCAACCTGTTGGGTTCCCCCATTCGGACATCCCCGGATCAAGTGCTTACTTACAGCTCCCCGAGGCATTTCGTCGTTTGTCACGTCCTTCTTCGGCTCCTAGTGCCAAGGCATCCACCGTGCGCCCTTACTAACTTAACCTTATTTTTGACCTTTCAGTCTTAAACTCATTAATATTCACAGCGTTTTCGGTTTATTTTCTTGTTACTATTTGATATCGGTATTCAATTTTCAATGGACAAGTTCTTTATCTAGTCAAACTAGATAATGGAGCCTAGCGGGATCGAACCGCTGACCTCCTGCGTGCAAAGCAGGCGCTCTCCCAGCTGAGCTAAGGCCCCACATAGCCCTCTCAAAACTAAACAAGACTCAAGTGCATTCCGTGTGTCCTTACGGACTCCTTAGAAAGGAGGTGATCCAGCCGCACCTTCCGATACGGCTACCTTGTTACGACTTCACCCCAATCATCTATCCCACCTTAGGCGGCTGGCTCCTTACGGTTACCTCACCGACTTCGGGTGTTACAAACTCTCGTGGTGTGACGGGCGGTGTGTACAAGGCCCGGGAACGTATTCACCGCGGCGTGCTGATCCGCGATTACTAGCGATTCCGACTTCATGTAGGCGAGTTGCAGCCTACAATCCGAACTGAGACTGGCTTTCAGAGATTAGCTTGCCGTCACCGGCTTGCGACTCGTTGTACCAGCCATTGTAGCACGTGTGTAGCCCAGGTCATAAGGGGCATGATGATTTGACGTCATCCCCACCTTCCTCCGGTTTATTACCGGCAGTCTCGCTAGAGTGCCCAACTGAATGATGGCAACTAACAATAGGGGTTGCGCTCGTTGCGGGACTTAACCCAACATCTCACGACACGAGCTGACGACAACCATGCACCACCTGTCACCTCTGTCCCGAAGGAAAACTCTATCTCTAGAGCGGTCAGAGGGATGTCAAGACCTGGTAAGGTTCTTCGCGTTGCTTCGAATTAAACCACATGCTCCACCGCTTGTGCGGGCCCCCGTCAATTCCTTTGAGTTTCAACCTTGCGGTCGTACTCCCCAGGCGGAGTGCTTAATGCGTTAGCTGCGGCACTAAGCCCCGGAAAGGGCCTAACACCTAGCACTCATCGTTTACGGCGTGGACTACCAGGGTATCTAATCCTGTTTGCTCCCCACGCTTTCGAGCCTCAGCGTCAGTTACAGACCAGAGAGCCGCTTTCGCCACCGGTGTTCCTCCATATATCTACGCATTTCACCGCTACACATGGAATTCCACTCTCCCCTTCTGCACTCAAGTTAAACAGTTTCCAAAGCATACTATGGTTAAGCCACAGCCTTTAACTTCAGACTTATCTAACCGCCTGCGCTCGCTTTACGCCCAATAAATCCGGACAACGCTCGGGACCTACGTATTACCGCGGCTGCTGGCACGTAGTTAGCCGTCCCTTTCTGGTAAGATACCGTCACAGTGTGAACTTTCCACTCTCACACCCGTTCTTCTCTTACAACAGAGCTTTACGATCCGAAAACCTTCTTCACTCACGCGGCGTTGCTCGGTCAGGGTTCCCCCCATTGCCGAAGATTCCCTACTGCTGCCTCCCGTAGGAGTCTGGGCCGTGTCTCAGTCCCAGTGTGGCCGATCACCCTCTCAGGTCGGCTATGTATCGTCGCCTTGGTGAGCCGTTACCTCACCAACTAGCTAATACAACGCAGGTCCATCTGGTAGTGATGCAATTGCATCTTTCAATTAATTATCATGCGACAATTAATATCATGCGGTATTAGCTATCGTTTCCAATAGTTATCCCCCGCTACCAGGCAGGTTACCTACGCGTTACTCACCCGTTCGCAACTCATCCAAGAAGAGCAAGCTCTTCTCTTCAGCGTTCTACTTGCATGTATTAGGCACGCCGCCAGCGTTCGTCCTGAGCCAGGATCAAACTCTCATTAAAAAGTTTGAGTTCGCACTCATTACTGTCCACTG
>NZ_JAPVYD010000006.1:0-98489 GCF_041431675.1 Streptococcus sp. 27098_8_134 | reverse complement strand
GTTATCCGCCATAGCTCAGTTGGTAGTAGCGCATGACTGTTAATCATGATGTCGTAGGTTCGAGTCCTACTGGCGGAGTTTCAAAGAGGTTTTTACCTCTTTTTATTTTTAGTGATAGAATATACTGGAGACAAGGTATTCTATAGTCTTATTGATGAGCTATGAAACTTCTATTAGTTCTTAGTGTATTCTAAAGTTTGACTTTGTATTCTTTATAGTTGAATGAAAAAAGCAGAAGTTAGTCAGTGACTAGTTTCTGCTTTTTTGATCAGAGTTTGTTTGATAAAAATGGTTTCTAAATCTGGACTTACTTTAGAGTTTGGGGTTCAAAGAAAGCTCGGTAAAGTGCACGAATAGCAGCTTTTTCTTGATTTTTTTCAACAACAAACATGATGGATACTTCGCTTGAGCCTTGGGACATCATTTGAATGTTGATGTTATTTTCTGAAAGAGCTTTAGTTGCAGCGGCAGTAACCCCGATATGGCTTTTCATTTTTTCGCCGACAATCATGATAATGGAAAGGTTGTGTTCGATTTCTGCATGATCAACCTCTGCTTTTTGAACAAGCTGGCGAAGGATTTCTTCCTCTTTGATAGGAGTTAATTCGCGCTCGCGCAAGATAATGGAAAGGTCATCAATTCCTGTAGGCATGTGCTCCCAACCAATATTCAAATCTTCTAGAATTTGAAGGACACGTCTACCAAAGCCGATTTCTCTGTTCATCAGGTACTTGGACATGTTAATGCTGACAAAGCCAGCATCTCCAGCAATCCCAACGACCGGGAGGTGATCCTTGCTATGTTTATGAACAATTTGTGTTCCAGGATGTTCTGGATTGTTGGTATTTTTAATAACCAGCGGGATTTTGCCGCGGTAAGCTGGAAGCAGAGCTTCATCATGGAGAACTGTAAAGCCAGCGTAGGCCAATTCACGCATTTCCCGATAGGTTAGCTCAGGAATGGAATGTGGTTTGTGAACGATGCCGGGATGGGCAGCAAAGATTCCGTCAACATCAGTAAAGTTTTCATAGACATCTGCTTTGACTCCCGCAGCAATGATAGAGCCCGTAATATCAGAACCTCCGCGAGAGAAAGTACAGATTTGTCCATCTTGAGTTACACCAAAGAAACCAGGAATAACTAGAACTTCATCAGAATTGTTGAGTTCTTCAATCTTATCATAGCTGGAAGGAAGAATTCTTGCATTGCCAGGTTCACTGGAAACGACGAGTCCTGCTTCTCTCGGATGAACGTAGCTAGCTGGAACGCCATTTTGACTGAAATAAGCTGCAATTAATTTGGCATTGTTGTTTTCTCCTGCAGCAAGAAAAGTATCATAAAGAAATGCGTTATCTTCAATTGGCAAAGTTGCAAGGCTTGTGATGCTTTTGGAAATTTTCTCCAGAACTTTTGGTTTCAAACCAAGTTCTGCCACCATATCTGCATAGCGATTGATAATCCACTGTTGATTTGGTGTGACATCATTTCCTGCTATGTACTCTCGGTAGTATTTAATCAGAGCATCGGTTACTTTGATATCGTCATCGTGGCGTTTTCCTGGCGCTGATACTACAACAAACCGACGTTCAGGATCAGATTTGACAATATTCAAAACTTTTTCTAATTGAGTCGCAGAAGCCAGTGAACTTCCGCCAAATTTTACAACTTTCATAGGTTCTCCTATCTTATTTTAAAAATTATAACAAAATTCTGAAAATTATTCAAACGCTGTTTTTATACTATTTTTATCCATAATATTGCTTTTACACTTTAAATTTGAAGACCATCTAATTTTTCCCATTTTTTATTTCCTTTCTTTTATATTTTATGATAAAATATAAGTTGTGTATAATTTGAATATCAAATTATTTAAGAATAAAACAAAACGGCTGATTTGAAATCGGGTCGGGAATGGAGCTGAAATGACATTTAATGGAATTCTCTATCACGTAGCAGATGAGGTAGCAACGATTACTTTTAATCGCCCTGAAGTTTCAAATGGCTTTAATATTCCTATGTGCGAGGAAATTTTAGAGGCTATTGAACTTGCTGCTAAGGATGAGTCCGTCAAATTTTTAGTTATCAATGCTAATGGCAAGGTTTTTTCAGTGGGTGGGGATTTGGCTGAGATGCAGAGAGCTGTCAGTGATGATGATGTCCAATCCTTGGTGAAAATCGCGGAACTGGTGAATGATATTTCCTTT
This sequence comes from Streptococcus sp. 27098_8_134, assembly GCF_041431675.1. Classification (NCBI taxonomy): domain Bacteria; kingdom Bacillati; phylum Bacillota; class Bacilli; order Lactobacillales; family Streptococcaceae; genus Streptococcus; species Streptococcus sp. 27098_8_134. The sequence goes on along the minus strand of NZ_JAPVYD010000006.1, from coordinate 96,285 downwards.
GCTATGAAGCGTTTGCCTAAGCCGGTTATCATGAGTGTTGATGGCCCTGTTGCTGGTGCAGCTGCTAATATGGTCGTTGCAGCAGATTTCTGCATTGCCACTGAAAAATCCCGTTTCATTCAGGCCTTTGTTGGGGTTGGTCTGGCGCCAGATGCTGGCGGTCTTTACTTACTGACTCGTGCTATCGGGGTGACTCGGGCGACTCATCTGGTTATGACTGGGGAAGCTCTGACTGCAGAGAAAGCTCTGGATTATGGCTTACTTTATAAAGTCTGTGAAGCAGAGAAATTGGAAAAAACAACCGAGCAGTTGCTGAAAAAGCTGAAGCGCGGTTCTATTAATTCTTACAGAGCCATGAAAGAAATGGTCTGGAAGAGTTTGTTTAGCGGCTGGTCTGAGTATGCAGAACTAGAGTTGGAATTGCAGAAATCGCTGGCTTTCACAGAGGATTTCAAAGAAGGGGTTCGGGCTTATTCTGAGAAGCGTCGTCCAAACTTCACTGGTAAATAATGTATTGGTTCAAGGGTGCTTATTTTGCAAGTTGTTTACAAAAATATTTGAAAATCAAATTAATTTTCAAAAAAGCTTGCAAATTACTTTTCTATCTGATAAAATTTGATTGTCAAAGTATTTTCTTAAGGAGGTATGGTTTTGAATTTTCAGTTAGTAAATGATTACTTAACGTCTATTTTCAATAATGTCTTGGTTATTGAAGAATCGAGCCTAAGAAGCAGTCGCTTCAACGACGTCTCCATTAAGGAAATGCATACGATAGATGTCATCGGTACAACCCCAAATGCTACTCCAAGTGATATATCACGAGAATTGATGGTTACTTTGGGAACTGTTACGACTAGTTTGAATAATCTGGAGCGTAAGGGTTATATTGAGCGGCGTCGGTCGGAAGTTGACCGTCGTGTGGTGCATCTGAATTTGACAAAGAATGGACGGCTTTTGTATCGTCTTCACAAGCGATTCCACAACCGCTTGGTCATGCAGGTAGTGGATGGGATGAGTCCAGAAGAGAGACAAGTGATGCAAAAGGGCCTGCAAAATTTATATAGTTTCCTAGAGGATTTGAAATAATGAACTATGCTAAGATTAGCCAGGTGGCTCATTATGCTCCCCGTCAGGTTGTCAGCAATGATGATCTAGCCGAGATTATGGATACCAGTGATGAGTGGATTTCAAGTCGAACTGGGATTAAAAAACGCCATTTATCGTCAGATGAAACGACCAGTGATTTAGCTACAAAAGTAGCAAAGAATTTGCTGCAAAAGTCAGGAATTTCTGCTCAGGACCTGGACTTTATCATTGTTGCCACTATTACGCCGGATTCTTTAATGCCTTCAACGGCTGCGAGAGTACAGGCAAACATCGGTGCTAACAATGCCTTTGCCTTTGATTTGACAGCGGCCTGCAGTGGCTTTATCTTTGCCCTATCTACTGGGGAAAAGTTTATTTCTTCAGGTCGTTATCAAAAGGGTTTAGTCATAGGAAGTGAAACTCTCTCTAAGACGGTAGATTGGTCGGATCGTTCAACAGCGGTTCTCTTTGGAGATGGTGCTGGCGGTGTACTGTTGGAAAGTGCTTCAGAACAGCATTTTTTGGCAGAAAGTCAGTTTACAGACGGATCTCGCGGAGATAGTCTGACCTGCGGAAAAATCGGTTTGTCTTCACCTTTTTCTGAAAAGGGTGAGAATCAGCCTTTTCTGACAATGGACGGTAGAGCTATTTTCGACTTTGCTATTCGTGATGTTGCTCGTTCTATCAGGGAAACCATTGAAAGCAGTCAGCTTTCAGCGGAAGATTTGGATTTTCTGTTGCTGCATCAGGCCAATATCCGTATTTTGGATAAAATGGCTAAGAAGCTTGGTGTTGCGCGGGAGAAACTTCCAGCCAACATGATGGAATACGGCAATACTAGCGCTGCTAGCATCCCGATTTTATTATCTGAGTGTGTGGAGCAAGGACTGATCAAACTGAACGGAAATCAGACAATTTTGATGTCAGGTTTCGGTGGAGGTTTGACATGGGGCACGCTTATTGTTACAATTTAGTTAATCAAGTGGAAACACATGATAAAAAATATTTTATTTTTAAAGGAGTCTATCCATGGCAGTATTTGAAAAAGTACAAGAAATTATCGTTGAAGAACTTGGTAAAGAGCCATCAGAAGTTACTCTTGAGTCAACTTTTGATGATCTTGAAGCAGATTCATTGGACTTGTTCCAAGTGATTTCAGAAATTGAAGATGCATTTGACATCCAAATCGAAACTGAAGAAGGTTTGAACACAGTTGGTGATTTGGTTGCTTATGTAGAAGAAAAAACTAAATAAGCAAGTAACTGAGAGTATCGAAAGATATTCTCTCTTGTTTAGGTAATAGTTTGACTGTCAAAGTAAAGAAAATACATCTAGCGTGTGGTAGTTTGAGATCAAGCTATTACTTAAGCAATGATAAAAGGAAGGTATTATGCAAACACGTATTACAGAATTATTGAACATTGATTACCCTATTTTCCAAGGCGGAATGGCCTGGGTTGCTGACGGTGATTTGGCTGGTGCAGTTTCAAAAGCTGGTGGTCTTGGTATCATCGGTGGCGGAAATGCACCTAAGGAAGTAGTAAAGGCTAATATTGATAAGATTAAGTCCTTAACAGACCGTCCTTTCGGTGTTAATATCATGCTCCTGTCTCCTTTTGCGGACGACATTGTTGATCTCGTCATTGAAGAGGGAGTAAAAGTAGTAACAACTGGTGCAGGTAATCCAAGCAAGCACATGGCTCGTTTCCATGAAGCGGGGATTACAGTTATCCCTGTTGTGCCAAGTGTGGCCTTGGCTAAGCGGATGGAAAAAATCGGTGCGGATGCAGTCATTGCAGAAGGTATGGAAGCCGGTGGCCACATCGGGAAATTGACTACCATGTCCTTGGTTCGTCAGGTTGCAGAAGCAGTCAGCATCCCGGTTATTGCTGCTGGTGGTATTGCAGATGGTGCTGGAGCTGCGGCTGGATTTATGCTGGGAGCGGAGGCCGTTCAGGTCGGAACTCGCTTTGTCGTTGCTAAGGAATCCAATGCCCATCAGAACTATAAGAACATGATTTTGAAGGCTCGTGATATTGATACGACTATCTCTGCCCAGCATTTCGGCCATGCGGTTCGTGCTATCAAGAATAAGCTGACGCGTGATTTCGAAAAGGCAGAAAAAGAAGCCTTCAAGCAAGAAAATCCAGATTTGACTGTTTTTGAAAATCTGGGTGCTGGTGCTTTGGCCAATGCGGTTGTTCGCGGAGATGTGGAAAATGGTTCCGTCATGTCTGGTCAAATTGCTGGTTTAATCAGTAAGGAAGAAACAGTCGAAGAAATCCTCAAAGATATCTACTATGGTGCTGCTGAGAAGATTCAGCAGGAAGCAAAACGTTGGGCAGGAGTAACTAGAAATGACTAAAAGAGCCTTTCTCTTTGCCGGTCAGGGAGCGCAGTACCTTGGAATGGGGCGTGAGCTTTATGATCAGTATGAGCTTGTGCGGTTAACTTTTGATGAAGCTAGCCAAGTTCTAGGCTATGATGTCCGAGCTTTGATCGATCAAGATGAAGAAAAGCTCAATCAAACTCACTACACGCAACCGGCTATTTTAACAACTTCAGTAGCTATTTATCGGCTCTTGGCTGATAAGGGAATCGAGCCTGATATGGTAGCAGGTCTCTCGCTTGGAGAATATTCTGCTTTGGTGGCTGCGGGCGCTCTTGATTTTAAGACTGCAGTGGCCTTGGTTGCTAAGCGCGGTAGCTTCATGGAAGAGGCTGCTCCAGCTGGCTCTGGGAAAATGGTCGCAGTTTTAAATGCTGAGGTTTCTCTCATTGAAGAGGTCTGTCAAGAAGCAAGCGCTATTGGTGTAGTCTCACCAGCTAACTATAATACGCCTAGTCAGATTGTTATTGGCGGTGAAGTCGCAGCGGTAGATAAGGCTGTAGAGCTTTTGAAAGATGCTGGTGTCAAGCGCTTAATCCCGCTCAATGTATCCGGACCTTTCCATACAGCGCTTTTAAAGCCAGCCAGTGAACGATTGGCAGAAGTCTTGGAAACAGTTGAGTTTTCAGATTTTGTACGGCCATTAGTCGGAAATACAGAAGCAACTGTGATGGAAAAAGAAAGAGTCAAAGAGCTTTTGACTCGTCAGGTAATGGAGCCAGTACGCTTTTATGACAGCATTGCTAAAATGCAGGAAGCAGGTGTGACTGAATTTATCGAAATCGGTCCTGGCAAAGTCCTATCTGGTTTTATTAAGAAAATTGATAAATCTGCGGATGTACGCCAAGTTGAAGATGTAGAAAGTTTGAATGCTCTTCTAGAAAAATAATGAGGAATCATCATGGAATTACAAAACAAGAATGTGTTAATTACAGGGTCCGCTCGTGGGATTGGGCTGGCAATTGCGCATAAATTTGCCAGTGTCGGAGCTAATGTTATCTTAAACGGACTAAGCGGGATTTCTGATGATATTTTGGCTGAATTTGCCGGCTATTCTGGTAAAGTCGTAGCTGTTATTGGGGATGTGTCTAAAGCTGCGGATGCTCAGCGGATAGTGGAAGAAGCTGTTGCGGCTCTGGGGTCTGTTGATGTATTGGTCAATAACGCTGGTATTACACGTGATAAGCTCATGCTGAAAATGACGGAAGAAGATTTTGAGCAGGTGCTGAAAGTGAACTTGACTGGAACATTCAATATGACACAATCAGTCCTGAAACCGATGACAAAAGCTCGTCAGGGTGCTATTATCAACCTATCGAGTGTCGTTGGTTTGGCAGGAAATATCGGTCAGGCAAACTATGCAGCTTCCAAGGCCGGTCTGATTGGTTTTTCTAAGTCAGTAGCCCGTGAAGTGGCAGCGCGTAATATCCGTGTGAACTGCATTGCCCCTGGCTTTATCGCATCTGATATGACAGATGTACTTCCAGAAAAAGTAAAGGCGGCGTCTCTGGCACTCATTCCGATGAAGCGTTTTGGTACTCCGGAAGAAGTAGCAGATGTTGCTCTCTTCTTGGCGGGTCAAGAATATCTGACGGGTCAAGTCATCACAATTGATGGTGGCTTTACTATGCAGTAAGTCACAGTTTTTGAATATTAACGAGTAGAAAATCAGTTGATTCATCTAAATAAAGGAGCTCAATATGAAACTTAATCGAGTTGTTGTAACAGGATACGGTTTAACTTCACCTATCGGGAATACTCCAGAAGAATTCTGGAATAATTTAAAAGAAGGCAATATTGGAATCGGTCCAATTACTAAATTTGATCATAGTGAATACAGTGTTCACAATGCGGCGGAAATTCAGGATTTTCCTTTTGATAAATACTTTGTCAAAAAGGATACCAATCGTTATGATAATTACACACTTTATGCGATTTATGCTTCTCAAGAAGCGGTCAACAATGCTCACTTAGATGTAGATGCGTTGGATAAGGATCGCTTTGGTGTCATTGTGGCTTCAGGTATCGGTGGGATTCAGGAAATTGAAGAGCAGGTTGTTCGCTTGCATGAAAAAGGTCCTAAACGTATCAAACCTTTGACCTTACCAAAAGCCCTGCCAAATATGGGGGCAGGAAATGTGGCTATGCGCTTTGGAGCCAATGGTATCTGTAAGTCTGTTAATACGGCCTGTGCTTCAGCAAACGATGCGATTGGTGAAGCTTTCCGCTCGATTAAATTCGGTTATCAAGATGTGATGCTGGTCGGTGGTTCAGAGGCATCTATTACACCATTTGCGATTGCTGGTTTCCAGGCTCTGACTGCTCTTTCTACCACAGAGGATCCTAAGCGTGCTTCTATTCCTTTTGACAAGGACCGCAATGGTTTTGTCATGGGTGAAGGTTCTGGTATGCTAGTTCTGGAAAGTTTGGAACATGCTGAGAAACGCGGAGCTACTATCTTGGCTGAGGTGGTAGGATACGGTCATACTTGTGACGCTTACCATATGACTTCTCCGCATCCAGAAGGTTTGGGCGCTATCAAGGCTATCAAACAAGCGGTTGAAGAAGCTGAAATTGAGCCAAAAGATGTGGCTTATGTCAATGCTCACGGTACATCAACCCCTGCTAACGAAAAAGGCGAAAGCGGAGCCATTGTTTCTGTCTTTGGTAAAGATGTAGCGGTGTCTTCAACTAAATCCTTTACAGGACACCTGCTCGGAGCGGCGGGCGCAGTTGAGGCTATTGCGACGATTGAAGCAATGCGTCATAGCTATGTGCCAAAAACAGCTGGTACAACAGAGCTGCCAGACTATATTGAAGCCAACGTTATTTACGGTCAAGGTAAGGAACAGGAAATCCCTTATGCGATTTCTAATACATTTGGCTTTGGCGGCCACAATGCCGTTCTTGCCTTTAAACGCTGGGAGGCTTAAAAACCTATGAATATCAATGAAATTAAAGATTTAATGGCACAGTTTGACCAGTCTAGTCTGCGTGAGTTTTCTTACAAAAATCAGAGCGATGAGCTGACTTTTAGTAAGAATGAAGGTCAGGCTGCGGTTCCAACAGCAAGTGCTGCTCCAATTGCTGCACCTTTGCAGGCTGCGAGTGCGCCTGTGATTGAGCCAACTCCTCAAGCAGCTCCGCCTGCAGAGCCAGAAGCAGTTTCAGAAGCTCCGGCACCTGCTGCTGAAGGTGATGTTGTGGAAAGTCCTTTGGTTGGGGTGGCTTACTTAGCAGCTGGTCCAGACAAGCCGCCGTTTGTATCTGTTGGAGACCAAGTTAAAAAAGGTCAAACCCTAATGATAATTGAAGCAATGAAGGTCATGAATGAAGTTCCAGCACCTAAAGATGGTCAGGTTACAGAAATTCTAGTTGAGAATGAAGAAATGGTTGAATTTGGGAAAGGGCTGGTACGCATCAAATGATTGATATCAATGCAATAAAAGAAGCACTTCCGCACCGCTACCCAATGCTTTTGGTGGATCGTGTTTTGGAAGTTAGCGAAGATGAGATTGTTGCTCTGAAAAATGTGACAGTCAATGAGCCTTTCTTTAACGGACATTTCCCTCAATATCCTGTTATGCCAGGTGTCTTGATTATGGAAGCTCTAGCTCAAACAGCCGGCGTGCTGGAATTGTCCAAAGAAGAAAATAAGGGCAAACTGGTCTTCTACGCTGGCATGGACAAGGTTAAGTTCAAGAAGCAAGTTGTACCAGGTGATCAACTGATTATGACAGCTAAGTTTGTCAAGCGCCGCGGAACCATTGCGGTTGTAGAGGCGAAAGCAGAAGTTGATGGAAAACTTGCAGCCAGCGGTACTTTGACCTTTGCGATTGGCCAGTAGATAAAAGGAGCTTTCACCATGTTTCGTAAAATTTTAATTGCTAACCGTGGGGAAATTGCGGTCAGAATTATTCGTGCAGCTCGCGAGTTGGGAATTGATACGGTAGCTGTTTATTCAACGGCTGACAAGGAAGCACTCCATACCCTATTGGCTGATGAGGCCGTCTGCATCGGTCCAGCCAAGTCCACAGATTCTTATCTAAATATGAACGCCGTCCTGTCTGCTGCTGTCTTGACAGGTGCAGAAGCCATTCATCCTGGTTTTGGTTTTTTGAGTGAAAACTCCAAATTTGCGACCATGTGCGAAGAAGTCGGCATTAAGTTTATTGGACCTTCAGGTGCTGTTATGGACTTGATGGGGGACAAGATTAATGCTCGGGCTCAGATGATTAAGGCGAAAGTACCGGTTATCCCAGGTTCTGATGGAGAAGTCCATACCTCTGAAGAAGCCTTGGAAGTCGCCGAAAAGATTGGCTATCCAGTCATGCTTAAAGCTTCTGCTGGCGGCGGCGGAAAGGGCATTCGTAAGGTTGAAAAGGCTGAGGATTTAGTAGCAGCCTTTGAGTCTGCTTCTAGCGAAGCAAAAGCAGCCTTTGGTAATGGTGCCATGTATATGGAGCGAGTAATCTATCCAGCGCGCCATATTGAAGTGCAGATTCTGGCAGATCAGCAGGGGCATGTGATCCACTTGGGCGAGCGGGATTGCTCTTTGCAGCGTAATAATCAGAAGGTGCTGGAAGAAAGTCCATCCGTGGCGATTGGGAAAACCCTGCGTCAGCAGATTGGTGAAGCAGCTGTTCGGGCTGCTCAGTCTGTCGGCTATGAAAATGCCGGAACGATTGAGTTTTTGCTTGATGAAGCCAAGGGTGAATTCTACTTTATGGAGATGAACACTCGGGTGCAGGTTGAGCATCCAGTCACCGAGTTTGTCACTGGTGTGGATATTGTAAAAGAGCAAATCAAGATTGCAAACGGTCAAGAACTGTCCTTCAGTCAGGATGATGTTGAAATCCGAGGGCATGCAATTGAGTGTCGGATCAATGCTGAAAATCCAGCTTTTAACTTTGCGCCGAGTCCTGGTAAGATTTCAAATGTTTATCTGCCAAGCGGTGGAGTGGGGCTGCGCGTGGATTCAGCCGTCTATCCTGGCTACACCATCCCCCCTTACTACGATAGCATGATTGCGAAGATAATTGTTCACGGGGAAAATCGCTTTGATGCTTTGATGAAGATGCAGCGTGCACTCTATGAACTAGAAATTGACGGTGTTGTGACCAACAGTGGCTTCCAATTGGACTTAATCTCAGATCCTAATGTGATTGCTGGTGATTATGACACAGCCTTTCTCATGGAGAAGTTCCTTCCGGCTTATCAAGAGAAACAATAGATGAGACATGTAAGAGCTACTCTGTAAACTCGAAAGACGGCGGCTCTTGCTGTTTGATGTGCCTGAGTATAAAATCTTGAAAAGGAGAAGACGTAAACGATGGCTTTGTTTTCAAAGAAGGATAAATATATCCGTATCAATCCTAATCGAGCGAGTCGGGAAAAGCCTCAAGCAAAGCCTGAGGTACCAGACGAACTCTTTTCGAAATGCCCGGGTTGTAAGCATACCATTTACCAAAAGGATCTTGGAAATGACAGTGTGTGCCCTAACTGTGGCTATAATTTCCGTATTTCTGCTCATGAGCGCTTAAACCTAACCGTAGATGAGAATAGTTTTGAGGAGATGTTCACTGGAATTGAAACCAAGGATCCTCTAAACTTCCCTAATTATCAAGAAAAATTGGCTCTTACCCGAGAGAAGACAGGCTTAGATGAGGCGGTTCTGACTGGAACAGCTAGTATCAAGGGGCATAAAACGGCTCTTGGAATCATGGATTCAAACTTTATCATGGCTTCTATGGGGACAGTTGTGGGTGAAAAAATTACCCGTCTCTTTGAGTATGCAACAGAGCATAAATTACCAGTCGTTCTGTTTACGGCTTCTGGCGGTGCCCGCATGCAGGAGGGTATTATGAGCTTGATGCAGATGGCTAAGGTCTCAGCGGCTGTTCAGCGGCACTCTGCAGCAGGTCTCTTCTATCTGACCGTCTTGACAGATCCGACGACTGGTGGTGTCACAGCTTCTTTTGCTATGGAGGGTGATATTATTCTGGCTGAAACACAGGCTCTGGTTGGATTTGCTGGGCGTCGAGTTATTGAGTCCACGGTTCGTGAGAAGCTGCCAGATGATTTTCAAAAGGCTGAATTTCTCATGGAGCATGGTTTTGTGGATGCCATCGTCAAGCGTGGTGATATGAGAGATACACTTGCTACCTTATTAGCATTCCATGGAGGTCAAGCATGACAAAAATCACTCGGATTATTAAAGAAGCGCGTGATCAGGCTCGTTTGACTGCGCTAGATTTTGCACAAGGAATTTTTGATAACTTCGTCGAGCTGCATGGGGATCGCTCTTTTCGAGATGACGGTGCGGTGATTGGCGGTATTGGGACGCTAAAGGGTCAGCCTGTAACGGTGGTCGGTATTCAAAAAGGCCGCAATTTGCAGGATAATTTGCGCCGAAACTTTGGACAGCCGCATCCGGAAGGCTACCGTAAGGCCCTACGCCTCATGAAGCAGGCGGAAAAATTTGGCCGTCCTGTGGTAACCTTTATCAATACGGCAGGTGCTTATCCTGGTGTCGGTGCTGAGGAGCGTGGTCAAGGGGAAGCTATTGCCCGCAATTTGATGGAAATGAGCAATCTTAAAGTACCGATTATTGCCATCATCATTGGTGAAGGGGGCTCTGGTGGTGCCTTGGCTTTGGCTGTAGCAGACAAGGTCTGGATGCTGGAAAACTCTATGTATGCAGTTCTTAGTCCAGAAGGCTTTGCTTCTATCCTCTGGAAAGACGGTAGCCGCGCTATGGAAGCGGCAGAGCTAATGAAAATTACTTCACATGAGCTCTTGCAGATGGAAGTGGTGGATAAGGTTATTCCTGAAAGAGGCTTTAACAACCATGAATTACTGGCTGCAGTGAAAGAAGAAATCGCTGCTGAGTTGGATAATCTGTCTCAGCTTCCCTTGGAACAATTACTGGAAAATCGCTACCAGCGATTCAGGAAATATTAAAAAATCGAAGCCCAAAGGCTTCTTTTTCTCGTTTCGGATTCTTGTTTGGAATTGATGTGGAGCTACCTTACGAGGGAAATATATTTTAGTTTGAAAAATTGCATTATATTCTCTTTATAGGACTTATATAAAATATATATTATACAAGCCATTGGTCCTATGTTAAGATAGTTTCTAATTAAAAGAAATGAGGTTTCATATGTCAGAATTTACTATCCACACGATTGAGTCCGCACCAGCCGAGGTAAAAGAAGTCCTGGAAACTGTTCAAAAAGATAACGGTGGCTACATTCCTAATCTTATCGGTCTTTTGGCCAATGCACCAACAGCATTGGAAACTTATCGGACGGTTGGAGCTATCAATCGCCGTAACAGCCTGACACCGACTGAGCGTGAAGTAGTGCAGATAACGGCCGCAGTTACCAACGGCTGTGCTTTCTGTGTAGCGGGTCATACAGCTTTTTCAATCAAGCAGATTCAAATGAATGATGATCTTTTGGAGGCTCTGCGCAATCGTACTCCGATTGATACAGATCCGAAGCTAGATACGCTTGCTAAATTTACCATTGCTGTCATCAATACCAAGGGACGGGTCGGAGATGAGGCGTTAGCAGACTTCCTAGAAGCAGGCTATACACATGAGAATGCTCTAGATGTAGTTCTGGGTGTCAGCCTTGCGACCCTTTGCAATTATGCCAATAATTTGGCCAATACGCCAATTAATCCGGAATTACAGCCTTATGCCTAGTCTTTGAGGAGGTAGCAAATGACATTTTTTTCAGAAGAGTTTATCAACTGGTTGGATGACCATGCTGATCAAATTGACAAAGAATCCTGTGCAGCAGGCAACCAACTGATTGAGCGTATCGCCGCTGAAGGAGCCTTTCGGGTTGGCGTTCCAAAAGAGCTGGGAGGCCGAGGTGGCAATGATACGGATGTGATTGAAGTGCTCAAGGAGCTGGCTCACCATTCCTTGACCGCTTCCTTTATCTCTTGGGGGCAAAGGACCTTTATTGATAACATTTTAGAATCTCCTAATCCCTACTTTAGAGACCACTATTTGGAAGGGCTCTTGTCAGGGGAATATGCAGGTGCGACAGCCTTGTCCAATGCTGTTAAATTCCTGTCGGACCTAGAGGAGTTAAATGTCTCTATTGTGGAAGAAGATGGGCAGCTTTATCTGAAAGGACGTCTGCCTTGGGTAACCAATGCTCGCGCGGATCGCTTCCTCAGTATATTTGTTGCCGGTTTCGAAGACGGGAGCCGCCAGCCTCTGGTTCTAGCTGTGCCGTCTGACGCGCAGAATTTCTCCCGTTCGGCGGATTTAGCGTTTGTATCCTTGCAAGGGGGAAATACAGCTGCCCTGACTTTCAACCATGTGCCTTTACAAGAGGAATGGATTCTCGTTCAAGATGCCCAGGCCTTTTTGGCAGAAAATCGCCCAGCTTTTCTAGGTTATCAGTTTGGTCTGGCTCTTGGCCTAGCGGAGAAATCGCTGGCGGAGGTCGAAGCTAATCTGTCAGTCCGCTCTATTTTGAGAGAGGAGTGGGAGGAGCAAGTGGCTGCTCTGACTGCGATTCAGGATCAGCTCTATAGAGGTCTTCTCCAGCCTGGTTATTTTGTTGAGCGTCCTAAGGAGCTCTTCCAGCTGCGAATTGATATAGTTGATGTGGTAGCCCAAAGTCTGCTCTTGGAGCTGCAGGCTAGTGGAGGCAGAGGATATTTGAGTAATTCTACTTCAGGCTTTATCCGCCGTTGGAACGAAGGAGCTTTTCTTCCTATTGTCTCACCGAGTGCAGTCCAGCTGCGGCATATTTTAGAAGTTTCATAGAAATGATAGCAAACAAACGTCTAATTGGCATTGAAAAGGGACTTCATGACATTACTATAAAAGGAGTTGCTTCGTGAACAGCAAACGACCGCCCATTCTCTTATCTGGGTTGATTCTTGGCCTATTTGGCTTAGCTAATCTGTTACTGAACTACCATTCTATCTTTTTCCACTTCTTGAATGGTCTGGCATTGATACTTTGGCTTTATCTGACACTGGCTTTAGTACTGTCATTTTCGGACTATTGGCAGGATTTGCAAAAGGCCCCTTTCTTATCGAGCTTTGCGACTTATCCTATGGCCAGTATGCTATTAGCTGCTTACCTAAACAAGCTTGGTTTACTTTGGATGGGTCAGTTGCTTTGGTACATGGCCTTGTTGCTGCATATTGTTCTAATAGCTATCTTTACATGGAAGTATGTGCTTAAGGCTGAGGGATTATCTTTGACCCCGAGCTGGACGGTTCTCTATGTTGGATTGGCCATGGCAAGCTTGACCCAGGGTGTAGTTCATCAGCTGCTTTTGGGCTATTTGGCTTGGTTTTTTGCTCTGCTACTGAGTTTGATTCTCTATCCCTTGTTTTACAAGGTTAGGCGGTCACAAAGGCTGCCAGATGCTTTAAAGCCGCAGTGGGCCATTTACTGTGCGCCTTTCTCGCTCCTGCTGGGAAGCTATATTCGTTTAGCTGGTTCTGATGCTGAAGGTTGGTTTGTTGCCTTGCTGATCCTCTTATCGCAGTCCTTTTATCTCTTGGTCCTATGGCTTTTACCTCGCATTTTCCGACTGGGGCCTCAGTTTAGCTGGTCAGCCTTGACCTTTCCTCTTGTCAATACAGCTTTTGCTCTGAGACTGGGACTTGATTATCTAGGTTGGACCTGGCTTGTTTGGCTAAGTCATGCAGAAGCTCTGCTAGCTTTCGTAATCGTCCTCTATGTTTGTTTTTACTATGCAGTCTCATTGCGAGCCAGAAAGATAACAAAAAATCCGAGATGATACTCTTTGAAACTCTGTTTTTGATTTTCTCTGAGTTGATCTCGGATTTTTTTAATTTTAGAAAAATAAGTCTGAACTTAGACTTAATGATACAGGCAAAGTATCAGGATAATCTGCTTTTTATTTTGGCGCTATAACTTCTAATCCACCCATGTACGGACGCAGAACTTCTGGAATAGTCACAGAGCCATCTTCGTTTTGGTAATTTTCTAAGATAGCTGCTACTGTGCGTCCGACAGCCAGTCCAGAACCGTTGAGAGTATGAAGGAGTTTGACCTTGCCATCTGCTTCGTCACGGTAGCGGATTTGAGCTCGACGAGCTTGGAAATCTTCTGTGTTAGAGCAACTAGAGATTTCACGGTAGGTGTTTTGAGCCGGAATCCAAACTTCCAAGTCGTAGGTCTTAGCAGCAGAGAAGCCCATATCTCCAGTACAAAGTGCTACAACGCGGTAAGGCAGATTCAGCTTTTGCAGGATGTTTTCAGCGTTGGCAGTCATTTTTTCCAGCTCCTCATAAGATTCTTCTGGCTTGGCAAATTTCACCATTTCAACCTTGTGGAATTGGTGCAGGCGGATGAGACCGCGCGTGTCACGACCAGCAGAGCCAGCTTCGGAGCGGAATGACGGACTCATAGCTGTGAAATAGATTGGCAATTCTTTTCCGTCCAAAATTTCATCTCGGTAGTAGTTGGTCAGCGGAACTTCAGCAGTCGGAATCAGAACGAAGTTGGTATCGCTTAGCTCAAACGTATCTTCTTTGAACTTAGGATATTGCCCAGTTCCAAACATAGAATCATGGTTGACCATGTAGGGAGTGATGACTTCTGTGTAGCCTTCTTTGCCATGCTCATCCAGCATAAAGTTGTAGATAGCGCGCTCTAATCGAGCTCCTAAGCCTTTATAGAAGAGGAAACGAGCACCAGTAACTTTTGCCCCACGCTCCCAGTCTAAGATGTCCAAATCCTCACCTAAATCCCAGTGAGCCTTGGCTTCAAAGTCGAATTGGCGCGGTGTCCCCCAGCGACGAACTTCGACATTTTCGTCCTCATCTGCTCCAACAGGAACACTTTCGTGCGGGATATTAGGCAGTGTGGTAGTAAATTCGGTCAACTTAGCGTCTAGCTCAGCCAAGGTTGCGTCTAAGTTCTTGACCTCAGCAGAAAGTTTTTGCATGGCAGCAATCTTGTCATCTGCATTTTCTTTGTTGCGTTTAGCTTGGGCAATTTCAGCAGAAACAGTATTGCGCTCTGCCTTGAGTTCTTCGACCTTTACCAATAAATCCCGACGTTCTTTGTCAATGGTTTTCATTTGGTTAAGCGTAGCAGCGTCAACACCTCGCGTAGCCAATTTTTCAGCTACAGAATCAAAATCTGTACGGATACGTTTTAAATCTAACATAGGGACCTCCAAAAATAAAAAGCGCTTTATGAAACTGTTGGAGCGGCAGAGCCGCGGTTCCATCCAACTTCACAAAAGTGCACTTGCTTAATTATTCATTTTTAAACTAACGGTAGAATTTCCTATTTTCTCCTTATCTGCTCACAGCCACCGCAGACTTTCTGAAAAGTGCCCAATAGTACTTATCCGTTTCGACTATTATACAGGATTTTCCGGAAAATGTAAATCCCAGGATAGGAAAAATCTTGACAGAAAAAGATAACTATGTTATCTTTAAATAAAGGTAACGTAGTTATCTAAAGGAGTTCTTATGGCAAAACAAACAACGCGCGACCGTATGATTGAGAAGGCAAGCCAGCTTATCAGAGAGTATGGCTATCAGAATATCCCCTTGAGGAAACTGGCATCTCTGCTGGGGGTTACGACTGGCGCTTTTTACAAGGCTTTTGAGAATAAGGAGGAACTTTACTATCAGGTCTGTCTTTTGGAAAACCAGAAGCACCTTAAGCGTTTAGAGGAGC
This sequence comes from Streptococcus sp. 27098_8_134, assembly GCF_041431675.1. Lineage (NCBI taxonomy): Bacteria > Bacillati > Bacillota > Bacilli > Lactobacillales > Streptococcaceae > Streptococcus > Streptococcus sp. 27098_8_134. The sequence continues at coordinate 81,106 of NZ_JAPVYD010000006.1, read as the reverse complement.
AGTATCTAGATGGAGTCTCTGATCCTCTGGATTGCATTTGGCAGATAGGACTCTTTCTTTTATCGGAATATGAAACTAACAGTCAGATGATGGATTTTCTCTTTTTCAGCCCTGTAGCGACAGAGGCTTACCGGAAAGGTGAGCTTCTGGAAATCGGGAATAAGACAGTGGTTTATCTGGATCGGCTGCCTATTGAGAGTCAAAAAGAGAAAAAGATTCTTTTGCTCAAGCTGGACACCTTCATCACAGGCTATGGGCATTTTATTGCCAAAGGCTTGGAGCCTTTTGATGAGGAAGTTTATCGCTCAATGTTCAATGATTTACTAGGAGGTTACAAATATGAGTAAAAATCTCATTGTTTATGCACATCCCTATGATAAAAGCTTTAACCATGCTATTTTAGAGCAGGTTCAGGACTTGTTGGAGAAGAAAGGTCAGACCTATGAACTGATTGATCTCTATGAGGATGGTTTTAATCCAGTCTATACCAAGGAAGAGCTAGCGCTTTTTAATAAAGGGCAGGCACTAGACCCACTAGTTTTAAAATATCAGGAAGCTCTTGCGTCCTGTGACCGCCTTATCATGATTTTTCCTATCTGGTGGGCGGATATGCCAGCTATTGTCAAGGGCTTTGAAGATAAGGTTTTTTTGAAAAATAAGATTTACGAGGAGAGCAAAACTCGCCAGTTAGTTGGTCGTTTGACCAATATTAAAGAGGTGTTAGCTATTACTACCTCTGCAGCACCGACCTTCTATCTTAAGTATTTCTGTGGTGATGTCGTCAAGAAAGCCATGTTGGGCCATACCTTTAAGTCTATCGGTGCTAGACAGCGCCGTTGGTTGAATTTCGGGAATATTTCTCAGTCTACAGCTGAAAAACGGCAGGCTTTTTTAGAAAAATTAGCAGAAAAGATTTGAAGAGGTAGTTATCATGATTCGTTTTAGAAGAGCAGATGAAAGGGATCTTGCTGCTGCAGTCTCAGTTTTAACTGCTGCTTTTGCTGAGCATGAGGTCTATAGAGAAAAATTCCGCCCTCTCTTTGGCAGCAGCCAGTCTTATATTGATTTTCTAAATAGATTGCATGCAGTTATGGTTAAGGCAGCGATGCGTCATCATATTTGTCTGCTTGCTGAAATGGACGGGCGTCTTATGGCGGTCGCTACCATTCATAAGCTCGGTAACCATCCTGTCGGTATGCTTTCCTTTTTGCGGGCAGGAGCATGGAGGATGTGGCAATATATTCCCCAGCTTTTAGCCTTTCAAAAAGTCTTTGGGGAGGGCAGTAAAGAAGCTAAGAAAAGGAGTGTTTCAACTCTTTATCTTGAACTACTGGGTGTGCTGCCCGATTATCAAGGGCAGGGAGTTGGTGGTCTTTTTATCTCAAAAGGACTTGAGTTGCTTGCAAAAGAAGAGAAATGCCAGCGGCTTACTTTGATTACTCATACAGAAAGCAACTGCCGTTTTTACAAAAAGAACGGATTTAAACAGCTAGATGTCCGTGATGTTGAAGGTGTCAAGACATGGACTTTTGAGAAAAAAATAGCTGATGTTTATACTTTTTGAAAATATAATGATGCGCTCTTGCATTGATAATGTTAGCTTACCCCACCCTATCATTTCAAGGGACTGAAATAGTGCATTCTCAGACTGATTCACTTTCCAATTTTTTGTGCTAGCTCCATTTTGGTGGTACAAGCTGGTTTTGTCTTAGTCGGAAATATAAAAAATAGGGCAGAAACTTTTTCAACCCTATTTTTTCTTCTTAAAGATTCCAGCAATTTTTTGTAACAGAGTCGGCAATCTAACGACCTTATCATTGCCGATATGTTCTCGCGCAATTTTGAGAATCTTACCAGAGTCTTTGGAGGCAAAGAGAAACTTTCCTTTGTCAGTCCAGATTTCAAAGTGGCGGCTGACTTTTTTGCCAGAAACATTAGCACCGATAGTAGTGATGCTAGTCCAAGGCAGCTGAATATAATCTTCTACATTGGCATCAGCGTAAAACTCCAGAGCTGTCTCGCCGATTAGAAATTTCCCAACCTTTCCGCCTAATCCAAGATAGGAAACGCCAGTGGTATTAAACTCAACTGTTTTGTTTTGTGACTGTGCCATAGAGTAACTCCCTTTTAAATAATATAGCTATTATACCACAATAAAAAGAAGGCCGAAACCTTCTTTTTGATTACATCAAACCAGCAACGTGAGCTAGTACACCAACTACGAAGAGGGCGATGATGATAGTGATAGGGGATACTTTCTTCTTAAGCAACCACATACAAGCGAAAGTTAGAAGCAGTCCCATCAAACCAGGAATCAAGGAATCCAAGTTTTGTTGGAAAGTTGTAACTTTTTCAGGGGTTTGAGATAGTCCTTGACCTACTTGAGCAAAGGCTTCTTGGATACCTTTATAGCCACTAGACAATTTGTCCCAATGGATATATGCTTTATCATCTAGCTTAACAGATGAAACGTTAAAGACAAACTTAATAGATACCCAGCGCTCAACCAGAACAGCCAAGATAAACATACCAAGGATTGAAGCACCTTTGGTAATGTCCTGAAGGATACCACCAGACATGTCTTTAGTGATTTCAGAACCAGCCTTGTAGCCCAATTCTTGTGTGTACCAGAGGAAAGCCATCCGGATAGCATTCCAAGCTAAGAAGAAGATAAGTGGACCAATGATATTTCCAGTCAAAGCAAGAGATGCCCCAAGTGCTCCAAGGATAGGACGAACTGTGAACCAGAAGACAGGGTCTCCGATACCAGCCAGAGGTCCCATCATACCGATTTTAACCCCTTGGATAGCCGCATCGTCAATTGCTGCACCATTTGCTTTTTCTTCTTCAAGCGCAAGTGTAACTCCGATGATTGGAGCTGCAACATATGGGTGAGTGTTGAAAAACTCCAAGTGACGCTCAAGAGCAGCAGCTTGATCTTCTTTTTTAGTATAAAGTTTCTTAATAGCTGGAATCAGTGAATAAGCCCAGCCCAAGTTTTGCATACGTTCGTAGTTCCAAGAACCTTGCAAGAAAGTAGAACGCCACCAAACTTTTTGACGGTCAGCCTTTGAAAGAGTCAATTTTCCTGACTCATCAGGTTTTACAGTATTTAATTCTGTCATGATAGTGTGTCTCCTTTCTTAGTAGTCTTCTAGGATGTCGCCAATTGGATCGTTAGATGAGGCTGTTGCTCCGCCACCGCCATTTTCGCCTTTTTTAGACAGGGCAAGGTAGATGAGGGCAATAGCGACACCGATTGCACCGAGGGCAATCAGAGTGAGTTCGCTGACAGCAGCCAAAGCAAAACCAATAGCGAAGAATGGCCATACTTCACGAGTTGCCATCATGTTGATAACCATGGCATAACCAACGGCTACGACCATACCACCACCGATTTGCATACCTTCTGATAGCCAAGCTGGCATAGCTTCAAGAGCAGATTTAACAGACTCAGCAGGAATCATCAAAAGAAGTGCTGCAGGGATAGCAATACGTGCTCCTTGCATGAAAAGAGCGATAAAGTGAGCGCGTTCAACTCCTTTAATGTCTCCTTTTTTCGCAGCAGCATCTGCACCGTGAACCAAACCGACTGACAAAGTACGGACAATCATAGTCAAGAAGAGACCAGCAACAGCAAGTGGAATAGCAACACCTTGTGCTACAGCGATTCCTTTGCTTGAGAAGTCTCCGCCCAGTACCATGATGATGGCAGCGGCAACAGAAGCGAGGGCAGCATCAGGTGCTACAGCAGCTCCGATATTAGCCCAGCCAAGAGCAATCAGCTGGAGAGAGCCACCCAGCATAACACCAGCAGCCAAATTACCAGTTACCAGTCCAATCAAGGTACAAGCAACCAGCGGTTGGTGGAATTGGAATTGGTCTAAGATACCTTCTAGACCAGCTAAGAAGGCAACAAAGACTACTAAAACCATAGAAATAATAGACATGTTCTAAATCCTTTCGTAAATTAATAAAAGCAAAACGTTTGATTCTACTGCACGTTGGCTTTCTTAATCAAATCAAACAAATCTTTTTTAGAGTCATTTGGTACTTTACGTACGTCGAATTCAACGCCAAGGTCGCGCAGTTTTTCATAAGTGGCAACGTCTTCCTTGTCCATTGACAGTACGTTGTTGACCATCGTTTTACCAGTTGAGTGAGCCATGGAACCAACATTAAGGGTCTTGATTGGCACACCGCCTTCAACAGCACGAAGGGCGTCTTGAGGAGTTTCAAACAGAATCAAGGCATGTGTGTTGCCAAAGCGAGGGTCTTTTGAAACGGCAATCAATTTGTCGATTGGGACAACATTGGCTTTGACATTACCTGGTGCAGCTTGCTTGATCAATTCTTTACGAAGTTCATCTTGAGCTACTGAGTCAGAGGCAACGATAATACGATCTGCTTTTGAATCTGGTGTCCAAGCTGTTGCTACCTGACCGTGCAGCAAACGTGTGTCGATCCGGGCAAGGTTGATTTTGAGCTTGCCGTCGCCGATTACAGTCCCTTCAGGGATAGCTGCTTGGGCAACTGGAGCAGCTGCAGCAGGAGCATTTGCTTCTTCAGCAGCAGGGTTCAGCTCTTCAGGCAGAGCTTTGACTCCTTCCTTAGCTTCTTTGATGATGTTAGCAACAACAGCTTCAACGCCGGCGTTGGCATCCATCATCCTTTCTGTATAAGCTTGAATCAGCATAGGCAGGTTCAAGCCTGTAATGATAGCGAACTTGCGGTCAGGATTTTCACCCATGACACGGCTAGCTTGGTTGAATGGAGAGCCACTCCAAAGGTCAGCCAAGACCAACACTTCATCGTCCGCATCAAACGAAGCCACAGCGTCATTGAACTTTGCATAGAGATCATCTGGTCCTTCGTTGGGCATGAAAGTTACAACTTGTACTTTTTCCTGCTCACCGAAAATCATAGAACCTGATTGATGAATACCAGCAGCAAATTCACCGTGGCTAGCAATAATGATTCCGATACTCATTATTGACATTCCTCCTTATAAAATGTTTGACTTAAGTTTTAAGAAAACTTTAAGGCAAGTTTATTATAAAACGTTTTCATGAAAAATGCAAGCGTTTGTTCCTAAAAACGACTTTTTCTTTCAAAAATGTCAGTATTTGCTGGAACCCTGATAAATATAGGTATAAGCAAACCTTAGCTATAGAAATGTTTTAATAAATTAGGAAAACAGAAAATAAAACAGATTAATATATGAAAAAACGTTGAAATAATATGAAAGAGACTTTTGAAATGACAGAAGAGAATTTTGTTTGAGAAAGTGTTTATTTATCAAAAAAGAAAGAGGAGGACCAAAGACAAGAATTCGCATCTTATGTCTTTAGCCTCCATCTATAATGGCAAAAGTTTCTAATAATATTAAGTCTGCCCATCATATGTTTCCAAGAGCTTGGTAAATGTTGGGACTGAAATGCTTTAAAGTATTAGTGTGTGAAGTCAAGGACCATACGTCCCTGAATGGTACCCGCTTCCATTTCGTCAAAGACATCCACTGCATCTGAAACAGGGCGTTTTTTAACGACAGGAACCACTAATCCTTCAGCACCAAACTGGAAGGCTTCTTCCAAGTCCTTACGTGTACCAACGAGGGAACCGATGACTTGAATGCCATCTAAAACTGTTTTGACAATGCTGAGATCCATCATTTCAGATGGTAATCCAACGGCAACTACCCGACCGCCAGCACGAACAGAGTCAACAGCTTGGTTGAAGGCAACTTTAGAAACGGCTGTTACTACGGCAGAATGAGCACCGCCAGTTTTTTCTTGGATAAGAGCAGCGACATCTTCAACTTCATGACCGTTGATGACGATGTCAGCACCAACTTCTTTGGCCAGAGCGAGCTTGTCATTGTTGATATCAACAGCGACTACATGGGCATTAAAGACTTTCTTGGCATATTGAACCGCTAGGTTACCCAAACCACCTGCTCCAAAGATTACTGTCCATTGGCCTGGCTGCAGCTGGGCTTCTTTGATAGCCTTGTAGGTAGTTACACCGGCACAAGTGATAGAAGAAGCTTGGGCAGGATCCAGTCCTTCTGGAACTTTGACAGCATAGTCGGCTGTAACGATACATTGCTCTGCCATCCCACCGTCAACAGAATAACCAGCATTTTTTACTGTACGGCAAAGGGTTTCGCGGCCAGTTGTACAGTATTCACAAGCGCCGCAGCCTTCAAAGAACCAAGCGACACTGACGCGGTCTCCGACTTTGAGGCTTTTTACATCTGGAGCGATTTCTTTGACAATACCAATACCTTCATGTCCTAGAACGCGGCCCGGTACCTTGCCAAAGTCACCATGCGCGACGTGAAGGTCTGTATGGCAGACACCGCAGTATTCAATGTCAACGAGAGCTTCCCCTGTTTCAAGAGGACGAAGTTCCTTATTTTCGATGAGTTGGACATTGGTTCCTTCTGGATTTACAACAACTGCTTTCATAAGTAGTTTCCTCCTGTTATTTAGTTTTCAATTATGTTAATTATATCACAAACTCAAACAAATGGCAAACGCTTACAATTTCAAGTAAAAGTAACCTTTAAAACTATGGTACTGCGGATAAGCTCCGATTTTTAAAGCTTTTGAGCATGATTGAGGTCGAGAGAATACAAAAAATAAAAGACAAACTCTCGAACAGAGTTTGCCTAATTGTCTACTTTTATAAAAAGAGTTTGTTTAGCTCGTGGGCGACGCCATCTTGGTCGTTAGTCAAAGACAACTGCTGGTCGGCGTATGGCAGCAGGTCAGTATTGGCATTTTTCATGGCATAGCCGGTGCCAGCAAAGGACAGCATCTCAGTATCATTTTGCTCATCGCCAAAGGCAATCAAATTTTTACGATCTACATTGAGAACATTAAGCAGGTATTGAAGGGCGAAGGCCTTATTGACCCCTTTTGGAGCACACTCGAGAATGTTGAGCGGTCCGCCCCAAGAGTTGATGGCAAGTTCATGCTGGTAAAAAGCATTCATTTCCTCTGCCAGAGCATATTTATCAGCTGCTCGCGTCTGCAGGAGAATGGCGTTAGGATTCTCCGTTACCAAGTTGGCTTGAAACTGATTTTCAGGCTTAAAAGCATCGATGCCAAATAGCTTGGGATCAGCAATTTCTTCATTGGGATTGGTGATGTAGAACTTATTGCGGTATTCGCCGGCAATGAAATCCGCTTCAATCTCATCCCTACGCTTAACCATATCCAGCAGAAAGGACTTGTCCAGCGTCAGCGATTTTTCAAAGTCCCATTTCTTTTCTGGAATGTGAGTCAAAGAGCCATTGAAGTTGATCATGGGCGTATTGAGCTCTAATTCTTTATAATATTTCAAAGCCATTCGGTAGGGCCGTCCTGTTGTGATAATGACCTTGTGGCCCTTTTGGGAAATTTTTTTGATAGTTTCTTTAGTGAAGTCCGACAGATTGCTGTTAGAATCCAGCAAGGTGCCGTCCAAGTCCACAGCGATTACTTTTTTTGTCATGTGAGTCTCTTTTCAGTGATAATACAGACTATTATAACAGAATTCAGTGTAAATAACACGACTTATGTTATAATGGTGCTCTAATCAGTCACAATTATGACACACCAAGGAGGAGCTTTTCGTATGCGTAAACCGATCATGATTCATGCTCTTTTTCTGATAATTGCCTTTTTTATCTATATCCAATCTCTAAATGGCGGTCCGACCTATCTCATTTGGAATATGACCTTGGCCTTAATCAGCTATGATGTAGCTGTCTTGACACTTTTATTCAAGAAACAGAAATGGATCTATCCTCTTCTTTTCCTCTTGTGGTTGCTTTTCTTCCCCAACACTTTCTATATGATTACAGATTTGATTCACATGACTTGGGTGGCAGATGTTCTGAGTAAGCCAAGTGTTTTCATGCTCTTTTTAGCTTTTGTTTCCAGTATTTTATTCGCGATTTTCTGTGGGATGGAGAGCTGGTATGTCATCAAGGAAGGCTGGAAGCTTAACTGGTATTTGGACTTGTTGCTGACGGCAGCTCTGTCGGCTGTGTCCAGTCTGGCTATCTACATAGGACGTTATGATCGCCTCAATAGCTGGGATTTATTGCTTCATCCTCAGATGGTTCTACAGAAGCTCTTGCAAACTTTGCAGCCTGATCGACTGCCTTTCATTCTTGGTTTTACTTTTTTGCAGTTTATGAGTTTGGTATTTCTGATGAGAGATAATAAAAAATAAGAACAGTGAGACATTCACCTTGAAAAAGTGAATGTTTTTTATTATAATTTAAAATATCGTTCGCAAATAAACGAAATTCAATATGTTTTTATTTGTTATTGAACTAGATGTTAGAAATTTTACTCAAAAGGAGATTTATTGAAAAATGGATAAATTTTTCAAACTGACCGAAAAAGGGACAGATGTCCGGACAGAAGTTTTGGCTGGTCTGACGACTTTCTTTGCCATGTCCTACATTTTATTTGTCAATCCGGCTATGTTGGCTCAGACAGGTATGCCTAAGCAGGGTGTTTTTCTAGCTACGATTATCGGGGCTGTTGCCGGCACCTTGATGATGGCCTTCTTTGCCAACCTGCCTTATGCGCAGGCGCCGGGTATGGGGTTGAATGCCTTTTTCACTTTTACGGTCGTCTTTGCCTTGGGCTACACTTGGCAGGAAGCCTTGGCTATGGTCTTTATCTGCGGAATTATTTCGCTCATTATCACTCTGACCAAGGTGCGTAAGATGATCATCGAGTCAATTCCTGGCTCCTTGCGCGCAGCTATTTCAGCTGGGATCGGAGTATTTCTGGCTTATGTAGGTATTAAAAATGCCGGCTTGCTCAAGTTTTCAATCGATCCGGGCAATTATACAGTAGCTGGCAAGGGAGCAGATAAGGCTGCAGCGGCTATTACGGCTAATTCAGCAGCAACTCCAGGTCTGGTAGACTTTAACAATCCAGCGGTCCTAGTAGCCCTGGTCGGTTTGGCCATCACAATCTTCTTTATCGTGAAAAATATCAAGGGTGGTGTTATCCTATCCATCCTAGTAACGACAGTGGTAGCTATTCTGGTTGGCTTGGTTGATTTGTCAGCCATTGACTTTGGGCAGAATAACATTGGCACTGCTGTTAGTGAACTGGGGCAGATTTTTGGGGTGGCAGTAGGTCCGAAAGGTCTGGGTGCCCTCTTAGCAGATTCGGCTCGCTGGCCTCAGACATGTATGGCCATTCTGGCTTTCTCCTTGACAGATATTTTTGATACCATTGGTACCTTAATCGGTACAGGCGAAAAGGTCGGGATTGTGGCGACTTCTGGGGAAAACCATGAATCAGAAGGTTTGGATAAGGCGCTTTACTCGGATCTCATCGGAACTTCTATTGGCGCCATTGCTGGAACCTCTAACGTGACGACTTATGTGGAGTCTGCAGCTGGTATCGGAGCTGGAGGCCGAACAGGTCTGACCGCCTTGGTCGTAGCCATCTGCTTTGCGGTGTCAAGCTTCTTTAGCCCACTCTTGGCTATTGTTCCTAATGCTGCAACTGCACCGATTCTCATTATCGTGGGGATTATGATGCTGGCTAGTCTGAAAAATATCCATTGGGATGATATGGCGGAGGCTATTCCAGCTTTCTTTACTTCTATTTTTATGGGATTTGCCTATTCTATCACTCACGGGATAGCAGCTGGGTTTATCACCTACACTTTGGTCAAAATCTTCAAAGGTCAAGCCAAGGATGTACATTCTATGATTTGGATTTTGGATCTTCTCTTTATTTTGAATTTCGTTAATCTGGCTTTAAATTAGGTCTAAACATTGCTGGATTTCCTTGAGTTTAGTACCCTTTATATAGAAATAGGCTATATTTTCAGTATAAAAAATCGGCTTTTAGTAGCTGATTTTTCTTTTGCAAAATTAAGCAGAAAAAAATTTTTTCTGGTATAATAAGAGAATGTTTAGTCATAATGAGGAAGAATTAATCCAGTGGGGTCAGCGTCTGGGCAAATTGCTTCGGGCAGGGGATGTACTGGTTTTAACGGGAGATTTAGGAGCAGGGAAGACAACCTTTACTAAGGGTCTGGCTCTAGGTTTAGGCATCAGTCAGATGATTAAAAGTCCAACCTATACCATTGTTCGGGAATACGAGGGGCGCTTGCCGCTCTATCATCTGGATGTCTACCGCATCGGAGACGATCCAGATTCCATTGATTTGGATGACTTTCTCTTCGGGGAGGGTGTGACGGTCATTGAATGGGGGGAGCTGCTGGGAGAAAATCTGCCTGAAGACTATCTCAAATTAAGCCTCTTGAAAAAGGAAGACGGGCGTGAATTGGTTTTTGAAGCCCAAGGAAAGCGAGCCCAAGAGCTACTTGAGGGACTGCAGAATGACTGAATATGAATTGTGCTTGCGTGAAGCGGAAAAAACAGATGCAGCTGAGCTGATTGCCTTCCTCAATCAGGTCGGGTCTGAGTCAGATTATATGACGCTTGATGAGGCTGGAATCTTGATGAATAAAGATGAGATGGCTTCATTCATTGAGCATCAGGCTGCTTCTAGTAATCAGCTTTATCTGTTGGCGTTTTTAAATGGTCAGATTGCTGGCCTTGTCTGCATCACAGCCGATTTCCATGAGCGAATTCGCCATATTGGTCAAGTCTTTGTTGTGGTGAAGAAGGCTTTCTGGAACCAAGGACTGGGACGCATATTGCTGGAAGAGGCACTGACTTGGGCAGAAGATTCTCAAGTTATTAGACGTTTGGAATTGAGTGTTCAGGTTAGAAATGAACGAGCAGTTCATCTCTATAAAGATTTAGGATTTGAAATTGAAGGCTTACAAAGAAGAGGAGCCTATTTAAAAGAAGGGAAATTTCTTGATGTTTACCTGATGGGTAAACTGATAGACTAAAAAAGATATGTTTAAAAAGATTATAATGATGTTTCTCAGTCTCCTTGTCGTAACGACAGCTGGTATCGGTACTTATGCTTGGACGATCTATGGTCAGTCAACAGATGAACTGTCCAAGACTTATAAGGGGTTGGGAAATGAGACAGATGTTATTTCTGCGACTAAGCCCATGACTATCTTACTGATGGGTGTAGATACAGGGAGCGGATCCCGCGAGGATACTTGGGTCGGGAACAGCGATACCATGATTCTCCTGAGCGTCAATCCAAAGACTAAGAAAACAGTCATGATGAGTTTGGAACGTGATATTCTGACTCAGATTGATGAAAATGGTCAAACAGTTGAAGCCAAGCTGAATGCTGCCTATGCGACAGGCGGAGCAGAGTTAGCCATTTCGACTATTGAGGGCTTGATGAATATCCACATCGACCGCTATGTGATGATCAATATGCAGGGCTTGGTTCAACTAGTAGACGCAGTAGGCGGTATTGAGGTCAATAATACCTTTGACTTCCCAATTTCTATTGAGGATAATGAGCCTGAGTATACTGCTAAGGTGGAACCTGGCAAGCAAACCATCAATGGTGATCAGGCGCTGGTCTATGCTCGCATGCGCTATCAGGATCCAGAGGGTGACTATGGCCGCCAAAAGCGTCAACGTGAAGTAATTAAGAAAGTGGTTGAAAAAGTTCTCAGTCTCAACAGTGTCAGCCATTATCAGGCTATTTTAAAAGCTGTCAGCAGCAACATGCAGACCAATATCGCGCTTGATTCAAAAAGCATTCCTCAACTGCTAGGCTATCAGGATGCCTTTAAGAACATTAAGTCTGAGCAGCTACGTGGAGAAGATGCGACCTTGCCTGATGGTGGAAGCTATCAGCTGGTGACGTCAGAGCATTTGCTGAGCATGCAGAATCTAATCCGCAAGTCTCTGGGCTTGGAAACAGTTAAGAGTCTGAAGACCAATGCTGTTCTCTATGAAGATATTATGGGTGGCAACAGTCTAAGAAGCAGCAATAGCAGTAGTACATCTAGTAGCACAGAAAGCTATAGCAGTTACCAGAATTCTTATAGTCAGCCTACTTATAATAATGGTTATGAGAATTACTCTTATCCGACGACAGATACAACAGTTGGAACTACGAATACGACTCCGGTTGCTCCAGCGGCTTCCTCTGCCCCAGCTGCAGATGTCAGTGTCAGCACCCCACAAAGTCAGCCAGTAGTCAATGCGACTACAGAGTAAAAAGGTTAAATATAAAAAGAGGCCGGGACAAAATGTCTCGGTCTCTTTTGGTTATGGCAGGAAGCCCTTAACGCGATGGCTGATTGGAATTTTTGTTCCCTATCATCCATCTTTACTCTATCACGACTCGTACTTTTCCCAGATGTCTTTGACTTGCTGGATCTGCACTTGAGCTTGGTTTTCAAGGACTTTATATTTATAAGTAAGATCTTGAGCGATGTCTTTGACTTGCTCTTTTTGCTCTTGAATGATGGCAATATTTCGTTGAATATTTGCTAGACTGTCCTTTACTTTGTCTAGACTATCTGTTGTTTCAATGATTTCTTCTTGAATTTTTTGTCGGTTTTCAACCAGTTTGTAGCTGGCTGCTGCGGCACCGATAAATAGGAAAATATTTGAAAGTTTCATAGTCCCTCCTTAAGCTTGTGCAATCTTCTCAGCTAATTCAGCCAGAGCCGGAAAGTCTGGTTCGTGGGCTGCGAAAGTAATCTTGAGGTCATCTGCATCACTATAGCGCGGTGCCAAATGCACATGGGTATGAAAGACAGTCTGTCCAGCAATTTCTTCGTTGTTGTTGATGATATTCATACCAGCTGCACCTGTGGCTTTCATCACCTTACGGGCAATGTCAGGTACGCGAGCAAAGAGCTGACTGGTGTTGTCGGCATCCATATCCAGCACATTTCGGAAATGCTCTTTAGGGACAACTAAGGTATGACCTGGTGTTACCTGGGAAATATCCAGAAAAGCAAGGACCTTCTCGTCTTCATAGACTTTTGAAGAAGGTATTTCTCCGGCAATAATTTTACAAAAAATACAATCAGCCATAAATGGTACCTCTATTCGCTAGATTTTGTTATAATATAAGAACCATTATACCAGAATTCGGAGAAAATATGTTAGAAATCAAAGAGCTTACGGGCGGCTATGTTAATATCCCGGTTTTAAAGGATGTCAGCTTTGAAGTGGGCAATGGGCAGCTGGTTGGTCTGATTGGTCTCAACGGTGCAGGCAAGTCCACGACTATCAATGAGATTATCGGTCTTCTGACCCCTTATAAGGGGCAGATTCAGATTGATGGACTGGAGCTGCGGACCAATCCCAACGATTACCGCAAGAAGATCGGTTTTATTCCGGAAACGCCTAGTCTCTATGAAGAATTAACCCTGCGCGAGCACATTGAAACGGTAGCTATGGCATACGACATTGAGCAGGAAACAGCTTTTAAGCGCGTGGATAAGTTATTGGAAATGTTCCGACTCAAGGAAAAACTGGATTGGTTCCCTGTTCACTTTTCAAAAGGGATGAAGCAAAAAGTGATGATTATCTGTGCTTTTGTAGTTGATCCCAGCCTTTTTATCGTAGATGAGCCTTTTCTGGGGCTGGATCCGGTAGCTATTGCAGACCTTATCCAGCTCTTGGATGAGGAAAAGAAGAAGGGCAAGTCCATTCTGATGAGCACCCATGTTCTGGACTCTGCCGAGAAGATGTGCGATAGTTTTGTAATCTTGCACAAGGGTCAAGTACGGGCCAAGGGCAGCTTGACTGAGTTGCGGGCCCAATTTCAAATGCCGGATGCTAGTCTGAATGACATCTATCTGGCCCTGACAGAAGAGGCGACGCTATGAAAGAATTATTTGCTAAACGAAAGCAGGATTTTCGTCAGCAGTGCCTGAAGTACCTGCGTTATGTTTTTAATGATCATTTCGTGCTCTTTCTGCTGATTTTTATGGGATTTTTAGGTGTTCAGTACAGTCAGCTTTTGCGGCATTTTCCGACCAATCACCTACCCATTATTGCCAGTCTGGTTATTCTATCGGTCTTTATCCTGCCTTTTGGACGGATTGCGACCTATCTGGAAAAGCCGGATGCTCTCTTTCTCTTGGTCAGAGAAGCAGAAGTCAGGACTTTTATCAAGGCTCAGATTCTGCGTTCCTATCTCTTGTACGCAGTCTTACAGACTGGGCTATTGCTACTGTTAGCTCCGCTTTTTCTGGCTCTGGGATTGCCTATTTGGGGCTTCGGGCTCTACTGCCTCTTTATGCTAGTCTTGAAATGGTTTTTGTTTCAGGCTAAGGCCAAGAAATTCTTTACTGAAAATGGCCTAGATTGGCAGGCTCTGGTGGCTTATGAAGCTGCTCGAAAGCAGACGATTCTGCGCTTCTTTGCTCTCTTTACCAATGTTAAAGGCATTTCAAACAGTGTCAAGCGCAGGGCCTATCTGGATGGTTTGACGAGACTTGTGGGCAAGCAGCATAGCAAGACCTGGCAGAATCTCTTTTTGCGCTCTTACTTGCGAAATGGAGACTTCTTTGCTCTAACCTTAAGACTACTCTTTCTAGCTCTTTTGGCCTTGATTTTTGTCAGTCAAGCTTGGATTGCTGCGGCTTTTGCGGTCTTGTTCAATTACCTCTTGCTCTTCCAGCTGACGGCTTTGTATGAAGCTTTTGACTATCAGTTTTTGACCCAACTTTTTCCGATAGAAAGAGGGGAAAAGCTGAAGGGAGCAAGACAAATTATCACATCTATTGGCAGCTGTGTCCTTTTGGGTGAAGTGCTGACTGCTCTGCTCTTTTTCCAAGACAAGACAGCAGTGCTGGCCGTGCTGGGAGCAACTGCCCTACTCTATCTGTTCTATCTGCCGTTCAAGTTACGGAGATTGGTTGACTAAAAGAGGTAAAACTAGTAAAATGATAAAGAAACTTTTTACGGAGGGGAAACATGGACTTGGTTGATAACGAGCTGACCCTGACACCGATAGCTGGTAAGAGCGGAAAGGCCTATATGGGGACTTATCCGGACGGGGGGCGCGTTTTCGTCAAGATGAATACAACCCCTATCTTAGCAGGCTTAGCTCGAGAACAAATCGCACCGCAGCTTTTGTGGAGCCGCCGGATGCCGGACGGAAACGTAATGAGCGGGCAGGAATGGCTTTCAGGCACTATTCTGACCCCAAATGATATGTCCAAAAAGCAAGTAATCAATATTTTGACTCGGCTGCATCGCTCGCGCCCGTTGATGACGCAGCTGACCAAGCTGGGCTATACACTGGAAACGCCGACTGATTTGCTGAATGCTTGGCTCAATCAAGTGCCGCTTGCTTTGAGGAATAATCAATATCTGCAATCAGTTATCCGCGACCTGCGACAGACTGTGCCGGCCTTTCGTGAGGATTATGCGACCATCGTTCACGGAGATGTGCGCCACAGTAACTGTGTAGAGACCGACAGCGGGCTTATTTACTTGGTGGATTGGGATTCTGTGCGCCTGACAGACAGGATGATGGATGTAGCACATATTTTGAGCCATTATGTGCCTGATTCAGGTTGGCAAGAGTGGCTGAGCGCATATGGCTATAAGTATAATCAGACTGTTTTCAATAAGCTATACTGGTTTGGTCAGTATTCTTATCTGATGCAGATTGCCAAATACTATGAAAACAATGATTTAGAAAATGTGAACCGGGAGATTTACGCATTACGAAACTTCCGTTCTAAATACGGAAGAGGACAATGAGAGTAAGGAATCGTAAGGGAGCGACGGAACTGCTGGAGGCGCATCCCCAGTATGTTATTTTGAATCCGGCAGACGCCAAGGGCAGATGGCAGGAGATTTTTGGCAATGATCACCCCATTCATGTAGAGGTTGGCAGCGGCAAAGGAGCCTTTGTGTCCGGTATGGCCAAGGCCAATCCGAATATCAACTACATTGGGATTGATATTCAGAAATCGGTTCTCAGCTATGCCTTGGACAAGGTGCTAGCAACGGATGTGCCCAATATCAAGCTTCTATGGGTGGACGGTTCGGATCTGACTGATTATTTTGAAGAGGGCGAGATTGACCGCCTCTATCTGAACTTCTCGGATCCTTGGCCCAAGAAACGTCATGAAAAGCGCCGTCTGACCTATCAGTCCTTTCTGGCGACCTATCAGCAGATTCTGCCAGAAAATGGAGAAATCCACTTCAAAACGGACAATCGTGGTCTTTTTGAGTATAGCTTAGTAAGCTTTTCGCAGTATGGTATGAAGTTAAAGGGCGTGTGGTTAGACTTGCATGCCAGCGACTTTGAAGACAATGTCCTGACTGAGTATGAGCAGAAATTTGCTAACAAGGGACAAGTCATCTATCGGGTGGAAGCAGCGTTTGAATAAGAAAGAGTCTTCTAGGAAATACTCCTTGAAGACTTTATTATTAGGAAAGAATTTTGCTTAAAAATAAGATCGTTTTAAGTGGGATTCCGTCTTTAAAAGCTTGTACAGCATATTTCCCTTGCATTCTGGGACTTGTCGTGCTATAATACTAATAATGAATAAGGAAAGAGAGGCGAGGAAGTATCTTCGCCTCTTATCTGTGAGGAGGTGTCGTCATATCGCAACGATTGTTGAATTGGTGAGGGAGGTTATTGAACCAGCCATTCTGGCCCCCTATGAATTAGTCGATATTGAGTACGGAAAGATGGGCGGGGACTACGTTCTCAGTGTCTTTGTAGATAAGCCTGAGGGCATTACGGTCAATGATACAGCGGATTTGACGGATATTATCAGTCCGCTCTTGGATCAAATCAAACCAGATCCCTTCCCAGAACAGTATTTTCTGGAAGTGACCAGTCCGGGCTTGGAGCGTCCGCTCAAGACCAAGGAACAGCTATCCGATGCAGTCGGCAGTTATATCCATGTCAGTCTCTATAAGGCTGTTGACAAGCAGAAAGTCTTTGAAGGCACCTTGCTGAGCTTTGAAGAGGATGTTCTGCACATGGAATATCTGGACAAGACTCGCAGAAAAGAAGTCGAAATTCCCTACAGTCTGGTTTCCAAAGCCAGATTAGCCGTTAAGTTTTAGCCGCAGAAGCAATATAGAAAAGAAAGGAACACTTTTGTTTCGGCAAAAGTCACATGAAAATGAGTAAAGAAATGCTAGAGGCCTTCCGCATTTTGGAAGAAGACAAAGGAATCAAGAAAGAAGATATCATTGACGCAGTAACTGAGTCACTCCGCTCAGCCTATCGTCGTCGCTATGGTCAGGCAGATAGCGCGGCCATTGAGTTTGACGAAAAGTCAGGAGATTTCCGTGTCTATACTGTTCGCGAAGTCGTGGACGAGGTCTTTGACAGCCGTTTGGAAATCAGTCTCAAAGATGCCTTGGCTATCAGTTCAGCCTATGAGTTGGGAGATAAGATTAAGTTTGAAGAAGCGCCAGCTGAATTTGGCCGAGTCGCTGCTCAGTCTGCTAAGCAAACCATCATGGAAAAGATGCGCAAGCAGACCCGAGCAATCACCTACAATACCTATAAAGAGCATGAAAATGAAATCATGTCAGGAACGGTGGAGCGTTTTGACAATCGCTTTATCTATGTCAATCTTGGTAGCATTGAAGCACAATTATCGAAGCAAGACCAGATCCCTGGTGAGGTCTTTGCCTCTCATGACCGCATCGAAGTCTTTGTCTACAAGGTAGAAGATAATCCTCGCGGTGTCAATGTCTTTGTCAGCCGCAGCCATCCAGAAATGATCAAGCGCTTGATGGAGCAGGAAATCCCTGAAGTCTATGACGGAACTGTGGAAATCATGAGCGTGTCACGGGAAGCAGGCGATCGGACCAAGGTAGCGGTTCGCAGCCACAACCCTAATGTGGATGCCATCGGTACAATCGTTGGACGCGGTGGAGCCAATATCAAGAAAATTACGAGCAAGTTCCATCCTGCCAAATACGATCCAAAGAGTGGCCGTATGGTGCCGACTGAAGAAAATATCGACGTCATCGAGTGGGTAGCAGATCCAGCTGAATTTATCTACAATGCTATTGCTCCTGCCGAGGTTGACCAAGTTATCTTTAACGAAGAAGATAACAAGCGGGCCTTGGTTGTCGTACCAGACAACAAGCTTTCTCTGGCTATTGGCCGTCGTGGACAGAACGTACGCTTGGCAGCTCATTTGACAGGCTTTAGAATCGATATCAAGTCTGCCACAGAGTTTGAAGAAATGGAAGCAGCCAATGAACTGGGTGGATTTGCTCAGGAAGCAGAAGAAATTCTTGCGGATGCAGATGTCCTAGAGACAGAAGTTTCAGCAGCAGAAGCAACAGACTTTGACGCAGTAGCAGAGGAAACTGTACTAGAAACAGCTGGTTTAGAAAGCGAAGCTGAAGAACTAGATTAAGGGGGCTGGAATGGTAAAAACAAGAAAAATCCCTTTAAGAAAATCAGTGGTGTCCAACGAAGTGATTGACAAGCGTGATTTGCTGCGGATTGTCAAGAACAAGGAAGGTCAAGTCTTTATCGATCCGACAGGAAAGGCCAATGGCCGTGGAGCTTATATCAAGCTGGACAATCAAGAAGCCCTTCAAGCTAAGAAGAAGCGGGTTTTTAACCGCAGCTTTAGTATGGAAGTGGACGAGGCTTTCTATGATGAGTTAATCGCTTATGTCGATCATAAGGTCAAAAGAAGAGAGTTAGGTCTTGAATAAAGAGAAACTTGCAAATTTGCTGGGACTGGCTCAGCGGGCTGGCCGCATCATTTCTGGTGAGGAGCTGACCGTCAAGGCTATCCAGGAGGGAAAAGCACATCTGGTCTTTTTGGCCCAGGATGCAGCTCCTAATCTCAGCAAGAAAATCACTGATAAAAGTCGTTACTACCAAGTAGAAGTATCAACCGTGTTTTCAACACTGGAATTAAGCTCTGCCATTGGCAAGGCCAGAAAAGTGCTCGCCGTGACAGATGCTGGTTTTACAAAGAAAATGAGGTCTCTTATGTAATAGAAGAGGAGGACAAGATTTGTCTAAAGTAAGATTGTATGAAATCGCCAAAGAACTGGGAAAAGAAAGCAAGGAGGTAGTGGCTCGTGCGAAGGAGCTGGGACTGGATGTCAAAAGTCATTCATCCAGCGTAGAAGCTGACGCTGGTGAGCGAATCAAATCCAGCTTTACAAAAGCAGCCGCACCTCAAGCTGCTGCAGAAAAGCCTGTAGCAGCCCAACCATCACCGAAAAAAACTCCTGCCAAAGAGGCGGCACCAGTCAAGGCAGAACAGACAGAAGCAAAAGCAGCAGCTCAGCCAGAAGCGAAAGCAGAAACGGTAGCGCCAGTCAAGCGCCCGCAAAGCCGGAACTTTAAGGCAGAACGTGAAGCGAGAGCCAAGGAAGAGGCAGAGCGTCGGAAGCAGCAAGGCAACCGCAAACCACAAAATAAAGAGCAAGGCAAGCGTGAGGACCGTGATAATCGAAATAAGAATCGCGGAAACCGCAACGACCGAGATAGGGGCAATCGTCCAAATGACCGTCGCGATAATCGTGGTCAAGATGGCCGCCGCAATGGTCAGAATCATCAAGGATTTAACGGTCAAAACCGCCAACAGCCTCAAGGACCAAAGATTGACTTTAAGGCCCGAGCAGCAGCTTTGAAAGCAGAGCAGAATGCTGAATACGCTCGCTCCAGCGAGGAACGCTTTAAGCAAGCACAAGAAGCTAAAGAAGTGTTGGAACGGCAAAATCGCCGCAAGGAGCAGCCTAAGGCAGAAGCAAGTGCACCAGTTCAGCCTGCACCAGCTCCATCTGCACCAGCAGCGAATCCAAGCCCAGCTCCAGCCGCCGTGGATACGCGTCGTAAGAAGCAAGCTCGACCAGATAAGAAGCGCGATGATTTTGATCGCGAAGAAGAAGGTCCAAGAAAACAACAAAAGAATCGAAGCAGTCAAAATCAAGTGAGAAATCAAAGAAATAGTAATTGGAATAAAAACAAGAAAAATAAAAAAGGAAAGGGCAACAATAATCAGGCACCAAAACCTGTTACAGAACGTAAGTTCCATGAGTTGCCAACTGAATTTGAATATACAGACGGAATGACCGTTGCAGAAATTGCAAAACGGATCAAGCGCGAACCAGCTGAAATTGTCAAGAAACTCTTTATGATGGGCGTGATGGCAACGCAAAACCAATCTCTTGACGGCGATACTATTGAACTCCTTATGGTGGACTACGGTATCGAAGCTAAGAAGAAGGTGGAAGTTGACACAGCTGACATTGAGCGCTTCTTCGTAGAAGAAGGTTATATCAACCAAGATGCCTTGGTAGAGCGTCCGCCAGTTGTCACCATCATGGGACACGTTGACCATGGTAAAACAACCCTCTTGGATACCCTGCGTAACTCTCGCGTAGCTACAGGTGAAGCAGGTGGTATTACTCAACACATCGGTGCTTACCAGATTGAGGAAAGCGGCAAGAAGATTACTTTCTTGGATACGCCTGGACACGCGGCCTTTACTTCTATGCGGGCCCGCGGTGCCTCTGTTACGGATATCACTATCCTGGTCGTAGCGGCTGATGACGGTGTTATGCCGCAAACCATCGAAGCTATCAACCACTCTAAAGCGGCTGATGTCCCAATCATCGTAGCCATCAACAAGATTGATAAGCCAGGAGCGAATCCTGAGCGCGTGATTGGTGAATTGGCTGAGCATGGTGTCATGTCAACAGCTTGGGGCGGAGATTCTGAATTTGTTGAAATCTCAGCGAAATTCAATCAAAATATCGACAGCTTGCTAGAAACAGTCCTCTTGGTGGCTGAAATTCAAGAGCTCAAGGCAGATCCTACTGTTCGAGCGATTGGTACAGTCATTGAAGCCCGTCTGGATAAAGGAAAAGGTGCTGTCGCAACCCTTCTGGTTCAGCAGGGAACTCTGAATGTGCAGGATCCAATCGTTGTTGGTAATACTTTCGGTCGGGTTCGGGCTATGACCAATGACTTGGGCCGTCGTGTTAAGGTGGCAGGACCATCTACACCGGTTTCTATCACTGGTCTCAATGAAACTCCGATGGCTGGTGACCACTTTGCGGTTTATGAAGATGAAAAAGCTGCGCGTGCAGCTGGTGAAGAACGTGCCAAACGTGCTCTTCTCAAGCAGCGTCAAGCTACTCATCGCGTTAGTCTGGAAAATCTCTTTGATACCCTCAAAGCTGGTGAAGTTAAGTCTGTCAATGTTATCATCAAGGCTGATGTGCAAGGTTCTGTAGAAGCCCTGTCTGCTTCCCTACAGAAGATTGAAGTGGAAGGCGTTAAGATTACCATCGTCCACTCAGCGGTTGGTGCTATCAATGAATCTGACGTGACACTGGCGGAAGCTTCAAATGCTTTCATCATCGGATTTAACGTTCGTCCAACATCTCAGGCTCGCCAACAGGCAGAAGCTGATGATGTCGAAATCCGTCTCCACAGCATTATCTACAAGGTTATCGAAGAAATGGAAGATGCCATGAAGGGAATGCTGGACCCAGAATACGAAGAAAAAATCATCGGGGAAGCTCTTATCCGCGAGACCTTCAAGGTTTCCAAGGTTGGTACTATCGGTGGATTTATGGTTATCAACGGTAAAGTTACCCGTGATTCCAAGGTTCGTGTTATCCGTGACGGCGTCGTGATTTACGATGGGGAACTTGCCAGCCTCAAGCACTTCAAGGATGATGTTAAGGAAGTTACCAACGGCCGTGAAGGTGGACTCATGATTGATGGCTACAATGACATCCAAGTAGATGACACGATCGAAGCTTATATCATGGAAGAAATTAAGAAATAAGATAAGAAGTAGGTTAAAAACTCGCAGTGAAATCATATTTGGTGGAAGTTGATATTTTTAGTCCCACATCTTTTTCACAAAGAGTTTAGATCGAATTTCATTCATTAAAACTAAAATATAAGCTAGGCTAGGCCTAGCTTATATTGCAGAAGAGAAAAATTAGAAAGGAAATCTCATGGCAAATAATTTTCGTACAGACCGTGTGGGCATGGAAATCAAGCGCGAAGTCAATGAAATTTTGCAGAAGAAAGTTCGTGACCCGCGGGTACAGGGAGTAACCATTACCGATGTCCAAATGCTGGGCGACCTATCCATGGCCAAGGTCTACTACACGATTATGAGCAATCTGGCCTCTGATAATCAAAAAGCTCAGACCGGTCTGGAAAAAGCGACCGGTACCATCAAGCGGGAGCTGGGCCACAATCTGAAGATGTACAAGATTCCAGATTTGACCTTTGTCAAGGACGAATCCATCGAGTATGGCAATAAAATCGACCAGATGCTGCGCGATTTAGATAAAAAATAAAGCAGAAACTCAGCTGTTATGGCTGGGTTTTCTGTTTTTTAATTTAATATAACAATTTTTCATAAAAATAGGTATATACCATTTACAAATAAAAAAGAAAGAGTTATAATATAGTCAAGAAAACTCAGAGATTCAAAAGCGGGAGTTAGAAAGCAGCTATAGAAAGATGCTAGCTCTATCACAGAATTCCGCTTTGAATGGCAGAGAATACAGAAGTCAAGACAAGGGAGGCAGTCTTATGCCTACATATATTAAAGCAGATCAATTTTTCTATCCTCAGGGAATCCGTCAGGGCGGTTATTTAGAGCTGATTGACGGTAAGTTTGGCAAGCTGGTGCAGTCTGTTCCGCAGGATGCAGAGGTCATAGACTACAGTGGCTACTCGATTGCACCAGGTCTGGTGGACACTCATATTCACGGATTTGGTGGTGTTGATGTGATGGACAATAACATTGAAGGAACTCTTCATACCATGAGTGAGGGTCTCTTGACTACCGGTGTGACCAGCTTTTTACCAACAACCCTGACATCGTCCTATGAGCGGCTTTTGGCGGTTACTGAAAATATCGGTGCACGCTATCAAGAAGCCAGCGGAGCCAAGATTCGCGGTCTCTATTTTGAAGGGCCTTATTTCACCGAAAAGTATAAAGGCGCTCAAAATCCGGCCTATATGAAAGATCCTAGTATGGATGAGTTTCGTGCTTGGCAGAAAGCCGCAAATGGCTTGCTCAATAAGATAGCTCTCGCACCAGAACGTGAAGGCGTAGAGGAATTTGTCCGCACGCTGACTGATGAAGGTGTGACCGTTGCTCTGGGGCATTCTAACGCAACCTTTGATGAAGCTAAGACTGCGGTCGAAGCTGGTGCCAGCGTTTGGGTGCATGCTTATAATGGCATGCGGGGCTTGACCCACCGGGAGCTGGGCATGGTTGGTGCCATGTATGAGTTGCCCCACACCTATGCGGAACTGATTTGTGACGGCCACCATGTGGATCCTAAGGCCTGTGACATCTTGCTCAAGCAGAAGGGACATGAAAATATTGCCCTCATTACTGACTGTATGACCGCAGGAGGTCTTGAAGATGGTGACTACATGCTGGGAGAATTTCCAGTGGTTGTGGCGGATGGAACAGCTCGGCTCAAGTCAACGGGCAATCTAGCTGGCTCTATCCTCAAGCTCAAGGACGGATTGAAAAATGTGGTCAAATGGGGCATTGCCAATCCTCATCAGGCGGTCATGATGGCTAGCCTGATTCCGGCAAAATCAGTCCATATTGATGATGTCTGCGGACAGATCAAGGAAGGCTACGATGCTGACTTTATCGTTTTAGATAAAGATTTAGAGCTGGTAGCTACTTATCTTGATGGTCAAGAACGATTCCATGTATGAGAACCGCAGGTATTGAAATTAGTCTCCTTATATTTTTCAGAAAGAGCAGGGCAACCTGTTCTTTTTGGTTGGCAGACGCCTTGATAGTCTTCGCCTAGATTTGAATTGCTTTCTTAAGCGTGATATAATGAGACTATAATGCAAACAGGAGTAGGCTATGAAACGAATTGATGCGAAATTTTTGATAATGGGACTTGTTTTACTGCTGGCCGGACTGATATTTGGACGAATCTTGATCCTTGTCGCAGGACTTGCTTTCATTATCTATAGCTTTTTCAGTAAAGGTATGGAGCCGACCAAGGAAAATATCTTCAAACCCAAACCAATACTGAAGAAAAAGGAAAAGAAATGAGCAGTTCTGCTCTTGTAATCACTGTAGCAGCTGCCTTACTGAAGGCAGTAGATGGAACTTATAAAGGAGACATGAGATGAGAGAATATCTTTTGAACAACGGTGTTGGCATTCCGGTGCTGGGCTTCGGTACTTGGAAGGCTCAGGATGGCGAAGAAGCTTATCAAGCAACATTAGCCGCTCTCAAGGCAGGCTATCGTCACATTGATACGGCAGCCATCTATAAGAACGAAGAGAGTGTCGGACGGGCAATCAAGGACAGCGGCATTCCGCGGGAGGAGCTCTTCATCACGACCAAGCTTTGGAATGATATTCATACTTATGAGGAGGCTCAAGAGGCCTTTGCTGCCTCAATGGAGCGGTTGGGACTGGACTATCTGGACCTCTACCTCATCCACTGGCCTAATCCCAAACCCCTGAGGGAAAACGATGCTTGGAAAAAGCGGAATGCTGAGGTCTGGCGGGCTATGGAAGACCTCTATAATCTCGGAAAGATTCGAGCGATTGGCGTCAGCAATTTCCTGCCTCATCACTTAGAAGCCTTGCTTGAGACAGCTCGCATGACTCCTGCTGTCAATCAAATCCGCCTGGCTCCAGGTGTCTATCAGACAGAGGCGGTGAACTTCTGCCGTAAGCATGAGATTTTACTGGAAGCTTGGGGACCATTTGGCCAAGGTGAGCTCTTCCAAAATCCAGCCGTGCAGGCTGTGGCAGACAAGTATGGCAAGACCATTGCCCAAGTCGCTTTAGCTTGGAGCTTGCAGGAAGGCTTCCTGCCTCTGCCTAAGTCGGTCACTCCGAGCCGGATTGCCAGCAATCTAGACTGCTTTGACATCGAGCTAGATACAGCAGACTTAGAAGTCCTCAAAAATATCAGTGGCCTGGCGGGTGGCGCACCAAATCCTGATGAAATGGATTTTTAGATGAAAATCCGATTCTATAGAAGTTCAGATAGAGAAGTCTTGCAGTCTTACCATTTAACCGACTTGAGATTTACCAATCATCCTAGCCAGGCTGTCGCTGACTTAGAAAATCGCTATGCCATCTTGGGTCTTGAAGAACATCAAATCGTAACTTTTCTGATCTTGGATGCTAGGGAAGAGAAGTACACTTATGGAGGTCAGCCAGAGAGCTTGCTCCTTCGTAGCTTTTCAACGGATGAAGGCTTTCGGATGCGAGGGTACGGTAGTCAGACGCTGAAGCTCTTGCCTGAGTTCATAAGAGAACATTTGCCCATGTATAAAAGTATTATCCTAGGTGTCAATGAGAGAAATCAAGTCGCTTCCTACCTCTACCGAGAGACTGGTTTTAGCAAACAGCCCCAACGCATATTAGGACCAGCCGGCTGGCAGGAAGTGTATGAATTAAAAATATAAAAGTATCCCCAGTTTGAAAAGAACTGGGGATTTTTATCTCTACCGCCAGAAGAAACTATAAAACTAGGTGCTTCTGTGCTATAATGAGAGATGTAAAATGAGACCAATATCCAACGAAAAACTAAGATGGGGAGTTAGATGAAGAAGACCCAAGAATTGGAAATTACACCCAACTGATTGAGGAGCTCTTCGAGCCCTTGAGAGTGGGGAGATGAGAGAGAAAGGTAATCATTAAAAACTCGAAGAGTCATCTGTGGCTAAATATCCAATCAATCTAAAGGCTGAATACGAGTGTTTACTAAAATATTTAGATAAACAAGGTTTCGAATAGTCCAGTTTGCTAAAAAATCCGTGCTTTCTATCTGTCAGATGATGTGATTTGCTATAATTTACAGGTTTTCTGAAGTTTGAATACCAGCGTTTGTTAAACTTTTAAAGTATTCTAAGCGTGAAATGCCTTAATAATTCATTTTTAAAGAGAAATAATCCCTATCTGAAGTTGAAGAAATCATCAGGTGGGGATATTTTATGTCTTTGATTTTGAAAAAGTGTTATTTCAGGGATAAAAAATGACATTTCAGGGCAGCCATACAAAAGATTTATTGTCACGTGTTATACTTAGTTCATCAAATTATTGGAGAGGTTTATTATGACTACTAACTATACCATTCGCCCCTTGACCTATAGCAACTTTACTCACCGTGAGTTTGAAAGTTTGATGACGGATTCTCGTCAAATCATCACCGACTTTGTCAAGGCAAACAAGAACGAAGATATGTATAGCACGCACTTGGAGCCCTTTGCGAACAAGCTAGCAGAGTTCCAAGAACAGCTAGCCAGCGTGGAAAAGAAACAAACCACGAGTCTGGCAGAGGTAGATAAGGAGCGGGACAGCGCTCTGGTTGGGCTCTTTACCTTGCATAGGGGATTTGCTAAGATAAAGGAAGCAAAGTTCAAGGAAGCGCATGAGGCGCTGGCTCCAGTCCTGACTAAGTACAAGGATATCACCAAGCATAATAACGATGTCGCCACTGCTGAGATCAAGAGTCTCATCAAAACTCTCAAGGAAGAGCCTTACAATGCGGCAGTGACTACGCTGGGACTCTCACCAGTGATTAGCGCAGTGACGATTGCTCAGGAAGACTATGATAAGGCTGAAGCCCTAGCGCGTGCAGCCAAGTCCAGCAAAGAAGTCGGTAAGACCAAGCAGCTGCGCACGGAAATCTCCCGCACTTATGACCTCTTTATGCGCTATACCGCAGCCTCTGCAGAAGCCTATCCTGAGAAAGCCCACTTTGCCAAACTCCTCAAGGATCTCAACACCATCCGAGACAGCAAGCGACGCCTGGCTAGCCCAAATAAGAAAACAAAACCGGAACAAGTACCGGAAGTAACAGGATAAAGAATACTCCCCTGGAATTGTAAATTCTAGGGGATTTTTGGTGTTTTCGTGGTATAATTTTAGTAAATTTAAGAGCATTTTGAAAGAGAGAAAGTAGGTGGAGATTACTTTTATTTTATAGAATTCGATATGATGTTTGATGCAATTTGAGATAAAAATTCTAATGAAAATGTGCTTATTTTAGATGCTGTATCTATAGTTTCTCTTCAAATTTTAGGAGTTCTAATTTTCTCTAGAAATTCATGGCCATCTTATGTAATTCTTCAATATCTAGTAAGATTTTACGGGCGATTTCAGGATTAAATTTCATTTTCTCCAATTTATTTAAGGTTTACATATAATTTGAGGAATTATATTCATTTCTTGACAGGTAGAAATGAAAGAAGATAGTAGCCAGATCATTTGTTGAATTTGGGTATCAGTTGATTTGTTTTGCAAATAGTTGTCAATCTCGCTTTTTGAAATAAAATTTACAACTAAAACCATATATTTTTGGACATTTATTTGTCTATTTGTTTCTATGAGCCTGTCTACTATTTTTTCAGGGGTATCAGACTTTCTTATCCGTTCAATTTGCGTTTGTATTTGGTTATTTATTATATTTTTTGACCATTTGTCCTCATAAGTTTTTTCTAAATTAATATTTTCGATATTATCTAAAAAAACTAGATTCTTTAACGCTTGACTAACTACATCATGTAAAGCAGATGCAGATTTCATACCTCGTTCACTTTCCACTTTTTTATATTTAGCATGGAAAAAACCTAAGCGATTTTCGTCAAAAGCAATATAGTCAGCACGTTCATTCCCTAAATCATCACAGATAATGTTAGTGTATCTGTTATCTTGCAATCGTTTTTCTAGTATGTGAAAAATGGAAGTATTAGAAAAATTATTGGAATTTGTCAAAAATTCGCCCTTTTCAGAAGTAGAGTTTTCTAAATTTTTTTCTTCGGAAAAATAGCGTAAAAATTCCGAATCATTTAATTGAGAGTCATGAAATAAGGTTTTATTAAAATAGAAAAATTGAGAATTGTCAAAAAGGATAGTAGAATTACCTTCGATTAATTCTTTTAAGGTAGACACTTTATTATCATCCTCGTGTATATAATGCACATCAATATCTTCAATTTTATATGTAATTGTTTTTTTGTTTTTGCTAATTTTTAATCGATTTTTTTGCTGATTTTCAAATTGGTATTTATATTTTTTAAAAGAGTGAGTATGATTTTTAATAAGTTTCATTTTACTAAAATCAGCTTTTGATTGTAATAAGGTCGGATAGTTGTAATTAATCATATAATTATCATTTGGTAACTCTTGTAGTTCAAACATACCATTATAATATTGAAAAATAAAATTAGGTTTAATACTAACTTGTTCCTTACGATTTATAAACTCTACATCTTCACGGTCTTTTAAGAAATTTAAATCAATAAGAATTATTTTGGGAATTAAATCCTTCATTTTTGAAATATCTACTGGTTTAGCAAAATTATCAATATATCTTGGACTATTATTAGTATTCATATCATCAATAATTGTTTTACACCACTTTATATAATCTTCAACTTGTTGTTTGCCATTTCGATAGTTTAATTTAGATGTTGATGGAGATTGAGAAAATACAACCCCATCTTGGAGAACTCTAAAACCTTTTAGAACATGTTTAGATGAATAAATTGGTCGAAAGTTTTCTTGGAGATTTTGTCCCTCAATAATCCTGTTTCTGATTCCTGACATTATAGAAGAGTTTGAAAGGGTAATTTTCTCAAATTCAGCTGTATCTTTAGTGAAATATTTTGTAAATTCTTCAAAAAGAAGCTCAGTGCCTATTATTTTTATTATTTCCTTATTAAGAGAACAAAATTTAGAATTTATCAAGATATATCCTTTGTATAGGACAACAGTGCAGTAACCATATTTGGTCTCTATCAGACTAGAGTTAATAATAAATGAAGGTTTGGAGTGAATTTTAAAAATTCTTGAGTAATAAGAGTAGTCAGAATCTATATCTTTATCTTTAAATTTATAGTTCCCTTCTTTTTTGTGGCAAGCATTATCGAAAAATTTTTCCCAATCCTTTTTAGAAATATTTTCTTTGGCTCTAATGATTTTGAAAGTAGAAGGTAGTTGTAATTGTAGTTCCATTTTAGCCCTTTCAAGATGTATAGTTGATATAGTTAAAAATTTTATGATTTAGATCCATTTTATTTTATACTATCACATACAAGTAAATAAAACAATAAGTTGAGCTTTATTTGTTTGTTGAAAAAAGAATTGATGACAGGTATCAACCTAAACAATTAGGTTGAATAACTAAAAGAGAGTCTATCATTTAAGAAGCAACTCAAATCTCCTGGGTGGTTTATCTGCCTCTCTGGAACTTGGCGGATGTGCTCCACTAACATAGATTGTCGCCAATATCAAGGAGATTGAAAGTAAAACAGCTGAACTTGTAAACATGTTAGGCCAGATCAGAGGCACAACGCCTGAAGCTAAGGAAGAACTGGAGAAGTTTTTGGCTGAGTTTGAGAAATAATATCTAATAAGCATCCTATCACAAACCAATCAAACTGGTACATTCTGCGCTAGTTCTGATTGGTTTTTCTTATTTCCGGATTTTAAACTGTATTTGTTCTGTATTTCAAATAAATAGAGACCTGAAACTTTATCATATAGCAGTTTTCTGGTTAGAACATTCGCAATTGTTACGTTTTTGTTACATTTGTTAGGAGTGTATGAATTGTCAGAAAATTTTTATTATAATATGGTTTATAAATAAAGTAAGGAGACTTCTATGCAAAGACAACGTTTTTCACTCCGTAAATACAAGTTCGGTTTGGCTTCTGTTCTGTTGGGAACTGCTCTGGTTTTTGGTGCTGGACAGGCTCAGGCAGATGAGCAGGTGACAGCTAGTTCGTCAGGGCAAGGCCTGCCGACTGCCACTGTGGTATCAGCGACTGAGCCTGCTTCTCAAGCAGCTACACCTGAGAGTCAGCCGGTAAGTCCAGCACCTGTGGAGAAAGCAGCACCAGCTTCTTCTGAATCGGCTGCTTCAAGTACAGAGCAGGCTAGTCAGCCTTCTACGGCAGATGCTAAGGAAGCATCTGTAGCTCCTGTAGAGAAAGGAGCGACTTCTTCATTAGAAGAGGCTTCTTCAAGTGCTGAGAAGGTAACTCAGCCATCTGCCACAGAGACCAAGCCGACAGATCCGGCTAGTCCGACTGCAGAGTCTCCGTCAGCCGCAAACTCAGAAAAGCCTGCTGCTAATCCTGATGCAGTAGCAGAGTCACCAACTTCTCGGGATGCTAAACCGAGCAGTATCAGTACCAATGAGATCATCAAGGTTCCTCAGACCTGGTCTCAAGGCTATAAAGGTCAAGGCCGTGTGGTAGCGATTATCGATTCAGGTCTGGATGTCCACCATGAGGTTCTGAAGATTTCTGACCCGTCAAAGGCCAAGTATCAGACAGAGGCAGCTCTGGAAGAGGCTAAGAGAAAGGCCGGTATTGACTACGGGAAGTGGTACAACAGCAAGGTTGTCTATGCCTATAACTATATCGACGGTGATGACAATATCAAGGAAAAGAATAGTTACTCGCATGGTATGCACATAACAGGGATTACAGCGGGAAATCCCAACAAGAAAGCGCCTAATAATGAGTATGTCTATGGTGTTGCGCCAGAAGCACAAGTTATGTTTATGCGGGTCTTCTCAGACCGTCAACGCACAACTAGCGACGCTATCTATATCAAAGCTATTGATGATGCGGTGGCTTTGGGGGCTGATACCATCAATATGAGTCTAGGTTCAGCAACAGGTTCAACGGTTGATGTCAGCCCTAGTCTGCAGGCCGCTATTGAGCGCGCTCGGGCCAAGGGGGTGAGTGTGATTATTGCGGCTGGTAATGACAACACCTTCGGAAGTGAATACTCTAAACCGCTGGTTGAAAATCCAGACTATGGTCTAGTTGGCAGTCCTTCAACAGCAGAAAGCTCTATCTCAGTCGCTTCTATCAATAACACTGTTCTGACAGAAGAAGTCATGGAAGTTCGTGGTCTGGAAAAGAACGATCAGCTTTTGAACGGTCATTTCAGCTACTCCATGGGTGAGACAAATGCAAACTTTGAAAAGGGCAAAGAATATGAGTATGTCCATGTTGGTCTTGGCCGTGAAGAGGACTTTGCTGGTAAGGATTTGACTGGGAAGCTGGCCCTTATCCAGCGTGGTTCCTTTACCTTTGCTGAAAAGGTTAGAAATGCCATCAGCCATGGTGCTGTTGGTGCTCTGATCTACAATAATGTCGATGGAGCTAACCTAACGATGAGCCTGGACAGTGAATCTAAAAAGGTTCCATCAGCCTTTATCAGTAAGGAATATGGAGAGGCTTTGGCAGCTGGTAATTACAAGGTAGTCTTTAATGGTCTTAAGGTCAATCGGCCGCATCCAGGAGCTGGTAGTCTGTCTGACTTCTCTAGTTGGGGTGTAACGACAGATGGCTTGCTCAAGCCAGATGTGACAGCACCAGGTGGCGATATTTACTCTTCGCTTAATGACAATACCTATGGCTCTATGAAGGGAACCAGTATGGCTACGCCTCATGTAGCTGGTGTAGCAGCTCTGGTCAAGGAATATCTCCTTCAGCATTATCCAGACTTAACACCTGCCCAGAATACAGATCTGGTCAAAGCTCTCATCATGTCTACGGCTAAGCTGCACGTCAACAAGGAAACAGGTGTCTATACTTCTCCGCGTCAGCAGGGAGCTGGTATCGTAGATACAGCAGCTGCTATTTCTACTGGTCTCTATGTGACAGGAGATAACCAATATCCTAGCGTTTCCTTGGGCAATGTCCAAGACAGCTTCACCTTTGATGTTACGGTTCATAATATCACTGATAAGGACCGGACGCTGAAGATGATTGTCAATACCAACACGGATGCGGTCAAGGATGGCTACTTTACTCTGACACCGCGCAAACTAACTGAAACAGTCTGGCCAGAAATTACTGTCAAGGCTCACAGCAGCCAGAAAGTGACGGTCAAGGTAAATACTGCTAAGTTTGCAGAAGAGTTGATCAAGCAGATGCCGAATGGCTATTTCCTAGAAGGCTTTGTCCGCTTTGTCGATCCAGCAGATGACGGCGATGTGGTTAGTCTGCCATTTATGGGCTTCCGTGGGCAATTCCAAGATCTTCCAGCTGTAGAAAGACCAATCTATAATCTGGTCCAAGAAGGCAAGTCAGGCTTCTATTACCCAGTGCCAGAGGACAAGGGTATCCTGTCTGATGACAATGTCTCTTCCCTTGTGACGGAGTCAAATGACACACTTTATTCTACCGGTCGAACAGCTGCTCGCAGCTCAATTGTACTGGGAACTGCAGAAAATGCTGATGGTAAGCATGTGCTGCAGCTGGGAGCGGATGGCAAGATTCGTCTGGCCTTCTCACCTAATGGAGATGGTAATCAGGACAGCATCCAGTATCGGACAGTTCTCTATCGCAATATCAATAATCTGACAGCTAGTGTCTATACGGCAGATGATACGGACTATCGCTTCCCAATCTGGCAGAGCAGCACGATTAGAGAAGGCCGCAAGAACTATTATAGTGGTCAGTCAGACAATCCTAAGTCCTACCTACTAGAAGATACATACTGGGATGGTCGTGATAGCAAGGGTGAGAAGCTGGAAGATGGCCTCTATACCTATGTGGTTCGCTATACACCAGATGTACCAGGTGCTAAAGAGCAGCAGATTACCTTTAAGCTGCAGATCGATACGCAGAAACCTTTGATTAGTTCAGGCTATATCAGTACCAAGGATGGCGCAGAAACCTTTACGGCTCGCAAGCCAAAAGATGTCGGCAACGGCGGTATTTTGAGAGAACAGGTCTTCTATCTGCAAGCAGATGAAAAAGGGAAAGAGACTTATAAAGCCGTGGATGATTTTGGCATTGAGCGTGATTACGAGCGTCGGGTTTACATCTCAGCCAATGCGGATGGCAGTTACACCTTGCCAAAAGGAGTGGACAAGTCTAAGATTTTCTATGTGGTAGAGGACTATGCAGGCAACCGTGATGCCATAGCTCTGTCAGAACTGGTCAGTGCTGAAAATGATGGTCGTATCCGTGTCGCTCTGGTAGATGCTAATACACGTCAGGATGTATCGTCGACCTTTGTCTATCGAATCAAGGATAGCAAGGGCAAGTATGTCGAACTGGACAAGGGCAAGAAAATCAACGCTCTGCCATTTGGCCGCTATACAGCAGAGATCTTTACTTATGATAAGGATGGGCTTCGTTTCTATAGCGATCTGACTCAGGAGTTTGAGCTGACAGCCCAAGATAGCTTTAAGACGATTGAGTTTCTAGTCAAGAAGCTGGTCTTTGCACCGGTCAGCGTTGCCTTTGATCAAGCTGTTCCGAAGAATACCCAAGTGGTTCTCAAGAATAATAATGGGGATGCCTATACGCTTCCAGCAGAACTGTTTGGCAAGCATGCCTTTGGAAGATCCGTAGCAGCTGGATTCTACTCTGTCTTTGTCAACCTGCCGACTGGCTACGAGCTCTGGGAAAATGAGCCGACTGTCGAGGTCAAAGAAGGTAAGAATAACCTGCTGAAGCTGGGAGTTATCGTCAAGTCAGGCTTGCTGGCAGCTGTCAATCAGCAGTCTAGTCTGGTCGGCACTGCTCAGTATTACAATGCTTCTGCAGCGAAGCGCACAGCCTACGACCAAGCCTATCAGGCAGCCAAGGAAGCTTTGACAAGCAAACTGACCCAAACGCAAGTCGATGCCGTAAGAGCAAAACTAGAAACAGCATCTGCTGATCTAGACGGCAAGGACTCTGATATTGCTGCGGTTAAAGCGGCAGTAGAGGCTTATGCGGCTACCACTAAGACAGGTACTTATGCCAATGCTAAGGATAAGACTCGTCGCGCTTATGACAAGGCCTTCCAAGCAGTCGCTCTGCTCTTGGTGCAGGACAAGGTGACCCAGGAGCAAATTGATACTGCCCTGGCTCAGCTGACTACAGCAGAGAAGAAGCTGGATGGCAAGGCGACTAACTTTACCAATCTCAAGAAGCTAGTCGATGATGAAGTGCATTACCAAGCCATCAGCAATAAGTTTATCTATGCTACTGACGCGGTTAAGGCGGCTTATCTAGAGGCTTATGCACAGGCTAAGGAAGTTTTGACCAATCCAGGTGCCAGCCAGGAAGATGTCAAAGAAGCCATCGCCAATCTTAGAGCAGCCAAGAGAAAACTTGATGGCAGAAAGCCAAGAGTTGTGAGACCGAAAAAACCTAAACAAGTCTAATTGGTTTAGATTAGTTAAAATCCCTTAAGTTGAAACTTGAGGGATTTTTAGATAAGTATTTTACATTGGCCCTATTTTCTGCTATAATCTTTTTTAGAAAGAATTCTCATTGTCTACTTTTTAGCGAGTTCGGGCTAGTGTGAGCCGGATAGGGAAGCAGTGCAGATGGCGCTTTCGGTTATAATTTTTAAAGTAATGAAGTAATAAATTAGGGTGGAACCGCGTCTTGACGCCCCTAGGTGAAATAGCCTAGGACTGTCGGATGTGGTTCTTTTGCGTACTGAATCCATTGTTCGAAAGAAAGGAGATTCGTGGAGAACCTTTATCTTGTAAAAGACGAGAACCAATTAGCAGCTTTTCGAGATTTCGTCGCAAAGAATTCCGCAAAGTTGCAGGATTATCTAACATTTTTAAAAGACGAGTTTGCGGTTTATGACTTGCCGCAAGCCATCATTTGGTCCGATTTTGATTCTGCTACGCAGATCATTCGGGAAATTCCTGTACCAGCCTATACAAATGATAGGCGGATGGTTATGACTCCCGAATTGACGGTTTGGAAAGATTTGTATCTCCTTCAGTTGGAGAATTACGAGACCTCTCACCAAACTCAAGCAATAGCAAACCACTATCAGTCTTTGTCTGAAAATTCTCTCTTACAGATTGTAGGACATGAGTTGGCTCATTGGTCGGAGCATTTTTTAGATGACTTTGATGGATACGGTGCCTATATCTGGTTTGAAGAAGGGATGGTTGAGTATATTAGCCGCAAGTATTTCTTTACAGATGAGGGATTTCAAACGGAAAAGGCCTGTAATCAGTCTCTTGTTGAGCTCTTTCAGAAAAAGCACGGTTGGCACTCATTGAATGATTTCG
The DNA here is from genome assembly GCF_041431675.1 of Streptococcus sp. 27098_8_134. NCBI lineage: Bacteria > Bacillati > Bacillota > Bacilli > Lactobacillales > Streptococcaceae > Streptococcus > Streptococcus sp. 27098_8_134. The sequence goes on along the minus strand of NZ_JAPVYD010000006.1, from coordinate 46,165 downwards.
GCACTTCGACTTATCAAGGGAATTATGCTAGTATTTTTTACGAATACTGGCGCAGTTTTTTGACAGTCGACAAGCTAGTAGAAAATCTAGGCAGTGTGCAAGCGGTGTCTGATTCTTATCGTCATTGGGCAAACACAGATAAAACACTTCCCTTGTTGGATTGGTTCATACAGCAGAAAATAATAGACAAAGAGATATAAACAAAAGGAGTAACTAATGTCTAAGAAGTTAACATTTTACCTCGCCAAAGTCAATTGCGAACCTAAAGGTTCGATTGACTAACGACAACCGCTATGGGGCGGTTTGTCTAGGCGATATACTAGCTTTTCAAAAGGGAAATAATCGTTCCCTTTTGAACGCTTCGCAAGAATCTCAAGAAACTAAAGGAGTAACAAATGTCTAAAAAATTGACTTTTCAAGAAATTATCCTGACTCTACAACAGTTCTGGAATGACCAGGGTTGTATGCTCATGCAGGCTTATGATAATGAGAAGGGGGCGGGAACGATGAGTCCCTATACCTTCCTGCGGGCTATTGGGCCAGAGCCTTGGAATGCGGCCTACGTAGAGCCTTCTCGTCGGCCAGCAGATGGCCGCTATGGAGAAAATCCGAACCGTCTTTATCAGCACCATCAATTTCAGGTGGTCATGAAGCCATCTCCAAGCAATATCCAAGAGCTTTATTTGCAGTCTTTGGAGCTCTTGGGCATCAATCCATTGGAGCACGATATCCGCTTTGTCGAGGATAACTGGGAAAACCCGTCAACTGGCTCTGCTGGTCTGGGCTGGGAAGTCTGGCTGGATGGTATGGAAATCACTCAGTTCACCTACTTCCAGCAGGTCGGAGGCCTACCAACTCAACCGGTGACTGCTGAGGTGACTTATGGTCTGGAGCGTCTGGCTTCTTATATCCAAGAAGTGGACTCTGTCTATGACATTGAGTGGGCTGATGGCGTTAAGTACGGCGAAATTTTCACGCATCCTGAGTATGAACATTCCAAGTACAGCTTTGAGGTCAGCGACCAAGACTTGCTCCTGGGGAATTTTGAAAAGTTTGAAGCAGAAGCCAAGCGCTGTCTGGACGAGCATCTGGTGCACCCGGCCTATGACTATGTTCTCAAATGCTCGCATACCTTTAACCTCTTGGATGCGCGTGGAGCCGTATCTGTGACAGAGCGGGCTGGTTACATTGCCCGTATTCGTAATCTGGCGCGTGTTGTGGCCAAGACCTTTGTGGCTGAGCGCAAGCGTCTGGGCTATCCGCTTTTGGATGCAGAGACTCGCGAGAAACTCTTGGCAGAGGAGGGAGAATAATCATGGTAAAAAATTTATTAGTTGAATTAGGCTTGGAGGAAATGCCAGCCTATGTCGTGACACCGAGCATGAAGCAGCTGCGCGACAAGATGGGAGCCTTCCTGACAGACCATCGTCTGACCTTTGAGAAAATTGAAATGTTCTCCACACCGCGTCGTCTGGCGGTGCGCGTGGTTGGCTTGGCGGATAAGCAGTCTGATCTGACAGAAGATTTCAAAGGCCCTTCTAAGAAAATTGCTCTGGACGCAGATGGCAACTTTACCAAGGCTGCAGAAGGCTTTGTCCGTGGCAAGGGCTTGACGGTTGAGGACATTACTTTCCGTGAAATCAAGGGCGAAGAATACGTCTATGTGACCAAGGAAGAAATCGGCCGTCCGGTAGAGGAAATCATCCCAGCAGTGACAGAAGTTCTGCAAGCCCTGACCTTCCCTGTCAGCATGCACTGGGCCAACAATACCTTTGAATACATCCGTCCGGTCCACACCTTGACTGTACTCTTAGATGAGGAAGCCTTTGACTTGAATTTCTTGGACATCAAGAGCGGCCGTACTAGCCGTGGGCACCGTTTCTTGGGGAAAGAAACAGAGATTGCTTCAGCAGATTCCTATGAAGATGACCTACGAGCTCAGTTTGTCATTGCCAGTCCTCTTGAGCGGGGAGATATGATTGTTGAGCAGATTCGAGCACTGGAAGAGGAGCACGGAGTTTCTATAGAGATTGACGAAGACCTGCTCAATGAAGTGTTGAATCTGGTAGAATATCCAACTGCTTTCCTAGGTAATTTTGACGCCAAATACTTAGAGGTGCCTGAGGAAGTCTTGGTAACTTCCATGAAAGAGCACCAGCGTTACTTTGTTGTGCGCGATGGTGGAGGCAAACTTTTACCACACTTTATCTCTGTTCGCAATGGAAATGCAGAGCATTTAGAAAATGTCATCAAGGGAAATGAAAAAGTCTTGGTGGCTCGTCTGGAAGATGGGGAATTCTTCTGGCGGGAAGACCAAAAGCTGGCTATTGCCGACTTGGTTGAAAAGCTGAGCAATGTGACCTTCCACGAAAAGATTGGCTCTCTGGCAGAGCACATGGAGCGGACTGGTAAGATTGCTGCTCTCTTGGCGCAAGAAGCAGGATTGGATGCTGATGAGACAGCTGACTTGGCTCGTGCAGCGGCTATTTATAAGTTTGACCTGCTGACTGGCATGGTTGGCGAATTTGATGAGCTGCAAGGTATCATGGGTGAAAAGTATGCTCTTCTGGCTGGTGAGAATGCTGCGGTGGCAGCTGCCATTCGGGAGCACTATATGCCGACTTCAGCAGATGGGGAATTGCCTGACACCAAGGTCGGAGCAGTCTTGGCTCTGGCTGATAAGCTGGATACTATTCTGTCTTTCTTCTCAGTTGGCTTGATTCCAAGCGGTTCCAATGATCCTTATGCTCTGCGACGTGCGACTCAGGGCGTTGTGCGTATCTTGGACAAGTTTGGCTGGAACATTGACTTGGCTCAGCTTCTTGGTCGACTTTACGAACTGAAATTTGATAGCCTAAGTTATGACAATCAAGCAGCTGTGCTGGATTTCTTCCGTGCCCGCGTTGAGAAGATGATGGATCGCAGCATTCCGAAAGACATCGTGACGGCTGTTCTTCAAAGCACTCACTTCGTCGTACGTGATTTGGTAGAAACAGCTGCGCTTCTAGCAGAAAAAGCTCAGGAAGATAACTTTAAGCCAGCAGTAGAAAGTCTATCTCGGGTCTTCAATCTGGCTGAGAAAGCCCAAGGGCAGACAGCTGTCAATTCAGCACTCTTTGAAAATCAAGAGGAAAAAGACTTGGCTGCAGCCATTGAGAAAGTGGAGCTGACATCTGACTTAGCTACCAATCTGGACCAACTCTTTGCTCTCAGTCCAGTTATTGATGCTTTCTTTGACCATACCATGGTCATGGCAGAAGATGAGACTGTGCGTAACAACCGTCTAGCTCTCCTGTCTTCTTTGACAGCCAAAGCGGGACAAATGGCTCAGTTTAATCAGATTAATACCAAATAAAAGGTAAGAGAGAGGTAGAATCATGGATCCTAAAAAAATTGAACGTATCAATGAACTGGCTAAAAAGAAAAAAACGGAAGGCCTAACTGCTGAGGAAAAAGTGGAACAGGCCAAGCTTCGTGAAGAGTACATCGAAGGCTACCGTCGTTCTGTTCGCCATCATATTGAAGGCATCAAGATTGTTGACGAGGATGGTAATGATGTAACGCCTGAAAAATTGCGTCAAGTTCAGCGTGAGAAAGGTCTTCATGGCCGCAGTCTGGATGACCCAGAGTCTTAAGTTAATATAAAAAAATCCCTCGCTAGGAAGTTAGAAAGTTCCTGTCGAGGGATTCTTTTATTCTTGTTTATGTTTTTTCAAAATGCGGAGGGCTATATAGATGCAGCTAACGATGATTGCTACATCCAGCCAGAAAATCCAAGGCTCCGTGATACGGAAAAAGAAATAAGCAGCGATGGCAATAATGAGGCATAGAATCCCTAAATCCATTTTTTCTTTGAGATTGAGTCTCATAGGTCTTCTTCCTCCTTTTTTTGTGCTTGACGAATCTTTCCTTTGGCAATGAAATGCATCATCAGTCCAAATCCAAGACCAGCAGCTAATCCAGCTATAATGAGTTTTGGCTGAAGCAAAACTTGTAGGATATCTTTCTTTTCCATGACAGCTATCATGATGCTAAAGAGAGGGTAAAAGAGCAGCCAATAGGAGAAACCTGCTTTGAGACCAGCATGTTTCATAGCTTTTTCTTCTTTTTCATCCTGAAGTCCTAGCTCTAGGTCATCAATTCCTTTGCGCCGTGCTTGAATAACTATATAGACACAGAAGCCGAGGATAAGGATTTCCAGCAGGATAGGATAAGCAACAGCGATAATTTTGGGCCATCGAAAGGCTAGGGGAAAGGCGATGGCATTGCCAAAAATCAGAATAAAGAAAAGCCAAATAAAGCCTATATTTCCTAAGTGCTCAGCCTGTTGGCGCTTTTGCTCGTCCAAAGGTCCAGTAATGCCGTAAAATCGTTTAATCATCTTGTCTGAGAATGTTTCTTTTTTCATGTTTGAGTCCTTTCTAGCTTAAGTCGAGGGATTATTCGCTCTGTTCAGTATGGTGTTTGCGTGATTTGAAGTAAAAGCTGATAAAAATACCTAAAATGCTAGCGATCAAGGCTGTTTTTAGGATTCGATCAGCTTGTAAAAAGAGAGTGAAAAAGTCTTGCTTGAGAGTGACTGCTTCTACAAGGCTAAAGATAGGATGAAAAGTCAACCCAACGAAGAGAGCAATCTTAAGACCAGGATATTGAAGCTTGCGCTTTTCTTTTTCACTCATGAGTTCCAAATCCAAATCTGCCAGGTGCTCTTTCTCAGACCTGAAGTAAATGATACCAGCTATTATAAAGGTAAGAAGCTCTATAATAATGGGGTAAATTCGAGCATCTAAGCCTGGATAGATATCGGCTAGCATGAAAGCTAGGAAATTACCAACTTGCAAAATCAAGAAAAGCCAGATAAAGCCTATATTTCCTAAATGCTCAGCCTGTTGGCGCTTCTGCTCATCCAAAGGTCCAGTAATACCGTAAAATCGTTTGATCATCTTGTCTGAGAATGTTTCTTTTTTCATGTTTGAGTCCTTTCTTTAGGTATGAAATTTGCTGCAGGGAAGAATTCTTAGTCCTCTGAATCTTCATCTGTCAGCTGGGGATCCCAAAAGAGGGCGTTGAGGTCAGTATCCAGCGCTCTAGCCAGATTGATACAGAGCTCGAGGGTGGGGTTGTATTTGTTGTTTTCAATCATATTGATAGTTTGCCGCGATACCCCGATAGACTTGGCCAACTCTAGCTGGGACATCTTTTTTTCTTTTCGAAATTCTTTGACACGATTCATTACACCCTTCCTTTCTAATACTATAACTGATAACTTTCAGTAAGTTTGTCAGTTATATTTGACTTTTATTTTATGCTAGTATAATACTTTTCAAAAAAGTGTCAAGTATATCTGACAAAAAATTTAAAAAAGGATTTCATCCGCTTACTTTTTCTTTTAAATTTTTTTTTGCTTTTGAATGTGATATAATAAGTAAGATATGACAAACGAATTTCATCACATTACTGTTCTTCTTCATGAAACGGTTGACCAGCTGGCGGTTAAGCCTGACGGCATCTATGTCGATGCGACCCTTGGGGGTGCTGGTCACAGCGAATATCTTTTGAGCCAGCTCGGAGACGAAGGGCATCTCTATGCCTTTGATCAGGACCAGACGGCTATTGACAATGCTAAAAAGCGCCTGGCTCCTTATGTAGAGCGGGGGATGGTGACCTTTATTAAGGACAATTTCCGTCACCTCAAGAGCCGTTTGCAAGAAGCCGGTGTGGAAGAAATTGATGGAATTTGTTATGACTTAGGCGTTTCCAGCCCTCAGCTGGATCAGCGTGAGCGTGGTTTTTCCTATAAACAGGATGCGCCTTTGGATATGCGCATGAACCGCGATGCAGCCTTGACAGCTTTTGAGGTTGTCAATCATTATAGCTATCAGGATTTGGTACGAATCTTTTTTAAATATGGCGAAGACAAGTTTTCTAAGCAGATTGCTCGCAAGATTGAGCAGGCTAGAAGTGTCAAACCCATTGAAACAACGACAGAACTGGCTGAAATTATCAAGTCAGCCAAGCCAGCTAAGGAGCTGAAGAAGAAAGGCCATCCAGCCAAGCAGATTTTTCAGGCCATTCGGATTGAGGTCAATGATGAGTTGGGAGCGGCGGATGAGTCTATTCAGCAAGCTATTGATTTGCTGGCGGTGGACGGCCGGATTGCGGTCATTACTTTTCATTCGCTGGAAGACCGTCTGACCAAGCAGCTTTTCAAGGAAGCATCAACAGTGGATGTTCCAAAGGGCTTGCCCTTCATCCCTGATGAACTGCAGCCTAAGCTGGAGCTGGTCAGCCGCAAACCAATTTTACCAAGCAAAGAAGAATTAGAAAGCAATAACCGGGCTCATTCCGCCAAGCTGCGCGTAGCCCGTAAGATACACAAGTGAGGAAGAAATGTCAGAAAAAAGACCAAACCCGCTTCAAGATCAGATGAGAAAATTTTCCCGAGTTGAGAAGGCCTTTTACGGCTCCATCGTTTTGACTGCCATTATTTTAGCGGTCAGCATCGTCTTTATGCAGACCAAGCTATTGCAGGTGGACCGGGATTTGACGGAAGTCAATACGCAGATTGAGGCGGAGCAGACAGAACTGGCCGACATCAAGCAGGAAGTCAATGAACTGACCCGCTATGAAAGGCTGTCTCAGTTAGCCAGCTCTCAGGATATGAAACTCCAGAAGGGAAATCGTAAAACAGTGAGTTCAACGGATGAAGAATAGAATTTTTGAAAAAATTAAAAAATACGCCCTGAAAAATAGGCAAACCCCTGAATACAATCGGCGGCAAGTGGGAAAGAGCATGAGCATCTTAGCTATCTTTCTCTTTTTCGTTTTCTTGATTAATTTTGCCATCATTATCGGGACAGACCAGAAGTTCGGTGTTAATTTATCAAAGGGAGCAGAAGTGGTCCATCAAAAGACTGTCACAGTCGCTGCCCGGCGGGGAACGATTTATGACCGAAATGGGGTTCCCATTGCAGAGGATGCCACGACTTATAATGTCTATGCCATTATTGACAAGAGTTACAAGTCAGCTACTGGCAAGATTCTCTACGTAGAAGAATCCCAGTATGATAAGGTGGCAGAGATTTTCAATCAATACCTAGAGCTGGATAAGGACTACGTCAAAACCCAGCTGTCTCAGAAAAATCTCAAGCAGGTTTCCTTCGGGGCACAGGGCAATGGCATTACCTACAGTAATATGAATGCTATGCGGGAAGCCTTTGAAGCTGCTGGTATTGAAGGGATTGACTTTACTACCAGTCCTAACCGCAGTTATAATAACGGTGTGTTCGCTTCTCAGTTTATCGGTCTTGCCCAGCTGCAGGAGGATAAGGAAGGCAATAAGACTCTGAAAGGGACTTCTGGCATGGAGCAGGCACTGGATAGGATTCTTGCTGGTCAGAATGGGATTGTGACCTATGAAAAAGACCGAAACGGTAATGTTGTACCTGGGTCAGAAAAGGTCTCTGTACAGGCAGAAGACGGCAAGGATGTTTATACAACGCTGTCAGCTGATTTGCAAACCTACCTAGAAACGCGGATGAATGCCTTCCAGGAAAAGGTTAAAGGCAAGTTTGTCAATGCAACCTTGGTCAGTGCCAAGACCGGTGAAATCCTAGCCACTTCTCAACGGCCTACCTATAACGCCGATACCAAGGAAGGATTGAATGAGAAAAATCTAGGCAACTGGAACACCATGCTCTATCAAGGCCAGTACGAGCCTGGATCTACTATGAAGGTTATGACCCTGGCTTCAGCTATTGATAATGGCAGCTTTAATCCTAACGATACCTATGACAGTAGAGAATACAAGGTTATGGATGCGACCATTCGGGACTGGAACGTCAACATGGGGATTTCAGAAGGGGAAACTCTGACCTTTGCCCAAGGATTTACCTATTCCAGTAACGTCGGTATGACTATTCTGGAGCAGAAGATGGGCAATGACAAGTGGCTGGACTACTTGAGTAAGTTTAAGTTTGGTCTGCCGACTCGTTTTGGTATGGGTAATGAAACCTATGGCTCCTTGCCAGGTGATAACTATGTTACGATTGCCATGAGCTCCTTCGGTCAAGGGATTGGTGTGACCCAAGTGCAGATGCTGCGAGCCTTCTCGTCCGTTGCCAATGACGGCGTTATGGTAGAACCTAAGTTTATCAATGCTATCCATGATCCTAAAACCAATACAGCTCGTAAGACTGCGACGGAAATTATCGGAAATCCTGTCTCAGAAAAAGCAGCTCAAACCACTCGGGATTATATGGTTCAAGTCGGAACAGACGCCTACCATGGAACCCTGAATGTCGGTGGAGAACCCGTCATTCAAGTGGCTGGTCAGAATGTCGCTGTTAAGTCAGGGACCGCTCAGATTGCTTCTGAAAATGGTTATCTAGAGGGTGAGAACGACTATATCTATTCAGTTGTTGCCATGACGCCAGCAGAAAATCCTGAATTTATCATGTATGTGACAGTTCAGCAGCCTGAAGAAAAATTCCAGCCTATATTCTGGCAGGAAGTGGTCAATCCGGTCTTAGAAGAAGCAGTCGCTCTCAAAGACAGCCTTAATCTGACAACGGAAGCGACTCCGGCTCTTGAAACAGTCACTGAAGAAACCAGTTATAAAATGCCATCAGTTGAAAAACTGACCAAGCAACTAGGTCTGAAACATCAAATCAGTCCTGGCGGTCTGGCAGATGAATTGCGCCGCAACCTCGTCCAACCAATTGTACTGGGAACAGGTGGCAAGATTAAAAAAGTATCTGTCAAAGAGGGCAAAAATCTCAAGGCCAACCAGCAGGTTTTGATCTTGTCAGATGATTTAGAAAGTCTGCCTGATATGTACGGCTGGACCAAGGCCAATGTCGAACGTTTCGCGAAGTGGCAGGACATTGAAGTCACTTTCAAAGGAGAGGGCTCCAAGGTCGTCAAGCAGAGCGAGAAGACCAATACTTCGCTGAAAAATCTCAAGAAAATAACAATCACAATGGGAGACTAATATGCTTATTGCTCTTATTGCAGGAATCGTAACTTTTATCCTAACTATCATCGGCATTCCTGCCTTTATTCGTTTTTACCATAAGGCTCGTATCACAGGCCAACAGATGCACGAAGATGTTAAGCAGCATCAGGCTAAAGCCGGAACGCCAACCATGGGTGGCACAGTCTTTCTCTTGACATCCGTTCTGGCCAGCTTTGTTATCGGTCTGTTTTCGCATCAGTTGTCCAACGGCCTCATCATGATTCTTTTTATCTTGGTTCTGTATGGCGTTGTCGGTTTTTTAGACGACTTCCTCAAGGTGTTTCGTAAGATAAACGAGGGTCTTAATCCCAAGCAGAAACTGTTTTTGCAGCTTGTCGGCGGAGTTGTCTTTTACTTCTTTTATAATCAGCACGGTGCAGGTGACCAGCTGAATATCTTCACCGTTCCTGTCCAGATAGGCTTCCTTTATGTCTTTTTCGTCCTTTTTTGGCTGATTGGCTTTTCCAATGCTGTCAATCTGACGGATGGAATTGATGGTTTGGCCAGTATCTCGGTGGTCATTAGCTTGGTGGCCTATGCTGTAATTGCTGTTGAGCAGAAGCGTTTTGATATTTTGATTGTCATCATCAGTATGATTGGTGGCTTGCTAGGCTTCTTTGTTTTCAACCATAAGCCTGCTAAAATCTTCATGGGAGATGTGGGAAGCTTGGCTTTGGGTGGTATGTTGGCTGCTATCTCCATTTCCCTTCACCAAGAGTGGACCCTGCTCTTGATTGGTATCGTCTATGTGTTTGAAACGACCTCGGTCATGATGCAGGTGACTTACTTCAAGCTGACCGGCGGCAAGCGAATTTTCCGGATGACCCCGGTTCATCACCACTTTGAGCTGGGAGGCCTAACTGGTCATGGCAAGGAGTGGAGCGAGTGGAAGGTAGATTTCTTCTTCTGGGGAATCGGTATCGTGGGTAGTCTTTTGACCCTGGCTATCCTATATCTATAGCAAGAAGCGAGTCTCAGACTCGCTTTTCTGCTTCTTAGATTTGAGGGTAAGCAGGATGGTCAATTTTTTGGTATAATAGTTAGGATAATAGAATAGAGGACAAGATGAAATTTACAGAATTTAAGTTTAAAGATTATATTCAGGAAGCGCTCAGGGATTTGAACTTCGTTGAAGCGACTCCAGTCCAAGAGAAGCTGATTCCAGTGGTATTGTCAGGTCGGGATTTGGTCGGTGAGTCCAAGACAGGCTCTGGGAAGACCCACACATTTTTGCTGCCGATCTTTCAAATGCTGGATGAGGAGGCAGACAGTGTGGAGGCTGTCATTACAGCCCCAAGTCGGGAGCTGGCAGCGCAGATTTATCAGGCTTCTCGGCAGTTAGCTAGCTTTTCTGAAAGAGAGATTCGGGTGGCTAACTATGTCGGTGGGACTGACAAGGCTCGTCAGATTGGGAAGTTAGAGTCTAGTCAGCCTCATATCGTCATTGGAACGCCTGGTCGAATTTATGACTTGGTAGAGTCTGGCGACTTGGCCATTCACAAGGCCAAGACCTTTGTCGTTGACGAGGCAGATATGACACTGGACATGGGCTTTTTGGCGACGGTTGATAAGATTGCAGGCCGGTTGCCTAAAGATTTGCAGTTTCTCGTTTTTTCAGCGACCATTCCGCAGAAGCTTCAGCCTTTTTTGAAAAAATACCTGTCTAATCCAGTGATTGAGCAGATTAAGACCAAGACGGTCATTGCGGACACCATTGAAAACTGGCTTCTGTCAACCAAGGGACGAGACAAGAATGCCCAGATTTATCAAATCAGTCAGCTCCTGCAGCCTTATCTGGCTATGATTTTTGTTAATACCAAGACGAGGGCAGATGAGCTGCACAGCTATCTGACAGCTCAAGGGCTCAAAGTTGCTAAAATTCATGGAGACATTGCTCCGCGGGAGCGCAAGCGCATCATGAATCAGGTCAAGAATCTGGATTTTGAGTACATTGTCGCTACTGACTTGGCAGCGCGGGGGATTGATATCGAAGGTGTCAGCCATGTTATCAATGATGCCATTCCTCAGGACTTGTCTTTCTTTGTCCATCGGGTAGGCCGGACCGGCCGTAATGGTCTTCCTGGTACAGCCATTACTCTCTACCAGCCGAGTGATGACTCAGATATTCGGGAGTTAGAAAAGATGGGGATTAAGTTCATTCCCAAGATGATAAAAGATGACGAGTTCCAGGATACCTACGACCGAGACCGTCGGGCCAATCGGGAAAAGAGCCGGGAGAAGCTGGACACGGAAATGCTGGGGCTGGTAAAGAAGAAAAAGAAAAAAATCAAACCAGGCTACAAGAAAAAAATTCAGTGGGCTGTTAACGAAAAGCGCCGCAAGACCAAGCGAGCAGAGAATCGTGCACGTGGCCGGGCAGAGCGTAAGGCTAAGCGCCAAACCTTTTAGTGATATACTTTTCTTATCGCTGTGATAAGAAAAATATATTAGTCTTTATGGAAGAGATATGATAGACTAGTGAAACTAGTCTATTTTTATATTGGGCTTAGTGTGGCTTATTTGATATTTAGGAACACGAGATTTTCACTAGCTGCTCATGTTTTGACTGCTAAAAGACAATAAAAGCGAAGCAAATTCTTTGTTTTGTTCCAGAATTGTGTTAAAATATTTCATTATCAAGAAAAGGAAGTAATAATGGTGGTTACAACTTATCTTCTGACAACTGGTTGGTATGAGGAGTTCCTCAAGTTCATTCCAGATGGTAAATTATTTAGTTTAAGGGCTGTTTTTGAGGCCATTCCGGGCATTTTGCAAAATCTGCCAATCACCCTTCTCTTGACAGCGGGTGGTGCAGTCTTTGGTATTCTGCTTGCCATGGTTTTTGCTATCGTCAAGATTAATCGGGTTAAAGTCCTGTATCCGATTCAGGCTTTCTTTGTCAGCTTTCTGAGAGGAACACCGCTGCTGGTCCAGCTCATGCTGACCTATTTTGGGATTCCTTTATTGCTCAAGGCCATCAATCAGAAGTATGGCACAAGCTTTAATATCAACGAGATTCCAGCGTCTGTCTTTGCGATTGTTGCCTTTGCTTTCAACGAAGCGGCTTATGCCAGTGAGACCATCCGGGCAGCAATTTTGTCCGTAGATCCGGGAGAAATTGAGGCTGCACGCAGCTTAGGAATGACCAACAAGCAGGTTTATATGCGTGTCATTATCCCCAATGCAGCAGTAGTGGCGACACCTAGTCTGATTAATTCCCTGATTGGCTTAACCAAGGGAACTTCTCTGGCCTTTAGTGCCGGTGTAGTGGAAATTTTTGCCAAGGCGCAGGCTATCGCGGGGGCGGACTACCGTTACTTTGAGCGTTTTATTTCGGTTTCGCTGATTTATTGGGCAGTCAATATTCTCATTGAGCAACTTGGCCGCTGGATCGAAAAGATGATGGATATCAAACAGCCGGATAAATTTGAATCGCTTCAGCAAGCAGAAGGAGAAGGAATCTGATGATTAATATTTCACATTTAAGTAAGACTTTTTCAGGTCAAAAGGTTCTGGATGATCTCAGTTTGGACATTAAAAAAGGCGAAGTGGTAGCTTTGATTGGCTCTTCGGGTGCTGGTAAGTCAACCTTTCTCCGTAGCCTCAACTATCTGGAACAGCCAGATAGCGGAAAGATTGCTATCGACGGTTTCAAAGTGGATTTTTCAAGGATTTCCAAAGATGAGATTTTGCTACTGCGCCGCAAGCTAGCCATGGTTTTTCAGCAGTTTAACCTCTTTTCCCGTCGGACGGCTCTGGAAAATGTCAAGGAAGGTCTGCTGGTAGTTAAGAAACTGTCAGACCAAGAAGCGACTAAGATAGCCAAGGAAGAGTTAGCAAAAGTTGGCTTGTCAGACCGAGAAAATCACTATCCTAGACATTTGTCAGGCGGTCAGAAGCAGCGGGTTGCCTTAGCAAGGGCTTTGGCTATGAATCCAGATGTTCTTTTGCTAGACGAGCCGACCTCAGCCTTGGATCCCGAGTTGGTCGGAGAAGTAGAGAAATCAATCGCTGATGCAGCCAAGTCTGGCCAGACCATGATTCTGGTCAGTCATGATATGTCCTTTGTCGCTCAGGTGGCTGACAGGGTGCTCTTTTTGGACAAGGGGAAAATCATAGAGTCTGGGACACCAGATGAGATCATCCATCATCCAAAGGAAGAAAGAACCAAGGAATTTTTTGCTAGTTACAAACGGACCTATATTTGATATAATAGAGACAGTGAAGGCTCAGTTGGCTAGACCAGCTGAGTTTGTTTTCAGTCTTAGCGTACAGTGGAGCAGGCTTTCTTGTCTAGTGGGTGTTTTATGCTGACGGTTAGATTTGGGGTTGTTACCTTTCTTTGCACTACGAGGCTGATTGACCTTTGAGGAGTTGACATGTTAGATCAAATATTTGCACTTTATATCGAGAGCTTGCTTTATACTGCAGTCGGTGTAGGGATCATTGCGGGTTTATGGATTGGACTGCGGATGATTCGCCGCAAGGATAAGACGGCTAAGGAGCGCCAGAGTCATCTGTACGATGTCCTTCTGATTGTCATTATGACGATTCCAGTCCTGTCTTTTGCGACGCTGGGCCTGCTCATTGTCCTAAAAGCTTAAATGCTTGTAAAACTGTAGAAAAGTTGTTAGAATAATTCTAGTTACAACAAGGAGAAAGAAGAGTTATGTACGATACAATTATTATTGGAGCTGGACCTGCCGGCATGACAGCTGCCCTCTATGCAGCCCGCAGCAACCTAAAAGTTGCCCTGCTGGAGCGTGGTATTCCTGGTGGTCAGATGAATAATACTGCTGACATTGAAAACTATCCAGGCTATGCCAATATCAGCGGTCCTGAGCTAGCAGAGAAAATGTTTGAACCTCTGGAGAACCTGGGTGTTGAACATTTATTTGGCCTAGTAGAAAAAATTGAAGACCGAGGCGATTTTAAGGAAATCATCACAGAAGATGAGCGTTTTGAAACTAAAACAGTCATCATTGCTTCTGGTGCCAATCATCGTCATCTGGGGGTTCCTGGTGAGGAAGACTACAACAGCCGCGGGGTTTCCTACTGTGCGGTCTGTGATGGCGCCTTCTTCCGTGATGAAGACCTGCTGGTTGTCGGTGGTGGCGACTCAGCTGTTGAGGAGGCTATTTTCCTGACGCGCTTTGCAAAAAGTGTGACCATTGTTCACCGTCGAGATGAGCTGCGAGCACAAAAAGTGCTGCAGGATCGCGCCTTTGCCAACGAAAAGATTCGCTTTGTCTGGGATTCTGTGGTGGAAAGTATCCATGGTGATGAGCGCAAAGTGACAGGCGTAACCTTCAAGAATGTCAAGACAGGTGAGGTTAGTCAGGCAGAGTTTGGCGGTATCTTTATCTATGTTGGCCTAGATCCAGTTAGTGAATTTGCTGCGGACTTGGGCATCACTGATGAGGCTGGCTGGATTCTGACGGATCATCAGATGAAGACGTCAGTAGCCGGTATTTACGCTGTTGGTGATGTTCGCCAGAAAGACCTGCGCCAGATTACGACGGCTGTTGGCGATGGTGCTATTGCCAGTCAGGAAGCCTACAAATACCTTACAGAGCAAGCATAAAAATATAAGCTAAGCAAGTGTGTCTATTCAAGTGAGTTGACAGGATTTGCTTAGCTTTTTTGGAATTATGATATAATAAAAGGTATCTAGCATAAAGGAGCAAGAAGATGTACCCAGATGATAGTTTAACTCTGCACACTGATTTGTACCAAATCAACATGATGCAGGTTTATTTCAAGCAAAATATTCACAACAAGCGTGCAGTTTTTGAAGTTTTTTTCCGTAAAAATCCTTTTAATAACGGCTACGCAGTTTTTGCGGGCTTGGAAAGAATTATTTCCTATCTCAATAATCTGACATTCAGCCAGAGCGATTTAGATTATTTGCAATCCTTGGGCTATCACGGAGAGTTTCTGGATTATTTGCGAAATCTCAAGATGAGCCTGACCGTAAGGTCTGTTCAGGAAGGTGATTTGGTTTTTGCCAATGAACCAATCGTGCAGGTGGAAGGTCCACTGGCTCAGTGTCAGCTGGTTGAGACTGCTCTGCTCAATATCGTTAATTTTCAGACCCTGATTGCTACCAAGGCAGCCCGTATACGCTCTGTCATCGAAGATGAACCTCTGATGGAGTTCGGTACGCGCCGGGCCCAGGAAATGGATGCTGCTATTTGGGGGACTAGGGCAGCGGTGATTGGCGGAGCGAACGGTACCAGTAATGTCCGGGCTGGCAAGCTCTTTGATATTCCAGTCTTGGGAACGCATGCCCATGCTCTCGTTCAAGTCTATGGAAATGATTATGATGCCTTTAAAGCTTATGCTGAGACTCATCATAACTGTGTTTTCTTAGTAGATACCTATGATACATTGCGTTTGGGTGTTCCGGCAGCCATTCGGGTGGCGCGTGAGCTAGGAGACAAGATTAAGTTTCTGGGTGTCCGTATTGATTCGGGAGACCTTGCCTATATTTCTAAGAAAGTTCGGCAGCAATTAGATGAAGCTGGCTTCCCTGATGCTAAGATTTATGCGTCCAATGATCTGGACGAAAATACCATTCTCAACTTGAAAATGCAAAAAGCCAAGATTGATGTCTGGGGTGTGGGAACCAAGCTCATTACGGCCTATGACCAGCCGGCTTTAGGAGCAGTTTATAAGATTGTTGCTATTGAAGATGAGACTGGAGAATTACGCAATACCATCAAGTTGTCCAATAATGCTGAAAAGGTTTCGACCCCAGGCAAGAAACAGGTTTGGCGCATTACCAGTCGCGAAAAAGAGAAGTCTGAGGGAGACTACATTACCTATGACGGCCTTGATGTCAATGGCTTGGAAGAGCTGGAAATGTTCCATCCGACCTATACCTATATCAATAAAACGGTCAAAAATTTTGATGCCGTACCGCTTTTGGTGGAGATTTTCCAAGAAGGGAATTTGGTCTATGCTCAGCCGACCTTAACTGAAATTCAAGCCTATGCCCGTAAGGAATTTGATAAACTTTGGGACGAGTACAAGCGGGTTCTCAATCCACAAGATTATCCAGTTGACCTGGCTAGAGATATTTGGCAGGATAAGATGGACTTGATTGACCAGATGCGCAAGAAAGCCTACCAGACAGGAGCAGAAAAATGAGTCTACAAGAAGAAATCATCGCTCAATTGGGCGTCAAACCAGTGATTGATCCGGAGGAAGAAATCCGCAAGTCGGTGGACTTTCTCAAGGCCTATCTGAGGAAGCATTCTTTTTTGAAAACTTATGTTTTGGGAATTTCTGGTGGTCAGGATTCAACCTTGGCTGGCCGCTTGGCTCAGCTGGCTGTAGAGGAAATGCGGGCTGAGAGTGGCGATGATGGCTATCGCTTTATTGCCGTCCGCCTGCCTTACGGTGTTCAGGCAGATGAAGATGATGCGCAAAAGGCTCTGGCTTTTATCCAGCCCGATGT
Organism: Streptococcus sp. 27098_8_134; assembly: GCF_041431675.1. Taxonomy (NCBI): domain Bacteria; kingdom Bacillati; phylum Bacillota; class Bacilli; order Lactobacillales; family Streptococcaceae; genus Streptococcus; species Streptococcus sp. 27098_8_134. The sequence goes on along the minus strand of NZ_JAPVYD010000006.1, from coordinate 29,687 downwards.
CAGTCTGACAGTCAATATCAAGGAATCTGCTGATGCCATGACAAAGGCTGTGGAGGCAACGGGTGCCACAGTCTCTGATTTTAACAAGGGTAATATCAAGGCTCGTAGCCGTATGATTGCCCAGTATGCTTTGGCTGGTTCATACAGTGGGGCTGTCATTGGGACGGATCATGCAGCAGAAAATGTCACAGCCTTTTTCACCAAGTTTGGGGATGGCGGAGCAGATATCTTACCACTTTACCGTCTCAATAAGCGGCAAGGCAAGCAGCTTTTGGCTGCCTTAGGAGCGGATCCGGCCCTCTATGAAAAGGTGCCGACGGCTGACTTGGAAGAAGAAAAACCTGGGATTGCGGATGAAGTCGCTCTAGGCGTGGCCTACAATGAAATTGATGACTATCTCGAAGGCAAGTCCGTTTCAGCCCAAGCCCAAGAAACTATTGAGTCTTGGTGGCATAAAGGCCAGCATAAACGGCATTTGCCGATTACAGTTTTTGATGAATTTTGGAAGTGAAAATCTCTATCGAATCTTTTTAGTCCGAGCCAAGAAATGAGGAAGCTATGAAAAAGATAGGTACACAGTCTTTTGAAACCAAACGTCTTTTGTTAAGACCTTTTCTGGAATCGGATGCTCAAGCTATGTATGACAACTGGGCTTCTCGTCCGGATAATTTGCTGCATGTGACCTGGGATGCTCACGAGAGTCCTGAAGTCACCAAACAGTCTATTGCTCGCTGGGTTGAGAATTATCAAAACATGGATTTTTACAAGTGGGGCATCTGTCTGAAAGAAAATCCTGATTCTGTAATCGGTGACATCAGTGTGGTGGACATGGATGAGGCAGTTAATGCTTGCGAGGTCGGTTATATTTTAAGTAAAGACTACTGGGGGCAGGGGCTGATGACAGAAGCTTTGAAAGCTGTTTTAATCTATCTCTTGCAAGACGCAGGATTCAATCGTGTCACAGCAAGATTTGTAACAGCCAATCCAGCTTCTGGGCGTGTTATGGCTAAAGCTGGCATGAGCTACGAAGGCACTTTCCGTCAGGCTGTATTTCATAAAGGACAAGTCAAAGATGTTTCCGTCTATGGAATCCTAAGATCCGATTTAGAAAAAGGCTAGGACTCTTTTGTCCAGCCTTTTTACTTGCGCTCCTTTTTTAAAGTTCTATAATAGATGTATAATGACAAGGAGGATTCTATGCATTCGTTAGAACAAAATTTCACAGATAAGCTGTATGCTGCTTATGAGGCCAATCCCAAGTTTGCAGCAATGGAAAATGCCATCAGTCACAATGGCCTTTTGGCTTCCTTAGAGAAGCGAAGCGCTGCCGTGGAAAATACACCTGTCTTTTCACTGGATCTCACTAAGGACAAGGTTAGTGACCAGAAAGCTTCAGGGCGCTGTTGGATGTTTGCAGCTCTTAATACTTTCCGCCACAAGATGATTGCGGGTTTCCAACTGGAGGATTTTGAGCTATCTCAAGCCCATACCTTCTTTTGGGATAAATATGAAAAATCCAACTGGTTCTTGGAGCAGGTGATTGCGACAGCTGACCAAGAATTGACTAGCCGTAAGGTCAAGTTTCTCTTAGATACGCCTCAGCAGGATGGTGGTCAATGGGATATGGTCGTGGCGCTTTTTGAGAAATACGGCGTCGTGCCTAAGTCAGTCTATCCAGAGTCAATTTCTTCCAGCAACAGCCGTGAGCTCAATCAGATTCTCAATAAGCTCCTGCGTCAGGATGCACAGATTTTGCGAGAATTAGTGGCAGAGGGTTCAAACTCTGCTGAACTTCAGACCAAGAAAGAAGAACTTCTCCAGGAAGTCTTCAACTTCCTAGCTATGAATTTAGGCTTGCCGCCTCGCCGGTTTGACTTTTCTTATCGAGATAAAGACAATCATTTCCATAGTGAGAGCGGATTGACACCTCTGACTTTTTATCAAAAATATGTCGATCTCAAGTTAGATGACTATGTCTCTATCATTAATGCGCCGACTGCAGACAAGCCTTATGGTCGGTCCTATACGGTTGAGATGTTGGGCAATGTCGTTGGAAGTAAGCCGGTTCGTTATTTGAATGTTGAAATGAACCGACTAAAAGAGCTGGCTATTGCTCAAATGCAGGCTGGCGAAACCGTTTGGTTTGGCTCGGATGTTGCTCAGTCTAGCAATCGTAAGGCCGGTGTTATGGCTGAGGGGATGCACGATTTCACTGCCAGCATGGATATTCGACTAACTCAGGATAAGGCTGGCCGCTTGGACTATAGCGAAAGCCTCATGACCCACGCCATGGTCTTGACAGGAGTGGACTTGGATGAAAATGACAAAGCTAAGAAATGGAAGGTCGAAAACTCTTGGGGTGAAAAGGTTGGTAATAAGGGCTATTTCGTAGCCAGTGACGCTTGGATGGACGAATATACCTATCAAATCGTCGTCCGAAAGGAGTTTCTGACAGCCGCAGAATTAGCTGCATATGAAGCAGAGCCTCTTGTCTTATCTCCCTGGGATCCCATGGGAGCTTTGGCAAAGTAAGCTTTGATGAGAGAATAAGAAAAGAGTAAGAATTTTTCATTCTTACTCTTTTAGTTTATATTTTAATCTTCGTCACTCTAGTCATCTCCACCGTTACCGGAAGATGAGTCGCTGTGGTTAGAAGAGTTATTGTTTGAATCACCAGAATGCTCACTGGAAGCTGATGTGTCAGAGCTAGCTTCTGTACTGTAACTGCTATAGCTAGAATAGTTATAGTACTGCTGGTTATTGTAGTAACGGTTATAGCCAGTACCACTGTTGAGGTAGACATAAGAGCCACTGCGGTAGAGACCATCTGGCATTTCCCAATCTTCTGAAGCAGAGCCGTCTTGAGCTAGGTAAAGCATCATTTCGCGGTAGACATCTGTTGCAACCTTAACCCCGTCATCAAGAATTGGTGTCAGGCGGTTAGAGTAGCCGGTCCAAACAGCCATTGAATACTTAGGCGTGTAACCAACGAAGAGCTCGTCAGGTGTAACAATGCTAGAATAGTAGTAAGGCTTGGTCAACTTAGCTAATTCATCGTCAGCATAGTTGGAGGTACCGGTCTTACCGGCCTGATAAACACCAGAAATAGCAGCGTTTGTACCTGTACCAGACTGCAAGACTGTTTTCATCATATCGGTCATCATGTAGGCTGTCGTTTCCTTCATAGCCTTGGAACCATTGTTGGAGAAGGTCTTCTCCGTTCCGTCACTGAAGACGACGCGATTGACATACTGAGGTTTGTAGTAAGTACCGCCATTGGCAAAAGCAGCATAGGCAGCAGCCATTTTTTCACTGCTGGCTCCGTACTCGTTACCGGATTTGCTGGTATTACTTGAAAAGGCATTAACATAAAACATTTCAGGATAGTTAATCCCAATACGATTTAGGAACTTGAGAGACTCATCCAGACCAACTGCTTCCAGCGTTTTCACGGCAGGAACGTTCCGGGATTCCTGAATAGCGTATTGAATCGTCATCCCGCCATAATATTTCTTATCCCAGTTGTAGACGGGTGTGCTGGAATACGGGAAGTTATATGGAGCATCTGTGATAGGAGCAGCTGTCGAAGTATAGACTTCATTTTCCAGAGCTGGAGCATAATCGGTGATTGGCTTCATTGTTGAACCGAAGTCGCGGTTGGTTTCAACAGCTTGGTTGGTACCAAAGGATACGTTGGTAGATTGGTTACGAGAACCGAGCTGGGCAATGACTTTACCAGTTTGCACATCCATAACGGTGGACGCAACCTGCATTTCGTCATCTGGATAAGCTACATAGTCTCCTGTGTTGTAAATATCCCAGAGTTTCTTTTGGGCATCAGTGTTGACATTTGTATAGACTTCCATACCAGTTGTCAGGACATTATAGCCAGTCTCTTCTTCTACTTGCTCAATTACTTCCTTAAGATAATTGTCCATGTAAGCAGGATAGCTAGTGGAAGCTTTCAAACTTTGAAGTCCGTCGGTTACAGGGGTATTCTTGGCTTGCTCATACTGTTCATCTGTGATGTACTTGAGATCATGCATCTCACGAAGTACCAGATTACGACGGTTGGTCGCAGCCTCTGGGTGAGTGTAAGGGTCATATTGGTTAGGTGCCTGAGGCATACCTGCCAGTAGAGCCGTTTGGTGTAAGCTCAAGTCTTTTAGGTCCTTGCCATAGTAGCTTCGGGCTGCTGTCTGCATACCGTAGTTACTGTTAGACATGTAGACTTTGTTGACATAATAGGTCAAGATTTGCTGCTTGGTTGCTTTACGCTCAAGCTGAGCGGCCAGCCAAGCTTCTTGGATTTTACGTGAAAGGGTCGCGTCCGAAGAAGAAGTTGAGAAATAAGACAGCTTAATCAACTGCTGGGTCAGAGTTGAACCCCCTTGACGGCCTCCGCCACGGATGTTACTGATAAGGGCACCTGCAATCCGAATAAAGTCCACCCCGCGGTGGTTGAAGAAGCGATGGTCTTCGATGGCGACAATAGCGTTAACCAAATCCGTAGGTATTTCACTAGTTTCAGCATTGACCCGCTTTTCAGCGCCTAGGTCCGCAATCAAATTGTTATTGCTGTCAAAAATCTTACTGGATGTGGTCGCGATGAGGTCTTTTTCAGAAAGCTTAGGAGCCTTGACTGCATAGTAGGTAAATACCAAACAGCCAATCACGAATCCAATCATAAGCAGGGTTATAAGTGCACTTGCAAGATATTTCAAAGCCTGCATAAGAGTTTGTTTATTCATTTATAATACCACCTAGTAGTTTTTGTTCGATAATTTCAAGATAAGGGATGCTGGGAAGCTGCTGCATTTCAATCGGATAGCCATGCTCTTGAATGTAAGTTAGAGGCATGGACTTCCCTCCCTTGTCGATCTTGTAAAACTCAATTAAATAAGAAGCGGGAAGTAGGTAAGTCTCCCTTAAGCTGGAAAAATGCAGTAAGACAAAACAGATGCCCTTTTGCTCAAGGACTGCCTCCATATGCTCAATCTGATGCGAATGAAAATTTTTCATGGGCATCGATTTTTTCTGTCGGGTTTCCTTGGCTTCAAAGTCAATATAATGGCCCTTGTAGACACCAGAATAGTCTGTTGTGGAAGCTTGCCGAAAGTAAGCCTCTACAATCTTGGCTCGGCTACGGTGCGGATAATCAACCTTGACAATCTGAATGGGGGTAGGCTTTTTATGGATGACTGCGAGTCCTCTGCTTAGATAGTAGTTGTTGGATTCGTTGATCATCTTTTCAAAAGACATCCCACGATTGGCAAAGTTAATCATGCCGGGAACTGGCCTATTGATACTGCTTTTTGCCTTTAGCTTATGCGGATAGTTGACCATAAAACTCCTTATTGGTACAATAGCATCACTCTATTATACCACAAAAAACTTTTTTAAGGGAGAATAAATGACCAGTCTACTAATAACAGGCTACAAAGCCTTTGAAATCGGCATTTCGACGGAAAAAGATATGAGAATAAAAATTATAAAAGAAGCCGCTAAGAGGGACTTAATCCGTTTTTTGGAAGATGGAGTAGATTGGCTGGTTTTTATGGGCAATCTGGGCTTCGAGTCTTGGGTTTTGGATTTAGCTAATGAATTGAAAAAAGACTATGAATTTCAGACGGCAACCATCTTTCTCTTTGAGAATCAAGGTGAAAATTGGAACGAAGCCAATCAGGCAAAATTAGCTGTTTTTAAGCAGACCGATTTCGTCAAGTATGCTTATCCGACCTACCAAAATCCTAGTCAGTTTCGTGATTACAATCAATTCGTCATTCAAAATACAGACGGAGCCTACCTCTTTTATGATGAAGAACAGGAGACAAAACTGAAATATCTTTACCAAGAAATGAAAAAACAAGAACAATATTTTATCAAAAAATTAACATTTGATGACTTGAATGAAGTGGCCGAAAATTTTTCGGGAAATTAGATGATAAATCTTGATTTTTATTAGGCATTTTGTTTATAATTGAATATGATAAACTAGATTGGAGAGAGAAGATGGCAAGTATTATTTTTACAGCAAAAGATATTTTTGATCAGGATTTTAAGCGCGAAGTACGCGGCTATAGTAAGTCCGAAGTGGATGAGTTTTTGGATGATATTATCAAAGATTATGAGACTTACGCAGCCTTGGTAAAGGAGCTGCGTGAGGAAAATCGCCGTCTCAAGGAAGAGTTAGCTGCGAAGCCGGTTGAAAAAGCACCGGTTCAGCCGACTCAGCCTGTCCAATCAACACAAGCGACTCAGTCAACTGCAGAAAGCTTCCCTCAGATGACTTCTGCGACTAATTTTGATATCTTGAAGCGCTTGAACCGTCTTGAAAAGGAAGTATTCGGAAAACAAATTCTGGATCGTGAATAATGGTTCTTTTTAGAACAGTGCAATTTTTGGATAATCGCGTGGAAATTTTAGATTTTCATGAGGAAAGTCCATGCTAGCACTGGCTGTGATGCCGGTAGTGTTTGTGCTAGGCGAAGAAATAAGCCTAGGGACGGATTTTTCCGTTACGGCGACTGAAAGGGCTAAGTCTTTGGATATGTCTGATTAGGTCTGAAAGTGCCACAGTGACGTAGTTCTTCTGGAAACAGAAGAAGTGGAACGCGGTAAACCCCTCAAGCTAGCAACCCAAACTTTGGTCGGGGCATGGAGTGCGTGGAAGCGAACATAGCACTCTGACTGGAAACAGTAGACAGATGATTATCGAAGGAAATGGTACCTAGTCATTTCCGGAACAAAACATGGCTTACAGAAAATTGCATATAGGCTGAGGCTGGGACGTCAAGTCCTGTCCTCTTTAAATTTTATAATAGAATAGCAAGAGAGTGGCTGAGCGCTCTATTCTCTGCCAAGTTCAACTAGCTGTTGCTTCATTTGTCTGATGGACATTTCAAGTGCTGAGCTGGCTGATAAATGGCAGCGAAACCTTCTCAGCCCAAAATTTAAAAAGGGAGAGTGAGGAAAATCGATGTGACGAAATCACGATTTTTGTCTCACTCCCTTTGTTTGTATAGATTGGAATCCATTTAAAAAGCCAAGATGAAAGAAAAATTTAATTTAATTGCGACCGCAGCGGCAGGGCTAGAAGCTGTCGTCGGCCGTGAAATCAGAGAGCTGGGACTTGATTGTCAGGTCGAAAATGGCCGGGTTCGCTTCGAGGGTGATGTCAGTACCATTATTCAAACCAATCTCTGGCTGCGCGCGGCCGATCGGATTAAGATTGTAGTTGGCAGTTTTCCAGCTAAGACTTTTGAAGAGCTCTTTCAGGGAGTTTTTGCTCTGGATTGGGAGAATTATATACCGCTAGGAGCTAAATTTCCTATTGCCAAGGCTAAATGCGTCAAGTCAAAACTTCACAATGAGCCTAGTGTTCAGGCTATTTCTAAAAAGGCAGTTGTCAAGAAGCTGCAGAAGCATTATGCACGTCCGGAAGGGGTCCCCCTGCAGGAAAATGGAGCTGAGTTTAGGATAGAAGTTTCTATCCTAAAAGATTTAGCGACAGTCATGATTGATACGACAGGGTCCAGCCTCTTCAAACGTGGTTATCGGGCTGATAAAGGCGGTGCACCGATCAAGGAAAATATGGCAGCAGCTATTTTGCTCCTGTCCAATTGGTATCCGGATAAGCCTTTGATAGACCCGACTTGCGGATCTGGTACCTTTTGTATCGAGGCAGCCATGATAGGGATGAAGATGGCGCCGGGACTTCATCGTTCTTTTGCCTTTGAAGACTGGAATTGGGTGGATAAAGATCTGGTAGCCCAGGCTCGCTCGACTGCACTCAGTCAGATTGATCAGACCATCCAGCTGGATATTTCTGGCTCGGATATCGATGGCCGTATGGTAGAGCTAGCTCGAAAAAATGCTGAGCAAGCAGGAGTAGCAGAGCAGATTCACTTTAAGCAGATGCGTCTGCAAGATTTGCATACAGATAAGATCAACGGTGTGATTATCTCTAATCCGCCATACGGGGAGCGTCTCCTAGATGATGAGGCTGTGACTCAGCTTTATCAGGAGATGGGAGAAACTTTTGCTCCGCTCAAAACTTGGAGCAAATTTATCTTGACCAGCGATGAAGCTTTTGAAAGCAAATACGGCAGTCAGGCCGATAAAAAACGCAAACTTTATAATGGTACTTTAAAAGTTGATTTATATCAGTATTTTGGCCAGCGGGTCAAACGTCAGTTAGATTAGAAAGGATTTGCCGTGACGAAAGAAGAAAACTACTCACCGGAAGAAGAAAAGAAAGAGTCTGTCCTTGATTTTGAAGAGGCCAAGGAAATGACAGTCGGCCAAGCCACTCGTAAGAAAGAGGAGCTGGAAGCCGGTGTGAATGAAAGTGACAATGTGCTGGATAAGTATATCAAGCAGCACCGTCAGGAAATCGAAGCTGGAAAATTTGAAACCCAGAAAATCAGAAAGCTGCAGGAGCAGGAAGCCGCTCAGGCTGAGCAAGCCTCTTCTGATTTGACCGACTTCATCAAAGAAAGACGCCAAGAGGTTGAAAGTGAACAGGAGCTTCCAACAGCTCAGTCGACAGCCACTGAGACTGTAAGTGAGCCGGAAGCAGATCCAAATCCCTTAGGATCTCGCAGTCAACGCTCAGAGCAGGCGGATTCGATTGCTGCTCCCGTTCAAAAGACATCTTACGGTCCTATTCCAGAACCGCTTGATGAGGAGGAATTACAAGTTCCTAAGACACCTTTCTACAAGAAAAAAGCTTTCCTCTATCCAGTCTTAGGACTTTTAGGGATTGCTGTAGCGGGCACAGGGCTTTACTTTGCTCTGGGGCATAATTGGGGTAATAAAACAGTTATGAGCTCCAGCTCTTCAACATCGCAGTCCAGCAAAAAAAGTTCGTCTTCCTCTAGCTCTGAAAATACTGCCAAGAATTTGAAATCTTTTAATGATGAGTATGCTGCATTTTTCACAGATAGCAATCAGACAGCTGTCAAAAACAGTAAATTCGGAGACTTGGAAAAATTAAAAACCTTGCTTGAAAAGCTAAAAGGAAGCAAAGACTATGATGCAGCCAAGAGCAAGTATGATTCCTTAGTCAAGCAGATTTCGGCTATCCAAAGTGTCAATTCGCAGTTTGACGGCGGAGCTATCACTGACGGTGTCTTGAACAAGGAAGCTAAGGCGAATACAAATGCGACCTTCTCAGATGTATCAAGTGGCAATGCTAAGCTAGATGAAGTTCTGAAGGCAGCGATTGCCCAAGGACGTAGCCAACAGGTACCAACACCAGCTCCTGCTACTGATCAAGGAGGGACAGGTGCAGGTACAAGTGGCGGTTCAAGTGCATCTGCTTCTGGTTCAGGAGCTTCCAGCTCATACTCTGGCTATGGTCTTCCAAGCAATGGAGTAAACCTGCAGAGAGATCTCAGTCGTGTCCCTTATAACCAAGCAGCTATTGATGACGTCAACAATCCAGCTTGGACATTCAATCCTGGTGTTCTGGAGAAGATTTTGCAAACTTCTCGTGAGCGCGGCTACATTTCTGGAGACAACTATATTCTGGAACGCGTTAATATTATCAAAGGAAACGGCTACTACAACCTCTTCAAACCAGACGGCACCTATCTCTTCAGTATCAACTGTAAGACTGGATACTTCGTCGGAAATGGTCCGGGTCATGCTGACTCACTTGATTTCTAGTTTGTTGATGGATTTCATTATACATGCACAAAAAAAGTTCTCGATTTCGAGAACTTTTTATTGTTTTAAATCACATGGCGTTCAAAGGCATCATCAGAGATTCCTTGACTGAGAATAAGTTTAGCCCATTCTTTGGCTGAGAAGAGGCTGTGATCCTTGTAGTTTCCGCAGGATTCAATGGTTGTTCCAGGGACATCTTCCCAGCTAGTTGACTCAGCGATTTCTTCCAGACAGGATTTGATGACCTGAGCAATCTGGCTGGAGCTGTGTTGGCCCCACATAATCATGTGAAAACCAGTGCGACAGCCAAAAGGTGAGCAATCAATCATACCATCAATGCGCTTGCGAATCAGCATGGCCAGCAAATGCTCGATGGTATGCAGACCGGCTGTCGGGATTGAATCTTCATTCGGCTGAACCAGACGGATATCAAAATTGGAAATGATGTCGCCTTTAGGGCCAGTTTCTTCTCCGATAAGGCGGACATAAGGCGCTTTGACAATGGTGTGATCCAGCTCAAAGCTTTCGACGATAACTTCTTTAGACATGGTTTCTCCTTTACAATGTAGTGAGTGCGAGAAGGTTTTTCTAGTGATATCAAGCCATAGGTTTGTCTTGTTAGTTAAGAAAAAGCCAGTCTCATATGCATCTTTTCTTCTCTGATTATAGCATAAAAAATTTTTATTTGGGAATAAAGTTTGCGTCTTAAAGGAATGAAAAATTTGAACAATCTTGCTTATGGTTTGAAAATATTTTGGTGCTCAGGCTTCTACAAACTTTGAAGATTTTGTCTCTAAAAAATGGACAAAAGCTTTCTTGTTTTTCAAAAAATAGGTTTGTGAATTTTTTAGATTTGTGATAGAATAGTATGGAATTTTGAATTCAACAATTAAATAGATTTGGAGTAAAAACATGGACCTATTTCCTATAATTATGTCTGTTTTTGCTGCCATCATTGGTTTAGTGATTGGATATGTAAGTGTCTCGGCTAAGATGAAATCATCTAAAGAAGCTGCAGAGCTTACTCTTTTAAATGCTGAACAAGAAGCAACCAATTTACGCGGACAAGCTGAACGCGAAGCTGATTTGATTGTCAAAGAAGCCAAGCGGGAAACAAGTTCGCTTAAAAAAGAAGCACTTTTGGAGGCAAAAGAAGAAGCCAGAAAATATCGTGAACAAGTTGATGCAGAATTTAAGTCTGAACGTCAAGAGTTGAAACAAATCGAAAGCCGCTTGACAGAGCGCGCTTCTACCCTTGACCGCAAAGACGATAATTTAAGCAACAAAGAAAAGGCTTTGGAGCAAAAAGAACAAAGTCTCTCAGATAAATCTAAACACATTGATGCGCGTGAAGAACAAGTAGCGGAACTTGAAAAGCAGAAGGCAGCAGAGCTGGAGAGAGTTGCTTCGCTATCGCAGACAGAAGCGCGTGATATTATTTTGACGCAGACCGAGGACAAGCTTTCTAAAGAGATTGCGACTAGGATTCGGGATGCGGAGCAAGATATCAAAGAGCGGTCTGACAAGGTTGCGAAGAATATCTTGGTCCAAGCCATGCAGCGTATTGCCGGAGATTATGTCGCTGAGCAAACCAACTCAACGGTGCATCTGCCAGATGACAGTATGAAGGGTCGGATTATTGGCCGTGAAGGTCGCAATATCCGGACTTTTGAAAGTCTGACTGGTATTGATGTCATCATTGACGATACGCCTGAAGTAGTCACTCTCTCAGGTTTTGATCCGATTCGTCGCGAAATTGCTCGTATGACCATGGAAGCACTCTTGAAAGACGGTCGTATTCACCCAGCCCGCATCGAGGAGTTGGTTGAGAAGAACCGTCTGGAAATTGACAATCGCATCCGTGAGTACGGGGAAGCCGCAGCTTATGAAATCGGAGCACCTAACCTGCATCCTGATCTGATGAAAATCATGGGTCGTTTGCAGTTCCGTACTTCTTATGGCCAGAACGTCCTGCGTCACTCTATTGAAGTTGCCAAGCTTTCCGGCATCATTGCTGCTGAGTTGGGTGAAAATGCCAATTTAGCCCGCCGTGCTGGATTTCTCCATGATATTGGTAAGTCTATTGACCGTGAGGTTGAAGGCAGCCACGTGGAAATCGGGACAGAACTGGCTCGTAAGTACAAGGAGCATCCAGTCGTTGTTAATACCATTGCCAGCCACCACGGAGATGTGGAAGCAGAAAGTGTCATTGCTGTTATCGTAGCTGCAGCAGACGCACTCAGTGCTGCTCGGCCGGGTGCCCGCAGTGAATCTCTGGAAAGCTATATCAAGCGTCTCCAAGATTTGGAAGAAATCGCTAATAGTTTCAAGGGTGTCAAGAACAGCTTTGCTTTACAAGCCGGCCGTGAAATCCGGATTATGGTTCAGCCGGACAAGATTAAGGATGACAAGATTACGATTTTGGCGCACGATGTGCGTGAAAAGATCGAAAACAACTTGGAATATCCGGGCAATATCAAGGTAACGGTTATCCGTGAGATGCGAGCCGTTGACTACGCAAAATAAAGAAGAAATGCAGTCTGGTAACAGATTGCTTTTTTCTTGAATGTTCTGCTGGCCTATTTGTTTTCCGTATGATTGCTTGCTTATTTTTCTATTTTCTCAAAATTCTAGACACATACATTTCTTCCTATCCTCTTGAAATATCAGTCTAATTTTGTTACACTAGATAGAAAGACTGTGAAGGAGACATGATGACGGAACGAGGCTTACTAATCGTCTTTTCTGGTCCCTCTGGTGTAGGAAAAGGGACTGTTAGACGAGAAATTTTTGAAAGCACTGATAACCAATTCCAGTACTCGGTATCCATGACGACTCGTCCTCAGCGTCCAGGTGAAGTGGATGGAGTTGACTATTTCTTCCGCACTCGCGGGGAGTTTGAAGAGTTGATTCGCCAGGGCCAGATGCTGGAGTATGCAGAGTATGTAGGAAACTACTACGGGACGCCTCTGACTTATGTCAATGAAACGCTGGATAAAGGTATTGATGTCTTCCTAGAGATTGAGGTTCAGGGAGCTTTGCAAGTCAAGAAAAAAGTTCCAGATGCCGTTTTTATTTTTTTGACTCCTCCAGACTTAGAAGAACTTAAAGACCGCTTGGTCGGACGTGGGACAGACAGTGCGGAGATTATCGCCCAGCGCATTGAAAAGGCCAAAGAAGAAATTGCCCTCATGCGCGAGTATGATTATGCCATTGTCAATGATCAGGTGCCGCTGGCTGCCGACCGTGTAAAGCGCGTGATTGAAGCAGAGCATTTCCGAGTAGACCGTGTTATCGGCCGTTATCAGGACATGCTTCCAAAAAATGAAACGATTATTCGATAGAAAGTTAGAAATTAGGTAGAAAATTATGATGTTAAAACCGTCTATTGACACTTTGCTGGACAAGGTTCCGTCAAAGTATTCCTTGGTTATTTTAGAAGCTAAGCGCGCGCATGAGCTTGAAGCTGGAGCTCCCGCTACGCAGGAATTCAAGTCTGTCAAATCCACTCTTCGTGCTTTGGAAGAAATTGAATCCGGTAATGTTGTTATCCATCCAGATCCAGAAGGCAAGCGCGAGGCAGTTCGTCGTCGAGCAGAAGAAGAGCGCCTGCGTAAAGAAGAAGAAGAACGCAAGATTAAAGAGCAAATCGCTAAAGAAAAAGAAGAAGGTGAGAAGATTTAAGGTTGGGGATGCTCAATCTTATTTTTTCTGTAATGATGTTTAGGAAAGTGGGGTGAGAATATGAAGGTGGCAAAGATTATTGTGGATGTTCCTCTGATGCAGACGGACAAGCCCTATAGTTATGCTATTCCAGAAGAGTTTGCAGGAATGCTGACAGCTGGCATGCGAGTCCATGTCCCTTTTGGGCAGGGAAATCGCCTGATTCAGGGGATTGTGGTCGGCTTTGATGAGACGGGAGGCCAAGAAGAGCTGAAGGAAATTGCAGAAGTCCTTGATTTCAGTCCCGTGCTGAATCAGGAACAGCTCTGGCTGGCGGACGAGCTGCGCAAGTCAGTCTTTTCTTATAAGATTAGCCTTTTAAAGGCCATGTTGCCTAGTCTTCTCAACTCCAGCTATGATAAACTGCTCTATCCGACAGAGCTGCTGAATGATGAGGAACGCTCAGCTATCTTTGGTCAGGAGGACAGTCTTCGCTTCTCTGATTTGGACAAGAAAAGTCAGGCCAAGCTGATGCGACTGACCCAGACTGGCCGCATTCGACTGGAGTATCAGGCGACGGACAAGAAGCATATTAAGACTGAGAAATGGTATCAGATCAATCATGCCGCTCTGCAAAATCAAGATCTTCCCCGACAGGCCAAGAAAAAACAAGCATTAAAAGAAGTCTTGCTAGAGCAGCAAGATAGCCGGCTCTTGGCTGATTTGCGAGAAAACTTTTCGCGGGATATTATTAATTACTTTATCAAAGAAAATCTAATTAGCATTGAGGATAGAGAAATCAGCCGTTCTGCTGCTTATTTCCAAAAGGAGCGTCAGCAGCAAAGTCTGACCTTAAATGATGAACAAGCCGCAGCGGTTGCAGCAATCACTCAGAAAATTGGTCAGAGTCATTCTCAGCCAGTTCTTTTAGAAGGGGTTACGGGCAGTGGGAAGACCGAAGTTTACCTACAGGTCATCGCAGAGGCACTGGCCCAAGGCAAGACCGCTATCATGCTGGTTCCGGAGATTTCTCTGACTCCGCAGGTTACTGACCGCTTTATTTCTAGATTTGGCGACCAAGTTGCTATTTTGCATTCAGGCCTGTCTGACGGTGAGAAATATGATGAGTGGCGTAAGGTGGAGCGAGGAGCTGCTCAGGTTGTTGTAGGCGCGCGTTCAGCTATTTTTGCTCCGCTGACAAATATTGGAGCCATCATCATTGATGAAGAGCATGAATCCTCCTATAAGCAGGATTCCAATCCTCGCTATCATGCCAGAGAGGTGGCTCTCCTGCGAGCTCAGTACAATCAAGCTGTTTTAGTGCTGGGGTCGGCGACTCCGAGCCTGGAGAGCCGTGCTCGAGCAAGCCGTGGTGTCTATGATTTTCAGTTGCTCAGTAAGCGTGCCAATCCGCTGGCGCAGATTCCTCAAGTGGAAGTGGTGGATTTTCGGGATTATATCGGGCAGCATGAGGCCAGTAATTTCACCCCAGTCCTGCTAGAGGCTATTCAAGATCGTCTGGATAAGGGAGAGCAGACGGTTCTCATGCTTAATAGGCGGGGGTATTCCAGCTTTGTCATGTGTCGGGAATGCGGGACTGTTGACAGCTGTCCTAACTGTGATATTTCTCTGACCCTGCATATGGACACCAAGACCATGAACTGCCACTATTGTGGTCTTACTAAGAATATTCCTCAGAGTTGTCCTAACTGTGCCAGCCGCAGCATCCGCTATTATGGCACTGGGACGCAGAAAGCTTATGATGAGCTGGTTCAGCTCTTTCCACAGGCTCGCATTTTGAGGATGGATGTAGATACGACACGTAAGAAAGGCAGTCATGAAGCCATTTTAGAAAGCTTTGGTCAGGGTCAGGCAGATATTCTCTTAGGCACTCAGATGATTGCCAAGGGATTGGATTTTCCAAACGTAACGCTAGTTGGCGTTCTCAATGCAGACACAGCTCTTAATCTGCCGGACTTTCGCTCTTCAGAACGAACTTTCCAGTTGCTGACTCAGGTGGCCGGCCGTGCTGGACGAGCTGAAAAGGCTGGTCAGGTTTTTATCCAGTCCTACAATCCTCATCATTATGCCATTGAATTTGCCAAGCGGCAGGATTATGAAGGTTTTTATGCTTATGAAATGGGAATCCGCCGGCAGCTAGGTTATCCGCCTTATTACTTTACGGTCGGTCTAACCCTGTCGCACAAGGATGAAGAGACAGCAGTGCGAAAAGCTTATGAAGTTATGGATATTCTGCGAAGCGGTCTGTCAGAAAAAGTGCAAATTCTAGGTCCAATGCCGAAGCCCATTGCCCGCACCCACAATCTCTATCATTATCAGATTCTGCTCAAATATCGCTTTGAGGACAAGCTGCAGGCGACACTAAATCAAGTCTTGGACTGGACACAGAATCGGGACAATAAAGATTTACGCCTGACAATTGATAATGAACCACAAAATTTTATGTAAAGCTTTTTAGGCGAGATTAAGGTTGTTGCAGACGACTTCTGATATAATAAGGGAAGGAACAAAGAAGGAATCAATAGTTTAAAATGATGAAAATAATATTTATGGGAACACCGGACTTCTCAGCGACTGTCCTAAAAGGGCTGCTGGACAGCGGGCAATACGAAGTGTTAGCAGTGGTGACGCAGCCGGACCGGGCCGTCGGCCGTAAAAGAGAGATTCGCATGACTCCAGTAAAAGAATTGGCCTTGGAATACGGGCTGCAAGTTTATCAACCGGAAAAGCTGGCTCAAAGCTCGGATTTAGAGGAGTTGATGAACTTAGAAGCAGATGGTATTGTCACAGCTGCTTTCGGACAGTTTTTGCCTAGCCGCTTGCTGGACAGTGTTGACTTTGCGGTGAATGTTCATGCCTCCTTGTTGCCTAAATACCGAGGTGGTGCGCCCATTCACTATGCTCTGATCAATGGCGATGAGCAAGCGGGTGTTACGATTATGGAAATGGTCAAGGAAATGGATGCTGGAGATATGATAGCCAGTAAGGCGACGCCGATTGAAGAGACTGACAATGTCGGAACTCTCTTTGAAAAATTGGCGCTTATCGGTCGAGATTTGTTGTTGGATGTTTTGCCAGCTTATAGGGCAGGGCAGATTATCCCTCAGCCGCAGGATCCTAGTCAGGTCACTTTCTCTCCGAATATCAGCCCAGAAGAAGAGCGGATAGAATGGAGCAAAACAAACCGACAAATTTTCAATCAAATTCGTGGCATGTATCCTTGGCCGGTAGCTCATACCTTGCTGCAAGGGCAACGTTTTAAGATTTACGAAGCAGATATGGTAGATGGCGACGGTCAGCCTGGACAGATATTGTCTATTAGTAAAAAAGAACTGGTGGTTGCAGCTGGTAAGGGAGCCCTCTCGCTGAAGACAGTTCAGCCTGCTGGTAAGCCCAAGATGGCTATCGTTGATTTTTTGAATGGACTGGGCCGCAGCCTGTCCATAGGAGATACTTTTGGAAAGTAAGCAAAAAACGGCCCGTTGGCAGGCCTTGGAAATTTTGGAAGAAGTTTTTGAAGAAGGAGCCTATTCCAATATCGCCTTAAACCGGGCTTTGAGTCAAAGTTCGCTGAGTCAAGCAGATAAAGGTCTGGTAACAGAGCTGGTTTACGGCACAGTTGCTCGGAAAATCACTCTGGAATGGTATCTATCCCATCTGATTGAGGATAGAGACAAATTGGATAACTGGCTCTATATTTTGCTTGAGCTCAGTCTGTACCAGATGCTCTATCTAGATAAAATCCCTCAGCATGCA
Source organism: Streptococcus sp. 27098_8_134 (assembly GCF_041431675.1). Taxonomy (NCBI): domain Bacteria; kingdom Bacillati; phylum Bacillota; class Bacilli; order Lactobacillales; family Streptococcaceae; genus Streptococcus; species Streptococcus sp. 27098_8_134. The sequence goes on along the minus strand of NZ_JAPVYD010000006.1, from coordinate 12,575 downwards.
GTTGTTCATGAGGCCGTTGAAATTGCGAAAATCCGTAAGCGCGGCAGTGAGAAATTTATCAATGCCTTGTTACGTAGGATTGAGCGTGAGGGTGTAGCTGATTTTGAAACAATCAAGCGCAAAAACAAACGCTATTCGATTCAGTATTCTCTGCCGGTCTGGCTGGTCAAAGACCTGATAGAAGAGTATGGCGAAGAAAGAGCTCTAGCTATCTTTGCCAGTCTCTTTGTTCGTAGTAAGGCCAGCATTCGCGTGACGGCTATGTCGCGAAAGGCAGAGCTTCGCCAGCTTTTAGGGGCTGAGGACTCGTTCTTATCTCCGTCAGCCTTGGTTAAGAAACAGGGACATTTTGCTGGGCACCAGCTCTTTGAAAGCGGAGCGATTACGATTCAGGATGAGTCTAGTCAGCTTGTGGCTCCGACTCTGGCCATCGAAGGGGAGGAGCAGATTCTGGATGCCTGCAGTGCACCGGGCGGAAAGACTGTCCACATGGCTTCCTATCTGACGAGCGGCCACATTACAGCCTTGGACCTCTACGATCATAAGTTAGAGCTCGTAAAAGAAAATGCGGAACGGCTGGTTCTGGCTGATAAAATCACCACTAAAAAGCTAGACGCGACCAAGGTGTTTGAGACATTTGGCCCAGATGCTTTCGATAAAATCCTGGTGGACGCTCCTTGCTCTGGTATTGGCTTAATTCGCCGCAAACCAGATATAAAATATAATAAAGAAAATGCAGATTTTGAGAATTTACAAAAAATTCAGCTGGATATACTAGACAGCGTTTGTCAAAGTCTACGTAAAGGTGGTATAATAGCTTATAGTACTTGCACGATTATGGCCAAAGAGAATTTTGAGGTTGTCGAGAAATTTCTGGCCAGTCATCCGAACTTTGAGCAAGTCTTATTAGACCATGAAAGAAAAGATATCGTCAAAGACGGCTGTATCTTGATTACGCCGGAATTATATGAAAGCGACGGATTTTTTATCAGTCAATTTAGGAAGATATCGGAATAAGAGGAGGAAACTGACAGTATGGAAATTTCATTATTAACAGATGTTGGTCAAAAGCGTACAAATAACCAAGATTATGCCAATCTTTTTGTGAACCGGGCGGGCAAGACCCTTATCATCTTGGCAGATGGTATGGGCGGTCACAGAGCTGGAAACATTGCCAGCGAAATGGCTGTGACAGACTTAGGAGCTGCCTGGGTTGATACACAGATTGATTCGGTGAATCAGGTGCGTGAATGGTTTGCGGAGCACTTGGAAGAGGAAAATCAGCGCATTCATCAATTTGGTCAAGATGAAGAATACAAGGGCATGGGCACGACTTTGGAAGCCTTGGCTATCATTGATAATCAAGCCATCTATGCCCATATTGGTGATTCTCGCATTGGCTTGATTCGCGGTGATGAATACCGCCAGCTGACTAATGATCACTCACTTGTTAATGCTTTGTTGAAAGCTGGACAGATTACTCCAGAAGAAGCAGAGCGTCATCCGCAGAAGAATATCATTACCCAGTCTATTGGCCAAAAAGACGAAGTACAGCCTGACTATGGCATGATTACCTTGGAGGATGGTGACTACCTCCTGCTCAACAGTGACGGTCTGACCAATATGATTTCAGACAGTGAAATTTGTGACATTGTCACTAGCGACATCAGCCTGTCTGAAAAAACACAAACCTTAATTCGCTTTGCCAACAATGCTGGAGGGCTGGATAACATCACAGTTGCTCTGGTTCGCTTTGACAAGGAGGATAAGGCATGATTCAAATCGGCAAAATCTTTGCCGGGCGATATAAAATCATCAAGCAGATTGGCCGAGGAGGCATGGCAGATGTCTATCTGGCCAAGGACTTGATTTTGGATGGTGAGGAAGTTGCGGTAAAGGTTCTTAGGACCAATTACCAGACAGATCCTATCGCTGTCGCACGTTTCCAGCGGGAAGCTAAGGCGATGGCTGACTTGGACCATCCGCACATCGTTCGGATCACTGATATTGGAGAAGAAGACGGCCAGCAGTATCTGGCTATGGAATACGTGGCGGGTCTTGACCTCAAGCGCTATATCAAAGAGAATTCTCCGATTTCAAATGAAGAAGCAGTCAGAATCATGGGACAAATCTTGCTGGCCATGCGCTTGGCGCATACACGCGGGATTGTCCATCGTGACCTGAAACCACAAAATGTCCTCTTAACCCCAGATGGCAATGCCAAGGTAACAGACTTTGGGATTGCGGTGGCCTTTGCGGAGACAAGTCTGACTCAGACTAACTCAATGCTGGGCTCAGTTCATTATCTATCGCCTGAGCAGGCACGTGGCTCTAAAGCAACTGTTCAGAGTGATATTTATGCGATGGGGATTATTTTTTATGAGATGCTGACTGGTCATATCCCTTATGATGGGGATAGTGCCGTTACGATTGCCCTGCAGCATTTCCAAAAGCCGCTGCCATCCATCATTTCTGAAAATCCTAATGTGCCTCAGGCCTTGGAAAATGTGGTCATTAAAGCAACAGCCAAAAAATTGACGGATCGTTATCAGTCGGTTGCAGAGATGTATGTGGACTTGTCCAGTAGCTTATCTTATGAGCGCCGTAATGAAAAGAAATTAGTCTTTGATGATGTTGCGAAAGCAGACACCAAGACCTTACCAAAAATCTCACCTGTACCTCAGCCAGCAGTTCCACCTGTTAAGCCAACTCCGGTTAAAACAGAAGCGGATGAAGTTAAGGAAGAGACACCAGATGCGGTTAAGAAAGTTCCAAAGAAACGTCGCTTGAGAACGCGTTATAAAGTACTTTTCTTTGCAGTCCTATTGGTTTTGGCGGCTTTTGTTGTCCTTCTTTATAATAGCCCATCCAATACCAGCGTGCCAGATGTTTCTGGTCAGACTGTGGCAGAGGCTCGCTCCGCTATCGAAGCTAAGAAGCTGGTTGTCGGAGACGAAAAGGAAGAATACAGCGACAAAGTCGAATCCGGCAAAGTCATTAAAACTGATCCACAGGCCAATAGTCAGCGCCGCGAAGGCAGCAAGATTGACCTGATTATCTCCAAGGGACCCAAGACCTTTGTAATGGAAGATTATGTTGGACAAGCAAAATCAGCCGCAGTTGAAAATCTGAAAACAAACTATAATGTTTCTGAGAAATTGATTGAGATTGTTGAGGAGGAATCGGACGAGTACGAGCCAGGCCAGGTCATTCGCCAGTCTCCGGCAGCTGGTTCGACCTATGATTTGACTTCTAATCATAAGATCAAGCTGACAGTGGCGAAAGAAGTAACTAGTGTGTCCATGCCTGACTTTGGCAGCATGCAGTACACCTACGCCAATGCACGTTCTTACTTGATTCAAATGGGAATTTCTTCTTCCCGAATTGAGCGAGTTGTTGACCGTTCGGTCACTTCGACTCAGGCAGACTTGGTAACTTCTCAGTCACCAGCGGCTGGTCAGACAATTGACCTCAAGTCTAATGAAAAAATCACTCTTTACGTGACAGAAGCAACAACACCATCGTCATCTAGCTCGTCATCTTCATCTAGCAACTCGAAGAGCAGTTCATCGTCCGATGATGAAAGCCATTCTAGTAGCTCTAGCTCTTCAGAACATCAATGATGCAAGATCATTTCTTTTAAGCTTTCTGGCTTGAAAGGAATGGTTTTTTCTTTTTTGCTGGACAAATTTCCCCATTTCATGCCTTGGACGGAGGTTTTTTGGTTTAATTTTGTTAAAATAGGAAGGTAGAGAAAGGAAACGGCTATGTGGAAGGTTCAATTATTTGTCTTTGTTGAAACAGTCTTATTATCCATGGCATTGGTGACCATGTTGGCAGCTGATTTTTCACGAGTTGTCATTATCTTGGTCCTTTTTTTGCTGCTGCTCTATTATTACTTCGGCAAGCAAAAAGGGAATTTTCTGCTGGTCGCTTCCATGATTATGCTGTTTTTCATTATCATGCTCAATCCCTACGTCATTGCTGCCCTTTTATTCGCGCTTGTTTATGGGATGATTGTGGCCTATCCTTATATTTATAAGGAAAATCAAGAAACCCATCTCATTTATGAAGAAGATGTGGAAATTCAGAGTGAAAAAAATCGCTGGTTAGGAGACCTGCAGCATTTTTCTAAGGACAGCTGTCAATTCCACGATATCAATCTTTTGCGTATCGTTGGGAAAGACACTATTCATTTGGAAGATGTGATTTTGGTCAACCATGATAATGTCATTGTCATTCGAAAAGGGTTTGGCGATACCAAGATTATTGTACCGCTGGATGTGGAAATTCAGCTGCAAATCAATACTCTTTACGGGGAGCTGAACTTTCTGCATCATCCATCTCGCAAGCTGCGCAACGAAACCATTTCGCTGACGACACCAGACTATAAACGAGCCAATAAGACAGTGAAGATTGTCCTCGTCAGCTTCTTAGGAAATGTGGAGGTTGTCAGAAAGTGAAGAAATCAAATTATTTTCTCATTCTCCTCTATACTTTCTTTGTTTTATTTATCATCTTTCACTATATTTTCAATATTTTTGATTTCACTTGGCAGGAACTCTTTAATGATTTGGAGCTGTTGCAGTCATTCGTTTTCTTTGTTGTGATTATCGGTTTATCACTGACCATTCTGATTGTGATAGCAGCTCGCTTGATACAATATCTGTCGGTAGCCCATGTGCAAAAAAATCTTCGGCATTTGCTAGATGGACGGAGGCTGGAGCCGACAGACCAGCCCGAGCTGGATCGCTCTCTGCATCAGCTTGAGAGAAGGCTGCACCGTTTAACAGAGAATCTCCAGAAGTCTGAAAACCAAACCCTGCAGACAGAAGAAAAAATTATTGAAAAAGAACGGCGGCGGATTGCGCGTGATTTGCACGATACTGTCAGTCAGGAATTATTTGCAGCCAATATGATTCTTTCAGGAGTGGCTGGAAATGTAGAACGGCTCGATGGACAAAAACTGCAAAAGCAGCTCAAGGGGATTGCAGATATTCTGGACACAGCCCAGAAGGATTTGCGGATTCTCCTGCTCCACCTGCGGCCTACAGAGTTGGAAAATAAGACTCTGATCGAAGGGATGGATGTGATTATCAAGGAGCTGACTGATAAAAGCGACATTGATGTTCACTTCAATCATCAGGTTGGGCATCTACCCAAACAGATGGAGGAGCATGTCTTCAGAATCATGCAGGAAATTATCAACAACACACTGCGGCATGCCCAAGCCAGTCGGCTGGATATTTACCTCTATCAGGCACCTAATGAGCTTAAAATCAAGGTATCTGATAATGGCATTGGTTTTGATCCGCTAGCTCAGGATGAACTCAGCTACGGCTTGAAAAATATGGAAGACCGTGTGCGGGATATGGCGGGCACTTTTAAGCTTTTGACAGCCCCCAGAAAAGGTCTTTCTATTGAAATCACAATACCTTTACTAGAAGGAGAAGATCATGAAGATATTGTTAGTGGATGACCACCAGATGGTCAGATTGGGATTGAAAAGTTATCTGGAACTGCAAGAGGATATAGCAGAAGTATCTGAAACAGTCAATGGTAAAGAAGGCGTTGAGCAAGCTTTGGCAAGTCGTCCGGATGTGATTATCATGGATATCGTCATGCCTGAGATGAATGGGATTGAAGCGACACTGGCCATTTTAAAAGAATGGCCGGAAGCAAAGATTCTGATTTTGACTTCTTATCTGGATAATGAAAAAATCTATCCTGTTCTGGATGCAGGCGCTCATGGATATATGCTTAAGACTTCTAGCGCTGAAGAAATTCTCCGTGCCGTCAAAAAAGTGGCCAAGGGAGAATTTGCTATTGAAACAGAGGTCAGTAAGAAAGTGGAGTATCATCGTAACCATATCGAGCTCCATGAGGATTTGACCGCTCGTGAGCGTGATATTTTAGGGCTTTTGGCCAAGGGTTATGAAAATCAACGGATTGCGGATGAGCTCTTTATTTCCCTCAAAACGGTTAAGACTCATGTCTCCAATATCTTGTCCAAATTGGAGGTGAGCGACCGCACTCAGGCAGTTGTTTATGCTTTTCAGCACCATCTTGTCCCACAAGAAGACTTTTAATGGTATAATAGAAAAGATTAAGATTGGACAAGGGGAGATATGGACGCAAAATTAAAGTATAAGGCAAAAAAGATAAAAATTGTCTTTTTCGATATAGATGATACCCTGCGAGTCAAGGATACAGGTTTTATCCCAGACTCTATCCAGACAGTTTTCAAGCAGTTGAAGGACAAAGGGATTTTGACGGGTATTGCGTCTGGACGAGGAATGTTTGGTGTCGTGCCGGAACTGAGAGCTTTGCAGCCAGACTTTTTCGTTACTCTGAACGGAGCCTATGTCGAAGACAGCAAAGGGAAGGTGATTTCTCAGACAGTTATCCCGTCCGAACGAGTGACGTCCTATATTGCTTGGGCTCAGGAAGTAGGGATTGATTATGGTCTGGTCGGCAGCCATGGAGCAGCCTTGTCCAATCGAAATTCTCTGATTTCAGAGGCCATTGATGTGGTTTATCCAGATTTGCCTGTAAATCCAGACTTTCATTTAGACAAAAATATTTATCATCTTTGGACTTTTGAGGATAGAGGAGATGGCCTGCAGTTGCCAGAGGCGTTAGCGGAGCATCTGCGTTTGATTCGCTGGCATCCTCATTCGTCAGATGTCGTGCCGACAGAAGGTTCCAAGGCAGCCGGAGTTTCCAAGGTTGTCGAGCATCTGGGCTTGAAACCTGAAAATGTCATGGTTTTTGGCGACGGACTCAATGATCTGGAATTATTTGACTATGCAGGAATTGGCATTGCCATGGGTGTTTCCCATGAAAAACTGCGAAAAAGAGCAGATTATATTACAAAAACAGTAGAAGAAGACGGTGTTTTTGCCGCCTTAGAGGAGTTAGGTATGGTAGAAAAAGAATTACATTTTCCACAAGTAGAACTTGCAGCAGCAGAAGGTCCAAAAGCGACGATCAAGACTAATCATGGTGACATGAAAGTTCAGCTGTTTCCAGAACAGGCACCAAAAACAGTAGCCAACTTTATTGCCCTTGCTAAAGATGGTTATTATGACGGTGTGATTTTCCACCGCATTATTCAGGACTTTATGATTCAGGGTGGAGATCCAACTGGTACTGGTATGGGTGGTCAGTCTATTTATGGCGAGAAATTTGAAGATGAGTTTTCACCTGAACTGTACAATATTCGTGGGGCTCTTTCCATGGCAAATGCTGGGCCGAATACTAACGGCAGTCAATTTTTCATTGTTCAAAATAAGAATCTACCTTATTCAGCTAAGGAATTGAGCCGCGGCGGCTGGCCTGAAGCTATCGCTGAAGTCTATGCCAGTCAGGGAGGAACACCGCATTTGGATCGGCGCCACACTGTCTTTGGTCAGCTGGCTGATGAAGCGTCCTACCAAGTTTTGGACAAGATTGCAGCTGTTGAGACGGGGGCGATGGACAAGCCGGTGGAAGATGTTGTGATTGAGACAATTGAGGTAGAAGACTGATGAAAATCGGTGATAAATTAAAAGGCAAAATCACAGGGATTCAGCCTTATGGGGCTTTTGTTGAGCTGGAAAACGGAACGATTGGTCTGATTCATATCTCAGAAATTCGTCCGGGCTATATTGAAAATATCCATGATAGTGTAAAGATCGGCCAGCAAGTCTTGGTACAGGTTGTAGACTATGATGAATTTTCTGGGAAGTCCAGTCTGTCCATGCGGACTCTGGAAGAAGAAAAGCACCGCCTCCCTAGACGCCACCGCTTTTCAAACGACCGCTGTAAAATTGGTTTTGAACCTTTAGGCAGACAACTGCCTATCTGGATCAAAGAGGCAAAAAAATTCTTAAAAGAAGAAAAAGTTTAAAAAATATCCTGTTCCACAAGAGAACAGGATATTTTGCTTGGATAGAATTGCTATTCAATTCATAGCCGACTGCTAAGTTGAAATGGACATGTTTTTCAAAAAATACTAAGCATCAAATTCATAGAGAGCGGTAGACAGGTAGCGTTCGCCGTTATCAGGTGCCAGAGCAAGGACTTTTTTACCAGCTCCTAGTTTTTTCGCTACTTCAATAGCTGCGAAAATAGCAGCAGCAGATGAAATTCCCACTAAGAAGCCTTCCTGACCGCCAATATAACGTCCGAATTCCAGTGCTTGATCAGAAGTTACGCGGACAATACCGTTGTAGGCTGCTGTATCCAAAGTCTCTGGAATGAATCCAGCTGAAAGTCCTTGGATTTTGTGAGGACCTGGCTTCTCACCAGAAAGGATAGCAGATTCATCTGCTTCAACTGCATAGGTTTGGATGTCCGGATTAACTTTTTTGAGAGCGTGAGATACACCGGAAATAGTTCCGCCAGTTCCGACACCGCCAACAAAGGCATCCAGTCCAGTTTCACCGAAAGCAGCGATGATTTCTGCTCCTGTTGTTCGTTCGTGAACCTCTGGATTGGCCGGGTTGTTAAACTGCAGCGGCAGCCAGCCATTTCGTTCTTGGGCGATTTCTTGTGCTTTTGCAATAGCACCTTTCATTCCCTCGCTACCCGGAGTCAAGACTAACTCAGCACCATAAGCTTGGATAATCTTGCGCCGCTCCACACTCATGGTCTCTGGCATAACAATGACAACCTTATAGCCTTTGGCTGCTCCAACCCATGAAAGGCCAATACCAGTATTTCCGCTGGTTGCTTCAACGATAGTATCGCCGGGCTTGATAAGGCCATCGCGTTCAGCCGCTTCAATCATGCTGAGAGCAATCCGGTCTTTGACAGAAGAGCCGGGATTGAAAGCCTCTAACTTCACATAAACCTCAGCAGCTCCTTCTGGAACCAAGTTGTTCAATTTGACGATGGGAGTTTGTCCAATTAGTTCTGTAATGTTTTGATAAATACGTGACATAGAATACATACCTCAATATAATTTAATAGAATTAGTATAAAATGAAATAAGCGCTTTGTAAAATATAAAAAAGCTATGAGAGCCATAGCTTTTCTTTATGTCAAAGTGTCAAGGGGACTTCTACTTGGCGCAGTCCTTGATCTATCATTTCTAATTTGCCTTTAAAAAACTCAGTTAGCTTATCTTTGAGCAGTTCTCTTTCACCTTTATCAACAAAAAGAAGGGTGGAGACGGTATCTGTAAATTCAGTATCGTATTCAGCAAGATTTTCTGTCTTCAAAAAATTAGTAAAATCCTGATATTGGCTGTAAGACAGTCTTAGGCGCAGGCCAGCTTGTTCTTTTATCTCAACCAGTCCAATCTCCTTAATAGCTAAAGCAACACTGCCGGCATAAGCTCGAATCAGACCGCCGGCTCCTAGCTTAATACCGCCAAAATAGCGAGTAACCACCACGCAAAGATTGGTCAAATTGTGCTTTTCTAGGACTCCCAGCATAGGAACTCCGGCTGTTCCGCTGGGCTCACCATCATCGCTAGTTCGCTTTATATCACTCTTTTCCCCAATGATAAAAGCAGAGCAGTTATGAGTGGCCTTGTAATGTTCTTTTTTTATAGCAGTGATAAAAGCGCGAGCCTCTTCCTCGGAGTAAACTCGTTTTACATGGCAGATAAAGCGGGATTTTTTAATTTCCTCTTGAACCATGCCATCTTCTTTAATTGTCTTAAATTCCATAACTATATTTTACAAGAAAATATGAATTTTGCCAAAAAATTACGAATAAATAAGTATGTTAGAGTTGCAAGATTGTTTAGGACGTATATTTACAGAGAGTCAGTTAGAGTCTAGCTTGCGAGCACAAGCAAAAGAAATTCCCAGTATCCGAGAAGAAAAAGGCAAGCTCCACTGCGGACGCTGCAACAGCTTGATTGAACGAGAAAATCAGCTACCTGTTGGAGCTTATTATTGTAGAGAATGCTTAATATTGGGCCGGGTACGGAGTGACCAAAAACTTTACTATTTTCCTCAAGAGGATTTTCCTAAAAAACAGGTGCTTAAATGGCAGGGGCAACTGACAGAGTTTCAGGGGAAGGTCTCCAAAGGCTTACTGGATGCGCTAGAGAAAAGACAGAATACGTTAGTGCATGCTGTTACTGGCGCTGGAAAAACAGAAATGATTTACCAAGTGATTGCAAGAGTTATTGATAGAGGAGGGTCTGTTTGCTTGGCCAGTCCGCGGATTGATGTTTGTTTAGAACTTTATCGGCGCCTAAAAGAAGACTTTTCTTGTGAAATAGCCCTTCTGCATGGGGAGTCAGAAGCTTATTTTCGCAGCCCCTTGGTAATTGCGACCACCCACCAGCTCTTAAAATTTTATCGGGCTTTTGATTTGTTGATTGTGGACGAGGTAGACGCCTTTCCTTATGTGGATAATCCCATACTGTATCACGCTGTAGAGCGTTCAGTTAAAGAGGATGCTACAACTATTTTTCTGACAGCCACTTCCACAGATGAATTGGATAAAAGAGTTCAAAAAGGTGAGTTGAAACGCCTGAGTCTTCCCAGAAGATTTCATGGTAATCCCTTGACCATCCCTCAGAAAGTTTGGTTATCTGATTTTCAAAAACATCTTCAGAAGAAGAAAATAGCACCTAAACTTTTAAAATATATACAAAAACAGAGGGAGACTCAATTTCCTCTCTTAATATTTGCTGCAGAAATTCAAAGAGGAGAGGATGTTGCTCAGGCTTTGCAGATAGCTCTGCCTGATGAAAAGCTGGCTTTTGTCGCCTCTACAACAGAAAATCGTCTAGAGATTGTCGAGCAGTTTCGTCGCAAGGAGATCACTATTTTGGTGACAACGACTATCTTAGAGCGTGGAGTAACTTTTCCTGGCGTGGATGTTTTTGTCTTGGAAGCCAATCATCGCTTGTTCAGTCGTAGTGCTCTGGTTCAGATTTCAGGCCGAGTTGGCCGTAGTATGGATAGACCGACTGGACAGTTGCTATTTTTTCATGATGGGACTACCCTTGCTATGGAAAAAGCAATTCGAGAAATGAGAGATATGAATAAGGAGGCGGGATTATGACAGAGTGTCTTTTATGTAAGGAGCAAATTAAGGAGAAAGGTAGTTTTTTACGGCTTTTTCTATTAAAAGAAGAAGGACCAAGCTGCTGCTCCACTTGTTATCAAAATTTTGAACGCATATCTGAAGAGCATTGCCCTCGATGTCTTCGCAACGGGCAATCAGATTTATGTGCAGATTGCCAAAAATGGGAGAAAGAGGGGAATCAAGTCCAGCATCAGTCACTATTTACCTATAATGAAGCAATGAAGGAATATTTCAGTCAATACAAGTTTCAGGGAGACTATGTATTGCGCTTTGTATTTGCAAAAGCAGCTAAAAAAGCAGTCAAAATGTTTAGAGAGCATACCATTGTTCCGATTCCAGTCAGTATCGAAAAATTTCAAGTGAGAGGTTTTAATCAAGTGCAGGGGATTTTAGATGCTGCAAACTTGTCATACAGAGATATCTTAGAGAAAAAAGACACCCTAGCACAGTCGAGCAAGACACGTGAGGAGCGTCTGCAGACGCAGCAGGCTTTTAAAATTAAGAATGGAGTTGATTTGCCAGATAAAATTTTGCTGGTTGATGATATCTATACGACTGGAAAAACCTTGCAATTAGCCAAGCAAATCTTGCTGGAAGCAGGAGTGAAAGAAATTTTGACATTTTCAATCGCAAGATAAGAAAAAATTTGCAAAAAAGGAATGAAAGCGTTATAATGATATTATAAATAAAACATTTATGTTTAGAAAGAAGGTACTTATATGCTTAAATATAGTATCCGTGGTGAAAACCTAGAAGTAACAGATGCTCTCCGTGACTACGTAGTTTCTAAACTTGAGAAGATTGAGAAGTATTTCCAAGCAGAGCAAGAACTTGATGCGCGTGTGAACCTCAAGATTTACCGTGAAAAGACTGCGAAAGTGGAAGTGACAATTCCGCTAGGCTCCATCACTCTTCGTGCAGAAGATATCTCTCAGGACATGTATGGATCAATTGATTTGGTCACAGATAAGATTGAGCGCCAAATCCGCAAAAATAAGACCAAGATTGAAAGAAAGAATCGCAATAAGGTTGCTACAAGCCAGCTTTTCACAGATTCCTTTGCTGAAGAAGCAGAAGAAATTCCGTCAAAAGTTGTTCGTTCAAAACACATCGATTTGAAGCCAATGGATTTGGAAGAAGCGATTCTGCAGATGGATTTATTGGGACATGATTTCTTTATCTATTCCGATGCTGAGGACAGCAGCACAAATGTTATATACCGTCGTGAGGATGGAGATATTGGCCTGTTAGAAGTCAAATAAATAAGAAAAGATGGTTGAGAGCATGTTTCTCAACCTTTTTATTTTATAGAAATTTATACTGTCAGATGACATAAAAAAGCACCCTAGGCACAAAGAAATTAACTTTATACTTACAGTTGAAAAATAAACTTCAAAAAATTTAAAAAATATTAGAAAAGGTATTGACAGGTTGGTGGTATAGGTGATATACTAATATAGTTGTCGCGAAAGACAAAGCCCTTTGAAAACTGAACAAGACGAACCAAGTGCAGGGTGACATAGAGATATGTAACCTGT
>NZ_JAPVYD010000005.1:0-141490 GCF_041431675.1 Streptococcus sp. 27098_8_134 | reverse complement strand
ATTTTTTTTGAAGTTTTTATTCATCAGGGAGTTTTTATCTTTTAAGGTGCGGGTAGATATACTTCCTCTCCTAGTTGACGTGCTATTAAACCAGCTCTCGCCAGCTGAAGCAAAGTCTTTGTGAATTCATAAATATGTTCTCTTTCACTTGCGGTCATCTCTTTTTTAGAAAACTTTCTTCTTAAAGCTTTGTAATTCCGACCTTCCTGCTGAAAGAAGGGAGCATCTTGTAAATAGGCTTTTACATTCTCCAAGTTTTCTAAAATACCAAGATGAAAAGCGGCAGAAGCAAAAGTTTTATCAAAAGGCTGGGTGCAGACGCTCCGAAACTCTACTGTCCCCCGTGTCGTCAAATCTTGATACTGGTAACTTCTGTGATTCTTGAAGTCTGCTTCCTTTGGTGTCAAGTTTACTTTCTCACCCGAGAGGCTATAAGCTTCAATAGTTCTCTGGATCAAGTATTCATTAGCAGCTATCGGATAGAAATAATAGGATTTACCCTCACGTTCGGCAGTAAAAAGTGCTGATCTATTAAGATATGCAAAAAATTCATCTTCAGTTTGAAAATCTTTTGAATTCACACCCGCATTTTCCTGTAAAATGCCATGCATCGATTGCTCCCAGAAAATATCCCGAGCTATTTTTGTATCCCAAGAAGAATCTGAAAACTCTGAATTGGCAAATAGATAGGCTTTAGCAGCTTCAATTTGATTGAAGACATTGATAACAGTTAAATAATTTTCTCTTGAGACATCCAGCTGCACTTGACTCCCACAAATAAAAGCGCCATATTCCGGATAATTGTGCAGACCATCCATGTTCTTTCCCATAGCTAAATACTGCATCAACATTTCATATCTTGGATACTTAACTGGACTATTATCATTTTCTGCCCAGAAAGGATGAATACCTTCTCCTTGAATTTCATGGTCTTCTTCGCGCAGAATTGGCTGAATAATGTTCAGATAGTTCTTAAAACGCTCTTCAACTTCTTGAATTCTACTAGCCTTGGCAAAAGCAAATTCCAAAGTATTGTAAGAGACCTCAAAAAGAATCCTGTCTTCATTTTTAGTAGATTTCAGTTGGATGGGATTGCCATCTCTATCAAATCGTTCCGACTCAAAATCATACTCTTCCAATAGATGCTTCAAGAGATTCTTGGCCACATTTGTATCAGTCGCTCCGCCCTGGCTATTGACAATAGGAAATTCTAACTCAATGCCAATGTAGACAGTTGGATTTTCTTTGATATTCTTTAAATAGCGTTCTTTTAAAATTTGGATTGAATCCATCATTTCCATTTCCTATAAATTTTTGATAGTGTTAAAGTATTATAACAAAATTTCAGGTATTTTCCTAGCCTCATGCAAAAACGCCTGCTTACGAAATTGTTTTTGCCTTAAAAGCAATTTCGTAAACAAGCGTCTACCTATTATCAACTATATGATGAGTGTTCCCGCTAGGAAAGAATCCTAGCGGTAGACCAGAGCTAGACTAAGAATAGAGATTCTATTCCATCATCATAACACTCAACAAAGATTGATGATCTTAAACTAATTCGATGATTGCCATTGGCGCAGCATCTCCACGGCGCGGTTCAGTTTTCAGGATACGAGTATATCCACCGTTGCGCTCTGCATAGCGTGGTGCAATCTCAGAGAACAATTTTTGAAGAGCAGTAGTTGTAGTATACTTTTCTGTTGCTTCATCATAGTTTTCTGATGCGATTTCATTACGTACAAAAGCTGCAGCTTGACGACGAGCGTGCAAGTCTCCACGTTTGCCCAATGTAATCATTTTTTCTACTGTTTTACGGATTTCTTTAGCACGAGCTTCAGTTGTCACGATTGATTCGTTGATCAGCAAATCAGTAGTCAAATCGCGAAGCATCGCTTTACGTTGCGAGCTAGTGCGTCCTAGTTTACGGTAAGCCATGTATTCCTCCTTTATTTATCGTTTTTTAACCCCAGACCGAGATCAGCAAGTTTAACTTTTACTTCTTCCAGACTCTTGCGTCCCAAGTTACGAACTTTCATCATTTCAGGCTCAGATTTTTCTGTCAAATCAAATACAGTATTGATACCTGCACGTTTCAAACAGTTGTATGAGCGAACTGACAAATCTAATTCTTCGATGGTCCGTTCCAAAATGCGGTCATCAGAAGTCTTTTCTGCTTCCTTCATAACGTCTGCAGCGATAGCTACTTCTGTCAGATTAGTGAAGAGATTCAAATGTTCCGTAAGGATGCGGGCTGAAAGTCCCAAAGCATCTTCTGGAATAATTGTTCCATTCGTTAAAATTTCAAGGGTTAGTTTGTCAAAACCATCGTTGCTACCAACACGAGCTGGCTCAACCTGGTAATTAACTTTTGTCACTGGCGTATAGATAGAATCCACCGCAAGTGTTCCCACTGGTGCATCATCTTTCTTATTTTCATCTGCAGGCACATAACCACGACCGCTGTTGACAGTCATCGTTGCCTTAAAGCTTGCGCCTTCTCCGATTGTAAAGAGATAATGATCAGGGTTTATAATTTCAATATCACTGTCTGTCAAAATGTCTCCGGCAGTTACTTCTGCTGGGCCTTCAACATCCAGTTCAATAATCTTTTCGTCTTGGACGTAAGATTTTACAGCAATTCCTTTGACGTTCAGAATAATTTGCATCACGTCTTCGCGGACACCGGAAATTGTATCAAACTCGTGCAAAACACCTTCAATATTAATTGAAGTAACAGCAGCACCTGGAAGTGAAGCCAAAAGCACACGGCGAAGAGAATTTCCCAGTGTTGTACCATAACCACGCTCAAGCGGCTCTACTACAAACTTGCCATAATCTTTATTTTCATCAATTTTTGTTATATTTGGTTTTTCAAACTCAATCATTTGCTATACTCCCTCTTAAACGAAAAGCAGTGTAACGGTTGGTGATTATACACGGCGACGTTTTGGAGGACGAGCACCATTGTGTGGTACAGGAGTCACATCACGAATAGCTGTTACTTCAAGACCAGCGGCAGCAAGAGCACGAATAGCAGACTCACGACCAGAACCTGGACCTTTTACAGTAACTTCAACTGATTTCAGACCGTGTTCCTGTGCAGATTTAGCAGCTGCTTCAGATGCCATTTGGGCAGCAAATGGTGTAGATTTACGAGAACCTTTAAATCCAAGAGCTCCAGCAGATGACCAAGCAATCGCGTTACCATGCACATCAGTAATCATAACAATAGTGTTATTAAATGTAGCGTGAATATGAGCAATACCGGATTCGATATTTTTCTTCACACGACGTTTACGTGTTGGTTTAGCCAAGACTTTTTACCTCCTTATATTATTTTTTCTTACCTGCAATCGCAACAGCTTTACCTTTACGAGTGCGGGCGTTATTTTTAGTGTTTTGTCCACGGACAGGAAGTCCACGACGGTGACGGATTCCACGGTATGAACCGATTTCCATCAAACGTTTGATGTTCAAGTTTACTTCACGACGAAGGTCACCTTCAACTTTAATCGCATCTACTTCACGACGGATAGCGTCTTCTTGTTCGATTGTAAGATCTTTTACACGGATGTCTTCTGAAACTCCAGCAGCTGCCAAGATTTTCTTAGAAGTTGGAAGTCCGATACCGTACACATAAGTCAGTGAAACGACTACACGTTTGTCATTTGGAATGTCAACTCCAGC
This sequence comes from Streptococcus sp. 27098_8_134, assembly GCF_041431675.1. Classification (NCBI taxonomy): domain Bacteria; kingdom Bacillati; phylum Bacillota; class Bacilli; order Lactobacillales; family Streptococcaceae; genus Streptococcus; species Streptococcus sp. 27098_8_134. The sequence continues at coordinate 137,803 of NZ_JAPVYD010000005.1, read as the reverse complement.
AATACGAGCCATTTTTTCTCCTTTCTATCTTATCCTTGACGTTGTTTGTGTTTTGGATTTGCTGGGCAAATTACCATAACACGACCATTACGACGAATAACTTTGCAGTATTCGCAAATTGGTTTGACCGATGGTCTTACTTTCATTTTTTCCCTCCAAGTTTTTCGATTATTTAAAGCGGTATGTGATCCGTCCACGTGTCAAATCATAAGGACTCATTTCTACAGTCACACGGTCTCCCGCTAAAATACGAATATAGTTTTTACGAATTTTACCAGAAACTGTTGCTAAAATCTGATGTCCATTTTCAAGTTCAACCGTAAACATTGCATTAGGCATTGTATCAACTACCTTGCCTTCAACCTCAATCACATCGTCTTTTGCCACGCAAAAGTACCTCCATAAATTTCGATTTGATCCCTCTGAGCACAGAGGTAACAATTATAAGTCAGACTAATTCATTGTATCACTACTTGTCAAATATTGCAAGCAGGAAAAACGCTTTTATTTCAAATTTGTCAAGACTTTTTCGATAGCTGAGAAGACATCATTAATATCTTGATTTCCTTGAATATCATGGACCAGACCTTTGCTGCGATAATGTTCAATAATCGGCTGACCCTGAGCAATATTAACATCCAAACGACGTTTAACTGTCTCAGGCTTATCATCTTCGCGCTGGTAATAATCCTCTTCCTTGTAGTCTGCTGGCGGATTGAAGACCTTGTGGAAGGTTTCGCCTGTTTCACGATGGATAATCCGGCCGCTCAAACGCTCCAATAAGCTGTTAGGATCTACTTCGATATTTATAACGCCGTCCAAAGCCAAATCAAGCTCTGCTAGCGTTTGATCCAAGGCATTTGCTTGCTCAATCGTACGTGGGTAACCATCCAAGAGGAAGCCTGTTTGCTTAATATCGTCTTGACTCAAACGCTCTTTGACAATACCGTTTGTCACTTGGTCTGGGACCAACTCGCCCTTGTCAATATATGACTTGGCCAAAACGCCCATCTCTGTTTGGTTAGCAATCGCCGCACGGAACATATCTCCAGTTGAAATATGTGCAACATTGAAATGCTCAACGATTTTAGCAGCTTGAGTTCCTTTACCAGCACCTGGTAAGCCCATAATCAAAAGATTCATGATTGGTCTCCTTTTTTGTTTTTAAAGCAATCTATTAAACCGATTAATAAACTCATTTAAAAACAAAATAGAAGGGGGTGAGTCTACTCTGTCCCCTTTTATTTTGTTTATTTTCGGTTCAAGAAAGGTTATCTGAACTAGCTTCTCATTAGAAAAGCAATTCAAAAGTTCCCTTACTCTGAAGTATCCATAAAGCCGACATACTTTCTCTTCAGCAGGTAGCCTTCTAGCTGTTTCATTCCCTCAATACCAGTTGAGATGATGATCAAGAGACTGGTTCCTCCAAGAGCAACGGCATCTGTCAATCCAAATACATCTTTAGCTACAATAGGCAGAATGGAAATGACACCTAGGAAGAGAGCACCAACTGTTGCCAAACGGCGCAGCAGTTTAGACATGTAGTCTTCTGTTCCTTTACCAGGACGAACACCTGGGATGTAAGCTCCGCTCTTTTGCAGATTCTCTGCTGTCTTCTCTGGATTAATCTGTACAAAGGTATAGAAGAATGTAAAGAGGACAATCAGGAAGGCGTACATGAACATACCACTAATGGTCGTTGTTGCCAAAAGTGACTGAGCTGTCTTAACCCACTCTGCATCATAACCCATGGCACTGGCAACTTGGAAAATCGCTGCCGGTGCAGCAGTAATGGAGCTGGCGAAGATTACAGGAATAACTCCAGCTGGATTGACTTTCAGCGGCAGATAGGAGCTTGAAGGTGCCCCCTTAGCTACTTTCGTATACTGAATTGGAATTTTATATTCAGCCTGCTGTACAAAGGTTGTAAAGTAGATAATCAGCAGGACTGCCACAATCAGAATTCCTACAAAAATGAAAGATGAAGTCAATCGTTCGCTCGGAATATTGACGAAGTAATCTTCATAGATCCCTTTAATCATATCAGGGATAGCTGAGACGATACCAGCAAAGATAATCATGGAAACACCGTTACCGTAACCCTTATCCGTAATCTGCTCTCCCAGCCAAGTCACAATCATAGAACCAGTTGCTAGAAGAACGCAAATCAAAGCGTAGGTCTGAACATTAGGATTAGCAACCAGATTAGCTCTTGAGAGAGTATCAAAACCAGCGGTAATCCCAATTGCCTGCACAAAGGCCAAAACTAGGGCGATATAACGGGTCGCTTGATTCAGCTTCCTCCGTCCTACTTCCCCTTGCTTGCCCCACTCTACAAACTTCGGAAGTAAGTCCATTTGCAGCAACTGAACAACGATCGAAGCTGTGATGTAAGGACTGACTCCAAGTGCAAAGACAGAGAAGTTGCGCATAGCGTTACCAGAGACCAAGCTCAGCATATTCAGGAATGGCAAATCATTCAAGTTGCTCAAAGCTTTGGCATTAATCCCTGGAACTGTTATGGTTGTACCGATACGGAAAACTAAGATGATAAAAATCGTGAATAGAATCTTAGACCGTACCTGTTTGATTTTAAATGCGTCTTTTAATAGTTTGAAAAACATAGGTCACCTCGCTTAGATGACTTCCACTGAACCACCTTTAGCAGTGATAGCTTCTTCAGCTGATTTAGAGAATTTAGCTGCCTTAACAGTCAATTTCTTTGTCAATTCTCCGTTACCAAGAATCTTGATACCTGATTTTTCAGCTTTTACAATACCTGCTTCGATGAGAACAACTGGTGTTACTTCAGCGCCATCTTCAAAGGCGTTCAGTTGGTCAAGGTTAACAATTGCATATTCTTTGCGGTTGATGTTCAGGAAGCCACGTTTTGGAAGACGACGGAACAATGGAGTTTGTCCACCTTCAAAACCAAGGCGAACGCCGCCACCGCTACGAGCTTTTTGACCTTTTTGACCACGGCCAGATGTTTTACCGTTACCAGATGATGTACCACGACCAACACGGTTGCGGACTTTACGAGAACCTGCAGCAGGTTGTAATTCATGAAGTTTCATTATATTATTTCTCCTCTTTTGTAAAATGCTAGCGCTCATATAGGAGAAAAGGTGTCTCCTATATAAACTCGCCTATACATATATTTAGTTTTAGGGGCTGAGAAAATCCCATCCCCTAACGTATTTTAATTTAAAGTTGTTAAACCAGCAAAGCTTATTTAACGTCTTCAACAGTTACCAAGTGTGATACTGCAGTAATCATACCACGTACTGCTGGGTTATCTTCTTTGATAACTGAGCTGTTCAATTTGCCAAGTCCAAGTGCTACAACAGTTTTACGTTGTGACGGGATGCGTCCGATTGGAGACTTAGTCAAAGTAATTTTAATTTGAGCCATGTTATCCCCTTTCTTATGCCAAGTCAGAAACTGAAATACCACGAAGGGCAGCAACTTCTTCAGCGCGTTTTAATTGTTTCAAACCTTCAACAGTTGCGCGAACGATGTTGATTGGAGTGTTAGAGCCAAGAGATTTAGATGTAACATCTGCTACACCTGCCAACTCGATGACGGCACGAACCGCACCACCGGCAGCAACTCCAGAACCCTCAACAGCTGGCTTAAGCAATACTTTCGCTCCGCCAAATTCTGAAAGAACTTCGTGAGGAATTGTTGTGCCAACCATTGGTACTTCAATCAAATTCTTCTTCGCATCTTCAACTGCTTTGCGGATTGCTTCTGGTACTTCTTGAGCTTTACCAGTACCGAAGCCAACACGACCATTGCGATCACCAACAACTACAAGAGCTGCAAAGCGAAGACGACGTCCACCTTTAACAACTTTTGTAACACGGTTGATGGCAACTAAGCGTTCTTCAAGTTCAACTGCGTTGTCTTTAAATGCCATTTTCTAGTGTCCTCCTCTTAGAATTTCAATCCGTTTTCACGAGCTGCATCAGCCAAAGCTTTTACACGTCCGTGATAGAGATATCCACCGCGGTCGAAGACGACTTCAGAAATACCTTTAGCAACTGCACGTTCAGCAACGAGCTTACCAACAACAACGGCTTGTTCTGTTTTAGTTCCTTTTGAAACTTCTTTGTCAAGAGTTGAAGCGCTTGCGAGCGTTACACCCGCTACGTCATCAATCACTTGAGCGTAGATGCCTGTATTAGAACGGAATACGTTCAAACGTGGGCGATCAGCAGTTCCAGAGAGTTTTCCGCGAACGCGACGGTGGCGTTTTTGGCGGACTTTGTTTTTATCTGGTTTCGTAATCACAATTTTCACCTCTTAATTTTAATCTTGTGCTTATGCACAACCTTGGAAAACAGCTTGTTTGGCTGAAAAAATCAGCCAGACAAGATTATTTACCAGTTTTACCTTCTTTACGGCGAACGAATTCACCAACGTAGCGGATACCTTTACCTTTGTATGGCTCTGGAGCACGCAGGCTACGTACGTAAGCTGCTGTTTGTCCAACTACTTCTTTTGAAATTCCGCTGACAACGATAGTCGTTGGGTTTGGAAGTTCAAAAGTGATGCCTTCTGGAGCTTCTACTTCGTCTGGATGAGATTTACCAACTGAAAGTACAAGCTTTTTGCCTTGAAGTTGAGCACGGTAACCAACCCCACGCATTTCAAGTTCTTTCTTGAATCCTTCTGATACACCAACAACCATGTTGTTCAAAAGGGCACGAGTTGTTCCGTGGATTGTTTTCATTTCTTTTGAATCGTTTGGACGGTGAAGAGTTACTTCAGTTCCTTCCACACGGATTTCAATATCTTTTGAGAACTCACGAGTCAGTTCTCCTTTAGGTCCTTTTACAGTTACAACGTTGTCTTTGTTGCTGATCTCAACACCAGCAGGCAACACGATAACTTTATTACCAATACGTGACATGTATATATTCTCCTGTTAGATTGTCAGGCCGTAAGCGACCAGTTTTCACGGGGGCTTAAATCGATTTCTCGATTTAAAGGAACATTTAGGTTTCAGTTTCAAAGTGAATCTAGGCATCGTCTCGCAGGCATAACTTTGGGTTAGGCAAGAGACGATAACGAAGAGTCACAAAGAAATTGGGAACTAAATATTACCAAACGTAAGCGATAACCTCACCACCAACATTCTTTTGGCGTGCTTCTTTGTCAGTCAGCAAGCCTTCAGATGTTGAAAGGATAGCAATTCCAAGTCCGTTCAGAACTTTTGGAAGATCTTCGCGTTTCTTGTAAACACGCAGACCTGGTTTTGAAACGCGTTTCAAACCAGTGATAACTTTTTCACCATTTTGTCCGTATTTAAGGAATACACGGATGATGCCTTGTTTATCATCTTCGATGATTTCAACGTTTTTTACAAAACCTTCACGCTTCAGGATTTCAGCAATCCCTTTTTTGATGTTTGATGCAGGCACTTCAAGCACTTCGTGGTTTGCTTGGTTAGCATTACGGATACGTGTCAGAAAGTCTGCAATTGGGTCAGTCATAACCATTTTATATTTCTCCTCTTACTAGTAGTTTGCAAGCTGCACTTGCTAGTTAATGATTGAGCTATGCTCAGAATATGTTTCTAGGTTTCAATTCCTAAGTGAGTCTAGGCATCGGCTTGTAGGCATAACTTAAGTTAGGCAAAAGCCGATAACGAAGAATCTTGACGGAATTGGAAGCTAGAATTACCAAGATGCTTTGGTAACGCCAGGGATTTGTCCTTTGTATGCTAATTCACGGAAGCAAACACGGCAAAGTTTAAACTTGCGGTAAACGGAATGTGGACGGCCACATTTTTCACAACGAGTATAAGCTTGCGTAGAGAACTTAGCTGGGCGTTTGTTCTTAGCAATCATTGATTTTTTAGCCATTTGTTTTACCTCCTATATTATTTTGCAAAAGGCATTCCAAGGCCTGTAAGCAATTCGCGTGACTCTTCGTCAGTGTTAGCAGTTGTTACGATAACGATGTCAAGACCGCGAGTCTTATCAACGTCATCAAAGTTGATTTCTGGGAAGATCAATTGTTCTTTCACACCAAGTGTGTAGTTTCCGCGTCCATCAAAAGATTTTGTTGGAACACCGTGGAAGTCACGAACACGTGGAAGAGAAACTGAAACCAATTTATCCAAGAATTCATACATACGTTCTCCACGAAGGGTTACTTTAGCACCGATCGCTACACCTTCACGAAGACGGAAGCCGGCGATTGATTTTTTAGCTTTAGTGATAAGTGGTTTTTGACCTGAGATAAGAGCCAATTCTTCAGCAGCTTTTTCAAGGTTTTTAGCGTTTGATACAGCGTCACCGACACCCATGTTCAAAACGATTTTATCCACTTTTGGCACAGCCATAACAGATGAGTAGTTGAACTTTTCAGTCAAAGCTGGAACTACTTCTTTAAGATATTTTTCTTTTAAACGATTTGCCATTATACTTCTCCTTTCCTTCGTGATTAGTCAAGCACTTCGCCTGATTTTTTATTGTAACGAACTTTTTTGCCGTCTACAAACTTGTAGCCAACACGTCCTGCAACTCCATTCTTGTCAAGAACTTGAACGTTTGACACATGGATCGGTGCTTCTTTTTCCACGATAGCACCTTGAGGGTTTTCGTTATTTGGTTTTTGGTGTTTCTTAACGATGTTTACACCTTCAACAACAACTTTGTTTACTTTTGGAAGAGCTGTAACAACAAGCGCTTCAACACCCTTGTCTTTACCAGCAATTACGCGAACTTTGTCGCCTTTTTTTACAAACATTTATTTCTCCTCTTAATTCTTACGCCCATAGGGGCACCCTGACTTTTGCCAGGGGACTGTGTTTGTTAATTTTGATTAAAGTACTTCTGGAGCCAATGATACGATCTTCATGAAGCCGCCGTCACGCAATTCACGAGCAACTGGGCCGAAGATACGAGTTCCGCGAGGAGTTTTGTCTTCACGGATGATGACTGCAGCGTTTTCGTCAAATTTGATGTATGAACCATCTTTACGACGAGCACCTGATTTAGTACGAACGATAACAGCTTTTACAACGTCACCTTTCTTAACCGCACCACCAGGAGTAGCTTGTTTTACAGACGCAACGATTACATCACCGATGTTAGCGAACTTACGTCCTGAGCCACCAAGAACTTTGATTGTCAAGATTTCGCGAGCGCCGCTGTTGTCGGCAACTTTCAAACGAGTTTCTGTTTGAATCATTTAAGTTTTCTCCTTTCTGGTTTGATTAGATGATAACCGCTTCTTCAACGACTTCTACAAGACGGAAGCGTTTTGTAGCTGAAAGCGGACGAGTTTCCATGATACGAACGATATCGCCTTCTTTGGCAACATTGTTTTCGTCATGTGCTTTGTACTTCTTAGAGTAGTTAATACGTTTACCATAGACTGGGTGGTTACGTTTAGTTTCAACTACAACTGTGATTGTTTTGTCCATTTTGTCAGAAACAACGCGTCCGACAAGAACTTTACGATTATTGCGTTCCATTGAAATTCTCCTTCCCTAGTCTATTATTTAACTTCTGATTGAACAGTTTTGATACGAGCGATTTGTTTTTTCACTTCTTTCAAACGAGCTGTCTGTTCCAATTGGCCAGCAGCTGCTTGGAAACGAAGATCAAACAATTCTTTCTTCAATTCATTTTCACGCTTCGCGAGTTCTTCTTGAGAAAGACCACGAAGTTCTTTAACAAATTCTTTTACTTCATTAAGTTTCATGCCTTCTCCTTATTCTGCTTCACGTTTTACGAATTTACATTTAACTGGAAGTTTGTGGCTTGCAAGGCGAAGCGCTTCGCGAGCGATTTCTTCTGAAACGCCAGCAACTTCAAACATTACTTTGCCACGCTTAACTGGCGCAACCCAACCTTCTGGAGCACCTTTACCAGAACCCATCCGTACACCGATAGCTTTTGCAGTGTATGATTTGTGTGGGAAGATTTTAATCCAAACTTTACCACCACGCTTCATGTAACGAGTCATAGCGATACGGGCAGCTTCGATTTGGCGGTTAGTGATCCAGTGGCTAGTAGTTGCTTGAAGACCGTATTCTCCAAATGCCACTTCTTTTCCGCCTTTAGCTTCACCGCGCATTTTTCCACGGAATTCGCGACGGTGTTTAACACGTTTAGGTACTAACATTGGTTATTTACCTCCTTTAGTGTTTTTACGAGCTGGAAGGACTTCTCCACGGTAGATCCAGACTTTAACACCCAGTTTACCGTAAGTAGTGTCAGCTTCTTCCCAAGCGTAATCGATATCCGCACGAAGAGTGTGAAGCGGAACAGTTCCCTCAGAGTAACCTTCGCTGCGGGCAATATCTGCACCATTCAAACGACCTGATACTTGAGTTTTGATTCCTTTAGCTCCTGCACGCATTGTACGTTGGATAGCTTGTTTTTGAGCACGACGGAAAGCAACACGCTGCTCAAGCTGGCGAGCAATTCCTTCACCAACCAGATGCGCATCCAAGTCAGGACGCTTGATTTCGATGATGTTGATGTGGACTTGTTTTCCAGTCAATTTGTTGAGTTTTGCACGGAGTGCATCAACGTTTGCTCCACCTTTACCGATAACCATACCTGGCTTAGCAGTGTGAAGAGAAACGTTTACTTTGTTTACTGCGCGTTCAATTTCAATAGTTGAAATCGCTGCGTCAGCCAATTCTTTTTGAACGAATTTACGGATTGCAAGATCTTCATGAAGGTAATCCGCGTATTCTTTTTCAGCATACCATTTGGCATCCCAATCACGGATGATGCCGACACGCATACCAATTGGATGTACTTTTTGACCCACGATGTTACCTCCTTATTTTTCTGCAACAACCACAGTGATGTGGCTTGTGCGTTTGTTGATTGGTGAAGCTGAACCTTTAGCGCGCGGACGGAAACGTTTCATAGTTGGTCCTTCGTTTGCGAAAGCTTCAGATACTACCAAGTTTGCTTTTTCCAAACCAAAGTTGTTTTCAGCATTAGCGATTGCAGAGTTCAAAACTTTTTCGATAATGCCAGCAGCTTTGTTTGGCGTGAATTTCAAGATTGCGATTGCGTCAGCGACGTTTTTACCACGAATATTGTCAAGAACCAGACGAGATTTACGAGGTGAAACACGCACTGTACGAGCCATTGCTTTAGCTGAAGTAATTTCTGCCATTTATGTTCTCCTTATTTTCTACGTGTTTTCTTGTCGTCTGCAGCGTGACCCTTGTAAGTACGAGTTGGCGCAAATTCACCAAGCTTGTGACCTACCATGTCTTCCTGGATGTAAACAGGTACGTGTTTACGTCCGTCATAAACTGCGATTGTGTAACCAATGAAACTTGGGAAGATCGTTGAACGACGTGACCAAGTTTTGATAACTTTTTTCTTTTCGTCGTTAGCTTGAGCTTCAACTTTCTTCATCAGATGCTCATCGACGAAAGGTCCTTTTTTAAGACTGCGTCCCATTTTATATTTTCTCCTTTAAATAAGTACCACAGCGGCCTGCGCTGACTATGCAGCGCTACCGAGCTGGCGGATAGATTGTTTTAAATTATTTCTCGTTGCGACGACGAACGATAAGTTTGTCAGATTTCGCTTTTTTGTTACGAGTTTTAAGTCCAAGAGCAGGTTTGCCCCATGGAGTAGATGGCGCTTTACGACCAACTGGTGCTTTACCTTCACCACCACCGTGTGGGTGATCGTTAGGGTTCATTACAGAACCGCGAACTGTTGGGCGGATACCTTTCCAACGGCTACGTCCTGCTTTACCAAGGTTTACAAGTCCATGTTGTTCGTTTCCGACAACACCAACTGTAGCGCGGCAAGTACCAAGAATCATACGAACTTCGCCTGATTGAAGACGAACAAGAGTGTACTTACCTTCTTGACCCAATACTTGAGCAGAAGCTCCAGCAGCACGAACCAATTCTCCACCGCGGCCTGGCTTCAACTCAATGTTGTGAACCAAAGTACCAACTGGGATATTAGCAAGCGGAAGAGCGTTTCCGACTTTGATATCTGCTTCAGGACCTGAAACGATGCGTTGCCCAACTTCAAGACCTTTAGGAGCGATGATATAAGCCTTCACACCGTCAGTGTAGTGAACCAAAGCGATGTTTGCTGAACGATTTGGATCATACTCGATTGTTTTTACAACTGCTTCAACAGCGTCTTTGTTACGCTTGAAGTCAATCAAACGGTAGTGACGCTTGTGGCCGCCACCTTGGTGACGAACAGTGATGCGACCGTTGTTATTACGACCAGCCTTGCTCTTTAAAGAAACAAGCAAAGATTTTTCTGGAGTGCTGGTAGTGATTTCAGCGAAATCCAAAGAAGTCATATTACGGCGACCGTTTGTTGTTGGTTTATAAACACGAATTCCCACGATATTTCCTCCTTAGATTATTCTTCTTCTGCACCGAACAACTCGATTGCTTTAGAATCAGCTGTCAGTGTTACGATAGCTTTTTTAGTTTTGTTTGTAAAACCAGTGTAACGTCCAACGCGTTTTGCTTTTGGTTTTACATTGATAGTGTTAACGTTAGCAACCTTAACTCCTTCAAAAGCAGCTTCAACAGCTTGCTTGATCAAGAGCTTGTGAGCGCGAGTGTCCACTTCAAATACGTATTTGCCTGCTTCGTACTGAGCCATTGAACCTTCAGTGATAACAGGTTTTTTGATTACGTCGTACAAATTCATTATGCAAGAACCTCCTCAATTTTAGAGATAGCTGCCTGAGTAACCAGAAGTTTATCGCTGTTTACGATGTCCAGAACGCTTGCAGTTGTTGCAGTTGCAACTTTCACGTTTGGAAGGTTGCGAGCTGAAAGTGCAGCGAATTCATTTCCTTCTTCAAGGATAACAAGAACTTTCGTATCGATGCTCAGTGCAGCAAGCACTTTTACAAACTCAGCAGTTTTTGGAGCTGTAAATGAAAGGCTGTCTACAGCTACGAATTTGTTTTCAGCAACTTTTTCAGAGTAAACTGATTTCAATGCTAATCTACGAACTTTACGTGGAAGTTTGTAAGCATATGAACGAGGAGTTGGACCGAATACGATACCACCACCACGCCATTGTGGAGAGCGGATAGAACCTTGACGAGCACGTCCAGTTCCTTTTTGACGCCATGGTTTGCGTCCGCCGCCTGACACTGCAGAACGGTTTTTAACAGCGTGAGTTCCTTGACGAAGGCTAGCGCGTTGGCTGATGATAACATCAAAGACAACTGATTCATTTGGTTCAATACCAAAGACCGCATCGTTCAGAACTACTTCACCAGCTTCTTTACCAGTTTGGTCAAATAATTTTACGTTTGCCATTGTGACTGATTTCCCCTTTCTTTATTATTTACCAGCTTTAACTGCTGACTTGATAGTGATAAGAGATTTCTTAGCACCTGGTACGTTACCTTTAATCAAGATAACGTTCTTCTCTGGAACAACCTGTACGATTTCAAGGTTTTGAATCGTTACACGGTTGCCACCCATACGTCCAGCCAAGCGTTTGTTTTTGAACACGCGGTTTGGCGCAACTGGTCCCATTGAACCAGGACGACGATGGTAACGTGAACCGTGAGCCATCGGACCACGAGATTGGCCGTGGCGCTTGATAACACCTTGGAAACCTTTACCTTTTGAAGTTCCTGTTACATCAACAACATCACCAGCTTCGAATGTATCGACAGTGATTTCTGCTCCTACTTCCAAGCCTTCAATGTTTTTGAATTCACGAATGAAGCGCTTAGGAGCTGTGTTAGCTTTCGCTACATGGCCTTTGGCAGGTTTGTTGCTCAATACGTCACGAAGGTCATCAAAACCAACTTGAACTGCGTTGTAACCATCTGTTTCAACTGTTTTAACTTGAAGAACAACGTTTGGAGCTGCTTCAACAACAGTTACAGGGATTAATTCGCCAGCTTCAGTGAAGATTTGAGTCATTCCCACTTTTTTCCCTAAGATTCCTTTTGTCATGAGAAAATGTTTCCTTTTCTATATTTTTTTCAAAAAGTTTTTAACGAGCGTTTTTTATGCTCTGGTTTAGATCAAGCTTTAGATTAAAGTTTAATCTCTACGTTCACACCACTTGGAAGATCCAATTTCATCAAAGCGTCAACTGTTTTTTGAGTTGGGTTGATGATGTCGATCAGGCGTTTGTGAGTACGCATTTCAAATTGTTCGCGAGAGTCTTTGTATTTGTGAGTCGCACGAATGATTGTGTAGAGGCTGCGCTCAGTTGGAAGTGGGATTGGACCCGCAACTTCAGCACCAGTACGAGTAGCAGTTTCTACGATTTTTGCAGCCGCTGTATCAAGTGTACGATGTTCGTAAGCTTTCAAACGGATGCGGATTTTTTTGTTTGCCATCTTTTTCTCCTTTTCGTCTATTTAAGATAATAGGCTAGCTCCACAAGAAAACCGACAGGTGATTGCGTGGCAATGCAACCGAGCGTGTCGCAACCTCTTGCATCAAAGCTACACGCTGTTTTTTTACAGCACCATAGTATCTTAACACAAAGAACCAGTCATTGCAAGGGATTTGAGTAATTTTTTAAAGATTTTTAGGATGATTTTTTATGAAAGTGTTTTCTAAACAATTTATAAGTCTTGTAAGTCATTATCTAGAAGAAAATTTAGACTTTTCACCTATTTATTCGATTTTGTATTCAGAAAATACAAAATCTCACTGACGCACATCAGTGAGATAAAAAATGAAAATTTACCCTTGGCTACTTGTTTTATAGCAAAGAGCTGTCCTTTTCGATGCGAAAGCTGTTACCTGACTGGCAGACGACAAGGTCTGCAGCCGCTAGATAGGGTTGATAAAAGTGCTTATATTGCTCTCGTCGAGCTAGATGTGTCTGCTTTATCCAATCTGATCTGCGCTCTCGCACAGCCACGTCCCGAGCCAAGCGGCGTTCTAACTCAGTCTGATTATCCGTGTAAAAGCAAATCGACAAATCAAACAAACTTTCAGGCAAAAAGGCAGCCGACATACCTTCTACTATCAGAATAGGCTTTTGGGCTGATAATCGCAAGCTAGGCGACCAAGCTGTGCCAATGGTCAGAATATCCAGACCAGACTGCAAGGCACAAATATCTCGCTCCAGACTCCCGAGTTCATGAACGGCTGGGAGGCAGGCTGTGACTTTTTGATGAGGAAAATCTTTGGAACTGAGCAAATCTCGATACTCTCCAGTAATTACATAAGGATCTGTTCCCAGCAGATTGGTTCGGTCCTCACCCAAGGCTAGCTGGAGTTTTCGAGCAAAAGTCGACTTCCCCGAAGCACCATGACCATAAATACGAAGGGTATGTTTTTGGTCGTCTGACAGATACGCTGTCAATCTTTTCAGCAATTTCTCTTCATCAGACATAGCTTCCCCTTTCAAATGGAACTTCTTAGAAATTTCGGCTGGATTTATTGTAGCCGTAGCGCTCAATAAAGTCTTCACGGAATTCCAGCAGGTTGTCGTCCATAATAGCTTGGCGGACTTTCTTCATAAGGTTTACCAAGAAGTAGAGGTTGTGATAGCTGGTCAGGCGGATGCCGAAGGTCTCGTCCGCTTTGAGCAAGTGGCGGATATAGGCCCGCGTGTAGTTGGTACATGTGTAGCAATCGCAATCATGGTCAAGCGGCGTGAAATCTTCCTCAAACTGAGCGTTTTTAACAACCAGACGTCCTTCGCTAGTCATACAGGTACCATTTCGGGCAATCCGAGTCGGCAGGACGCAGTCAAACATATCAACGCCACGTATAACCCCATCAATCAAGCTATCTGGCGCTCCAACTCCCATGAGATAGCGGGGCTTATTTTCAGGCAGCATAGGCGTTGTGAAGTCTAGCACTGCATTCATCTCTTCGTGAGTCTCACCAACAGCCAGTCCTCCGATAGAGTAGCCTGGGAAATCCATGCTGACCAAGTCTTGAGCAGACTGGCGGCGTAAATCTTCAAAACCCGCACCCTGAACAATCCCAAAGAGTCCTTGGTCGTGTGGACGACTGTGGGCCTTGAGTCCACGCTCTGCCCAACGGCTAGTCCGCTCAATGGACTTCTTGACATAGTCATACGGCTGGTAGAACTGCGGACATTCGTCAAAGGACATCATAATGTCACTGCCCAGATTGTTCTGGATGGAGATGGCCTTTTCTGGTGACAGGAACATTTTGGAACCATTGAGGTGGTTTTTAAAGGTTACTCCTTCTTCTGTGATGTTGCGGCTGTCAGCTAGAGAATAGACCTGAAAACCTCCGCTATCCGTCAGAATAGGCTGGTCCCAGTTCATGAACTTGTGCAGGCCACCTGCACGGGCGATCAGTTCATCGCCCGGCCGCAGCCAGAGGTGATAAGTATTGGACAAGATGATACCAGAACCCATTTGCTTGAGCTCTTCTGGTGACTGGGTCTTGACCGTCGCCTGGGTCCCAACCGGCATAAACATAGGCGTCGGAAAAGTCCCGTGAGGCGTGATAATTTCCCCCAAACGAGCACCTGTATGCTTTTCTTTTTTAATCAAACGATATTGAATCGGTGATGTTGACATGTTTCCTCCTGCTGGGAAAAACAGTCCCAGCGATTTTTCTTCTATATAATGAGCAGCAAGGGCTCACAAGATACCGTATGATTTTACCAAAAAAACTTCTATCTGTCACGGGGTATGATATAATGTAACAGACAAATCCAAATGGAGGAATTATGAATCTAAGTCACATCAGAGCTCAGGCTCGTACCGTCCGCAGCCAAACGAGAGGGATTTTTCTTTTGTTTGCGGCCCCAACTCTTGTCAGCATCCTCAGCATCTTACTTTCCCTTAATGACAATCTAAGAGATTCCATTCCCAGCCTAACTTTTAGCCAGTCCATCTATCTTCTCATTAGCAAAAATCTTTTCCCGACAACCATCCAGTTTATCTTGACCTTGCTACTGCTTTCTGCCAGCTACACCATGATAAAGGTCCTTCGTAAGACAAAGGATGATGTCAACTTTTCAGATATAGGATATCTTTTTACGAGCAAGACTTTCACACCTGTCTTCAAGACGGTTTTACTCAAGCAGCTGCTGATTTTTCTTTGGAATATTCCTATGTTCTGCGGGAGTCTTCTAGCAATCTTTAATGCTTATAAAATCCTCTCTATTTCGGAAAAAATTCCTGCCCATACAGTGGTGTCGGTTCAAAGTGCTGCAGGCCAGCAGATTCTTCAATACACCCCTGGTATGTTACTGGGAACCCTCTTGATATTCACTGGCTTAGGTATTGCCATCCCTCAGTACTATGCCTATGCTCAAGCAGAGTTCATCCTCTATGACCAGCTTGAGGCTGGGAGTTACCAGGGAGCTTTCTATGCTATCCGTCAAAGCCGGAAGCTAATGAAAGGCTATAAAGGAAAGCTTTTTATGCTTAATCTGAGCTTCATCGGCTGGAATTTATTGGCCAGATTAACTTACGGCTTGCTGAATTTTATAGTTCTCCCTTATACAGCGACCGCTTACATTCTCTTTTACGAGGAATTGAAAAAAGAAGAAGCAATCTCACATGAAAACAACCCACAGGCACAGGACTCCTTGTCCTAAGCTTGTGAGTTGTTTTTTTATTTGCTATTATAGACTGTCTTGTCCAGGGCAGAGCAGATTTTGTCAAAGGCTGCCTCTAGTGAATCCTCATCTGTGAAAAAGGCTTCCTCTTCCCAGCCTAAGAAGTCTCGGTCTTTCCACCAGCGCTTCATGTCGGCTGGGGTAAATTCTTCTTGTTTAGCTCTGGTCTGATGGCGGCGGACAGTTTCTTCAAAGGATAGGTCATAGTAGTAAGCAAAGACCTGCGGAGCGAAGATTTTTTCAACCGCTCTATCATCTGTCCGTAAATGTCTGTCTCATAAAATCCTTCTATTAGAACCATCAAATCATGTTCGTAACCGAAGCGAGCCAGTGTTTCCGTCAGGCCAATAGACAAATTTCCAGGCTCGACTTTTTCCTTGAGCGTGTCCCGTCTAACCGTATCTTGCGATATCAGGAGAGTTCCTCGGCCGTAGTGAGTCTGCAGTTTCCCAGCGAGACTAGACTTGCCAGAGCCGGAATTTCCACGAATGATGACTAACTTGGCCATCTTATTCGCCTAGAACCAAGCGAGTATGCTCGCGTTTAATGCAGCGGTCCATGACAATGTCATCCCGACCGGCTGCCCGCAAAATTTGCTCAGCCTCCTCACTCTCCAAGCCCAACTGAGCCCAGAAAATCTTGGCATCCGACTGCAGAAAATCCAGTGCCACATCCGGCAAAAACTCACTGCGACGGTATACATCGACAATATCAACCGGAAAAGGAATATCTTTGAGACTGGCATAAACAGTCTCACCAAAAATTTGACTGCCCGCTGCCCGCGGATTGACAGGGATAATGCGATAGCCCCGATCTTGCATCTCTTTGGACACACGGTTACTGGTCGTTTCTTCACGGTCAGACAGTCCGACAACAGCAATTACCTTGCTGTTTTTCAGATAATGCTTGACGATGGCATCGCTGGGATTTTGAAAATGATAAGTCATGTGCTTCCTCCTCATTCATAATAAAGTTGGATAGTTTTGTAGTATTCATGTTTTAACAGAATCTAGTCTAAGTACCGTGTGAAAAAGACAAGCTTCCTCGCATTCATCGAATGCTGTGTCAGCTTTCTATTTTCACTTTGTGTTTTACGCCCTTGATATCTTAAACTGAACACGAGCTAAAACCTTGGAAAATAGATCATCCGTTCTAGGAGCATCGCTCCTTCGTCCGGCTGCCTAATTTTCAGTCGGTTTTGACGCTCTTTGTATCTTATCTTACTTCGCCTCGTACCAAGTTTGGCCAGTATTTTCATCAGCTACTAGTGGAACAGCCAGCTCAATCGCAGCTTCCATAGTTTCTTTGACTAGCTGGCGGACGGCTGTTAGCTCGTCATTTGGCACTTCCAGCACGATTTCATCGTGCACCTGCAAGAGCATGCGAGACTTGAAATTCTTCTCAGTCAGAGCTCGATCCAGATTAATCATAGCGACTTTGAGAATGTCTGCGGCCGATCCTTGGATCGGGCTGTTAATAGCTGTGCGCTCCGCAAAATTTCGGATGTTAAAGTTGCGGGAATTGATGTCCGGCAAGGAGCGGCGGCGATGATAAATGGTCTCTACATAGCCTTTATCACGCGCTTCGCGAACGATGGTTTCCATATAATTCTTGATACCAGGGAAACGCTCAAAATAAGTCTGAATATAGTCTTTAGCAGCCTTACGGGAAATTCCCAAATTATTGGCCAGCCCGAAGTCGGAGATGCCATAGACTACTCCGAAGTTGACAGCCTTGGCATTGCGACGGTCATTTGGTGTCACATCCTCTGCCTTTTCAATACCAAAGACCCGCATGGCGGTAGCCGTGTGAATGTCTTCTCCATGCTGAAAGGCAGCAATCAGATGCTCGTCCTGCGAAATGTGAGCCAGCACCCGCAGCTCAATCTGGGAATAATCCGAGCTGAGTAGTACGCTATCTGCCCACTCTGGCACAAAGGCCTTGCGAATGAGGCGCCCCTGCTCCAAACGAACGGGGATGTTCTGCAGGTTCGGGTCAACCGAGGACAGGCGACCCGTCTGGGTCAAATCCTGAACATAGCGAGTGTGGATCTTGCCGTCAGCCGCTATCGCCTCCTGCAGTCCGATGATATAAGTGGACTGAAGCTTGCTGATTTGACGGTATTCCAGAATCTTAGACACAATCGGTGCAATGGGAGCTAGGCGCTCCAGCACGTCAACCGCTGTCGAGTAACCTGTCTTGGTCTTTTTGGTGTACTCCAGTGGCAACCCCATATCCTCAAAGAGAATGGTTCCCAGCTGTTTCGGCGAGTTAATATTGAACTTCTGACCAGCCAGATCATAAATCTCCTGCGTTAGACTTTCCAGCGTCTTTTCATTTTCTGCCTGCATGCCCTGCAGGGTTTCCCGCTCAACCTTGATCCCCGCAATCTCCATCTTGGCTAAGACAAAGGCCAGCGGCTGCTCCATTTCAAGCAACAAATCCAGCTGATCGTGGGCGCGGAGCTGTTCTTGCATAGGCTCTTCTGTTTCCAGCAATACCTGAACCTTACGAGCCAGATGCTCAAAGAGCTGCTCTTGCTCCGGCAAAGCACGCTTGGCTCCCTTACCATAAACCTCGTCATCAGTCGGCAGGATAGTTTGGCCGTAGAGGCGAGCAATAGTCGCCAGCTCATTATCCTCGACCGTCGAAAGCAGATACTTGGCTAGGCGCGCATCAAAGGCTGCTGCTGGCAGTTCGATACCATAATGACTGAGCAGTACCTTGGCCCGCTTGAGGTCGTAGGTTTTCAGAGCTGTTTTTGTCAAAAACTCCTGAAAGAGAGGTTGCTGTAGTAAATCGCTGGAACCGACATAAATCTGACGGCTATCGCCCCAGGCAAGGCCGACAATCTCTTCCTTGTGGTAGTTGTCGCCCAAGATTTCAAAATAGAAAAACTGCTCTGGTGCCAGCATATCTGCTGTCACCTCAGTCACTTTGGTAAATTCAATTGGTTTGACTTCTACTGGTTCCTGACCAGTTCCTAGCTGAGCCTTGAGCTGCTTGAAGCCCATCTCGTCATAGAACTTGCTCAGAGCCTCTACCTGCGGACCCTTATAAACCAAATCATCCAGCCCGATTTTAATCGGCGCCTGAGTATTGATGGTGGCTAGGGTTTTAGACAAGAAAGCCTTGTCCTTGTCATTGATCAGATTTTCCTTCATCTTGGAAGCCTTGAGCTGATCAATATTTTCATAGAGATTTTCCAAAGAGCCATACTCCAAGAGGAGCTTGAGGCCAGTCTTCTCACCAATCTTGGTCACGCCGGGGATATTATCCGACTGATCGCCCATCAGCGCCTTGAGGTCAATGAACTGCTCTGGCGTGATGCCCATCTTTTCCATGAGGTAGGCTGGGGTAAATTCCTCAAACTCAGCTACGCCTTTCTTGGAAATCTCCACCACGGTATTTTCATCCGTCAACTGAATCAAATCTTTATCGCCACTGACAATGGTCACATCGTAAGGCACAGCTGTCTTTTCAGCCATCTTGTCCAAGGTCCCGATAATGTCATCCGCCTCGTACTGAGCCAAGTCATAGAAGTGAATGCCTAGGTGCTTCAGCATTTCTCGTATAAAAGGCAACTGCTCACGAAATTCATCCGGTGTCTTAGCCCGACCAGCCTTATAGTCAGCATACATCTCGGTCCGGAAGGTCATCTTACCAGCATCAAAAGCTACCAGGACATGAGTCGGCTGCACGCGCTCCAAGAGATGATTGAGCATGAGGTGGAAGCCATAAATGGCATTAGTATGCAGGCCCGATGGACTCTTGAAACGGTCAATTTGATTATAAAGCGCAAAAAAAGCGCGAAAAGCAACGGACGAACCATCGATTAATAATAATTTATTCTTATTTTCCATAGGTTTATTATAACACGAAAGGGAGACAAAGACAGAAAATGCGACGTGAGCTAAATTTTGATATAATCATCCTATGAAAAACACTTACTATTTTATCCGTCATGCGCATTCTAACTATACACCTGATGAAATCAACCGACCATTATCAGACAAAGGGCAAGAATCCTTGGCGCAGCTTGACTTTTTAGCAGACAAACCCATTACCGCTATTTATTCTAGCCCCTATCGAAGGGCTATCCAAACAGTTGATCCTTTGGCTCAGAGTCTGAAACTCGCTATTCAAACCGACAAACGGCTAATAGAGCGAAAGCTAAGTAGCCAAGCGATTGCCGACCAAGACTTTGAAGAAGCCCTCATGCAACTTTGGTCACAGCCAACTTTTTCATTTGTTGGTGGCGAGTCTAATCAACAAGCTCAACAGCGAGCCTTAGCTCTTCTTCATGAACTGGAAAGCAAACATCAAAACGAAGAGATTATCATTAGCTCCCATGGTAACCTTATCTGCATTTTACTAAGCGCATTCGACTCCAGCATTGATTATAACTTCTGGCATAATCTTTCCATGCCAGATCTGCTAGTTTTAGGTAAAAACGAAAAAATCACTCACCTCCTATAAACTATGGTATCGACTAGCAAGGCTCGGCTAAATCTTATCTCTCATATATGTTATAATATAGAAACTGGAGGTAAAAGATGTTTCCAATCCGTATTACAACTCTTGTGACTGAAGAAGTTTATAAAAGATTTTCATGGGCTATTCTCATACGACGAAAAGGATTTGTATTATACATAATCATACTGATAGTCGGGCTGTTAGCCTACGTAATGCTCAGTCCATTAGAGGAAAAGATAATGTCTGTCATATTGTTTCCCCCTATTTTCGCCTCTATGTACTATTTTGGCATGAATTATAAGATAAAGAGGGCTTATCAAAAAAATCCTTTATTTCAGAACATGGAAGTCACTCTGATATTTGACAGAGAGGCTTTTATAGCAAGAAACATACGTGGTGAATTTCGCTATACCTATGATGATATTGTCAAAGTAATTATGACAAAGCAAGATTTTTATATCTTGATAGGAGAGAACACTGGTTTCGCAATTGAAAAAGAAAACTGTTCTCCCGAGGCTCTTGAGTTCTTGCTAGAACTTCACATTGAGCATATGTAAAAGAAAAAGCAGGCTAGACTGACAGTAGATCAGTTCTGGTCTGCTTTTTATCTTATGAATAATCGCTTGATATCCACTAACTTCTCGATTTTCTGATTGATTTCTGGTCGGTAGTCACAGAAGTTAATGCTCTGGATGCCACTGTTGACTGCGGCATCCACGTCCAGCGTCCGATCGCCGATATAGTAGGTTTCCTGCTTATCCAGGCCATATTTATCGAGCAGATAGCCGACACCTTCTGGGTGGGGCTTGCGCTCAAAGCCGTTGGCTGTTGTGATGATTTCTGTAAAATAGTCATGAATGCCCAAGTCTTTTAAGATATGATGGGCATTGATTCCTTTATGGGTATAGACGAACTGGGCAATGCCCTGCTCTTCAGCCCAGGCCAGTATCTCCGCAGCTCCTTCCATCAGATGGACCTGAGCATTTTTCTCCTTTAGGCTTGCTCCACGGAAGGCATTCATCTCAGCAGCGTCCAGCCCTTTCTCAGATGCCACTTTTTCCAAGAGTTTCTGGACAGAGTGCTTTAGGATATAGCTGTGAATACTCGCCCTGTCGAAGTCTAGACCATAGTGAGCATAGGTTTCTTCAATTCCTGTCAAAATAGCATCGTAGGAGTCCAGCAAGGTGCCGTCTAAATCCCAAATAAACGCTTTTGTCATGTGAATTCCCTCATTTTCCTGTCAAATAAAACCTTTAAAAATAGCCAGCGGAAGCCATTGTCCAAGAGCATCCCAGTCCAGACTCCTGGCAGACCCAAGCCAAAGGTCACACCCAGCAAGTAACCGGCAATAATGCGAATCAGCCACATGCCAACAGTCGTGGCATAAAAGGGCAGTCTGGAATTGCCCAGACCCTGCCAGATAGCTGTGTAAATCACGGTTCCGACTGCCATGGGAGTTCCCAGCAGGGAGAAAAGCATGACCGAAAGACTGGCTGTGATAGCTCCGCTATTGTCCGTATAGAGCAAGGTCAGCGGCCGACCAAAAGCAAAAATTCCTAGAGCCACGGGCAGCATGCAAGCAAAAGACAGCCAGAAGGTCCGCTGACGAATCAGACCGACCTCTTTCATATCTCCCTCACCTACTGCATGGCCTACCAGCATGACTGTTACTGTTGCGACCCCGAAGATTGGCATGTAATTAAACTGCGTCAGGACTTCACCAATGGCATTCCCCGCTACTGCGTCCGTCCCAAAGACGACCACAATGGCAATGATAACTACGTCACCCGCTCGCATCATGAGCCGCTCTCCAGCAGCCGGCAGACACAGGCGCAAGAGCTCTCCATCTAAGCCCCAGCGCCAGCGGATTGTGGACAAATCCAGCTCCCGCCAGAGAATCAGGACACCCACCAAACGAGCCAGCACCGTTCCCAACGCTACACCAACAATACCAAGCCGAAAGACGTAAATCCCCAGACCGGAAAAGAGGGCGTTGAGGACATTAGTCAGAAGACTGACATACATGGGAAATCTAGGATTGCGCGTGACCCGCACTAAAGCTCCAAAAGAAGTCATCAAGCCTAGCAGAACAATAGTCCCACCAACCAGAGCCAGATAAAGACCCCCAGCTTCAGCCACTGCCTTTTCTGTCCCTAGAATATCCAGCATCTGCCTGCCAAAGAGTAGAGGAATCAGCCCCAACAGAAGGCTCAGAAGCAGCGTCAGCTTGATAGCCTCGGCTGTATGATAGGCTAGACGCTCCTTGTCTCCCTGAGCCAGAGTCTTGGAAATGAGACTGGAAATAGCAGCCCCCAGCGCGATAAAGATTGCCTGATAAATAGTAATGATGTTGCCGGCCACCGAGACACCAGAGATCGCAATCAGCCCAAGACTGGCCACCAGATAGCTGTCGACCATTCCCATGAGCATCTGCAAAAAGTTCTCCGCCATAGCCGGCAAGGCGATATTCATGATTTTTTTATAAGTCGTCATAATCTGAAAATCTCCTGTATTTGTATATCCTTTCTTACTTGCAATATCTACTCTCCACCATAGAGAATAGAAAGCGGTGGGACTATTGTCCTACCGCATATTAATCTCCTATCATAAAAGCTCGTTTTAAACACAAACTACCACACTATACCGCTTTACATTCCCAAGCTTAATGAATATCTTCACTCCTCCACAAAGAGTCCCAAGATATGGACATTATCTGCGACGGAAACGAAGGCAGCTGGATCTGTATGCTTCATGATTTGCTTGAATTCATTAAACTCAGCTCGGGTAATAACTGTTACTAGAACAGCTTTTTTCTCATGATTGTAAGTTCCCTCGGCGCCATGGATCACTGTCGCCCCGCGATGCAGCTTGTTGTGAATCTTATCAATCACTCTGTCTGGATGACTGGTGATAATCATGGCTTGCATACGCTTCTGCTTGGTAAAGACAGCATCCGTCACTCGGCTTGATACAAAAATAGTAATCATGGAGTACAGCGCATATTCCCAGCCAAAGGTCAAACCCGCAATCAGCATAATAATCCCATTGACAATCAAGGAAATATTCCCGACATTCCGGCCCGTTTTTTTCCGAACAGTCAGACTGACAATATCAGTCCCACCGCTTGAAATACTGGACTTAAGGGCAAAGCCAATCCCCGTGCCCATGACCACACCGCCGAAAAGGGCGTTGATAATAGGATTATCAGTCAAGGTTACTTCCGGCACAAACTGGATAAAAAGCGAGCTCATCGTAACCGTGATAAAGGTGAAAATGGTAAATTTATGCCCAATCTGGTACCAGGCCAGAATCATCAGTGGAATATTGATGGCGTAAAAAGTCACAGAAACCGGAATGGTAAAACCAAAGAAACGAGTACTGAGGGCAGTAATGACCTGCGCCAGACCAGTCGCACCGCTGGAATAAACATGCCCCGGCTGGAAGAAGAAATTGACTGCGACAGCTGACAAAAAGCCATAGACAAGCGAGGCAGAAATCTTCTCATCGTACTTCTCACGCGAGATACTCTTTAAGGACCGCAAAATCTTAAAATTATAAGCAAACCTGCGGACATAATAGCGAAAGAGTTTGTAAAAATTAGTCTTCTTCATGTGCTTCCACTTGTAAACTTAATTCCTCTAGTTGAGCGACCGACACTGGACTTGGTGCCTGTGTCATTGGATCAGAAGCTTTGTTGTTTTTTGGAAAGGCGATGACTTCGCGGATATTTTCTTCACCAGCCAGCAGCATCACAAAGCGGTCCAAGCCTAGAGCTAGGCCGCCATGCGGTGGAAAACCATAGTCCATAGCCTCAAGAAGGAAGCCAAACTGCTCGGCAGCTTCTTGAGCTGAGAAACCAAGCGCCTTGAACATCCTCTCCTGCAAGGCTTTTTGATTGATCCGAAGACTGCCGCCACCTAGCTCATAACCATTAAGGACGATATCATAGGCCACAGCCCGTACCTTGCTCAGGTCGCCTTCCAGCTCTTGCTCGGAATCTTTCTGAGGCAGGGTGAAAGGATGGTGGGCACTCATGTAGCGGCCCTCTTCTTCTGACCATTCAAACATGGGCCAATCCACCACCCAAAGGTAGTTAAATGTATCAGGATCAATCAAGTCCAGCTCTTTGGCCAAACGCACCCGAAGAGCTCCCAAAGCTGCATTTGCCACTTCCAAAGTATCAGCCACAAAGAGCACCAGGTCATTATTTTCAAGCTGTAAAGCTTCTGTCAACGGATTTGTCAAGTCTGTTAAGAACTTAGCAACTGGACCAGCCAGCTCACCATCAGCCACTTTCACCCAAGCAAGCCCCTTAGCACCATGCTGTTTTGCTTGCTCTGTCAGTTTGTCAATATCCTTGCGAGAGTATTTATCTGCAGCATTTTTTACCACAATTGCCTTGACAGCTGGAGCCTCTGAAAAGACTTTGAAGTCAACTCCCTTGACAAGCTCTGTCAAGTCCTGCAACAACATCTCAAATCGAGTATCAGGCTTATCAACACCATAAAGAGCCATAGCATCATCATACTTCATGCGGGGGAAAGGCAGCTCAACGTCAATGCCCTTAGTTTCCTTCATAACACGAGCAATCAAGCCTTCTGTAATATCCTGAATCTCCTGTTCAGACAAGAAAGAAGTTTCCAAGTCTACCTGAGTAAACTCTGGCTGACGATCACCACGCAAGTCCTCATCACGGAAGCATTTAACAATCTGATAATAACGGTCGAAACCAGCGTTCATCAAGAGCTGCTTGGTAATCTGTGGACTCTGGGGCAGAGCGTAAAAATGCCCCTGATGAACCCGACTAGGCACCAAGTAATCACGCGCTCCTTCTGGCGTTGATTTAGATAGGAAAGGTGTTTCCACATCAAGGAACTCCAGCTCATCTAGATAGTTGCGGATAGAGTGAGTCACCTTGGCGCGGAGCTTGAAGTTTTCCAGCATCTCTGGTCGGCGCAAGTCCAGATAACGGTAGCGCAAGCGCGTATCGTCATTCACCTCGATGCCGTCTTTGATTTCAAAAGGAGTCGTCTTGGCTGTATTTAAAACCGTCAGACTCTCCACATGCAGCTCCACGCTTCCTGTTGTCAGCTTGTCATTGGCCTGCTCCCGCGCAGCCACCTTGCCTGTCACCTCCAGCACAAACTCACTGCGCAGGCTTTCTGCGGTTGCCATGACCTCTGCAGCCACAGTCTCAGGATTGATGACCAGCTGCATAATGCCTTCGCGGTCGCGCAAATCAATGAAAATCAGACCACCCAAATCCCGACGGCGGGCTACCCAGCCCTTCAAAGTGACTTCCTGACCAACATGCTCCTTGCGAACACGCCCAGCATACATAGAACGTTTCATCTTTACTCTCCAAATTTTTAATTCTGTTACTATTTTACCACAAAGCGCCTAAGAAAGCCCTTCTGTCCGTTCTTTTTCTGAAAAATATTAAAGCTTCACATGACTAATGCTGATAGTTATGTCAAAAGGCCTGAGGCAAACGACCCCAGACCTACTGTCTACTCTATAGATTATTCCTTTCTCTTACTATCCTCATAGAGACTAGGCGCAAATGCTTTTGTCACCATGGCCGTCACGAAGCGAAATCCTCCCGCTGCCAAACCAAAGATCGGCGCCAAAGCACGGAAGAAAAAATCTCCCCGCATAAAATAACAAAGCAGACCTGTAATCACGAAGATAGCCAAACCCTGCACCACAACCACCAATAATATTTTCTTCATCATTCCCTCGACTTTCTATAGACTATTATAGCATAAGCCATCTGGATTTCTATAAACAAATTTGTTTATAGAAACCTAAAAATAGATCTAACATCAGAGCTGGATTCAAAAAGCTAAGGAGAATCCTTAGCTAAATAAATTAAATCTTTGATTTATCAGATGATGAAGATGAACTTGAGTCAGATTTTGACCCAGAATCAGTTGTTTTATTACCTTTACGTGTTGCAGCATCATTAGACGAATACTCATTCACAAAAATAGATTTCCGTAATTCAAGGAAGCTTTCATCAGTAAGAATGTAGCGACCTTCTTTGGTTTTAGTTAACTCCATTGTAAACTCACGTGGTTCAATATAACCAAAGTCCTCATTCATACGATCAAAGGCATAGTAGAAAAGGAAGTTATTAAGCAGAGCTAGACGTTTTTCAAGATCCGGATTAGTCGAATCTTCCAACTCTTTTACATCTTCAATCCCATTTTCAAAGAGACTCGCTTTAGCAAGATTAATCACATTTGCCAAATCACGGGTTGCAATAGCACGAGACTTAAATGTTACTGTTGCAGTCTCTTCATCATCCTCAACACCAGTAATCTCAAAGTCATCCCCAATAGTTGCCAAGACTTTAAAGCGAGCCTGATCAAACAACTCTAATGTTTTTGATGGAGTAAATGATTCAGTCTTTAAATCAATAGTATAATCTTCTTCTGGCGTATATTTGGATATGTTTTCGTCTACGTAGGCTTGAGAAATTCCTTTCTTCCATTTGTCAACAGAAGTCCCCATTAAGGTTGTAAAACCTGAAGAATGATCTGTAAAGACTGCTCGCAGAATGATATCAGCATCTTTCTCAATTCGCTTTTCATTCGTTTCTTTCTCAGATGAGGATGAAGATGATTGCTCTGTCTTCACATCTTCTGATTTTTTCTTCTCTGACTTTGGTAGCATTGAGCAAGCTCCAAGCAAAAGAACACAAGCAGGCAATACACCAAATTTAAGGATTTTTTTCATTGTTTCTCCTTTTAAATTGATAGAATATGACCATTATACCAAAATATTATCCACTTGTTAGTTTATATCATATCCTTGTAACAAAACTGTAACATTCTCTTTGTGAAACAAAAATTACATACTTTGCTTAAAACCCCAATTTCTCAAAAATAAGCTGATAGTTTTCTTGGATTTGGTCTAGGCTAACAGTAATCTCCTCACGATTATAATTGTTCTTAACAGTCACCTGACCGCTTTCCACTTCGCTTTCGCCTAAGGTGATAAGAGTTTTGGCTTTAAAGATATCCGCGGATTTGAACTGAGCCTTGAGCTTGCGGTCTAGATAATCCCTTTCTGCCGCAAATCCTTGTGCGCGGAGAGCCTGCACTAACTCCAAAGCTCTGCCATTGGCACCAGTTCCTAAAACAGCTACATAAACATCCAGAGCGGTTTCAATCGGCAGCTCTACTCCTTGCTTGTCAAGTACGAGAAGCAAACGTTCTAAGCCCATACCAAAGCCAACACCTGGCGTTTCAGGGCCACCAAAGTAAGCCACCAGCCCATCATAACGGCCGCCAGCACAAATAGTCAGCTGACTGCCAGCCACCTCTGTCGTAAACTCGAAAATTGTGTGATTATAGTAGTCCAAGCCACGGACCATGTTGGTATTGATGACATAAGGAATCTGTAAGGTCTCTAGCATGGAACGAACGGCCGCAAAGTAGGTACTGCTCTCCTCATCCAGATAGTCCAGAATAGACGGAGCACCTTCTACAGCCGCCTTGTCCTCGGGCTCTTTAGAATCCAGCACGCGCAGCGGATTCTCCTCC
The DNA here is from genome assembly GCF_041431675.1 of Streptococcus sp. 27098_8_134. NCBI lineage: Bacteria > Bacillati > Bacillota > Bacilli > Lactobacillales > Streptococcaceae > Streptococcus > Streptococcus sp. 27098_8_134. Next base: position 110,199 of record NZ_JAPVYD010000005.1, on the reverse strand, counting down.
AAGCGACGTTGGCTATCTGCTGATAGGCTAGGCTTCAGTGGAGTCAGATAATCAATCAAGGCCTGGCGGTAAGCAGCTCTGCTCTCAGGATTCCCCAGCGAGTTAAGCTCCAAGCTGACATTAGTAATACCAATATCCTTGAAAAATTGAGCCGCCATGGCAATCATTTCTACATCTGTAGCAGGATTACTGGATCCAAAACACTCTGCACCAATCTGGTGAAACTCCCGCAGACGGCCAGCCTGAGGCCGCTCATAGCGGAACATAGAGCCCATATAATAGACTTTGACAGGCTTTTGCACTTCAGGAGCAAAAAGTTTATTCTCTACATAAGAACGCACCACGGGTGCTGTCCCCTCTGGACGCAGCGTGATATGGCGGTCGCCCTTGTCATAGAAGTCATACATTTCCTTGGTCACAATGTCTGTCGTATCCCCGACCGAGCGGCTGATGACCTCATAGTGCTCAAAAATTGGCGTGCGGATTTCACCGTAATTGTATTTTCTAAATGTCTTGCGGGCAAAGTCTTCTACATACTGCCATTTGGCTGATTCCTGAGGAAGAATGTCCTGAGTTCCTTTAGGTTTTTGTAATTTCATCTTCTGACCTCCGCCTTCTTTAGTACTTATATTCTATCATAAGTCCGCCATTTTGAGGAGTCTGAAAGGGATTTTTCATTTGGAAGAACTAAATACGTTTTCATGTTCCAAAATAACTTGAAAATAAGTCTGAATTGTGAGAAAATAAAAACAATTCAACTCAGATAGAAGGGGATAGCCATGAGAGACGATATCAAAATCAATGACCGAGCAGCTGCCATTCAGGATAAATTGGTGGAGAAGCTCGAGCGCATTTACGATCCGGACGTAGAGCTGGATGTCTATAACTTAGGGCTGATTTATGAAATCAACTTAGACGAAAACGGCCACTGCAAGGTTGTCATGACCTTTACCGATACAGCCTGTGACTGTGCTGAGAGCCTGCCCATCGCCATTATGGACTCTCTTAAAAAAATAGATGAGATTGAAAGTGCCTCTGTCGAAGTTACTTGGTCTCCTGCTTGGAAAATCACCCGTATCAGCCGTTTCGGCCGCATTGCTTTGGGAATCAGTCCTAGATAAGAAGATAATTAACTTATCAGTATTTAAAATAAAAATATCAAACCCGCTAGAAAAACTAGCGGGTTCTTTTGTCATATATAAGCTATTTTTTACCAGTTTCTTCTGGTTTCCAGAAGTCTGTAACTGCACCTTTAGCGGCAGAGGATACCATGTGAGCATATTTACCAAGTACCCCGCGACTATAAAGCGGTGGGATGGTCGTTTCTGCCTTGCGTTTCGCCAACTCTTCGTCAGAGACTGCCATGGAAATTTCCTTGGTATCTTGGTCAACCGTGACCATATCGCCTGTACGAAGATAGGCAATCGGGCCACCATCCTGAGCTTCCGGAGCAATGTGTCCGACAACCAGGCCGTAAGTACCACCTGAGAAGCGACCATCTGTTAGAAGAGCCACCTTGTCTCCTTGTCCCTTCCCTACGATAATAGACGAAAGTGACAGCATCTCTGGCATACCAGGGCCACCCTTTGGTCCAACGTAGCGAACTACAACCACATCGCCATCGACCACTTCATCGGCCAGTACCGCATCAATAGCAGCTTCTTCTGAGTCAAAGACCTTGGCCGGTCCGACGTGACGGCGTACTTTAACACCAGAAACCTTAGCAACAGCGCCGTCTGGAGCTAGATTACCATGCAAGATGATAAGCGGACCGTCTGCACGTTTTGGATTTTCAAGCGGCATAATGACCTTTTGACCTGGTGTCAGATCAGCAAATTCTGCTAGATTCTCTGCCACCGTCTTACCTGTACAAGTGATGCGATCACCATGCAGGAAGCCGTTCGCCAAGAGATATTTCATCACAGCCGGTACTCCACCAACCTCGTAAAGGTCTTGGAAGACATACTGACCGGATGGTTTCAAGTCAGCCAAATGTGGCACCTTCTCTTGAATGACATTAAAGTCATCTAGCGTCAGCTCAACATTGGCCGCATGAGCCATGGCTAGCAAGTGCAGAGTAGCATTTGTAGAACCACCCAGAGCCATAGTCACTGTGATTGCATCTTCAAAGGCTTCACGTGTCAAAATATCAGACGGCTTCAGCCCCATCTTCAGCATTTTCACGACGGCACGGCCAGCTGCTTCGATATCCTCTTGCTTATCTTTGGACTCAGCAGGGTGAGAAGAGGAACCTGGCAAACTCATGCCCAGAACTTCAATAGCCGTCGCCATAGTATTGGCCGTGTACATACCGCCACAGCCACCAGGACCAGGACAGGCATTACACTCAATGCGGCGCACTTCCTCAGCCGTTAAGTCACCATGGTTCCATTTCCCGATTCCTTCAAAGACAGAAACCAAGTCAATGTCCTTGCCGTCCAGCTTCCCTGGCGCAATCGTTCCGCCGTAGGCAAAGACAGCAGGAATATCCATGTTAGCAATAGCAATCATAGAGCCCGGCATATTTTTATCACAGCCCCCAATAGCTACGAAAGCATCCACATTATGCCCGCCCATGGCAGCCTCGATGGAGTCTGCGATGATGTCGCGTGAGGTCAGAGAGAAACGCATGCCCGGCGTTCCCATGGCAATCCCGTCCGCAACCGTAATAGTCCCATACTGGACAGGCCAAGCTCCCTCTGCTTTGATACCTTCCTTGGCTAGCTTGCCCAAGTCATGCAAATGGATGTTACAGGGGGTATTTTCCGCCCAAGTGGAAATCACCCCAACAATAGGCGTTTCAAAATCTTTATCAGTCATCCCCGTCGCGCGAAGCATGGCACGGTTAGGAGATTTAACCATACTGTCATAAATCTTACTTCTGTGACGAATATCCTTATCTGTCATAGCTTTCCCTTTCATTGCAGTAATCTTTGTGCTTTATTATACCACACTTAGGCTGTATTTTACAGAGGAAAATTTTTAAATTTTCAGAAGATTGGGAAAATATAGAGGCGGATTTGAAACTTTTTCCTATCAAGCAAAAAGAAGAAAACTAGAAGTTCAGTTTTTTCTCAAAAAGAAGAAAAAATCTGTCAAGTAACTTTACTTTACAAAAAAGTTTTGTTATACTATTAAAGTTGATGAAAATCATCAAATTGAATCGAATTCATAAACTAAAAGGAGAAACAAACAATGGCAGTACCTGCACGTCGCACTTCCAAAGCGAAGAAAAACAAACGCCGCACTCACTACAAAGTGACAGCTCCAACTGTAACTTTTGACGAAACTACTGGTGATTACTCACGCTCTCACCGTGTATCCCTTAAAGGATACTACAAGGGCCGTAAGATTGCCAAAGCTGCTGCAGCAGAATAATAGAAGGGAGCTACCATGCGCGTAAATATTACACTTGAACACAAAGAATCTGGTGAACGCTTGTACCTTACTTCTAAAAACAAGCGCAACACACCAGACCGTCTTCAATTGAAGAAATACTCACCAAAACTTCGCAAGCACGTTGTGTTTACAGAAGTTAAATAATTTATATAACAAAAATCCTTTGAAATCAACGTTTCAAAGGATTTTTTCTTTTTGCTTCAAGCCCTAGCTGAACAACAAACTCAATACTAGATCTCGAAAAGAATTATGTCTCCTCATTCTGTCTGAGTTCAAAGAGGTCTTCTACTTTTAGATTGAAGACTTGAGCAATTTTGAGAGCCATTTCCAGCGAAGGATTGTAGCGGTTATTTTCCAAGTGCAGAATTGTCTCGCGTCGCATGCCGATGCGGTCGGCTAGCTCCTGCTGGGTCATGCCCATGGATTCACGGACGGATTTTAGATTGGTGATAATCTTGCTTTCTCTAGCCATGATTATCCTCTCCGTTCTGAGATAAGATAGACAACTGCAAAGATGCAAATCAAGGCAGCTATGCTAATAAAGATCTGGCCCATGTAAAGAGTGAGAGACCCCATGTATCCAATGATAACTGCTAGGATCATCAGTGCGCCTAGTATAAAGACAAACATCAAGCTAGCTGCCTTAGCTAGATTCGCATAGAAGCGTTCGTCTGGAGTTTCCTTGACATTTTTCAAAGAGAAAAAACCAAATACAATCACTTCAATAACGAGGCCAACTCCCAAAATCCATTCTTTAATGCCAGATCTTACGCTTGGGGTCGCAACCCAAATCCCTACTGTATAAAAAATGGTTGCTGCAAACAAAAGCATCGTGTATAGCTTAGCAGACAAGTCAAAAATAGTCTTTCCCTTACCTTTCTGACTCTTATGAGGCCATGGTTTCATGTGCAGCCAGCCCCAAATAGCTACAATCTGACCTAACACTGAAATACCAGCAATAACTAACTTGGGTCCCCAACTAAGATTAGAACCAAATAAAACAGTAAAATCAATAAAGAGAGCTGCGGCAATCATTGCAATGAAGCCACCCGTTTTTTGACTTTTTTTCATGATAGACTCCTTTCCTTGTGTTAGAAATATTTAACACTCTTTATGTTATAAATATATCACACTTCAATTTGGAAAGCAAGAATTTATGTGCCAAGGTGGCAATTATTTGAAAAAATTTTATAATAAAAGCCCTCGCCAGATAAATAACTAGCAAGAGCTTGTGTTTCTATTGACTATTCATAGAGTAGTAAGGTCTCTTATTCCATCTCTCTGAGATAGTTCAAAGCTTCGTTGAAGGTTTTGACAGGGACGATTTTCATTTTACTCTTGATTTTGATAGAAGCACGAAGTGCCTCATGGTAGTTAGAGCGCAGCTTGGGATTGTACTGGGCAATATCGGCGTCAATGGTATCATCAGGAACAAAGAAAATCTCAGCGCCTGCCTTATCGGCAGCCATAACTTTCATCTCTATCCCACCAATCCTGCCAACATTTCCCTTGTGGTCAATCGTTCCAGTACCAGCAATAGTTTTTCCTTTGGTAATGTCTTCAGACACAAGCTGATTGTACAGCTCCAAACTGAACATGAGTCCACCAGAGGGACCTGCTACACCGTTGCTCTTAAACTTCGTCAGAGGATTCATGGCAACACTGGCTTTAGAACCCAATGCAATCCCCAAACCAGGCTTACCAGTTGTCTCATCCACAATCACAGGACCGCTAGCCAAACCGATTACACCATTACGGCTGTACTCAATTGATACCACATCGCCAACTGGCCGCTGCTCCATCTGATCGACAATATCGTATGGACTAGTGTAACTCTGATTGTCAATCTTTAAAATCACATCACCTTTCTGCAGCTCCGTAGCTAACGGCGTCTCTTGGCTGACAGCATCCACAAAAATCTCTTTATGTCTAATCTCAACAGTACGACCAGCTGCTTGATAAGCTACCTGTAAGGCATTGAGATGGGAAGACCCCATAGTGCTGTTCTCTCGCTCTTCCCGTCCCTTTTCCTTATCAAAATAGTTTTCAGGTACAGAGACATACTCTGTTTCTAGCCTGTAATTAGGCAGCAAAGTCAAAAAGAGACTAAACACTCGGGCATCGGAAACACCGACAGCCATGACATAGATTTGACCTTTTCCTTGACTAGTTCCTCCTTGAACTTGGACAAAGTCTTTGGCATTCAAAGCCGGCCTCAAGGTCTCCACTTGATAAGGCAGGGGGATAAAGCCAATCCCAGTTAGCACCAAAGCTGTTATTAAAATTCTTGTTACGGATTTCATATCCTTCCTCTTGTTTCTATAAAGTTATTGTCCGGACTTACGACTCCCTGACTTAATCACCAAAATCCACCACCTCTGTGTCATTTTCCATCAGGGCGTTGGCAAAAACAGTCCGCACAGCCAGAACAAATACACAGTAAAAGCTACTGAAAACCAGGACAGGAATCATCTGGATCAGACCAAGTAACTCATCTAGCTCACCCAGCAAGGGACCTATATACTGCCTTATCAGATCCATCAGGAGATGAGTCCCCAAGCCAATCAGCCCACCAAAAGAAGCTAGAAAAAAGCTGAGCAGAACATAACGACCCCTGCGCTCCTTCATCAGCAGGACTGACTTTCTCAGACAGCCATAAAAAGAAAGCGGCTTGGCTAGATTGTCTCTGGAGCTAGTATCCTGAATGATATAGGACAGCAAAAAGAAGTGCGAGTCAATCAGATAAGTGAAGAGCAAGTAAAAGACCATGAACAAGAAAGGAAAAAGAAACTGGAAAATCACAATGGCCTCTGGACTTACTGCCCTCCGATAAAAGGCAAAGAGACTAGCCACCCCAAGATTGATGCCGATTGCCGACCAACCCATGTACAGAATCAGAACCTGAACTGCACTGACAATGAAGGAATAAAAGAGGCGAGTAAGCAAGCCGTCTGAGATACTGTACCAAACCGCGTAGCCAAAATAGAGCTTAACCATCTGCGGATTTCGTATCACTGTCAAGGCAAATTTATTGACGTAAGCAAAACCGAAAGCAATTATAAAAGCCAAACAGGTCAAGACTAAAATGGACCGGTAAGACCAACTCGAAACCAGCGGAAAAAGAAACCAAGCCAGTGTTGCAAGCGGGATTCCGACCAGCAAAAGGCCTTTCAGCCAAACAAAATAATACTCTGTAACAAAAATCCAAGCTTCTCTGAAAACCCTTGTTACTTTTACATCATTCATCGTTCATTATCCTAAATCCTAAAACCCTTTCTAATTTTTTCATAAATATTAATCTCCAAAATTAACTATTTCCCGATCATAAGACATCAGGATATCAGCCATAACCGAGCGGGCTGCCAAGGTATAAATCAGCAAAAAGCCATTAATCAGGCTAGCAATCATTCCCACAACATTAGATACGCCATCGTCAAAAAGTAAACTCAAAACTTCTATTAGACCCAATACTACAGGAATAAGCTTTAAGACAAGCTCTACCAGTAAGTAACGCCCTCTCTGACCATTCATACGAGAAAAGGACTTGCCCAAGCAGCCAAAAGCTGACAGAGGACGCAAAAGGTTGTCAGAGGAGTTGGTATCCTGAATAATATAGGGCAATAAGAAGAAGTGAGAGGCTACAAAATAGCTGTAAAATAAATGGAACAACAAGTTAAACATTGGTGCTATCAAAAAAATCAGGAAGAGCATACTTGTCATTTTTTCTCGATTATTTACAGCCCAAATAGCCAAAGCATGCCAGATTTCCCGAACATTTGAACCAGGCACCCACATATGATTCAAGTATACAAAAAGAAGTAACATAGCCAAGACAAACATGAAGACATAAATAGACACAGAAAGCAAACGCCCAAAAAAGCCGTCAGAAATGCTGTAGCCAACAGCTCTCCAGAAGTTCCTTCGCACCATCTGCGGATTACGAACCATGGTCAAAGAAAACTTATGGATATAAGCAATCATAAAAGAGCACAGAAATCCAAAGAAAATCATACTTGGAACAAATGAAGAAGTAAATGGAGAAAAAAATAGAATTAACAGCCCCAGAATAAAAAATGGCAGTTGAATGATAGCAAGCCCTGCAGTCCATACAAAAAAGTAATCAACAGTCAGTCCCCAGGCTTCCTTTAACACATCGCTTACGTCAAACTTTTTTTTCATAAATCCCCTAATTAAGTCATTTTTCGCCATAAAAGACGATGTAGATGTCGCAGAAGCAATTTTTATATTTTCTAGTCCCGTGATGATGATAAATTTTTAGAGCCCCTGAGAGCAGCAAAAACTCCATCACTCACCTCACCAAGAAATTCTTTCTATAATAAAGCAAGCTGAGACACGATTGTCCCAGCCTCCTTAACCTTTTTTCAAAAAATTTCGAATACGAATCATAATCTTGCTTGACCAAGTTTTGTCAGATGCGTATCTTACATTGATAGCAGCCATGCTCTTACCATTGTAGAACTGGCCGCCAGGCTTGAGATAGTGCTCGCTGAGATAGCGGGCAACGGTATCTATACCATCGTCAAATGTTGCGAAATTTCCTGCACTGGAAAAAGGACTGGAGTCATAAGCCATGAAACCAAACAAGTTGTGCTTGGCCTGAGCAATCTGACTACGGCCATAATCCGATTCGTGAATAGCCAGCCCTACGAGAAAAATTGCATTAACTCCATGATCTTTCTCTGCTTTTTTGAAAGCTTTTCCCAATCCAGCCATCGGCGTGCCAGCCAGACGACTATCAATGAAATCGGCTGACACTGTGCTTGGCACTGTTACATCTTCTGAAAAGACGACTGCTCCTGTTTTCTTGGCCTGAAACTGATCTGACACCTGCACTAAAGATGGATCCAGACTGGCCTTTTCATTTGCCGCTAGGCGGCTGACAGGCAGTACACTGCCTGAAAGGACAGTAGCTGTCGCTAATGCTATGATAACTTTTTTCTTCCTAAACATTTTTTCTATCCATTTCTATGTCGCTTTTGGTTTCCTAGATTCCTCCCCAGAAATATAGGACGACCGCCATGATACTCATAGCAGGACCAAAAGGGACTTCTTCTTTCAACTTAAATTTGAATTTCTTAAAGATGGTTGCGATTAAGAGAATCGCTCCAGCCACAAAGAAAGAACCATATCCCAAAATCAGCGTATTCAAGGGGCTAAACCAACTGCTCAGAGCAGCTAAGTAGAGAATGTCTCCCATCCCGAAAGCCTCTTTCTTGTAATAAGCCTTGGCCCCAAAATAAATGAGAGAGTAGAGGCCAGCGCCGACTAGCAGTGAAAGGAGCAGTTCCCAATTAAACTCATTGGTAAAAAACGTAACAGCCATGCGGCCCAGCCAGAAAACCAGCAGAACCGAGTCCGAGATGTACTGAGTATCAAAATCGATATAACCAATAATGAGACAAAGCGACACCAAGAGACAGGCTGAAACAACCATCCATGGCCCCTGATCTTGAAAGATCAGATAAGAAGCCAACCAGAGCAGACCCGTCAGGAGCTCCACAATGAGATAGCGCGGTGAAATCTGCTCCTTGCAGTGCTTGCATTTAAAGCCCTGCATGATAATCGACACAACCGGAATCAGCTCCACCGAAGTCAAGACATGACCGCAGGACGGACACATAGACCGACCTTTGGCAATGCTCTTTTCCAGCGGTACACGGTAGATGACGACATTGAAAAAGCTCCCAAATACGACACCTAATATAAATACTAAACTTGCAATCATAATTTTTCCCTTTTTATACTCTTTGAAAATCTCAGGTGACTATGGCAAACTTCGACTTTCCTTGAGTATCACTTAGATGCCAAAATGACGGATACTTGCCCCTCCTCCAAACTTAATGAAAACACCATATCTGTTTCTGTATTGTTTTGAATGGTCAATTCGGTCAAACCTTCAGCAGGTGTCCCGATGTTGAAATACTGTCCTCGATAGGAAATAACATTGGTCCGTGAAAAGGCGAGCTGCTGAATGGCATCTACAATCTGCTCAGCACCCTGACCGTAAACTTCTTTATTATCCTTGCCCTTGACTGGCAGATAGCCAGACTCCGCATTCAAAGCGCCCAGCAATTCTGAGATAGACTTGGTCTCACCAGGAGCCAAGTAAACATTCTGCAGCTTGTAAAAAGCTGTCTTCATGTTTTGAGCTTGGGCAGCGTTAGTCGGCAGAGGTACTTCCTTACGCTCTATAAAGTGCGTATATTGGCTCAGAAGCTCACTTTGATCTTCTGCTTCAACAGGCGTGCTCTCAACCTTGACATCATCAAATTTACCAGTCTTGGCAATCTCCTCAGATGCTTGGATAAAAGCAGCAGGGTCAATCTTATAGCCATTAGACTTGTCTCCCACCTTTACGTTAGACTCGCCGTCCATGACCAGATGATTGGTCGTTGGAAGCTGACTGAGAACATCAGGATGGGCAGCCAAGACATCATTTAAAGGTCTGAGCCAAAAGAGTCGATTGGGATAGATGGAAATCTGCAGGTTTTCCTTGGTATCGAAAAACGGTGTAAACTTATCCCAAACTGTCTTGGCTGAGATATTATCCAGCCGCTTGAGCTCTTCTTCTGTGAAATAGCTCAGTCCTAAAAAGCGCATATCTACAGAGAAGTGTTGCCCTGTAGACAGCTGAAATGTAGCCTTATAGGGCAGTTCTCTGTAAACTTCAATCTCAGCTTCGCTCCGAGAGCGAACCTTCATAGAGGGGCGGCCATTGATACTCAGGTCAATCGTTGGATTAAAGACAAAAATGACATAAAATAAACTACCCAGCAGAAAGGCAGCAAGTGTCGCTGCTGGAAGTAGTTTTTGATATTTTGATGAAACCTTTCTTTTTCTTCTTGACATGAATCTCATCCCAACCTTATACTACGCATTCAGCTAAGCGGATAAGGAATTTACGGTCGATACGGCGAAGAAAATCAATGATGTCATCTGAAACAGTATCTCCGGCATTCAGGATAACTCCTCCATCTGCATTAACAAGATCTTTTTGCAGTGTTTTGCCCACTAGAAGACGTTTTTGCCGATCGATAAAGTCGTTAACAGCTTTCTTTGCTCCTGACTCTTCTTCAGCAACTGGCGCTGTGCTGATAGTTGTTTCTACTTCCTCAGCAGGGACTGCCAATACTTCTTCCAAAGCAGCATCCAGACTCAGCGCTGCATCTGTTTCTTCAACTTCTTCTTCAGCTGGAGCTGTTGCTTCTTGTACCAAGTCTTGGACTTCTGGCTCTTCCGCTGTCTCTACGACTGCTTCAGAAAACTCCAACTCAGGAGCAGCAGCTCCCAGACCTACAGCAGCCAAGGCCTCTGTCAAATCTGTTGCAGCTTCTTCTTTTACATCTGCTTTTTCATCTACAACTGGCTCAAATACAGGCGCTTCAGCAACTACTTCCTCAATTTTTTCGGCAGGTTTTGCAGCTTCAGTTTCATGAAGCAGATCTGCTGCAGCCAGACGGCCCATCTCTACATCTGCTTCAAGATGAGGAGCTGTCTTTTTTTCATCATTGAGGATGATATACTCTTTACCAATCATCAAGATGCGTGATTTAGGAATCTGAATTTCCTCGCTGGCATCTTCAGAATTAACCACCAAGTAACCAATTTCATTCTTTTCATCAATATGATAGTCAACAACAGTTCCCACCTTGTTTCCATCAATTGTGATGACAATTTCGTCAAAGACGCTACCCTGCTTGTCGTTCAAGACCTTCAGATCAGCCTCTTCCAGCTCTTGAAAGACTGAGCTGTTTTCTACCATGACCGCAAAGTCACCGATGCCTTGGATGTTCTTGCTAGACAGCAAGGCAAAAGGCTGTTCAGACTGCTTTGACTTAATAACAAAAGTCAGATTGACCCCCTCGTCAACAAAGACTTCATGGACTTCACCCAGTCCCATCCCTTTTTCAATCTCAATGACAACGGTCCCTGTGATTGTTTTACAACTTTTCATAATTTCCCCTAAAACCCTTCTAATTGATTACAATCAATTGTATGTTTATATAGTATTAATTTTTCACGATTTTGTCCAGCATGTTGAACGCTTCTTGACGAAGATTTTGATCTGAACTGCCTTGGACAATTTCTTTCAGATAGCTCTCAGCTTCTTGAACTGCATTTGAAGCCAATAATTCCTGACTTTCCAGTAGGAGGAATTGGAAATAGACTTCTTTATCTCCCGCTGTTGCTGCAGCTGGTCTTGCTTCTGCCGCTTCCTCAGCCTTGAGGATGTCAGTGATTTTCTGAAGCAAATCTTCTTCTGTTTCATCTACAGCCGGAACGACTGGAGCTGCCTTGACTTGTGCATCCTCAGCTTTGAGGATGTCAGCAATTCCCTTGAGCAGGTCTTCTTCTGTCTCATCTGCAACTGCTTCTTGGACAGGCTCAGCCTGTGTCCAAAGAGCGTCTTCAGAAACTGATTGAACAACTGTTGGTTCAGCAGCTGCTTCAAACTCAAACGTTTCTGCTGCAGGTGCGAAGTTACTTTCTTCCTCCCAAGTCTCTGCCACTTCAGCAGTTAAATCTTCCTCTTCAGATCCCAGCAAATCATGCTGAATCTGGCTGAGAATATCTTGATAACCCTGAATATCAGCTCGATCACGGCTAACCATAGACTCTTCAGTAGCAGAAAATTCTGGCTCTGCAGCTGCTTGACTGAAGGCGGAATCCATCTTAGCTTGTGGTTCAACACCCGAGTCAGCAAAGAAGAGAGATTCTAAGCTGTTTGCTGCTCTCGACTCTTCTGCTCTAACTGGCTTGATATCTCCCGTAGCAGCAAAAACATCTTCCAGGCTGTTGCCTACTTCTTCTGCCACTGGCTGCTGAGTTTGTTCTTGCTCAGTGAAGAATTCTTCCTCATCTTGAGAAACAACACCTGTCACCTCAACCGTCTGCGGTCTGAAGTTGCCATAGCTAGACTCCGTATAGGACATCGGTCTGATCTTAGACAGAACAGCAGTCTCAAAGGCTGGATCATCTATATCTGTATAGCCTTGATTGCCGGCTGCATTTGCTTCCGTAGGCTGAATCAGAGAGTTGGCCACCTTAATCTTAGTAGAGCCCTTGCGGTGATGAAGCAGGGACTGCAAAAATTCATCATTGGCCTTTTGTGCGCTGTGATCCATACCCACCATACCGACCTCAGCTGCCGCTAGCTGACTGTTTGGCTCGTACTCTCCAAATGCAGGAGCTGTAGCCAAGTTATCAACAGGGTAGAGAGGTTTTACTTTCTCAAATCTTGTCATATCCTTTTTGATAGAACGGTCTGCTAGGGTGCGACCAGAAGCAGATGCTCTCTGCCTTGCCGGACTTTCCTCAGCCTGAACCCTTTCTTTACTTTCCTTTCTCATCCTACCGGTTGAAGCATTGGAGAAGTTCAAATCTCTAGCAGATGACAAGCCTGCGCTCGTCGCTTCCGCTTTCTTGTGTGAGCTCTTGGCATGCTTCTGGCTTCTGCTTCGCGCTGAAGCAGTTGCTCTCTTCTTGACTGGAGCTAGCTCCTGTGAAAAGAGCAGCACCATATAGACAGCCAAGGCCAAGGCACAGAGTCCAACAAAGGCTATGCCGGGAACTTGTTGAAAGAGGAATGGAGCACCAATCGCAAATAGCATGACCCATACTACGAGAAAAAGGCGCTTTATTAATGAAATCCTAGAAACAAATAAAATGCTAATCGTATGCAGCGCTATAAGCCCTGCTCCAAAAGGTAAAAAATATGCCATTTGAATATTTTCGACACCCCCCACTTTCTAAATGATATTAAACTTTTTCAATGCAAAACCAGTCTTGATTTTGTTTTTCCATAAACTCCATTAAAACCCAAAATAGACTCGGGCGTCTATTCTGAGTTTGCTTGTATTATACTTCAAATATCTCTATGTTTTAGTTTACTATAAATGCACCGTGAATACTAGTCTAATAACTTGGTTTTTAGCATTTTTTTAAGAAAAATTTACACATGCTCTTGAAATTTTAAACCATAGACTTATTTGGTATTTTTTCAAAGTATTTTAGCTAACTACCAAGTTATTCACAGATAGGTTATCCAGCTTCATAGTCGTTTCAGGGCTTTCTCCACTTGGAGTTTCGAAGTAGTAACCTACAATAGTCATTGGATAGCTGAATCCTGGAATGTTTTCAGGATCGAAGCTAACTTCGCGCCAGCCAGTCCAGCTGTTTGGACGAATGACATGAAGGTAAATTTTCTGCCCACTGGCATTCTTGACAATCAAGCCAATCTTACCCTGCCATTGATTAGACAGAGATAGAGAGAAGCTGATAGCATCCGGCTTATTGTTCAAGGATACATACGGTGCTGCAAATTCCATTTCATACATAGTAGAAGACTTGGTTGCTGGAATCTTAACCACATTGGAACCTGAACCCTCAAGGAAGTCCGTATTGTCAACCGTCACATCATATTGATTGCTGCCGCCTGACTGAATCAGCTTCAGTGGTGATTCAAAGCGGTAGATAGTTGATGAATTGTAATAAGCTGACAGACCATCGTTCCGACTAGACTGAGTGCTAAGCTGCTCCAGATAAGACGGAGCTAGATTGGTACTGCTGTTAGCATTCGCGCTGCTAGTTGTATTGGTTGTTGCAGCCCCCAAACTGCCCTTATTGCCGGTTGCATCTGTGCCGCCACCAGCTGTTGTTACAGATATAGAGCCTGCCTGCCAAGTCGGAATCGCAAATGGAGACTCCCAGTTGGCAAATTGAATAGGCGTCTTATCGACATTGCTCTCCAGAGTCACATAGCGCTCGACATCTTTAACCTGATAGAAACGCAGCTTGATTTTACCGCTGGTTAGATCAGGGTTTTTGTTTTCCTCTGTACTAGACAGGCTTTTCTTTCCGCCCAATTCCAGTTCGCTGGAAACGATTTTTTGTTGATTGCCATCAATCAATTCCAATAATTTCAGAACCTGTGTATAAGTTCCTTCGAACTCAATGTCCGCTGTCATCTGAGTGATGTTGGTATTATTGGTCGTTCCGTTCCCTGGTGTCGCTGTATTAGCTGCAGTTGTTGTTGCAGTATTCGCATCTGATGAAGAACTGCTGCTAGATGAAGACGAGGACGATGTACCAGAAGAGCTAGAGGTCGTACTGGATGAAGAAGACGTCTCACTCGAGCTTGAACTGCTAGTCGTACCAGAAGAGTTGGAGTTTTGACCCTTAGACGAAGTCGCAGCCAATCCCTCCTGCTGGAGTTCCAACTCTGTGCTCTCAGTGTAGTTGACAGACTTGAATTTAATACCGCTTTCGTTGACCAACTTATCAATCAAGAAAATGAACTCCCCTTGATTGGTCGTACCATAGTATTTCTTAGCCTGATCCAGAGTCTTAGCATTCAAAGTTTGGAGCTGTTTGGTAAGAGACTTTCTCTGACTAATCTTGGCATTCTTGCCTTCCAACTCTGTCGAGATAGTCGCATGCTCTTCAGCTAACTGCGCCATCCGTGTATAAGAATTTGTTACCAGATACCCTCCACCAGCAAGGACCGCTACTCCTCCGACACAGGCTAACAATTTCTTGTCACGCTCATTTAAATTACTCAGGATTTTTTTCTTTTCTTTCTCATTTTTGCTCTTCATTGAAATCTACATCCTTCGTCAAAATTTTAATGTTAAACTTGTACACTGTATTGTTATCCTTTTCCTCGCGAGTAATGTTATCTACAAAAATATGGTTAAACTTCTCAGACTTACGAAGCTCTTCCTCAAACTTAGCGATAGAAAGATGCTCTTGAGACGAACCATTGATTTCTACATTGTCGTTATTAATCTTGATATCGTCAAAGACCAGGTTCCGTGTCACGTTTTTATTAAGGAAGTCCATAAAGGCTTTGTTTACTCGGTGCAGGCGGCGGAAGTCGCCTTCCAGGCTGGTAAAGAGAAGTTCGTCATTCTTGACCGTAACAATCTTATCTTCAGTCTCAGAGACTGCCTTCAGCTCTTGAGCCATCTCTGGACTCTTAAGTGTCTGCTCCGCTCGGTCAATCTCGCCCTGGAGGTGCATAGCGCTAAACTGGAAGAAGCCAATCAGCACAATCATAATCGCTGCAATCCCAGCAAAAGCGGAAATAGCAGCAAGTTTCAGTGGACTGGTTTTAGCCGGTGCCACATGATATTTTGAAAAGTAGTTTAAATCTCTCCGCATTAGTTTGCTCTCCTAATCAACATGGCTGTAGCCGGAATGAACTCCGCATTAAATTCGGCAGAACCTTCCCACAGTACATTCTCATAATCTACATTATCAATTGAGATGAATTCCCGATTCATGTTCTGCTTCAAAATAGATGCCAACTGCCAACAGATGTCCTGGTCCCCAAAGACATAGAAACTGTCAATGTTGAGACCGGTTGACCCGCTAAAGAAGTTTTCAGTATTGAGAATGTGGTTCTTAGCATCAGCCACCCACTCATCCAAGGCCCTCTTCAAGAGACCTGTATCCAGATCATCTGAAGCCACTGCTGGAAGCTTTTGCAAAAGACTAGCATCGTCTGCATAGCTCAGAATGTCCTTGTAGCCACGATTGAGATAGTTGCTGGTCACAAACTTGCCTTCTGAGTAGAGATAAACACCGATGAAGCTCTTGCTCAGATGTACCATGCCGACATTTTCCTTGGTCAGCTTCTTAGCACGATTGTTAACCGCCTGAACGCGTTCCAGCCATTTTTCAAAGGTATTAGACTGAAGGTCAAAGACATAAGGTGTCAGCTTCAAATTCTCAGCCAAGCCCAGATATTGCTCTACCACGCCTTTTGGCACAGCATAGACCATGAGTGAGCGAGTATCTTCATCAAGCGGAAAAGCTGAATTAGACTCTTGCTCTTGGAATTGAATAACATAAGAAGTCGGATCAATATCCAGATATTGCTGGAGCTCGTAAGATACCAAGCCCTCAATATCCTCATCATTCTGCACACTAGCTGCCACATCAACCGAACGGGCGATGATATTGGTATTGCCAAGTGCAAAGAATGCATACTTAGCAGTGATCGCATGCTGCTCCATCAGATCGCTGATAATGTTTTTGAGAGTAATCGGGTCGATAATCTCACTATTCAGTACAACACCTTCTGGCAGATTGGCAGACGCCATTTTGATAATCTCCAGCTCATTGCGCTTCTGTCTAGCAACAACCAGATAGACTGATTCGTCAGTGAAGTCAATGGCCATCAGATTGCCCTTGATTGGTTTACCAAACATAGTGTAAGGTGCATGCATTCTAGTAACCGGTTGGCTCGCCGCACCACTGCCTTTCTTAGCAAAGAGCGAACGATTTCCAGACTTAGCAGGCATGTCATCACTGCCACTATTCTTAGAAAAGAGCGGCTTGTTGAGCTTGGTTAAGAAGCTCCCTTTTGCCGTTGACTTTTCCTCATCGTCAAAGTCTTCTTGACGATCTGACTTGATCTGAACTCCTTGAATAGATAAGTGTTCCTTATGTTTCCCTTTTGATGAGAAGAGCGGTTTATTTAATTTTCCTAAAAATGAGCCTTTTTTCTCATTATCTTCTTCGTCCAGAGCTCTTCTGCGCCCCTTGGACGAAAACATATTTTTTGCCATAATCTCCTAATCTCCCTTATTTTTCCTAAAAACTATTTCCCTATTGGCTCGCCTTATACTTATCGCGGAAGTATTCAGCAAGTTTTTGTATATTGCTGTTATTCAGACTTTCAGTATAAACTGCAAACTCATTAATATAAGTATTGCCACCAAAGATAATCTGACCACTACTAATATTATGGGTTACCCCGCCTCTGTTTAGTGCAACAGTTTTATTATAGACTGATTGTCCATTGATAAAAATTTCAACACCTAAAGCGCCATTCTTCGCAGCACTGCGCACTTGTATGGAATTATCATTACTGTAGTCTAATTTAACATTTTGTATATATTCCTGACCACCGTTATTAGCTGTAGTTGTATCGACTGTTTTAATAGCAATTCTACCATCGTTTTCCAGATTAATCCCCCAAGTCAGAGTATTATCCAACTTATAAGTTAGAAGCGGTCCAGTCTGCTGACGATTCCCAATCAATACAGAAGTCGTATAGCCATTATTAAAATTATGATTACTAAACTGCATCGTACGACCGTCAAGTGCAATTAACTGCCGAGCTTGGTTAATTGCAGGCTCTTTGTAATTCAGAACAGGGATGGTCGCACCATAAGCAACATCATTAAAATAATCTCTTACTTCTGTATTTGTGTGAGGCTGATTGTCAGTTGGTATAATCGCTGTAGAGTTTCTATTCTTTAGCAGAGCCAAGTCAGCATCCGTATGAAGCCGTACATTCTGTGTAACCGGCAGCCCCATAATCCAGATGCGATCAGCTTCCTGATAATTTCCTACCCGTCCATAAGAGTTAATAGCTCGGGCAGCAAAAGTCAGGTACTTCCCCCTCATATCATCTGTAATATAAATACCAGTCTCTAATTTTGATAACGGTTGGAAGTCGGTCGGCATCTCTGGAAGAACCAGCTGAGATACAGTGCCATCACCAGTTTTTCCTATCGTTCCTACAGGAACAATACCAGATGAACTTGTACCTATGCTACGATCACTGAGGAACCAGCCAGATTCTGTATAGATTCGAGCTTTACTTTTTTTCTGAATATCAGCTGTATCTACCTTGCCTCCAGGAGTAGTTATCCCCTTACCAGCATAATAATATCTTTTCCCACCAGGTATGCTAACTTTCATATCAGGAATCCCTAACGGAGTCTCGATTGCATTCGCTGCAAAAAGATGAATTTTTTTGATTTTATCATTATAAGACAGATTTGTACCTTTTACATCGATACTCTGCTTGGTTCCATTACCAATTTGGTAAGTAAAGGTTTCAATATCTGTTCCTGTACCTTCGTGTTTCTTGCTTTCTGCCAGTTGTTTCTCGAAAGACTCCTGAATATCAAAGTTGATAGCATTCTGACTTCGCTGACGAAGAATATTATTAAAACTCCCAGAAAAGAAGGTCAAGAACCCTGCCGCAATAACTCCAATCAGAATCAGAGAAACCAAGACTTCGACCAGTGTAATCCCTCTGTGTCTCTTTAATCTTTTCATCTCTGCTCCCTTCTACGGCCCTGATACAAACCACAAATCCTGCTGAATCTGCTTTTTAATATCAGAAAAGGTCTTTTGCAAGGCTTCTTTATTCGTAGCTGACACATATTTAGTCTCCATACCACCTTCTCCGATTTTATCTGTCAAATTTTGACCATAAGCGATTTCATGTTCCAAACCTGAAAAACCAATGACATTAACCCGTTTAACACCAACACCATAGGCTTTAGAAACTGCACCAGCATAGTCTATTGATGCATCTCGAATATCAGGAATTTTCGATGTATAATCATATCCTAAACGACCATAATTAAAACTAGCTGGAACATTTGACGAAAGTTCAAATAAAACATTATTAAAATGCTGAATTCCTTCTCTCTTCATTTCAAGGCCTCCAGCCTGTCCTTGTTGGTTAACCAAATAAGCATTTGGCACTCCATCAGTCAACAGCACCACATATTTAAGCTGAGCATGTTGTTTCTGTAAGCTGACCATCCCATAGCGAAGCCCATCTCCAGGATTGGTCACCCCACCGTCTGACTTCAAGTTTTTAATACTTTCTTTTATCGTACCAGCCTCTCTATCTAATTGAGAGAAGGCTGCTTGTTTATAACTTCCAGTAGTTGAAAAAGTTGTTAAATTAACACTCACATTCCCAACGCTTTGAAGCTCATTTATCATTATCTCAGCTTTATCACGTAAAATATCCATTCTGCTAGGGTTGTTCGAAGTAGGATTTGCTCCATTTAACGCACCCTTCATAGAACCAGAAATATCAAAAACAAAAGAAACAGCAATATTCATCTGACCTTGAATAGGGTCAGTTCGATAAGCAATAGCAATCCCTTTCTTGCCTTTAGCAACTTTAGAGAAGACCTGCTTAGTATTGAGAGCTGATATAGCCGTATCAATACCTAACTTGCTATTGGTATCTGGATATTTCCCTGTCAGATTATAGCTAATCAAGCGGTTGTCCTGATAAGCGCCCTCTGTCTTAAACTCCAAGTCCAACTTCATATTATAGAGAGATTTGGTTCCCAGCTCGCTGACATCCCAGTCCTGTTTTTCCTTGTTCCAGACATAGTTCATAACCTTCTTGCCATCAGCAGATAGGCCGATGTAGCTCCATTCCCTAGTTAGTCCTTGCTTGGAACCTTTGAACTTGCTGTCATCCAAGACAAAGATTGAGGTTGCCTTACTAACGGTTCGATCCACATACTGCATAGAGGTTCGCATTTCTGCTTGGATACTTGCTTCACGCTCGATCAATTCTCGGCTGGAAAACATGGTTTTAAATATAATACCAATGATGAGTGCTATCATGCTCATCAACATGATAGCCATAACCATCTCGACTAGGGTAAAACCTTTTTGTATTTGTTTCATCATTCCTACCTATTTATATTTTTTACTTCTGCGCCGATCTCAAATGTCCTTCTTCCGAGCGAATTCCTTTTGTATCAAAGTTGAAGGTTACAATATGCTCGTAATAGTCATTACTGCCAGCTAATTTTGACTTCGATTTAATCGTGATATTATAATTTTCTGGACCAGTCAGACCATCTACAAGCTGTCCATTCATCTCGATTTCTGCTACACTGCCATCTTTGAAGGTATGGGTTGACTTAATCGGCTCTGTTGAAGGATCCATGCTACGCGCTCGTTTATCAAACTCTTCATAAACTGATGACGGATTTCCGTCAACAGGGTCTAGATAAGCACCCCATGCCAACTGTGTACCAGAAGTCGCTGTGTACTTGGCCTTGAGATAGTTATACATGCGTTGAGTCTGGCTTTGCCCTGTATCCACGATAGAAGCTAAAATCCCAATCATAGCAACCAGAATCACAATGGTTACGATAACCATGGGCAGAGTAGAACCCTGTCTTTTTTGTCCTTTCATTATAGTATTCTCCTAATATTTCTACTTTTGATATTGCCAAAATAGTTGTCACAGTCTGACAACTACTTTGGTAATATCCGACTGCCTTAGCAGTCGGAGTAGAGAAATCTCTATATTTAGATGATTTGATGATTATGGATTAGCTCCACCAGCATTGTTATTTGCTGTGGCTGCCGTGTTGACACCACTAGCTGACCAATCATAAGTCCAAACTTTATTATTCTTATCATCCTTAGCACCTGATGGTTTAAAGGTAGAAGTCAGAGTATGGTTTTTTGAATTGATTTCATGAGCTGATGTAGTACCATTCTTAGCCAAGGCTTCTGTAATGCTAGATGATCCTTTGGCATTTTTAGAAATGTATGGCGCAAGCTTTTCAAGTGTAATCTCACCTGGATTAGATGGATCATCTTGCGCGCCAATATAAGATTGGATAGCTGATACCAACTCACGGTGTTCGGATTGGATACGTGAACGGCGGGCGTTATCTTGGAAGGAAGTGATAGCTGGAATCGCTACAGCTGCAATGATGGCGATAATGATGATTACTACAATCAACTCAACCAAGGTGAAACCTTTACCTTTTTTCTTCAAGTCCTGACGGAATTTTTGCAATTTGTTTAACATTAAAATAATCTCCTATTTTCTTTTTATCTTTATTTTTTGCTGAATACCAGCTTAGTTTTAAATTTAATTGGGCTAGTTGGTATTTGAACCACTATATCTCCAATCGTAAAGCCAGGTTTTGTCCTTGGTTTTATCAGTTCCCGCTCCTGAGGGATGGAAGGTCGAAACCAAGGTTGTTCCATCAATTTTATGTGCCGGCTCCTTATCATTCTTCGCTAGAGCATCTACAATTTTAGTTGAGTCACCCTTGGAACTTTTAGAAATGTATGGGGCCAGTTGCTCCATTGTAATTGATTTAACAGTTTCTGGATCATCCTGTGATCCGATATAAGACTGAATAGCAGTTGCCAACTCACGGTGTTCGGACTGGATACGACTCTTACGAGCGTTATCTTGGAAAGAAGTGAGGGCTGGAACCGCTACAGCTGTGATGATGGCAATAATGATAATGACCACGATCAACTCAACCAAGGTGAAACCTTTGCCTTTTTTCTTCAAATTACGACGAAATTTTTGCAATTTACTGAGCACTAACTTCTCCTAATTCTTTTTCATAAGGGCTACTGAACAGCCTTTTAATATCTCTCAAATGTAGGGTTTTAATTCATCATTTTATAGATGATTTGATGATTATGGATTAGCTCCACCAGCATTATTATTTGCTGCTGCAGTGTTAACACCTTTAGATGTCCAATCATACTTCCATTCTTTCTGACCTGCGTCACCAGCTTTTTTACCAGAAGGAATAAAAGTAGAAATCAATTCTGTACCTTCGATTTTATGCGCTGAATTAGTACCATTTTTAGCTAAAGCTTCTGTGAGACTAGATGAACCTTTGGCATTTTTAGAAATGTATGGCGCCAGTTGCTCAAGTTTAATTTCTGTCACATTAGACGGATCATCTTGTGCTCCGATATAAGACTGGATAGCTGAAACCAATTCACGGTGTTCAGACTGGATACGGCTCTTACGAGCGTTATCTTGGAAGGAAGTGATAGCTGGGATAGCTACAGCTGCAATGATAGCGATAATGATAATTACCACGATCAACTCAACCAAGGTAAAGCCTTTACCTTTTTTCTTCAAGTCCTGACGGAACTTTTGCAATTTGTTTAACATTTGAATAGATCTCCTATTTTTTCACAATTTTTTAGTATTTTCGCCCACAGGGGCATTTGTTTTGTTCCTAGCTGGGAGACCCTACAAACTCCCAGCATCAGAACGGTTTTCCTAACTTTTTGTGCAGAGCAACCGCTCTACTATCTCCTAAACTTTTTCTGGGGTGCCGTCCTACTGGTCAACTCCAGAACCTGCATCCACAGCGTGAGCAAGCTCAAACATTGGCAGCATGACAGAGGCAACGATACCTCCGATGATAACCCCCATGACGATGATCATGGCTGGCTCCAAGAGTGAGAGCAACTGCTTGATAGCTGTTTCAAGTTCTTCTTCATAATAATCTGATGTCTTGACCAGCATGGACTCCAGAGACCCGGACTCCTCACCGATCTTGACCATCGAGAGCATCATCGGCGGGAAGAGACCGGTTGAGGTAATCATCCCTGTCAGACGTTCCCCTTTTTGCAGACCTTCATTAGCGATCTTCATCTTTTCAATGACGACAGCGTTGTTGGTCGTTGCAGCAGCAGACTCAATGGCCTCAACCAGAGGGATACCCGCACTGGTCAGGATAGCCAAGGTGCTAGCAAAGCGAGCAGTGACAATCTTCTGCATTGGCCCCTTGATGACCGGCAGATTAAGCTTGAGCCGATCCAGTTGGTAGCGGCCTGCCTCTGTACTGCGATAGCGTAAGAAGAGGAAGACCAGAATCCCTATCACACCGAAGAGGATGTACCATGAAGATCGGACAAAGTTACTAGCTGCTAGTACGATACGCGTTGGCAGCGGCATAGCCATCCCACTTTGTTCAAAGATTCCTGAGAAGCTTGGGATAACGACATAGAGCAGGGCCAAGACTGCAGCCACAGCCAGAAAGGCTAGGACTGCGGGATAAATCATTGCTCCCTGAATCTGGCGGCTGGTCTTGAGCTCTTTAGTGTAGTGCTCAGACATCTTTTCCAGCACCTCGTCCAGCTTACCAGTCTTTTCACCAGCCTGCACCATACGGATCAGGAGATCGGGAAACATCCCTTCCTGATCTAGCATGGCCTTGGACAGCTGACTACCTTCTTTTAGGCTCTTGCTGACGATTTTAAGGCTAGACTTGAGATTCTTTGAAGTAGCCTGTTGTTCTAGGATATCCACTGCGTTATTGAGGGGAATCCCTGACTCCAGCATAACCGACATCTGCTTACAGAAGAGCGATATATCCTTGAGCTTGATCTTCTTGCTTTGGAAAAGGACAATCTCCTTAGAGCCCATGACCTTTTCTTCGACACTGATTGGCTTCCCTTTGAGACGGATCCGATTGACGGCGTCTGTCCGGTTAGGAGCGTCCACCTCTAGTGTGACGACCCCTTGCCGAGTGTCTAAGTATTTACAAACATATACTGTCATGCTCTAGTACCCCACTATTCCTAGGGATTTTTCAACTTGAGCACGGTCCACTGAGTAGGACAGCAGAGTTCTTTGATCGATGACATTGCGACGGTAGAGTCCCATGAGCGAAGTGTCCATGGCAATCATGCCTAGCTGAGCCCCTGTTTGGATTGGGGTCAGCAGCTGGTGGGTTTTCCCTTCGCGAATGAGGTTGCGAATAGCGGGTGTTCCCAGCATGATTTCAAAGGCAGCTACACGACCCTTGCCGGTCGCTGTACGCATAAGCTGCTGCGATACAACGCCTTCCATAACGGCTGAAAGCTGTACACGGATTTGCTCCTGCTGCTCGGCTGGAAATACGTCAATAATCCGGTCCATGGTGTTTACTGCACCGACCGTGTGGAGGGTTGACAGAACTAAGTGACCTGTTTCCGCCGCACGCAGGGCAATTTCAATCGTTTCCTTATCCCGCATCTCACCGACTAGGATGACATCCGGGTCCTGACGAAGGGCACCACGGAGAGCATTTCCGAAGCTCTGCGTATCTGCTCCCAGCTCACGCTGGTTGACCAAGCACTTATTATGCGTATGCATGTACTCGATCGGATCTTCAATCGTGATGATGTGCTCATCCCGCAAGCTGTTCATGTAGTTGATCATGGTTGCCAGGGTCGTTGACTTTCCGCTTCCTGTTGGTCCGGTAACCAATATCAGACCCCGGCGTTTCTCAGCCAGTTTTTTGATAACTGGTGGCAATCCCAGAGATTCCATAGATGGAATATCCTTGGGAATGACCCGCAAGGCAATCCCGCAGTTGTTTTTCTGCTTAAAGATATTGACCCGCAAGCGATAGCCATTATCGACCTCGTAGGCACAGTCCACTTCACCGACTTCTAAAAGATGAGCAATCTGCTTCTCATTTAAAATATGCTTGGTGAAGCGAACCGTGTCTTCGTTGGTCAAAATTGTATTGTTGAGTTGTGTTAACCTCCCGTGCAGACGCATGGTTGGCTCAGCGCCAACCGTGAAGTGGATATCTGATGCACCCGCTTCAATCGCCTGCTTAATTAACTCATCCAAATTCATCCTAAACTTCCCCTTCTAGACTAAAGGCAATCTTCATTGCTTCTTCAATCGTTGTAGTCCCCTGTTTTGCGATATCAATGGCCTCCTCCGCCAAGTCTCGCATACCATTTTTCTTAGCTTCTGCTCGAAGCTGTGCTGTTGTTCCACCATCATTAATTAGTGACTTAATCTCCCTTGTCACTGCCATGATTTCGTGGATAGCTATACGTCCATAGTATCCCGTACCGCTGCAGTAGTTGCAGCCGCGTCCGCGATACAAGGTGTCTCCCTTGTGAATACCGATACCTGCATGTTCATTTGTTTCTACAGTGTATTCAGTCTTACACTTAGGACAGATGCGCTTAATCAAGCGCTGTGCGATAATACCGACAGTCGCCGTTGAGACCAGATAAGGCTTGATGCCCATATCGACCAAACGGTTGACTGTACTAGCTGTGTCATTGGTGTGGATAGTCGAGAGAACGACGTGACCAGTGATAGCGGCCCGAACCGCGATACTAGCTGTCTCTTCATCCCGAATTTCCCCCAAGAGAACGATGTCCGGGTCCTGACGCAGGATACTTCTCAAACCACTCGCGAAAGTCAGTCCAGCTTTATTATTTACCTGAACTTGGTTGACCCCTTCCAATCGGTACTCAACCGGATCTTCAACAGTGATGATATTTTTTCCTACATCATTGAGCTCACGGAGCGCTGTGTAGAGAGTGGTTGTCTTTCCGCTTCCTGTAGGACCAGTCAGCAAGATAATGCCTTCTGGCGCCTTAAGAATATCTTCAAAGAGCTTCTGGTTGGTTGGCGAGAATCCCAGTTCCTCTTTACTGAGGAGGGTTGCATTCCGGCTCAAAATCCGAATAACGATTTTTTCACCGAATACAGTAGGCAAGACTGAAACCCGCATGTCGACTTCTTTGCCGTCGATGGTTGTTTCAATCCGTCCATCCTGAGGAATCCGTCGCTCGGCGATGTCCAGACCACTCATGATCTTAATCCGTGTCGCAATGGCTGAGTGAGCATTGGCTTTCAACTGCATGTTTTCCACCAAGGTTCCGTCAACCCGGAAACGTACACGAACAACTTTTTCAAAGGGCTCAATATGGATATCGCTGGTCCGCGTCTTGATTGCCTGACTGATAATCGAGTCAATCAAACGTACAACCGGAGCGTTTTTGATTTCGAGATCTTCTTCGATGATCTCTTCATCCACATTAAAACCTTCGATTTCGGTCGCTGCCTGTTGGGCTTCTTTTCCTTTAGAATAGTATTGATCGATATACTTCTCAATATCATCCCGAAAAGTTACATAAGGTTCTACCGCCATCTTAGAAACGATTTTAACATCGTCTAGGGCGATATAGTTGCTTGGGTCTGCCATTGCAACTATTAATTTCGGTTCTTCATCCGTTTCTCCATCGGTGAAGGCAATCGGAATCAATCCATGACGTTTAGCAACTTTTTCTGAAACCTTCTCGACAGCTTCCTTTTCTATCACAAACTGTGATAGATTGACATGAGGTACACGGTAATAGTAACTCATGACTTTCAGCATATCTTCTTCTGTCACATAGCCCTTGCTGATTAGATATCTCTCTAACTGCATGTTTGATTGTGGCATATCTTGAAGAATTTCTTCTTTTTGAGCTGCCGTTATCAGATTGAATTGAACCAATATAGCGATTAGTGCCATTTGTTTCTCCTGTCTGTGATTTTTTTGTAAAAATCCTTCAATTCTTTCTATGCGTTAATAGATAACAGCTTTCTTAAAAAAATCTCCCTCGCTTAAAGTTTTCTTTAAGGTTTCTTTAAGCTTTTTAAGTTAGGCTAGTACATGGAAAATTTACCAATAGAACCAAACTTAATGTTTTAAGTTAGATGCTTTGAGCAGTATCTCCATTTGATAAACCTAGTAAACAGTCCTTAAGTCAATCCTAGGATTGATAAGGGGCGTTCTAATTTTGTCAAAAGGGGCGCAAAAAAGCAGATGCCAAAAACATTTGTTCTTGCGTTCTTAAATACTATACAAAGCAAGTTCTCTTGCAAAATTTCTCATGCTTTGAGATGCAGGTTAAACCGTGTGTGTGTGAAGTTGGTTTAACCCGAATCATCAAGCAGCCAGTGCCATAAGATAAGAATTCTTGTCTTATGGCTTTTCTTTTTACCGATATGCATATTTTGGTAGGAAATGCTAGGAACAAAAGCTTTATTTGCTTTAAAAAACATTTACCTATCACAGTATATGACATAATTGACATCTTGTCAACAGGTTTGCCTCGAAAAAAATGATTGCATTTAAAAAAATGTTTAATTTTGATAAAACCTTGTTATATCAAGCTTTTTGACACTTTTTTAAAGCGCTTTTTTACTTCGAGGATAAAAAAACAGCAAATTTTTTTAAGGAAATTTCCCCTTTACTGCTTCTTTTTCAACCTTCAGATGGACAGTGTGACAGCATCTGTCCTCTTCTGATCGGTAGTCGATATGCTTAGGAAAGGCGCTTCAGGACAAGGCTTAGCAAGCTTTGCCTGTTTCTTCCTACCCAATAGTATATGCTAAAGAAAAAGCATTGTCAATGCATTTGCATTTTATTAGATGTAAAACCTATCTAAAAATGCACAATGTACTCAGCTTGTCTATTTTTTATAGAAAAACCACAAAATCAAAAAGCTAGAATTTTCAGACAGAGAAATAAAGAAATTAAATAAGAAGAAAAGAACTAGAAATTCAAATTTCTAGTTCTCTTAATTGTTATAAACCTAAAAGGATTCAAGTTTAAATATAGATTCAGACATAAGCAAATTGGAGATTTTATAACTAAAATACATAGCTAAATTCCAAAAATCTCTATATCAGTAGCTTTATCAATTTTATTTTTCAAAATCTTTTTAATTCGGAAAAATCCTACACAAGGGTACTATTCTAGTTGGTTAAAACATACCATATATCTTTATGTAATCAGCCACTTCTGGTTCCTTTATCCAATCTTCTCTCCTCACAAAAGGCTGCCAAGGAAGGCTTTCCCAGTCAATTTCTGGAGCTGTCAAGTAGGCTTTTTCTAGTTCACTAATTGAAATTGACTTCCCTGTATCCTCGTATCTTTTACGGAAACGACTAGATTTCCCTATCCTTTCATATGATGCAATTATGTAATAGTTATAAGCATCTTCAGTATACTTATACTTATTAATATCATAGCTATTTCCAGTAAAAACCCTGATTATTCCATTATCTAAAAATTTAGTATCAGCTTCTGAGGACCATTGCAACCCCTGAAGAGGAGCCCAAACTGTTGCCACAATTTCCCCACCTAATAAATAGTATACTTCTGGATTGCCATCTTTATTAGCATCATATAAAGTATAATAGGAAGGAATTGCGCTACCAAAAAAATGAAAATTAGGTGATTCCATAGGTATCTTTGACTCATAAGGACCAGCTGCCAATTCCCACTTAATCCATGGGTACTTATTGATATCATACAACAATTTACCAATTTTAATATTTCTAATTCTACGTGTTTGCTGTAAACCAACCGGAGCTATGATATTTCCTTCAGTACTAGTATTCTCAGCATCGGAACTATCAGATGCATCATCATCAGAACTAGTTTCATCAGATTCATCTAATGGCTTGACGTCTTTGAGCTTTCTTTTACCACTGTTTGGTTTGTACTCTCCCTTAGCCATCAGACGCTCAAAGAAACGCTCACTGTCTAAGAATTTTCCTTCCAACTTCAGACCAGAGAAGCCCACTTCATAACCTAGGGTTAAGTCCGCAAAGAGAACAGCACGACCACTGGCTTTTTCTAATTTAGGCGAATCAAGATTTTTCTGAGTGACCTGTGCATTCAGTTCACCTTCTAACCCGAGGCCAACCGCAACATCAAAGGATGCCACAGATAGATTAAGGAATCCTGGTTTAAAGACTGCCATAGGTCCCTCTTTTATTTGACCATAAATGTTTAAGTCTAACTTATTGCTTAATTGAACATTTTGATCAAAGTAGGCTTTCTGATTTTTGACACCTAATTCAGCTGCTACATCAAAATTGCTTTCTGTACTAATATTAAACTTTCCTTCAGCATTGAGGAACACATAGATGTCTACGCTCACTACAACACCGTAATAAGATGAAAAATTGACCGTTACTAGTTTCACCTTCTCTTCGAAGCTGGCTTCTTTCTTGAAATCAGTCGTCAACTTAAAGTTAAGAGACGGTTTTACAAAGACATGTGGAGAACGTCCTGGAGCCCAGTCAAGCTTAGCCTCGACCTTTCCGGTAACCTTCAAGCCAACATCAACACCTTTGATTTTCTTCTTCCATGTCTTTCTAGCAGCAGCAGAAGCAGAGACTGAGGCTCTATTACTGAGGTCATCTCCTTTATCTTCTTCTACACTCGTGCCTTCAGCAGGAGTAAAGGTTCCTCCATCAAGATCAAACTCTGTCTGTACATTAATCTCTTTGGCTACCTCTTCTAAAGTAGCCTTTGTGACAGTCAGAACGGTTTTCCCATCAGCAACCTTTGAAGAAACCACTTTAAAGGCAAAACCTGTAGGATAATTTCCACTTGCCGGCAGAACAATAACATCACCTAGTTTTAGTTTTTTCTCCTCGGGCAGGATGACCTGACCAGCCTTTTCATCAACCTGATAATCAACAACATCTAGTTGAACAACTGATGGATTCAGAACAACCTTGCCCATAGCATCTGAGTTATTACGTCCTGGGGAGAATTGACCAAGAATATTGTGAACTTGGAAATCATTATTTCCATTTGCAGTAATACTAGCTTCAAAATCCTTCCCATGAAGGGTATAGGTTTTTCCTCTAGTCAGATGAACATAGAAATAACCATCACTATCCGTTTCAATCGTTTGAATTTCTTTACCATTCTCTTTCAGAGTAACGGTTCCAAATTCTATACCTCTGCCTGTTAGATTTGAAAAAGCGTGACCTGAAAGTAGAACTTCTTCTGCTGACCCTTGTTTTGGGCTATCAGAACTATTTCCTAATTCATCCCCTTGGCTATTTTTCTCCGAGGATGGAGTGTCAGGATTCGTTGATTGATTAGGATTCACTGGTGTTGATGGTTGGGTGCCAACCGAAGATCCAGTATCAGACACTGTCGGAACGGTTTCTGAATCTACAGATGTCACTGGTGAATCTGAATCCGGAACAGTTGGACTTGGGACTACACCTGAAGCATCACTATCCAAAGACGGAGTCAGAGTATCCACACTTGGTGACGGATTGGTGACTACTGCCCCATTGTCAGATGCTGTCGGAACAGTTCCTGAATCTACAGATGTCACTGGTGGATATGAATCCGGAACAGTTGGACTTGGAACTACACCTGAAGCACCGCTATCCAAAGGCGGAGTCAGAGTATCCACACTTGGTGACGGATTGGTGACTACTGCCCCATTGTCAGACGCTGTCGGAACAGTTCCTGAATCTACAGATGTCACTGGTGAATCTGCACTTGAAACTGTCGGACTTGAACCACTTCCATCCGAAGATGGAGATGGAGTAGCTGTCCCTGGTGATGATTGACTACCAAGCGAAGACCCAGTATCAGACGGTGACGTCACAGTAATGGTATCTACCGGTGTCACTGGTGAATCTGAATTTAGCCCTGTACTTGCACTACCATCTGAAGACGAACTTGAATAGGCTGGCGTCCCAATATCAACTGGTGACGTGCTACCATTCCCTGATATTCCTTGCGTATCCGTCTGACTTGGCATGGTAGATGAACCTACGTGTGCCGCAGTAGCAGGATTGACAGAAGTTTGATTAGTCAGGCTAGATTTCTCTTCAAGAAGAGGATTTTCAACCGAGCGATAATAAACAGTCAACCGAACAGGGACATCTTTATCAAAGAGCCGAACATTCTGAGTAAACTCAACTAGAGAACTAACCAAAGTATCGGCTGATACGAGTGCCGCACCAAAAACACTAGCTGAAATCACTAAGAAAAATAATAACAATTTTCTTGAGTAGGTATATCTCCACAAGAAGAACCCTAGAAGAAGCAAGATAAAACCAGCAACTGAAAAAATGAGTGCTTTTTCTCCTGTTTTTGGTAAAACTCCTGCTTGACTCTGCTTAATGTTTACCTTAAACTCATGAGTTTGACCAGACTTTAAGCTTTCTGATGTAGGCAAATGTCCATCAACTTCATAACCTTGTGGCAAATTTAGCTGATAGCTAACATCATTTACCTCTGAATTACTTGAATTTCTTACTTTTACTGATAATTGATTTTGACCATCGCCACTAATTTCCGCGCTAATTTGTTCATTAGCGAAAGCAATTCGGCCAGTCCCGAATATCATTGCTAAGAAAAACAAGATACTAAACAGTTTTTTCCTCATTTTACCTCCTATTTTATTTTATAGGGAAAGGCAGAATTTCCCAATGCTAAGTATAGTATTAGGTAATATATTTGTCAATATTATAATTTATTGATTATAATAACTATGTTTTTGCACAATAAAAGCAGCTCTTAAGAACTGCTTTTATATATTGAGTTAGATTCTAAAGTTTGTTTTGATATTAGATTTTATATTATTAATTATATATATCCATTTTGTTGTTTTTGTCTAAAAAATACTTTAGTATAAGATTTAGTCCACTGCCTCTCCACCTATGCACCACTCTTCATGCTCTTCCAAACTGCTATCCGTCTGGATAGTGATTTTGGTGATGCCATAGGCTTGCAGTTCTTGACGCAGAGTAGTCTGGGTCTCGGCCAGCAGGTCTGGATTTTCAAGACAGATATGGATCATGGCAAATTTTTCCAAACCGTCTGTGGTCCAGACATTGAGCTGGGTAATAGCCTGAACGTTTTCAACCGCCAGAATTTCCTGATAAAGCTGGCTCAAATCAATATCGCTTGGGATGTGATCCAGAAAGATCTTGATGTTTTCCCAGAACTTAGGCAGGGCCTTGCTGAGGATGAAGCCTGCAATGAGCAGGGAGAGCAGCGGATCTAGAAAATACCAATCGGTAAAGCGCAAAACAATAGAGACTAGAATAACAGCCACCCAACCCAAAATGTCCTCTAAGAAATGGAGACTGAGAATAGACTCATTATGACTGTGTCCATGGCTATGTCCATGACCGACCACCTTGCTGGCTGCTAGATTGACTATAATGGCGAAAATACCCAGCACCAGCATGCCGTCATAATTGACCTTTTCAGGCGCAAAAACCTTGGGTACATTTTCGATAATCACCAAGGTCGAGCCGACTAACAGAATGACAGAAGTCAGCAGGGCTCCCAAAAGGCTGTAGCGCTTGTAGCCCAGAGTGTATTTCTTGTCTTCTTTTTTATTAGAAATTTTTTCAAAAAGGGTAGAGAGTCCGATGGCCATCGCGTCTCCTGTGTCATGCACAGCATCGGCTAGTACAGCGCTGGAATTGAACATAAAGCCAAAGATAAACTCAAGAATGGCAAAGGAAAAGTTTAATAGAAAGGCAATAGTCATATTTTTACTAGATTTCACGGCAGCCTCCTTTCAGTTTAGCAAATTTTATAGTATAATGTAATCAAAACGGAACACTTTGTTCAGTTTTCTTGATCTTTATTATCCCTTATTCTCAGAAAGGAAACAAGAAGCAATTGAGGGGCTTTGTCTGTTACTGAACAATCCTGCTCTTTTGTTCCGAAATGCTATGGACAGACGAGTCAAGAAATCACGCGCAGCTATTTACCAAGCTTTTATCAGTTTGCTGCATCAAAAAAGCTATGAAAGCATCACGGTACAAGAAATCATCGACCTGGCAGACGTTGGCCGGTCGACTTTTTATGCCCATTTCGATACTAAGGAAGCCTTGCTAGAGGAGGTTTGCCAAGACCTCTTTCAGCATACCTTTCTTGAGCGCGACGACGGCAAGGATCTCTTTGAAGCAACCACGCATATTTTCCAGCATTTTCAAAAGAATCAGGACAAGATTGCGACCTTGCTGCTTTCGAAAAATATCTATTTCACCAATCGCTTAAAGATTGAGCTGGAAAACTATCTCTTTCCGATGATTCAGGAGCAGCTCCTGCAGAAAAAATCTCAGCTGCCGGAGCCTTTTTTGAGAAATTACGTGACCTCTACCTTTGTGGAGACGGTCAGCTGGTGGCTCCAGCAAAAGAAAATA
The DNA here is from genome assembly GCF_041431675.1 of Streptococcus sp. 27098_8_134. NCBI lineage: Bacteria > Bacillati > Bacillota > Bacilli > Lactobacillales > Streptococcaceae > Streptococcus > Streptococcus sp. 27098_8_134. The sequence goes on along the minus strand of NZ_JAPVYD010000005.1, from coordinate 77,438 downwards.
TTGCCAGAAACAGTTATCAGCCAGTATTTTCTGGATTTGATGGACTGATTTTATTTTGATATTTATATAGGAGGAAACTTAACTTTATGAAAAAGAAACATTCAACATTTTTACTTCCAGGTATTCTGATGGTGGGGGTTGTCCTACGGGCGCCTTTTGCAGTGCTACCTGTTGTGCTGGGCGATATTGCTAAGGGACTGCAAGTTCCCGTCAACTCTCTGGGACTGCTGACTAGTCTGCCCTTGATCATGTTTGCCCTCTGCTCAGCCTTTTCCCCACGCCTGGCTCAAAAGGTCGGTCTGGAAAAGCTCTTTACCATAGCCATGATTGTGCTGACTCTGGGCTCTTTTATTCGTATCTTTAACTTGCCTCTACTCTACGCAGGTACAATCATGTTAGGGGCTGCCATCGCTGTCTTAAATGTGCTCTTGCCCAATGTCATTCAGGCTAATCAGCCAGAGAAAATTGGATTTCTAACCACGCTCTATATCACTTCTATGGGACTAGCTATCTCAGTCATGTCTCCCTTGGCTGCGCCTATTGTCCGCTTAGCTGGCTGGAAAGGCTTAATTCTCGTCCTGACCCTCATCTGCTTACTGGCCTGCTTAATCTGGCTGCCTAACAGCCGTCACAATCACAAACTGACTAGCAGAAGCCGCGAGCAGCAAATGGGCTCTCTGCTAACAAATCCTAGAGTATGGGCTCTGATTGTTTTCGGTGGCCTGCAGTCCTTACTCTTTTATACGGCTATCACTTGGCTGCCGACTCTTGGTCAGTTGGCAGGACTTTCCAATGATGTTACTGGATTATTAGCCTCTATCTTTTCAATTATCAGCCTTCCTTTGGCTATGACGATACCTAGTCTGACAACGCGTCTATCCGCTAAAAAACGCTTGGGGATGATTGCTCTCTTTTCTGTAACTGGTATGGTTGGTCTGGGCATGCTGCTGGTCAAGACAGATTCCTTTGTCTACTGGCTCATCCTCAACTTGCTAATCGGCATGTCTGTCAGCGCCCTCTTCCCTTACCTTATGGTTACTTTCTCGCTGAAAACCAGTACTCCTGAGCAAACCGCTCAGCTATCTGGCTTAGCCCAGACTGGTGGTTATATTCTGGCCGCCTTTGGTCCTAGCCTCTTTGGATACAGCTTTGATTTATTCCATTCCTGGACTCCAGCCATCCTCATTCTCATTGGCTTGGCTGCCATCGTGACACTAACTCTCTTTTACATTGAGAAGTTTGACAAGATATAATAAAGACGAAAAACGCTTAGAAATCCTAAGCGTTTTTGCAATAGTTGAGGCACTCTTCCAGGTCCACATCCCGTTCTAAGTGCTCTGGTGTCCAAGGAATCAAGATATCCGGTTCAACTCCCTTATCATTCATGCCCTTTCCTTGATCAATCCTAGTGTCACGTGAAGTGGGAAACAGGAGCTCATAGTCACCAAAATCCTTCACGCAGCAATTGGAATAATCTAGAATTCCCATAGTCGGACGCCCTAGAACCGTAACCTTGGGCATCTTTTTCATGGTATCAACAAAATTATCACCTGAAGACCCACAGGTCACATCTTCTAGCACAAAGACTTTTTCAGGGCGAGCTAGGCCTAGAACGTCTGGCAAAAAGTTCTGATTGCTGTCCTCATCGCCATAAAGGACATACCCTTTCCCCCGATTCTCTTCCAACTCTTTTAGAAATTCTTTGAGAATCTGGTGAGTTTCTGCTGACAAGTTTGGATCTTCTAGGATATTTTGCATCAGTTGCTGACGCAAATCAACATTTCTATCCGTATAGAGAATCTCCATCCCATCATCGTTTGGCAAATCTAAGTCACTGAAGGCCTTCCCCTGAGGGAGAGTATATTTGAAAAGTGGATAATAAAGCGAGTCCGTCCCGCCATAATTGACTCGAACATCAATGATTAAATACTTGGCCTGCTCAATAGCTGCTTGGCTGTCTGCATATAGCTGGCTGATAGCAACCTCATCCGTAAAATCTTCTAACTTGAGATAAACGATGTCCTCAGAAAGATTGCGCCATTCAAACTGCGGTGGCTTCTTTGGGTGCGCGGTTGGCTGAACATGCAGTTGCTCTTCCTCGCCATTGCGTACCACCGTAACTTCTCCGGCATGCTCCACAAAGTAAGCCCACTCCTTGTGCTGTCGCTCTGGTGTGGCACTGACAAAATAATCCTTGTGCTCTTGATAAACCTGGGATAAAACTTTCCCATCCAAGGCTAGAATCTGGTCTCCACGTTTCAGCTCTGTATCGCTATTTGCCTGCAGGACGTAGAGGCAGTCTTGATAGTATCTCACTTTAAAGCCGGGCAGTTGCGTTTCCTTAAGCCCAAACCAAACATGAGACAAAATCCCAAAACTGGCTATATAACAATGCATCTGGTAAAGAAAGTCCTCTTGGCTCATCTGGTCTGTGATACGCGCTCGATATTCTTCGGGATTTGCACCCTTGATGTCTTTCTTTGTAGAGGAATCCTCTCGCATAATTTCTACGACTTGGTCAAAAATCTCTGTTTTCTTCATCCTTTACTCCTTCTTCCAGGTGGCCTCATCATCCAGCAGGCCTCGCTTGGGCATTTTTGAGACATGACGATTGCCAGCCACATAAAAGCCTAAGTGCTCCTCCCGCCAGGCATCTGTGCAAGTCACGCCAATCCGCGGACGACTAGCAATCTGATTGGGAGTCAGGTCATAGGCTAATTGCAGACTGGAGGTCGCTAAACTCTGTCCATCAAAGCGCTTATCAATCCCAGCATACTTGGTTAACTTGCCAGGGCCGTTAGCTAAATGACGGCCATCCGGTAGCTCCAAGGCTCGAATCAATACGGCTTCGGCCACATTTTCAGCCTTGGTCACCAGATTCAGCATCTGATGGCCATGAATCTGATAGATATACCAGTGACCAGCTGGCAGATACATGGATTCATTCTTAGGGGAGCGGCGCCCTCTAGCTGAATGACAGGCGCTGTCCTGACTTCCTAGATAGGCTTCTGTTTCGACAATCCGGCCTAACTTCTGGCCATTTAGAATCAACTGCATACCTAGCAAAGCTCGCGCTGCTGCAACCGTATCTGCCTCGATTAGTTTCTGAAAATCTCTTGATAACATAGGTTGATTATAGCATGATTTCTCCATTTACAGAGGAAAAGAAATGTTGCAAAAATGTTATTTTTCTTCTTCTCACAGACAAGAATTTTGTTACAAAACAATTACATGCTAAATAAGCGGAAAATCGTGGTAAAGCTTATAAAATCTATGTATTGTCTAATTAACTTGCATATATTTTGTAACATTTTTATTAACAGAGTATGTTATTTATGTATCAATCCAGTTTTTCATTGCTTCAAATGAAATATTTGTTTAATATTATACTAGAAGGAGGGGTAAGATGAAAAAATTATCTAAAATTTCTTTATTTTTATTACCACTAATTGCACTTTTCTTTTTGGCAGCTTGCGGAAATTCTGCAGATAAGAAGACTGAAGAAAGCTCAAGTTCCAGCTCAAGCGTATCTTCTTCATCTAAGGCTAAGACAAGCTCTAGCAGCACATCTGAAGAAAGCGGCAGTGCCAAAGTCAACGTAAACGGCGGAGATGCTAGCGTTAATGTAAATGGCGATGACGAAAGCGGAGATGCTTCTGTTGAAACTAACGGAGACGGTAGTGCTAATGTACAAACTGACAACGCTGGTGTTAGCGTTAATGAAGATGGCGTTCATGTTCAAGGCGGCGGCGTTGATGTTAAGGTCGGCAGCGATGGATCTGTCAATATCCAAACACCTTAATTGAAAAACATATTTCGATTATTATAAATAATAAAAACCGAGTTTTGCTCGGTTTTTTGATTTTCTCCAATGTAATTCTTGATGACTTATAAAAGATTATAAATACTTTTAAAAACTTATTCATTGTGTTATACTCTATTTAGAAAAGTAAGGAGGGACAAGCATGTACCAAGAACAACGCTTAGCTGAAATTTTAGAGCTCTTGGCTGAGAAAAAACAGCTGTCAGCCAAGGATATGATTGAGCATTTTCAGGTTTCTAAAGATACTATTCGGCGAGATTTTTCGATTTTGAGCGAGCGTAGGCTTGTGCAACGCACCCACGGAGGTATTATCCCGCTGGACACTAGCCGGCAAATCCCCTCCTTTAACGACCGTATCAACCAACTAAGTCAAGAAAAAAAGGCTATTGCCCAGAAGGCCCATGACTTTCTCAAGCCGGGGCAGATTGCTTTCTTTGATGTTTCAACCATCGTTCTCCATCTGGCTCAGCGCATCAAGGAGCCTATGACAATCTATTCCCATTCTCTAGATAATGCAATCATGCTGAGCAGTCAGGACAAAGTAGACTTTCACCTCTTAGGCGGAAAATTTTATCCCAAAAACCGATTCTACTACGCGCTCAATGAAGCAGAGCTGTTGCAGCAAATTTCCTTTGACATTGCCTTTATCGGGGCAGCCAGTGTCTCTGATGGCCTAGTCAGCTTTGAAGACGAAGCTGATGCTCACCTGAAAAAACTGGCTTTGAAGCACGCCAAGACTAAAATCCTGCTGGCCGAGCAAGACAAATGGCAGAAAGAGTCCAAGTACATCCTGGGGCCTGTCAGCGACTTTGACTACTGGATTACGGACCAAGAGCCCAGCCCTAAAGTCCAAGAATTAATCGGAGACAAGGTTAAAATAATTTATTAAATCGATCCATTAGACACAAAGGAGGAAGAGCTATGACAAAACAAACGATTCGCCTGATTATCAGCGACATTGACGGCACGATTTTGGACGACCAGCACCAAGTAGATTCTGAGCTCAAGGATAGGATTCCTCTGCTCAGTCAGAGAAAGATTCCTTTCGTCCTTGCTTCCGCACGTTCTCCTCTAGGCATGGATCCGATTGCGCGTGATCTGGGACTGGGAGATAATCCGCTGGCCTGCTACAATGGCGCTCTAGTCATCAAGGGCGACCCGCAAGCTTATGAGACCATTATCGAGCACCCTCTGGACAAGAAAGAAATCCGCACTTTTCTGGAACTTGTCAAGGCTGAATTTCCTAGCGTTTCCATCAATCTCTATTCTGGTAAGGATTGGATTGCTGACCGTCTGGATAAGTGGGTGCAGATAGAGGCTAATATTACAGGTGAACAGCCGATGATTCAGAATGTACTAATGCCAGTGCTGGATATGCTAATCCCTATCCATAAGCTACTTCTTATCAATGAACCGCCTGTCATCCAGAAACTTCACGACTACCTACAGACTTTAGACTTTCCCAAGACAGCCTTCTATCTCTCTAAGGACAACTACATGGAAGTCACGGCCAAGCATGTTTCCAAGGAGCAAGCCTTGTACGAAATTGCCCAGCACTACCAAGTGCCACTAGAGCAGGTTATGACAATCGGAGACAACTTCAATGACCTTCCTATGCTACGGCTGGCTGGACTTGGAGTCGCTATGGGCAATGCCCCCGAAACAGTCAAAACCGAGGCAAAAGCCGTCACCAAAAGCAACAATGAGCACGGGGTCGCAGAAGCTGTAGAAAAGTATGTTTTGATATAACGCAAAAAATCTGCTCAAGGGCAGATTTTTTTATTGATGATAGTCATAAGCTAGGCGAGGACTGCCGTCAGCTACATAAATAATGCCACACTCCCTAAAGCCGTAGTTCAGCACAGCTGCCTGCATAGGCTGATTGTCCGCATGGGTATCGATTCGCAAGTAGGGAAGCTGCTGGCAACAAAAATCAAAGACCTGACGGGACAGGCCTCTGACTTGGCCATTTGAAGCGATGCGGTGAATGGTGCCGTAAGGCTCCGTAAAATGCCAGGCCCCCTTTTCGATGACCTGATAGGTCGGGTCTTCTCCAATGATAAAAGCAAAGGTGCCAACTAGCTGCCCATCTTCCTCGACAACAAAGGAGTAGCCAGCCGCTATGTCTCCCTCAATCAAGCCCGCGCTGGGATAGCCTCCATCCCACTGAGTCGGATTGCCCTGGTCTTTCATGAACTGACGGGCTACATCATAAATCGCCATAATGGCTGGGATATCTTCTATTTGGGACAAACGAATTTTCATCTTTCCTCCTTTATACAAATAAGGCTGGAAAGTCCCAACCTTATTTGAATTCTTCTGGTTTGCCAGTATACTGAGACCATTCCTTAGTGAAGAAGCGGTCATTGATCTGGTAGTTTGGCGCCGGCTGTGGATTGGCTACAAAAGGATCAACCGCCTTGTCAAAAGCCAGCCAGCCATTCCAGCCCATGTGGATAGTGTCCTGCATGAAGTAAGGCTTGTCGCCGTCTTTAGAAAAATCAGCAATGTTGGTAAAACCCTGACTTTCCAGCTGGTAACGAATCTTAGCCACTGTCCGCTGGTACATTTCTGGACTGAGTCCTGTATACTCCATCCACTTAGAATTAACCGGTGGAATGATGAAGATGACATTAGTCTTTGACTTGGCAAACTGATCCAGAACCAGCTGCAAGTCGTTGTACTCAGGGGATTTTTCATAAGATTGCTTGGTCTGAAAACCTCTGAGCTTGGCAACCTTACCAGCCAAACGGGTCTTGTAAAATTGATTGTCTATGCCGAATTGATTGTTACTGGTCTTCTTCTTAGCCTCTGCTGTGGCAATCTCTTCCAAAGCCTGATAAGAGAAGGTATCTGGCAGATCAGCCATATAAGGTAAAATTCGCTGGTCATAATTTTCATTATTGAGGGCAGCAAAGTTGCTGAAAAAAGCATCTTGGCGCTCATTAAGATGAGCCATCATCTCAATATGACGCTCTTCAAAGCTGCTCAGTTTTTTACCTTCAGACAGCTTCTGGACGCTCTCTGCCATAGCGACATCTGGATAGAGCTGAAGGAGGCGCTGGGCTGCATATTGCGCCGCCGCATCTCCTTGCTGCTGAGACAGATAAGCCGTCAGCTGATCGCTGTTGAAGTACTGCTGAAAGGCCGAAGCATCATAGCCTGTCTTGGTAAACCACTGGGGCGACACCACATAAACCGCCGTTTGTCCCTCCAGCTCAGAGGACATCTGCTGCATACCAAAGTACTGATTAAATGATGCCGCCCCGCGCTGGCCTAGAAAATAAGGCCGGTAGGAGCGATCGTATTTCTCAGCCAGCACTGCCGGATGCATGCTATCAAAGCGCAGCCATTCGCTAGATCCAAAGAAGGGCACAAAGCGCATCTTCTTATCGGTCAAGGCTGTCACCTTCTTGCTGCGGCTCTTGAAGTTTTCTGCTGTCAGGGTCACTGCCGAGCGCTTCTCTGCTTCTATATCATGCTTTTTATCAAGCGGATAGAAGAAAAAGAGCAGGGCAACCATGGCCATAGCGCAGAAAACCGGCCCCAGAATCAGCCAAAGTCGCTTAAGCATTGCGAAGCTCCGTCACGCCTTCAACGATTTTATTGGCTGTGTTCCAGTCATCACGGCCAAACTCTGACACTGGCACGCGGATATCAAAACGGTTTTCCAGCTCAACAATCAGTTCGACCGTTCCCATACTGTCTAGGACACCAGCATCAAACAAATCCTCGTCCATCATGTCTGACACATCTTCCATAAATAGTTCTTCAATAATTTCAATTACTTCTGCTTTTATATCCATTTTTCTTCCTCATTCATTTTTATTTTTTAAACCAAAGCTCATTTAAAAATCCCGAAAAGATCAAAAATGAGAACATGACTGCGTGAAAGGTCACCACAATCCCCAAAGCTTGGGTCCATTTATTGTCTGGCAGAGGCGGAAGCCCCTTAGCCTTGCGCTCTTTGTTTAAAGTTTTCTTCTTGCGCAGCCAGGCATCATTGACGACCAGACCAGCTCCATGAAAGAGACCGTAGGCGATATAGTACCAGGTCACACCATGCCAGAAGCCCATTATCAGCATGTTAATCAGATAGGCCACACTAGAGGTCGTATTGCGGTTTTTAAAGACCTTATTGCGCATCAGGACCATGACCAGCCGCATAAAGACAAAGTCACGGAACCAAAAGGACAGACTCATGTGCCAGCGATTCCAAAATTCTTTCAAATCACGAGAGAGAAAAGGCTTATCAAAGTTGATAGGACTCTTGATTCCCATGAGATTGGAAATAGCTAGCGCAAACATCGAATAACCGGCAAAGTCAAAGAAGAGATCCAGACCAAAGACATACATAACGCCCAGAGTTCCCAGATTAAAGAAACCGCCGGTATAGAGAGCATATGTCTTGACATGACCCAGCAAGAGATGTCCAAAGATATGTGCTAGGATAAACTTATAAAGGAAGCCTAGCATGATATACTTGACAGACTGCTCCAGCATATCCAGCAGCTCATCGCGCTCAGGAATGTTCAAATAGTCTTCATTGAAACGCTTGAAACGATCAATAGGACCGCTTGAAAAGGTCGGCATGAAGAGCAGGAAACGCAAGAACTCCCAGATCGTGAACTCTGTCAGAACCCCATCGCGCATCTCAATCATCATCCCTACCGAGCGAAAGGTCAGATAGGAAATTCCCAAAAAGCCAAAGAGAGACTGATGACCGCTGATCGCGGGCTCTACCTTGACAAGCACAAGCGGCAGAACCGCCAGCAAGGTATGCAGATAAAAGATCCACTTGCTGTCCCGCGACCTGCGATAGAGCTTGTATGAATAAACCCAGACTATCTGCCAAATGACATAGCCCAGCAGAGCATAAAGCTGCGCCAGACTGGGACCTGTCAACATCAGGACGATAAAGACCAAGCTGATCAAGGCTTCATAAAGGGGAAAGCGTTTCTTAAAGAAAAGTCCGACAAAGATTGGCAGAACTGCCAGAACGATATAGACAAAGTAAACTGGATTGCCGTAGGGTTCCAAGTGAGGCAGCTGTTTCAAGAAATCCATCATCGCTTATTGACCTCGCTAATCAGCCCCTTGATGTCAATCTTGCCATTTGGAGTCAGAGGCAGTGTCTCTCGATAGAGGAACTTGGACGGCATCATGTAGGACATCATGATATCCTGCAGATCTTCCTTAATTGCCTTGGTAATATCGATTTCCCGCTCAAACTGCTCAGCCACACCGTCTTTGAGAATGACATAGGCCAGCAGATTTTGGACCTTGTGATCCTTGTTGTAGCGGGGCACGGCCACCGCAGACTCAACGTATTTCGATTTGTTCAGGTTTTGAGACACATCCTCTAGCTCAATACGGAAACCATTAAACTTAATCTGGAAGTCCATCCGGCCGCCGTAAAGCAACAGACCTTCATCTGTCATCGAGCCGACATCTCCTGTATGATAGGCTGGCAGACCTTCAAATTCAAAGAAGGCCTCCGCTGTCTTCTCAGGATTATTCAGATAGCCCTTGGATACGGCTGGACCACAGACAATGATTTCTCCCTGCTGGCCATTCGGCACCTTCTGCCCCTCTTCATCAATAACAAAAGTAGGAGAGTCCGCCTTGGTATAGCCAATCGGCAGGCGCTTGCAATTTTGCAGCATCTCATCTGTCACTGCTACTGCAGACAGGGCCACTGTTGCCTCAGTCGGACCGTAAGCATTGATAATGCGAGCTTGAGGGAAGCGATCGCGCAGCTTCTGAGCTGTCTTGACTGTCAACTCCTCGCCGTCAAAGTAGAAATGCGTCAGCTGAGGCAGCTTCTGGCTGTTAAAGTCATCCGACAGCAAGGCCATGTCCGCAAAGGAAGGCGTCGAAGTCCAGATAGCAATAGGCAGACTGAGAATCGTCTCAAACAGCTGCTTGAAATCCTGAGTCACAGCCGAAGGCAGGGCAAAAAGAGTCCCTCCCAAGGCCAAAGTCGGCGCCCAATACATGACTGACAAGTCAAAAGAATAAGGTGGTTGAGCCAACATTTGAGGACGCTCCGGAGTCGCAAACTCCTTATCCGTAATCATCCAATTCGTAAAGCTGAGCAGATTATTATGGGAAATCTGCACCCCCTTAGGCTTGCCAGTCGTTCCCGATGTGAAAATGATGTAATAGTTGTCATCTTCCTGCACCGGATGGCTAAGCTCATAGGATGCTCCCTCTCTGAAGGCTGTCTGAACTTGCTCCGCACTGAAAATAGGAGCTGCTACATCTGCCAGCGGAAAATCATTGATGGCAATAATCAAGCTTGGCTCAGCAACTTCCACAATCGCTGCCACGCGCTCCAAGGCTGAATGACTGTCGATAGGGATGTAGGCATGACCAGACTTGGTCAAGGCCACAAAAGTAGCCAGCATTTCGTATTCCTGACCGCCAAAGACCACAACCGGAGACTTGTCAGGAAGTCCCAGACGGTCAATCTGAGCCGCCAGTGAATCGGAATCCTTCTTTAAATCACCATAAGTATGAACTTGACCTAAAATATCATAAACCGGAAAATCCGGCTGCACCTGAGCAAAATGCTCAATCGCTTCAATCATATCATGTATCACTTTATTTGACATTGTTTCCTACTCTCTCACATTAAAATTCATTATAGATAAAGCCACCCTGACCCTGACCTAGATAGCTAAAGAAATAAAGCAAGGCCAGAAAGATAACAAAATATAGTAGGGTTTGGCCCAAAAATTTATATAGGGTTTGATGTTTTTTCATTGATCTCTCTTATATTTTTAGTTAGACTTACACCATTTTACCATTTTATGGAAGATGTTTTCAACACAAAAGCTAAGGAAGATGTAAAGTTCTTGTAAGGAAGAAAGGTACTTTGATGTGCCTTATAAACAGCCATTAAAAGACTTTTTCAAAAAATATATAAAAATTTTATATATTTTGCTTGACTTTTTTCCTAAGAGGTTGTAGACTATATATAGAAAGATTATATATAAATATTTTACACAAGGAGGTGGTCCTATGTCTTTCCCCACATCATCGGCTTTGATTGAGTTTCTCATCTTAGCCATCCTTGAAAAAGACGATTCCTACGGTTATGAAATCAGCCAGACAATCAAGCTGATTGCCAATATCAAAGAATCAACACTTTACCCCATTCTGAAGAAGCTGGAGCAAAATGACTGCCTCACGACTTATTCGCAAGAGTACCAAGGACGAAAACGAAAATACTATTCACTCACTGCCTACGGGCATGAACATCTACTCACTCTCAAAGAAGAGTGGCAAACTTATACCACGACCATCAGCGGTATCATAGAAGGGAGCATCCGTCATGACAAGAACCGAGTATCTAGCTGAGCTAGAAAAATATCTAAAAAAACTGCCACGCAAGGACTATGAAGAAACTATGGATTACTTCACTGAGTACTTCGACGAGGTAGGCCCAGAGGGCGAGGCAGCGGCTATTGCTGATCTAGGCAGCCCTAAGGAAGCAGCCCACGAGATTATGTTGAATCTTTTGGACAAAAAAGTCGAGGAAGATAATCAAGACAGCAGTTCATCAAAAAACACTAAGAACATCGTCCAGATTGCTATCCTATCCATTTTGGCAGCACCCTTGGCTATTCCGCTCTTTATAGTAGCAGCACTTTTGACTTTCGTTTTCTTCCTCTTAGTCTTTATCTTTGCTCTCGTCATGGCTATAGGTGCCTTTGCTTTCTTTATCTTTGGCATCAGCCTGATCTGGGACACTTTGACAGTGGGACTGACGACATCTATCCCGGCCTTCCTGTTCACTCTGGGGCTCAGTGTTCTAGCTCTGGGACTGTCTGGCATCTTCTACGCAGGCATTTCTCCTGTTACTCAGTTTGGCAAGGCTGGCTTTGTCAAACTAGCTCAACTTTTCGCAAAGAAAGGAGCACGTCATGGCTAACATCAAATTGAAAAAACCTCTTTTATCTGCAGCTATTTTAGCCTGCCTCTTTGGTGGAGCCTTGACAACTATTGGCTCCATGACAGGCGGTGTCAATGACTTGGTCAATTCTGCCAAAAGCAAGGTAAAACTCACGAAAAAAGAAGAAAGCTTCTCTGATCTTTCTTCCCTAAATATTAACTTAGCGGCTAGAAACCTCGTCATCAGCGAATCTCCTGATGACAAGGCTCACTTGACCTATTACCAAAGCGATGGTAACTATCAGATTGATGGAAGTTCGCTTGGAAAAATCACGACAAGTTCTGAAAACGGAAACTTAAACATCAAGGAAGATGGTGCAGGCTCCTTCCACATAAGCGCTGGCATCCGCTCCTTACTCAGCTTATTTGACCAAGAATCTCAAGGAAAGCGCACTGTGCAACTTTCCCTGCCTAAGGGGACCAAGCTTGAGACATTCAGCGGCAGTTCGTCATTAGGAGATGTTACGCTGTCCAATCTATCAGCCAAAAATGCTGACTTTTCTCTCTCCAATGGCTCGTTGACTGTGAATGATAGCCAGTTCGCATCTGGTAAATTCAAGAACTCTCTGGGAGAGATTACCTTTAATAACAGTCAGATTAACTCTGGAAAAATCAATGCTTCCTCGGGTACCATCACTCTGAGCAACAGCCAGTTTGCATCGGGCGAAATAGCAAACTCTCTGGGAGAGGTCAATCTAAACTCGAGCAAAATCTCCGACAGCGCTCTGAAAATCTCAAGCGGCTCACTGAACTCTGAACAGTTGGAATTAGCTGGTACAATCTCTATCACTGACGAGCTAGGTGATATTAATCTGCATCTGGTTTCTGGCAGTTTGTCGCAGTTATCCTTTGATCTGAAAACGGATCTAGGTGAAATTGATATCCCTAGTGGTATAAATGTAGAGCACTCCAAAGGCGATGAACTTGGCGGCTCTGCCATCCGTAAAGTCGAAAATCCGACAACTACACTTACTGCCAGCGCCCAAAGCGGCAGCATTAAGCTCAGCGAATAAATCATAGAAAAGAATATATACAATCAGGGAGTCCTCAGTGGCTCCCTTTTTTGATAAAAATTCCCGTAATGCCCTAAGATTGCTTTACAGGCCTTGGCCTTTATGCTATGATATTCTATAAAAATTTATCATAAGGAGGTCCCTATGAAAAAACTCACACCTGGTATGCACATTCGAATCGTCAGCCCCTCGGCGTCAATCGAACACATCGGTGGCTTTGAGGCCAATCTATCCGCCAAGGAGCGCTTGGAAAAGTTAGGATTTACCGTGTCTTTTTCGGAACATTATCTGGAAAATGATATGTTAGATTCTGCCTCCATCGAAAGCCGCGTGGCAGACATTCATGCTGCCTTCGCAGATGAGTCCGTTGATGCCATTCTGGCCACTATCGGCGGTTTCAACTGCAATGAGCTCCTGCCCTATCTGGACTTTGAGTTGATTGCTAGAAATCCTAAGATTTTCTGCGGCTACTCAGACACAACAGCCTTGCTCAACGCTATTTATAGCAAGACCGGCATGAAAACCTACATGGGACCGTCCTACTCCAGCTTTAAGATGGATGCCCTGCAGGACTATCAGACCGAGAGCTGGCTCAAGGCCGTCAGCCAGACTTCTTATGAATTGACTCCTAGTGAAAAATGGGGCGACAATGCTTGGTATCTGCCTGATACCCCACTGACCTTCCATGAGACGGAGTGGAAAGTTTATCACCACGGGCAAGCCCAAGCCACTGCTATCGGCGGCAATCTCTCCACCTTCTCACTCCTGCGTGGCACTCCCTATGCCCCAACAGATGAAAACTATGTCCTCTTTGTTGAAGAGGCAGAGGAAGATGATTATGTGGAATTTGACCGCAATCTAGCTGCCCTGCTTCAGGCCTATCCTAACCCGCAGGCCCTTCTCATCGGTCGCTTTCCAAAAGAATGTCAGATGACAGAGGAGCTGCTCCTCTATATCTTGGATAAACATCCTATTCTAAAGACGATTCCCGTCCTCTATGATTTGGACTTTGCTCATACTCAGCCACTCTTTACCATTACCATCGGTGCTCAAGTGACCGTGGATACGGAAAAGATGTTGATTAAGATAGATGAGTAAGACATATCATAATTACTGTGGAGGTAGTAAAATGTCAGCTCATAAATGGTTGTTTTTTGACATTGGCTCTACTTTGATTGATGAAAAAGAAGCCTATCAAGATAGAATTAGGAGAGCAATTACAGGGACAAATATTAACTACGATATTTTTTATGCTCGTATGGTTGAACTGTTTAAAGAAGGCAAAAAGGGAGACTTGGAGACAATAAAAGAATTTAACTTAGAACGTCCCATTTGGAACTCTAATTTGGAGAAATTATACCCAGATGCCCAAGTGGTCTTAAAAGAATTGCACAACCGATATAAAATCGGAATCATCGCCAACCAACTACCTGGCCTAAAAGAACGTTTGAAAAAAATGGGACTATATCAATGGATTGATTTAGTTGTCTCTTCTGCAGAGTTCGGACTTGCCAAGCCTTCCCCTGCCATTTTCACTTTAGCTTTAGAGAAAGCTCATTGCCCTGCTCAACAAGCTGTTATGATAGGTGATCGAATAGACAATGATATCATACCTGCTAAAGCACTAGGAATGACAACTATCTGGTTAAAACAAGGTTTTAGTGCTTATTACCAACCCCAACGACTAGAAGAAAAACCTGATTTCACTATAGAAAATTTATCGTCTCTCTTAAGTCTCCTATAAAAGATTACTTTGCAGAAACATAGCTGCATCCCCGTCTTTTTCATAAATTAATAAGGCAGTTCAATTTGAACTGCCTTATTTTCTTATCGTCCACCAAAACCGCCTTGGCCGCCTGGGGTCCCGCCGCCACCAGGTCCACCAGCGCCAGGTCCGTCTGCTGTGATTTCTGTTCGGCTTTCTCCATTGACCGTGATGGTACCGCCAGTGTAGGTAGCTGTTCCGTCAAAGTCAAAGGCAGATACCGTAGAAGTAATATCCAAGTTTCCTCCTGACATGATGACATCGCCGTTGGAGTCGATAGCGTCTGTATCGCCTTCACCGACCTCGACCTTGATATCGCCACCAGTAATCTTGATAAAGATATCAGCTCCAGTTACATCACTAGCTGCATTGATACCATCATCTGTCGCATAAAGGTCCAGCTTACCGCCGTTAATGGTAACATTGGTTCCTTCCAGAGCTTCTACACTCTTGGAAACCGTAATCGTCCCACCATCAATCAAAGCGATATTGCTAGCGTGTAGACCATCATCACCAGCATTAATCGTGATGGTGCCGGACTGGATATAGAGATTTCCCAGAGAAGTATCATCATCATTGTCTGCATGGATGGCATCTTCTGTCGCTGTGATATCGATAGTAGCGTCCTTGATATTAATAGCTGAAGCAGCTGACAGACCATTCTTAGCTGCCTTGAGCGTATAAGTGCCACCTGTCACCCGCAAGGTCTGCTCAGACTTAATCGCTGTTTCATACTTGCCATCAACTGTCAGACTTCCAGAACCATTGAGAGTCAGGTCAGAGTTACTATAGATAGCTGCATCTGCATCCGTATTACTGTGATTTGATGAGTCTGAGATGGTGTTTTGGCTGCCGTCAGCCAGAGTCAGGCTTGTTTTACCCGCATTTTCTACCATAATAGCTGCATCTGTCCCGCTCATGGTTACACCATTTAGGACGATTTGAACCTTGTCGCTATCACCTGCTTTGACGACAATCTGCACATTTTCACTCGTTCCGGAAACGACATAAGTTCCAGCCTCTGAGATTGTCACAGTGGAACCAGAGACACTAGCCCCGTCACCAGAGGTCTTGGCACTGGATCCACTCAAGCTGATAGTCGTCGCCTTAGACTCATCATAAGAAGCGTCTGAGTCCTCTGAGGCAAAGTAATCAGAAGTATTGGTTTTAGTCTGACTGGTGCTTGTAGCATTAGCAGCCTGGGTGTTGCTTGAAGTTGTAGAACTGCTGGCGTTTGAGCTGCATGCTCCTAGAACTGCTGTCATCAAGACCAGTGGAATCATCAATTTAATTTTTTTAAGGGTTGATTTTGATTGTTTCATTTTTCTTTTCCTATCTTTTTTATTTGCTGCTGATACAGTTTGCTTTTTTGTAAGCAAAGCCGTATTTGGAGAAAGAGCTTGGAGACAGCTGGTAGCGATCCATGATCTCGCTGAGCCATAACGGACAAGCTTCTGGAATCTTAACTTCCATGATGACGTGATTGGCTGGCAGGAGATGACCTCCATGGCGACCAGCCAAGAGACTCAAATCATAAGGACGGTAGGTCAGGTCGTGATCAAAGGTAATCCGAATCCGCTCATCCTCAACCCCTTTCATCGAATAACGATTGTAGCCGATATACATCATAGGCTGAATATGACCAAAATGTTGAGTCAGCCAAGCCATTTCCTTATCTATCTGAAGGTCAGTCAGCTGACTGTAATCACCGTCCAGATAGGCTTCCGCTGTCAGCAAATCTGCTGCAAGCCGGCGTTTGGTGACCAGATTCTCCGTCTTTTTCTTAATTTCCAAAAAGACTTGACTATCCTCAGCCGGATGCTCTTGATAGGTTCGCAAGCGAACTTTCTCATCAAAGCAAGGATTTTCCAAGGACTCACGAATGAGCTGATAAGACGGCGTATCGTAGTAGAGATTGTTAATGGTCGAATAAGCTCGCTCATCCTCCACCAGATAGCCTTCAAACTCTAGCAATAGATCCAGCAAGGTTTCCTTGGAAATGATGTATTTGGTTTCAAAGCGCTGAAAATGATATTGAAAATTTTTTTCTGCCATTGGCTTCTCACCTCTCTATCTTTCTTGAATGTAATGCAATTTTAAAGATGAAAACTTAAAAGAAAGATAAAGAAAACTTAAAGAAAACAAAACATCTCCCTTTTCAGGAGATGTTGATGAGAGAAAAAGTAAACGAATTACAGATAGACTTTTCATCTAAGTTTTTACAGATTCATAAAAGTACGAGCCCTAAGCTAGCTGTTTTTTATCTGTTCGATAGACCAGAGTACCAAGCACCATGAAAAGAACTAAAACAAAAGTAAGGAAGAGCACCTGACTACCAATTTGACCGTTCATAGAAATCGTTTGGCGCAAGCCCGATACAGAATAGCTCATTGGCAGCCAAGGGTTGATAACTTGGAAAATCTTACTAGTCAGCTCCAGCGGATAGGTTCCTGCACTAGAAGCCAGCTGTAAAAGCAAGAGAATCAGAGAAGTAAAGGCGCCGAGCTTGCTATCCCAAGTAACCAAAGCCGTCACAAGAGCCATAAAGGTCATGCTGGCTAGGACAATCAAACCAAGGGTTGCCCACTCATGGTTAGCAGATAGGCCTATCAAGTGCACAGCACCATAGACCAAAACACCCGCCACGACAGAAATGACTCCATTTACCTCTATACGGGCCTTCAGCCAATCTCGTTTCGTCTTAGGTTCTTGACCCGATGGAAGTGTGCTAAAGATGATATTGGTTGAAATAGCTGCCACAAATAAAGCTACTGAAATCATATAAGGCGCCATCCCAATGCCGTTTTTTTCTACCTTATTCTCATCTGTCTTGCTCAGCGTCAGAGGATCTGCTAGAGTTTTTGCATTGTCTTCCTTGGTAGAAACAGTTGACAATTTATCGCCTGCATCCACAAGGCCATTGGACAAATCGCTCGTTCCCACGGTAAGTTTAGAGAGATTATCTGTTAAAGCACTGCTGCCATCAGCCAGCTTCTCTGTGCCGCTCGCTAATTGATTGGTTCCATCTGCTAATTTCCCGAAACTAGAGGTCAATTCTGGCGATTTATCTGTTAATTGGGCTGCCCCGTTTGCTAATTTTGTTGTATTTGCTAGCAAATCAGGGTTCTTACTTGCCAAAGCTGATGTCCCCCCAGATAGCTGACCGACTGCATTGGTATAGCTTGTCACCCCTTGTTCCAATTTTGTCGCACCAGTCGTTAGTTTTTCATTTAAGGTATCTACACCTGCGACTAGTTGATTGGCTCCTCCACTTGCTGAACCGAGGCTAGTACTCACTGTTGATAAGCCATTATAAAGGCCATTAATCATGTTAGCTGCCTGTGGCAGAACTTGATTTGATGCACCTTCTAACTGACTAAGTTTTGTTTGACTAGCGCCTTTTATCGTTTCAAGAGAGGTCCTCATTGTATCAACTTCTGATAAAATCGCCTGAGCAGATTGGTCACTTCCCGCTTGACTAGCACCGACTGCTGCATCAATCTCAGCCTTAGCCTCACTAGAAAGTCCTTGATAAGCACTCGTCCCTTGGACACCTGCTAAAGCTGCGGCCTTGGCGTCTTGATTATTATTGATAATGGCCTGAGCGGATGCTGCTATGCTAGTCAGTGCAGCTTCAATGCTGTCTGTCGAAACAGCTGTGTCGCTTGCTGCAGCTTGAATACTAGCATTCAACTGTGTCAAACCAGTTGCCAAATCATTCACATTTTGCTGGTTGTTAGCTAAGGTGGTATCTACCGAGGACTTTAATGTGGCCAAGCCAGTGTTCAGATTCGTCACACCTGTTGATAAGGCCTGAACTCCATCTCCTGACTGGGTGAGCTGTTGGACTCCTCCCAATAAGTCTGCTGATCGACCTGACAGCTGATTTGCACCTGTGGCCACAGTACTTACACCATTAGCATAAGTGTTTATTCCATTTGACAAACTACCCAGCCCAGACGATACTTGTGCAACACTCCCAGTATAAGTCTGTAGTCCTGTGTTAAATTGAGCTGCACCGGACGATAATTTGGTCGTAGCTTGATTCAGAGTTCTTAAATTATCTGCAATTGTCTGACTGCCTGAACCTAGTTGTTGGCTGCCAGATGCTAATTGCTGAGCACCATCGGATGCCTTCACCAAGCCAGTTTTTAGATCTCCCATATTCTTAAATATGACGCTTGTATAAGTATCCGTCACATTTTGCGCCACCGTCTGCTTCAAAGAAGTCATGGCTGAATCACTCATCTTACCAGCAATAAAACTGTGGCCGCTAGACGTTTGATAGTCAATCTTCATTTGCTGAGGATTATCAGTCAAAATACTGGCTGCACGTTCAGATAAATCACTTGGAAGCGTCACAACCATGTAGTAATCACCCTTTTCCAGACCATTTTGAGCATCTTCTTTACTGACGAAGTGAAAATCCAGATTTTTATTTTCCTTGAGGCTGGAAACAACATCCTCGCCTATAGACAAGGTCTTACCACTAGCAGTTACAGATTTATCCTGATTGACGACCGCCACTGGCAAGTCCGATACCTTTCCATACGGATCCCACATGGAGCTCAAGAAAATAACATTATACAAGGCAGGAATCAAAGAGACCCCTAACATCACAATGATAAAAGCCGGCTTTTTTAAAATAGCTTTCCATTCTCTTAACATGTCTACCTCCTAAAATTATACACAGTGTCCAAATTTCAATAAAATTGATTATACACCAATCGAAAAATTATTACAAGTTTATTATTTAAAAATTGGACACCGTGTCTAATTTTGTTTGAAAAGATTGTAGGGAAGCGGAATAAGTTAGTCCTACTGTCTTTAATCCCTGAATAATCTGTAAACAAAAGGTATTTTCCCATAGGTAAGTACACAGAAAATCAGTTTTATGTTAGAAAAATAAGTACCGAACAAGCGCGTGCTTTCTTAGTGGGTGCAGTTGACATTGCTCAAGCATTAAGATTACAAAACACCTATACAATTTACTCTTATAAAAATGAACAGATTTCTATTATCTTCTCACAGGAAGGCGAGCTACTTTATGTCACTCCTGACCCTGACTACCTCTACTTTAAATAATGTTCATAACAAAAGCCGAGACTTTACTTTAAGCCTCGGCTTTATTATTTTACCAGTCTACTTAGCCGAATCAGATAAAATTTTGACTATCTATGCTTAATTCCGGAATTTAACTCTTTTCCACTGGAAAAACATTTGATATAATAGTACACGGAGAAAAAGAAAAAGTAGTTTGCTATGATAGTTATTAGCTTGAAGAGCAGACTGAGGCTTAGCCTCAAAGGGAGATTTTATGTTAGAAAGCAATAAACGCCGAAAAACCAAGGCTATTATTGAAAGAGCCATGGTTTCACTACTGCATAAGCAGTCCTTCGACCATATCACTACTGTCCAGCTAGCTCAAGCTGCTGGTATCAGCCGTAGTAGTTTTTATACTCACTACAAGGACAAGTACGATATGATTGAACGTTATCAGCAAAACCTCTTTCATCAGTTGGGATATATTTTTGAGAATAATCAAGAAGATATTCAAACTGCGATTACAGAGGTCTTTCAGTTCCTCCAGCTAGAGCCACTCTTGGCCGCCCTTTTAACAGAAAACGGCACGAAAGAGATTCAAAATTTCCTGCGCCATAAGCTGCAGGTGATGCTGGCGGATAGTCTGCAGGACCGTTTTAGTAGACGTGTTTACAATCATTTTGAAAAAGAATACAGCAGAGTCTTTCTTGCCAACGCCTTCTTTGGTGTCTGCCAAATGTGGATTGCAAGAGGAAAAAAAGAAAGTCCTGAACAAATAGCAGAATTTCTTTTGAAAATGCTGTAAGAAGTTGCTGGAACCCAATGGGTTCCAGTTCTTTTCATATTTTGAAAAATTATACAGGGTGTACAAAACCTCTTTTGGTTCTGTACACCCTATTTTTATTGCATTATAGTTTCATAGCCAGCATATTAACTGTCATACCAGCTGCTGTTCCCATCAGAGCGATGGTGTCCCCTTCCTTGACTAGATTGCGCTCCAGAGCATAGCAGAGAGAAAAAGGTACTGCCACTGACACCATATTCCCATAGTCTTGCACAATATTAAGGTATTTATCATCAGGAATACCCAAGCTGCGCATGACCATTGGCAGGGCACGACTAGCCTGATGTGGAATGATATAATCCAAGTCAGACAGGCTGAGGCCACTCTTTTCTTTAAATTCTTTAAACATTTCTGGAATTTTTCTGGCAGAGAGCAAGAGAATCTTCTTGCCATTCATGTCAAACATGTAGTGAGTCTTGGTAGCATCCGAATACTCCTTAGGCTGAAAAGATGTCAGACCACCGCGAATCTCTGTATCGTGAGCTCCTTCAGACCAGGTCCGCTGCAGGCTGGAGATAATCCCTCTCTCTTCCTCTGTTGCTTCAAAAATCAAAGCAGCCGCTCCATCACTGAACAACTCAAAACTTTCCTTCTGATTAGGATTGAGGCCCAGGCTTCCAACCTCACTGGACACGATGAGGATCCTTTGATACTCACCAGCCTCCAACAAATGAGACATGAGACTCAAAGCAGAGATAAAGCTGGTGCAGGTCGTATTGATATCCATGGCTGGAATGGACAAGCCCTTGGCCACCAACTCATGAATCAGGGCCGCTGTGCAAGGAATAGGCTGAACGCCCACTGCACTGGCCGATACGATGCAGTCAACATCTTTGATAGTCAAGCCCGCTTGCTGCAGGGCTTTTTCAATCGCCTTAACAGCCATAGAAAGCTGGGTTTCTTCATTTTCCACCACTCGATAACGGGTCTGATCCTTAAAAGTCACAGTATTTCTAGGTAGATGCGTACCGTAACCAACAATCTTTATATGATTCTTTACTGCAGTCATATTAAACTCCTTCTTGTCAGACTTGGGGCTGCTCAATAGCTAGGTAAACTGCCAAAGCACTTCAGCCTCTGATTCATATGTTTTTCCACTTGGAGCATTCTTAAGCCCGATAGATACGTTTCAACTTACGGCTTCTGTCCCGCTGGTAATCTTCAAAAGAAATAGCCGGCATAAGAAAGTCTTTATCAGTCGCTAAGTTCTGAAACTGCTGGACAAGCTCGTCTTCTCGCTGCTGACTACGATGTTCGATAGCAATGGTCAGCGAGTAGTCCTTTTTCTGAGCGACTTGATATTCTCCAATCCCATCAACTAAGAGCAGACAACGGCGGATAAAGTCTGGAAAGACCTCCACCGACTGACCTGCAGCATTTTCAAAAATGAAAATATCATCTGAGCGCCCCTCAATCCTGTCAATTCGTGTAAAGACCGAACCGCAGAGGCAAGGTTCAGGATTTTCCACCAAGATATCATTCAGCTCATATTGAAAAATTGGCTGAGAAGTCCGCTTAAAATCCGTAATAATTGGGTAAAAGCGCCTATCATCCAAGTAGTGCTTATCTACATGGACAATGTCTTCGTTTAGATGAAGATTCCCATGGAAACAAGTGCAAGCTAGAAAGCCCTCGGTCGCTTGGTAGACCTGTTCTACTTTTTTCAGAGCAAAACTTGCTTGAATCCTCTGCCGATCTGGCTCTTCCAAAATCTCTGCCACCGATACGACTTTGCTAGGGGCAATCTGCAAATTTCCCACTTGGACTTGTTTGGACAGCTCTAAGAGCATTGATGCTGGTGCCACCAAAATTGTCGGCTGGTAAGCATTCAAGCGCTCTACGTGCTCTTCGGCTCCCTGAAAAGTATCAAAATACTCCAGAGAAATCAAGCCTGAATTGACAGTCTGATAGAGTTGGTTGTCTGCCCGAAGAAAGAAGGCAATTTTGTGCCCAAAGAGTTGGCCTTTAGGAAGCATCTTGGCCAAGATGGCTGCCGCCCACATACTCCGCTCCTTTTCAGTAGTGACAAATAAACCTCGGTGACCGGATGTCCCCGAAGACAAGCCGACAGCAATTTCTCCTATCATGGGGCTGAAATCACGTGTCCGCTCGCTCTCCAGTGCCAAGGCTAGCAACTCATCTCGATCCAGTCCCTGAGTATTGAGCTCATTGAAATGCTCCATCATAAAGGCCTTATTCATCTTAAAATCTGCTGGAATGCCTGATTTAAAATAAGGTGATTCCTGCTGCAGAAATTCTCGATAGACCGCTAGAGCCTTAATCTGATAGCGTTCCAGGGCCTGTCGATCCTTAAATCGATGCCCCCAGCGCATGACGCTAAAGGTTTTTAGAAATGTTCCTAGTTTCATACAAAATCTGCTCCGCTCTCTCAGCCGGATCATGACTGACTAGCACCTGATAGCCAACAGCAAGTAACTGCCGAAGCAGTGCCACACCGGCTATGTATTCTTCCTTGCTATCTTGAATCAGTGACGGCAAGAAACGCATCTGCTCCGTGTACGGCAACAGATCCACGCCCCAGCACAAATCAGCTCCGATAAACAGATGATAATCTGGCAAAAAGAGACAAGCTTGACCAGCGGCATGGCCATCAACTGAGGCCAGATATATACTGCCATCCCCAAACAAGTCGACTGTCTTGCGATAGAGGAATGCTTCTTGCACCTGCTGAGGTTCCACAACTTCCAACCGACTCTCAAAATCCTGCGGAAGAAATTCCTTGAAAATCAAATCCTTAAGCTTGACATGCTGATACGTTTTGAAGACGGTCTTGGTCAGAATGAAGCGAGCCTTGGGAAAGAAAGCGGCTCCGCCGATGTGATCTGGATGCAAGTGCGACAAGATGACATAAGAAATATCTTCTGGCGCAATTCCTTTTTGCTCAAGAAGACGATCTACACGCTCCTCTTCTGACATATCAACAGGCGTTCCCAGACCATAAAGCCAGTATTTGAAATTGGGCTTCAGAATAGCTGGAGAATAGCCAGTGTCGTAGAGAATATAGCCTTTCTCACGATGCTTCAAGAGGAAAACACCAGCTGGAAAAATCATTTTTTTCTTGGCAACTCCCTTAAACATCTGCTGCAAGTGACTGCTGCAGCGTCCAGGCTGAAGATACTCAATTTTCTCGATAATGTTGGACATATTTTGCAATCCCTTCACTGATTGTCAACTTGGGTTGATAGCCCAAATCCCTTACTGCTGCTGATATATCCAGCGTTTGACTGTAACGCATTAAGTAATAAGTGTAAAGAGTCAAAGGTGGCTCTTTTTCAATGTGAAAGAAGCGATAAAAGCTTTCAAATCCCTGTGCCAGAATACCTAGAAAAGCAGCAGGTAACTTAACATAACGTTTACGAATCTGTAAACCATCTAAAGCTTCATCCAGCATATCCTTGAAACTACGGGATTCTCCGTTGGTAATGTTGTAAACTTGTCCTTGCGCTTCTGGAATTTCCAAAGCCAGACGAACAGCCAAGGCCACATTTTCCACACAAGTCATGTCCATCATTTGCTGACCATTTCTTATGAGTGGAATCGCCAGTTTTTGGCTCAAGCGCAGAATCCTAGGAAAGATACTGGTATCTCCAATACCAAAAAGCCCTCTAGGGCGCAAGATAACCGATGGAACTTGAGGGTAGCTTCGGACAATCCGCTCAGCCATGAGCTTGCTTTTAATATAGAAATTCAGCTCATTCTCTTGAGGAGCAGCCTCTTCTTTAATAGCAAGTTGATCACGCGCCGCAGCATAAACACTTGGGGAGGAAATATAGACCAGTCTTTGCATTCCAAAATGCCGGCAGGCTTCCATAACCAGTTTGGTTCCTACCACATTAGTCTGATAAAACTGCTCCCAGGGTCCCCAAATCGTTGAGAGAGCACCAGCATGCACCACTGCATCCACTCCTTCGCAGGCTGCAAAAATTTCTTCTTCTCTGGTAAAATCTCCAGCAAAAAACTCTACTGAAGAACCTTCTAACTGCCGACCAGCCTTCAGATTACGACCAAAAGCCCGCACCTGATAGCCTTGTTCAGCCAGCTCTTCAACAACATACTTTCCTAGAAAGCCAGTCGCTCCTGTCACTAGAACCTTCATCGCTACTCCTTTCATACAATTTTCTGTTTGTGTCTTGTCCCCATTATACACCATTTCAGCAAATCTTCCGTAAAAAAGCTGGAAAAAATCTTTACAGAGTGTCTCATCTGATTGGATAGGAGCAGAAAGAAATCACTAAATTTCTGAAAAACAGCTGCCTCTTTTCGACCTATTCTTAGTTAGAATCAGGTTTATTAGTTCATTGAGAGTATAAAAAAGAAGCCGGGAAACCGACTTCTGAACAAATACAAATTAAAGCATTTTGTTGTAGAATTCAACGATAAGTGCTTCGTTGATTTCTGGGTTGATTTCATCGCGCTCTGGAAGGCGAGTCAATGAACCTTCTAATTTTTCAGCATCGAATGATACGAATGCTGGACGTCCAAGAGTTGCTTCAACAGCTTCAAGGATTGCTGGAACTTTCAATGATTTCTCGCGAACTGAGATCACTTGACCTGGAGTTACGCGGTATGATGGGATATCAACGCGTTTGCCGTCAACAAGGATGTGACCGTGGTTTACGAATTGACGAGCTTGACGACGAGTAGTCGCAAGACCAAGACGGTAAACAACGTTATCCAAGCGACGCTCTAAGAGAAGCATGAAGTTGAAACCAAGGATTCCTTCTTTGATTTTTGAAGCTTGAACAAACAAGTTACGGAATTGTTTTTCACCTACACCGTAAGTGAAACGAAGTTTTTGCTTTTCAGCCAATTGCAAACCGTATTCTGACAATTTGCTGCGGTTGTTTGGTCCATGTTGACCAGGTACATAGTTACGGCGAGCCAATTCTTTACCTGTACCAGTAAGAGAAAGACCCAAACGACGAGCTTGTTTCCAAGATGGTCCTGTATAACGTGACATAAAAATGTCCTCCTGTAAAATATTTTTGAGGAAATAGTCACTTAGAAAGCCCTGATTCGTGCAGAACATTTTCGCCCAAACAGCTAAGGCTACTTTTATAGCTGATGTTCTGTTGACGAGCTCCATGCTTTCCTGCTGCTATTTCACACAAAGGCTATTGTACCATGAATAAAGTCAAAAGTAAAGGGGCTCATCCAAAAAATCAAGCCAAACGGCTTGATTGAAGTTGTTTCTTGAAAGCAAAAGAATTCCGACAGTTGCTTCACACTCCCAAAATCCTCAAAATCTCCTGCTTGTATCGCAGCTTCTGCAATTCCTTATCCTCGCTACCTAACCAAGTCAGTTGGAGATCTGTAACGACTTCTCCAGGCCGATTTTTCAGAATATAGATATGGTCACTGAGAGCCAGAGCTTCCTCGATGCTATGAGTAATGAGAAGGGTCGTCAGACCCAGCCTACGATGAATATCCAGATACCAAGCATGAAGTTCCATCTTGGTCAGCTCATCCAGAGCACTAAAGGCCTCGTCCAGAAGAAATAGCTTGTGACCGAACATGTAGGTCCGCAGCAGAGCCACACGCTGCCGCATCCCCCCACTCAGCTCATGTGGATACTTGTCTGCTACATCAAAGAGCCCGAACTCTTTCAAAATCTGAGTTGCCTGCTCCGTCGCTTCCTTTTTGGATACCTTTCGGATTAAGAGGGGCAAGATGACATTGCCCAGTACCGTCTTATGCTCCAATAACAAGTCCTTCTGAAGCATATAACTCACCCGGCCCTTGGGATTTTCCTGCCCATCTAGGACAATCCTGCCCGACTGGACCTCCAAAATCCCCGCAATCAGATTAAAGAGGGTCGTTTTCCCGACTCCACTTGGTCCCAAAATCGCTACGACCTGGCCTGCTTCTACCTCTAGGCTGATATCTTTCAAAATCTGCTGCTCATCATAAGCATAGCTTACATTTTCAAGTTTAATTTCTGTCATTATTTTATATAATCGTTGCTGAATCCCTTGTCACTCAAGTCATTGTCCACGATACCCTTATCCTTGGCCCATTTGTAAAAAGCATTCCAACGACTAGCCTCAAACTGACCCCACTTGTCCTTATCTGATGCATATTGCTCGGACAAATATTTTTGAGAAGCCAAAACAAAGTCTCGTTTGTTCTTCAGCTCTGGCGCATGCTTGATTAAAATATCCGCTGCTTCTTCAGGGTGCTCCATGGCATATTGATAACCCTTCTTAATAGCCTGCAGGACCTTTTTCGCCTCGTCCGGATTCTTCTTGAGATAGTCATTATTAGCAATGATGACAGGAGAATAATAGTCAAACTCCTTGACATAGTCCTTCATATAAAAGAAATTAGTGTCCATGCCCTGAGTCTCTGCCATGATACCATCCCAACCATGATAAATCCACGCTGCATCAAACAAACCATTTTCAATCGGCGTAATAGAGTTGGAATCGTTGTTGGGAACTTTTTCCACTTCATCAAACTGGCCGCCTTGGCTTTCAACCAAAGTTTTGAGCATGCCTAGCTCCACTGGATCATTCCAGGTGCCATATTTCTTGCCAGCCAGATCCTTAGGACTTGTAATACCTGCAGACTTCTTAGAAATAATGCCTGAAGTATTATGCTCTACAATGGCCGCAACTGCTGTGATTTCTGCGCCCTTATCCAGTTTTTTAGCCATAGAGTCCTGGAAGTAAATACCAAAAGGTGCCTTGCCGTTGATAATCAAATCCGAACTGCTATCTTCAGGCGGCAACTTGATATCCACATCCACTCCTGCTTCCTTGAAGTAGCCCTTTTCCTGAGCCACATAAAGGCCGGTATGGTTAGTGTTAGGTGACCAGTCTAGGATAAAATCAATCTTTTTATCCTTGCTTTCAGACGTAGATTTCGACTGACCGCAGGCCGCTAGGCCAATGATTGATACGGCAGCCAAGCCTGCCAGCAATACTTTATAACTTTTTTTCATCATTATCCTCTTTTCTTTATTTGGGAAATAGCAGAGCTGAGCTCCTATTTCCACTTGATGACATATTTTTCACTGACAGCCACCAGCTTCATCCCCAGAAGACTGATAACCGAAACCAATATGATAATAGCAAACATGGTATCATATTGGAAAAGTTTCTTGGACTGAATCATATAAACACCCAGCCCTTCAAAACCGCCCAGCCATTCGGAAACCACAGTCGTGATAAAGGCATAGGAAACACTGACACGCAAGCCCGCATAGAAATAGGGCAGACTGGCTGGAATCTTAAAATGCCAGAGAATCTGCCAGCGATTGGCCTGCATAAGCTCAAAGAGAGTCAAGGTGTCTCTGTCACAATGCCGAAAACCATCCAGAATACTGACGATAATTGGAAAAGTCGTCGTCAGAATAATCAGCACAATCTTGGGCAAAATCCCATATCCCAGCCAGAGAACCAAGATTGGCGCCAAAGCAATAGTCGGAATCGTCTGCACCACGACCATCATGGGGTAGATTAGATCATTGAGCCAGCTCATGCTGTCCATGAGTATAGCTAGTATACAGGCCAAGAAGACGCCCAAGACTAAACCCAGCAAGGCTACTTTTAAGGTCGCCCAGCTATGACTCGCTAGAAATCCAGCATCTCTGATAAAGGCCTGACCGATTTCCAGAGGCGTCGGCAGGATAAACTTGGGCAAGAGCTTGAGCCAGCCCATGACCTGCCAGATGACAAGTACACCCAGCATACCTAAGAGACCAATTTGCTGCCGCATCAGCCTTTGTAGTGCTTTCATTAGAATGCTTTTCCTCCCTTCCTGCATTTTAGCGCTGCAATTCTTCAAGATATCACCATTCGATAAAGATGATAAAAGAAAAGGCCTTTTCCGTATATGGAAAAGGCGCACAAATACCACTGTTTTTCGGTATGTTTCCTACGCTGGCATTACCCAGATCAGGTGCGGTCGAAGCTTACACTTCCTCTCAGACTGTACACAGACTCCCATATATAGGACTATAATAGCGCAATCATCAGCAAATGTCAAGGTTGGAGCTTGGGCTCACTCCCTTTCAACTATAAGTAAAGCAAACTATCATCAATCAGCCAAACTTCCCTTTCAAAGCCAGCAAAGTCTCCATAGCCCTGATATTCTCAGTCTCACTTGTGGATAAGATGGTTTCAAAGCCCAGTTCAGCTGCCGTATCTAAGTTAGCCTGAATATCATCAATGAAGACGGATTCTACTGGATTCAAACCATACTTTTTCAACAGCTTTTGGTAAATCTCTGCTTCCGGCTTGACAACACCGACCTCTGAGGAAAGGATATAGCCTGACAGCAGTGGGTAAATGGGCAACAAACCAGCTTTTTCAATATGATAAAAAATCTCACAAGTGGTTGACAAGATATAGATTCGATAGCCCTGGTCAGCCCATAGCCGAATCCTTTCCTGTAAATCACTGTAAACATGCACAACCTCATACCAATGATAAAAGATATTCTTAATGGCGGAATGATAGGAAACGTCCAACTGAGCCAGGACTTCCTCACAGGCTTCTTTCAAACTCAGCTCTCCCTTGTCCGTCTGATGCCAGACACCCGACTCAAAAATGACCTGCCTAAGGACCTGCCGCTGCTCTTTCTCAGGTTCAAAATATGTCAAGATTTTCTCAGAATTCCATTCAATCAAGACATTGCCCAAATCAAAAACCAAATGTTTAATCATGATGACCACCTGTTTTCTTTGCTTATTAACCTCTATATACGTTGATCTGACTGAGGAATTGCTTCAAATATAAGTAAAAAGACCCACTGGACCTTTCTATTCATCAAAATAACGGATGAGGTTCTTTTCTGTCAAAATGTCAGAATAAGTATAAGACTCCACATAGGTATTGGAGATTTCCCCTGGCTGACCGCCTTCATTGGAATATTCCACGATAAACAAAGACGGATAAACTTCAATCAGACGGCCTTGCTTGCTTTTTTGGCGCTTACGACCGTTTTCCAGCGTCATCTCAACGATTTGTCCTTCATGCGCCTTGATATCTTCTTTGATTTTTTTCATTTTTGCCACATCTGTAAATGCATCACTCATCTTTATTCGTCCTCTCTTTTGGAAATACTTGAGAATTTATTATACTCTTTCTGGAAAATTAACTCTACTGTACCACGCGCTCCACTCCGGTTTTTCTCGATAATGACTTCAACCTTGTTGTTGGGAATGCCTTCTTCCTCCTCACCAGCTCGATCATAATAATCATCCCGGTAAAGAAAGGCAACGATATCCGCATCCTGCTCAATGGAACCTGATTCCCGAATATCAGACAGCACTGGTCTCTTATCCTGCCGCTGTTCCACGCCACGTGAGAGCTGACTCAGCGCAATGACCGGTACCTTGAGCTCCTTCGCCAAGATTTTCAACTGACGGGAAATTTCCGAAACTTCTTGCTGGCGATTTTCACGACCCGTTCCTGTGATCAACTGCAGATAGTCAATCAAGACCAGACCTAGATTGCCCGTTTCCTGGGCCAGTTTTCGAGCCCGCGAGCGAATCTCTGTAATCCGAATCCCTGGTGTATCATCGATATAAATACTAGCATTAGCCAGATTAGCTGTCGCAATGGTATATTTTTGCCACTCTTCATCTGTCAGTTGCCCCGTACGAATAGAGTGAGAATTAATCACCCCTTCTGAAGCCAGCATCCGGTCCACTAAGCTCTCCGCCCCCATTTCCAGAGAGAAAATGGCTACAGTCTTATCCAGCTTGGTTCCGATATTCTGAGCAATATTAAGGGCAAAGGCCGTCTTTCCGACCGCTGGCCGAGCCGCCAGAATGATTAACTCTTCCTCATGCAGACCAGTCGTCATCTTATCCAGCTCACGATAGCCGGTCGCAATCCCGGTAATATCTGATGTCTGCAGAGACCGAGCCTCCAGATTGCCAAAGTTAAGATTCAGCACATCACGGATATTTTTAAAGCCACTGCGGTTGGCTGTTTCGCTGACATCAATTAGGGCTTTTTCAGCTCCGGCGATAATTTCCTCTGACAGACGGTCACCATCGTAGGCTTGATTGATAGACTCTGTCAGACGCGAAATCAGCCGCCTTAGAATGGCCTTTTCTGCAACGATTTTAGCATAGTATTCAGCATTGGCAGATGTTGGCACAGAATTGACCACTTCCACTAAGTAGCTGAGACCGCCGATATTCTGCAAGTCGCCCTGGCTGTCCAAAATGTTACGAACAGTCGTTGCATCAATGGCATCGCCGCGGTCAGCCAAGTCAATCATAGCTTTGAAAATCAAGCGATTGGCATACTTAAAGAAGTCAGCAGGCTCGATATACTCGCGAACAAAGACCAGTTTGCTCTCATCAATGAAAATGGCTCCTAAGACGGACTGCTCCGCTAAAATATCCTGAGGCTGAGCTCGGAGTTCATCAATCTCTGCCATCGGTAAATCCTTCCTTCAAATCACTATTATCCTTCTTTAACTCGCAAACGAATCACCCCAGTTATATCCTGATAAATCTTCACTGGAACATCTATCAGACCAATGGAGCGAATCGGTGAGTCCACCTTGATATGACGTTTGTCAATTTTTATGCCAAACTGCTTCTGTAACTCTTCTGCTATTTTCTTGCTGGTAATAGAGCCAAAGGTGCGGCCGTCCGGACCAACTTTTTCAGTAAATTCAACAAGAGTAGCTTCTTCTGCTAACTTAGCCTTAATAGCCTGAGCTTCTGCCACTAGTTCTGCGTGGGCTTTTTCTTCGGACTTTTGCTTACCGCGCAGTTCACCGATAGCCTGCGCTGTTGCTTCCTTGGCTAAGTTTTTCTTAATCAGAAAATTTTGAGCATAGCCAGTCGGCATTTCCTTAATTTCGCCTTTTTTGCCCTTGCCTTTTACATCTGCTAAAAAAATTACTTTCATCCTTTTTTCTCCTCGTCTATTATTACTTCCTCTTTAATGACTTGGTCCATAATTTCTTGATTCAGCGACTGAAGGACCTCAGAAACTGTTTTACCTTCAATTTGAGCTGCAGCCAGATTGAAATGGCCGCCACCGCCCAGCTTTTCCATAATTCGCTGAACATTGATCTTGCTACGACTGCGAGCCGAAATAGACACATAACCTTTGGTATTCTTGCTCACGACAAAAGTTGCTTCAATTCCTGACATAGAGAGCATGGTATCAGCTGCCTTACTGATGACAACTGTATCATAAGTGTTCTCTTCTGGACCAGCTGCTACAATGACATTAGGCAAAATCTTCTTGCCGTTTAAAATCAGCTCATTAATCGCACGATATTCCTCAAAATTCGTAGCAGAAATATCCTGAATCACAACACTGTCACTGCCCCGAGTTCGTAGATAGCTGGCCACATCAAAAGTCCGACTAGTGACTCGAGATGAAAATCCTTTGGTGTCAAGCATGATACCTGCCATGAGAATGCTGGCTTGCATCTTGCTGAGACGGTTCTTTTTAGAATTCTGGAACTGAATCAGCTCCGTTACCAACTCACTGGCACTGCTAGCCCCACTTTCGATATAGGCAATCACAGCATTTTCCGGAAAGTCTTCATCACGACGATGGTGGTCCACTACGATAATCTGACTGAATTGATCAAAGAAATCCTTAGACAGAGTCAGAGATATCTTGGAGTGGTCAACCATAATCAAAAGCGAACGATTGGTCACCATATTTACTGCTTCAGAAAGCGGCACCAGATAGTCAGCCCCTTCCTGCTGGAGCTTTGTAATGGACCGCTCAATGTCAGAAGCCATCTGGGACGGATCATAGACCACATAAGCTTTTTCAATGATATTACTAGCAAAGAGTTGCATACCAAGAGAAGAACCCAAGGCATCCATATCCAGATTTTTATGTCCGACTATAAAGACCTGATCCACACTCTTAATCTTATCAGAGATCGCAGTCATCATAGCCCGAGTACGGGTGCGCGTGCGCTTAACAGCTGACGCCGTTCCTCCACCAAAGAAGATTGGGTTCATGTTGTCATTATTTTCTTTGACGACAGCCTGGTCCCCGCCACGAACTTCAGCCAAGTTGAGGTTAAGCAGGGCAACCCGACCGATTTCATCATGATTGCCATCGCCATAAGAAAAGCCCATACTGAGTGTCAGCGACAGCTCTCGATTTTTAGCTTCCGTCCGGAATTGATCAATGATAGAAAATTTATTTTCCATCAGCTGTTCCAGCACTGTGTAATCGGTAAAAAGATAGAACCGATCCATGCCAACCCGACGGTAAAACATGTGAAACTGCTCAGAAAATTCTGCTACGAAGTTGGCCACAAAGCTATTGATATGACTGATATCCGTGTCTGAAACGACATCTTCTAAATCATCATAATTATCCACCGAGATAATCCCAATCACCGGGCGCGTTGTTACCAAACCAACAGTAGCTTCGTATTCATTGGATGCATCAAAAAAATAAAACACACTTGATGCACGGTCCAAGTAAACCGAATATTTCTTGTCTCCAACCGTAGCATAATGACCAGAGTCTGAATAAGCAGCCTTCATGATATTCTTGAGCATATCTGCATCAAAATCACCATCTTCGGTTGTAAAAATCAGTTCTGCATAGGGATTAAACCACTCTACATCACCATTATCTTCACTTATTTTAATGACACCAACTGGCATCTTATCCAGCAAGGAAGCGAGGCTTCCTTCTGCTTGATGATTGACATAATGAATCTGCTCAATCTCATCTAGCTCGGATACTCTCTGTTGCTGGATAAAAAGCACAATCAAAAGAGCCAGCACAAGCATGAGAGCAGCTAGCATGGCCAAACTATCACCAAAAAGCCTCAGACAGATGGCTAAGATTATAAAGGAAATTAGACCCGCCATCGCCAAGTGAATTGGGGCAAAACGAAATTTTTTCATCATAGACCTCTTATTACGCCATTTTACCATAAATCCTAGAAAAAAGCGAATTTCTCCCAATAATCAAAGCATTTAACAATGGTAAAGGAAGCGAAAAATAATCCTTCAAAGTTTACAATCTTGTCAAGCCCTTGTAAATTTACACAAAAAGGCTGCTTCCCAAAGGAAACTCAGCCTTTTACAAGAGTTACTTCGCTTGATTTTTAGAAATACTTCTAGATTTGCCTTCTAGGTAAACCATCAAAATAGAAATATCTGCTGGATTGACACCAGAAATACGACTAGCCTGACCAATTGTTTCTGGATTGATTTTCTTGAACTTCTGTCGTGCTTCTGTCGCAATCGAATCAATATCATCCCAGTCAATATTAGCTGGAATCCGCTTCTCTTCCATACGCTTCATCTTTTCAACCTGATCGAGAGCTTTAGAAATATAGCCTTCGTACTTAATCTCTGTCTCAATCAGCTCGATAATCTTCTCATCAAGCTCCTCTGCAGCCGGACCAATGAACTGAACCGCATCTTTGTAAGACACTTCCGGACGTCGCATAAATTCTTTGGCAGTTACTGCATCTGTCAGAGGCTTAAAGCCTAGCGCTTCTACCTTAGCGTTTGTTTCCTTAATAGGCTTTAGTTTGATAGATTCCAAACGCTTCATCTCATTATCAAACTGATTCTTTTTAATCTCGAAACGAGCCCAGCGCTCATCATCTACAAGACCAATTTCCCGTCCCATCTCTGTCAAACGTATATCAGCATTGTCATGACGGAGAATCAAACGGTACTCAGCTCGGCTAGTCAAGAGGCGATAAGGTTCAACGGTCCCCTTGGTCACTAAATCATCAATCATGACTCCAATGTAACCATCACTGCGCTTCAAGATTAACTCCGGCTTCCCTTGGATCTTCAAGGCCGCATTAATCCCAGCAATAATCCCTTGACCCGCAGCTTCTTCATAACCAGAAGTTCCATTGGTCTGACCTGCTGTAAAGAGCCCAGAAATTTTCTTGGTTTCCAAGGTTGCCCGCAACTGGTGGGGCATAATCATATCGTACTCAATGGCATAGCCTGTCCGCATCATCTCAGCATTTTCTAAACCTTTGATAGAGTGAACCAAGTCCTTTTGTACATCTTCTGGCAGACTGGTTGACAGCCCCTGCACATAAACTTCTTCTGTATCACGACCCTCAGGTTCTAAGAAAAGCTGGTGGCGTTCCTTATCCGCAAAACGGACAATCTTATCCTCGATTGACGGGCAATAGCGAGGGCCCACACCCTTAACGATACCTGAAAACATAGGAGCCCGGTGCAGGTTATTTTGGATAATTTCGTGACTTTCCGCATTGGTATAAGTCAACCAGCAAGGCACTTGATCTTTCACATAGTCCTCATCACGAGAAGTGTAAGAGAAATGATTGGCCTTTTCATCACCTGGCTGAATTTCAGTCACATCATAATTGATAGATGATGCCTTGACACGCGGTGGCGTTCCTGTCTTAAAACGACCAATTTCAAAACCTAGATCACGCAGATTATCAGCTAAAGGAATGGCTGCTAGACTGTGATTAGGGCCAGATGAATACTTGAGATCACCAATGATAATTTCTCCCCGCAAGGCTGTTCCAGTCGTAACAATGACGGCTTTAGCCGCATACTCCTGATGGGTCGCTGTCTTAACCCCAATGACCTTACCATCTTCTACCAAGATTTCATTAATCATGGTTTGCCGTAGAGTCAGATTTTCTTGATTTTCAACAGTCTTCCGCATTTCTTTGGAATAAAGTTCTTTATCCGCCTGCGCCCGAAGAGCTCGAACAGCAGGTCCTTTGCCTGTATTGAGCATTTTCATCTGGATATAGCTCTTGTCAATATTCTTGGCCATCTCTCCGCCCAAAGCATCTACTTCACGAACGACAATGCCTTTTGCAGATCCTCCAATAGAGGGATTACAGGGCATGAAAGCCAGCATCTCAATATTGATGGTTGCCAAAAGAACCTTACAACCCATTCGACTAGCAGCCAGCGATGCCTCAACCCCAGCATGCCCTGCTCCAATCACGATAATATCATAACTTTCAGTAAAATTGTGTGACATTTCTTTTTCCTTCATTTTTTCACCAAAAAAGGCCAAGTCTCTAGAAGTGCAGGACAAAAAAGCCTGCAACATCCATGAGCTTTGACCATCATAGGTATTGCTTATCTTATTGTAGCAGATTGAGCTAGATTGTCAATCTAAACGTACTGTAAGACTTGACCATTCTTATAAGCTCTGTCAATCAAGCCACCACCTAAGCACTCATCGCCATCATAGAAGACGACTGCTTGGCCTGGAGTTATAGCCCTTTGTGGTTGATCGAAGTTGACAGCTGCCTTGTCACCCTTTACAGTAACTGTCACCTTGGAATCTGGCTGACGATAACGGAACTTAGCTGTACATTCCATAGTAAATTCTTCTGGCATTTCTTTTGTGAAATGAACCTGACTAGCGTCAAGGCTGGTTGACATCAAATTGTCATGGTAAAAGCCCTGACCGACATAAAGAATATTTTGGCTGAGATCTTTTCCAACCACAAACCAAGGCTCATTATCTCCCCCGTGCTGACCACCAATTCCAAGACCACCTCGCTGGCCAATAGTATAATACATCAAGCCAGCATGCTGGCCCATATCTCGGCCTTCCAAGGTCATCATGCGACCCGGCTGGGCTGGTAAATATTGACTCAGAAATTCTTTAAAATTCTTCTCACCAATGAAGCAAATACCTGTCGAGTCTTTTTTCTTAGCTGTAGCTAAACCAGCTCTTTCAGCAATTGCTCGAACTTCTGGTTTTTCTAAATGACCCAGAGGAAACATAGTCTTTTGCAGTTGTTCCTGTGATAGTTGGCTTAGGAAGTAAGTCTGATCCTTATTGTTGTCCTTGCCACGCAGCATGTGAACCAAGCCATCTTGGTCTCTCTTCACCTGAGCATAGTGACCCGTTGCAACGTAATCTGCACCCAGTGTCAAGGCATAGTCAAGAAAGGCTTTAAATTTGATTTCCTTGTTACACATGACATCTGGATTTGGAGTCCTACCAGCTCGGTATTCCGCCAAGAAGTATTCAAAAACGCGATCCCAGTACTCTTTCTCAAAGTTGACAGAGTAGTAAGGAATGCCAATCTGATCTGCAACAGCAGCTACATCCTTGTAGTCTTCTGTGGCTGTGCAGACACCAAATTCATCTGTGTCGTCCCAGTTTTTCATGAAGATGCCAATTACATCGTAACCTTGCTCTTTCAAGAGCAAGGCAGTTACTGATGAATCAACACCTCCGCTCATACCAACAACGACACGAATCTTAGAGTTATCACTCATTGTGTTCTCCCATCTTTTCGTTATTTCACGATTGAAGGTCGTGCTGTGCTTTCAACGATTGAAGGTCGCTTGAGCAAGCCCTATTATAGCATGAAAGGACTAGGAAAACAAATCAGAAATTCAGCTAGAATTATCAACTGTAAAGAATATTTACAACGTTGTAAAGTTATTGATTTTCTCGTTTACTTTCTTCTCTAACAAACTTTTATAATATCCACTTTTAATTCATTCAAAAAATCAGCAGAAAGCCCTTAACTTTGTTATAATGAAAATAATAAATAAGCTGCAAGGAGAAATCATGACTTCACTAAGATTTCAATCTGTTTTTGATATTATCGGACCTGTGATGATAGGTCCATCAAGCAGCCATACGGCAGGTGCCGTCCGTATTGGAAAAATTGTCTCCTCTATTTTTAACGATGAGCCAACAGAGGTAGAGTTCCAGCTCTTTAACTCTTTCGCCAAAACTTACCGAGGTCACGGAACTGACTTGGCTCTTGTAGCAGGGATTTTAGGTATGGATACAGATGATCCAGAGATTCCTAACAGCCTTGAAATTGCCTATAAACGCGGCATCAAGATTGTCTGGACCATTCAAAAAGATAGCAATGCTCCTCACCCAAATACGACAAAGATTACAATCAAAAATGACCATAAAACAATCAGTGTGACTGGAGTCTCTATTGGTGGCGGCAACATTCAAGTAACAGAGTTGAATGGCTTTTCAGTATCTCTGAGTATGAATACTCCAACCATCATTATTGTCCACCAGGATGTCCCAGGTATGATTGCCCATGTCACCGAAGCTCTGTCACGCTACAATATCAATATAGCTCAGATGAATGTCACTCGTGAGAAAGCTGGGGAAAAAGCGATTATGATTATTGAAGTTGACAGCCGCAGCTGTGAGGAAGCCATTGACGAAATCCGTAATATTCCTCATCTGCATAATGTGAATTTCTTTAAATAGGAGAAAATATGTTTTATTCCATCAAAGAATTGGTAGAGCAAGCTGATTTAGATTACCAAGGAAATGTTGCTGAATTAATGATTGCTACCGAGTATGAATTGACTGGTCGTGAAAGAGATGAAGTCCTGCGGTTGATGCATCGCAATCTGGAAGTCATGAAAGCCTCTGTCCTTCTTGGACTCGATGAGAGCAAGTCTCGAAGCGGATTGACTGGTGGAGACGCGGCAAAACTTGACCATTATATCCAGACAGGAAAGGCTTTATCAGACCACACTGTGCTGACTGCTGCAAAAAATGCTATTGCTGTAAATGAACACAATGCTAAAATGGGCTTGGTTTGTGCTACACCAACAGCTGGTAGCGCTGGCTGTCTGCCTGCTGTCCTTACATCAGCCATTGAAAAATTAGGCCTCTCAGAAGAAGAACAGCTATACTTTCTATTAGCTGCAGGCGCTTTTGGCCTAGTCATTGCTAATAACGCCTCAATTTCGGGAGCTGAAGGTGGCTGTCAAGCTGAGGTTGGCTCCGCTTCTGCTATGAGTGCAGCTGCTTTAGTTCTAGCTGCTGGAGGTTCACCTTTTCAAGCCAGTCAAGCTATTTGTTTTGTCATTAAAAACATGCTGGGCTTGATTTGTGATCCAGTAGCTGGTCTAGTGGAGGTGCCTTGTGTCAAACGAAATGCCATGGGAGCCAGCTACGCCTTTATTGCAGCTGATATGGCTCTTGCGGGAATCGAATCTAAAATTCCTGTTGACGAAGTCATTGACGCCATGTATCAAGTTGGGTCAAGCTTGCCTACTGCTTTCAGAGAAACAGCTGAAGGCGGTCTAGCTACAACACCTACAGGACGCAGACTTTCAAAAGAAATCTTTGGAGAATAACTTTGACAAATTTGTCAAGTAGATTTACTAGATAGTAAACAAGGAGACAATATGAGCCATTTGAAATATATCTTCTTTGATTTGGATGGAACTTTAGTTGACAGTTCAAAGGGCATCCAAAAATCCTTTGAATACAGCTTTAAACAACTTGGAAAAGAGTGCCCTGAAGAAAGTATTATCAAAAGTTTTATGGGGCCGCCTCTGGAAGTAAGCTTCGCCTCCGTTCTTGAAGAAAGCCAAGTCCCAGAAGCGATTAACTATTATCGTAGCTTCTATAAGGAAAAAGGTATCTGGGGCGTTCGCCTCTATGAAGGGATACCAGAATTGCTGAAACAGTTAAAAGAAGCCGGCTATCAGATTTATGTAACAACGAGTAAAAATCAACCCACAGCACAAGATTTATTAGCAAATCTAGCTATCTTTGACCAATTTGATGATATTTTTGGCTCACTGCCGGATTCATTCCATAAAGCAGATGTTCTGCGTCGAGCATTGCAAAAACTAGATGCAAATCCAGAAGAAACCATAATTATAGGCGATACAAAGTTTGATATAATTGGCGGTAAAGAAGTAGGAATCTCAACTCTAGGAGTCCTTTGGGGCTTTGGCAGTCAAAAAGAGTTACTAGAAAATGGAGCAGATTTACTAGCTGATTCTCCCAATCTCATTTTAAAAATATTGAATGAACACTTTTCATAACTTTACACACCTGTCAATCCAGATAAGTTTGTAACCTTTAAATCTTTATCTAAACTATCATTTTCTGCTTATAAATTGTCAATTTTTTGTAAACCAAAAAACCACAGAGTTTCTGTGGTTTTCTTATTTTTATCTTAGTAACCCCAAGCTGAAAGTCCTTGAGCACTATAGGCGCTATAGGCTGATTGAATTTGATCATCAACAGTAGCTGTTGATCCCCAACCTGGCATCGTTTGGAAAAGGCCACTAGCACCTGAAGGGTTGTAAGCATCTACTTGACCATTTGATTCACGGGCAATAATAGCTTCCCAAGTTGATGCAGGAACACCTGTCATTTCTGCCATACGTGATGCTGCATAAGAACCAGTTGCACCAGCGGTATTACCATTGCTAAGTACAAGGCCTCCTGAAGTTGCTGCTGAATTAGCTGTTGCTGCAGGTGCTGCATAATTATTTACGGGAGTTGCAGTTGCTGCTACGCTTGTTTCAGACGTTTTGGCACTATTTCCAAGTTCCAAGATTTGACCAACACGGATGTGATTTGGATCTGCAATCTTGTTTAACTCTACTAATTTCTCAAGAGTTGTATTTTTTTCGTTAGCAATAGCTGATAAAGTATCACCGGCTTCAACTGTATAGGTCTCAGCATTTGCAATACCTGAAACCAAGAAAGCCGCTGCAGCGACTGCACCTGTTAAAGTCCATTTTGCTGTTTTTTTGTTCATTAAAAAGTAATTCTCCTTTCGGTGATAATACTATCTTACACATAAAATATTACCAAAAAGTTACATTACCAAGTCAAACGTTACAAGAACATTTAGTTTAGACGTTAAAAACAGACTTTTAGAGCTTTTTTGCCAAATATTTTCTTTGACCAAGTAAAAAATAGACAAGTTTAACTTATACTATTCTCTAAAAACACTTTAAACAGCAGGTCAGTTTTTCAATATATAAAGTAGAATACCTAATATAAGTAAGCTAATAATAGCCAAGCTGTCATTTCTTTTCCATGCTAATCGGCGAAAACGTGTCCGACCTTCACCTCCATTATAGCCACGTGCTTCCATGGCAATAGCTAGAGCATCTGCCCTTTTAAAACTAGAAGCAAACAAAGGGATTAGAATGGGAATAATAGATTTAACCTTTTGAACAAGCTTTCCCTCGCCAAAGTCAACACCACGCGCTCTCTGGGCGTTCATAATCCGAGTAGTATCATCCATCAACGTTGGAACGAAGCGCAGGCTCATAGAGAGCATCAGGCCAATCTCATGTGCTGGCACCTTGAAAACCTTCAGAGGTTTCAGCAAAGACTCAACCGCATCGGACAAGCTTAAGGGCGTCGTTGTCAGAGTCAGAAGAGTAGAAAAGAAAATAATCAGAATAAAGCGACTAAAAATAATACCAGCCTGTGACAGTCCTGCTTCTGTAATTCTGATAAAAGCGAATCGAAAGATTGTGGCCCCTCCCGAGGTCAAAAACAGCTGAAACAAGGTGGTAAAAGCTATGATAAAAACCATGGACTGGATACCCTTTAAAAAGAACTTCAAAGGAACCTTGGACAGCAAGACCAAACTAAAAACGAAAACAAACAACAGCAGATTGGTCACAAGATTATTAGCCCAGAAAATTAATAGAATAAAAAGAAACATCGCCAGCAACTTGCTCCGCGGATCCAAACGATGAATAATTGAATTTCCGGGAATATAGCGACCTAAAATCAACTTATCCATGCAAGATCTCCTTGAATTCTTCAATTGTAATAGGATAATGCGAGAAAGTCATCCCTTTCTCCACCAATTCGTGAGCAAATTTTGTAATCTTGGGAACGCCCAATTGAATACTCTCCATAAAATCCAAATCCTGAAAGACCTGAGCAGGCTGGCCGCTCTTGACTACTCTGCCCTTATCTAAAACATAGACTGTATCAGCAAAGTTGGCTACATCATCCATTAGGTGTGTTACCAAAACAATGGTCATACCGGCACGATGCAGCTCTTCAAAGAGCCTCATCAGTTCTTTTCGACCAGATGGATCAAGTCCTGCTGTCGGCTCGTCCAAAACCAAGATATCAGGCTCCATAGCCAGTATACCTGCTATGGCCACCCTACGCATCTGGCCACCAGAAAGTTCGAAAGGACTGCGATTGAACAAATCCTCAGAAATTCCGACTAAGTGCAGCTTTTCACGCGCCAAAGCTTCCGCTTCTTCCTTAGAAACACCAAAATTCTGAGGACCAAAAGCCACATCTTTCAAAACTGTTTCATCAAAAACTTGACTTTCTGGAAATTGAAAGACCAGACCGACCTTCTTGCGTACCTGTTTAATGTCTTTATTGACGGAATCAGCTGTGATGACTGTACTGCCTACTTCAACACTGCCCTGATTGGGAACCAGCAAGCCATTTAAAAGCTGGAGAATGGTTGACTTACCGCTGCCTGTATGGCCGATAAGAGCGGTATAGCTGCCGGATTTTATCTCCAAATCCACCCCAAAAAGCGCTGGTCCCTCAAAAGGGGTGCCAGCTTGATAAGTATAACTTACATTTTTGAGAGTAATGCCCATAGTTGATCCTTCAATTCTTTTTCTGTTAAGTAAGAGTCTGGCAGAGGAAGCCCTGACTGACGCAAAGTCGTCTTTACCTGATTAACAAATGGCTGATCCAATCCTAGCTCTTCCAAATCTTCTCGAGAAAAAAGTTCTCTCGGGGTAGCGGTAGATTCAACCTGACCCTCTTTCATGACCAAAACACGGTCGCTTAAGGCTATTTCATCCAGGTCATGAGTGATAGAAATGACGGTCAGTTGATTACTATCTTTAATTTTTTTCACGGTCTGGATAAGATCCAAACGTCCCTCTGGATCTAGCATGCTGGTTGCTTCATCCAAAATAATAATATCCGGTCTCAGAGCTACCACACCTGCAACAGCTACCCGCTGTTTCTGGCCTCCAGAAAGACGAGCTGGTTCACGCTCCTTAAAATCCTGCATGCCGACAAACTCTAATGCCTGCTGGACTCGCTCTACCATCAGATCATAGTCCAGCCCTTGATTTTCCAAACCAAAGGCTACATCGTCTTCTACAGTTGCACCGACAAACTGATTATCTGGATTTTGGAATACCATGCCAATCTGTCGACGCTTTTCCCAAACGTTTTCAGCTGTCAGCTTATCGCCTGAGATAATAATATCTCCGCTTTCCGCTTCTAAAAGACCGTCAATCAAACGAACTGTGGTTGATTTTCCACTGCCATTATGACCGACAATAGACAGCCATTCCCCTTTTTTTACCTGAAAGGAGACATCGTTTAAAGTGTAATTCTCAGACTCACTATCGTATTTGTACTTAAGATTTCTTACTTCGATGATATTTTCCATATTATTTAAAGGTATCTTTAAAGAGATAGGCACTTCCCTTGAAGTAGTCATATCCAGAATAAATCGTAAAGATTAAAGCGATATACAGAAGGACTTGCCCTAAGAGAGTCCAATGAATCAGTAGAAAAATAATAGCAAACATCTGCGTGAAGGTCTTGATTTTACCTGGCATAGCAGCCGCTAAGACTGTACCGCCTGTTTCCACTAAAAGCAAGCGTAGACCTGTTACTGCCAATTCCCGGCAAATAATAATAGCCACAACCCAGGCAGGAGCCATTTTCATCTCGATCAACATGATAAAAGCAGACATCACTAAAAGCTTATCAGCCATGGGATCAGCAAATTTACCAAAGTTTGTTACCACTTCCCACTTTCGAGCCAAATAACCATCTAGATAATCAGTTATACTAGCAAAAGCAAAGATAAAAGCTGCCAAAATATGCATGATGGAAGAATGACCGAATGTTAAAATCACAACAAATACAGGGATTAAAGCAATCCTGACAAGAGTTAAGGCATTTGGAATATTTTCTTTTTTCATGGGATTCCCTTCGTTTTTATCCTTTCGTAATGTTCAAACTAATGGTTCCACTATCGCTAGTCAAAGCCGAAGTATCTAGTTTTTTTCCCTCTATCGTCACAGTTGCTCCTTTAACAGGTGCTAACGTTATAAGATACTTATTGCCTGGCTCAAGAGCAACCGTCTGGCTTGATTTTTCAGGAGATAAGGTGATGCCTTCGGCTAGTTCTGAATCGCTTATGCTTACCAAATTGGTCGTTTGCTCCACAG
Source organism: Streptococcus sp. 27098_8_134 (assembly GCF_041431675.1). NCBI lineage: Bacteria > Bacillati > Bacillota > Bacilli > Lactobacillales > Streptococcaceae > Streptococcus > Streptococcus sp. 27098_8_134. The sequence goes on along the minus strand of NZ_JAPVYD010000005.1, from coordinate 34,037 downwards.
AAACGGTCACTTTGACAGGCTGACTTGCTCCGCTGTACTCAGCAGTCAAATTATCTCCGCTTCCACTAACTGTCAATTGCCCAGCTGAGGAAGAAACTGACTTAGAATCAGCCGAAGAAAAGGAACTCATCTGACTGTTAGTACTTGTAGAAGACACCAGACTATAATTATTGTCAGATGCTTTGAAACTTACCGAATTAGTATGAGCATAGCTCCAGATATAGTAAGCTACGAAAGCAGCAATAGCTGAAGCCAATAAGAGAAAATAGAACAAGGGCAGAAAAGAGCTTTTATTTTTATTTTTTCTACTCCTGAATTCCTCATCTGCTGCCAGTGCCACTTCATCAAAGACAATCATCTCACCAGCTTCGTAAGCCTCCAGAATAATAGATTCATCCAAATCTACAGCCCAAGCATATTTCCGCAAGAAGCTGCGGGCATAGAAAGGACTAGGAAGCAAATCATAGTCATTTCGTTCCAGCGCTTCCAGCAAATCCTGCTGGATATCTGTCTTTTTTGACAATTCCTCTAAGCTAAGCCCTTGATTGGTCCGGGCAAGCTTCAACACTTCTCCTATCGTTTTTTTTCTCATACGTACTTTTCCCTTATTTCTATTCTTCACTATTTTAACAAAATTTTAAAAACGATTCTGGAATTATTTTGAAAAAATAGTAAAATCTGTCATATCACACTGATCGATAAATCGATGACCTAGTTTTATCACATCATTCAAGCTGATGTCCTGTAAAATTTTCGGCAAATCAAACAGATTCTCAGCCGTCAAATGCGGTTCATATTGGGTTGCAATATACTCAAGCGAGTTTAAACCATGCAGAAAATCACCAAACATCTCACTTTTAATCGTATCCAAATGCTCTTCTGTCACATCTGGATCCTTATCAAAATTCTTGATGGCTGAGCGAAATTGATGAGAAAGTCCCACCGGCTCCTGAGTGTCCATCGTCAGCATGACAAAGTGAAAATCTTTTTCTACTTCCACTTCCAGCGTTAAAGAATTATCCATTTTCCCACTTTCATAGAGGGACTGGAAACGCTTGGAAGTCCAGCCAAACATCATGGCAAATAGGAGTTTCAAAGTGATTTTATAGCGATACAACTCCGATTCATCAACAAAGTCCGTACCTCGAATCCCAACTGCCAGTTTTGGACTAGCCACCTCCATTCGGTAGGTATCCGTTGACACAACTGGGTGAAGGCTAACAGGAATTTTTTCAATCGGTTCCGAACTCCCAGCAAAAACTAGTTTTTCCTGCTGTTCTGCAATCTCTGCAGCTATCTGTTCCAAATCAAAATTACCAATTACAAACAAAGTCATATTAGAAGGATGATAAAAGTTACTGAAATTTTCCTTCAAATTTTCGACGGTAATCTCAGAGATGGACTCTTTCGTTCCTGCAATGTCTTCTGCCAGAGGTGTTTGAGGATAGAGATTGGCCAAGGCTCCAAAAAAGAGATGATAATCCGGATTATCCTGATACATTTCAATTTCTTGGCCGATAATATCCTGTTCCCGCAAAATGGATTCTTTTGTGAAATCAGCCCGATGCACAAGTTCTTGCAAAAGCTGTAGATTTTCTGAAATGTTATCTGTTGCAGAAAACAGATAGCTGGTCCGAGTAAAGCTTGTAAAGGCATTGCTCTCAGCCCCTAACTTAGTAAATTCCAGCAGCAAATCCTTTCCCTGCGGGCCTTCAAAAAGCTTATGTTCCAAAAAATGAGCTATTCCAGCCGGATATTGAGTGACCTGCTTGGTTTCACGTGAAACAATCCCTGTATCCACTGAACCAAAATTAGTTGAGATAATCCCATAAGTTTCATTAAAATCATTTTTAGGTAGAAGAAAAACACGCAAACCGTTTGCTAATACTGTCTGATAGACAGTTTCTCCTACTGCTGAATAATTGATTTTTTCTAGCACTTCTCCCTGCATTATTTTCCTTCCATAAAGTAAATAGCTTGTAATTTTAAGAGACCAGCTGCCTTGATAATATCATCCTTACGAACCTGTTCCAAAGCTTTCAGCCAAGCTTCAAGAGATAAGAATTTGTTCCCTAAAACAGAAGCCATATAAGCTCTCTCTAAGATTGTATTCTGTCGATCCTGAGCTAACAATACCGAATTTCTCAGCATTTTCTTGGTTTGATTCAGTTCTTCCTGACTAAAATTCCCACGCTTCAAATCAAGAATCTGTCGGTTGATTAAAGCAACTGTTCTGGTCCGATTGCTGCGGTCAATACCAGCGTAAATCCGCATCATTCCTGAAAAAATATCAAAATTGCTAGAAATTGTATAAGCCAGCCCTTCCCTTTCACGAAGATTGACAAATAATTTCGAATGGGCAAAACCACCTAGCAAAGCATTTAAAACGACCAAAGGCAGGTGCTCACTCTCTCCGTACTGAATAGGGAAGTGATAACCTAACTCAATAATTGACTGATGCACGTCCTTCTGCTCCAGTCCTTCTCGCAAAACATTGGAATATTCTTGCTGATAAACTAACTGAAGTTCTTGCTGGCGAGGTGCAAAATTGAAAGATTGAATTTTCTCCCGAACAGCAACTTCATTAAAGTCCCCAATAAAGAAAAAGTCAATCTGATTTTCCTGAAGCATCTGCTGAAAAGCAGCAAAACTACTTGTAGCGGTCTCTTTCTGGATTAATTCAATCGTCCCAACACGAGGCATCTGCATTTCCTCGACTTCATAAAAGAGTTTATCTAATTCTCGATGAGCATGATAAAAATGATTCTCAATTTCAGCTTCCAAATCATTCAAGATATTTTTCTTCTCAATTTCAAAAGCAGATTCATCAAAAGCGTCCTGACTTACCAATGGAGAAAACAAGCTGGCTTTCAAAAAATCAAGCATGGCATCTGTCAGGACATTCTTGCGACTCAAAAATTTATCCCGCACAAAAGAAAGATTGATATCTAAATAATGGACCAATCCTCTCCTTGAAAGACTCGTAGAATAATCAGCTCCATACAAATTGGCCAAACGTTCCCTGAAGGCCTGCGAAGTAGGATAAACCGCATTGACAGTTTCTAGCATACTGGCTGTTAAAACCCGACCAGCTACTGTTTCTTTGGACATAGGCGCTGAAAAACGAACCCTAATTTTGTTTGTTTTAAATTTTTCTGATTGAATAAAATGGAGACGAACTCCTTTAGTGATTTCCATGACGCCCCTCATACTGAATAATATAGACTACTATTATATCATGAAATGCCTCTGATTTGTTTGTTCTACCAAGCTTTTTGCTGATTAAAACGTTTTCTGATAACAGGAGAAAATTTCCGATTTTATCCAAAGCACCTCAGCACTTTTTACTAACAAATATGGTATAATGACAGGGTTGAGGTGAAATATGGAATACAAATTATTTGATGACTACATCACGCTACAAGCCCTTTTAAAAGAAACAGGAATTATCCAAAGCGGCGGAGCAATTAAAACATTTCTAAGTGAATATCCAGTTCTTTTTAACGGTGAGCCAGAAAACCGTCGGGGAAAAAAACTCCGTGTCAATGATATCGTCTCCCTTCCCGAGCAAGGAATCGAAATTAATCTGACAGCTCCTAGTCAAGAAGAAATTCTGCAACACCAGAAAGAAATCGCAGAAAAAAAACGAGTTGCTGAACTTGTCAAAGCCATGAATAAGGATTTAAAAAAATCTCAGACTTCTAAAAAAGAAAAGCGTAAGAATACAGGGCTACCTAAAAAGCAGAAAACTACTAAAAGCCCTGTTCGCTTCCCTGGTATCTAATCATGTGGCTACAATCATTAAAAATCAAGCATTTCCGAAATTATCAGGAAGCTGATATTGACTTCCATCCTGGCTTAAATGTCTTTCTAGGCCAGAACGCACAAGGTAAAACCAATATTTTAGAAGCTGTTTATTTCCTAGCCTTGACAAGAAGCCACCGCACACGCTCAGATAAGGATCTGATTCATTTTACAGAAAATGACCTCCTTGTCTCTGGCCTCTTAGAAAAAAAGACTGGTAAAGTTCCCCTTGACATTAACTTGACACCAAAAGGTCGCATCACAAAAGTCAATCACTTGAAACAAAGTAAATTATCAGACTATATTGGAACTATGAATGTTGTTCTTTTTGCTCCTGAGGATTTACAGCTGATTAAAGGTTCTCCCAGTCTACGCCGTAAATTTATAGACATTGAGCTTGGACAAATTAAGCCTGTCTATCTATCGGATTTATCCAATTATAATCATGTCCTTAAACAACGCAATGCCTATCTGAAAGCTAATGACAAAGTTGATGAAACCTTCTTGACTGTCCTTGATGAGCAACTGGTTGACTACGGCTGTCGTGTAATCAGGCATCGGTTAGATTTTTTGCAAAAATTAGAAAGCTTTGCTCAGGACAAGCACTGGGACATTTCTCAGAATCTGGAAAAGTTGACTGTCAAGTATCTGTCATCTATTCCTTTACAAAAAATTGACAATTTAGAAGAAACTTACCGCTCTTCCTTAATAAGCAGCCGTAAACGTGATCTATTCAAAAAAAATACAGGTGTTGGTCCTCAACGTGACGATATTGCTTTTTTTATCAACCAGATGGATGCCAACTTTGGTAGCCAAGGTCAGCATCGCAGTCTTGTTTTATCACTGAAACTAGCCGAAATCAAGTTAATAGAAAGCATTACAAAGGAAACACCTATTTTGTTGCTTGACGATGTAATGAGCGAACTTGACAATAACCGTCAACTAAAATTATTAGAAACTATCTCTCAGAATATTCAAACTTTCATTACTACAACAACTTTAGAACATTTAAAAAATCTTCCACAAGATATAAAAATTTTCACCATCCAGCAAGGACAAATTGTATCTCAATCCTAGCATTACACAAACTTTACGTTTTTGTAAATTTCATTTACAAAATATTGCTTATAGTGTAAACGAATTATATCGAATTGTTATTAGAACAGCTTTTATAGTCTTTTAAATTGTAAACATATGTCAATTTAAATCGTAAATTTAAAACGAGGTTAGGAAAAATTCCCGACCTCGTTTCATTTTTTTATTGAACTGAATAGTTAGGGGCTTCATTTGTAATTTGCACATCATGAGGGTGACTTTCCTTTAATCCAGCACCACTCATCTCAATAAACTGAGCATTATCGTGAAGTTCTTGCAGATTTGCAGCACCAACATAGCCCATTCCAGAGCGGATACCACCCAGCATCTGGAAGACAATATCTGCAGCAGCTCCCTTGTAAGCCACACGGCCTTCAATTCCTTCTGGAACTAGCTTATTAGCTTCATTAACAGACCCTTGGAAGTAACGGTCACTAGAGCCCTTCTTCATAGCGGCAATAGAGCCCATACCACGATAAGTCTTAAATTTCCGACCTTGGAAGATTTCCGTCTCGCCTGGCGCTTCGTCTGTTCCTGCAAACATTGAACCTAACATAACAGCATTTCCGCCTGCAGCCAAAGCCTTGACAATATCTCCAGAATACTTAATTCCACCATCAGCAATGATGGTTTTTCCATATTCACGTGCCACAGCAGCCGCATCATAAATAGCCGTTACTTGAGGAACACCAACACCAGCAATGACACGGGTTGTACAGATAGAACCTGGGCCAATTCCGACCTTAACAACATCCACACCTGCATCAAAAAGTGCACGCGCACCCTCAGCAGTTGCAATATTTCCAGCAATCAAGGTGCGATCAGGGAAATGAGCACGAATCTCAGCAATCTTGCGCAAAACCCCAGCTGAGTGTCCATGAGCAGTATCAATAACAATCGCATCTGCACCCGCTTCAAAGAGAGCTTCTGCACGTTCAAAAGTATCTGAAGTAACACCGACAGCACCAGCGACCAAAAGACGACCAAATTCATCTTTAGCAGCATTTGGAAACTCAATAACCTTTTCAATATCTTTAATGGTAATCAAACCTGAAAGGCAGCCCTTATCATCAACCAAAGGCAACTTTTCAATCCGGTGTTCTTGCAAAATACGCTCTGCAGTTCCCAAATCTGTTCCAACAGGCGCCGTTACAAGATTCTCACTGGTCATATGGCGAGAAATAGGTTGGTCATAGTCAGAAATAAAACGCAAATCACGATTAGTTAGAATCCCTACTAACTTACGATTTTCAAGAGTTTCTACAACAGGAACACCACTGATGCGGTAACGTCCCATTAGCTCATCTGCTTCAGCAATCGTATGCTCTGGCGTTAGGAAAAAAGGATCAATAATAACGCCATTCTCAGAACGTTTAACCTTTCGAACTTCATCGGCCTGTTGCTCAATAGACATATTTTTGTGGATAACTCCAAGACCGCCAGCACGGGCAATAGCGATAGCCATCTGACTCTCTGTAACAGTGTCCATAGCGGCAGTAATGATTGGGATATTCAAGGTCAAATTCTCAGCAAGCTTGGTACTCAAATCAGCATCGTTGGGCAGTACATGGCTCTCAGCTGGAATCAGCAGCACATCATCAAAGGTAAAACCTTTTTTTAAAAATTTAGTGTCCCAGTTAGACATCCACAGTTTCCTCTTTTCCTTCTTATTTGAACTAATACCCAAAGAAAATTGAAGTTCAGATTTCTTTGAATAAGAGCTGGTTTTTTTGTTGTTAATATCATACCATTCTATAGGAAATTGTCAATCATTATTATACAAAAAATAAAAACCATCATTTTTTAAACTAAAAACGATAGTTTTTGTGATTCATAATCAATAATATTCGTTATTTAAAATAATTAATCCCCATCGCAGACTTCACTTCCGAAAGAGTCTGACCGGCAGTCTGACGTGCCTTATCGCATCCTTCTTGCAGCATCTGATAGACCTGTCCCATGTCTTTAGCAAACTCCACACGACGCTCACGAATCGGACCTAACTCTCGCTCTAAAATTTCTAACAGATAGCGTTTGGTTTTGACATCTCCCAGACCACCTCTTTGATAATGCTCTTTCATTGCAGCAATATCAGCAGCATCTTCGGGGCGGCCAAAAACATCCAGATAATGAAAGACCATATTTCCCTCAACTTTTCCAGGATCTTCCACTCTGATATGATTAGGATCTGTATACATGCTCATAACTTTCTTTTGCAGAATATCCATATCATCTGCCAGATAAATACCGTTATTGAGAGATTTAGACATCTTAGCATTGCCATCCAAACCAGGCAAACGTCCAGCTGCTTCATTTTCAGGATAAATTCCTTCCGGTTCTACCAAAACATCTGTCTGGTAAGCGTTGTTAAAAGAACGAACAATCTCCCGAGTCTGCTCAATCATAGGCTTTTGATCATGTCCTACTGGTACATAATTAGCTTTAAAAGCAGTGATATCTGCTGCCTGAGAAATAGGATAAACTAAAAACCCAGTCGGCAAACTTTCACCAAATCCTTTTTGCGCAATCTCAGTCTTGACAGTAGGATTACGCTCAAGACGAGCCAATGACACCAAATTCATGTAATACATTGACAACTCTGCCAACTCAGGAATCTGACTTTGAATAAAAATAGTCACCTTTTCAGGATCCAATCCAGCCGCTAGATAATCTAAAGCTACATTACCAATGGACTCAACAATTGTTTGGGGGTCCTTTGCATGATCTGTCAAAGCTTGCTGATCAGCCAAAAATACGAACATCTCATATTTACCTTGATCCTGCAAAAGCACGCGGTTCCGTAAACTTCCTACATAATGACCAATATGCAATTTTCCTGTCGGACGATCTCCTGTTAAAATAATTGGTTTAGTCATTTATTACTCCTCAATTTATAATGAGTTCATTATATCATTTTCAATGAAAATGAGAAAGAAGTTTCTAGAAAAAAGCAAAAAATCCAGTTTTTACAATTTTATTGACAAGCCTTTACAACATTTGTAAACTTAATTGACAAACTATTCTAGCTGTAAAACCTAAAAGTCTTAGTTCATTCTATTCTCCTTTTTTCTTTCTGCTTTGATTTTTTCTTTTTATCTCAGAATTATTTGAAAAAAGTTCTGTTTTCTAGTAAAATGAAGAAGATTATATATATAGGAGAAAGACATTGCTTACAGTATCAGATGTATCACTGCGTTTCAGTGACCGAAAATTGTTTGATGAAGTCAACATCAAATTTACAGAAGGAAATACTTATGGATTGATTGGAGCTAACGGCGCTGGAAAATCAACCTTTTTAAAAATTTTAGCTGGTGATATCGAGCCAACAACAGGCCACATTTCTCTAGGACCAAATGAACGTCTTTCAGTCCTCCGCCAGAACCACTTTGACTATGAAGAAGAACGGGCTATTGATGTTGTAATTATGGGAAATGAGCATCTCTACAACATCATGAAAGAAAAAGATGCTATTTATATGAAGCCTGATTTTTCTGATGAAGACGGTGTACGTGCGGCCGAGCTTGAGGGAGAGTTTGCTGAACTAGGTGGTTGGGAAGCTGAAAGTGAAGCCTCACAATTATTGCAAAATCTCAATATTCCGGAAGATCTTCACTACCAAAATATGAGCGAGCTCTCTAACGGAGACAAGGTTAAAGTACTCTTAGCCAAAGCCCTTTTTGGTAAACCTGATGTCTTACTTCTGGACGAGCCAACTAACGGTTTGGATATTCAGTCTATTACTTGGCTGGAAGACTTTCTTATCGATTTTGACAATACAGTTATTGTTGTATCCCACGACCGCCACTTTTTGAATAAAGTCTGCACTCATATGGCCGACCTTGACTTTGGAAAAATCAAGCTCTATGTCGGAAACTATGATTTCTGGAAAGAATCAAGTGAACTAGCGGCTAAGCTGCTCGCTGACCGAAATGCCAAAGCAGAAGAAAAAATCAAGCAACTTCAAGAATTTGTTGCTCGTTTTTCTGCCAATGCTTCAAAATCAAAACAAGCAACTTCTCGTAAAAAGATGCTTGACAAGATTGAGTTAGAAGAAATTGTTCCATCTAGCCGTAAATACCCATTTATCAGCTTCAAAGCAGAACGTGAGATCGGTAATGATCTCTTGACAGTGGAAAACCTTTCTGTCAAGATAGACGGAGAAACTATTCTTGATAATATTAACTTCATTTTACGTCCTGGCGATAAAACAGCTTTGATTGGTCAAAATGACATCCAAACAACAGCTTTAATTCGTGCTTTAATGGGTGATATTGAGTATGAAGGAACTGTCAAGTGGGGTGTCACAACCAGTCAATCTTACCTACCAAAAGATAATTCTCGTGACTTCGCTAGTGGTGAATCAATCCTTGACTGGCTGCGTCAATTTGCTAGCAAAGAAGAGGATGACAACACCTTCCTCCGAGGTTTCCTTGGACGCATGCTTTTTTCTGGAGATGAGGTTAACAAGTCTGTCAATGTCTTGTCAGGAGGAGAAAAAGTTCGGGTTATGCTATCTAAGCTGATGTTGCTTAAATCCAACGTTTTAGTCTTGGACGATCCAACCAATCACTTAGATTTGGAATCAATCTCCAGCTTAAATGATGGCTTGAAAAACTTCAAAGGATCCATTATTTTTGCCAGTCACGACCATGAATTTATTCAAACCTTGGCCAACCATATCATTGTCCTGTCTAAAAATGGTGTGATTGACCGCATTGACGAAACCTATGATGAATTCTTGGAAAATCAAGAAGTTCAGGCAAAAGTCAAAGAACTTTGGAAAGATTAATCTCTTGTCAATTTACGTTTACAAAGCTTTACAGAGGCATGAAACAACGTTTCTGCCTCTTTCTATATAAGAAATATGAATCACATTAAAGAATATTTTAAAAAAAATTGGCCTTATTTTTGTGCCTTCTTTCTTCCTTTTTTCATCATGTTCTTTGTCTACTTGATGTACGGAATTTACTGGAATAGCGAAACGTCTCCCTTGCTTGGTGACGGCTTTCATCAATATGTCATTTTTGATATAAACCTAAGAAATATCCTTCATGGCACAGATAGTATTTTCTATACTTTCTCCAGTGGACTTGGACAGAATTTCTATGCTTTATCCAGTTATTATTTAGGTAGCTTCTTATCTCCCTTGGTTTATTTCTTTGATTTGAAATCAATGCCAGATGCCGTCTATCTATTTACCTTAATCAAGTTTGGATTAATTGGACTCTCTACCTTTATCAGCATCAAAGGAATATTCAAAAAGATTCCAGCTTTACTCATCATCACTCTTTCAACTTCATTTTCTTTAATGAGTTTTTCAGTCAGTCAATTGGAAATTAAAACCTGGCTGGATGTATTTATCCTTGCACCTTTGATTGTGCTAGGTTTACATAGATTGATAGCTGGAAAAGGAAGAGTACTATACTTTACAACACTGTCAATTCTCTTCATCCAAAATTATTATTTTGGATATATGATGGCAATCTTTTTGGTCTTTTGGTACCTTCTTCAATTATCTTGGGATTTCAAAAATAGAATTAAAAGTTTACTTGACTTTACAATCGTATCTGCTTTAGCAGGTCTGACTAGCCTAATCATGATTCTGCCAACTTACCTAGACATAAGTACTCATGGTGAAACCTTGACAAAAGTTTCTTCTTTGCTGACAGAAAAAAGTTGGTTCTTAGATGTGTTTGCTAAAAATTTTATTGGCAGTTTTGATACAACCAAGTATGGTTCTATCCCTATGATTTATGTCGGAACCTTCCCCTTGATTCTGGCTATCTTATTTTTCACCTTAAAATCTGTTAAGTTTCACGTGAAACTTTGCTACTTTTTACTCATTGCAATTTTTATAGCTAGTTTTTATCTTCAATATTTAGACTTGCTTTGGCAGGGAATGCATGCACCGAACATGTTTCTTCACCGTTATTCTTGGCTATTTTCTCTGGTAGTTATCTATATGGCTGCTGAGACTTTAAATCGTTGGAAAGATGTGAAAGTAATGAATGTTGCCATTAGTTTCACTTTGCTCAGCCTCGGATTCATTCTTACTTTTATTCAGAGAAAACATTATGACTTTTTGGCTCCTGAGAATTATATTCTAACATTAGAATTTCTGCTGGCTTATCTCTTGATTAGCTTTGTCTTAGCAAAATCTTCGATTCAACCAAAAATCATTCTCCCTGTCTTGCTTTTCTTTGTTACTTTTGAATTGTCGCTTAATTCCTATTATCAAGTTGGAGGAATTGCTAAAGAATGGGTATTTGCCACTCGTTCTTCATATTCCAGTCACCTTGACGAGATTGACAAGCTTGTCAACTATTCCAAAAAGGAAAATATTGACTTTTTTAGAACTGAAAGATTGAATCCACAAACGGGAAATGACAGTATGAAATTCAACTACAATGGAATTTCCCAGTTCTCATCTGTCAGAAATACTCAAGCAAGTTCTACTTTAGATAAACTTGGTTTTAAATCAGCAGGAACAAATCTGAATCTACGTTATCAAAACAACAGTATTTTAATGGACAGTATTTTTGGTGTTCGCTACAATCTATCTGAAACAGATCCTCAAAAATTTGGTTTTCTTCCTGAGAAAACTGAAAAAGAAATGTCTCTCTACCAAAATGATGCTGCTCTTGGTTTAGCTTTTCTGACCAATGATGTTTACCATGATGTCAAGTTTACAAATTTGACTTTAGATAATCAGACAGAATTTTTGAATCAATTAACTGGCTTTGATTTTAAATATTATGATAAAGTAGATGCTATAACTACTAATGAAAATGTCAAGCAAATTGGTAACAGAGTGACTGTGGATGTTGACAGAGAGCATAATACAAGCTTTGCTAGTGTAGTCTATACTGTCAATGTACCTGCTAACAGTCAACTATATGTTAATGTTGCTGGGATTGATTTTAGTAATGATGATCAGACAGATGTTGACATTACTGTCAATAACTTTACAGAACGTTATACAACTAATAATGTCTTTCCTTTCTTTAATGCTGGCTATTTCAGTCAAAGTCAGACAGTGTCTATTCGCTTTACATTCCCAGACAATTCGACAGTTTCATTTGATACGCCAGAATTTTTTGCCGTTAATACTGAGCAATATCAAAATGTCATTCAAAAATTAAAAGAGCAGCCCGTTTCCACAACTACTGATTTAAACACAGTAAAAACGAATTATAGAGCGGAAAAGGATACTTCATTATTCTTTACCATTCCTTATGATAAGGGATGGTCAGCCACTCTTAACGGGAAGCCTATCGCACTAAAACGAGCTCAAAACGGCTTTATGAAATTAGATGTGAAAAAAGGAGAAGGAAATGTTGTCCTCACTTTCATTCCTAATGGACTGAAAGAAGGTGGCATTGCCTTCATATCTGGCATAATTTTATTTGTTTGCTATAATTTTCTACGTAGGAAACGACATAGAATGTAAATATATAAAAAATAAGGCTCTTCATTAAAATGCTAGTGAAGGCCTTTTTTTGAACAATAAAAAAACACCCACTAGGAGTGTCTCTAGCTCCGGCAGTAGGACTCGAACCTACGACATCATGATTAACAGTCATGCGCTACTACCAACTGAGCTATGCCGGATAATATAGTCCGTACGGGATTCGAACCCGTGTTACCGCCGTGAAAAGGCGGTGTCTTAACCCCTTGACCAACGGACCATATGGTATGCTCTCTTTCAGAACATATTCCATTATATCAGGTTTTTAAGCTTTGTCAACTCTTTTCCCTTTATTTTCGAAAATATCTTTCAGATATTTTACTCTTAAACGAGTGACCGGACAGCGATGATTTTCGTAAAAAATAATTTCTCGATTTTTCTTGTCATAATCAACAATGTTGCCAATATTAACCAGATAAGATTTATGTGGTGAAAAAAATCGTTTGGATTGCTGATCTTTTTCTTGAATATCTGTTATTGTTCCATAAAATTCCTTAAGAAAATTTTTACCGACAATCCGAAGTTTATGAGAGCTCCCTGTCGTTTCGATATATAAAATATCGTTATAAGGCATTCGAACATCATTGCCACGATAACTATATTCAAAATAATCTACCATATTGGTATTTTCAATTAGTGTACTCTTAGTGTAAAGAATACTGTCTTTGATTCTATTTTTAAAAGCATCATTGTTGATATCTTTATCAATAAAATCAAATGCTGATACTTTATATTTAAAAGTCATAGTAGCAAATTCAGATTTTGAGGTTACAAAAACTATAATGGCATAAGGATTATGATGACGGATAAATTGAGCTACTTCCAGCCCTTTTGTTTCCTCACCCTTAATGTCAATATCCAAAAAATAAAGCTGGTTAACGTCTCCATTTTCAATATATTTTTTGAATTCTTTGATTTTTCCTGTAACCTGAACCTGGATGTCAATTCCAAGTTCCTCAGCAATTTCTGCTAATGTCGTTTCCATCCTGACTTGATGAGATACGGTATCCTCTAAAACTAACACTTTCATAAATTCTATCTCCTAATTGTTAAAATCTGTGTAAAATTGCTTGGCTCAATTTGTGTATCAAGGGTGATAAATTCATACCTATTTAAAATTTCCTTGATGTTATTCAATCCGAAGCCTCTATTTTCTCCTTTAGTTGAAAACTCGGGCTGATAGAGTTCTTCCAAATCCAATTTTCCTTCTTTACGAGAATTTTGAACAACAAAAATGGTTCTATCATCCAGTTGAACCAGAGAAACATGGACAATTTTTTCTAAGCTGTCAATGGCACTCTCAATAGCATTATTTAATAAAATACTAGCAATTCTCACCAAATCTAACAACTTGATTGGAAGGCGTTCCACTTTATCCTTAACTTCAAAAGTCAGCTGAATCTGATGTTCACGCGCTTGAAAGATTGTCTCAGTCATGACACTTCTTAAAGCTGAATCTCCTACATTATTCAAATCAAAAACTGTATATTTATCTGAACGTAGGTTCAAATTTGCATCAGCCAAGACCTCTTGATAAATGTGCTCAATTTCCTTGATATCTCCAGTTTGAATAGCCACTTGCATACTTGTCAGCATGCTAGCATAATCATGACGAAATCCTTTGATTTCATAGTATAATCTCACAATTTCATCAGTATATTCCTGAAGTCGAAGCTGTTCAGACTCTTTTTGATGCAAACGCTCTTCTTTTTCGTATTTCTCACGGCTGTCCTTGAATGTCACCAAGGTAGAAAGAAAGGCCAAGAAACAAATAGTAGCAATCATACTGCTAAAACTGTTGAAATGCCTTATATTACTAATCCAATGAGAGAGATTTAAAATCAGCCAATTCACTGCATATAAACTACTAATCATCAGAATCTGAGATTTAAAGAAACTTCTTTTAAAATAATCTATTCTGAAATCAAAAATATCAATAACCTTTGCCATAAAGAACAAGGATATTAAGTTGATACATGTCAGAAACAAGCCCATGTACTGAGCTACAAAATCATCTCCTAAAACAGATGAAATAATAACTGAAAAGAAAGTAGTAGAGCTATCAATTGACAAACATAAAAAGAACGAAAGTAAGAAAGATTGGTATCTTTTAATTTTTTCAACTCTACAAAAATACCAAACTAAAAATATAGGGAGAAAAAATGACAGTGTATATGATGGAATTGTGCTAGAAAATGAAAATATGTGTCCTAAAAAAGCAATTATAAACGGAACTATAATCTCAAGACCAAAGCAAACAGATACAAAAAAGCGAGTATGCTTAATTTTAGTGATTTTTGATAAAATAACTAAAAATGCAGCTACATTAATAAAAGGATGAATAATTAATCCAATTATTTCAAGTGACATAAATTTCTCCCCTAAACTTTAAAATTCTTATCTTCCAAAAATCCAACCCCATGGATTTGGAACACCTCTTAAATCCCAAAAGGTTTGAACAAGTGAATTGCTATTTAAAGCAATTTGAAAAGAATAGATTTTCATAACTATCTCCTATCTTTTTATCTTGTAAGTCACCTTACATTTATCATTATAGAAAAATAGAAAGAGTTAGTGACAATTTTCCCTGAAATGTCATTTTTTATCCCCGAAATGACATTATACCAAAAAAATAGAAGAAAAAAACACGAAATATTGTAAAATATTTCGCATTTTTTACATTTCTGATCTCAGCAGGATTCGAACCTGCGACCGTTCGCTTAGAAGGCGAATGCTCTATCCAGCTGAGCTATGAGACCAATACTATCTCATTCTATCAGAAAATAGGATTGCCGTCAAGATTACTTATGATAAGGACTCCCCTGCTGAATCATAAAAGCTCGATAGATTTGCTCTATTAAAACAAGGCGCATCAGTTGATGAGGTAGCGTTAATTTGCCAAAACTCATCAGAAGATTTGCCCGTTTTTTTACTGCAGGAGATAAACCTAAACTTCCGCCAATAACAAAAGTGATATCAGAAAAGCCATGCACTGTAGTATCCATCATGAGCTGACTAAACTTTTCTGACGGAAATTGCTTTCCTTCAATTGCCAAAGCAATAACAAATTCACGCTCATTGATTTTAGCCAGAATTTTATTTCCTTCTTTTTCAAGAATCTGCTGATTTTCTAAATCACTAGCTTTATCAGGTGTTTTTTCATCCGCTAGCTCAATCATTTCCACCTTGCAGAATCGATTGAGACGCTTCATGTATTCAGCAATTCCATCCTTTAAATATTTTTCTTTCAGTTTTCCAACTGTTACAAGTTTTATTTTCATAAGTTTATTCTATCATATTCATCTATACTTCACACTTTATTAACAAGTAAAATTTATCTGGGAATCGGCTAATCTGTGTATTTTCTAATGCCTATCAACAGTTTTTCTAAGTTTTCCACAAGGTGTGGAAAACTTAGAGGATTTAAGTTATAATTAAGTTTAGCTAACTATAATTTCATCAATTGTAATTCAAGGAGGAAAACATGAAAAACTCTTCAAATGCCATCAAAAAGGCTTTATTGCTTTTTGCAGTGTTAATTGTAGGTTTTATCGGTGGAAGTTTAGGAAATTATGTTACTACATTAGTAACTTCACGTGTAAAAATGAATGGAAATTCAACAACTAGTGTAGCTACTTCATATAAAAACTCTACAGATATTTCAGAAGCTGTGAAAAAGGTTCAAAATGCAGTTGTTTCAGTAATTACTTATGCTGAATCTTCTAGCAGCGTTATCAATGATGAATCTTCCAACGATGAATCACAAATCTCCAGTGAAGGTTCTGGCGTAATTTATAAAAAAGATGGAAAATCAGCCTATCTGGTAACCAACACCCACGTTCTGAACGGATCAACTAATGTAGATATCTTGCTAGCTGATGGAAACAAGGTTCCAGGTGAAGTAGTTGGATCAGATGTTTATTCAGATATCTCTGTCGTTAAAATTAGCTCTGAAAAAGTAACTGATGTCGCTGAATTTGGAGATTCTGGTTCTCTGACAGTTGGTGAGACAGCTATCGCTATCGGAAGTCCTCTTGGAACAGAATATGCTAACTCTGTAACACAAGGAATCATTTCTAGCCTAGGCAGAAACGTTACGTTACAATCTGAAAATGGTGAAAATATTTCAACAACTGCACTGCAAACAGATGCTGCAATCAATCCTGGTAACTCTGGCGGCCCATTGATTAACATCCAAGGACAAGTTATTGGGATTACTTCAAGTAAAATTTCAACAAATGGGCAAACCTCTGTTGAAGGGATGGGATTTGCGATTCCGTCTAATGATGTCGTAAATATTATCAATCAACTAGAGAAAAATGGAACAGTCACACGTCCTGCTTTAGGAATTCAAATGATGGATTTATCTAATTTAACAACTTCTGATTTTTCTAAATTAAATCTTCCTTCTTCAGTGAAATCAGGTATTCTTGTTCGCTCTGTTCAGCAAGGGATGCCTGCTGATGGCAAACTTCAAAAAAATGATGTCATTACAAAAGTAGATAACACAGATGTGGAATCCACTAGTGACCTTCAGTCTGCTCTCTACAAGCATAGCATTGGAGATGAGGTAGAGATTACTTATTATCGAGATGGTAAATCTCAAACAGTCAAAATCAAACTCACTAAATCAACAAAAGAGTTAAGCTCAAATTAACCTATTTACAAGATTGTCAACACACCTTTACACAATCGTAAAGGTGTGTTATTCTATATACAAATGGAAAACTTTCAATATATTGCACTTAAAGACATTCGAACCAATCCTTATCAGCCTCGTAAACAATTTTCACAAAAAAAGATTGAAGAATTGGCGTCATCAATCAAAGAAAATGGTCTCATTCAGCCAATCATTCTTCGGAAATCTTCACTTTTTGGTTATGAAATTTTAGCAGGAGAACGGAGATTTAGAGCTGCCTCTTTTCTTGGCCTAGAAACGATCCCATCTGTCGTCAAAGAATTATCTGATGATGAAATGCTGAAACAGGCCATTATCGAAAATCTTCAAAGAGAAGACTTGAATCCTATAGAAGAGGCTGAGTCTTATCAAAATTTGATTGACAAAGGCTTGACACATGATGAAATTGCTAAAATCATGGGAAAATCTAGACCCTATATTAGCAATATTGTCAGACTTTTACAATTATCCAAAGAAGTTCGTCAAGCTATAAAGGAAGAAGAGATTTCTCAAGGACATGCTCGCCTGCTGGTTCCCTTGAAAGAAGAGGAACAGTTACTATGGCTGGAAAAGATATGTAGAGAAGATTTATCGGTTCGAGCAGTCGAAAAGCTTCTTCAGCAAAAAAAGAGTCTCAAAAAGAAACCTAATAAAGAACTATTTGCTAAATCTGAAGAGGAAAAAATTAAAAAAATTCTCGGTCTGGAAGTTTCTATTCAGTTAAAAAACCAGAGTAAAGGAAAGCTGATTATTCCTTTTGAAAGCGAAGAAGAATATCAAAGAATTATAAACAGTTTTAAATAAAACTGTTATTTTCTTTTTTTAAAATAACAAAATTATCCACTGTTAAATTAATTAGGAAGCTTATTAAAATACGAAATTTTAGCTTTATTCACATTCTGTGGATAACTTCAGCTAACAATGTGAATTCTTTTCCAGTTCTTGTGGAAAACTTTGAACCTTTATGATAAAATAAGATGCGTATGAATCAGAAAATTATAGAAAAGGAGGGAAGTTATGACCAAAGAACAGGACTTTTGGAATCGTATTTTAGAATTGGCTCATGCTCAGCTAAAACAGACAACTTATGATTTCTTTGTTGCTGAAGCCAAGCTTGTCAAAGTTGAAGAAAAGCAAGCTGTTATTTTCCTAGATAGTCCAGTAAAACAACTATTTTGGGAGCAAAACTTAGTAGGAGTTATTCTTACTGCAGGATTTGAGATTTTTAATGATCAGATTGCGGGAAAGTATATTTTTGAAGAAGAAACTAACATTGATACACCGAAATCTGCAGTAACCAGTCCTCAAATCAGCACTGTTCAGCCAAGCTTGCCACCTATTGATACTGGCTTAAAGTCAAAATATACCTTTGATAATTTTGTTCAGGGAGACGGAAATATCTGGGCTAAAGCTGCTGCCTTAGCGGTATCTGAGAATCTAGCCACAACCTATAATCCTCTTTTTATCTATGGAGGACCTGGCCTGGGTAAAACTCATTTATTAAATGCTATTGGCAATCAAATTTTAGAAAATATTCCAGATGCGCGTGTCAAGTATATACCGGCTGAAACCTTTATTAACGACTTCCTTGAACATTTAAGATTGGGAGAAATGGATAGCTTTAAAAAAATCTATCGTAGTCTGGATCTTCTGCTGATTGATGACATTCAATCTTTAGGAGGAAAAAAGGTTTCAACTCAGGAAGAATTTTTCAACACTTTCAATGCTCTTCATGGTGAAAATAAACAGATTGTTTTAACCAGCGACCGCAGTCCTGATCATCTGGACAATTTGGAAGAACGCTTGGTAACACGTTTCAAATGGGGATTAACTCAAAATATTACACCGCCAGATTTTGAAACACGAATTGCAATTCTGCGAAACAAAATAGAAAATTTGGATTATATTTTCCCGAATGATACCTTGGAATACCTTGCAGGACAGTTCGACTCTAATGTCCGCGACTTGGAAGGTGCTTTGAATGACATCAGTCTCATCGCTAGAGTTCGTCATCTAAAGGAAATTACTATTGATATCGCTGCGGAAGCCATTCGAGCACGCAAACAGGATTCAAGCCAGGTAACAGTTATCCCGATTGATAAGATTCAGTCTGAAGTTGGGAAATTCTATGGTGTTAGTGTCAAAGAGATGAAAGGCAGCCGTCGAGTGCAAAATATCGTTTTAGCTAGACAGGTAGCTATGTATCTGACTCGTGAGCTGACTGACAACAGTCTGCCTAAAATTGGTCGTGAATTTGGCGGGAAAGATCATACGACTGTTATCCATGCACATGGAAAAATCAAAACTATGATTGAATCAGACGACAATTTGCGTTTAGAAATTGAAAGCATCAAGAATAAAATTAAATAGCGTGTGGAAAACTACAGATTTTTTTCAAAACTTATCCACACTTTGTGAACAAGTCTCAAAACTTGTTAGAATAAGGACAAAGCTATTTTTCCACATAATTCACACAAACTACTATTACTATTAATCTTATAATCATAAATAAATAAAAAGGAGATCCCATGATTCATTTTTCTATTAATAAAAATCTCTTCTTACAAGCTTTAAATACCACTAAAAGGGCTATCAGCCATAAAAATGCAATTCCTATTCTTTCTACTGTAAAAATCGATGTTACCAAAGAAGGAATCACCTTAATCGGCTCAAATGGCCAAGTGTCGATTGAAAACTTTATTTCTACTCAAAATGAAAATGCAGGCTTGCTTGTCAACTCAACAGGTTCAATTTTATTAGAAGCGACTTTCTTTATTAATGTTGTTTCTAGCCTGCCAGATATTATTTTGGATTTTAAAGAAATTGAACAAAAACAAATCGTCTTGACTAGCGGCAAATCAGAGATTACCTTGAAAGGAAAAGACGCTGACCAATATCCACGAATCCAGGAAATTTCTGCCAGCAATCCCTTGGTTCTTGAAACAAAAATTCTCAAAGATGTCATTAACGAAACAGCTTTTGCAGCCAGTGTTCAGGAAAGCCGTCCAATTTTAACAGGGGTTCACTTTGTTTTGACAGATAACCGTTCTTTGAAGACAGTTGCGACAGACTCCCACAGAATGAGTCAAAAGAAAATTACTCTGGAGAAAAACGGAGATAATTTTGACGTAGTCATTCCAAGTCGCTCTTTACGTGAATTTACGGCTGTTTTTACCGATGAAATTGAAACGGTAGAGGTTTTCTTTGCTAACAATCAAATTCTTTTCAGAAGCGAAAATATCAGTTTCTACACCCGCCTCTTGGAAGGAAATTATCCAGATACAGATCGTTTGATTCCGACTGAATTTACGAGTATCCTTACTTTTAATACTTCTGATTTGCGTGCAGCTATGGAACGCGCTCGTCTCTTATCTAATGCCACACAGAATGGAACAGTTAAACTGGAGATTACAGGCGGTATTGTCAGTGCCCATGTAAATTCACCAGAGGTCGGACGTGTTAACGAAGAAATTGATACAGAAAGTGTAACTGGCGAAGATTTGACCATTAGCTTTAATCCAACTTATCTGATCGATGCTTTGAAGGCCATTGACAGTGAAAAAGTAACGATTAGTTTTATCTCATCCGTTCGTCCTTTCACCTTGGTACCGAGTGAAGACACAGAAAACTTTATTCAGCTAATTACACCTGTTAGAACTAATTAAGATGAAAAGCAGTGGACCAAGTTAAAGATTTTTAATTCTTGGTCCTAATCGTTTTTTATTCACAGAGTATGATAGATACTTAAGTTTTCTTCCTGGACAATGATAGTTCTTTGAAAGGAGAAAGAAAATGTATGAAATTGGTCATTTTGTAGAAATGAAAAAGCCACATGCCTGCACCATTAAAGCGACTGGGAAAAAGGCGAATCGCTGGGAAATCACAAGGGTTGGTGCAGATATCAAAATCCGTTGCACTAATTGTGAACATCTTGTGATGATGAGTCGTCACGATTTTGAAAGAAAAATGAAGAAAATAATTGATTGAACTAAAAATCATCGTAAATGCTATTGTGGAAAACTAATTTGCATTGCTGAAGATCAGATTTAGATTTAATTTTTCAAGCAAAAATGGATAGGACTTTTTAAGTCCTATCCATTTTGCTTTTATTTAAGTTCTTCAAATTTACCGTCTTTAACTTCTTTATAACCTGCTTTTTCGAGTAATTTAGCAGTTTCTTTGTAACTGATATAATCTGCTTTTTGATTACCAGATGTTTGAAGAAGCTGTTTACTTTGTAGTTCTTCAATATCAGCTTTACTGAAATCGATTGTCAGTTTTTCAGTTAAATAATCATCTTTGTACTCAATTTTATGAGTTAATCCTTTGATACCCTCAATAGATTTAGCATAGGCTTCTGTCTGCTCTTTAGCAGTGTCTTTTGTCAAGCCAACTGGTTTATAGTAGAAGGTGTTGTTTGTTTCGTTTATAAGAAGCTCATCACCTTTATATTCAACAGTGATGCGGCTATCTTGTTTAGTATTTTGGTCAATCAGCTGGAAATAAGCTTTTTTAGGACTGCTGCAGGCAGCTAAAACAAACAAAGCGGAAACTGCAAGGAAGGAAAGAAAAAGTGTTTTGAAAGTATTCTTTTTCATTAGGGACTCCTTTAATAAGAATATTAGCTATATTATACCATTTTTTTCTTCAATTTATTTTACATTTTTGTAAAGAAAGCTAGAAAAAATAACTTAAATCCGCTGTTTAGGATAAGGATTTATGGTATAATGGTTTGGATTGAAAAGATGAATGGAGAAGATAAGAATGGCTTTGACAGCAGGAATCGTTGGTTTACCCAATGTTGGTAAGTCAACTTTATTTAATGCAATTACAAAAGCAGGTGCAGAAGCAGCTAATTACCCTTTTGCGACAATTGATCCAAATGTCGGGCGGGTAGAAGTTCCGGATGCTCGTCTGGATAAATTAACAGAACTCATCAAACCACAGAAGAAAGTTCCAACAACCTTCGAATTTACTGATATTGCTGGAATTGTGAAAGGTGCTTCAAAAGGAGAAGGACTAGGGAATAAATTCTTAGCCAATATCCGTGAAGTAGATGCTATCGTCCACGTAGTACGTGCTTTTGATGATGAAAATGTCATGCGAGAACAAGGCCGTGAGTCTGAATTTGTAGATCCAATGGCCGATATTGAGACTATTAATCTAGAATTGATTTTAGCAGACCTAGAAAGTATTAACAAACGTTATGCACGTGTAGAGAAGATGGCTCGTACTCAAAAAGATAAGGATTCAGTGGCAGAATTTAATGTTTTACAGAAAATTAAGCCTGTCCTGGAAGACGGTCTGTCAGCTCGTACAATTGAGTTTACAGAAGAAGAGCAAAAAATTGTCAAAGGCCTCTTTCTCTTGACGACTAAACCTGTGCTTTATGTGGCCAATGTTAGTGAAGATGAGGTAGCTGATCCAGATAATATTGACTATGTGAAGCAGATTCGTGAATTTGCAGCTACAGAAAATGCTGAAGTTGTTGTCATTTCAGCGCGTGCAGAGGAAGAGATTTCTGAATTGGACGATGAAGATAAGTCAGAATTTCTGGAAGCTATCGGCTTGACAGAATCAGGTGTGGATAAACTGACCAGAGCAGCTTATCATCTGTTGGGACTTGGAACCTACTTTACAGCTGGTGAAAAAGAAGTGCGTGCCTGGACCTTTAAGCGTGGAATGAAAGCTCCTCAAGCGGCTGGTATTATTCACTCAGACTTTGAAAAAGGCTTTATTCGAGCAGTGACTATGTCTTATGATGACTTAGTGTACTATGGCAGCGAAAAAGCAGTTAAAGAAGCTGGACGTTTGCGCGAAGAAGGAAAAGAATATATCGTTCAAGATGGCGATATTATGGAATTTAGATTTAATGTGTAAAGTATTTGTAAATTTAAAAATTCTAGGTTGGAAAATTTTTTCCAGCCCTTTTGGCTTTTATAAAGGAGAAAAATGGTAAAGTTAATAGTCGGTCTGGGAAATCCAGGAGAAAAATATATTGAAACCAAACATAATGTTGGTTTTATGCTAGTTGACAAGATCTGTAAAGATCTTGATTTAAAATTTACAGCTGATAAAATCTTTCAAGCAGATATTGCTTCTACTTTTCTGAATGGTGAAAAAGTCTATTTTGTCAAACCAACTACATTTATGAATGAGAGCGGAAAGGCTGTTCAAGCTTTACTGGCATACTATGGTTTAGATATAGAGGATTTATTGGTCATCTATGATGATTTGGATATGGAAGTTGGTAAGATTCGTTTGCGCAGCAAGGGTTCAGCTGGCGGCCATAACGGCATTAAATCTATTATCAAACATATTGGAAGTCAAGAGTTTAAACGGATAAAGATAGGTATTGGCCGTCCAAAAGAAGGCATGACAGTGGTTCACCATGTTCTAGGAAAATTTGATACAGATGATTATATAACAATTTTGAATACTCTTGATAAAGTTGACAATGCTGTAAATTATTATTTACAGTCAGACAATTTTGAACAAACAATGCAGAAATACAATGGATAATAAAATGAACCTGATTGACTTATTTTGTCAAAACCAGCAAATTTCAGATTGGAAGAAAAATCTCCATAAAAGCAGCAGACAGTTGATAATGGGACTGTCTGCATCAACAAAAGCAATCACTATAGCGGCTGGATTAGAAGAAGCTGATAAAATCCTTGTGCTGACTTCTAGTCAAAATGAAGCAGATCGTTTGGCTAGTGATTTGATTTCTTTGTTGGGAGAAGACAAGGTCTATACTTTCTTAGCAGATGATACTCCTATAGCAGAATTTGTCTTTGCCTCACAGGAAAAAATATTTTCAAGATTAGATGCTCTGAACTTTTTAATAGACCATCAAAAGTCTGGAATTCTAGTTACTAATGTTGCGGCTAGTAAATTACTCTTGCCTGATCCCATTGATTTTAAAACAACCAACATAAATTTGATAGTTGGACAAGAATATGACCTAAATAATCTTGTAAAGATGTTGTCAAGAACAGGATACAAGAAGGTATCCCAAGTTTTAAGTCAGGGAGAATATAGTCTAAGAGGAGATATCTTAGACATTTTTGAGCGCTCAGCAGAGTTTCCCTATCGACTGGAGTTTTTTGGAGATGAAATTGATGGTATTCGGATTTTCAATCCAGAAAATCAAACTTCAATTGAGAATATAGAAAGTATTTTGATTAAACCTGCTTCTGATATCCTGCTTTCTGAGAAAGATTATGCTCGAGGACGAGAAAATCTGGAAGCTATTTTAGAAAAAACTGTTGATCCTGCTTTGAAATCTTACTTAGAAGAGTTACTAATCAATGCCAAAGAGGAGTTTCATCATGCAGATATTCGTAAATTCCTTTCTTATTTTTATCAGAAAGAATGGACTATTTTAGACTATTTACCTGTTCATAGCCCTGTGTTTTTTGATGATTTTCAAAAAATTGTGGATCGACATGCTCAATTTGAACTGGAAACAGCTGGTTTATTGACAGATGATTTACAAAAATGTAAATCTTTGTCAACTCAAAAATATTTTGCAGATAAGTACCAAGATTATCGTCAATATAAACCAGCCACTTTCTTTTCAAGCTTTCAAAAAGGTTTGGGAAATCTGAAATTTGATGCTTTGTATCAATTCAATCAGTATCCAATGCAAGAATTTTTCAGTCAGTTTTCCTTGCTCAAGGAAGAGATTAATCGTTATAAAAAATCTGGCTATACAATAATTTTACAAGCAAATTCTTCGGCAGGTTTACAAAGTTTACATAAAAATTTACAGGAATATGATATTCATTTAGACTATATAAGAGAGGCTGAGATCCAAAAAAATGCAGTTCAGCTTATTGAAGGAAATCTTGTTCAGGGTTTTAATTTCGTAGATGAGAAAATTATTCTTATTACAGAGTACGAAATTATTCACAAGAAAATAAAACGAAAAATCCGGCGTCAGAATATCTCAAATGCTGAACGACTGAAAGATTATAATGAGCTAGAAAAAGGGGATTATGTTGTCCATAATATTCATGGGATAGGACGTTATCTGGGAATAGAAACGATTGAAATCTCTGGTGTCCACCGTGATTATCTGACAATTCAATATCAAAATTCTGATCGTATTTCGATTCCAGTTGACCAGATTGATCTCCTATCAAAGTATGTTGCCAGCGATGGAAAAACACCTAAGGTAAATAAGCTAAATGACGGTCGTTTCCAGAAGAGTAAGCAAAAAGTTCAACATCAGGTTCAGGATATTGCGGATGATTTGATTAAACTATATGCTGAACGCAGCCAGCTAAAAGGTTTTGCTTTCTCAGCGGATGATTCTAATCAAGAGGAATTTGATAATGATTTTCCCTATGTTGAAACAGAGGACCAGCTAAGAAGTATTCAGGAAGTGAAGAAGGATATGGAAAGCAGTCGTCCGATGGACCGCCTCTTAGTTGGTGATGTAGGCTTTGGGAAAACAGAAGTAGCTATGCGGGCTGCTTTTAAGGCTGTCAATGATCATAAACAAGTAGCTGTATTAGTGCCAACAACGGTTTTAGCCCAGCAGCACTATACTAACTTTAAAGAACGCTTTAATGATTTTGCGGTCAATGTCGAGGTACTCAGCCGTTTCAGGAGTAAGGCAGAACAAAAACAGACTTTGGAGAAGCTGCAGAAGGGACAAGTTGACATTATTATTGGAACCCACCGACTCTTATCCAAAGATGTAGAATTTGCGGATTTAGGTTTAATCATCATTGATGAGGAGCAGCGTTTTGGAGTTAAGCACAAGGAAACATTAAAGGAATTGAAAAAGAAAGTTGATGTCCTGACCTTGACAGCAACTCCTATTCCTCGAACTCTTCATATGTCTATGCTGGGGATTCGCGATTTGTCAGTCATTGAGACCCCACCTACCAATCGTTATCCTGTTCAGACTTATGTTTTAGAAAGCAATCCTACAGTGATTCGAGAAGCTGTCTTACGTGAAATAGACCGAGGTGGACAGGTTTACTACCTTTACAACAAGGTTGACACAATCGAACAGAAAGTTTCAGAATTAAGAGAGTTAATCCCAGAAGCTTCTATAGGCTATGTTCATGGTCAAATGAGTGAGATTCGTTTAGAAAACACTTTACTGGACTTCATCAATGGAGAGTACGATATTTTGGTGACTACAACCATTATTGAAACTGGGGTTGATATCCCAAATGCCAATACTTTGTTTGTAGAAAATGCTGACCATATGGGGTTGTCAACCTTGTATCAACTTCGTGGACGGGTTGGCCGCAGCAATCGGATTGCCTATGCTTATTTGATGTATAGACCAGATAAAATTTTAACAGAAGTTTCTGAAAAGCGTCTAGAGGCTATTAAAGGATTTACAGAGTTAGGTTCTGGTTTTAAGATTGCCATGCGAGATTTGTCTATTCGAGGGGCTGGCAATATTCTAGGAAGTATGCAATCTGGCTTTATTGATTCTGTTGGTTTTGAGATGTACTCACAGCTTCTAGAAGAAGCCATTGCTAAAAAGCAGGGTAGAGAAAACAAACGTCAAAAGAGCAATGCAGAGATTAATCTGCAGATTGATGCCTATCTGCCTAGTAACTATATTTCTGATGAAAGACAGAAGATTGAAATTTACAAGAGAATTCGTGAAATTGACAGCCGTGTAAACTATGAAAATCTACAGGATGAATTGATTGACCGCTTTGGGGAATACCCTGATGTTGTAGCATACTTACTGGAGATTGGACTTGCTAAGTCTTATTTAGATCAAGCATTTGTAAAGTCAGTAGAACGTAAGCAGAATGCAGTAAGTATTCATTTTGAGAAGATTTCGCAGCAGCTTTATCTGACGCAGGACTATTTTGAAGCACTTTCGATGACGAATTTAAAGGCTCGAATTGGTGAAAAAAATGGCTTGATTGAAGTGATTTTTGATGTGAGGAACAAAAAAGATTATGAGATTTTAGAAGGTCTAGTTAATTTTGGAGAAAAGATGCTGGAAATTAAACAGCGCAAGGCAGAATAAAGGTTACAATTCAGTGAAGTTTGGCTTTTTAAGCTCTATTTTTCTCAAAAAATGGTAGAATAATAAATTAAGAGAAAATGAGGTAATAGGATGAGATTAGATAAATATTTGAAAGTGTCACGAATTATCAAGCGACGTCCAGTGGCTAAAGAAGTAGCTGACAAGGGCCGGATAAAAGTGAACGGTATCTTGGCCAAGAGCTCAACAGATTTGAAAGTGGATGACTTGGTTGAAGTACGCTTTGGTAATAAACTCTTAACTGTAAAGGTTCTGGAGATGAAAGATAGTACCAAAAAAGAAGATGCAGTTAAAATGTACGAAATAGTCAGTGAAACAAGGATAGAAGAAGATGCCTAAAAATATCGTCCAACTCAATAATCGTTTTATACAAGATGAAAATCAACGCCGCAGATATGTGGATCAGGAACGGCGGAAACGCAACCGTTTTATGGGCTGGGTTCTGATTTTGGTGATTCTCTTATTTATTCTACCTACTTATAATTTATACCAGAGCTATCAAACCTTGCTGCAGCGTCGTGAACAGTATTCTAAACTGCAGGAGAAATATCAGACGCTCAGCGAAGAAAAGGTCTATCAATCAGATATAGCAACAAAGTTAAAAGATGATAGCTATGCTGCTAAGTATGCACGCGCTAAATACTCTTTTTCAAAAGAGGGTGAGTACATTTATACTATCCCAGATTTATTACCGCAGTAGTTATGGAAGATTTATTAAAAACAATTGAGCAGTTCTTGGAATTTTCTGATGAAAAACTAGAAGAACTGTCTGAAAAAAATCAAGCTTTGAAACTTCAAGAAAATAAAGAGGAAAGGGGAAAACATGCGTAAGTTTTTGTTACTGATATTTTTGCTACCAGCTTTATTTAGCAGTATCACAGTTATTAGTACCGAAAAAGATTTCGTATTAGACGAGGAAGAAAAATATCATTTTACAAGCACTGCGTATGGACGCTATTATGATAGTATCCCGACAAATCCTAATGTTTACGAAGAAACTCCTACATTTACAGATTCTACTCTGAGTAAGACTGCTGGAAAGCTAGTTCCAGACCAGCCTATCCAGATAGCAGGATTTTATGTAAATGAAGAAGGAGTCCCGATTTTCAAGCTGAAAAACGGTCATTTTGTGATAGCGGATAAAAATACAATTTACGAAGATACTGTCCAGTTAATCGAAGATATCCATCAAGAAATGTGGCTGAAACCTGGCTTCATTCTCTATGATAAAGCCAATATCAACGGAGCTAAAAAAATAAATACAACAGTAGCTCCATATACAAAAGTAAACATTGTTCAAATTGTTCAGACAGTCAAAGGAACTTATGCCCAGCTTGAAGGACAGGGCTGGGTTTCTATGGAATTCCTGGATGAAACTGATAATCGAATGGACAAGGTTCAAGAAATTTTGAGCAGTAAGTACAACAAGGCAGACTACTCTATCTACGTCAAACAGCTGGACACAGGCAAAGAAGCAGGCATTAATCAAGATCAAGAGATGTATTCAGCTAGTGTGACAAAATTGCCTTATCTTTACTATGTGCAGGAACAGCTGGATCAGAAAAAACTTTCGTTAGATCAGAAGTTCAAGTATATTGGAGCAGTCAATGATTTTGCAGGTGCTTACGAACCAGAAGGAAGTGGCAGTATTGCTAAGTCAGCTGATGACAAGGAATATTCAGTTCAGGATTTGATAAATCGAGTGGCCAAAGAATCAGATAATGTCGCCCACAATATCTTAGGCTATTATGCGACCAATCAATCTGATAAAAATTTTCAGCAGACGATCAACAAAATAGCTGGAAAGAAATGGGATGTGGAAGAAAGGCAAGCATCTTCACGTATGGCTGGAAATGTTTTGGAAGCGATCTATGAGCAAAATGGCATGATTATCGATGCCTTGTCTCAGACAAATTATGATAATCAGCGGATTTCTAAAAATATAGATGTTAAAGTGGCTCATAAAATTGGTGACGCCTATGATTTTAAGCACGATGCTGCGATTGTCTATGCAGATTCTCCTTTTATCATTGTCATTTTCACTAATAATTCAAACTACGATAACATTTCTCAGATAGCAGACGATGTCTATGGAGTCCTGAAATGATTAAGCAAGAATTTCTTAAAAAAATGCAGGAGAAAAAGTATTTCCAAGACCATCAAAAAGTTTTGGTTGCTGTATCAGGTGGACTGGATTCTATGACGTTGCTACAGCTGTTGATTGATTCTCAAAAAGAACTAGCTATCGAGCTTGCGATTGCTCATGTCAATCACAAACAGCGGCCAGAGTCAGATCAAGAAGAAAAGGCATTGGTAAAGATTGCGGAACAGCTTGGTGTAAAGATTTTTACATCAAGTTTTTCTGGTAATTTTTCAGAAAATGCTGCTCGGCAGTTCCGTTATGATTTTTTCGGGAAAGTGATGCAGGAGGGGCACTATACAGCTTTGGTAACTGCCCACCACGCAGATGACCAAGCTGAGACTGTTTTTATGCGGCTGCTGCGTGGAGCTAGACTTCGTCATCTGTCCGGCATGAAAGCTGTCCAGTCTTTTGCTTGCGGGGAACTGATTCGTCCTTTGCTTACTTTTCGTAAGTCAGACTTTCCAGATATTCAGCATTTTGAAGATAGCAGTAATTTTCAAAATGACTATCTCAGAAATCGAATTCGCAATCTTTATCTGCCGGATCTAGAAAAAGAAAATCCACAATTTAAGGATTCTTTGCGGTATCTAGGAAAGGAAATTGAAGATTGGCAGACCGCTTTGTCTCACTTGACCAGAGATTTAGATATAGAAAATGTCCAAGTCTTTCATCAGCAAATCCCTCAGGTTCAACGATTTCTATTGCAGAACTATCTTGAAAGCTTTCCTGGTCTGAATCTGAGCAAGCAGCAGTTTGAGGAAGTTTTAAACATCCTGCGGACTAAGGCTAATTATCAGCATACTTTGAAAAAAGACTATGAGCTTGTTAAAGATTACCAGCGTTTTGAAATTAGAAAAATCAGTCGTAAGCCCGATTTAAAAATGGATTCAATTTTGTTAGAATTTGAGAATCTGATTGAGTTTGGGCATTATCGATTTTCATTCGGGATTCCTTTGAGTGGTGAAAATATCCAGAAAATTTTTGTTTCGCGTGAAACTTCTCTGACACTTCGCTTCCGAAAAGAGGGAGATAGTATTTTGCTGAATGATCATCACAAGAAACTTCGTCGTCTTTTTATTGATAAGAAGGTTTCCTTTGAAGAACGGAATTCATCTGTAATAGTGGAACAAAATCATCAAATTTTAGCAATCTTAAATATTGCTATCAGTGATTTGAGTAAGGCATTAAAAAGTGATATAATGAGTACTGTACTTTATATTCAGAAAATAGATGGGTAAAATTATGCTAGAACAAGATATCAAAAAAATATTGATTTCCCATGATGAAATCGTGGATGCTGCAAAAAAGCTTGGTCAGCAATTAACCAAAGACTACCAAGGTAAGAATCCAATTTTTGTTGGAATCTTAAAAGGTTCCGTGCCTTTTATAGCTGAGTTAATCAAGCATATTGACACACATATTGAGCTTGATTTTATGTTGGTTTCTAGCTACCATGGTGGTACTGCTAGCTCAGGTGTCATTAATGTTATTAAGGACATTGATCAAGACATCACAGGACGTGATATCCTATTTGTTGAGGATATTATTGATACTGGTCAGACTTTAAAAAATCTGTGCAATTTGTTTAAGGAAAGAAATGCTGCATCAGTAAAAATTGCTACACTTTTGGATAAACCAGAAGGCCGTGTTGTTGAAATTGATGCAGATTATACATGTTTCACAATTCCAAATGAATTTGTTGTTGGATATGGATTAGATTATAATGAGAACTATCGTAATATTCCATATATTGGTATTTTGAAAGAAGAAGTTTATACAAAATAAAGGTTTACTATTAATAGATGAAAAATAAGCAAAATAATGGTTTTATAAAAAATCCATTTCTCTATATTCTGATTATTGTTGTCCTAGTGACAGGGTTTCAGTATTTCTTCTCAGGAGATACTGGCGGTCGCAGTCAGCAAATCAATTACACAGAATTAGTGAAGGAAATTAAGGAAAATAATGTCACAGAGATGAGCTACCAGCCCAATGGTAGTGTCGTAGAGATTTCAGGTACTTACAAAACACCTCAGGAATCAAAAGAAGATACAGGGATTTTATTTTTTACTCCAAACATTTCTAAAGTAGAGAAATTCACAAGTATTATTTTACCGTCAGATATTACAATTTCTGATTTACAAAAATTAGCCTCTGAGCATAACACTGAAATCAGCATAAAGCGTGAAAGTTCAAGCGGAATGTGGATTACAATCCTCACTTCCATCGTTCCTTTTGTGATTGTCATTTTCTTCTTTATGTCCATGATGAATCAAGGTGGTGGCGGCGGTGCCCGCGGTGCCATGAATTTCGGGCGCAATAAAGCGCGTGCTGCTAACAAAGAAGATATTAAAGTTCGTTTCTCGGATGTAGCTGGTGCCGAAGAAGAAAAACAAGAACTTGTAGAAGTTGTTGAGTTTTTGAAAGATCGGAAACGTTACACCAAACTAGGTGCTCGTATTCCTGCCGGTGTCCTTCTGGAAGGCCCTCCAGGAACTGGTAAAACCTTGCTTGCTAAGGCAGTTGCTGGAGAAGCAGGTGTTCCTTTCTTCAGTATCTCAGGTTCCGACTTTGTAGAAATGTTTGTTGGGGTCGGAGCAAGCCGTGTCCGTTCTTTGTTTGAAGATGCGAAAAAAGCAGCTCCTGCTATTATCTTCATCGATGAAATCGATGCAGTCGGTCGTCAGCGTGGTGTTGGCCTTGGCGGTGGTAACGATGAGCGGGAGCAAACCCTCAATCAGCTCTTGATTGAAATGGATGGTTTCGAAGGCAATGAAGGAATCATTATCATTGCGGCTACTAACCGTTCGGATGTATTGGATCCAGCCTTGCTGCGTGCTGGCCGTTTTGACAGAAAAGTCTTGGTCGGTCGTCCTGACGTTAAAGGTCGGGAAGCTATTCTTCGTGTTCATGCTAAGAATAAGCCGCTGGCTAAAAATGTTGATTTGAAACTAGTTGCTCAGCAGACACCAGGTTTTGTTGGTGCTGATTTGGAAAATGTCTTGAATGAAGCTGCTTTGGTTGCTGCTCGTCGTAACAAGAAAGTCATTGATGCAGATGATATTGATGAAGCGGAAGACCGGGTAATTGCAGGACCTTCTAAGAAAGATAAGATGGTTTCTGAACGCGATCGTCAAATGGTTGCTTATCATGAAGCTGGACATACTATTGTTGGTTTGGTATTATCAAATGCGCGTGTCGTACATAAAGTAACCATCGTCCCTCGTGGACGCGCTGGCGGATATATGATTGCCCTGCCTAAGGAAGACCAAATGCTTCTATCTAAAGAAGATATGAAAGAGCAATTAGCTGGTCTTATGGGTGGTCGTGTGGCTGAAGAGATTATCTTTAATGTTCAAACAACAGGTGCTTCTAATGACTTTGAACAGGCAACTCAGATGGCCCGCAGTATGGTAACAGAATATGGAATGAGCGAAAAACTTGGTCCGGTTCAATACGAAGGAAACCATGCTATGTTTGGTGCAGCCAGTCCTCAAAAATCAATTTCAGAACAGACTGCATATGAGATTGACGAAGAAGTAAGAGAACTTCTTAATGAAGCTCGTAACAAAGCTGCAGAGATTATCCAGTCCCATCGCGAAACTCATAAATTGATTGCTGAAGCGCTTCTTAAATATGAAACTTTGGATAGCAATCAGATTAAATCATTGTATGAAACTGGCAAAATGCCAGAAGAGTCTGAACTTGAATTAGACAAAGAAGCTCATGCACTTTCTTATGATGAAATTAAAACGAAAATGGAAGAAAAAAGTTCTGAGTAGAAGAAGTTGGAGAAATTCCAACTTTTTTCTCTTTTTCTGAAATAATTATTGACAAAGGAAGAAAAGCTGATATAATGGAATATGTTCTGCAGAAGGGCAAGAAATGGTCCGTTGGTCAAGGGGTTAAGACACCGCCTTTTCACGGCGGTAACACGGGTTCGAATCCCGTACGGACTATATAATCCGCCATAGCTCAGTTGGTAGTAGCGCATGACTGTTAATCATGATGTCGTAGGTTCGAGTCCTACTGGCGGAGCTAGGTTTAAAAAATCAAATGTGTAAGCATTTGATTTTTTTCTTGCTTTCATGCTTCGCACAATCCTCCCAAATGACTAAATATGTGCCTGAAATGACTTAAAAGCAATTATTCAAGTCAGAAGAGTTCCTAAACGATGCTTTTTAGAAGAAAAAGCCCACCTTGCTTTCTATTTACAGTAGAATTAAGCCAAGTAAATTTTAAGGAGGAACTATGGATTTTAAAGCTACTTATGAGAAGGTGAAATGGATAGTTTGGAAGTGTAAGAAAGATTACTATATACACTTGTGGGAACATAGCGATTGGGAGCAAGAAGGGATGTTAGTTTTATACGAACTTCTGCTTAAAGAAAAAGGAATTGAAAATGATGAGGAAAAACTCTATCGTTATTTCAAAACAAAATTCAGGAATCATATACATGATAAAATTCGTAAACAAGAAAGCCAAAAGCGCAAATTGGATCGCCAGCCTTATGAAGAAGTGAGTGAGATTGGTCATCGACTAAAATCAAAAGAACTGTTTCTAGATGAGTTAGTTGCCTTCAGAGAAGCGATTGACAATTATAAAAGAACTCTTGATGATGTTGGATTGGATAACTACCAGCGATTGATGAGCAATGAGCGCTTTAAAGGAAGAAGAACTATGCTTAAAGATTTAAAAAATCATTTAAAAGATTTTCAAGATAATACGATTTTATAATAATCAAGCTTGATGAGTCGCTATCTGTTTTAATAGAATGGGTTCGACTATCAAGTTTTTTTATCAAGAAAAAAAT
>NZ_JAPVYD010000004.1:0-241034 GCF_041431675.1 Streptococcus sp. 27098_8_134 | reverse complement strand
AACGGTCAAGAAATCGATCGCCAAGAATTGTCTAACGAAGAAACCTTAGCTCCAGTAACGCAAGTCGTCAAAATCGGTACCGCTAAGCCAAACATGGTACCGAATGAAGCACCGAAAGCAGCAGTCTTAGAAGAGTTCGATTTAATTCCACTACACAATCTATTAGCGGAAGCGGATCAGATTAAAGCTCAGGCACGTTATTTCAACGATAGTCAGAGCCATCAATCTAGCTATGATACTACTTTGGTATCTGGTCAAGCGATTCTGAGCCAATCCCAAGCCAGCCAAGCAGAAGTCAACCAGCTTGTTGAACAAATCAATCAAGCCAAGGCACAGTTAAGTGGCCTTGAGGTTGTCAAAACGGCTCTTCAAAACGAATACGATTTAAATCCAAAAATTAAAACAAATGCTAAATATAAGAATGCTGATTCAGATAAGCAGACAGCTTATACTGACGAATTAGCCAAGGCAGAAGGAGTTTTGAACAATCAAACTGCCACACAAGTGCAGGTCAACCAAGCATTTGCTAGCCTGACAGCAGCCAAAGAAGCTCTAAATGGAGTACCTAAAGTCAAGCCAACAGTTTCCATTCTAAGTCTGACAGAAAATCCTGATGACAAGTCGATTACGGTTCAATACAGACTTGAAGACCAGACTCAGTCCTTCCGTTCAGCGACTGCAGAATTGTACCAGGGAGATCAGCTTGTTCGTACTCTTCCAATTACCAATTTCGCAGGAAGTCTGAAGATTGGCGACTTAGACTACTATACAGGCTATACCTTGAAAACCAAGCTTACTTATGAACTGGATAATGGCAGCTTCACAGACCTTGAAACCGATAGCCGCAATTTTGAATTGGAATACAAGAAGATTGCCTTCCGAGATATTGATTCGGTCGAGTTTTACAGAAAAGAAAACGACCAGTTTAAGCGCGTCGTGTCCATGAGCTCTATGCCTACGGATCTGTCTACCTACTTTGTCAAAGTTAAATCAAGTGAATCTAAGGAAATGCTCCTACCGGTTCACAGCATAGCGGAAAGTCATAAGGATGGTAGGGATGTCTATAAGGTGACAGTCTCTCTGCCTGAGCTGGTACAAGAAGGTGAGACAGGCTATAAGTCTGGCTATGACTTCTATATCAGTAAGGCAGTCCCTAGCCAGCAAAATGTCTACACTAGCTTTGCTGGTTTGGTAGACGCTATGAAGCAAAATATGGCTGGCAACTATGTTCTGGGAGCTGATTTGGATGCTAGCGAAGTTAGTCTGGCACCTGCGGACTATGTCTACCTCAAAGGGAACTTCACAGGCATTCTGACTGGTAGTCATAATGGTAAGCAGTACGCGATTTACAATCTGGCCAAGCCTTTATTTGAAAACCTCAAGAGTGGTTCCTCTATTTCTAATCTGGACCTGAAAGAGGTTAATATTGTAGGCACCTATGACTCAGCGGCTTTGGCTCGCAATGCAGAAAATGCTCGAATCACAGATGTTTCAGTCCAAGGTAGAGTAGAAGTAAAAGACAATGCTTCTCAAGTAGCAGGTTTGGTCGTTATTGCTAACAATACCCAAATTACCAATAGCTCCTTTACTGGAACTATCGTGTCAAATGATAAACAGGGCAAAGAATACAATGTCGGTGGTTTGGTTGCCAATCTTAAGGGAGGAAACTCCTTGATTAGCCAAAGCAGGGCAGATGTGACTATTCTAGCAGGCGCTAGAGCCGACAACCAACGCTTTGGCGGTCTGGTTGGCCGTTTGGAAAACAATGCCCGCATCAGCCGATCTTATGTAGCTGGAAAGATTCAAAACTCTACTAAGAACGGTCAGATTGGCGGAGTGGTTGGCTCCAATTACTTCAATGGCTTGATTGATAATGTCATCAGCAATGTCAGCGGTACAAATGTTTACAGTATTTCTGGCGACCAGGGATATGAGAATAACCGTATCACAGAAGCTTATGCCGTTGAAGGAAATAAAACACTGGAAAATGACAAGTTTGTCACTTCAACACTGACTCTGAACGAGGCAGAAGAGAAGCTGGCTAGCTTAGACATTACGACCACGCTGGAAGACACGAATCTCAACCTTTATTCTGTCAATTATGCTCAGGAAAAGAATGCTCGAGAAGACCGTCTGATAGCTTATGCTAACATGGAAAAACTCCTGCCATTCTACAATAAGGAAACCATTGTTGCCTACGGAAATAAACTTCCAGATAATCACAAGCTCAATACCGATTACTTGCTGGATGTTGTTCCAATGAAGGGCGACCAGGTTATCACTGATATCAATAGCAACAAGACAGCGATTAATCGCTTGATGCTGCACTTCGAGGATAATACAGTTGAATACCTGAATCTGACCTATAAGGGAGATTTCAAATATAAGGCAATTGCAGAATATACTGTAAATGGCCTAGACCTTCTTTATACACCAGAAGCCTTCCTATCAGACTATAGCAGAGTTCTCAATCAAGTGCTACCGGAATTGAACAAGGTTGTCCTTGATTCGCCAGCTATGCGGACTGTTTTAGGCATCAATGCTGACACTTCTTTGGATGATCTCTATCTGGATACGGCTTTTGACCAAGTCAAGACCAAGCTGTCACAAGAGTTACGCAAGGTACTGGCTATGGACAAGTCTATCAATACGGAAGGCAATGTTGTATCAGACTATATAGCTCAGCAAATTAAAGACAATAAAGAAGCCTTCTTACTTGGTCTAACCTATCTCAACCGTTGGTATAATATCAACTATGACAATATCAATGTCAAGGATTTATCAGCCTATAAATTTGACTTCTTTGGAAATCATAATGCTTCAACCTTAGATACCATCATTTCACTTGGTAAGTCAGGCATGAACAATCTTAAAGCTAAGAACAACTATATGGCTTATGATGCCTCACTTTCTGAAGCGACTGGTAAACGAGGACTCTTCAACTATCTGGAAGGCTATCGTCAGCTCTTCCTGCCGGACAAGAGCAATAATGAATGGCTCAAGACCAATACAAAGGCCTACATCGTTGAGGCTAAGTCCGATTTAGCAGAAGCGAGACAGCTTCAGGATGCAGCCGAAGACAAGAGTAAGTATTCTGTCGGCGTTTACGACAAAATTACTGCTGATAACTGGGAACACAAGGGCATGCTTCTGCCGCTCTTGACCATGACTGAGAAGGGTGTCTATGCTATCTCCAATATGTCTACCATCTCCATGGGGGCTTATGACCGTTATCGCCTTGATGCTAATGGCAGGGTTCGGACAGATGCAGAGCTAGCTGAATTTGTCGAAGACCGAGTGAGAAAAACAGCTGAATACCAGCGCGATCACTATGATTTCTGGTATAAGATTCTAAGCGATGAAAGCAAGGACAAGCTCTTCCGTTCTGTTCTGGTTTACGATGGATTCTCATTGGTTGACAAGAATGGTCAAAAATATTGGGCTCCAGCTAATGACAAAAAATCACTGGCTATGCAGGAATTCTTTGGACCAGCCGGCAAGTGGTATCCTAGCAAGGGCTATAATGCCTATGCTACAGGAAGTGTAACCCACTTTGATGCAGCTAAATTGTTAGAAGACTATGGTAACTCTGTCTACACGCATGAAATGACCCATAATTCTGACGGTGGCATTTACTTTGAGGGCAATGGCCGCCGCGAAGGTCTGGGAGCTGAGCTTTATGCTCGCGGACTCCTGCAGTCCACTCCAAGTGCAGATGAGGCAACCATTACACTCAATACCCTCTTCAAGGTGGACAAGGACTCTAAGACGCGCCTACACACATATAACTTCAAAGAGCGCGTTCAAAATGCAGAAGACCTGCAACACTATGTCCATGGTATGTTTGACATGATTTACACGCTGGATTACCTAGAAGGTACCTCTATGCTGAAGCAGAGCGATGATGCTAAACTCCAGTGGTTCAGAAAGATGGAGAATTACTACGTTACTGATAAGTATGGTAAGGAGACCCATGCTGGAAACCAGACGCGAAGCTTTACTGCTGAAGAAATCAAGCAGCTGAAGACCTTTAACTCCCTGATTGAAAATGATGTTATCACTCGTCGGGAGAACAAGGATAGTGGTAGATATGGACGAAATGGCTACCTCAGTCTCAGTCTCTTCTCACCAATCTATTCAGCCTTGAGCAATCCAAATGGAGCGCCGGGTGACGTTATGTTCCGCCGCACAGCCTACGAGTTACTGGCAGCCAAAGGGTACCATGAAGGATTTATTCCTTATGTATCTGGTAAGTACTCTAAGGAAGCCTTCGATGAAGGCAAGAAAACGTGGGATGGATGGTCCGGAAGAGATGTTGGTCTGGTAACGGACCAGAAAGTCTTGGAAAATGTATTCAAAGGTGAATATGACTCTTGGGTAGCCTTCAAGAAAGCTATGTATAAAGAGCGGATTGATCAGCTGACAAAGCTCAAGCCAATCACCATTGAGTACGAGCTTAGAAATCCAAACAGTACAAAGAAAGTAACCATTCGCTCTTATGCAGATATGCAAAGGCTGATGGACGCAGCAGTAGCAGAGGATGTGAGCAACATTACCAATGCAACTAGCCGTGTTGATGCTAGCTGGGTCAACCTGCTCAAGAAGAAGATTTATAATGCTTATCTTCGTGAAACAGACGACTTCAGACAATCAATCTTTAACAAATAAGCATTTTAATACTAGCTAAGGAAACTTAGCTAGTATTTTTTTACTTTATTTTTGAATTAGGATATGGTTAAATATTTTAAAGAAACAACTGTTGCGCAACAAATGTATCGGAAAGGGATGTCATGCCTCCAAAAAATAAATTCACCAAAGAAGAAATCATTGAAGCTTGTCTAGATCTTGTTCGAGAAGAGGGGAAGTCGGCTGTCACGGCACGAGCTGTTGCTGCTAGATTGAAGTCTTCACCTAAGGTCATTTTTGGTCTTTTCGATAATATGGATGAGTTGAGCAAGGCTATCGTCGTTGCTGCCGAGAAGACCTTTGTCAGACAAGTTGAAATCGCCTTGCGGGAAGAAAAAGCCTTTCGAGCTGTTGGGATTGCTTATATCAGATTTGCAGCAGAGGAACCACAGCTTTTTCAATTAATCTTTATGAATGAGTCCGAACGTGCTATTCATCAGTTTTCTGAGTTTTTACCAATCAAAGATTACAGTTATGAAAAGATGATTCTGTCCATTCAAGAGGAATATGGACTTTCAAAACAGCTATCTGAGCAACTCTATCAACATCTATTTATTTATTCTCATGGAATTGCCAGTATGACTGCCGCAGGAATTTATCGTTTTTCACCAGCAGAACTAACAGCCATGATGACACAAGTTTTCATAGCGCTTATAAAGGAATTATTAGGAGGAAATCATGATTGAACTAAAGGGAGCAAGAAAGTCCTATGGAGCTAATGAAGTTTTAAAAGGCATTGACTTGCGGATTGAAGAGCAAGATTATTTAGTGATTTTGGGAGCTTCTGGATCGGGTAAGTCGACTTTGCTAAACATTCTTTCAGGCTTGGAAAAACCAGATCAGGGTGAAATATTACATGATGGGGAAAATATTGCTTCTTTGAGTGAAACTCAACTGACAAAATTTCGCAAGGATCACATCGCTTTTATATTCCAACAATATTATTTATTACAAGAGTTGACGGTGGAGCAAAATGTTAAAATGGGAGCCCATCTTGCAAAGAATCAAGATTACCTCCCAATTATTGAAGCCATGGGTTTAAAAGAAAAACTCCATCAATATCCCAGTGAATTGTCAGGTGGTGAGCAACAGAGGGTGGCGATTGCTAGGGCACTGGCTAAGAAGCCTAAAGTACTTTTCCTTGATGAGCCGACAGGAGCTCTCGATGAGGAGGTGGGTCGCCAGATTCTCTCCTACATTGCTCAAATGAAAAAAGAGCTTGGATTTACCCTAGTAATGGTTACTCATAATGAGCATATTGCCCAGTTAGCAAACACTGTGGTGAGGGTGAATAGCGGGCAAATTCAGGACATCACAGTCAATAAAGAGCCAAAGAGCGTAGAAAAGATTGGGTGGTAGACCATGGTAATTAGTATCAGAGATTTACGGAAATTATCTGTTGTCTCCATTATCAGTTTTTGTGCAGTATTGGTCACTACTTTATTTGTCAATTTTTACCTTGATCTTCAATCTATTGAGGTTGAAAAATTATCTCTAACAGCCAAGGCTTATTACGATGCACAAGTTCTCATTGCAAAATTTGTCTCCTTGGTTAGTGGTGGAGTACTTTCTCTCCTAGCTGTTCTTCTCTTATTCTTTTATATTAAACAGTTTATTGATAATCATAAGGAAGAGTTAGGGATACTTAAAGCCCTGGGCTACCATAATTTTGAATTAGCTAAGCATTTCTGGATTTTTAGTTGTTCAGTGTTTCTGGGAGCCATACTTGGGTTCGTATCTTCATTCTTCTTTATGAAGGACTTTTATGACTTACGCAACCAAAAAGATCTCTTGCCTAATATTGAAATTCACTTTCATTGGCAATTGTTCCTCGCTATGGTCATCTTGCCGACTCTCTTATTCGCCTTATTAGGAATTGGCTATGCACTGATTAAATTGAAACAACCTAGCCTTTATTTGCTGAAGAGATTAGAGTTAGCACAAGTAAAGCAAAAGCATCACAAAACTAACGTAAATAAAGCTTTTTTGCAGGAGTTGGGAGCTGTTCATTTTTATAAAAGGAAACTATTGATTTTCTTTGTTATCTTCGCAGCATTTTCTTTTGCAGCCATGATGCAGCTTTCCCTAGGAATGAAAGACTTTATAGATGGCACAATTCAAGTCATGATGATGGGAATAGGAGTTCTTTTGTCTTTTTCTATTTTGCTCCTTTGTCTAGGCACTGTCGTCCAAGAAAATAAAGCTAGTCTGGCTCTCATGAAAGCCTTTGGCTATAGCCAAAAAGAATGTAGTCTAGTTATTCTCACTCGTTATCGTCTGGTGGCTTATCTGGGTTTTGTTTTAGGGACGGTATATCAGTATGGTCTTATGAAGTTACTACTTAAAGTTATTGTAAAAGATGCTCAGGGTGTCCCCGACTACTCATTTGATGTTCAGCTTTGCTTAATCGCCTTTTTAGCCTTTGTGATCTTATATGAACTTTTAGTCACATACTATTTCAAAGCAATTAGGCGAATGACACTCAAAGAGATTATGTTAGCTGAATAATACATAATTTCCTTTTATAAGCGAAATCCCCTTAGAGCTAAAAATTCTGGAAAAATATCTAGACTATAAAAAGTCTAGGTATTTTTTCTGCCATTTATTTCTAATATATCAATAATAATCCATCCGAGTTAGATAAAAAAACAATTTGTAACTTTTTTTGTAACGAAAGTAGACAAAGAATAGAAAAATGATAATAAAAATTGCAGTTTACAAGGCGTAAATTATAATTTTTATGTTATAATTGATATGTATATGTCATATTTGCTTATCATATACGAGTACTATCATTTTTAGTTTGGTAATAAATCTTGATTTAGAATCGGCTGAAAATGAGGGGGTAGACAGGTGATGGTGTGCCTGCCAGCATTTGTCTAAAATAAAATATAAAAAGAAGGAGGACCGCATTCAAGGTGAAACAAACTTATCATAAAGTGTCTCATGCTCTGATGACTTTGCTGCTTTTGGTATCAACCTTTCTTCCCTTGTTAAGCTCAAGTCCTAGGGTTTCTGCTGCAGAGTTAGGTGAAAGTGATTATCAGCTAACTACAGATGTCACTATTAATACTAATCCTTTAAAGGATACAGGCTACGGTGAAGGTAAATTTTACATTGCTCCGACCTATACATTTGCAGATAGCAAAGTATTAAATAATGGCGATACCATGGTTTATCGTGTTCCATCACAGTTCAAAATTGAGCGAACTTTGGAGGAAAACATAAGTGCACCGGATGGTACTGTTGTTGCCAAGTTGGTGACAGATCCTGTTACCAATACAGCGACCATTACAGTCACAAATGCTGAGTATTTTGCGAAAATGCCAGATACCAAGCGTATTCAATCTTCTTTCACAGTGGTTTGGGCTGATAATATGCCTTATGACCAAGAGCAAGAAGTTAATTTCCCAGGTGCTAGAACCTATAGGCTGAAGCGTATCAAGGTTGATGAAGAACCTCAGGGGTATTCCAAGTGGGGTGTTCAGGATTCTAAGGATCCTAACTATGTCAACTGGCGTATCCGTGTCAATCGTGATGTCCAAAATCTTGGTCAAGTTGTCATTGAGGACGCTATTCCAGAAGGCCAAGAGCTGGATGAAGATTCAGGGATTACAGGTTACTACTTTACTGAGTGGGAAGGTGCTTCTGGCACCCGTCAATCCTTTAATCCGAGCCAGATTGTGACAATCACTGACTCCAATCATTTCACAGTTAATGCTGGGGATTTGAGTGGAAGAGGTATTTATGTTATCTACCGGACACGTTTGACAGAGCCAGTTGATAAGGTGACCAAAAAAGCTTTTAACGATGTAACCGTTACGGCTAATGGACAAAAGATGCCAGATTTAGTATCACGTCCATTTGCACCTTTGACAACTCTTGATGGTGTCGGGGAAGGTACCCGTTCGGATGAAGTTATCTTCAAAGTCAAAAAGGAATTGACTGGCCGCAATTTGGCAGATGGTGAATTTACTTTTGATTTGATCAATAAGGATGACAACGACAAAGTTATTCAAACAGTAACAAACAAAGACGGTGTCGTCACCTTTAAGAAACTTCGTTTCAAAAATGAGGGAACCTTTAACTATGTCATTCGTGAGCGAGCGAGCAATCTGCCAGGTGTGACAAACGATGCCAATTCAGACATCAATGTCACTGTTACTGTAACAGATAACAATGGCGTTAAGACAGCAGCGGTTACCTACGACCGTGAGGCTTTCACCAATACATACAAGTTAGAGCCAGCGACTGCAACAATTACTGCTAAAAAAGTTCTGGATGGTAAAGCACTTGAAGCTGGTAAGTACACTTTCAAGCTGACTGAGGTTGGCGGAAATAACGTGGAACATCAAGCAACAAATGACGCCAATGGTAATATCAAGTTTCCTGAAATCACCTATGATAAAGAGGGGACTTATACCTACAAGCTGAAAGAAGTAGCTGGAAGTGAAGCTGGAGTGACATACGACAGTAAAGAACATACTGTGACTGTCACAGTGACTGAAAACAACGCTAAATTGGAAGCTGCTGTCGCAGGTAACAATCCAACATTCACCAACAGTTATAAAGACTATGGTGTCAGCTATGAGTTTCTCAGCTCTAACCCAGCCTATCCAAACCTGCCAAAAGAAGTAACTGATTTGCTTCCAGCAGATACTAATCGCTACACTAGTGGTACTAATGTAGACGCTAGGCAGCCTGCTAAAACAAGTGTTACAGTTACTGAAGGCACATGGACTTTCGAAGGCTATGCAGAAACGAATGCACAGACTGTTGCGGATAAGGACCTTAAATTTACTGGTAAATGGAATTTCACTCCAGCGCCGAAATATAAGGTGACGTATGAATTTGTAAGCGCAGATCCGAATCGCGCCTTACCAGCAGAGGTAACAGAATTGTTGCCGACTGATGCCAATGAATACACAGATGGTACTGCAGTTAAAGCGGTTCAGCCAGCTAAGGATTCTATTGAAGTAACTGGAGGTACTTGGAAATTCCTTAAATATGACGCGGATAGTAAAACTATTGCAGGCTCAGATGTCAAATTTACAGGCACATGGACATTTGAAGCTAGACGTCCACAAGGACCAACACCACCACCATCTTCTTCAGATTCGACACCACCGTCATCATCTGGTGACAAACCAGTCGGTTCGACTGATGGAACCCCAGGTAATTCATCAGATAAAGATGGAAAAGATGTTCGTGGATCAGCAACTGGCAAAAAAGTTTTGCCGAAAACTGGCAGTGAAACATCTATCTTTGCGATAGCAGCAGGATTTGCTCTGATTCTTTTATCAGCTCTTGTCTATCGTTTCAAAAAAGCTAATTAATATTAGCCAGACAAATCATCTCAGCTAGCTGAGATGATTTTTTCTTGTCTTTGTGCCTTTTTAGCTTTTCTATGAAGAAGTGTAGAAGTACGGCGATAGTAATCGAGGTGTTTTTATTGCACTTAATCATTAAAAGCCTGCTGAAAATCTATTTGCTCAGGCTTTCTTTGTGCTATAATAAAGAAAAACGATGAGGAGACATTCATGAATCAAACTGTTCAATATTTACAAGAATTAACGGCTATTCCTTCCCCAACAGGCTTTACGGCTGAGGTGGCAGACTATTTGATAAAAACGCTGGAAAGATTGGGCTATGAGCCTGTCCGGACTAATAAAGGCGGCGTCTATGTTGTGGTTAAGGGTGAAAATGATGCCCAGCATCGGGTAGTGACTGCCCATGTGGATACACTGGGGGCTATTGTTCGGGCTATTAAGTCTGACGGTCGTCTCAAGCTGGATCGGATTGGTGGTTTCCCTTGGAACATGATTGAAGGAGAAAACTGTCTAGTTCATGTGGCCAGCAGTGGCAAGACTATCAGTGGGACTATATTAGTTCACCAGACGTCTTGCCATGTTTATAAGGATGCTGGGACGGTTGAACGTAGTCAGGACAATATGGAGGTTCGTTTGGATGAAAAGGTGACGAGTGAGAAAGAAACACGTGATTTAGGAATTGAAGTTGGGGATTTTATTTCTTTTGATCCTCGTACCACAGTTACCGAGTCAGGCTTTATCAAGTCTCGTTTTCTGGATGACAAGGTCAGCGCAGCTATTTTGCTCAAT
This sequence comes from Streptococcus sp. 27098_8_134, assembly GCF_041431675.1. Classification (NCBI taxonomy): domain Bacteria; kingdom Bacillati; phylum Bacillota; class Bacilli; order Lactobacillales; family Streptococcaceae; genus Streptococcus; species Streptococcus sp. 27098_8_134. Next base: position 230,229 of record NZ_JAPVYD010000004.1, on the reverse strand, counting down.
CTTTTGCGCGTTTATAAAGAGGAAAATATTCAGCTACCAGTGACGATGCATTTTGCTTTCAGTGTCTTTGAAGAGGTTGGTCATGGGGCTAATTCTAGTCTGCCGGCGCAAGCGGTAGAGTATTTGGCGGTTGATATGGGGGCAATGGGTGACGATCAGCAGACGGATGAGTATACGGTTTCCATCTGTGTCAAGGATGCATCAGGACCTTATCACTATGGCTTCCGCCAGCATTTGGTAAATTTGGCTAAGGAGCAGGACATTCCTTATAAACTGGACATCTATCCATTTTACGGATCAGACGCCTCTGCAGCCATGAGTGCAGGAGCAGAAGTCAAGCATGCCCTGCTAGGAGCTGGCATCGAATCCAGCCACTCTTATGAGCGAACTCATATCGATTCAGTCGTTGCGACAGAGCGTATGGTGGATGCTTATCTAAGGAGTGGCTTGGTAAAATAGGAGAAAGATATGAATGATTTATTGGAACAGCTAATTACCCCAACTATAATAACAGCTATAGTATCAGGATTATATAGATATTTTCAAAAGAAAAAAGAAGAATATCAAAAGTATGTTTACGAAAATAAACAAAATGATTTTCAAAAGTTAGAAAATTTTTCAAATGAGCTTATAGAAGGTGGGGAAGCTAATCCAGAGTTAAAAACAATACTATTTAAAATCTCTCAGAGAATAAATCCGTACGGGCGTGAAATTAAAACGTTTGGGAAATATCAGTGGATAAAAGATGACGGGCATATATGGAACCAATTAAATCAAATAGAGGGGAAAATTAATTCTCAAGAAATAACAATTGATGATTTAAAAGAACTAGCTTATCGTATCCAAATTTCAAAGCGAATATTAGATGTAAGATTGGAACAAGCTGTCTCACCGATTAGCCCACCAAAGATATGGTTTTATTTTTTACAGTATCTAACATTGGTATTTCAATTGTTTTTGCTATTCTCTTTATATACTATTGGATTTAAGTCCTCTGAGATAAATGAGTCTTCTATTCATTTAGCATTTGCATTGTGGTTAAGTCTAATGATTTTTTTAATATTTCTAATTCCAGAATTAATTATTAATGAAAGTGATGATAGCAAATTTGAAATCTTTATAATAGTCTATACTATGGTGTTTGCCTTAGTAGATGCTTTTACTACATATTATCTGTGGAATAACTTATCTAGTGCGATAATTGTATTTGTAATTATACTCTTTTTTATGATTACACTTACTTTTTTAAAATCTATAATTTTTGGTGATAGTGAGATAGGTAAAATTTCTACGATCTATATTGAAGAGTATAGGGAACTACAAGAATCTAAATCAAATAAAAAACGTTTTAAAGACTACTTCAGAAAATACAAATTCTTTTTCGACAAAGAGAAGTAAAAAAAGAAAATAATGATACATAAAAAATCAAAGTAATCCAAAAACGAGAGGGAAATATTTTTCCTTCTCGCTTTTGAATGTATTGATTACCTGACACTCCAGGCACTAACTGATTTTTCCTCCACAGGAAATTCTCCCCAGCCTTGGTCGTCAATGGTTACGATTTGGGAGCTGTTGCCTAGATAGTCGCTGAATTCTCTGCCAGCCCATTCTGAACCGACAAGCATGGATTTGCTGGCTGCTTGGTCATTACTGATAAGGACAGCGATTGGCTGACCATCGTCCTTACCTTGGCGGGTCCAGCCGATACAGTTGGCATCGTCGAAGTAGTCGTTCTGCTCGCCATAGGCAAGATTGAGGCGGATGTCTAGGAGCTTATCTAGCACATCCTGAAAACTTTCTTGAGCAAATTCTCCGCTAATGCCATAGTAGTCTCCGTAAAAGACGCAGGGCAATCCAGCCTCTCGCAAAAGTATAAGAGCATAGGCAGCTGGTTTGAACCATTCTTCAACTGTAGACTCTAAAGCCTGACCTCTCTGAGTATCGTGATTGTCTACAAAGGTCACAGCTGATTCGGGGTGATTTTTTGCAAGTGTTTGGTCAAAAATAGTTCGTAGGTCATAGTCTGCTCCAGATTTGCTGGCATCAAATAAATTATGATGAAGTTTAACATCGACTAGATCAAAGCGGTAGTCAATATTTTCTAGATAATCGTTATTGGCCTTCTCATCGCTATTCCAAAATTCCCCAAAGACATAGAAATCTTCACCGTATTTTTCAGTAATATCGCGGATGAAATTCTTCATAAAGAAAGAATCGATGTGCTTGACAGCATCTAAGCGAAATCCATGTACACCAGTGCTTTCAATGAACCAATGAGCCCAGTCGTAGAGATTTCGGATGACTTCAGGGTGCTTGAAATCAATATCCGCATACATGAGATAGTCGTAGTTACCATTCTCGTTGTCCACTAGCTCATCATCTGCCCAACCTTTATTGTCCCCTTGGATGAGAAAAATGCCTGACTTGTTGTTTTTGGCATCGTAGTCAGTGCCAGTGAAGTGGTACCAGTGCCATTCAAAGTCATTATAGGCTTTTTTGCGGCCTGGGAAGACAAACTTAGTCCAGCCTTTAATTTCGAAAGGTTCTGATAAGACCTTTGTGCGGTCGTTAGGATCAACTTCAACAACAGTAAAACGCTCTTTGTAATCTGCTGCGGCCTTGTGATTGAGAACAACATCAGCAATAGCTTCGATACCGTTCTGGCTAAGTGCTTCAATCGCTCGGAGATATTCTTCTTTCAATCCATACTTTGTGCGGACGGTCCCTTTTTGGTCGAATTCTCCCAAATCAAAAAGGTCGTATACACCATAGCCGACATCATTAGAGCCCGTTCCTTTGAAAGCTGGCGGCATCCAGACTTTGCGAATTCCTTTCGCTGCTAAGTTTGGTGCATCTTCCGTCAAGCGATTCCAATGCTGACCGTCATCTGGCAGATACCATTCAAAATACTGCATTAAAGTTTGGTTTTCCATATAAATTTTCCTCTTCATTCTCACTGATTGGCTTCATTGTACCAAAAGAAGCAGAAAGGCGCAATCGTTTGTGTTTTTCACTATCATAAACACTTAGCTCTTTTATAATTTGAAAAATCTTTTTAAAATTGAACATGAAACATTTTTAGCCGAGACAAAAAGCCGTAAAAAGAGTATACTAATCTGTATAGAAATCGGTAAAGGAGCTCTCTTATGATTGAATTTAAAGATGTCACTAAAGTTTATGAAGGAACGGTAGCTCTCAATCAGCTGAATCTGACCTTGCAGAGCGGAGAAATCGTCGGTCTGATTGGTCACAATGGCGCCGGAAAATCTACTACCATTAAGTCATTGGTCAGCGTTATTAATCCTAGCAGTGGACAGATTTTTGTGGATGGGAAAGAATTGTCCGCTAATCGCTTGGAAATCAAGAAAAAAATCGGCTATGTAGCTGACTCACCAGATCTATTTTTGCGCCTGACTGCCAATGAGTTCTGGGAACTGGTAGCGACTTCTTACGATATGACAAATGCAGAAGTCGAAGAGCGGTTGGGAAATCTGCTCCATATTTTCGACTTTGGCTCTCATCGGTATGAGGTCATTGATTCATTTTCTCATGGGATGAGGCAAAAAGTCTTCGTCATAGCGGCACTTTTGTCTGATCCGGATATTTGGGTTCTGGATGAGCCGCTGACAGGTCTTGATCCGCAGGCAGCTTTTGACCTCAAGCAGATGATGCGGGAGCATGCAGATAAAGGAAATACAGTTCTCTTTTCAACCCACGTCTTGGAAGTTGCAGAGCAGCTCTGTGATAAGGTGGCCATTCTCAAAAAAGGGAAATTGATTTTCTACGGAACGATTGAAGAACTAAAAGGCCAACATCCAGAACAGTCTCTTGAAACAATTTATCTTGGTCTAGCTGGCCGTAGAGAAGAGGTGAGTCCTGATGCGCATTAAAGCTATAAAAAAACTTGTTGATATCAACATCCTCTACGCTATTCAGCCGTCTCAGCTGCAGCAGTACCGCAAGATGCAAGCTAAGAATCCTGAGCGCAAGGTCAATGTATCGCTGAAGGCCATCCGCATGTATATGATTTTAGGACTGGTCTATCTCTTTCTTTTCGGTTTGATGGGCTCCCTGAACCAACTGGTTGGCAATCCGGGCCTCTTTGCCAATTTGGTTTCCGCTTTTGCTCTCTTTTCTATGTCTCAAGGCTTTCTGGTTTTTTACAATGTCTTTTATGAAAGCAAGGACTTGCAGTCTTACCGTCCCTATGCTTTTAGCGAAGCAGAAATCATTGTCGGCAAAAGCATTTCGGTTATCCTGACCTTGCTGATTGCCATTCTGCCTATGTTCAGTTATTTCTTGGTTTTGGCTTTTCAAGGTGGTAATCCTTTCTTGGGCCTGCCCTTGGCTCTGCTTGCTATTCTGATTTTAAGTTCGGTCATCACCTTTCTGATTTTGATTGCCGTCCACTTTATTACCAAGACAGCATTTTTCAGAAAGTACAAGACCATCCTGTCCAATGTCATTTTGGCTCTTGTTTCCGTCGGATCCTTCTTCCTCTATTTTATGATTAATCAAATGAACAGCAGAAGCGTTGTAAATCGTACAGAGGTCAAAGCTTTCTTTCCGCCAGTTCAAGCCTTTTATGATTTTATCCTTCATCCTTTTCATACAGCTTCCTTGCTGGGATTTTTGGGATGGGTGGCAGTTGCGGCTCTTCTATTTTTCATCGTAAAGACCAAGGTGATTCCAGAATTTTATGAGGCAGCTCTCATGACTGGCTCCTCAGTAGGTAAGCGGGAGCGCGTGCATGACATCAATATTGCGGAAGCAAAAAATCTCAAAAAGTTTGTCTGGCGCTACAATATCAGGCTCTTGAGCGAGGGTTCTGTCATTATGCAGGCCATCTTTATGTCGGCCTTTATCCCTTACATTGTCATTTTCAGTATGGGAATGGGTATGATACAAGGCGGCCTGTCTTTGACTTCTTATCTGGGACCGCGCTTTCTCTTGCCAATGATGGCCCTGGCTGTTTTGATTGCAACACTAAACTCAGGTGGCAGCAACCTTACGGCTATTGGGATTTCTCTGGAAAGGGAAAATTTTGATTATCTCAAGGTTCTCCCCTTTGATTTGAAGCAATATATTCGTCTGAAGTTTTGGCAGCTCTTTGCCGTCCAGTCTATCCTGCCTTTGACCTTGCTTTTGATAACCAGTCTTGTTTCTGGTATGCATCCAGTGACTTTCTTGGGCATGGTGATTGTTTGGGCCTTGATTAGTCTAATGTGGAGTTCTTGGGGTTACTACCGAGACTACAAGCATCTCGTGACTAATTGGTCCAATGTCACAGAATTAATGAGTCGAGATAACAATATGGTGAAAACTCTCCTGGCTATCGCCCTGATTTTAGGAATGGTGATTGTCATTACTCTTCTCTTCTTTATATCCAATATTCTTGCGCCTCTGGTAATTTATATGATAGTAGCTCTAGTTCTAGTAGGCTTAGCTGTGTTGTCTTACATAGTCCACAAACACTACATGAAAAAGCTGAATGAAGAGTTAGCAGTATTTTATTAAATAAGCATCAGGAAGTCGAAAGACTTTCTGATTTTTTGACTGTAAAAATAACAGCTCTGTACATTTGCAGAGCTGTTATTTGTTTTTCTTTATTTTTTCTACATCCAGTGGCATGAAAGTTGCCATGACTCGGCCGATGAGTTTAGGTTCTTCCTCATGCGGGATAAACTTATCGCTGTATTTTTTATTAAGGGAAATCAGACGAATACCGGATGGATCGTTGAAGACCCTTTTTATAATGGTTTGGCCGTCATAGTCAATAGCATAGATAGCGCCAGCAAGCTCGAAATGAGTCTGCTTGATTAGCGCTACGGAATCTCTCGGATACTTGGGCTCTAACGAGTCAGTTCGTACCCAAAGGGCAATATCGTAGTCGATTTCTCTGTCCAGCCAGACCAAATCAGCCTGTTCTGGTTTATGCTGAGAGAGGTAGTAGTTTTCATAGACCAAGTAGGGGAAGTAGTCGTCCTTTAAGCTGGCATGTGTTTCTTGTTCAGTCAGGCTAGCTTCCAGCAACTTTAATCCTTGTTCCTGTCTGTCTTGGTTAAGTTGTTGATAAATACGATTTAATTCGGGGAACTGTTGAGGGATGTCAGCTATTAGTCGGTAACGAGGGTCAATTTCTTCAACCTCTACCTCAAAAAATCTTGCAATCTTTTCTAGATTTGCTGCAATAGGCAGAGATGTCCCTTTGATATAGCCAGTTAGTGTACTAGCAGGAATGCCTGTTTCACGAGATAGTTCGACTTGTTTTTTACCTGTTTCCTTGAGAAGTTCTTTAAGTTTTTTCGAAATGAGAAGACTTGCTTCCTTGTCTTGGGGGCTTGCTGCGCCTCGTCCTCTGGCCATAATATCAACTCCTTTACTTGGTTTTATTATAGCGAATTAAATCGAAAAAGTAAAGGGTTAGGTCAATTATTTGAGCCTAATCCTTTACTTTTTTAGATACTTGTATTAAATTTCGTAGCCCATTAAGATTCCGCCTTCCTCAGCGTAGAAGCTGCAGAGTCCTGAAGTTGGCACCGTTTCGATTTGAGCTTGGGGATACTTTTCTTGCACCAGTTGACTAAATTGCTGGCAGAACTTCTCGTTATTGCGGTGAGCGATGATGAGTCGGCCACCCTTGTAACCAGCTTTGAGTAGCTCTTCGATTGCAGAAGCAAGGGCTTTTTTGGGACCTCGTGCCTTTTGCAGAAGCTCTAGCGTGCCAGTCTGGCTAGCTTCACCGACCATACGGATATTGAGCAAGCCGACCACGGTTCCCAGAAGTTTGCTTAGTCGGCCGTTTTTGACCAAGTTATCTACCTTTGCCAGAACGAAGAGAAGCTTAGTTTTCTCTTGATAGCGATTAATGACTTCAACGACTTCATCAAAGCTGAGATCTTGCTGGATGAGTTCATTGAGTTTAGTCACAAGTAAGTCCACCTCGCCGCCAGCAGAAAGACTATCAATGACATGAATCTGTGCGTCAGGATGTTCTTCCAAAAAGATTTTTTTAGCAACCTGTGCACTATTATTGCTGCCAGATAGAGTTCCAGTGATAGTCACCACAAAGATCTTGTCAGCTCCCTCAAAGCTTTTGAGATAGTCATCTGGACTAGGGCAGGCAGACTTTGAAGCAGCAGAAGAAGCATACATCTTCTCCATCATCAGGTCAATATCGAGCTGCTTATCATCTACAAAGATTTCATTTTCCACTTGGATGGTCAAGGGAACACTTTCAAATTGGGTGTCTTTGGCCAAGTTTGCCATTTCACGAAAGTCACAGCCAGAGTCAGCTATAATTTTCCAAGTCATATTTTTCTCCTTTTTTGTCAAGTATGTACAATAAAAAAATTGACAAAAAACCTGTCTTTTTTTAAAATTATAACATGAAGAATGCTTACTAGAAAGCGGAAACTGTCAGCTGAGACAAGAGGGAAGAAATTGTTATGTCGGAAAAGAAAATATCAGAAAAATCACTCGCGAATTTAAAGAAATACAATCAGGAATCCAATCAAATCACGAGAGAGTCTCTGGAAATTTCTCTCATGCAGTTACTGGAGAAGAAAGAACTCAAAAAGATCACGATTTCAGAGCTGGTTGAGCGAGCTGGAGTTTCCCGCGCAGCGTTTTACCGCAATTACAGCTCTAAGGAGCAGATTCTGGAAGAGATTTTTAAAAACACTGTTCAAGGTATTACGGATAAATTGGAAGAGTTTAACTTTAAAACTGAAATGTACCAAATTTGGCTTTTTCTTTTTAAGGAAGCCAAGAAAGAAGCTCGGGTTATCAGTCTAGCCATTGACTATAATTTTGAAAAGCTGCTGACTCAGGCCGTGTTTGACTTTTTGGAAAAGCGCAATCGCAATGCTAAGAAAACGACTAATTCTTACATGAATTCCTTCTGGAGTTCGGCAGTTGTTTCCGTTCTTTCCAAGTGGATTAAGGATGGCATGAAGGTTCCAGCTGAAAAAATAGCTTCTTTAGGCCTACCTCTTTTCCCACAGAAAAAGAAATCAAATAAAAACAAGTGAGTCATTAGGGCTCGCTTGTTTTTAGGTTCTGTAAGAAGCTGTTCAGTTCTTTTTGGTTCCTTAATTCGTAGAATTTCTGAGGAAAGGTTTGTCGGATTCTCTTATATCTTGCCAGTGCTGTCTGACGTCGTCCCTTCCAAAGAACCCAGCAGATAAACTCCCAGTCAAACTTTTCCGGGCAGCCTGGAGCCATGCTTTCTCTGGTCTGGTTGCGGTATTTTAGATAGCGTTTGAAAGCTCGATAGAGGCAGTTCCAGCGAGAGAAGTTCAGAAAGATGATTTGGTCGGCTTCTGCCATCCGCCGTTCATAAAAACACCAAGAGTAGTTGCCATCAATGACCCAGTCGGTATTTTTTGACAAAAAATTGTCCATTTGTTTTCGCATCCAATCACGATCACTATCTTTCCAGCCAGGTTGGAACTGCAATCCATCCATGTGAAGTTTGGGAATGGAGTAGTGGTTGGACAGTTGTGCTGCTAGAGTAGATTTGCCAGAACCGGAATAACCGATAATTGCTATTTTCATCCCTTTCTCCTTTGTGTGAGAAACAAAAAAAGCTCCTGAGAGCTCCCTTTGTATGCATTATTTAGCAAGTTTAGCTGAAAGGCGTGCTTTATCGCGGCTTGCTTTGTTTTTGTGGATCAAACCTTTTGTTTCTGCTTTATCGATAGCTGAGCTAGCAGCACGGAAAAGTTCTTCAGATGGGTTTGCTTCAAATGCTTTGATTGCAGTACGCATAGCTGACTTTTGAGCTGAGTTTTTTTCGTTATGTTTCACGTTCAATTCAGCGCGTTTGATAGCTGATTTAATGTTTGCCAAGTTGTTTCACCTCCATTGAAAATACTAACTATCTAATTATATATGAAAAGTTAGGATTTGACAAGCTTTTTTATTTTTTTAAGTAAATTTCATCAATTTCATGATTTTCGGCTTTGTGCAAGATAATTTCTGCCCGATTGCGGGTTGGCTCAATGTAGTCTAGCAGGTTGACAAGGTTAATGCTTTTCCAGACATTATGGGCGAAAGCTACCACTTCCTCTTCTGTTTGAGTGGTGAAGCGGTGGTAGTAGTTTTTGGGGTCGTTTTCAGCCAGTGTCAGTATTTTTTTAAAGCGATCTAGATACCAATTTTCAATATTTTCGACTTCAGCATCAACATAGATAGAAAAGTCAAAAAAGTCTGTCATATATAGGCGCTCGTTCTGAGGATTCTGGAAAACATTGATGCCTTCGACAATAACAAAATCAGCAGCCTTTACCTCTTGCATTTCCTGAGGGACGATATCATAAGTTTCATGCGAGTAGACTGGAATTTGGAAATCCTGACCGTTTTTTATGCTGTCCAGAAAGGAAAGAAGCAGCTCCATATTATAGCTTTCTGGGAAACCCTTGCGGTTTAAAATGCCATGATCTTCCAAGGTTTTATTCGGAAATAAAAAACCATCTGTGGTAACTAGCTCGACAGTTGCATTTGAAAAAGTCCGAGAAAGCAGAATCTGCAGCAAACGGCTGGTGGTGGATTTCCCAACGGCCACACTACCAGAAACTCCGATAATAAAAGGTTGTTTTCGGCTTTCCTTTTGTAGAAAAATCCCCTTGTAAAAAGCCAAGTCTTCCTTAGAACGTTTATAAATTTGAATGAGGTTAGTCAAGGGTAAATAAATGTCCGTCACATCCTGCAGGCTAATCTTGTCATTGAAACTCTTGATGGAGTTAAGTTCCGCCTGAGTCAGAGGCGGAGTTGTTTTACGGTGCAGGTTTTGCCAAGTATGGCGGCTGATTTTTTCAAAGTGAAGAAATTCGTTAGTCATAAGTTACTCCTGTATGATGGACTTTAGTATAACATACTTTTTGGAGAAATGAAAACGATTTACAAATCTAGGAAAATTATGATAAAATGGTTGTATGACTAAAATGTATTTTGCAGAAAATCCTGATGCCAAACACGATATTCATGAATTAAATGTGGAACTGTTAGGACAGCGGCTGACTTTTTTGACAGATGCTGGTGTCTTCAGTAAAAGGATGATTGATTATGGCAGTCGGGTCCTTTTGTCTGTCTTGGACTTTGAAGCTGGAGAACGGGTCTTGGATGTTGGCTGCGGCTATGGCCCTCTAGGTTTGAGCTTAGCCAAAGCGTACGGAGTGGCTGCGACCATGGTAGATATCAACCAGCGGGCCTTGGGCTTGGCTCAGCAGAATGCTGAGAGAAATCAGGTATCTGCTCATATCTTCCAGTCAAATGTTTATGAAAAGGTCAGTGGCATTTTCGACCATATTATCAGTAATCCGCCAATCCGTGCTGGTAAGCAAGTCGTGCACGAAGTCATCAGCGGAAGCTATGAGCATTTGACAGAAGGCGGTGATTTGACCCTTGTGATTCAGAAAAAGCAGGGAGCACCCAGCGCCAAGTCAAAAATGGAAGATGTTTTTGGAAATTGTGAGATTGTCAAAAAGGAAAAAGGCTACTATATATTAAGGAGTGAAAAATAAGATGCGTGCAGTTGATATTATCCAAAAGAAGAGAGACGGTTTAGAGCTGACCAGTCAGGAAATTCAATGGCTGATTGAGGGTTATGTGGACGGGACAGTGCCTGATTATCAGATGGCAGCCTTTGCAATGGCTGTCTATTTTAAGGGCATGACAACTAGGGAAATTTCGGACTTAACCATGACCATGGTTGGGACTGGTGAGCAGTTTGCCCTGTCAGAAATCGCAGGTATAAAAGTAGACAAACATTCCACCGGCGGTGTCGGTGACAAGGTGACCTTGGTCTTGGTACCTTTGGTAGCTAGCTTCGGTGTGCCCGTTGCTAAAATGAGCGGCCGTGGGCTGGGCCATACTGGAGGAACCATTGATAAATTGGAATCCATTAAGGGATTTCAGGTAGAGCGCAGTCAGGAAGACTTTATCAAGCAGGTGCAGGAAATCGGCTTGTCTGTAATCGGGCAGTCAGATCAGTTGGTGTTGGCGGATAAGCTACTCTATGCCTTGCGAGATGTAACAGCAACTGTTGATACGATCCCGCTGATAGCGAGCTCTGTTATGAGTAAGAAGATTGCTGCTGGTGCTGATAGCATCCTTCTGGATGTAACTGTTGGTGAAGGCGCCTTTATGAAAAATATAGATGATGCTCGTGTGTTAGCACGCACTATGGTGGATTTGGGCAAGGCTGTCGGCAGAAAAACAGTAGCCGTTCTGACTGATATGAGTCAGCCTCTGGGAACTAGCATCGGTAATCGTCTGGAAATTTTGGAGGCCTTGGATATCTTGCAGGGCAAGGGTCGTGAGGATATCACAACTTTTATTTGTGAGTTAGCTCAGATTATGCTCGGACTGGCAGATGTTGAGAAAACGGTGGAAGAAGTGAGAGAACAGCTGACCAATGGTGCTGCTTTGAAGAAATTTGAAGCTATGGTTGCAGCCCAGGGTGGTGACTTGGAAGACCTCTATCGTCCATCCAGAGCAGCTCATGTTTTAGAAGTTAGGGCTGAACAGGCAGGTTATATCACTGAACTGCCTGCCATGGAATTTGGACTCTTTGCCATGAGACTGGGAGCAGGACGGGCAGTTAAATCTGACGACTTGGATTATGAAACAGGAATTGTTTTTGGAAAGAAAGTCGGAGACAAGGTCGAAATTGGAGAAGTTTTCGCAAAAATTTATTCAAATGAAAAAATTTCTCAAGAACTAGTTACAGATTTTCAAAAAAATGTTAAAATAGGTGATGAAAGCGTTGCAGTAAGCGAGATTATCGAGGTTATTGCTTAATTCTAGGAGAAGCCAACATGAAATTAAACAAATACATAGACCATACGCTTTTAAAACCAGAAGCGTCAGAAGAGCAGATTCTGAAGTTAATTGAAGAAGCAAAAGTTTATGATTTTGCCAGTATCTGTGTCAATCCAACCTGGATAGAGTTTGCTGCGGAGCAGCTGAAAGGCTCAGATGTCAAGGTTTGTGTGCCAATTGGTTTTCCTTTAGGAGCCAACACTTCCGATGTGAAAGCTTTTGAAACGAAGGACGCAATCCAAAAGGGTGCTGGCGAAGTGGATATGGTCATCAATGTCGGTGCTCTGAAGTCTAAAAATTATGATTTGGTAGAGCGAGACATCCGTGCGGTTGTAGAAGCTGCTAACGGTACCTTGGTCAAGGTAATTCTGGAAACTTGCCTGCTGACAGATGAGGAAAAGGTTAAGGCCTGCCAATTAGCTCAGAAAGCTGGAGCTGATTTTGTTAAGACCTCTACAGGATTCTCAACTGGCGGTGCGACAGTCGAAGATGTTGCCCTCATGAGAAAAACAGTTGGTCCTGACATGGGCGTCAAGGCTTCTGGCGGTGCTCGTTCTTATGAAGACGCGCTGGCCTTTATTGAAGCAGGTGCGACTCGTATCGGAACTTCGGCCGGAGTGGCGATTATGAAGGGAGAAGAATCTAGTGGCGACTACTGAGTGGATTGACTTGGCTGTCCAAGCAAGCAAAAATGCTTATGTTCCCTATTCTCATTTCCCTATCGGAGCGGTTTTAGTCGCTAAAGACGGACGGGTATTTACCGGCGTTAATGTTGAAAATGCCAGTTTTGGTCTGACCAACTGCGGAGAGCGGACAGCTATATTTAAGGCGGTTTCAGAAGGAGCTTTAGACTTCGAGGAGCTGATTGTCTATGGTGAGACGGAAAAACCTATATCACCTTGTGGTGCCTGCCGCCAAGTAATGGCAGAATTTTTTTCTGAGGATCTAAAAGTGACCTTGGTCGCTAAAGATAAATCGACGGTCGTGATGACGGTCAAGGAATTACTTCCATATTCTTTTACAGATTTAACATAAGTCTGTTATCGGTCATCTGACCAAACTCAAACTTGCAACTGTGTTGCACATCTTATTTAGGAGGTTCAGAAATGAACAAAAAACAATGGCTAGGTCTTGGTCTAGTAACTGTCGCAGCATTCGGACTTGCTGCATGTGGAAACCGTGCTTCTCGCTCAGATTCTTCAAACGCGAAAACTGATTTGAAGGCTGCTATCGTAACTGATACTGGCGGTGTTGATGATAAGTCATTTAACCAGTCTGCATGGGAAGGCTTGCAAGCTTGGGGTAAAGAAAACGGTCTTTCTAAAGATAATGGTTTTACTTACTATCAGTCTAATGATGAGTCTCAATATGCGAATAACCTAAACCAAGCTGCTACGGATGGTTATAATTTAGTATATGGTATCGGATTTGCCCTTCGTGATGCGGTTGAATCTGCTGCCCAAGATAACACAGACATCAATTATGTTATTGTTGATGATGTTATCGAAGGAAAAGAGAATGTTGCTTCAGCTATTTTTGCTGACAATGAAGCTGCTTACCTTGCTGGTGTTGCTGCTGCAAAAACTACTAAGACAAAACAAGTTGGTTTCATAGGTGGTATAGAAGGCGCAGTTATCACACGTTTTGAAAAAGGTTTCGAAGCTGGCGTGAAATCAGTTGACCCGTCTATCAAGATTCAAGTAGACTATGCTGGCTCATTTGGTGATGCTGCTAAAGGTAAAACAATTGCTGCTGCTCAATATGCTGCAGGTGCAGACGTGGTTTACCAAGTTGCTGGTGGAACTGGTGCTGGAGTATTTAACGAAGCTAAGTCAATCAACGAAACAAGAAATGAAGATGAAAAAGTTTGGGTACTCGGTGTTGACCGTGACCAAACTGAAGAAGGTAAATACAAGTCTAAGGATGGTAAAGAGTCTAACTTTGTTTTAGCATCAAGCTTGAAACAAGTTGGTAAGACTGTCCAAGACATTGCTAACCAAACTGCTAAAGGTAAATTCCCAGGCGGTAAAACTACAACCTTCGGTCTGAAAGACGGTGGAGTTGACTTGACAACTACAAACCTGTCAGAAGATGCGAAAAAAGCCGTTGAAGAAGCGAAAGCAAAAATCCTTGACGGCAGCATCACTGTTCCTGACAAATAAAACAATTTAAGAGCGATCCGACCGTGTAGGGTCGCTTCTTTTTGAAATTGAGACGCCTTTGTGTCAATAGAATTTATTAGCACTGGCTGTGCTAGTAAATTTTATTGAAATAAAATGAAATTCTGGAAAGGAAAGAGCCATGACACATGAAAATGTCATTGAAATGCGAGAAATTACCAAGATTTTTGGTGAATTTGTAGCCAATGATAAAATCAATTTGGAACTCAGAAAAGGTGAAATTCACGCTCTTTTGGGAGAAAATGGTGCCGGCAAGTCAACCTTGATGAATATGCTGGCTGGCCTGCTTGAGCCGACCAGCGGTGAGATTGTAGTGAATGGAAAGTCAGTTAAACTGGACTCTCCATCAAAGGCGGCCTCACTTGGTATCGGGATGGTGCACCAGCACTTTATGCTTGTTGAAGCTTTTACTGTCGCTGAAAATATCATCCTTGGAAGTGAAATCACAAAAAATGGTGTGTTGGACTTGAAAGGTGCCACTAAAGAAATTAAGGAACTTTCTGAGAAATACGGCTTGGCAGTTGATCCATCTGCTAAGATTGAAGATATTTCTGTCGGTGCCCAGCAGCGGGTTGAAATTCTGAAAACTCTTTATCGTGGGGCGGACATTCTCATCTTTGACGAGCCGACAGCCGTTCTGACGCCAGCTGAGATCGATGAATTGATGAAAATCATGAAGAATCTCGTCAAAGAAGGAAAATCTATTATTCTTATCACTCACAAGTTGGATGAGATTCGGGCAGTTTCTGACCGAGTAACGGTTATTCGTCGCGGAAAATCCATTGAAACAGTCGAAATTGCTGGTGCAACTAACCAAGATTTGGCTGAAATGATGGTGGGCCGGGCTGTTTCCTTCAAGACTGCGAAAGAGCCTGCTAATCCTCAAGAAACTGTCTTGTCAATAAAAAATCTTGTTGTTGAAGAAAACCGTGGTGTTCCAGCTGTTAAGGGACTTTCTCTTGATGTCCGAGCTGGTGAGATTGTTGGTATTGCTGGGATTGATGGCAATGGTCAAACCGAGCTGATTCAGGCTATTACAGGACTTAGAAAAGCTAGCTCTGGCGAGATTACAATTAAGAACCAGTCTATTATTGGTAAGCAGCCGCGGCAGATAACTGAAATGAAAGTCAGCCACGTTCCTGAAGACCGTCACCGTGATGGTTTGGTCCTGGCAATGTCCATTTCTGAAAATATTGCTCTGCAGACTTACTATAAAGAACCGCTCAGTAAAAATGGAATCCTGAACTATGGTAACATTTATTCTTACGCACGCAAGTTGATGGATGAATTTGATGTTCGGGCGGCTAGTGAATATGTACCTGCTTCAGCTCTTTCAGGAGGAAACCAGCAGAAAGCTATCATTGCTCGGGAAATGGATCGCGATCCAGACCTTCTGATTGTCAGTCAGCCAACTCGCGGACTTGATGTGGGGGCGATTGAATACATTCATAAACGCTTGATTGAAGCACGGACTCAAGGCAAGGCTGTCCTAGTTGTTAGCTTTGAGCTAGACGAAATCCTCAATGTTTCTGATAGAATCGCCGTTATCCACGATGGTAAGATTCAGGGAATTGTAACTCCAGAGGAAACTAATAAGCAAGAGCTTGGTATTCTCATGGCTGGTGGTAAGATTCAGAAGGGAGCTTCAAATGTCTAAAAAAACACAACAGATTGCAGTTCCTTTAATCTCAGTTCTTCTAGGGATTTTATTGGGAGCGGTTGTCATGGCCATCTTTGGTTATGATGCTATCTGGGGGTATGAATCCCTCTTTAAAACAGCTTTTGGTTCTTTGAGAAGTTTGGGTGAGATTTCTCGTGCGATGGGACCTCTGATTCTCATTGGTTTGGGCTTTGCTGTAGCTAGCCGTGCTGGATTCTTTAATGTTGGGCTTCCAGGACAGGCTTTGGCCGGCTGGATTATGGCTGGCTGGTTTGCACTTTCCTTCCCCAATTTACCTCGTCCACTGATGTTATTGGCGACTGTAGTCATTGCAGCAGTAGCTGGTGGTATTATCGGATCTATTCCAGGAATTCTGCGTGCTTATCTGGGAACGAGTGAAGTCATCGTAACCATTATGATGAACTATATTGTTCTTTTTGTTGGAAATGCCCTTATTCATAGTTTCCCAGAATCTGTGATGCAGAGTGTTGACTCTAGTAAGCGTGTCAGTGCCAATGCGATTTATCAAACAGAGTGGTTGAGAAGTCTTACGTCTAACTCTCGGATGAATATCGGTATCTTCTTTGCCTTGATTGCAGTAGTGGTTATTTGGTATTTGCTTAAGAAAACAACGCTTGGTTTTGAAATTCGTGCTGTAGGGCTTAATCCAAATGCATCTGAATATGCAGGGATGTCATCTAAGCGTACTATTATCATATCTATGATTATTTCAGGTGCTCTTGCAGGACTTGGAGGAGTAGTAGAAGGACTTGGGACTTATCAGAATGTCTTTGTTCAAGGAAGTTCCCTGAGTGTTGGTTTCAATGGTATGGCGGTAAGTCTCTTGGCAGCCAATTCTCCAATTGGAATCCTCTTTGCAGCCTTCCTATTTGCGGTCCTGAGTGTGGGTGCTCCAGGTATGAACGTCGCTCAGATTCCAACAGAACTTGTAAACATCGTAACAGCTTCTATTATTTTCTTTGTCAGCGCCCATTATTTGATTGAGCGTATGACAGGTATGACTATCTTTGATTTTCTTAAAAATCGTCGTCAAGAAGCTAAAAAAGTGAAGGAGGGAAACTAGGATGAATATTGTAACGGTATTAAGTTTATTAGTATCATCTATGCTGATTTATGCGGCTCCCTTGATTTTCACAAGTATTGGCGGGGCTTACTCTGAACACGCTGGTGTGGTTAATGTCGGCTTGGAAGGAATCATGGTTATGGGGGCTTTTACAGGTGTTCTCTTTAACCTGACTTTCGAGAAGAGCTTGGGTAGCGCGACTCCGTGGCTTTCTTTGGTTGCTGCTGGTTTAGTCGGTGTTGTCTTCTCTCTTATCCATGCTGTGGCAACCATTACCTTCCGTGCGGATCACGTTGTGAGTGGTACAGTGCTGAACTTGCTTGCGCCAGCCTTGGCGATTTTCCTTGTTAAAGCTATTTATAACAAGGGACAAACAGATAATATTCAGCGTTCGTTCGGGAAGTTTAATTTCCCTGTCCTGTCTGATATTCCAGTCTTGGGAGATATTTTCTTCAAGCATACAAGCTTGGTTGGTTATCTTGCCATTGCTTTCTCTTTCCTTGCTTGGTTTGTCATGTTTAAGACTAAATTCGGGCTCCGTCTTCGCTCAGTCGGAGAGCATCCGCAGGCAGCAGATACCTTGGGGATTAATGTTTACCTCATGCGTTATTGCGGTGTCATGATCTCTGGTCTGCTTGGTGGTATTGGTGGAGCTATTTATGCTCAGTCAATCTCTGTTAACTTTGCTGTGACAACTATCGTAGGTCCAGGATTTATCGCCTTGGCAGCTATGATTTTTGGTAAATGGAGTCCTATTGGTGCCATGTTGGCGAGTCTCTTCTTTGGAGCTTCCCAAAGTTTGGCGGTTATCGGGAACCAGTTGCCATTGCTTTCAAGCGTTCCAACGGTTTATCTGCAGATTGCGCCATACGTCTTGACGATTGTAGTCCTTGCGGCATTCTTTGGTAAAGCTGTTGCTCCGAAAGCGGATGGTATCAACTATATCAAGTCTAAATAAACCTTTACATCAGTTCTTTGGAGCTGATGTTTTTTGGTATTTGAAAGAAGCTATAATCATAGGAATAGAAAAAGCCTACTTCAAGTGAAGCGGGCTTTTTAAGATTAGTTGGTTGCAATTTCATTTAGCAGGTCTTCTGCAGTGGTGGTTGGGTTTACGCGAACGCGGTTGAGTGAGAGTAAGCCATTGGATAGAGAAGCTAGTCCGTTATTGGTTGTCAGTCCCATCTTGTAGCCAAGGCTTTCAGCAATCTGCAAGGTTGCATCACTGTATCGTCCAGATGGATAGGCAACGGTTGTTGTGGTTTGAGACAGTTCTTTGTCCAAGTAAGACTTGGAGTCTTTTAACTCAATTTTTTGTTGGTCTTCTGCAGTCGCTGAGAGGTCAGGATGGTTGACGGTATGGTCTTCAAAAGACATGCCTTTGTCCTTCATTTCCTTTATCTCATCTAGCGTCAGCATATCTTCACGACCCGCTTGAACAAATCCAGTAATGACATTATTGGTTGCTTTCATGTCATATTTCTGAAGAAGTGGAAAGGCATTAGTATAGAAGTCCTTTAGACTATCATCGAAGGTCAGCCAGACGACTTTTTTGTTTTCTGGCAAGACGTTCTCCGTTAGGACCTTGTACGCTTCAGCTGGTGTCAGTGGGTAGTAGCCTGCGTTTTTTAAAGCTTTTAGATGACTTTCAAATGTGTCTGGATCTACAATCAAACCGGCGTTAGCTGCTTCTGATGGATCCATGACGTGAATGGCATGATACATCAAAATAGGAACTTGAACTGGCTGGTCTTGCTTGACCCATTTAATCTTGTCCTTACTTCTGTCATCCGAAGTAGTCTTTTTTTCCCGAGTCGGTGCTGACGAAGTTTTAGATGAAGTAATGACTTGGTTCGTTGACACGTTATTAGCTTCTTTTTGGTTGTGCGAGTTTTGCAGCTTGGCTAGTAAAGAAAAGCCACCTACAATCAAGACAAGAAAAAGTAATAAACTCGTTAAAGAAAGCAAAATAGCTCTTTTTCTAGCTTTGCGTTGCTGCATGCGATTTCCTCGGTGTTTTCCTGTCATAATATCTCCTTTTTTAAAAAAATTACAATTCCTTGCGGAAATTTACATCTATTATAACAAATAAAGAAGTAGTTTTGTAGGCATTTTTATATAATTTTGTTATAATATTTTTTATACAAGAAATTTTCAAGGAGTGCTTCATGTCTATTAAAATAGCTTTACTTGGTTTTGGAACAGTGGCCAGTGGTGTGCCTTTTTTGCTGAAAGAAAATGGAGAAAAAATCGTTCAAGCAGCTCATTCAGAGATTGAGGTTGCTAAAGTATTGGTCAAAGATGATGCTGAAAAAGAGCGTCTTTTAGCAGCTGGAAATGACTTTAATTTTGTCACAAATGTTGAAGAAATCCTGAACGATTCTGAGATTAGCATCGTTGTAGAATTGATGGGACGGATTGAGCCAGCGAAAACGTTCATCACTCGTGCTCTTGAAGCTGGCAAACATGTGGTAACGGCCAATAAGGATTTGCTGGCTGTTCATGGAGCAGAGTTGCTAGAAATTGCTCAAAAGCAAAATGTAGCTCTCTACTATGAAGCAGCTGTTGCCGGTGGAATTCCAATCCTCCGTACCTTGGTTAATTCACTGGCTTCTGACAAAATCACCCGTATCTTGGGTGTTGTCAATGGAACCTCTAACTTTATGATGACCAAGATGGTGGAAGAGGGTTGGTCTTATGAAGACGCTCTTGCTGAAGCACAACGCCTTGGCTTTGCTGAAAGCGACCCAACCAATGACGTAGATGGCATTGATGCGGCTTACAAGATGGTCATTCTTAGTCAGTTCGCTTTTGGTATGAATGTTAAGTTTGAAGATGTGGGTCATCAGGGAATTCGTCATATCACACCAGAAGATGTGGCTGTTGCTCAAGATCTGGGCTATGTAGTCAAGCTGGTTGGTTCTATCGAAGAAACAGCATCAGGTATTGCAGCAGAAGTAGCTCCAACATTTCTGCCTAAAGCGCATCCTTTGGCTAGTGTCAATGGGGTAATGAACGCCGTCTTTGTCGAATCCATCGGCATCGGAGAATCCATGTACTACGGACCAGGAGCAGGTCAAAAACCAACTGCAACTAGTGTTGTGGCAGATATTGTCCGTATTAGCCGCCGTTTGAATGAAGGAACAGTTGGCAAGGCCTTTAATGAATTCAGCCGTGAGCTAGTGCTGGCTAAGCCAGAAGATGTGAAGAGCAGCTATTATTTCTCTATCTTGGCACCTGACTCTAAAGGTCAAGTTCTGCATTTGGCTGAGATTTTCAATGCTGAGGATATTTCCTTTAAGCAGATTCTGCAGGAAGGTACAGATGGTGAGAAGGCTCGCGTGGTGATTATTACCCATGCTGTCAGCAAGACACAGCTGGAAAATGTCACTGCTAAGCTCAAAGAAGTTGCTGAGTTTGATTTGCTCAATACCTTCAAAGTATTAGGAGATTAAGATGAAAATTATTGTACCAGCGACCAGTGCCAATATCGGTCCTGGCTTTGACTCTGTTGGAGTAGCCCTGTCAAAATATCTGGAAATTGATGTCTTGGAAGAAAGTCAGGAGTGGGTGATTGAGCATGACCTTAATCCGAGAATTCCTAAGGACCGGCGCAATCTATTGGTTAAGATTGCCCTGCAGTTGGCTCCAGATATCCAGCCACATCGTTTGAAAATGACCAGTGATATTCCATTGGCTCGCGGACTGGGGTCTTCTAGCTCGGTCATTGTGGCTGGGATTGAATTGGCCAACCAGCTGGCTCACCTTAATTTGTCGGATTATCAGAAGCTAAAAATCGCTACAAAGATTGAAGGCCATCCTGACAATGTTGCGCCGGCTATTTATGGTAATTTGGTCGTATCTAGCTCGTCTAGAAATCAGGTATCGGCTGTGGTGGCGGATTTTCCAGAAGCCGACTTCATCGCCTATATCCCAGACTATGAGCTTCGGACGGTCGAGAGTCGTAGGGTCTTGCCAAATCGCCTTTCTTACAAAGAAGCTGTGGCGGCCAGCTCCATTGCCAATGTTGCGATTGCTGCTCTTTTAAAAGGTGATATGAAAATCGCTGGTCGGGCTATCGAGTCAGATTTGTTCCACGAAAAATACCGTCAGCCTTTGATCAAGGAATTTTCAGATATTAAGTTCTTGGCTAGAAAAAATGGCTCCTATGCGACCTACATCTCAGGAGCGGGACCTACTGTTATGGTCTTATCACCTAAGAACAAGACAGAGAAGATTTACCAGCTTTTGCAAAAACAGAATTTCGAGGGGCAAATCTTCCGACTTCAGGTAGACACAGAGGGCGTCCGGGTAGAAAAATAAATCATCAAGAGGTTTTCTATGAGCCTCTTTTTTCTTTTCTAAGCTATGGAGTTGATATCCCTATCTTTTTATACCTAACTGTGCTATAATGGGTCTAGCTTAAAGGAGGATAATTCACTTTATGGATCATTTAGAATTACAGGCTTTAGCGACTGAGCTAGGCTTACAGTTTGATGAATTTTTGTCTCTTGTCTTCGGACAGATAGAAGGTTACACACTCTATATTGAGCCCACAGAGCAAAGAAAGCAATATAGGATTTGTTTTTCTGTTAAGGCTGGCGATGCTTTTACTGCGCCAAATTCCTTTGATGATTTGATTAAAAACTCAGAGGTTCTAACCAGTAGCCAACTGAATCACTACAAGCTAGTACTTTATGCTAAAGCTAAAACCAATGAAGCTCTTGCACAAGCTGTTCAAGAAGCACTTGTCTTTTTCAAGGAAAGAGGATTTGTAAATGTTTGTGAGCAGAGTGGTGAGCCTGGGCAGATTGATGTCTATCAATTGGGAGGAAATATCCTGATTTTGTCACGACAAAGCTTTGAAAGTCTGAGTTCAGGTCTTTCGCTGGAAAACCAGATCTATGACAATCAGAAAGAAAGTATCGTTGGTGGTATTGTCGGTGCTTTTGTCGGCAGTCTCATTGGTGGAGCGGTAATCTTATTGATTGCGCAGATGAATTATGTGGCTGTTGCTGGAGGATTGGCTATGGGTTACTGTACTATTAAAGGGTATGAGTTGCTGGGTAAAAAGCTATCTAAAGCAGGTATTGCTATTAGTATCGTGTTTATGGTCTTGGTGACTTTCTTAGTCAATCAGTTTGACTATGCTTTGTTACTTGTTCGAGAATATCCAGACGCGAATGTATTTGATGCCTTTTCAGCTGTCAACGAATCAATTTTTAATGGAATCATCCCAGATAACTATTGGTTCAACTTGATTTTGCTCTATGTTTTCACTGGAGCAGGAGCTTTCGGCGCCATCAGGAATGCTCTTTCTAGTCAAACACAGCGTTTTACTACTAGGCAATTATAATCATTAAAAAGCTGACCTTTCTCAGCTTTTTCTTTGTAATCTATCGTAAATGCCATAGATTTTTGATATAATAGAGTGTATTTTGTTTACATAAAAGAGAGAAAATCATGCAAAAACTAGAGAAATTAAAATCTGAATTAGAGGGAATCGACATTCGCTTCAACGAGCCTTTGAGTCAATACACCTACACAAAGGTCGGGGGTGCAGCCGATTTCTTAGTTTTTCCCCGCAATCGTTATGAGCTGGCTCGTATTGTCAATTTTGCTAATCAAGAAGACATTCCTTGGATGGTGCTGGGAAATGCCAGTAATATCATTGTGCGAGATGGCGGTATCCGAGGTTTCGTGATTATGTTTGACAAGCTCAACAATGTAGCAGTAGATGGCTATATGATTGAGGCAGAGGCTGGAGCTAATCTGATTCAGACAACCCATATCGCCATGCAGAACAGTCTGACTGGCTTTGAGTTTGCCTGTGGTATTCCGGGCAGTGTCGGCGGAGCTGTCTTTATGAACGCTGGGGCTTATGGCGGCGAGATTGCTCATGTCTTGGTGTCTTGCAAGGTACTGACTCCTCAGGGCCAAGTCAAAACGCTGGATGTTCGGGATATGAAGTTTGGCTATCGTCACTCACTGGTACAGGAAACGGGCGATATTGTTATTTCTGCTAAGTTTGCTCTTTCTCCTGGTGTTCACAGAACGATTCGTCAGGAAATGGAACGTTTAACCCATCTGCGGGAGCTCAAGCAGCCTTTGGAATATCCGTCCTGCGGCTCTGTTTTCAAGCGTCCTTTGGGTCACTTTGCTGGTCAGCTCATTAGTGAAGCAGGCCTCAAGGGGCACCGTATCGGTGGTGTAGAGGTATCTGAGAAACATGCCGGCTTTATGATTAACGTCGATAAAGGGACGGCTCAAGATTATGAAAATCTTATCGCTCATGTGATTGAAAGGGTGCGAGAAAATTCAGGTATTACTCTGGAGCGCGAAGTTCGCATCATTGGTGAATCTCTGTAAGACAGATTGGTTTCCAGTAGAAGTATGCTGGATAAGGAACTGCAGCTGGCTGCAACTTAGTAAGGGGGTGAAAGCCTATCGACACGGAATTTATAAAGGGCCTTTACAGCCCTCACGAGGTAGCAGCGGTCTGACAGAACCCTTAATCTGTTAATACGAGAAAGAAGGAATTTATGACAATTGAAAAAACCAATCATCGAGTTTAAAAACGTTTCAAAAGTTTTTGAAGATAATAATACTATCGTTCTGAAAGATATTAATTTCGAGCTGGAAGAAGGGAAATTCTATACTTTGCTGGGCTCTTCCGGCTCTGGAAAATCAACGATTCTGAACATTATTGCCGGTCTTTTGGACGCGACAGACGGGGATATTTTTCTTGATGGCGTCCGCATCAATGATATTCCCACTAATAAACGAGACGTCCACACGGTTTTTCAGTCCTATGCACTGTTTCCGCATATGAATGTTTTTGAAAATGTAGCCTTTCCGCTGCGTCTGCGCAAGGTTGATAAAAAAGAAATTCAAGAGCGGGTTGCAGAAGTGCTGAAAATGGTTCAGCTGGAAGGTTTTGAGCGCCGTTCTATTCGTAAATTGTCGGGCGGTCAGCGCCAGCGTGTAGCCATCGCGCGGGCAATCATTAATCAGCCGCGGGTTGTTTTGCTGGATGAGCCGCTCTCTGCTCTGGATTTGAAGCTGCGCACGGACATGCAGTATGAGCTGCGGGAATTGCAGCAGCGTCTGGGTATTACCTTTGTCTTTGTCACACATGACCAAGAAGAAGCCCTGGCTATGAGTGACTGGATTTTCGTTATGAATGACGGTGAAATTGTTCAGTCGGGAACGCCTGTCGATATTTATGACGAGCCTATTAACCACTTTGTTGCAACCTTCATTGGTGAGTCCAATATTCTGCCAGGTAAGATGATTGAAGACTATCTGGTTGAGTTTAACGGCAAGCGCTTTGAAGCAGTGGATGGCGGGATGCGTCCAAATGAATCTGTTGAAGTGGTGATTCGGCCGGAGGACTTGCGGATTACCCTGCCAGAAGAAGGCAAGCTGCAGGTTAAAGTTGATACACAGCTTTTCCGTGGCGTTCACTATGAGATTATTGCTTATGATGAACTGGGCAATGAATGGATGATTCACTCGACTCGCAAGGCCATTGTCGGTGAAGAAATTGGTCTGCATTTTGAGCCTGAGGATATCCACATCATGCGTCTCAATGAAACAGAAGAAGAATTCGATGCCCGTATCGAAGAATATGTAGAAGTAGAAGAGCAAGAAGCGGGTCTGATCAATGCTATTGAGGAGGAACGCGATGAAGAAAACAACCTCTAATCTTTTTCTCTTGCCTTACCTGCTCTGGATTTTCCTTTTTGTCTTGGCACCTGTTGTCATGATTATCTGGAAATCCTTCTTTAACATTGAAGGCCAGTTTACGCTGGAAAACTACCAGACCTACTTCACATCGCAGAACTGGACCTATCTCAAAATGAGTCTGAATTCGGTCCTTTATGCAGGGATTATTACTGTTGTAACCCTGCTGATTTCCTATCCGACTGCATTCTTTTTGACTCAGCTCAAGCACAAGCAGCTCTGGCTGATGCTGATTGTCCTGCCGACCTGGATCAATCTCCTGCTCAAAGCTTATGCTTTCATTGGTATTTTTGGTCAGAATGGCTCAATCAATCAATTTCTGACTTTTATCGGAGTAGGACCGCAGCAGATTCTCTTTACAGACTTTTCATTTATCTTTGTAGCCAGCTACATTGAGCTGCCTTTCATGATTCTGCCCATTTTCAATGTTCTGGATGATTTGGATCCAAATCTTATCAATGCCAGCTATGACTTGGGAGCTAATCGCTGGGAGACTTTCCGTCGGGTTGTTTTCCCTTTGTCCTTGAATGGTGTCAGAAGTGGAGTGCAGTCAGTCTTTATCCCTAGTCTCAGCCTTTTCATGCTGACCCGCTTAATCGGTGGTAATCGAGTAATTACTCTGGGAACTGCCATTGAGCAGCACTTCCTGACCACTCAGAACTGGGGCATGGGCTCTACTATCGGAGTGGTGCTGATTGTTGCTATGCTCTTTACCATGTGGGCAACCAAGGAAAGGAGAGGGCGATGAAAAAAATTGCAAATCTCTATCTGGCCTTTGTCTTTTTGGTGCTCTACATTCCCATCTTTTACCTGATTGCTTATGCTTTTAATGCAGGGGAAGACATGAATCGCTTTACAGGCTTCAGTCTCAGTCATTTTCAGAATCTCTTTGAGGATTCAAGGCTGATTCTGATTTTGGTTCAGACTTTCTTTCTGGCTTTCCTGTCTTCATTGATAGCGACGCTGATTGGGACTTTTGGCGCCATCTATATCTATCAAGCTCGCAAGAAGTATCAGGATGCCTTTCTGTCTATCAACAATATCCTTATGGTAGCGCCGGATGTCATGATTGGGGCCAGTTTCCTGATTCTCTTTACTACTGCAAAATTCCAGCTGGGCTTCCTGTCTGTGCTGGCTAGCCATGTGGCCTTTTCTATTCCGATTGTGGTGCTGATGATTCTTCCGCGTTTGAAGGAAATGAATGATGATATGATTAAGGCTGCTTATGACCTAGGCGCCAGTCAATTGCAAATGCTGAAAGAAATCATGCTGCCTTATCTGACTCCAGCCATCATCGCTGGCTACTTCATGGCTTTTACCTATTCGCTAGATGATTTTGCTGTGACCTTCTTCGTTACTGGCAATGGCTTCTCGACTCTGTCTGTTGAGATATACTCCCGCGCTCGTCAGGGAATTTCTCTGGAAATCAATGCCCTGTCAGCCTTGGTCTTTCTCTTCAGCATTGCTTTGGTAATTGGGTATTACTTTATCACCCGTGAGAAGGAGGAGACTGTATGAGAAAGCTCTATTCATTTTTAGCGGGGATTCTGCTGATTATCTTAGTTTTGTGGGGTGTCAGTTACCAGATTGAAAGTCGAACGCAGAGTAAGGAAAGCGATAAGTTAGTTATTTACAACTGGGGTGACTATATCGATCCTGAGCTCTTGGCTGAGTTTACGAAGGAAACTGGTGTCCAAATCCAGTACGATACATTTGACTCCAATGAAGCCATGTATACAAAAGTGAAGCAAGGCGGCACAACCTATGACATTGCCATTCCTAGTGAATATATGATTGCCAAGATGATGAAGGAAGGTTTGGTGGAGAAGCTAGATCATAGCCAGATTAAAGGCTTGGAAAATATCGGATCTGATTTTTTAAACCAGCCTTTTGATCCTGGAAATCAGTACTCGATTCCTTATTTTTGGGGAACGCTGGGTATTGTCTACAATGAAAAAATGGTTGATAAAGCTCCAGAGCATTGGAATGACCTCTGGCGTCCTGAATACAAAAACTCCATCATGATGATTGATGGGGCTCGTGAAGTCATGGGACTTGGTCTGAACTCGGATGGCCATAGTCTAAACTCCAAAGATGCAGATCAGTTGCAGGAGGCTGTTGATAAGCTCTACACCCTGACGCCAAACATCAAGGCCATTGTGGCCGATGAGATGAAAGGATACATGATTCAGAACAATGCAGCTATCGGCGTGACCTTTTCTGGTGAGGCCCGTCAGATGCTGGAGGCCAATGAAGACCTGCGCTATGTCGTGCCAACAGAAGCCAGCAATCTTTGGTTTGACAATATTGTCATTCCTAAAACAGTCAAAAATAAAAAAGCAGCCTATCAGTTTATTAACTTTATGCTGAGACCGGAGAATGCTTATAAAAATGCCCTTTATGTCGGCTATTCGACACCAAATCTTCCTGCCAAGGCCATGCTGCCTAAGGAAATTCAGGAAGATGAGGCTTTTTATCCGACTGAGGAAACGATGAAACATCTGGAAGTTTATGAGCAGTTGGGCCCTAAATGGTTGGGAACCTACAACGACCTCTATCTTCAAGTCAAGATGTATCGTAAGTGATCATCAAACAAGGTTGCTTGATGAATACAAGAAAAACGCCTGGCTCAATGAGCTGGGCGTTTGCTGCTTGCTTAGTTTGAAGCTTCTGTCTGAGTGTTGGTTGCCGTGTCTTGGCTCTGGCTAGAAGCGGTAGTGTCGCCTGCTGCTGTATCTGCCGCAGAGCTAGATGCACTAGTCTCAACTGCTGCTGTATCGCTGCTAGAAGCAGCGGTATCAGTTGCAGTTGTTGAAGCAGGGCTGCTTGTTTCTTTTTCAATTTCCTTGATGATAGTAGTCGTTGCAGTAGAGCTGCTGGTATCAGTTTTTGATTTTTCATCCTTTTGGCCTGTCAGATTCATGATCGTGATGCTGGCAATGATGATAGACAAGATACTGGCAACCGTTGCAATAGTCTTTTGGAAGGCTGAAAGGCCGGTTTTAATATGCTGTTTAGTAGGTTTTTTAGATGATTTTGTCTTATTTTTATTACTACGAGAATAGTTTTCCATGCTTGCAAGAATCTCCTTTTAAAATTTCAATGATTTCTTATCTCTCATTATACGTTTTTTATCTGAAAATGTCTTTAAAAAATCAAATTTTTATTTATGAAAACGCACACAGAAGATTGCTCTTAAGAAAAGAGGCTGCCCAAATTTAGATTGAGCAGCTTCTTGAGCTAGAATAGCAAAGTAATTACGCCTTCTCATCTTGGAGTGCCGCTTGAGCGACAGCCAGCCTAGCTGCTGGAACCCGATAAGGAGAGCAGGAAACGTAGGTGATACAAATTTCTTGGAAGAAGGGGATGGAAGTAGGATCACCACCGACCTCGCCACAGATGCCGATAGGAAGTTCAGGCTTGACTTGACGACCCTTACTGATGGCTATCCGCATCAATTCACCAACACCCGCTTGGTCGATACTTTGGAAAGGATCAAAAGGAAGGATTTCTTTCTCCTTATAATGGCCGATGAATTTTCCAATATCGTCTCGTGAGAAACCGTAGGTCATCTGGGTCAAGTCGTTAGTACCAAAGCTGAAGAAGTCTGCTTCCTGAGCCAGCTGATCTGCAACCAGACAGGCACGCGGAAGTTCAATCATGGTGCCAATTTCATAAGGGAAAGGCTCCAGACCTTGATGCCTAAAGAGCTTGTTGATATGTTGGATGAGAAAGGATTTGACAGAGTCTAGCTCGGCCTTGTCTGCAATCAGCGGAATCATGATTTCTGGCTTGACAGTCAATCCTTCTTGACTCAGCTTGATAGCACTCTTGAAGACTGCTTCGACCTGCATCTCGTAAATCTCTGGTTGCGTAATCCCCAGACGGCAGCCGCGGTGACCCAGCATAGGATTACTTTCTTGCAGTTGCTCAATGCGGCGAGTCAGTTTTTCTGGCGATTTGTGGAGTTTGTCAGCCAATGCTTTGATTTCCTGAGAATCTTTAGGCAAGAATTCATGCATTGGTGGATCCAAAAGTCGTATAATCATCGGTTTTTCCTGAACCGCTTGGAACATTTGGTAGAAGTCATTTTCTTGGAATTCCAGCAGTTTTTTGAGGGCGGATCTGGTTTCTAATTCATTGTCAGCCAGGATCAGGCGCCGCATTTCCAGAATCCGTTCCTGACCAAAGAACATGTGTTCGGTACGAGCCAGACCAATGCCCTTTGCCCCAAACTTAATAGCTGTTTTCAGATCCTGAACGGTCTCAGCGTTGGCACGGACTTTGAGCTGTGCGACTTCGTCTGCCCATGAAAGCAGTCGTTGGAGTTCTTGGTCATTTTCGATTAGGACAGTCGGAATCTCACCGCTATAAATGCGCCCCGAGCTGCCATCTACTGAAATGACGTCACCCTCAGTCAAAACAAGACTTCCGCAGGAAACAGTTTTGCTTTCCTCGCTGATGGTCAGCTCTCCACAGCCAGCCACACAGCAGGTTCCCATTCCCCGGGCTACGACGGCTGCGTGAGAGGTCATACCGCCCTGACTGGTTACGATGGCCTGGCTGACGACCATACCTTCAATGTCTTCAGGTGAAGTTTCCTGACGGACTAAAATGACCTTTTTACCCAAGGAGTGGTAGTCTTTGGCGCGCTCAGCTGTAAAGACAATCTCACCAGTTGCAGCACCAGGGCTTGCTGGCAATCCTTGAGCCAAGAAAGTAGCATCTTGCAGAGCTTTTTCTTCAAATACAGGATGGATGAGTTGGCTAATCGTAGCAGGAGATACGCGCTGGAGAGCTTCTTTTTTGCTGATAATGCCCTCGTCTACCAGATCTAAGGCGATTTTCAAAGATGCCTTGGCAGTTCGTTTACCGTTTCTAGTTTGGAGAATATAGAGTTTACCCTTTTCAATGGTAAATTCAATATCTTGCATGTCCTTGTAGTGATTTTCGAGAATCTTAGCATAGTCTTGGAAGGCTGCATAGGCCTGAGGGAGAGCTGTCTCAAGTGCAGCGATAGGCTCAGGTGTCCGAATACCGGCTACGACATCCTCTCCTTGAGCATTGAGCAAAAATTCGCCAAATAGCTGATGCTCACCGCTGGCAGGGTTTCTCGTAAAGACAACTCCTGTACCACTGGCTTGGTCGCTATTTCCGAAAACCATGGCTTGGACATTCACCGCAGTTCCCAAGTCATGAGGAATATCATTCAAGTTGCGGTAAACCTTAGCTCGAGGGTTATTCCAAGACTTGAAGACGGCCTTGATAGCTGCATAGAGCTGTTCTTTTGAGCTTTGCGGGAAGGTTTGATGATGCTCACGATAAAGCTGCTTGTACTGGTCAATCAACGCTTGATGTTCTTCCAGTGTGAAATCCTTGGCCTGTTTGCCAGCATTCTTTTCAAAATAGCCCAAGAGGTCATCGAACTCGTCTTTGGAAATGCCATAAACCACATCAGCAAACATTTGCAGCAGACGTCGGTAGCAGTTGTAGGCAAAGTCAGCATTAGTCTGCTCAGCCAGAGTCTGGGTTCTTAAATCGTTTAGACCTAGATTGAGAATAGTGTCCATCATGCCCGGCATGGAAAACTTGGCTCCGCTTCGAACAGACACTAAGAGCAAGGCTGAGTCGTTGCCACTGAAATATTTACCTGTTTTTTCTTCTAATTCAGTAACCGTTTTCAAAACATCTTCTTTTAAAGAAGATTCAAAGAAATAAGGACTTTCTAAATATTCGATACAGCTTTCTGTGGTAATAGTAAAACCTGGAGGGACAGGCAGTCCCAAATTGGTCATTTCAGCTAGGTTGGCTCCTTTTCCGCCAAGCAGAGCTTTGTCATCTGCACATCCTTCCTCGAAGGAGTAAATCCATTTCGCCATATTTACCTCCAAAATTATGAAATATGTGTCATATTGTAGGACAACTACATTGTAATATACATCACATATATTTGTCAACCGAAAAAAGCATCCTATTTTATTGACAATTTTTATTTTTTTGTTATAATGTGTTACAAAATGATGATTATTTAAACGTCTGAAAATGAAATATGAGTAATAATAACAACTTTTAAGAGAAATCAGGCTAATCATCTATTATAAAGAAATAAGGAGTCAGACCTATTTGAAATTAAGCGAACGGCAAAAGAAAATTGTAGAAATTGTAAAAGAACACCAGCCACTCAGCGGTGAGAAAATCTCTGAATTACTAGATATTTCTCGGGCTACCCTGCGCTCGGACCTGTCTTTTCTGACCTTGGTTGGGATTTTGAAGGCTACGCCTAAAGTTGGCTACACATACTCGGGCTCAGATTTAGAGACGCTTTTCTTTTTCGATACCTTTCGAAAGGAAGTGGCAGAGATTATGACTTCGCCTGTTTTGGTATCTCATGATTCTTTTATTCAAGATGCCATTATTACATTATTTATGTATGATGCGGATGTTCTCTATGTCATTGATGAGCATAAGCTGCTCTTGGGGATTTTGTCGCGTAAAGACTTGCTGCGGGCTTCGCTCAATACTAACATTGACAGCACACCCGTAGCGGTCTGCATGACCCGAATGCCCCATATTAAAACTTGCTACAAGGATATGAATATTTTGGAAGCGGCAGCAGTTTTGCAGGATTTTGCGATTGATTCACTCCCGGTAGTCGATGAGGATAATGAGCGTAAAATTTTAGGAACTGTGACCAAGTCAGCTCTGCTGGATTATATTATTCAAGAGGCTAGAAGCGCTGAGGTTAATAGATAAGAGGAATGAACATGAAGAAAGAAATTATTGTTTACAGCATTTCAGATTCTTTGGGGGGGACTTCGCAGAAGTTGCTGTCTGCAGTGACAGCCCAGTACCCAGATATTATTTTTAATAACAGCTATCGTTTTCCATTTATCAACAAAGAAGAAGAATTGCTGGATATTCTGCGCGATGCCATCAAGGACGATGCCCTTGTTATTAGCACTCTGGTTGATGGCAAGCTAGCAGCTGTAGCTAGAGAGTTCAGTCAGGCCAATGGCCTTGCTTATCTGGATTTGATGCATCCATTTTTTGAGATTATCAGAGAAAAGACGGGCACCAGTCCTATAGAGGTGCCGGGTACCTTGCACCGGCTGGACACTGAGTATTTTAATAAAATTTCCGCTATTGAGTTTGCGGTCAAATACGACGATGGCAAGGCGCCACAAGGTTTTTTAGATTCAGATTTGGTGCTCTTGGGCGTCTCTCGTACATCCAAAACGCCACTCAGTATTTATCTGGCTAATAAAGGCTACAAGGTTTCCAACCTGCCTTTGATTCCAGAAGTTCCTCTTCCTCAGGTCTTGGATAAGGTTGATCCAGAGAGGATTATCGGCCTCTTATGCGAACCAGAAAAACTGTCTAAGATACGCAGCAATCGCTTGAATTCTCTGGGATTGACCCAGTCGACCAGCTACACAGATCTGGAAAAGATATACGAAGAACTAGACTACTCAAAAGAAGTCTTTAAAAAGTATAGGGCACATGTCATCAATATCACGGACAAATCAATCGAGGAGACAGCTTTCTTGATTGAAGACCATTTAAAGAAATTGAGATAAGAGAGAAGATTGAGAAAGCGGTTATAGAGTGAGGGCTGAAGATGGAGCAATATAAGCGTATTTTACTGAAAGAATTTGACAGTCGCCAGAAAGTCATTACAGAGCTGACCAACCTAGAGGCAATTTTGAACTTGCCCAAAGGGACGGAGCTGTATATCAGTGACATTCACGGTGAGTTTGCTGCATTTGACTATATTTTGAGAAGCTGTGCAGGTATCCTCAATGAGAAGATTAAGGACTGTTTTGGGGACAGCTTGTCAGAAGCTCATAAGGACCGGCTCTCAGCGCTGGTTTCCTATCCTGAGCTTGTGCTGGGGGAAGAAACTAAAGGCAAAGACTGGTATCAGGAAACTATTCCCCAGCTCTTGAACTTGCTGGCTTTTGCAGGTGCCAAATACAGTCGCTCCAAGGTTAGAAAGGCCTTGCCGCCCCAGTATGCCTATATTATAGAGGAGCTCCTCTATAGTGACAGGGCTTTGGCTGATAAAAAGTCCTATTATGAGAATATCCTGACTTATGTGATTGAGCTGAGAGAAGCGGCGCCCTTTATCCTAGGCTTGGCCCGAAGTATCCGGCGGTTGTTGATTGACCATCTGCATGTGGTTGGAGATATTTTTGACCGAGGAGCTGGCAGCGCTCAGGTCATGGATGAACTGCAGCATTTTCACTCGCTCGATATTCAGTGGGGCAATCACGACATTATCTGGATGGGAGCCTTTTTTGGCTCTAAGGCTTGCTTACTCAATGTGCTGCGCATAGCAGCTCGCTATGGCTATCTCTGGGATATTGAGAAAGATTATGGTTTAAACCTGCGCTCCTTGACCCTTTTTGCGGACAAGACTTACCAGTCTAATCCTAAGTTTAGGCCTATTCTTGGTGCTAGAGAGCAGGAGTTTTCAGATGAGGAAATTCTGCAGCTGGAAAAGGTTCACCAAGCCTTAGCGATTATCCAGTTCAAGCTGGAAAATCAACTCATCAAACGACGGCCTGAATTCCAGATGCAGGACCATGTTATGCTGGACAAGATTGATTATTGGGAAGAAAGTGTTACGATTGACGATACCAAGCATCCCATGGTTAACACCTGCTTCCAAACTATCAATCCTGAAAACCCGTCAGCTTTGACGCCAGAAGAAAATCAAGCTGTAGAAAGTATGCTGGCCTCATTCCAAAGTTCTCTTAAGATGGCTGAGCATATGAGTCTTCTGATGAACAAGGGCTCTATGTATAAGATTTACAACCATCACTTGCTTTTTCACGGCTGCATTCCTCTGGAGCCGTCAGGAGAATTCCAGCCTTTCATTCTCAATCAAGCCCATTATGCAGGCAAGGAATTGCTGGATTTCTTTGAGTATCATATTCGACAGTCGGCCAAGAACAAGGAAGTGGGGGATGATTTGTCGACTGATTTGATTTGGTATTGCTGGAAAGGTAAGCTGTCGCCCTTGTTTGGAAAAGAAAAGATGACTACCTTGGAGCGCTATTTCATTGAAGATAAGGACACCCACAAGGAAGTGGAAAATTCTTATTTTTCTTATCGTAATTCTGAGAAAGTCTGTCAGCTGATTCTGGAAGAATTTGGCCTCTTTTCTCAAGAGTCTAGGATGGTCAACGGTCATACTCCGGTTAAGACGGGCAAGGGAGAGTCGCCTATCCGTGGTGGCGGTTTGCTCTTTGTCATTGATGGTGGTCTCTGCAAGGCCTATCAGAAGAAAACTGGAACGGCCGGCTATTCACTGCTCAATAATTCCTATGGTTTCCAGTTGGTGACCCATCAGCCTTTCCAAAATGCTCAAAAAGTCGTTGAATCGCCTTTTGCTCAAACCTCCCTGAAAAAGGTGATTGAAAATGTAGAGGAACGAACCCTTATCAAATCTACTACCATTGGTCAGAGCTTGTTAGCTCAACAACAGGAACTCTTTAGCTTGCTGCATGAGTTTTATGACCGGTGATATTTAGCCCTAAGTTTTTACAGAATTTAGGGCTTTTTCTTTCTTGTTCCAGCTTCTCTTTCGTGTTACAATAGGAGTATTGAAATTTAGAGGAAAGAACATGATTTATTTAGATAATTCAGCGACAACCAAGCCTTATCCTGAGGCTTTGGCCGCTTACACAGAAGTAGCTTCTAAAATCTGGGGAAATCCATCCAGTCTGCACAGTTTAGGCAGTCAGGCAACCCGTCTCTTAGAAGCTTCACGCAGGCAAATAGCAGAGCTTTTAGGCAAGTCTTCATCGGAGATTTTTTTTACGTCTGGAGGAACAGAAGGGGACAACTGGGTGCTTAAAGGAGTTGCTTTTGAAAAAGTTCCCTTTGGCAAACACATCATCGTATCCAACATTGAGCATCCCGCGGTTAAAGAATCAGCCCTCTGGTTGCAGAGTCAAGGATTTGAGATAGATTTTGCGCCAGTGAACAAGGCGGGTTTTATTGAGGTAGACAAGCTGGCTGAGTTGATTCGACCAGACACCACTCTGATCTCTATCATGGCTGTCAATAATGAAATCGGCAGTATTCAGCCCATTCAGAAAATATCCGAACTACTAGCAGACAAGCCGACTATTTCCTTTCATGTGGACGCTGTACAGGCTGTTACGAAGATTCCAACAGCTGCTTATCTGACGGATCGCGTGGATTTTGCGACATTTTCCAGTCATAAATTTCACGGTCTGCGGGGCGTAGGATTTGTCTATATCAAGTCTGGCAAGAAAATCAGTCCTCTCTTGACTGGTGGCGGCCAGGAGTCGGACAAACGCTCCACAACGGAAAATCTAGCTGGCATTGCAGCGACAGCCAAGGCTCTGCGTTTGTCCATGGAAAAGCAAGAAGCATTTGCCCAGCGGACGACTCAGATGAAGAAGATTCTTCTTGAAGAACTGCAGAAGTATCCAGATGTGGTGATTTTCTCAGACATGGAAGATTTCGCCCCCCATATACTAACCTTTGGTATCAAGGGAGTGCGGGGTGAAGTCGTCGTTCATGCATTTGAAGACTACGAGATTTATATCTCGACGACCAGCGCTTGCTCTTCTAAGGTTGGAAAGCCAGCAGGAACCCTAATCGCTATGGGTATCGAAAAGTCTCTCGCTCAAACTGCTGTCCGTATCAGTTTGGATCTTGACAACGATATGAGCCAGATAGAGCAGTTTTTGACAACTTTTAAAATTATTTACGAAAAAACCAGAAAAGTAAGGTAAACAATGCAATATTCAGAAATTATGGTGCGCTACGGCGAGCTCTCAACCAAAGGGAAGAACCGTATGCGCTTTATCAACAAACTTAAACGCAATATCCAGGCTGTCTTGTCAGTCTATCCGAAGGTCCATGTCAAGGCTGACCGTGACCGGACCCATGTCTATCTGCATGGAACAGACTATCAGCCGGTCGCTGAGTCGCTCAAGCAGATTTTTGGGATTCAGAATTTCTCGCCGTCCTACAAAATTGAAAAATCTGTGCCAGCCCTAATCGAAGCTGTCCAATCTATTATGAAGGAAGTCTATCAAGAGGGCATGACCTTTAAGATTACCAGCAAGCGCAGTGACCACAGCTTTGAATTGGATAGCCGCGAGCTTAACCAGACACTTGGTGATGCTGTTTTTGAGGCCATTCCTAATGTTCAGGTCAAGATGAAAGCGCCAGATATTGAACTGCGGGTCGAAATTCGTGAAGAAGCGGCCTATATCTCGTATGAGACGATTCGTGGTGCTGGGGGACTGCCAGTCGGAACTTCAGGCAAGGGTATGCTCATGCTTTCTGGCGGGATTGACTCACCAGTAGCCGGCTATTTGGCTCTCAAGCGCGGTGTAGATATTGAGGCGGTTCACTTTGCCAGTCCGCCTTATACCAGTCCGGGTGCGTTGAAAAAAGCTCAGGATTTAACGCGGAAATTAACCAAGTTTGGCGGCAATATCCAGTTTATCGAAGTGCCTTTTACAGAGATCCAGGAGGAAATCAAGGCCAAGGCTCCAGAAGCTTACCTCATGACACTGACTCGTCGCTTTATGATGCGTATTACGGACCGAATTCGAGAGGAGCGGAGCGCTCAAGTCATTATCAACGGAGAAAGTCTTGGTCAGGTGGCAAGTCAAACGATTGAGAGTATGCAGGCTATCAACGCTGTAACCAATACACCGATTATACGTCCTGTCGTGACCATGGACAAGCTGGAAATCATTGACATTGCTGAAAAAATCGATACTTTCCAAATCTCTATCCAGCCATTTGAAGACTGCTGTACCATTTTTGCTCCAGACCGGCCTAAAACCAATCCAAAAATCAAGAATGCAGAGCAGTACGAAGCTCGTTTAGATGTTGAAGGCTTGGTAGAGCGTGCCGTTGCAGGCATCATGATTACAGAAATCAGACCGCAAGCAGAGGCTGATGAAGTTGATGAGCTGATTGAGGGGCTCTTGTAAAAGCGAGAGAAGGTGACGTTTATGCTTGCTGTTTTTCTCTTAATTCCTTTTTTGCTGATTCGTTTTCCTTTATTGAGTCATTTCGGCAAAAACGCTTTGTCTCGCGCGGCTTATTTTGCACCAGTTCAAGGAAAAGAAAAGATAGCTTATATGATTTATCAATTGAGCAATCTAGCCTTGTTCATAACTCCTTTTTTGCTTGAAATTAAGTTTGATTTTTCTGTTTTCTTTTATGCTGGAGTGGCTATCTACCTGCTTGGTTTGGCTTTGTGTGCTATCAGTATGAGGGATTTCGCTAGACCAGATGCAAACGGCATGAATACAAAGGGTCTTTATCGCTATTCCCGTAATCCCATGTATGTAGCTTACTTTGTTTGTTTTTTGGGAATAGCTTTTTTGACTAAGTCAATGATTTTCTTTCTGATTTTAGTGATTTTTCAGACTGCGGCCCACTGGATTATCCTATCTGAGGAGCGCTGGTGTCTTGAAAAATTCGGAAAGTCTTATCAAGACTATCAAGATAAGGTTCGGCGTTATATTTAGATATTTTTTATCCAATCATTATTTAACAAGGCGGTTAGCGGATACCAGAAGTATTCTTTGTGCATCAGCGGACAAAATCTGAAGATAATCCTTGAAAATCCGTTTTCATAAGATGAAAAAGCTTGCTAAAGAGCTGTAGAAGTGCTATACTTATAGAGTTGACTATGCACATTCCTGTGCAACCGCACGAACATCGTTGCTCGTCGTATAACAAATTTAAACTTCGTCATTGTCGCCTTGCCTAACACAAGTTATGCCTTCGGCTCAATTCCTAGTTTATTCTTTGTTATACTTAGAGCTCTTCTCTTAAGTGGTTCGTCCCACGATGCTAGGCGAGTCTTCACAAAATTCGGGGAAACCCCAAAAAATCATAGGAGGTGCATAATGAGCACATACGCAATCATTAAAACTGGCGGAAAACAAGTTAAAGTTGAAGTTGGTCAAGCAATCTACGTTGAAAAGTTGAACGCTGAAGCTGGTCAAGACGTTACTTTTGACGAAGTTGTTCTTGTTGGTGGTGAAAACACTGTTGTAGGAACTCCGCTTGTTGCTGGAGCTTCTGTTGTCGGAACTGTTGAAAAACAAGGCAAGCAAAAGAAGGTTGTTACTTTCAAGTACAAACCTAAAAAAGGCAGCCATCGTAAACAAGGTCACCGTCAACCATATACAAAAGTTGTCATCAACGCTATCAACGCTTAATTTTAAGGAGATTAAATGATACAAGCAGTCTTTGAAAGAGCCGAAGATGGCGAACTGAGGCGTGCAGAAATCACAGGTCACGCCGCGAGTGGTGAATACGGCTTTGATGTCGTGTGTGCGTCTGTTTCGACGCTCGCCATTAATTTTGTCAATTCAGTTGAGAAATTCGCAGGCTACGAACCAAACTTAGAATTAAACGAAATAGAAGGCGGTTATCTGAAGGTTGAAATTCCTCAGGATATACCGTCGCACCAAAGAGAAATGACTCAGCTTTTCTTTGAATCATTTTTCCTAGGAATGGC
The DNA here is from genome assembly GCF_041431675.1 of Streptococcus sp. 27098_8_134. Taxonomy (NCBI): domain Bacteria; kingdom Bacillati; phylum Bacillota; class Bacilli; order Lactobacillales; family Streptococcaceae; genus Streptococcus; species Streptococcus sp. 27098_8_134. The sequence goes on along the minus strand of NZ_JAPVYD010000004.1, from coordinate 192,199 downwards.
AAACTTATCGGAGGACTCATCTGAGTTCGTCCAAACCAGAGTTATCACAGAAAACTAACACGGAGGAAAAACATTATGTTAAAAATGAATCTTGCTAACTTGCAACTATTCGCCCACAAAAAAGGTGGAGGTTCTACATCTAACGGACGTGATTCACAAGCGAAACGTCTGGGAGCTAAAGCAGCTGACGGTCAAACCGTAACAGGCGGCTCTATCCTTTACCGTCAACGCGGCACTCACATCCATGCAGGTGTCAACGTTGGACGTGGCGGAGACGATACTTTGTTCGCAAAAGTTGAAGGTGTAGTACGCTTTGAACGCAAAGGACGCGATAAGAAACAAGTTTCTGTTTACCCAATCGCTAAATAATTAATAAGAAATCCCCATGCTCGGATAATTGAGCATGGGGATTTCTTATTAGAGACGGCACGATAAAGCATTTGTTTAATGATTCATGATGATGCTCATCAATTTTAGCATACAAACTCTGATAATATTCTAAAATTTTAATTTTTAGACTAATAAATATTTGAAATCGCTTGCAGTTCCTATTTTTTTATGTTATTCTATATAAAATAGATGCAATCATGTTTCTAAATCTAAAAAGATAAGGAGAAATTATGGAAAAAGAATCATTTAAACTTCCAGGCTTTTCATTGTACAAATTGAAAGTTGGATTAGCATCAGCAACTCTTCTATTTGCCTTTTCACAAGCTTCGCATGTTTTTGCAGACCAGGTTGGGACACCATCTTCAAGCGGTATAGCAAAAACTGAAGCAGTAAGCTCTCCGATTGAAGCTGCTGGTGCTGAAATTGCTGCTGATACGACGAAACCTGTTGTTGAAGAATCTGCAGCGAAACCAGGAGATTTGATTGATGTCTCAAAAAATGTATCGCCTGTTGATGTCAAAGAAAGTCAAGAAGGCAATCAAACAGTCCGTGTAGAAACGGCAACCGTTGATGTTACAAAGACAGAAGTGGCTCCGGCAAAGGTTGATAAGGCGCCAGAGCCAATAACTAGACGTACTGAAAATACTTTATCTGGCACAGATGAAAATGGGAATCCCTATACGCAGTATGAGCGAGTAGATAAGACTACAACCATCACCTACACCTCAACGCCACCAACTGTGACAAAAGCTGGTTCAGCTGATATTGTCTTTGTTGTCGACCGTTCAGGATCCATGGGTGGCACAATTGATATTGTTCGTGCAAATATTAATGAATTTGTGCGAAATATTACTAAAGAGGGGATTACAGCACGTTTTGGCTTGGCAACATTTAGTGATGAAGTTTACGGCCGTAATTCTGGCAGCAAAGATGAAGATACGGTTCTAACACGGTTTGGGTCATCTTATTTTACAACTGATCCGGCTGAGCTCGAAAAAGCGTTAGCTGCGATTCGTATAGCGAGTGGAGGAGATACTCCAGAAACACCAACTCCTGCCCTGAACCAGATTATTTCGACCTATGATTGGTCTAAGTCATCTAAAAATAAGAAATTCGTCGTTTTATTGACAGATGCTGAAATGAAAGAAGACCCTTCAATTCCAACGGTTGCTGATACACTTGCTGCTCTAAAAGCTGCTGGTATAGAAAGAACCGTAGCGACAGTAAAAGCGATTGAGGGAATTTACAAAAATTTTGCAACAGAAGGCAGAGTGCTTGATATCGAAAATAACTTGGCTGATGCTCTGACAAAGGGAACCACTTCATGGATTGTTGAAAGTGTCAATGAAGCTCGTTACTATAAAATTATAAAAGATAGTTATCAATTCTATCTTGAGCGTCGTACTACAATGCCTATATCTACCGTCTACCATGTTCAGGCACCAACACTTTTGGCCAAATCTGAACAGACTCTTCCTAAAACAGGAAGTAGCGAAAAGGCAGTCTATAGTGTTGTGGGGCTTGGTTTGCTTCTGGCTGGCTTGGGGCTAGGTATTAGTGTAAGAAAATCAGAAGAACAATAACCATCTGCTAAAAAATGAATTTCCCATTAGAGGGGTTTTGAATAAAACAAACACCAGAAACGAAGACATACGTCCTCATTTCTGGTATTTTTCATTATGGTGTAACTTCTTCGTCTTTTATATTGACAACGCCATGCCAATTAGTATAATAGGTCTTTCCTTTGTAGTCGAAAGAACCTTGCCTCAAAAGATCGCCATACTCGGTAAAGTAATAATAGTACTTGCCAATCTTATAAAGTCCGTTTTTATAAGGTGTCCCATCTTCTCCAAAGTAATAAGTATATTCAGAGTAACTAACAAATCTGTTTTTGACCATTTCTCCGTAAGAATCAAAGAAGTATTGCTTGCCGTCTACACTGTAAAGATTGATGACCCTTCGTCCTTTTTCGTCAAAATAATAGACTTTACCTGTTGGGCTAGTATAGAAGGAGTTTTTTAGATTCGTCGGAATTTGTTCTCCTGGATCATCCCGAACTTCGTATATAGATCTAATAGGATCAAGTGCATAGTATTTACCCTTGTAAAGAACGATTCTATTTCTAATCCTTTCACCAGTTTCTTCATCAATAACGCTAGGATAATCATTCTTAGGTGCTTCCGGAACCTTGATAGGTCCTGGATCATCAAAGATAGTAGGGTCGTCCTCAATGTCTGGTACACTAGGATCGTAAATACCAACTTCACGTCTAGAAGCCCAGTCAGGGATTGACTTGTTCTCCGCTCGAACTGTTCCGGTGGAAATCAAAGCAGCGGCCAAAGTTGCAGCAGAAGCGAGGGAAAGCCCCAGCCAGTAGCGGCTGTTGAACATTGCTTTGGTGTTCTTTTCTTGTCTCATAGCAAATCCTTTCTATGCAACTGTTAGCACAAGATAAAAGAATCTTGTTTTTAACAGTTAGGTTATGTTATTTCTATAAAATTATACCTCTGTAACATTTCTATAATATTGTAATACTATTTCATTTTTATAGAGATTGTATTACTAATTGGTGATAAAAACAAACAATCATTAGATAATATGTAAACGTTTACAAACATCGTTTTTTGTGCTATTATTATAGGGATGAAAGGAGAATGCCTATGATGAAAAGGTATAAATTGCTATTGGCGCTTGCCTTATCATTACTAGTTTTTTGGCCATTGGGAGCCATAAAAGCAGATTCGGTTAATCAGCCGCCAGAATCTGCTAACCAGTCTGAACAAGCAAGTGCAGCAGTTGTAACGGACTCTTCTGATAGTGTTGCAGGGGCTAGTGGCACGACAAGTCAGGATAGTCAAATTGCCGCAAAAGCCTTGCCAGTCTCTGATGCTTCGGAAGTTGCAGCTACTGAAACGGCTGCTTCAACCCAAGAAGCCAATACTGGTAATTTGGTAGAAGATTCTGCCAAACCAGCGACCGCTCAGTCTGCAGAAGTTTCCTCAGATGCCAATCAGGCGCAAGGTCAAGCGGCGACTGATGCGCCACCAGCTTCTAAGAGAGTACAGGAGCTTGTGGCAGATATGACGCTTCATCAGAAAATTACCCAGATGCTGATGCCAGACTTCAGAAAATGGCAGCAAGAGGGCCAAGCTGCCCAGTCCGATATGACGGAGCTTAATAAAGAGGTTGCAGAAGCGGTTGATAAATACGACTTTGGCGGAGTTATTCTTTTTGCTGAGAATGTGAAAGGAACTGCTCAAACCTTGGCCTTGACGCAAGCCCTGCAGCAAGCAGCTATCGGTAACCAAGCTAATAATGGTAAGTTGCCGCTCTTGCTCGCTATTGACCAAGAAGGTGGTATTGTCTATCGTTTGGGCAGCGGGACAGCTCTTCCCGGCAACATGGCAGTTGGCGCGACGCGTGATCCGGAATTGGCTAATCAAGCAGGTCAAATCATCGGACGGGAGCTATCAGCTCTAGGTTTGAATGTCAACTTTGCTCCTGTTTTTGATACAAATAATAATCCACAGAATCCCGTTATTGGTTTGCGTTCCTTCTCTTCAGATCCTAAGGTGGTTGCCCGTTTGGGAACGGCTATGATGGAGGGGATTCAGAAATACAATGTCGCAGTAGCGGCTAAGCATTTCCCTGGGCATGGTGATACGGCGGTGGATTCTCACACTGGCCTGCCTCTGGTGGATAAGTCCTATGCTGAATTAGAAGCGCTGGAGCTGCTGCCCTTCAAGGCTGCCATTGACAAAAATGCTGATATGCTGATGACTGCTCATATTCAATATCCTCAGATTGAAAAAGACACGGTTATATCTAAACAAACTGGGGAAACCATCTATATCCCTGCCACCTTGTCTGATGACATTATTACCGGCATTGTTCGCAAGAAATTTGGCTACAAGGGAGTGGTGGTATCTGATGCTATGGGGATGGATGCGATTGCCAAAAACTTCGGAGAATCTGAAGCGGCTATCATGGCTATCAAATCAGGTGTGGATGTAGTTCTGATGCCAACCGTCTTACGTAGCAAGAGTGATTTAGCCAAGATTGATAAGATTATCAACGATATTGAACAGGCGGTTCAGAGAGGTGATATTCCAGTCAGCAGATTGGATGAGTCTGTGACCCGCATCTTGAACCTAAAAGAAAAACGGGGTATTTTAGATTTTGACCTATCTGAGCGTACCCAAGCTAAGGCTGAAGCAACTGTTGGCTCAGAGTTAAACAGAGATACTGAACAAAAAATCGCTGCTAGTGCAGTGACCGTAGTTAAAAACGGTGATACTGTTCTGCCCTTTAAGGTCAAATCTGGCGACAGAATTTTGATGCTAGCGGCTTATGACGATGAAGTACCTGGACTAGAGCTGGGTGTCAAGCGTCTGATAGCAGACGGAGTGATTCCAGCAGGTGTCACATATGAAGCACTAAACTACAGCAAAACAACCAAGTTAGAAGATTTGAAAGGGAAGATTGACCAAGCGACACACCTTGTCTTAATCTCTGAAATTGGACGTCAATCTCAACTAGCCAGCGATTTCTGGCTGACAAGAGTTCCGACAGAAGTCGTGGACTATGCAAACGCAACTGGAAAACAAGCAGCTATCATGAGCATTTCTAAACCTTATGATGTAGCGAATTATCCTAATGCCAAGGCTATTGTAGCAGTTTATGGAAACAAGGGAATGGATCCAACCGAGTCTCTGAAGCCGGACAGTGCCTTCGGCCCTAATATCCCAGCTGGTGTGGAAGTCATTTTCAATGGTCAAAATCATGTTGGGAAGTTACCGGTAAATGTGCCGAGTATCAAGGATGGTATCATGTCTGAGACAGAGGTTGCCTATCCGATTGGGCATGGTCTCTTTTATACCGATCCAGTTAAGGATATCAAAGTGAATGTCCCTGCATCTGCTCAGCTAGATCAGCCTTTTACAGCTACTGTTACCCTGAGTGGACTAAACGGTTTAGAAAAAAATGACTACCGTCTTGCCCTTAAGATGGATACTCAGCACTTCAGCATCATGCCAAGTCCAGATTATACCATCTCTGGTGATACTGTTCTGATTTCTAAAAAAGCCAACGATACCAATCCGGTTGAGATCAGCTTGAAAGGTTTAGTAGAGGGTCAGTTCAGTCCGGTACTTTCTCTGACCTTGATTGACAGTCAAGATAGAGAATTCAGCATGGGAGAAGGTTATTATAAGGAGCTTATTCAGATTACTGCAGCTAGGCAGAGCATGGTTCCAGGTCAACAAAATCCTCCGCAGCTGAGTTTGCGTTCTGTTGAACCTGTAAGTTCTCGTCAGCAACTAAGTCAGCAGGCTACACAGGCTAGCCAGCTTCCTAAAACAGGAGATAGCAGCAGTTTGTTCTTAGTCTTGTTGGGTGCCTTGTTCTTGTTTGGGGCTGTCTATCTGTATGACTTGTCCTCTCGCAGACTATAAGCAATAAAAGAACGAGCGAGCAGTGTTGAAGAGCTCACAGTTTTACTTATTCTTGATAAAATAACAAAAAGGAAGAATCCAAAGTAACTTTGCAGTAAAAGCGGATTCTTCCTTTTTTATTTGGAGATTTGTAGGAATGCTGCAGCAGAGAGCTTTGCGAGTTTTCTAAAAATACGTAGGCTTGAATATTTTACTCGTCTGTCATCAGTTTACTATTTACTTTTTATACGCTTTTTGGTATAATAGTTCATGTTATAAAATGTAACATCAAAGGAGGTTCTATCCATGAAAGCATCTAAATGGCTGATTGCGACTGGAGTTGCACTGAGTGCCGGGCTATTGCTTACGGCTTGTAGCCAGTCTTCATCTAGCACAAATAATTATACTTACGTTTATAGTTCAGACCCTGACAGCTTGAACTATCTTGCTACAAACCGTGCAACGACAAATGATGTCATTTCCAACCTGGTCGATGGACTTTTTGAAAATGACGAGTACGGAAATCTGGTTCCCTCTATCGCGAAGTCATGGACAGTTTCTAAGGACGGTCTGACCTATACTTATAAGCTGCGTGATGATGCTAAATGGTACACATCCGATGGTGAAGAATATGCAGAAGTAAAAGCTCAGGACTTTGTGACTGGCTTGAAGTATGCAGCGGATGAAAATTCTGAAGCTATTTATCTCGTTCAGGACTCTGTGAAGGGCTTGGATGCTTATATCAAGGGTGAAGATAAGAATTTTGACAATGTTGGTGTCAAGGCTATTGACGACCATACTCTGCAATACACTCTGGCTCGCCCTGAGCCATATTGGAACTCTAAAACGACCAGCACGATTCTTTTTCCAGTCAATGAAGAGTTTCTGAAAGCAGAAGGAAGCAATTTTGGCTCAGTCAAGCCATCTAGCATCCTCTACAATGGTCCTTACTTGCTTAAGTCTCTGACTTCCAAGTCTGTGATGGAATTTGTCAAGAACCAAAACTACTATGACAAAGACAATGTTACTCTGGATAGTATCAAACTGACCTACTATGATGGAAATGATCAGGAAGCGCTGATTCGCAACTTCAGCGATGGCGTTTACAGCACGGCTCGTCTCTATCCGAATAGCTCTGGCTTTGCTTCAGTCAAGAAGAAATATGCGGACAATATCGTATACAGCCCGCAGGATTCTACTTCTTATTACTATAATTTCAACTACAACCGTCAGTCTTACAATCATACTTCTAAAACAACAGACGCTCAAAAATCTGCTACTAACGAAGCAATCATGAACAAGGACTTCCGTCAGGCTATTAACTTTGCCTTTGACCGTACATCTTATGGTGCGCAAGGAAATGGTGAAGACGGAGCGACTAAGGTCTTGAGAAACACCTTAGTGCCGCCTACTTTTGTTCAAATTGGCGACAAGGACTTTGGAACCGTTGTTGGGGAAAAATTAGTCAACTATGGTAGCCAATGGCAAGGAATTGATCTTTCTGACGCTCAAGATCCTTACTACAATCCTGAAAAAGCTAAGGCGAAATTTGCAGAAGCTAAGCAAGCCTTGCAGGCTAAAGGAGTTGAATTCCCGATTCACTTAGATATGCCAGTGGATCAGTCTAGTACAATTGGCGTTCAATGGGCTAGCTCAACCAAGCAGTCTATCGAATCAGCTCTTGGAGCGGAAAATGTCGTCATTGACCTGCAAAAGATGAGCACAGACGATCTTAATAATATCACCTATTTTGCTAACTCTGCTGCTCAGAAAGACTATGATATGTCTACTGGTGGCTGGACTGGTGACTACCAAGATCCATCTACTTATCTTGATACTCTCAATATCAAGAACGGCGGAAGCTTGCAAAACTTTGGATTTGAACCAGGTCAAGACAATGATAAGATTAAAGAGCTAGGCTTGGATACTTATACCAAGATGCTGGAAGAAGCCAATGCTGAAACCAACGATGTGCAGTTGCGTTACGAAAAGTATGCAGAAGCGGAAGCTTGGTTGCTAGATAGTGGCTTGATTATCCCGACTGTTTCACAAGGGGCAACACCGTCTGTTACTAAATCAGTGCCATTTACAAAGGCCTACTCACCAGTTGGTGTCAAAGGTTCAAGTTACAACTTCAAGCTGACCCAACTTCAGAAGGATGTTGTAACGACCAAAGAATACGAAGCAGCTAAGAAAAAATGGAAAGAAGAAGCTACTGCGGCAAATAAAAAAGCCCAGGAAGAACTTGCTGACCACGTTGAAAAATAAAAAATGATTAACTTAGCGACATTGGGGCTGGATTTTTCCAGCCCCTTTTTGAATGGCTTGGTCTGGCTATTCGTGGTAGATTCGTGGTAGAATAGAAAGAAATACTGGAAGGAAGTGAGACGGATGCAAATAAGAATTTATAGTGCATTGCCTGAGAAAGAAAAGCAGGTTTTGTTTGAATTAGTTCAAGAGTGTAATAAGGTGGATGGAGGCTATCGGCTGCCCTATCTGGATAATAATTATAATACAGATCCTGAAATGCCAGCCTTTTTCGTGGCTGAGATGGGTGGTCGAACCATCGGTTTTTTATCAGTCTACGCAGATGAACCTGGCCAAGCTGAGGTTTCTCTCTGTGTTCTGCCATCGTATCGCCGTCAGGGTGTGGCTAATCAGCTTCTGGCTGCTTTTGCAAAAGTAGCGGATAAGTATGAATTGACCGAGATTGAGTATGTAGCGGAGCTAGCTTTTTTGAACGATCAACCTGACTTTGCTAGGAGATTTGATTACCAAGAGGATGAAGCGGAAATCTGGCTGGCACAGCCTGCTCAAGCTTTTCCTCTAGAAGAAAGAGAAGGGATTGAGGTTTTGCAGGGGAGTTTGGACTTGGCTGAAGAGATTGCAGCCTTTCAGTCACAAGTCTTTGAGACACCACTAGATGTTGCTTTGAAATACGCCAGAGAAGCCGTTAGCAGTGGCTCCAGTTTGCTTTACATCTTGAAGAAAGATGGTCGGGTTGTGGCTTCTGTGTCGGTTGATACGGATTTTGGTACCAATTATTTCTTTGGCTTGGCGGTTGATCAAGACTTTCAGGGGCAGGGGCTAGGAAGCTATCTCTTGCTTGCAAGTATGCAGGATTTGAATGAGCTCAATGGACAGGAGTTTCAGATTGTCGTAGAAAAGCAGAATACTCGAGCTTTGAAACTCTATAAAAAGCTAGGCTTCAAAGAGATGACAGAGGTTGTCTATCTAAAAGAAAAATAGCAAATTTGTCTCAGATTGCTCATTAACTTAAAAAGAGAAACTGGCTTCTTACAGCTGGTTTCTTTTGTTCTGCCTTTGTTTATGGTATAATGAGACGATATGTAAAGAAGGAAAATGTTATGAATATTCAACAATTGCGTTATGTGGTCGCCATTGCTAATAGTGGGACTTTTCGAGAAGCTGCGGAAAAAATGTATGTCAGCCAGCCTAGTCTGTCTATCTCTGTCCGTGATCTGGAAAAAGAGCTGGGTTTCAAGATTTTTCGACGGACCAGCAGCGGGACTTTTCTGACTCGCCGAGGAATGGAGTTTTACGAAAAAGCTCAAGATTTGGTCAAAGGTTTTGATGTCTTTCAAAACCAATATGCCAATTCTGAGGAGGAGCGTGATGAGTTCTCTATTGCCAGCCAGCACTATGATTTTTTGCCGCCTTTGATTACACAATTTTCTCAGACCTATCCAGAGTATAAGAACTTCCGGATTTTTGAGTCAACAACCGTGCAGATTCTGGATGAAGTAGCGCAAGGCCATAGTGAAATCGGCATTATCTACCTTAATAATCAGAATACCAAGGGCATTATGCAGCGGGTGGAAAAGCTAGGCTTGGAAGTAATTGAGCTGATTCCTTTTCAGACCCATATTTACCTGCGGGAAGATCACCCTCTGACTCAGAAGAAGGAGTTGGTCATGGAAGATTTGGCAGCCTTGCCGACTGTTCGTTTCACTCAGGAAAAGGACGAGTATCTCTATTATTCAGAGAATTTTGTCGATACCAGTGCCAGCTCACAGATGTTTAATGTGACGGACCGTGCAACTTTGAATGGGATTTTGGAGCGAACCGATGCTTATGCGACCGGATCTGGCTTTTTGGACAGTAACAGTGTAAATGGTATTACTGTCATCAAGCTTCGTGACAATTTGGACAACCACATGGTCTATGTCAAGCGTGAAGATGTGGAGCTGACTCAGGTCGGGGAAGACTTTGTATCGGTTATGAAAGAGTATTTTGCACAGAAAAAATAAAGTATGAAAAGAAAAATTATTATTCCTTTTGCAGTCTTGGTTCTTATTGCTGTAGACCAGCTGGTTAAGTTATATATTGTCAGCGGTTTTAAGCTGGGGCAGGTCAAGAGTTTAATTCCGCATCTGGTGAGTCTGACCTATCTTCAGAATACCGGCGCAGCCTTCTCCATGCTGGAAAATCAGCAATGGCTCTTTACTTTAGTGACATTTTTGGTCATCGGCGGAGCTGTTTACTACCTCATCAAGCACCTCAATGCCTCAAAGTGGATGCTGGCTGGGCTGACCTTGGTGATTGCTGGCGGTTTGGGGAACTTTATTGACCGGATACGTCAAGGTTTTGTCGTGGACATGTTTCAGTTAGATTTTATTAATTTTGCTATTTTCAATTTGGCTGATATGTATCTGACCTTTGGTGTAGCTATTTTACTGCTGATGATTTTGAAGGAAGAAAAAGATGGAAGTAAGAATTGAGGCATCAGTTGCTGGTCAGCGATTGGACAAGGCGGTTGCTGAGCTGACATACCTATCACGGAGTTTGGCTAATGAGCAGATCAAGGACGGCCGGATTTTGGTCAATGGACAAGCCAAAAAAGCCAAATACGCTGTCAAAGAAGGTGACATCATCTATTATGAGCTGCCTGAGCCGGAAGTGGTTGAGTATGTAGCTGAAGATATTCCGCTAGAAATCGTCTATCAAGATGAGGATGTGGCAGTCATCAATAAACCTCAGGGAATGGTGGTTCATCCTTCTGCGGGCCATACCAGCGGTACGCTAGTCAACGCCCTTATGTACCACATCCAAGACCTCTCTGGCATCAACGGTGTCCTCCGTCCGGGGATTGTTCATCGGATTGACAAGGACACTTCAGGGCTTCTTATGATTGCAAAAAATGACCAAGCTCATGTGGCTCTGGCTGATGAGCTCAAGGATAAGAAATCCCTACGCAAGTATTGGGCTATTGTTCATGGAAATCTGCCTAATGACCGTGGAGTGATTGAAGCACCGATTGGTCGTAGTGAAAAAGACCGCAAGAAGCAGGCAGTGACTGCCAAAGGCAAGCCAGCTCTGACGCGTTTCCAAGTCTTGGAACGTTTTGGTGACTATAGCTTGGTTGAGCTTCAGCTGGAAACAGGACGAACTCATCAGATCCGCGTCCATATGGCTTACATTGGACATCCTGTGGCTGGAGATGAAGTCTACGGACCTCGTAAAACTCTGAAAGGACATGGCCAATTTCTGCACGCGCGAACTTTGGGCTTTACTCACCCTAGAACTGGTGAAGTGCTGGAATTTACAGCTGAAGTGCCAGCTATTTTCCAAGAAACCTTAGAAAAATTGCGACAAGGATAGCGCAAGTCCATTCATCATTAAAATACAAATTTTCCTTTGGCCGCTTCAACCGCGGTCGTTTTTATTTTCCGTAAATCGTGGTATAATAAGACAATCTAGCAGTGAAGGAAAAGGAAATGAAAGCAAAGCGAATCGTATTTAAGGTGGGGACTTCGTCATTGACAAACGCAGATGGCAGTCTGTCACGCGCCAAGGTAAAGGAAATTACACGGCAGTTGGCGCTCTTGCACGAGGCGGGACATGAGTTAATCTTGGTCTCATCAGGAGCTATTGCCGCAGGTTTTTCTTCTCTGGGCTTTAAAAAGCGACCGACCAAGGTGGCGGACAAACAGGCTTCAGCTGCGGTTGGACAGGGTTTGCTTTTGGAGGAATATACAACCAATCTTCTTTTGAAACAAATCATATCTGCTCAGATTCTTTTGACCCAGGATGATTTTGCAGATAAGCGGCGTTACAAAAATGCCCATCAGGCCTTGTCTGTCTTGCTGAATCGCGGCGCCATTCCTATCATCAATGAAAATGACTCGGTGGCCATCGAGGAGCTCAAGGTTGGGGATAATGATACACTGAGTGCTCAGGTGGCAGCCATGGTTCAGGCGGACCTCTTGGTGCTTTTGACAGATGTCGATGGACTCTACACGGCCAATCCCTCTACCAATCCAGATGCTCGTCGACTGGAAAAGATTGAGAAGATTAGCTCTGAGCTGATTGATATGGCTGGCGGTGCAGGAACGAGCAATGGGACTGGCGGTATGCTGACAAAGATAAAAGCTGCAACTCTGGCAACCATGTCTGGTGTTCCGGTCTATATCTGCTCTTCACTCAAGTCTGATGCTCTGCTTGAAGCAGCGGAGGAAACCAAGGATGGCAGTCTCTTTTTAGCCCAGGAAAAGGGTCTAAAAACGCAGAAGCAATGGCTTGCTTTCTATGCTAAAAGTCAAGGGGAAATCTATGTAGACCAAGGAGCAGCTGATGCTCTCAGAAATAAGGGAAAAAGTTTGTTGGTGTCTGGTCTTGTATCTGTATCGGGTAACTTTGCCTATCAAGATACGGTGACGGTTTATGAAGAAGGCAGTGGAGCTATTCTTGGTAAAGGGCGCGTGCGTTTTGGCAAGTCTGCTCTTAAAGATATGCTCAAGTCAAATAAACCTAAAGGTGTTGTCATTCATCGGGATGACTGGATTTCTCTGACACCGGAGTTAAATGATTTATTTGCAGAATTTTAGAAGACGAGGAAAGGAGAAGCTATGACCTCAACACAAGCGATTTTTGAAAAGGTTCAGAAAGTCAAGAAGACGATTAATACAGCCACAACTGCTGAGAAAAACCATGCTTTAGAAGAAATGGCAAAGCAGCTCTGGCTTTCTCGTGCGGATATTTTAGCAGCCAATGAATTGGATATGACCACGGCTAAAGGTAGGATTTCAGATGTGATGCTGGACCGCCTCTATCTGGATGAGGAGCGGATTGCTGCCATGGCAGAGGGCATTCGCCAGTTGATTGACTTGGAGGATCCTGTAGGGCAAGTCTTGGAAAGGACTGAGCTTGATAACGGCCTTGTCATCAGTAAAAAGCGGGTGGCTATGGGCGTGATTGGGATTATCTACGAAAGCCGGCCTAACGTCACCTCTGACGCAGCAGCTCTGGCTCTAAAGAGTGGTAGTGCAGTCGTCCTCAGAAGCGGCAAGGATGCCTATCAGACAGCGCTAGCCATTGTCACAGCTTTGAAAGAAGGTTTGGCTCAGACGAAGATTTCGCCGGATTGTATCCAGTTGGTTTCTGATACCAGTCGGGCTTCCGCCCAGGCCATGATGAAGGCCAAGGGATATCTGGATTTACTCATTCCTCGCGGAGGTGCTGGACTGATTCAGGCGGTCGTGGAAAATGCGACTGTGCCGGTTATTGAGACAGGTACTGGAATTGTCCATGTCTATGTAGATAAGGATGCTGATCAAGACAAGGCTTTGGCGATTATTGAGAATGCCAAGACCAGTCGCCCTTCTGTCTGCAATGCCATGGAGGTACTGCTGGTTCATGAAGAGATTGCAGAAAGATTTTTACCACGTTTGCAGAAGATGTTGGTGACTGATCGTGTTGCTGCGCAAGAAAAAACTATTGAATTACGTTTGGATGAGAAAGCGGCTCAGTATATCTCAGGCTCGCAAGCTAGACCGGAAGATTTTGATACCGAATTTTTGGACTATGTCTTAGCGGTCAAGCTAGTTTCTTCGCTGGAAGAAGCGGTGGAGCATATTGAGGCTCACAGCACCCATCACTCGGATGCCATTGTGACGGAGAACGATTCAGCGGCAGCTTATTTCACAGAGCAGGTCGATAGTGCGGCCGTTTATGTCAATGCTTCAACCCGCTTTACAGATGGCGGTCAGTTTGGCCTTGGTTGCGAAATGGGGATTTCTACTCAAAAACTACATGCCAGAGGTCCTATGGGACTGAAAGAGTTGACCAGCTATAAATACGTCATCCAAGGGACTGGTCAAGTGAGGAAATAAAGATGAACATTGGATTTATCGGTTTGGGAAATATGGGTGGCAGTTTGGCTCGCCTAATTGCCCAAGATGAAAGATTTAGAAGCGAATTACTCCTGGCCAATCGCAGTCGTGACAAGGCTGAAAAGATTGCTGCGGAAGTTGGTGGACAACCGGTTAGTAATGCAGAAGTTTTTGCTCAGGCAGAAATTATTTTTCTGGGAATCAAACCAGCTCAATTTGCTGACTTGCTGGCTGATTATCAGGAAATTCTAGAAAAACGCGAGTCTCTTCTGCTGGTTTCGATGGCTGCGGGTCTGAGCTTGGAGCTATTAGAAAAATTGACACCTAGCCACCATCGTTGGATTCGGATCATGCCTAATACACCGGTAGCTGTAGGTGAGGGTGTTATTACCTATAGCTTATCTCAGCAGGCGAATCAAGCGGATGAAGACTTGTTGCGTGAGCTTCTGTCTTCAGCTGGCCTTTTAGTAAAACTAGAGGAAAAACAGTTAGATGCGGCTACAGCTCTTGCTGGCTGTGGACCAGCTTTCGTCTATCTATTTATAGAGGCCTTAGCGGACGCTGGTGTCCGAGCAGGACTCAGTCGCGATATATCGCTTGAACTAGCCAATCAAACTCTCTTAGGCGCTGCCAAGCTAAGTCAGGTCAGTGGGCAACATCCGGCTCAGCTCAAAGACCAGGTCTGCAGTCCGGCCGGTTCGACCATCGCCGGGGTAGCCAGTCTGGAAGAAAATGCCTTTCGAGGAACGGTCATGGATGCCGTTCAAGCTGCCTACAAGAGGACGCAGGAGTTGGGGAAATAAAGAAATCTACCAGTTTTAAGCTGGTAGATTTTGTATAGGTTGGTAGTCAAATCAGAGGGGGAATTATGTTCTTTCAACAATTTGCGGATGAAAATTTTATCTTGAATAATCTTCATAAATGGTATGGTCATGATTGTCAGATTTCTCAGCTCTCAAAAGGTAGTGAAAATCTAAATTATTTGATTGATGGCCAGTTGGTGGTTCGTGTGCTTTATTTGGCCAAAAGTTCGCCAATTTTTTCGCAAGTCTTTCCGTATCTAGAAAGAGAAGTGTATTTTGTCAATACTTTATACGAGAACAAGTTAAATCCGCTTCGGTATCTGTCTTTTCCAGATGGGAAGTTCATTCATCGGCTGGATGTGAAGGCTGGAATTCTCTTTTTTCTGAAATATCCTTATTTAAGAGGTGAACGAATGACTTTCTCTTCCTATAATTTGACAAAACTTGCTCGAAAATTAGCAAATATACATAATTTTTCTCAGAGATATTTGATGACATTTGAAAGAGTCTCCTTTTATGACGACTTGATTTCTTCTTTGCATTTCAGAGCTTTTTCTTACAATCCTCAGCTTGAAAGAATCATTCCAGGCTATCAGGCATTGTGGAAAATATTTCAAGAGAACACAGAAATTTTGAAGTCAATGAAATCTGAGAGGGGGAATATTTTTATTCATAACGACTTACATAATGAAAATTTGCTGCTTTGCGAAAAGGAAGTAGTCATATTGGATTTTGGAGATTGCAGATATTCATTGCCTGAAGAGGATATTGGAACCTTGTTTTGGGGAATCCTGCAGAAAGTTGAAAGGTCAAAATATGAAGAAATGCTAGATCGTTTTTTTAAATATTATTCCAGACCAATCGATAAAACAGTTTGTTTTCGTTATGCCTTGCAGAGATTTTTAGATATTCATTTGTATTATCTGAATGAAAATCTAAAAGAAGCTGGCTTAATCAAGTATCAAAAAGAAAAATTCAACAAAGAAGAAGAAATGATTGATTTTCTCATATCGAAAATTACTGAATAATACTTGCTTAATAAAAATGTTTAAAGCTTGAAGCAGGGATTTGGCAATTATGATTTTAACCTTATTAATCCAATATTTATCCCGCTTGTCTTTGTGATTTATGTTATAATCTTACTATGCAAACCAAACCTACTTCTGCTTATGTGCACATTCCTTTTTGTACTCAGATTTGTTATTACTGCGATTTTTCCAAGGTTTTTATCAAAAATCAGCCGGTAGATAGTTATCTGGAGCATTTGATTGAGGAGTATGATTCTTACGACATCAAAAAGCTCCGTACCCTCTATATCGGTGGTGGGACTCCGACCGCTCTATCGGCGCGTCAGTTGGCTTTTTTGCTGGAAAAGCTGACAGACAAGCTGGACTTGTCTTATCTAGAAGAGCTGACTATTGAAGCCAATCCTGGGGACTTGGATCAGGAGAAGATTGCTGTACTTAAAGACTCGCCTGTCAATCGGGTTTCGTTGGGCGTACAGACTTTCAATGACCGCATGCTCAAGCAGATTGGCCGCAGTCACTCAGAAAAGGACATCTACGAGAATATTGCCAATCTCAAAAAAGCAGGTTTTGATAATATCTCGATTGACCTGATTTATGCCCTGCCCAAGCAGACTATGGAAGATGTGAAAATCAATGTAGCCAAGGCTATTGCTCTGGGCATTCCCCACATGAGTTTGTATAGCTTGATTTTGGAAAATCATACGGTCTTCATGAATCGGATGCGGCGAGGGAAGCTGCCTCTACCCAAGGAAGACTTGGAAGCGGAGATGTTTGACTACATTATAGCTGAGCTGGAAAAGGCGGGTTTTGAGCATTATGAGATTTCTAACTTTTCTAAGCCAGGATTTGAGAGCCGCCACAACCTCATGTACTGGGATAATGCGGAGTATTATGGTATCGGAGCAGGAGCGTCTGGCTATGTCAATGGTGTCCGCTATAAAAACCATGGACCGATTCGTCATTATCTGCAGGCAGTGGAAGCGGGCAATGCCCGTGTGCAGGAAGAAGTGCTGACACTGAATGAAAAGATGGAAGAAGAGATGTTTCTAGGATTGCGGAAGAAGTCAGGTGTTTCTAAAAAGCGTTTTGAGGAAAAATTCGGTATTTCCTTTGAAGATCAGTACGGAGCTGTTGTGGCTGAACTGACTGAGCAGGGCTTGCTAGTGCCAGACAGAGATATCGTACGCATGACCAAACAAGGCCTCTTTTTGGGCGATACGGTTGCTGAGAAATTTATATTGGAGTAAATCATGGGCTTAACTTATCAAATGAAAATGAAAATTCCTTTTGATATGGCAGATATGAATGGCCATATCAAGCTGCCGGATGTCATCCTGCTATCCTTGCAGGTATCAGGGATGCAGTCGATTGAGCTTGGTGTCAGTGATAAGGATATGCTGGAGCAGCATAATCTGGTTTGGATTATCACGGACTATGATATTGATGTGACACGTTTGCCACGATTTGCAGAGGAGATTACTATCGAAACAGAAGCCTTAACTTATAATCGGCTCTTTTGCTACCGTCGCTTCACGATTTTTGATGAAGCAGGTCAGGCCATTATTCAGATGATGGCAACCTTTGTCCTTATGGATCGGGATAGCCGCAAGGTTCGTGCCGTTGATCCGGAGATTGTAGCGCCATACCAGTCTGACTTTTCCAAGAAATTACTGCGCGGTCCTAAGTATCCAGACTTGGAAAATCCTGTCAGCAAGGACTACCATGTACGCTTTTATGACTTGGATATGAACGGACATGTCAACAATAGCAAGTATCTGGACTGGATCTTTGAGGTCATGGGTGCAGACTTCCTCACTCAGCACATTCCCAAGAAAGTCCATCTCAAGTATGTCAAGGAAGTCCGTCCGGGCGGCATGATTGCTTCTAACTATGACTTAGAAGGTTTGCAGAGCAATCACCAGATTTCTAGTGACGGCGAAGTCAATGCCCAGGCTTTGGTGACCTGGCAAGAGTTTAAACAAGAGAATTAGGAAGAGCAGACATGACTTATAAAGGATATTTGATTGATTTAGATGGGACGATTTATAAGGGAAAGAGCCGGATTCCGGCTGGTGAAGCTTTTGTGCATGAGTTGCAGAAGCGTAAGATTCCCTACCTTTTCGTGACTAATAATACCACACGCACGCCAGAAGCAGTGCAAACCATGCTGGCTGAAAATTTCAATATTGAGACGCCGCTTGAGACAATTTACACAGCGACTTTAGCTACCATTGACTATATGCAGGAGAAAAATCTAGGCAAGAAAGCTTACGTTATTGGTGATGTCGGGCTTAAACATGCCATTGAAGAAGCTGGATATATAGAGGACACAGAAAATCCTGACTATGTAGTAGTGGGTCTGGACTGGGAAGTGGACTATGAGAAGCTGACAATAGCGACTCTGGCCATTCAAAAGGGTGCTCACTTTATCGGAACTAATCCAGATCTTAATATTCCGACAGAACGAGGTCTGCAGCCGGGAGCGGGTGCTATCAACGCCCTCTTGGAAGCAGCCACTCGGGTTGAGCCCACCTTTATCGGCAAGCCCAATGCCATCATCATGGAAAAAGCCATAGAGCATCTAGGACTGGCGCGTGAAGAAGTGGTCATGGTGGGTGATAACTATCTGACAGATATTCGAGCGGGAATTGACAATGGCATTCCGACTCTCTTGGTGACGACAGGTTTTACCCTGCCAGAAGAGGTGCCCAATCTGCCTATCCAACCAACGCATGTCTTGTCCAGTCTAGCGGAGTGGGACTTCGATGCGTGATAAGTTGAGATTTTCAGCCAGTGTCTTGTGCTTGTTGGCGGCAGCTATCTTGCTAACCATTTATCTGGCTTGGCTCTTATATCCGATGGAGATTTCTTATTTCAACTTGCCGGATAAGGTTTATTTGAAAGCAGAGACCATTCAGTATAATTTTAATATTTTGATGAATTACCTGACCAATCCTTTTAGTCAGAAACTGGCGATGCCGGATTTTCGTTCGTCAGCAGCAGGTCTGCATCATTTTCAGGCAGTCAAGTATCTTTTTCACTTGGCGCAAGCTATTTTTCTAGTTGCTCTGCCTGCTTTGATTTTCTTTATCAAAAAAGTAGTCAAAAAGGGATTTTTAGGTCTCTACAGACGGGCTTTTCTAGTGATTAGCCTCTTGCCGTTTGTCTTTGCTGGACTGGCTTTTATGATTGGTTTTAACAATTTTTTCACTCTCTTTCATCAGGTTCTCTTTGCCGGAGACAATACTTGGATGTTTGACCCGGCCAAGGATCCAGTCATTTGGATTCTGCCAGAAGAATTTTTTATGCACGCCTTTATTCTTTTTGCTTTGCTTTATGAGGGAATCTTTTTGACCTTGTATTTTCTGAGCAGAAAGGATAAAGAGCAAACTTAAAACAGGAGATTTTATGTATTATATACCCGAACCTTTAAATCCTAAAAAAGATCTAGGACGATTTTCAGCGACTTGCTTTACTTATTTATGGGTTATGCTTGCTGCTGTCTTCATTTACGTATTTGTTGCCTTTTTTGTCATCATGTCAGGGCAAGGTATGGACATTCAAAAGACGCAAGACATTGTTACCAAATTCATGGAAAAGGACGGTGGAGCCTATATTCTAGCTTCCTGTCTCGGTGTTCTTACTTTCACTGTGTCTCGGGGTAAGCAGCTCTTTAAATACGACCTTCGTCGCAAGGGGCGGAAGATGACTCCTAAAGTTTTCTTTTATATGATTTGCTTCCTTTTATTCGCCCAAATGTTTACAGCTGTTGTCAATCAGATCATGCAGGCTATCATGCAACTCTTCAATCTAGATCTTTCTAGTATGGAATCAGGAGGCGGCGGTTCTGAAACACTGACCATGTTGATTTATTCATCCTTGATGGCTCCGGTTACGGAGGAAATTATTTTCAGAGGTGCTGGATTGAGAGCGTTAGAGAAGCATGGAAAGATTTTTGCCATTCTTCTGACTGCGATTTTGTTTGGTCTCTTTCATGAAAATCTTTATCAGTTTTATTTTGCTAGTTTGATTGGTTTAGGTTTTGGCTATATCGCTTTTGAGTATTCGATTATCTGGTCTATCATTTTTCATGCTCTCAATAACTTTGTCATAGCAGAAGGTATAGCTTTTCTTTCAAAAAAAGCTCCAGAGCCTATTGTTAACATCGTTTTTTACGGCCTATTAATCGCTGGCAGTACAGTATTTCTTTTGCTCTTAATCTTGAAATGGCCAAAATTTAAGGAATACATTGATGCCAATCGTTCGCTCCCAGGAACCTACCGACAGGCTTTTAAATCAGTCTGGTTCTGGGTTCTGGTTGTGTTTACTTTTCTTGGAACCTTTCTGCCTGTTATGGCAGCCTATATTGTATCCTTGATCAATAAAAGCTAATTGCCTTTTATTTGGCAACTATGCAATGATATGAAAGAAGTTGGATATAGTCCAGCTTTTTTTGTTCGATAAAAAGATAGAAAATGAAAGATTTTGATAGAAAGTGCTTGACATTGAAAAATAAAGAGGTATAATAATAATCGTAAACGATTCCAAAGGAGGTGCTTTATGCTGAAGTCGGAAAGAAAGCAAGTTATTTTAGAGACAGTCATAAGAGAAAAATTTGTTTCTTTAGATTATCTAGTACATGCTTTAAACACTTCAGAATCAACTATCAGAAGAGATTTGGATGAGTTGGAGAGCGAGCACAAGCTGCGACGAGTTCATGGTGGAGCCGAGAGCCTTCATTTTCTACAGGAAGAAGAGAGTAATCAGGAAAAATCTATCAAAAGCATTCAAGAAAAGTCAGCTATTGCCAAGATGGCAGCTACTTTGATTCAAGAGCATGATGTGATTTTTATTGATGCGGGGACAACCAATGAGCTCTTAGTCAATGAGCTGCATGACCCTAGAGTGACAGTCGTCACCAACTCCATTCACCATGCGACCAAGTTGGTGGAGCGCAATATCCCGACGGTCATTATCGGCGGAAAGGTCAAGCGTTCAACGGATGCTAGCATCGGCGGTGTGGCTCTGAATCAAATCGGTCAGTTGAATTTCGATAAGGCCTTTATTGGAATGAATGGCATTGACGATGGCTTCTTTACCACTCCAGATATGGAAGAAGGAGCTGTCAAAAGAGCGATTTTAGAGAACGCTAAGAAGACTTATGTGTTGGCTGATCTTTCTAAACTAGGACAGACGTCCTTTGTCAAGGTCGCTCCTCTTGCCAAAGCAAGCATTATTACTAATCAAAATGAATCAGAAGTGATTCAAGCGCTGAAAGAAAAAACGGAGGTGATTGAAGTATGATTTATACTGTCACACTAAACCCTTCCATCGACTATATTGTCCGTCTGGACAAAGTCCTTATAGGAAGCGTCAATCGGATGGACAGTGACGACAAATTCGCTGGCGGGAAGGGAATCAATGTTAGCCGAGTTCTCAAACGTCTAGGTATTGAGAATACAGCGACTGGCTTTATCGGTGGGTTTACTGGTAAGTTCATCACAGATACTCTGGAAGAAGAAGGAATTTGCAGCCATTTTGTAGAAGTTGAGCAGGATACTCGTATCAATGTCAAGATTAAAGCAGATGCTGAGACAGAGATTAACGGACCAGGTCCAGAAATTTCCAGTCAGAAACTAGAAGAGTTGGAATCATTTCTTTCTTCTCTGACTTTAGAAGATACGGTAGTCTTCGCAGGCAGCAGTCCTAAAAATCTAGGAAATGTTGTTTACAAGGAGTTGATTGGACTGACCAGAAAGACGGGAGCACAAGTTGTCTGTGACTTTGAAGGTCAGACGTTACTGGATTCTTTGGAGTTTGAGCCGCTTTTGGTCAAACCTAACAACCACGAACTAGGTGATATTTTCGGAGTCAAGCTCGAAAGCTTGGATCAGATTGAGAGGTATGCCCGTCAAATCTTAGACAAGGGTGCCCAGCATGTCATCATTTCCATGGCTGGTGACGGTGCCCTGCTGGTAACTCAAGAGGGTGCTTACTTCGCTAAACCTATCAAGGGCAATGTGAAAAATTCTGTTGGTGCTGGCGACTCTATGGTAGCTGGATTTACCGGAGAGTTTGTCCGCTCTGGCGATGTTATCCAAGCCTTCAAATGGGGAGTGGCCTGCGGAACAGCAACCACCTTCTCAGATGACTTGGCGACAGCTGATTACATAAAAGAAATCTATGAAAAAGTAGAGGTAGAAAAAATATGAAAATTCAAGACTTACTAAGAAAAGATGTGATGTTGCTAGACTTGCAGGCAACAGAGAAAAAAGCTGTTATCGAAGAAATGATTCAGAGCCTAGTGGATCATGGTTATGTGACAGACTTCGAGACTTTCAAAGAAGGGATTTTGGCTCGTGAAGCCTTGACTTCTACAGGCCTGGGTGATGGAATCGCTATGCCTCACAGCAAAAATTCTGCAGTGAAAGAAGCGACTGTCCTTTTTGCCAAGTCAAATAAAGGCGTCGATTATGAAAGTTTGGATGGCCAGCCAACTGATCTTTTCTTCATGATTGCAGCTCCAGAAGGTGCTAACGATACTCACTTGGCTGCCTTGGCTGAATTGTCTCAATACTTGATGAAGGGTGGTTTTGCGGATAAATTGCGCCGAGTGACTTCGCCTGATCAGGTGATTGAGCTCTTTGACCAAGCTTCAGAAAAAGCAGAAGAACCTGCTGTCGTCGAACCTGCCAATGAAGGCGGAGACTTCCTTGTAGCCGTAACAGCTTGTACAACAGGGATTGCGCATACCTACATGGCTCAAGAGGCTTTGCAGAAGGTCGCTGCTGAAATGGGTGTCGGCATCAAGGTTGAAACTAACGGTGCTAGTGGTGTTGGAAATAAGCTGACAGCAGAAGATATCAAAAATGCTAAAGCTGTTATCATCGCAGCTGACAAGGCCGTAGAGATGAATCGCTTTGACGGCAAGCCGTTGATCAATCGTCCAGTTGCAGACGGTATTCGTAAGACAGAAGAACTGATTAATCTTGCCCTTTCTGGAAATGCAGAGATTTACAAGGCAGCTAACGGTGGAGGTGCGGCAGAATCAAGCAATGAGAAACTTAGTCTGGGCGGCGCTTTTTACAAACACTTGATGAGCGGTGTTTCTCAAATGTTGCCATTCGTTATTGGTGGCGGTATTATGATTGCCATTGCTTTCTTACTGGATCAGATCTTAGGTGTACCAAAGGAACAGCTTTCTAATCTGGGGAGTTATCATGAGATTGCAGCGCAGTTTAAAACAATTGGTGGAGCGGCCTTTGGCTTCATGTTGCCAGTATTAGCTGGTTATATCGCTTACTCAATCGCTGAAAAGCCAGGTCTGGTTTCTGGTTTCGTAGCTGGTGCAATTGCAAGCAGCGGTGCATCATTTGGCGGTGTTGCCTACGCTGAAGGCGGTCAGAAAACTCTTGATTTAGTTGGTGTATCATCAGGTTTCCTTGGTGCTTTGGTAGGAGGATTCCTAGCTGGTGGTGTTATCCTGCTTCTTCGCAAGCTTCTTGCAGGTCTGCCTCGCTCACTTGAAGGTATCCGTTCAATCTTGCTCTTGCCTCTTCTGGGCGTTCTTGTGACTGGATTTGTGATGTTGGCGGTCAATATTCCAATGTCAGCAATCAATACAGCCCTGAACGATTTCTTGGCAAGTCTGAGCGGAAGCTCTGCTGTCCTCCTCGGTCTCTTAGTCGGTGGTATGATGGCTGTCGATATGGGTGGGCCGGTTAATAAGGCTGCTTACGTATTTGGTACTAGTACACTGGCAAGCACTGTTTCAACTGGTGGTTCTCCTGTTATGGCAGCGGTAATGGCAGCTGGTATGGTTCCGCCTTTGGCAGTATTTATTGCGACTCTTTTGTTCAAACATAAATTCACTGAAGAAGAACGTGATTCAGGTTTGACAAACATTGTTATGGGACTATCTTTCATTACAGAAGGAGCGATTCCGTTTGGAGCTGCTGACCCAGCCCGTGCTATTCCAAGCTTTATCGTAGGTTCCGCTCTTACAGGTGCTCTTGTAGGCTTGTCTGGTATCAAGCTCATGGCTCCTCACGGAGGAATCTTCGTTATCGGATTGACAAACAATCCAATCCTTTACTTGGTATATGTATTGATTGGTGCAGTAGTCAGCGGTATTATCTTTGGTTACCTGCGCAAACCACTTAAAAAATAATATTTAAAAGAATCTCGCTTTTGTTAGTGAGGTTCTTTTTTGTGTTTTTATCTTGAAATTTTAGCATGGAAACTTCGCTCGATATATGGTATAATGGGCCTATCGCATATTTTTAGGAGAATAAAAATGAACATACAGCGCGAAAAAGAATTTGTTAGTCAGTACCATTTTGACGCCCGAAATTTTGAGTGGGAAAAAGAAAATGGAACACCTGAAACCAAGGTTGATGTGAATTTCCAATTGGTAAAAAGAGATGTCGAAGCCCACACAACTTCATTGATTGTGATTTTGACCTTTATGATTGTTTTTGAGAATTTTGTTATCAGCGGAACTATTTCGCAAGCCAACCACATTCACGGTCGCCTTATTGAGGAACCAAGTGAATTTGACCACGATGAAGTAGAAGAACTGGCTCGGCCTTGCTTGACCATGCTCAATCGCTTGACTTATGAAGTGACAGAAATTGCTCTGGATTTGCCAGGCATTAATTTGGAGTTTTAATTATGAAGTTAGCGGTTATCACAGATTCATCGGCCTATCTGCCGGCTTCGCTGCTGGAGAATGAAAATCTTTTCGTCTTGGATATTCCAGTCGTGATTGCTGGTGAGACTTATGTCGAAGGCAGAAACTTAACAGCTAGTGAATTTTATGAAAAAATGGATCAGTCAGATGAACTACCCAAGACCAGTCAGCCTAGCATTGCTGACCTAGAAGAGATTCTCACCATTCTAGACGGAAAAGACTATACCCATGTTCTGGGACTCTTTCTATCTAGCGGAATTTCTGGTTTTTATCAAAACATTCAGTATCTGAAAGATGAATTTCATGGTTTGCAAATTGCCTTTCCAGATTCTAAGATTACCAGTGCACCGCTCGGTATTATGGTTCAATCTGCTCTAGAATGGGCAGAAGAAGGACTAGATTTTGAAACAATTTTAGCTAATGTTCAAAAGCAGATTGATGGCACCAGCGCCTTTATCATGGTGGATGACTTGAACCACTTGGTCAAAGGAGGACGCCTGTCTAACGGCGCAGCTATTCTGGGAAATCTGCTCAGTATCAAGCCTATTCTGTATTTTAACGATCATGGTGTGATAGAGGTTTTTGAAAAGATTCGGACGGAGAAGAAGGCAACCAAGCGTATGCTGGAACTTGTCCAAGAAAGAACAGCAGGCGGTGCTTATCGGATTATGGTTATCCATGGAAATGCGCCAGAAAAAGCAGCTGAGCTTCAGCAAAATCTGCTAGACATTGGTATTACTAGTGAAGTTCCTATCGCAACCTTTGGCAGTGTCATTGGAACGCACCTAGGTAAGGGTAGCGTTGCACTTGCTTATATTCCTGTGGTTTGATTGTCTGATTGTCTGATTGTCTGATTGTCTGAATGTCTGGGCTTATCTCTGTAAGGAGGAGAAACATGAGTATTAAAGTTATTATTGCTGGTTTTAAAGGAAAAATGGGCCAAGCAGCCTACAAAATGGTAACAGAAGATCCGGAACTAGAATTAGTTGGACTGCTGGATCCTTTTACGGATGAAAAAGAAGTGGCTGGTGTTCCTGTTTTCAATGCTAAGGAAGAATTGGCTGGACTGGAAGCCCATGTCTGGGTTGATTTTACAACCCCTAAAGTAGCTTATGAAAATACTCGCTTCGCCCTAGACCAGGGATTTTACCCGGTGGTCGGAACGACAGGTTTTACTCCTGAGCAGTTGGAAGAGTTAATCAAACTGTCTAGAGAAAAGGAGCTGGGTGGATTGATTGCTCCGAACTTTGCTTTGGGAGCTGTTTTGCTGATGCAGTTTGCAGCTCAGGCAGCTAAGTATTTCCCAAATGTAGAAATTATCGAACTGCACCATGACCAGAAAAAGGATGCTCCGAGTGGGACAGCTATCAAGACAGCTGAGCTCATCAGCCAAGTAAGACCAAGCA
Source organism: Streptococcus sp. 27098_8_134 (assembly GCF_041431675.1). Classification (NCBI taxonomy): domain Bacteria; kingdom Bacillati; phylum Bacillota; class Bacilli; order Lactobacillales; family Streptococcaceae; genus Streptococcus; species Streptococcus sp. 27098_8_134. The sequence goes on along the minus strand of NZ_JAPVYD010000004.1, from coordinate 166,316 downwards.
AGCAGCAGGGAGCTGCTGATGAGGAAGAGTCTATAGTTGGCGCCCGCGGAGCCGATTTCGATGGCATGCGTATCCATTCGGTTCGCTTGCCAGGTTTGGTTGCCCATCAAGAAGTAATCTTTGGCAGCCAGGGAGAGGGATTGACCCTGCGGCATGATTCCTATGACCGTGCTTCCTTTATGACAGGAGTTAATCTCGCTATTAAAGAAGTTGTCAAACGCTCAGAATTAGTCTATGGATTGGAACATTTACTATGAGATTAGAAACTCTGCCTTCTGAATTTCAGGAGGCTTTGCCAGTATTAGAGAAGATAAAAGCGGCTGGCTTTGAAGCTTATTTCGTTGGGGGTTCTGTTCGAGATGCCCTTTTGCAGCGACCTATTCACGATGTGGATATCGCTAGCTCCAGCTATCCTGAGGAAACCAAGCGTATCTTTGAACGGACAGTTGATGTGGGGATTGAGCATGGAACTGTCTTAGTTCTGGAAAATAACCGTGAATACGAAGTGACGACTTTCCGGACCGAGGATGTCTATGTGGATTACCGCAGGCCCAGCAAGGTTTCTTTTGTGCGCTCATTGGAAGAAGATCTTAAGCGGCGCGATTTCACCATCAATGCTCTAGCTTTGGATGAAAACGGCCAGGTCATCGATCTTTTTCAAGGCTTGGATGACTTGGAAAATCGGATTTTGCGGGCTGTTGGGACGGCTGCTGAGCGTTTTAATGAAGATGCTCTCCGCATCATGCGGGGCTTTCGTTTTCAAGCTGCCTTAGATTTTGACCTGGAGCAAGATACTTTTGCGGCTATGAAGGATTGTGCTCCCTTGCTTGAAAAGATTTCGCTTGAACGAATTTTTATCGAGTTTGACAAGCTCTTGCTGGCTCCGTTTTGGCGCAACGGTTTAGAGGCACTCTTGACAAGCGGTGCCATAGAATTTTTGCCAGATTTGAAGGGAAGCAGAGCTAAGTTAGAAAGGCTCTTTGACTTGGCTTCAGATTTTTGCTTTTCAGCATCCGAGCAAGCTTGGGCAGCCCTTTTACTGGCCTTGGATGTGCAAAATGTCAAAGGATTTCTAAAAAAATGGAAGACCTCTCGTGAATTTGCCAATAAAGTAGAAGATTTGGTTGAGATTGCGGCCATTCGTTCAGAACGAGACTTGACCAAGCGAGACTGTTATGACTATGATATTGACTTATTGTTACAAGCAGAGGAGCTTCGACAGGCGCAAGGTTTGGTAGTTGATTTCTCTGCGATTCAGAATCTTGATGCCAGTCTGACTATTCGCAGCAAGCAGGAAATGGTGGTCAATGGCGGCATGCTGATGCGGGAGTTCGGCTTTGAGTCAGGACCAAAACTGGGTCAAATTCTGAAAGAGTTGGAATACGCTATTGTAGATGGCCATTTACCTAATGACTTAGAGACCATTTATGCTTATATCGAGGAGAAGAAATGAGCGATTTTATCGTTGACAAGCTAACCAAATCAGTAGGAGATAAGACTGTTTTTCGGGATATTTCCTTTATCATTCATGATTTAGACCGGATTGGTCTGATTGGTGTTAATGGAACAGGAAAGACAACGCTGCTGGATGTCTTGTCGGGAAAGTCGGGCTTTGACGGAGATGTCAGCCCTTTTTCTGCTAAGACAGGCTATAAAATTGCTTATCTGACTCAGGAGCCTGATTTTGATGAGGAGCAGACGGTGCTTGATACTGTTTTGTCCAGTGATTTACGGGAAATGCAGTTGATTCGAGAGTATGAGCTGCTCCTGACGGCTTATGATGAAAGTCAACAGTCTAGACTAGAAGCGGTTATGGCCGAGATGGACTCGCTCCATGCTTGGGAAATCGAAAGCCAGGTTAAGACAGTCCTGACCAAACTTGGTCTAACAAATCTGTCTCTCAAGGTTGGTCAGTTATCAGGAGGCCTTCGTCGCCGAGTGCAGCTGGCCCAGGTTCTCTTAGGTGATGCCGATTTGCTCTTACTGGATGAGCCGACTAACCACCTAGACATTGATACCATTGAATGGCTGACGCATTTCTTGAAAAACTCAAAGAAGACCGTCCTTTTCATCACACACGACCGCTATTTCTTGGATAATGTTTCAACTCGGATTTTTGAGCTGGATGGCGGTCGCTTGGTTGAATATCAGGGAAATTATCAAGACTATGTCCGTCTCAAAGCAGAGCAGGATGAGCGGGATGCGGCCTTGCTCCATAAGAAGCAGCAGTTATACAAGCAGGAGCTATCCTGGATGCGGCGGCAGCCTCAGGCTCGGGCAACCAAGCAACAGGCTCGGATCAATCGTTTTCATGACCTCAAGAACGATTTGGCCGGTCAGACGACTGACAGTAATCTGGAAATGAACTTTGAAACCAGTCGTATCGGTAAGAAAGTCATCGAGTTTCAAAATGTAGACTTTGCTTATGACTATAAACCTATTCTCACTCAGTTTAGTCTTTTAATCCAGAACAAGGACCGCATAGGCATCGTCGGAGATAACGGTGTCGGCAAGTCGACCTTGCTCAATTTGATTGCTGGTAAACTTCAGCCTCAGGCTGGTCAGCTCATTATCGGAGAGACAGTCCGAGTCGCCTATTTCTCTCAGCAGATCGAAGGCTTGGATGAGTCTAAGCGGGTCATCAATTACCTGCAAGAAGTGGCCGAGGAGGTCAAGATAGGCAGTGGAACGACTTCCATTGCAGAACTCTTGGAGCAATTTCTTTTTCCACGCTCTACACATGGAACTTTAATCGAAAAGCTTTCTGGCGGAGAGAAAAAGCGTCTTTATCTGCTCAAACTTCTCTTGGAAAAGCCGAATGTCTTGCTTCTTGACGAGCCGACTAACGATTTGGATATCGCAACTCTGACGGTCTTGGAAAATTTTCTGCAAGGTTTTGTAGGTCCAGTCATTACAGTCAGCCACGACCGCTATTTCCTAGACAAGGTAGCCAGCAAGATTTTGTCTTTTGAGGATGGAAGTATCAGAGAGTTTTTCGGGAATTACACGGATTACCTGGATGAAAAAGCCTTTCTAGCAGAAAGCTCTGCTATTTCCCAAAAGACTGAAAAGGAAAAATCGGCCAAAGTGCGCGAGGAGAAAAAGCGCATGACCTACTTTGAAAAGCAGGAGTGGGAGTCTATTGAGGCTGATATCGAGGCGCTGGAGGAGCGGATTTCTGAGATTGAAGCGGCCATGCAAGAGAATGGTTCGGACTTTGCTCGCCTGTCTCAACTCCAGCAAGAACTGGATGAGCAGAACGAGAAACTGCTGGAAAAATACGAGCGCTATGAATACCTGAGTGGTTTAGATGGATGAAAGAAGTAGTGTTTAGGCAGAGCTGGTTGAAGATATTCATTTTAGCTATATCGGCGAGCGCTCTTGCTGGCTTTTTGACTGCAGTTCTTGTATTACCATCTAAAAACGGATACCTATTATTTGACTCCAATATTTCTGTGATTGAAAAGATGTTTTTAGTGATAGGTACAATTGTTTTTGATTTTCTGTCTATTTTAGTATGGCTTTGTTTGTTTAGAGATAAACGTTTTCTTCATCTAACGGAACAGGGATTTTACTTCAGACCCCTTCTTTTTAGAGAAGTTTCGTTTTATAGTTGGGAAGAAATCCAGAGGATAGACTATAGAATTGAACGTATTCGACATTATGGGAAGATCCAATTATTCAATAAGAGACATATTTTGACAGTTCATTTCCATTCTGTAAATCTTCCTCTTTTAAAAAGAAGAAGAACTGCTTATAGAAAGAGTAAAAAATTGAAGTTTGGAATCCCTGAGTCGTTAGAAATTACTCTTATGTTACTCAAAAAAGAGAAGCCAAAACATATTTATGAAACGATGATGGATTACCATAATCAATGGCGAGCAAGTCAGAAGGATAATTAAGGTGAAGATATAGTCCGAACAGTTTCATATACTGTTAATCTAAAACCTTTAGAGATGAAACGGAGGCATCTATGAAACTAAGATTGGAAAATACTGACTCAAAGAAAATACAGGAACTGGGAAATTTAATCAGATCCTACAATCAATCTAAGAGGGAGCCCTCCAAAAGCGAACCTCTTAACATCTATGTAGAAGATGAACAAGGAAATCTGCTAGCCGGTATGTCGGCCGAAACTTTTGGGAATTGGCTGGAGATTGAGTATTTGTATGTGAGCGAAGATTTACGAGGGCAAGGCATAGGATCAGAAATACTGTACAGGGCTGAACAGGAAGCTAGGGAAAGGAAATGCAAATATTCATTCGTGGATACGTATCAATTTCAAGCCCCGGATTTTTATAAAAAGCACGGCTATACAGAAGTGTTTGCGCTGAAAGACTATCCTTATACTGGTGAAAGATATTATTATACAAAAGACTTGTGAGTTTACTTTGGGAATAAAGAAAAATTCGATTTTTACTTTTCTTTATGCAAACCTTTTCCTTACTGAAAAAATCTGATATAATGATGATAAATAAAACACAGAGGAGAATATCATGTCGAAAAAAATAATCGGAATTGACCTTGGTGGAACATCTATTAAGTTTGCTATTTTGACTTCAGAGGGCGAAATTCAAGAAAAATGGTCCATTAAAACCAATATTTTGGACGAAGGTAGCCACATCGTAGAGGATATGATTGAGTCAATCCTGCATCGTTTGGACTTGCTTCAGCTTTCAGCAGAGGATTTTATCGGAATTGGTATGGGATCGCCAGGAGTTGTTGACCGAGAAAAGGGCACTGTTATTGGTGCTTACAACCTCAATTGGAAGACGCTGCAGCCGGTCAAGGATAAGATTGAAAAAGCGACTGGGATTCCTTTCTATATTGACAACGATGCTAACGTTGCCGCTTTGGGCGAACGTTGGATGGGTGCTGGAGAGAACCAGCCTGATGTAGTCTTTATGACACTGGGTACAGGTGTTGGCGGAGGAATCGTTGCAGAAGGCAAGCTCTTGCACGGACTTGCTGGAGCAGCAGGAGAGTTGGGTCATATCACTGTTGACTTCGATCAGCCGATTCAATGTACCTGTGGCAAGAAGGGATGCTTGGAGACGGTTGCATCCGCGACTGGTATTGTCAATCTGACTCGCCGCTATGCTGATGAGTATGCTGGTGATGCTGAGATGAAAAAACTGATTGACAACGGTGAAGATGTTAATGCAAAGGTTGTCTTTGACTTAGCGAAAGAAGGCGATGAGCTAGCTCTGATTGTCTATCGCAATTTTGCTCGCTATCTAGGAATTGCCTGTGCTAATATCGGCTCTATCCTCAACCCATCTACAATCGTTATCGGGGGTGGCGTATCAGCTGCGGGTGACTTCCTGCTGGATGGTGTGCTCAAGGTTTATGAAGAGAACAGCTTCCCGCAGGTTCGCACTTCAACCAAGTTGGCCTTGGCTACTCTTGGAAATGATGCTGGCGTTATCGGGGCAGCTTCATTGGTATTACAATAATTCTACAAGTATGCTTCATTTGTTCTCCTGCAGAAAGGTCTGTAGGAGAATTTTTATGGAAAATTTGCTATACTAGAAAAAGCTCACTGAACGAAGGAGAAATCATGACGCTAGCAGATACGATTTTCAAAGAGAATATTAAAAAAATTATGGAGCAGGGTGTTTTTTCTGAAAATGCCCGTCCGCGCTACAAGGATGGAAATGTGGCCAATTCCAAATATATCACTGGCTCTTTTGCGGAATACGATTTGAGCAAGGGAGAATTCCCAATCACGACTCTGCGCCCTATTGCCATCAAGTCTGCCATCAAGGAAGTTCTTTGGATCTATCAAGACCAGTCTAATAGCTTGGAATTGCTCAATGACAAATACAATGTTCATTATTGGAATGACTGGGAAGTTGGCGATACAGGTACTATTGGCCAGCGCTACGGAGCTGTTGTCAAGAAGCACAATATTATCAATAAAATTCTCCAACAGTTGGAAGCCAATCCTTGGAACCGTCGCAATATCATCTCTCTCTGGGATTATGAAGCTTTTGAAGAAACAGATGGCCTGCTTCCATGTGCTTTTCAAACCATGTTTGACGTTCGTCGTGTGGATGGAGACATTTATCTGGATGCAACTCTGACTCAGCGCTCAAATGATATGTTGGTTGCGCACCATATCAATGCTATGCAGTATGTGGCTTTGCAGATGATGATTGCCAAGCATTTTGGCTGGAAGGTCGGTAAGTTCTTTTACTTTATCAATAACTTGCACATCTATGACAATCAGTTCGAGCAGGCGGAAGAGTTGTTGCGTCGGGAACCTAGCGACTGTCACCCTAGGCTCGTGTTAAATGTTCCGGATGGAACCAATTTCTTTGATATCAAAGCAGAAGATTTTGAGTTGTTGGACTATAATCCCGTTAAACCTCAGCTGAAGTTTGATTTGGCTATTTAACGATTTTGATAAGTGTATGCGAAAACGTCCAACCTCTGCAAAAGTTCTGCTTGAATCATACTTTAAACATGCCTTTTTACAGCAAATTTGATAGAATAGAGTTACTAATACAAAGGATAAAAGGATGACAAAGAAGATTATTGCCATTTGGGCTCAGGCAGAGGGTGGTCTGATTGGAAAAGACAAGGTCATGCCCTGGCATCTACCAGCAGAATTGCAGCATTTTAAGGCTACAACTACTGGACATGCTATTTTGATGGGCCGTGTGACCTTTGATGGTTTGCAGCGTCGGGTTTTGCCAAATCGGATTAGTCTGATTTTGAGCAGGGACAAGAACTATCAAGTTGACAATGAAAATGTCTTACTGTTCAGCAATGTGGAAGATGTCTTGGATTGGTACCACAAGCAAGATAGAAACTTGTATATTATCGGCGGTGCGCAGATTATCAAGGCTTTTGAACCGTATTTGGAAGAATTGATTCAGACTCAGATTGCTGCTAAGCTTGAAGGAGACACCTATTTCCCTGAGACATTTGACTGGGCTCCTTATCAGGAAGTTAGCAGTGAATTTCATGCCAAAGATGAAAAGAACCCTTATGATTTCACTATAAAAAGATACCAAAGGAAGGACTCGTAAGAATGGAACGTAGTATTTTTGGTTTTTTTACGGCCTTTTTATGTGTCATTTGTCTTATTTGTGCCGTTCAAACCTTTCGGAAAAAGCGGTTTGGACTGGCGGCTTTATTTTTGCTGAATGCTTTTACAAATCTTGTAAATTCCATTCATGCTTTTTATATGACACTTTTTTAACATGTATGAAAGAAAATAAATAGATTTAGAATTTTAGAATTGGAGTAAACAATGCCTACAAGTCGTAATGATGATATGATGGTTTTTTGTTCTTTCTGTGGGAAGAACCAAGATGAGGTGCAGAAGATTATAGCTGGTAACAATGCCTTCATCTGTAATGAATGTGTGGAACTGGCACAGGAAATCATCCGTGAAGAGCTAGCCGAGGAAGTGCTGGCAGATCTATCTGAGGTACCAAAACCTCAGGAGCTGCTGAATATCTTGAACCACTATGTTATTGGGCAAGACCGAGCTAAGCGTGCCTTAGCAGTAGCGGTCTATAATCACTACAAGCGTATTAACTACCATGACAGCCGCGAAGAAGAAGATGTGGAACTGCAAAAGTCAAATATTTTGATGATTGGCCCGACTGGGTCAGGTAAGACCTTCTTGGCGCAGACTCTGGCTCGCAGTCTCAATGTGCCTTTCGCCATTGCGGACGCAACTGCTCTGACTGAAGCTGGTTATGTCGGTGAAGACGTGGAAAATATCCTCCTCAAACTTTTGCAGGCAGCTGACTTTAATATCGAGCGTGCTGAGCGCGGGATTATCTATGTTGATGAGATCGACAAAATTGCCAAGAAAGGTGAGAACGTCTCAATTACTCGTGATGTTTCAGGCGAAGGAGTTCAGCAAGCTCTGCTGAAGATTATCGAAGGTACCGTAGCTAGTGTACCTCCGCAAGGTGGACGCAAGCATCCGCAGCAGGAAATGATTCAAGTTGATACTAAGAACATTCTCTTCATTGTTGGCGGTGCTTTTGACGGTATCGAAGAAATCGTAAAACAGCGTCTGGGTGAGAAAATCATTGGTTTCGGTCAGAATAACCGAGCAATCGACGAAGATAGTTCCTATATGCAGGAAATTATCTCGGAAGACGTCCAAAAGTTTGGGATTATTCCTGAGTTGATTGGTCGTTTGCCTGTTTTTGCTGCTCTGGAGCAACTAACAGTTGATGATTTGGTTCGGATTTTGAAAGAGCCTAGAAACGCCCTTATTAAGCAGTATCAGGCACTTCTATCTTATGATGACGTTAAGCTTGAATTTGACGAGGATGCTCTGCAGGAGATTGCCAATAAAGCGATTGAACGTAAAACAGGTGCTCGCGGTCTTCGTTCTATCATCGAAGAAACTATGATGGATGTCATGTTTGAAGTTCCAAGTCAGGAAAATGTCAAACTTGTCCGCATTACCAAAGAAGCAGTAGATGGAACAGATAAGCCTATTCTAGAAACTGCCTAACGAGGTGCTTATGGAAATCAATACCCACAACGCAGAGATTTTGCTGAGTGCAGCCAATAAATCGCATTACCCTCAAGATGATATTCCAGAAATTGCCTTAGCTGGCCGATCAAACGTTGGAAAGTCCAGCTTCATCAATACACTGCTTAATCGTAAGAATTTAGCGCGAACTTCAGGAAAACCTGGAAAAACTCAGCTGCTAAACTTTTTCAACATTGATGATAAACTGCGTTTTGTCGATGTGCCAGGTTATGGCTATGCCCGTGTTTCCAAAAAAGAGCGTGAAAAATGGGGCCGGATGATTGAGGAGTATCTGACCAGTCGTGAAAATCTCAGAGCGGTTGTCAGCCTTGTCGATCTGCGGCATGATCCGAGCGCAGATGATGTGCAAATGTATGAATTTCTGAAATATTATAACATTCCAGTTATTCTAGTAGCGACCAAAGCTGATAAAATCCCTCGCGGAAAATGGAATAAGCACGAGTCAGCTATTAAGAAAAAACTGGACTTTGACAAAAATGATGATTTCATTCTTTTTTCCTCAGTCACCAAGGATGGCTTAGATGCTTCTTGGGACGCGATTTTGTCAAAAATTTAATAATACGAATTAAATCCAACTCGTCTTTTGAGTTGGATTTTTTGAAATAAAACGAAAAATGTCATATACTTGTAAATTATCAATAGTGTTTTTTTAATCTTTAGTATGTTACAATGGTATCATTAACATCTTATTCAGGAGAAGTGCTGTGAAAAAGAGAATTTCAAAAAAAGGTAAGAGAATCCTTTCAGCTTTATTCATCATGACAACAACGATTGCTGTTGGCGTCGTCTTGGCCAAGCATATTAATCCTGCTAGCGCTAATAATAGCGATCAGCAGCCTATGAATCAGACAGACTATTTCATTTCACAAATCGGTGAGCCAGCTCGTCAGTTGGGACAGGATAATGATCTTTATGCCTCTGTTATGATTGCACAGGCTATTTTGGAAAGTGGCTCAGGACAGTCTGGTCTGTCTGGTGAACCTCATTATAACCTTTTCGGTATCAAAGGTCACTATGATGGTCAGTCTGCTAATATGGAGACTTGGGAAGATGACGGAGAGGGAAATGCTTATACCATCAACGACAGTTTCCGTTCATATCCTAGCTATGTAGAGTCTCTGCAAGACTATGTTTCGGTTCTCAAACAGGGGCATTTTGCAGGCGCATGGAAGAGCAATGCACCAACCTATCAGGATGCAACAGCTGCCCTGACTGGTGTCTATGCGACAGATACTAGCTATAATGCTAAATTGAATTATATTATTGAAAAATATGATTTGACTCGCTTTGATTCACCACTCTATGAGTCTGGTGCTGGCTATATCGTTTACAATCCTTATCGTCAGCAATACACTACTCAAGATATTTTGGACGTCGATACTGCCTGGGCGAATAGATTTTAATGAAGACAACAAAAAAGAGGGAGACCTCTTTTTATGTTTAATCGTAGATTCTAGGAGTATTTCATGGGAAAATTTAAAGATTTGCTTGATGAGCAAGAAATTATTATTTTAGATGGAGCCTTAGGTACAGAGTTGGAAAGCCGAGGTTATGATGTATCTGGTAAGCTTTGGTTCGCTCAATACCTATTAGACCAGCCTCGGATTATTCAAAATGTGCATGAAAGCTATGTAAGAGCTGGCAGTGACATCATCACTACGTCCAGTTATCAGGCTAGCATTCCAGCATTTATAGAGGCAGGACTAACTACTGAAAAGGCTTATAATCTTTTAAAAGAGACAGTCTTCTTAGCACGGAAGGCAATCGAAAATACCTGGCAAGTCTTATCTCCAGAAGAGCAGAAACAGAGACCTTATCCTCTGGTTGCAGGCTCGGTAGGGCCTTATGCTGCCTATTTAGCTGATGGTTCCGAGTATACGGGAGACTACCAGCTGAGTGAAGAAGAATTTCGAGATTTTCACCGTCCGCGTATCCAAGCTTTACTAGAAGCCAGGAGTGACTTGCTGGCTATTGAAACGGTCCCAAATGGAGCAGAAGCGGCAGCAATCCTCCGACTTTTAGCAGAGGAATTTCCACAGGCTGAGACTTATTTGTCCTTTGTCGCCCAGTCAGAGAATGCCATATCAGATGGCACCAAGATTGAGGAATTAGGGAATTTGGCTCAAGAAAGCCCACAAGTTTTGGCAGTTGGTTTTAATTGTACAGCTCCACATTTAATTGCTCCATTATTAGATGGGCTTGGACAAGTGTGCAACAAACCTTTTCTGACCTATCCAAACTCTGGCGAAACTTATAACGGCTTGACCAAGACTTGGCATGACGATCCAGAGCAGGAGCGGAGCTTGCTGGAAAGTAGTAAACTTTGGCAAAATCAAGGTGTACGTCTTTTTGGTGGTTGCTGTCGAACACGGCCAGAAGATATTACTCGGTTAGCAAAAGGATTTAAGGGTTGAAAATAGATTTTCAATCCTTTTTTAGAAAATTTAAAAAGGTTCTCGAAAACGCTATCAAAAGCAAGAACTTTGTGATATACTATTCATAGTTTAAATTAATAGGAGAATTTTTTATGCCTGAATCGACATTTATCCCTAAAATTGAAGCAGCTTGCCGCAAAAAAGAAGCTTTGTTTGATACAAGCAAGGCCAAGTATGCCGTTCGTTCCATTTTTGCTGGAGCTTTCCTAACCTTTAGTACTGGGGCTGGGGCTATTGCGGCAGATTTGACGAATAAGATTGTTCCAGGAACTGGGCGTTTTCTCTTTCCTTTCATCTTTGCTTGGGGATTGGCTTACATTGTTTTTCTAAATGCAGAGTTGGTGACTTCCAATATGATGTTTCTAACTGCTGGTACCTTTTTGAAGAAGATTGACTGGAAAAAAGCCTTGATGATTTTGCTTTATTGTACCTTTTTCAATCTGATTGGCGCTTTGATTGCCGGCTGGCTCTTTGCTAACTCGGCTGCTTACGCAGGGCTTAGCAAAGATAGTTTCATTTCTGGTGTTGTGCAGATGAAGCTTGCTCGATCTAATGAGCTGATTCTACTCGAGGGAGTCTTAGCCAATATCTTTGTTAATATTGCTATTCTTTCCTTTGTTTTGGTCAAGGATAGTACAGCTAAGCTCTTCTTAGTTATATCAGCCATTTATATGTTTGTATTCCTGACTAACGAACACTTGGCAGCCAACTTTGCTTCCTTCGCTATCGTGAAATTCAGATCAGCAGCAGCGGAAGTACAAAATTTTGGTATTGGAAATATCCTTCGCCATTGGGGCGTAACCTTTATCGGCAACCTCATTGGTGGTGGCCTACTCATAGGTTTGCCATACGCTTGGTTTAATAAAAAGGAAGAACATTACGTAGATTAAAATGCAGCCTTATGGCTGTATTTTTTTGAAAAAACATTTAAATTTCACACTTTAAAGGTCTAATTCAAACAAAGAAGTCAATTCCATTCCATTCAGTTCTCTAGTACGATCTTTGACTAACTTTCTAGTCTCTTTTTTAATGTTCATTGACTTTCAATCTCTAATATCTAAGCAAAACAGTTGACAGATTTATCGAAGTTTGTTAAATTAATTTGGTATATTATGTAATCAAAAGGAGATGTTATGAATAAGATTACTATTCAGTCACCAGATGGAAGAAAAGTCAAAACCTTGTCACCATCCTACTCTATTACAACGTTACTATTTAGTTTTTTTGTCCCGCTTTTTCGAAAGGACTGGAAATACTTTGGTATTATTTTAGGTTCTTTCTGCGCTTTGCTTGTTATTGCTGTGCTTTTCATTCCAGAAGATTTGTTAAAGCCAACTGGAACAGCCTTTAATTTCTTTTGGACTTTTTTCTATAATCGTTTTTGGATAAAAGATCGTGTTTTCAATGACGGATGGCTGCCTGCCGATGAAGAAAGCAGAAATCTGCTTAAGAAGACTTTTCCTAATATGTCATAAAACTACTGAAATAAATTTTTTCTATGATAAACAAAGTTAAATACACAAGAGGGGGGATGCGATATAAAAGGAGATAAAGAATTGAGTTTAGGAGGAACTGAGGAAAGTGGGAAAAAGATTTAGGTTTTCGCCGCTTAGAGCTAGAATTTTGATGATGATTGGTCCAGTAATGAGTGCTATCTTCTTTGGTTTTTTTTCGTGCGGTTATATTTATTATGCATTGGAGTTAGGTATTTCATTTTGGCTAGATTTGATTCGTGATAATTTTATGTTTATTCTTTTCTTTATTTGGATCCATATGAGTTTAGTCGAGTCTATCTATAGAATGATAAAAAATAATCTTCTGTTAAACAGCAATATTCAGGAATTGAGAGGTTGTTACCCTGAGCTTGAAGATAGCTGGGACTATCTCAACGATGCGGACTACCTTGACAAAGATTTGCAAGTTTTGGTTTATGGCGATCATCTCATTTGTTACAGGACATTTGATATTGTCTACCTACCAGAATGTTCTAAGATAGGTGCATTTATGAAGGCGTCTGTTTTTCGTCTTTCCCGTTTTCGTGAGGTAAGACGAGTTCATTTTTCTGCATGGTACCTTGATGGCAGTGAATCTGAACTCCGGACAGATGAGTTGCGAAAGTTTATTGGAATGAATCAGAAAGCTCATAAAGACGCCTTATTTGATTATATAAGAGAGAACTTTGATTATATTGAACTCGAAACATACGACTAAGGGAAAGAAGTAGATATTAGTCAAGTAAGAAATTTGCAGAAAATAATGACTAAATTTAAAAAAGATTGTATAAAAAGCTTGCAATCTTTTTTTTCTTTTGCTATAATTATCAATGGTTTGAAAAAACTGCCTAAGACAGTAGGGGAGCTCGACTCATAAAGATCCTACCGAGGACAAAACGTATCATGTAAAAAGAAGCGTATTGTACTTTCGTGTCTAGGTTTGGGCGCGTTTTTCTTTTGGAAAATTCCCCAAGCAAAATAATTACGGAGGTGAAACACTAAATGAGTGAAGCTATTATTGCTAAAAAAGCGGAGCTGGTTGACGCAGTTGCTGAGAAAATGAAAGCTGCTGCATCTATCGTCGTTGTGGACGCTCGTGGTTTGACTGTTGAGCAAGATACCGTTCTTCGTCGTGAGCTTCGTGGAAGCGAAGTTGAGTATAAAGTTATCAAAAACTCAATCTTGCGTCGTGCAGCTGAAAAAGCTGGACTTGAAGACTTGGCATCTGTTTTTGTTGGACCATCTGCAGTAGCATTTTCTAACGAAGATGTTGTTGCTCCAGCGAAAATCTTGAACGACTTTGCTAAGAACGCTGATGCACTTGAAATCAAAGGTGGTGCAATTGAAGGCGCTGTCGCATCAAAAGAAGAGATTCTTGCACTTGCAACTCTTCCAAACCGCGAAGGACTTCTTTCTATGCTCCTTTCTGTACTTCAAGCGCCAGTTCGCAACGTTGCACTTGCTGTCAAAGCAGTTGCAGACAACAAAGAAGACGCAGCTTAATCTTAAGCTACGCAGCGTAGCCTAGCTACGAAAAAAATATTATAAATTTAAAAATTATTTGGAGGAAATAACAATGGCATTGAACATTGAAAACATTATTGCTGAAATTAAAGAAGCTTCAATCCTTGAATTGAACGACCTTGTAAAAGCTATCGAAGAAGAATTTGGTGTAACTGCGGCTGCTCCTGTAGCTGTAGCTGCTGCTGGTGCTGGTGAAGCTGCCGCTGCTAAAGATTCATTTGACGTTGAATTGACTGCAGCTGGTGACAAGAAAGTCGGCGTTATCAAAGTTGTACGTGAAATCACTGGTCTTGGCCTTAAAGAAGCTAAAGAACTTGTTGATGGTGCGCCAAACGTTATCAAAGAAGGCGTTGCTGCAGCAGAAGCTGAAGAACTTAAAGCTAAATTGGAAGAAGCTGGAGCTTCAGTTACTCTTAAATAATAGAGTTTCCAATCATAGAAATCAACCAAGTCGAAAGACTTGGTTTTTTGTATCCCAAAATCATTTTTATGTTAAAACGCTAACAAAAAATAGGATTGTATGATATAATTTAGACAGATTATTGCGATTTAGGAGATATTATGAATAAGATAAAAGTTATATGAGATTGTTGATTAGGAGATTTTTGTTAGGGGGATCCAGATGAATGAATGCAATGGCTTACTGTTACTCATTCTCTGGTTTAAAGGATTTGTTATTCTTTTTAGAATAATTTGAAAGGGATTTTATGAAAAAGTTTTTTGGGGAGAAGCAAACTCGTTTTGCTTTTAGGAAATTAGCTGTCGGGCTTGTTTCGGCTGCTATTTCTAGTTTGTTTTTTGTGTCTATCGTTGGGGTTGACTCTGTTCAAGCGCAGGAAAAGTTGAATGTACACTATAAATACGTGACAGATAATGAAATAACTTCGCAAGAAAAGGAGTTGATTGTAAGTGGATTTCCTAAAATGCCTGAAGGCAATGAGGAGACTTACTATCTTGTCTACAGGTTAAACTCAAACGCTGGAGCAAAAACGTTACCGAATACAGGAGACAATAACCATTCCAATACTATGATGACGGCTGGTCTGTTAACGACGATAGGATTGGTTGTTTTTGTTGTGTCGAAAAGAAAGGTTAAAAGCAAGTTTCTATTGACTGTTTTGGTGGGAGCTGGTGTCGGAGGAGGCTTGATACTATCTGTCGATGCACTGGAAAATGGGATCTTGCTACAGTATAATGCGGAATATCAAGTGTCGGCTGGGGAAAGTCTGCCGTCACCAAGTGAAATTTCAGGCTATACCTATGTTGGCTACATAAAAGATGAATCGATTAAAAAATTATTAGACAATAAGATTCTTGATCATCAGCAAAATGCTAATCTAGATAAAGAAGCTTTAAACCAAAACAAGAAGCTTGATTATTCTGTTTCTTTTGATAAGAATGGACTGAAAAATCAAACGGTTGGAGTCAATACAATTGAGCCTCAAGATGAAGTCTTGTCTGGCCGAGTAGCTAAGCCTGAACTATTATACAAAGAAGAGACCGTTGAAACTGAGATAGCCTTTGGAGAACAAATACAAGAGAATCCGGATTTAGCCGAAGGTACTGTAAGAGTAAAACAAGAAGGCAAACCAGGCCGTAAAATCGAAGTTGTTCGAATTTTTACTGTAGATAATGTGGAAGTTTCTAGGGAGGTTCTTTCGACAAAAATAGAGGAAGCGACTCCTAAAATAGTGGAAAAAGGGACTAAAAAACTTGACGCGCCTAGCAACAAACCAGTAGCTTCTAACTTGGTTCAACCTGAGCAAGTAGCTCCCTTACCAGAGTACACAGGCGTCCAATCCGGCGCCATCGTTGAGCCCGAGCAGGTGCCTTCTTTGCCTGAGTATTCAGGTACACTATCTGGAGCCGTCGTTGAGCCTGAACAAATTGAACCAGAGATTGGAGGTGTCCAATCCGGTGCCATAGTCGAACCTGAGCAAGTGACTTCATTGCCTGAATACACTGGTGTTCAATCTGGTGCGGTAGTTGAGCCCGAACAAGTGACTCCGCTACCTGAATACACCGGTGTTCAGGCAGGGGCAATAGTTGAGCCTGAACAAGTGACTCCGCTACTTGAATACACGGGTGTTCAGGCAGGAGCAATAGTAGAACCCGAACAAGTGACACCATTACCAGAATATACAGGCGTTCAATCCGGTGCAGTAGTAGCACCCGAACAAGTTCCTCCATTGCCGGAGTACACAGGCGTCCAATCTGGGGCCATAGTAGCACCTGAACAAGTTCCTCCATTGCCGGAGTACACCGGTGTTCAAGCAGGAGCAATCGTAGAACCTGAACAAGTGTCTTCGTTACCTGAATATACAGGAACTCAATCTGGAGCGATTGTTGAGCCTGAGCAGGTAGAGCCTCCGCAAGAGTATACTGGATACATCGAACCAGCAGCGCCAGAAGCGGAAAATCCTGCTGAAAAAGCTCAAGAGCCAAAAGAGCAGAAGCAAGAACCAGAAAAGAATATCGAGCTAAGAAATGTATCTGATGTAGAGCTGTATAGTCTAGCTGATGGAAAATACAAACAGCACGTTTCTCTAGATGCCATTCCAAGCAATCAAGAGAATTATTTCGTGAAAGTAAAATCTTCTAAATTTAAAGATGTCTTCTTGCCAATTTCTTCAATAGTCGATAGCACGAAAGATGGTCAGCCGGTTTATAAAATTACAGCAAGTGCTGAAAAATTAAAACAGGATGTTGACAATAAGTACGAGGACAATTTTACTTTCTATCTAGCTAAGAAGGCAGAGAGAGAAGTCACAAACTTCACTTCCTTTAGTAACTTAGTTCAAGCTATAAATAACGATCTAAGTGGAACTTATTATTTAGGTGCCAGTCTGAATGCCAACGAGGTCGAACTAGAAAATGGCGCTAGCAGTTATATAAAGGGCAGATTTACTGGTAAGCTCTTCGGCAGCAAAGACGGGAAACATTATGCTATTTATAATTTGAAGAAGCCTTTATTCGACACTTTGAGCGCTTCTACTGTAGAAAATCTGGTTCTTAAAGATGTAAATATCTCAGGGAAAACTGATATTGGAGCTCTTGGAAATGAAGCCAATAATGCAACAAGGATTAACAATGTCCACGTAGACGGTGTTCTGGCTGGCGAACGTGGCATTGGTGGCTTGGTGTGGAAGGCTGATAATTCTAAGATTACAAATAGTAGTTTCAAGGGAAGAATTGTCAACTCCTATGAAACGAGGTCACCATACAATATCGGAGGATTAGTAGGTCAATTGACTGGCATCAATGCAGTAGTTGATAAGTCAAAAGCTTCGATTACCATCTCGTCAAATGCGGATAGCACAAACCAAACTGTCGGCGGCCTTGCAGGTCTTGTCGAGAAAGATGCGCTTATCAGCAATAGTTACGCTGAGGGCCAGATTAATAATGTGAAGCGCTTTGGAAGTGTTGCTGGTGTGGCTGGCTACTTGTGGGATAGAGATTCTAGCGAAGAGAGACACGCTGGAAGATTGCATAATGTTCTCAGTGATGTCAATGTTATGAACGGGAATGCCATTAGTGGCTATCACTATCGAGGAATGCGAATAACTGACTCATATAGCAACAAGGAAAACAGAGTCTACAAAGTGACTCTTGAAAAGGATGAGGTTGTCACCAAGGAATCCCTCGAAGAGAGAGGAACATTGATTGATGCTGCTCAAATCGCAAGTAAGAAATCTGAAATCAACTCTCTTGCTGTACCGAAAGTCGAAAACTTACTGACTAGCAGAAATATAGAAAGTGATTTTTCTAAGGTTAAAGACTATCAAGCCAGTCGAGCTTTAGCGTATAAGAATATAGAAAAATTACTGCCGTTTTATAATAAGGCGACCATTGTCAAATACGGTAATCTGGTAAAAGAAGATAGCGCCTTGTATGAAAAAGAAGTCCTATCTGCAGTCATGATGAAGGATAATGAAGTGATTACAGATATTGCTTCACATAAGGAGGCGGCTAATAAGCTCTTGCTACACTATAAGGATCATTCATCTGAAACACTAGATCTCACCTACCAATCTGACTTTAGTAAGTTAGCAGAATATCGTGTGGGCGATACAGGTCTCATCTATACGCCAAATCAATTCTTGCATAGTCATAGTTCGATCATCAATGAAGTTTTGCCTGATTTGAGAGCGGTCGATTATCAATCAGAGTCTACCAGAAACACCCTAGGTATTTCTTCAGGCGTTTCACTGACGGAATTATACTTAGAAGAGCAGTTTGCTAAAACCAAGGAAAATCTAGCAAATACACTGGAAAAACTTTTGTCTGCTGATGCAGTCATTGCCAGCGAAAATCAAACGATTAATGGTTACGTCGTAGATAAAATCAAACGCAACAAGGAAGCCTTGCTTTTAGGTTTGACCTATTTAGAGCGCTGGTACAACTTTAACTATGGTGACGTGAATATTAAAGACTTAGTCATGTACCACATGGATTTCTTTGGTAAGGGCAACGTGTCACCGCTAGACACGATCATTGAATTAGGTAAATCTGGCTTTAACAATCTTCTGGCCAAGAACAACGTAGATGCCTATAGCATCAGCCTTGCCAACAATAATGCAACAAAAGATTTGTTTAGCACTCTGGCCAATTACCGAGAGGTATTTTTACCAAACAAAACAAATAATCAATGGTTCAAAGAGCAAACCAAGGCTTATATCGTTGAAGAAAAATCAGCTATTGATGAGGTGAGGGTCAAACAAGAGCAGGTTGGCAGCAAATATTCTATCGGGGTGTATGACAGAATTACCAGCGACACTTGGAAATACCGAAATATGGTCCTACCTTTGCTGACAATGCCTGAAAGATCAGTCTTTGTCATCTCGACTATATCCAGCCTTGGCTTTGGTGCCTATGACAGATATAGAAATAATGAACACAGAGCAGGGGAAGAACTCAATAAGTTTGTTGAGGAAAATGCTCAGGAAACCGCAAAACGCCAACGCGACCATTATGATTATTGGTACAGAATATTAGACGAGCAGGGCCGTGAAAAGCTCTATCGAAATATCTTGCTCTATGACGCCTATAAGTTTGGAGATGATACTACTGTCGGCAAAGCTACAGTGGAGGCGCAATTTGACAGTTCTAATCCAGCTATGAAATACTTCTTTGGACCGGTTGGAAACAAGGTCGTACACAATAAGCATGGAGCTTACGCTACTGGAGACGGGGTTTACTACATGGGCTATCGCATGCTGGACAAGGACGGAGCCATTACCTATACCCATGAAATGACCCATGATTCTGATAATGAGATCTATTTAGGCGGATATGGAAGGAGAAGCGGTCTTGGTCCAGAATTCTTCGCCAAGGGCTTGTTGCAAGCACCAGACCATCCAGATGATGCGACAATCACGGTCAACTCAATTCTTAAATATGACAAGAATGATGTGACGGAGAAATCTCGTTTGCAAGTCCTAGATCCAACTAAACGTTTCCAAAATGCGGATGATTTGAAAAACTATGTTCACAATATGTTTGATGTCATTTATATGTTGGAGTACCTAGAAGGGATGTCAATCGTGAACCGTCTATCTGATGTACAGAAAGTAAACGCGCTAAGAAAAGTCGAGAATAAATATGTTCGAGATGCTGATGGAAATGATGTTTACGCAACCAATGTGATAAAAAATATTACAATGGCGGATGCGCAGAAAATAAACTCATTCGACAGTCTGATTGAAAACAATATTCTTTCAGCGCGTGAGTACAAAAATGGTGATGTAGAAAGAAACGGCTACCATACGATTAAACTCTTCTCTCCGATTTATTCTGCATTAAGCAGTGAAAAAGGAACGCCTGGAGATCTTATGGGACGGCGTATGGCTTATGAACTTTTGGCAGCTAAAGGTTTCAAAGATGGTATGGTTCCTTATATCTCTAATCAGTATGAAGATGATGCTAAGCAAAACGGGAAAACCATCAGTATCTATGGTAAGACAAGAGGTCTGGTAACAGATGACTTGGTTTTACGCAAGGTCTTCAACGGTCAGTTTAATAATTGGACTGAGTTTAAGAAGGCTATGTATGAAGAACGTAAAAACAAGTTCGACAGCCTGAACAAGGTCACATTTGATGATACAAGACAACCATGGACAAGTTATGCTACTAAGACTATAAGTACCGTGGGAGAGTTGCAGGAATTGATGGATGAAGCCGTACTCAAAGATGCAAATGATAATTGGTATTCTTGGAGCGGCTATAAACCAGAACATGACAGTGCTGTCCATAAGCTTAAAAAAGCAGTTTTCAAAGCTTACCTTGATCAGACTAAAGATTTCAGAACATCAATCTTTGAAAACCAGAAGTGATTGGTTTGAGCAGTCAAATGGTCTGCAAAGTTACAAGTCTGAAATGTTAGGGCAGAGCTTGAATTACTCTTAAATTCAGACCTTCTTGCAGATAAGAAATTACAAACCTAGTGAAAACTAGGTTTGTTTTTTTACATAAGTCAAGCAATTAAAACAGTTGCTGGTCTGCTTTCAGGCAGTTTGTTGCTGACAGTCATTTATGAGGTTGATGATAAGCAGAAAACAGTCTGAAATGACCTTTACGCTCTTTCATATTTTTGTTATAATATTTGTATTAAAGCGTGCATTTGCGCGCTCTTTTCTGTGTTTTAAAGGCACTGAGTGCTTTAGAGTGAGTTATTTTTGAATAGATAGTGAAGGAGGCGTTATGTTATACATTTGGTCTTATTTGAAGAGATATCCTAAGTGGCTAGTCTTGGACTTTGTCGCGGCAATCTTTTTTGTAATCGTCAATCTAGGTCTGCCAACGGTGCTGGCTCGGATGATTGATGAGGGAATCAATCCCAAGCAGACAGACCGGCTCTTTTTCTGGGCTTGGGTGATGTTTGGCGTTATTATCTTAGGAGTGCTGGGGCGAATCGTTCTGGCTTATGCGGCTGGGAAGCTAACGACGACCATGGTGCAGGATATGCGCAATGATCTCTATGCTAAGCTGCAAGAGTATTCTCATCATGAGTATGAGCAAATCGGTGTATCCTCTTTGGTCACGCGCTTGACCTCGGATGCTTTTGTACTCATGCAGTTTGCAGAGCAAACCCTGAAAATGGGTGTCATTACTCCCATGATGATGCTGTCTAGTATTCTCATGATTTTCTTGACCAGTCCGTCTCTGGCCTGGATTGTAGCTGTTTCAGTGCCCTTCTTGGCTGTTGTGGTCATTTATGTGGCGGTTAAAACTAAGCCCTTGTCTGAAAAGCAGCAGAAGACCCTTGATAAGATTAATCAGTATGTGAGGGAAAATTTGACTGGTCTGCGCGTTATTCGAGCTTTTGCAAGAGAGGAATTTCAAGAGAAGCGTTTTGCTGATGAAAATGAGGTCTATGCGCAAAACTCCAATAAGCTCTTTAAGCTGACTGGTCTGACAGAGCCGCTCTTTGTGCAGATTATTATTGCGATGATTGTGGCCATTGTCTGGTTTGCCCTAGATCCATTGAGGGATGGCAGCCTTGAAATCGGAAATCTCGTTGCCTTTATCGAATACAGCTTTCACGCCCTGCTGTCCTTCCTCTTCTTAGCCAATCTCTTTACCATGTATCCTCGGACGGCGGTATCGAGCCAGCGGCTCAAGGAAGTCATGGATATGCCCATTTCCATCAATCCTAACGAAGATGGTGTAACCGAGACAGATACGCAGGGTTATCTGGAGTTCGACAATGTAACCTTCGCCTATCCGGGTGAGACGGAGAGTCCTGTACTGCATAATATTTCCTTCAAGGCCAAGCCAGGTGAGACTATTGCCTTTATCGGCTCTACTGGTTCTGGTAAGTCTACACTGGTACAGTTGATTCCGCGCTTTTACGATGTAACACTAGGTAAGATTTTAGTGGACGGTGTGGACGTCCGTGAGTACAATCTGAAAGCTCTGCGTCAGAAGATTGGCTTTATTCCGCAGAAGGCTCTGCTATTTACCGGAACCATCGCAGCGAACCTGCGCTATGGAAAGGAAGAGGCTAGCCAGGAAGAGCTTAGTCAGGCGGCTGATGTTGCTCAAGCCAAGGATTTTATCGAGAGTCGGGAAGAGCGTTTTGAGACTCATCTGGCCGAGGGAGGCAGCAATCTATCCGGAGGGCAGAAGCAACGGCTCTCTATCGCCCGTGCGGTGGTCAAAAAGCCGGATATTTATATCTTTGACGACTCTTTTTCTGCTCTGGATTATAAGACAGATGCGGTGCTTCGTCGTCGTCTCAAAGAAGTGACAGGTCAAGCAACGGTGCTGATTGTAGCCCAGCGGGTGGGAACCATCATGGACGCTGACCAAATTATTGTTCTGGATCAGGGTGAAATCGTTGGACGCGGGAAGCATGAAGAGCTGATGGAAACCAATGATATTTATCGTGAGATTGCGGATTCGCAGCTGAAAAATCAAGCTTTGACAGAGGAATAGAAAGGAGACTGATATGAAAAACACATCTACTTTTGCTCGCCTGTGGAGCTACCTAAAAGTTTATAAGTTTGCAGTCGCCTTTGCAATCTTCCTCAAAATCCTCAGTGTCGTTATGAGTGTTGTCGAACCCTTTGTTTTAGGACTGGCCATTACAGAGTTGACAAATAATTTGCTGGATATGGCAAAGGGGGTAGCTGGTGCCCAGATTAATGTATCCTATGTCGGCTGGGTCATGGTCTTGTATTTTGTGCGGGCGATTTTTTATGAAATCGGTTCTTACTATTCTAATTATTTTATGACCAATGCAGTGCAGGCTACCGTTCGTGACTTGCGCGATGAACTTAGTCATAAGATTAATCGCATTCCCGTTTCTTACTTTGATAAGCACCAGTTTGGTGACTTGTTGGGGCGTTTTACCAGCGATGTCGAAGCTGTTTCAAATGCCTTGCAGCAGTCTTTTCTGCAGGTTATCAATGCAGTCTTTACTCTGATTTTGGTTATCGTCATGGTATTGGTACTCAATCTGCAGTTGGGTATCATTGTGGTAGTTTCGATTCCGATTACCTACCTTAGTGCCCGCTTTATCGTGAAGAAATCCCAACCTTACTTTAAACAGCAGGCAGATGCACTGGGAGCTATGAATGGCTTTGTTCAGGAAAATCTGACTGGTTTTAATATCTTGAAGCTCTATGTCAGAGAAGAAAGCTCCCAGGAGGATTTTCGTCAAATTACGCAAAATCTGCAAAAAGTAGGTTTTAAGGCTAGCTTTATCTCTGGTTTGATGATGCCTGTTTTGAATGTTATTTCAGATCTGACCTACCTCTTGCTGGCTCTGCTGGGCGGCCTTCAGGTTATCGCTGGGCGCTTGACAGTCGGAAATATGCAAGCTTTTGTTCAGTACGTCTGGCAGATTAACCAGCCCATTCAAAACCTGACTCAGTTAGCAGGTCAGCTGCAGAGTGCCAAGTCTTCTTTAGACCGGATTTTCCAAGTGCTGGATGAAGCAGATGAAGTCAATGATGAGACAGAAAAGCTGGATCAAGATCTGACAGGTCAGGTTAGCTTCAAGGATGTGGACTTCCAGTATGTGGCAGACAAACCGCTCATTCGGAATTTCAATCTGGAAGTCAAACCTGGAGAAATGGTGGCTATTGTTGGTCCGACTGGTGCTGGTAAGACCACGCTGATCAACCTGCTTATGCGTTTCTACGATGTGACCAAAGGCGCGATTACAGTTGATGGGCATGATATACGACATCTGTCCCGTCAGGACTACCGTAAACAGTTCGGTATGGTGCTGCAGGATGCCTGGCTTTATGAGGGGACTATCAAGGAAAATCTTCGCTTTGGCAATCTGCAAGCTACTGATGAAGAAATTGTAGAAGCGGCCAAGGCGGCTAATGTGGACCACTTTATTCGGACCTTGCCAGGCGGCTACAATATGGAAATGAACCAAGAATCCAGCAATATCTCTCTAGGGCAGAAGCAGTTGCTTACGATTGCGAGGGCTCTTTTGGCCAATCCTAAGATTCTGATTTTGGATGAAGCGACCTCATCTGTCGATACACGGCTGGAGCTCTTGATTCAGAAGGCTATGAAAACACTCATGCAGGGCAGGACTAGTTTTGTCATTGCTCACCGACTGTCGACCATTCAGGAAGCGGATAAGATTTTGGTGCTCAAAGATGGTCAGATTATCGAGCAAGGCAATCATGAGAGCCTATTGGCTGATAAAGGATTTTATTATGACCTTTATCAGAGTCAATTTTCTAAAAAAGCGGAAGAAGCTTGATAACGCTTGCTAAATTTTTTGACAACTGCTAGAATATAAGCAAAGTGAGGTAGCAATGTCTTTAACGAGTCAAATTATTACAGCAGAATTTCCTGATTTGGATAAGGTTGAGGCCTTAAACCGCGAGGCTTTTCCTGTAGAGGAAAGGGTTCCTATCAGCGAATTTCTTCGTTATACAAACGATAAACGTTCTCATTTCTTTGCCTTCTACAATGAGGAAGAATTTGTTGGTTTTGCTTTTGCAGTTTATAACGACAAAATGTTCTACGTTAGCTTCTTTGCGATTATGCCGCACCTTCGCAGCCATGGCTATGGGGGAGAAATTATTCATAAACTGACAGAGTTTTATCAAAAAACTATGGTTCTAGAGGTAGAACGTGTCGATGAAGAATGTGACAATCTAGAGCAATGTCAAGCACGTATGGACTTCTATAAGCGTAACGGCTTTCGAACGACCAATGCCTTTCTGGAATATGAAGGGTTAAGCTTTGAAATCTTGTATTTGGGACATCATTTTGATGAGGAGGCTTATCGAGATATTTTCCATATGCTGCAAGAGAAGAACTTCTTTGAATTCGAAATTAAGCACAGAAGATTTAGCGATGTGTAAAGAGTGCTAAATGATTTATAGCCATTTTTAAAAGGTTGAGATAAGATGTCTCAACCTTTTTACTATGAAAAATCTCTTTTATTTTGTTTTGGATTAGGAAGGACAATATTGTATTTTTCTCGCATTCAGCAATAGTTGAGTATATCTGTTTAAAGAAAGTAAACCATCAAAAAAAGATAGAGATAGGTTGGTGAATCATACGATTTAAAACAAACTTATTTATATCGCTTTAAAATAAGCCTTAAATCTGTGGATAAGTCAGGGATTTGCTAAAAATCTTCAAAAATATTTCGATTTATTTCGTTTTTTAAACTAACTTACCGTGAAAAGTTAAAAGTGTTGCGGAGCGGGCTATTTACGTATATAATGATAAAGCATGAAAAATTAAAAAGGAGATTCTCGTGATTAAAAAAGGTGCCTTGACAGGTTTGCTCCTGTTTGGAATGTTTTTCGGTGCTGGAAACTTGATCTTCCCGCCTTCACTTGGAACATTATCTGGTCAGCATTTTTGGCCAGCTATTGCAGGATTTGTCCTGTCTGGGGTTGGACTTGCTGTTCTGACTTTGATTATCGGAACGCTCAATCCCAAGGGCTATATTCACGAGATTTCTCAGAAGATTGCGCCTTGGTTTGCTATTGTCTATCTTGTAACCTTGTATTTGTCAATTGGGCCTTTCTTTGCTATTCCGCGGACAGCGACGGTGGCCTATGAAGTTGGTATCGCGCCTATGCTGTCTAAAAATATGACAGGTATGGGATTGATTGTTTTCACAACCCTTTACTTTGTGGCAGCTTATCTGATTTCTTTGAATCCATCTAAGATTTTGGATCGGATTGGACGTATTCTGACGCCTGTCTTTGCAGTTTTGATTATTATCTTAGTTATTCTAGGAGCTTTGAAATACGGAACAACGACACCTCAGCAGGCATCAGAAGCTTATGCTACGTCAGCTTTTGGGCAAGGGTTCTTGGAAGGTTATAACACTTTGGATGCCTTGGCTTCCGTGGCCTTCAGCGTAATCACAGTAACAACTCTTAACCAGCTAGGTTTCAAGAATAAAAAGGAATATGTTTTAACCATCTGGGTTGTTGGTTTGATGGTAGCCTTGGGTTTTAGCGCCATGTATATCGGTTTGGCTTTTCTGGGCAATCATTTCCCAGTTCCAGCCGAGATTATTGCCAAAGGCAATCCAGGTGTTTATGTCCTATCGCAGGCGACACAGGCTATCTTTGGACCTACAGCACAGATTTTCCTTGCAGCTATGGTTACTGTGACTTGTTTTACAACAACTGCGGGACTTATTGTATCGACTGGGGAATTCTTCCATAAAACTTTCCCTAAGGTATCTTATAAAGTTTACGCAACTGTCTTTACTTTGATTGGATTTGCGATTGCCAATCTTGGCCTCAATGCCATTATCCAATATTCTGTTCCAGTCTTGCAAATTCTCTATCCAATTACCATTGTTATCGTACTGATTGTCATTGTCAATAAATTCTTGCCACTATCCAAAATCGGTATGCAATTGACAGTAGCAGCAGTGACTGTGATTTCCTTTGCGGGCATTCTTGGGCAGCAGTTCAATATTACAAAGGTAAGTGATATTGTAAATGCCCTTCCGTTTGCTCAGACTTCCCTGCCTTGGTTGGTGCCAGCTCTAGTTGGAATCCTACTTTCTCTCTTTTTGCCAAATAAGCAGAAGAGTGAGCGCTTTGAGATAGAAAGCTAATAGATGACATACGCCACAATGTGGTGGATGTTTTTGCCAAATCCAGAAATCTCAAGCAATATAACATCAAATTCAAGTTTTTTCAAATCTATCTCCCTATTTTTAGGGAGATTTTTATTTTATACTAGAGTCAGAAATTGATAGAGAGGTTTTTTAAATGGCAACAAGTTTTTTGTTCTTTATTTCTGTTTTTCTGGCGGGGATTCTATCTTTTTTCTCGCCCTGTATTTTACCGCTTATGCCAGTCTATGTGGGAATTTTGCTGGATTCGGACCAGCCGAAAACGGTTCGATTTATGGGAAAAGACATTTCCTGGTATGGTCTAGCTAAGACGCTCTGCTTTATAGCCGGCTTATCAACTGTATTCTTAGTTTTGGGCTACGGAGCTGGCGCTCTAGGGCAAGTTCTCTATGCCCCTTGGTTTCGCTATGTTCTGGGCGGTATTGTCATTCTACTGGGAATCCACCAGATGGGAATCATTAATATCCAGCAACTGCAAAAGCAAAGGAGCATCCAACTTAAAAAGAATAGTAAAAGAAGTGATTTTCTTAACGCTTTTCTCTTGGGTATTACCTTTAGCTTTGGTTGGACGCCCTGTGTAGGACCTGTTCTGAGTTCTGTCTTAGCTATTGCAGCTTCAGGAGGCAACGGCGCTCTTCAGGGAGGCTTGCTTATGTTGGTTTATACACTTGGATTAGCCCTTCCTTTTCTAGCCATGGCTTTGGCTTCTGGCTGGGTATTACAGCGTTTTGCGAAACTCAAACCTTATATGGGAACGCTTAAGAAAATCGGCGGAGCACTCATCATTCTCATGGGAATTTTGCTCATGCTGGGAAATCTCAACATCCTAGCATCATTATTTGGATAAATATTATATAATTAAAGGAGAAACATCATGAAAAAAATCGCTACACTTACAATCGCTGCACTTAGTGTCTTTGTCCTAGCTGCCTGCTCTAATCAAAAATCAGATTCTGATATGAAGAAGACGGATGACAGCAGCATGATGAAGAAAGATGACATGAAAAAAGACGACATGAAGAAGGAGGATATGAAAGACTCTAGCATGTCTGATGATAAGATGAAAAAGGATGACATGAAGGACTCTTCAATGATGTCCGACAGTAAGTCTGACATGAAAGATGATATGAAATCAAGTGATTCAAGCATGAAGGATGACATGAAAGATTCATCCGAAATGTCATCTGAAAAATAAGAATTCCACCATAGGAAAGAAAGTCGTCAGTTTTGCCGGCTTTCTCCTTATTTTGAAAGGAAAGAAAACGATGAAGAAGTTATCGATATTGACTGTCAGTCTGCTTTGTGTCGGCTTATTGGGGGCCTGTTCAAATCAGAAAATGAACTCGGAAATTTCTAAAAGTGATAAAAGTAATATGGAAACAAAAGCTGATTCTGGGCAATCTACCAAGATGGCCAAGGACTTTAGTCTGCAAGGAGTGGACGGCAAGACCTACAAGCTGTCTGATTTCAAGGGCAAGAAAGTATATCTTAAGTTTTGGGCTTCTTGGTGCTCTATCTGTCTATCTACTCTTGGTGATACTAATGATTTGGCTAAGGAGCAGTCAGGAAAAGATTATGTTGTTCTATCGGTGGTGTCTCCGACTTTTAATGGAGAAAAGTCTGCTGATGATTTCAAGGAATGGTACAAATCTTTGGATTATAAAGACTTCCCAGTTCTCATGGACACCAAGGGTGAATTGCTGAAAGAATACGGTATTCGCTCTTATCCATCTGCTCTATTCGTAGGAAGCGACGGTTCTCTTGCCAAGACACATATTGGCTACATGAGCAAGGAAGATATTGAGAAAACATTGAAAGAAATCAAGTAGAAAGGAGCAATGAACATGGAAGGCAAATGGAAAATTCTTCTGGTTATGCTTGGTTTGCTTGTCTGCTTTGGACTGGTCTATGTGATTGCGGGGAATGGTAAGCAATCATCTCCTGAACAGATCAAGAAAGCCTCTATGAGCAAGACAGAAACTGTATCCCAACAAAAGCAAGAAGATGTCAAGGAAGAAGACAAGCGGGAGATTTATCTGGCTGGTGGCTGTTTCTGGGGAGTAGAAGAGTACTTTTCTCGCGTGCCAGGTGTACTTGATGCAGTATCAGGCTATGCAAATGGTAAGGGAGACACGACCAAGTATGAATTAGTCTCTCAAACTGGTCACGCTGAGACTGTTCACATCACTTACAATGCCAAGAAAATTTCGCTAAAAGAAATTCTGCTTCACTATTTCCGCATTATTGATCCAACTTCTAAAAACAAGCAGGGAAATGATCAGGGTACCCAGTATCGGACAGGTGTTTATTATAAGGATGAAGCTGATCTAGATACCATTAACCAGGTCTTTGATGAAGTTGCTAAGAAATATGATAAGCCTTTAGCTGTTGAAAAAGAACCTCTGAAAAACTTTATCAAAGCAGAAGATTATCATCAGGATTACCTAAAAAAGAATCCTAATGGATATTGCCATATCGATGTCAATCAAGCTGCTTACCCAGTTATCGAAGCTAGTCGCTATCCTAAGCCTAGCGATGAAGAGATTAAGGCTAAGCTCTCGCCAGAAGAATATGCAGTCACACAAAAGAATGACACAGAGCGGGCCTTTTCTAACCGCTATTGGGATAAGTTTGATGCTGGTATCTATGTGGATGTGGTGACAGGCGAGCCTCTTTTTTCATCAAAGGATAAGTTTGACTCAGGTTGCGGTTGGCCGAGTTTCACCCGTCCTATCAGTCCAGATGTTGCAACTTACAAAGAAGACAAGAGTTTCAACATGACACGGACAGAAGTTCGCAGTCGAGTTGGAAATTCCCATCTGGGCCATGTTTTCACTGACGGTCCTAAGGACAAGGGTGGCTTGCGCTATTGCATCAATAGTCTGTCAATCAAGTTCATTCCAAAAGCTGAAATGGAGGAGAAGGGCTACGGTTATCTTTTGGATTATGTTTAAGAGCATTTTGATTGAAAATTTGCTATAATAAATCCAGTATAAATAAGGAGTTGAATCTTGTGTATTCAATTATGATTGTAGAGGATGAGTATCTAGTAAGACAGGGGATTGCGTCCTTGGTAAACTATGAGCAGTTTGGCATGCAAGTCATTGCCCAGGCTGAAAATGGAATAGAAGCTTGGCAGAAATTTCAGGAAAATCCTGCTGACATCCTGCTGACCGATATCAATATGCCACAGATGAACGGCCTTGAATTGGCCAAGCTAGTCAGAGACCAGGCTCCTAAGTGCCATATCGTTTTTCTGACGGGCTATGATGATTTTGACTATGCTCGGATGGCTATTAAGCTAGGTGCAGATGACTATCTTCTCAAGCCCTTTTCCAGGGATGATGTTGAGGAAATGTTGGCCAAGGTGCAGACCAAACTTGATAAGGAACGTAAAAAAGCCCAGATTCAAAATTTGGTTGATCAGGGACAGCACTCTGAGTTGGAAGATGCTATTCATGCGCGTCTTGCTGATTCAGAATTAAGTCTGAAAAATTTGGCTTTCCAATTAGGGTTTAGTCCGTCCTACCTTAGTGTTCTTATCAAAAAAGAACTAGGCTTGCCCTTTCAAGATTATCTGATCCAAGAGCGGATGAAAAAAGCAAAACTCTTACTCCTGACTACAGATTTGAAGATTTATGAAATAGCAGAGCAGGTAGGTTTTGAAGATATGAACTATTTTTCTCAGCGCTTCAAGCAGGTGGTTGGGCTGACACCTCGGCAGTTTAAAAAAGGAGAGGAGAAATGAAACGATATCCGCTTCTTATCCAATTGATTGTCTATATTTTTCTGTTGGTTCTTTTACTCTTGGGATTTGTTGGGAGTCTTTACTATCAGACTAGCTCGGGGACTATTCGGCAGCTGACAGAGCGGACGACGCGCAATAGCATGGAGCAAAGCGGGCAGTTCATTGCTTCCTATTTGCAAAAATTAAAACAAACCACCTCCACACTGAGCAAGGAAGAAACGATTCGGAAGTTTGCTCAGAATCAAGAAAGCAGCGAAACGTCAGTACAGGCTTTGATGAAAACCATCATTGAAACAGATCCGGATTTAGTGTCGGCAGTATTGGTTACCAAGGACGGGCGCGTGGTCTCGACAGATACTCAAATCAGCATGCAGACATCCTCTGATATGATGAATGAAAAATGGTATCAGGAAGCTGTCCATACCAGAGCCATGCCTGTCTTGACTCCTGCTCGCAAAGAGTCTCTGTCATCAGAGAAAGAGAAGTGGGTTGTTTCCGTCACTCAGGAAGTAGTGGATGAAACAGGGCAGAATCTAGGTGTTTTACGTTTGGATATTGGCTACAATAGTCTCAAAGCCTATTTGGATCGGCTTCAGCTAGGAAAGAAGGGCTTTAGCTTTATTGTCAATAGCCAGCATGAATTTGTCTATCATCCTAAGAAAAGTGTTTACTCCTCCAGTCAGGAAATGAAAGCTATGCAGTCCTATATCTCGGTCAAGGATGGTTACGCAGACCAGAAAGAGGCTTTTGTCTATCAGATTGATATCGCAGACAGCGACTGGACTTTAATTGGCGTTGCCTCTTTAGAGCAATTACAGATGCTTCAGTCACAGATGCTTTATTCTTTTATAGGAATGGGCGTTTTAGCACTCCTGATGTGCTTGACTGGTATTTGGTTTGTCCTGCGTTTGTGGATTAAGCCTCTTCAGAATCTACAAGCTGTTATTCTGAAGATTGGGGCAGGCGACTCAAATCTGCGAGCGGAAGCTAAGGGTTCTCCAGAGTTGGTTGACTTGGCTCAGCAGTTCAATAAAATGCTGGACCAAATTGAACAACTAATGGAAGCTGTTAAGACTGAAGAACAAAATGTCCGCCGCTATGAGCTCCGAGCTCTCTCAGCTCAAATCAACCCCCATTTCCTTTATAATACCTTAGATACGATTGTCTGGATGGCTGAGTTTAATGATAGCAAGCGTGTTGTTGAGGTAACAAAATCACTCGCCCAGTATTTCCGCTTGGCGCTCAATCAAGGACATGAACAGATTGCTCTCAAAGATGAGATTGATCACGTTCGTCAATATCTTTTTATCCAGAAGCAGCGCTATGGTGACAAGCTCCAATATGAGATTGAAGAGGATGAATCTATAGCTGATTATAAACTGCCCAAGCTGGTACTTCAGCCTTTGGTTGAAAATGCCATCTACCATGGAATCAAGGAAATTGACAGACAGGGCATGATTCAAGTTACTGCAGCAGCAGAAGATGGGCAACTGATACTGTCTATCTATGATAACGGCCGTGGCTTTGAACTCCGCGACTCTACGGACATGACTCTCCCTCGCTTAGGTGGTGTCGGTCTGAAAAATGTTGATCAACGCTTAAGATTGCAGTTCGGGGACGACTACCATATGGAAATCGATTCTGAACCAGATAAATTCACCAAGATTAGTTTTTATTTGCCGCTAGTTACAGATGATTAAATCTATTAAGTTTTAAAATATTCAAGCCGGTAGGATTTTCTCCGGCTTTTTACTGTTTGAAAAAATGTACTGATTTTGCTGTTCATCAAGTAAAATTTTCTCTTTTCCGAGCTACATTATGTTTACCAGAAAATTACCGTAGCGGATTTGTGAAAAATCTATAAGATTCATTTATAATGATAAATGAATGAATATTCTAGGTAAGGAGTTAGAGGAGAGTAAATGGAGTCGCCTTTATTTTTTGTTTCAGTTTTTTTAGCGGGTATTTTGTCCTTCTTTTCCCCTTGTATTTTTCCTTTATTGCCGGTTTATATTGGCATTTTATTGGATGACAAGGAGGTCAAGACCCTGAAAGTATTCGGCCGAGAGCTTGCTTGGCAGGGAATGGTTAGAACACTCTTTTTCATTGCGGGTATCTCAACAGTTTTCTTTTTGCTAGGTTTTGGGGCTGGATTTTTAGGAACTATTATTTACAGTTCGACCTTTCGTTATGTGATGGGGGGCCTCATCATTTTGCTAGGTCTGCATCAGATGGAGCTTATTAACATTCGCCAATTACAGATTCAAAAGAGTTTGACTTTCAAAAAGAACGGTCAGAAACATCATTTTTGGTCTGCTTTCTTACTAGGGATTACCTTTAGCTTTGGTTGGACTCCTTGCATTGGACCAATCCTCAGCTCAGTTTTAGCCTTAGCAGCTTCAGGTGGGAATGGTGCATTTCAGGGAGCAATTTTGACCTTGATTTACACTTTAGGAATGGCCCTGCCTTTCCTAATCCTAGCTTTGGCGTCTAGCTTTGTTATGCAGTATTTTAATAAAATCAAGCCTTATATGGGCCTGATGAAGAAAATCGGCGGAGCCCTGATTATTCTGATGGGAATTTTGCTGATGTTAGGACAGCTTAATGCTCTGTCTGGACTTTTTGGATAAAAGGAGAAAGAAATATGAAAAAATTCGTTACATTATTAGCAACTGTGTCAGCTGTTGCCTTTTTGGCAGCCTGCTCGGAACAAGAAGAGAAGCCTATGACTATGCCTACAACCAGCAGTTCATCAAGTGAGGCCTCTCAGACAAGTACAGTCGCCCAAGCAGCTGTCGGTCAAGAGGCGCCCGACTTTACTTTGCAGTCTATGGATGGAAAAACAGTCAAACTTTCTGACTACAAAGGCAAGAAAGTGTATCTAAAATTTTGGGCTTCTTGGTGCGGACCTTGTAAGAAGAGTATGCCAGAATTGGTCGAATTAGCTGGTAAAACAGATCGTGATTTTGAAATCTTGACAGTTGTAGCACCAGGTCTCCAAGGAGAGAAGTCTGCTGAGGAATTCCCAAAATGGTTTCAAGAACAAGGTTATAAAGATGTACCAGTTCTATTTGACACTTCAGGAGAAATTTTCCAAGCCTATCAAATTCGTAGCATCCCAACTGAAATCCTTATTGACAGTCAAGGGAAAATCGGTAAAATCCAGTTTGGGGCTATCAGTAATGCTGATGCAGAAGTAGCTTTCAAAGAAATGAAATAAAGTAAAAAAGAATGGATCATAAGTCCATTCTTTTTAGTTTGTAAGGTGATTAAACGCTAGCACCTGATGTCGCATCAGCTGCTCCGCCTCCGTGACCACCATCGCCTCCAGCATCAGAAGCACCAGAAGTAGCATCTGTGTCTCCATGGCCTCCAGCAGCAGGAGCGAATGGTCCACTGCCTCCAACCAAACGTTGACCAGTTTCTTTTAAGTACCAGTCGAGCCATGGTTGGAAATTAAAGACGATTTCATTGATACCTGCGTATGATCCGTCAGGATAATACATAGCCTGGTAGTTGTGAGTATTGATAACGCCTGCAGGTGAACCTGGGACGATTGTACGTACGTATTCTTGATTTCCGTTGCGAAGTGTTCCGATAACCCACTCTACATTCTTCATCCGAGCTGGTGGAAGAGAACCATGAACAGTTGACATACGGCTACCTGATTGAGGTGGCACACGTTTAGCAAACATGGTGTCTGGGTCTTGGTGGGCGTTGTTGTAGTAGAGGAATTGGTTGTTATCGTCAGCGTATGTCAATTCAAATGGCATAGCTTTTAAGAACATATCAATTTGATTAACGGTCAAGATACCATGGTCGAGTTTGACATAAGTATCGCCTGAAACAGCGCCAGTGATTTCAGCGACTTTTTCCACCCATTCTGGATCATCTGGATCAACTTCTGTAATTGTCGTAGCGATTGGTTTTCCGCAGTCTAAGTCTTCAGGTTCAATTGGTTTTGGTTTTTTCAATTTTGAAACGACCTCTACATATTTGATAAAGTTATCTAAGCATGTTTCAAGGAAATTCACAGTTCCTTCGTTGGTGATATTGCCATCATTGTCAAAAGCTTCCTTGGCTTTGCCCAACAGGAACTCATTGCCTGGAAGGGTATAAGCATTGACACCAGGAGCATCTAGGATTTTACGCAGGTGAACTTGAGCACGAGAAGTTCCTTGGTCGTAGTATGATGCACCAACAATCATGACCGGCTTGTTTTCGAAAGGATGAACCTCGTAAGAGAGCCATTCTAAGACACTCTTCAAAGGAGCACTGATAGTATGATTGTGCTCAGGAGTTGCGATGATGACACCGTCTGCACGTGTGATTTTGTTATACAAATAACGTAATTGGAAGCTTTCATCCCATTTTTCATCCTGGTTAAACATTGGGACTTCATCGATTTCTAAGACTTCCAATTCAAATTTAATTTTGAACTGACGGCGGATGAATTCCAATAATTTTCGGTTATATGATTGTTCGTAGTTTGATCCTACAATTCCAACAAATTTCATTCTTTCAGTCTCCTATCTTACAATTTTTCCCAGTTAAATTCTTCAGCATCTTTGCGAAGCAATTCTTGTGCGTTGCGCAATTTTTCAGTGATTTTGACAAAGATACGGAAGTCATCAAAGATAGCATCCAATTTTTTGACAACGTCAAGATCTACCAAGTCTCCGCTTTGGTCAAAAGCTTGAAGAGAATGTGAAAGCAAGAACTCATCTGGAAGAACAGTTGCCTTGATTTCTGGAGCGTTCAAAATTTGACGGAGCTGCAATTGGGCACGAGAGGAGCCAAGTGTACCATAAGAAGCACCAGTGATCATGACCGGCTTGTTCAGCAGTGGATAGATACCATAAGAAAGCCAAGCTAGGGCATTCATGAGCACAGCTGGGATAGAATGGTCGTATTCAGGTGTGCCGATAAGTACGCCATCCGCTGCATCAATTTTTTCGGCAATTTCTGATACCAATTCAGGCACATTTCTGTCAGCAGGTTTATTAAACATAGGAATATCTTTAATCTCAACCAGCTCGATTTCAGCCTTGTCAGCGAAGTGCTTAGACATATATTGAAGAAGTTGCCGGTTTGTAGAACGGTTAGAATTTGTTCCAACAATTGCAATAAGTTTTAACATAAAATTTCCTTTCTGAAATTAAGATACAGAGCCCTCATGTGAGTATTTATTTTTCTTTAGGCAAGTAAAACCTAGAAGAAAGAGAGGGCGTTTTTAAATGGGCATTGTTTATAAAAGCTAGGGGGATAGAGGTAGCATTTGGTGTGGCAGCAAATTTATCACTTTTGAATTAAGAAGCAGGAATAATCTGCTCTAAAAGACCTGAGCTACAGAAGAGTTGACTGTCTTGGGTGATAATCAAGGCTTCAATCCCTGTTTGCTGTTCAATCTGTGACAGAATTGATGTCGGACTTTCACCAAATAAACGAGTTGTCCAGATTTCGCCATCTACCGACTTGTCTGAAACAATGGTCAGACTAGCTAATTGATTTTCGATAGGATAGCCTGTTTTGCGATCCAGAATGTGATGGTAGTTCTGCCCCTCAACTGTAAGGGTTCGCTCGTAGATTCCTGATGTGACCACTGACTGATTGGTGACAGCAAGTATAGCTGAGTGATTGCCGCGTAACAGCTTGGGATTTTGGATGCCAATCCGCCAGGCGCGCTGGCTGACTGCATTTTGCCCAATGGTTAGTACATTGCCACCAAGATTGATAAGAGCAGAAGTCACTCCCTGACTCAGCAAATAGTCCTTAATCTTATCAGCGATATAGCCTTTAGCCAAGGCGCCTAGATCCAGTTTCATGCCTTTCTTAGCCAAAAAGACACTACGGTCTTCTGGATTCAGCTCAAGCAAGTTTGGGTCAGTCAGGCTCAGAGCTTGCTGAATCTCCTCTGTACTTGGGAGACGGGCGTCTGAAAATCCTATCCGCCAGGTCTGGACTAGAGGGCCGATTGTGATATTTAAGTGGCTGCCTTCTGCTAGGCTGTGATATTTTCCCAGCTCAATCAGCTCAAAAAGCTCTGGATGAACTGAGACACTTTTAATTCCTGCCAGATGGTTGATAGTCATAAGTTCAGAGTCTTCATCATTGGCACTGAAGCGATTTTTATAGACATGAAGCAGTCGGACCGCCTCATCTAAGAGTATTTCCGCTCGCTCATGATAGAGAGAGATGCAAATTGTACTCCCCATCAAATGAAGCGAGCGAGAAGCGAAGTCCACATTATCACAACCTTTCTAAAATTAACCTCTCTGACCTTATTATATCAAAAAGATACCGGTTTCACAATCTTAAAATTGTTATATTTTCAGAAAATTAACTTTCGCACAAAGCTGTATTTTCGAAGCGATGAGACAGCGGTAGTACAGCTTTTTAGGCAGGATAAGAATTTTTGAAAATATCGAGCAAATTTCTTGTAAACGCTCACAGGAGATGATATACTGGTCTAGTAAATTATAAATTAAGGTAGGACTATTCTTATGAGTAAAATCGTTGTAGTTGGTGCAAACCACGCAGGTACAGCGTGTATTAATACAATGTTGGATAATTATGGTGCAGAAAATGAAGTAGTTATTTTTGACCAAAACTCAAACATTTCATTCTTGGCATGCGGAATGGCCCTTTGGATTGGACAGCAAATCAGCAAGCCAGATGGACTTTTTTATGCAGATAAAGAAACTTTTGAAGCAAAAGGCGCAAAAGTTTATATGAATTCACCAGTTGAGTCAATTGATTATGATGCGAAAAAAGTTACAGCTATTGTAGACGGCAAAGAGCATGTGGAGTCTTATGACAAATTGATTTTGGCAACAGGTTCTCAGCCAATTCTGCCTCCGATTAAAGGTGCTGAGCTGGATCCTAACAGCCGCGAATTTAAGTCAACCTTAGAAAATCTCCAATTCGTAAAACTGTATCAAAATGCTGCAGATGTTATCGAGAAATTGCAAGACAAGAGCAAACATATCGAACGTGTGGCAGTAGTAGGTGCTGGTTACATTGGGGTTGAGTTGGCAGAAGCCTTCAAACGCCTTGGTAAAGAAGTGATTCTGATTGACGTTGTGGATACTTGCTTGGCTGGTTATTATGACCACGACTTGTCTGATATGATGCGCCAAAACCTTGAAGACAATGGTGTTCAATTAGCCTTCGGACAAACTGTTCAAGCTATTGAAGGTGAAAACAAGGTAGAACGTATTGTAACAGATAAAGCTAGCTATGATGTAGATATGGTTGTCTTGGCAGTTGGCTTCCGTCCAAACACTGGTCTTGGTGCTGGCAAGCTGGAAACATTCCGCAATGGTGCTTTCTTGGTAGATAAGAAGCAAGAAACTAGCATCAAAGATGTTTATGCAATTGGTGACTGTGCGACTGTTTATGATAACTCTATCAATGATACAAACTACATCGCCTTGGCTTCTAACGCCCTGCGCTCTGGTATCGTAGCAGCTCATAATGCTTGCGGTCATGAATTGGAATCAAACGGTGTTCAAGGTTCTAACGGTATCGAAATCTTTGGTCTGAAGATGGTTTCAACTGGTCTGACTGAAGAAAAAGCTAAACGCTTTGGTTACAGCCCAGCTGTGGTTGAGTTTAAAGACACTCAAAAACCAACTTTCCTTGAAAAGGTTGAGCATCATGATGTTACAATCAAGATTGTCTATGATAAGGACACGCGTGTAGTTCTTGGAGCTCAGATGGTTTCTAGAGAAGATATGTCTATGGGTATTCACATGTTCTCATTGGCCATTCAGGAAAAGGTTACAATTGATAAACTAGCCTTGTTGGATCTCTTCTTCCTGCCACACTTCAACAAACCATACAACTACATTACTCAAGCAGCTTTGCGCGCTAAATAAGAAAATAAGTAAGTCTGGGACGATTCCCAGACTTTTTTGTATAGAGCCTTTAAAAAGAATACTGAAATAAGAAATTTATATTTCATCTGTTTATCAGGCCTGCTTTGTGCTAGAATATTGGTAAAGTAACTATTTAGAGGAGATTGAGAATGGCAAAAAAGTCTATCTCGCATAAGGACGACATCAAGAGAGAATTTAATTTCACAACTCATTCGATTATTTCCCAGGTTTTACGAGGTATTTTAGTTGGGATTTTTGCTGGACTGGTAGTGGGCATTTTTCGCTTTCTGATTGAAAAAATCTTTCATTTAGTGCAGGATGTCTACCATAGGAGTCAGCAGTCTATGCTTTGGTTATTGTCCTTGGTGTTGCTTTATTGTTTCATCGTCTTGCTCAATGCCCACTTGGTAAAGTCGGAGAAAAATATCAAGGGGTCAGGGATTCCGCAGGTTGAAGCAGAGCTGAAAGGCCTGATGTCGCTTTCTTGGTGGAGTGTTCTCTGGAAGAAGTTTGTATTGGGGATTTTAGCCATTTCAAGCGGTCTGATGTTGGGTCGAGAAGGACCAAGTATTCAGTTGGGTGCTATGAGCGGCAAAGGCGTCTCTAAATTTCTGAATTTGAGTGCTGCTGAGGAGAGAGCGCTCATTGCCAGCGGTGCAGCAGCAGGCTTAGCAGCTGCTTTTAATGCACCAATCGCAGGTTTGCTATTCGTGGTAGAAGAAGTTTACCGTCATTTTTCACGCTTTTTCTGGGTCTCTACGCTGGCGGCCAGTCTAGTTGCTAACTTTGTCTCGCTCTCCATGTTTGGACTGACGCCAGTACTGGACATGCCGGATAATATCCCGGTCATGAGGCTGGAGCAGTATTGGATTTACTTAGTCATGGGCTTGCTGCTGGGCTTGTCAGGCTTTATTTATGAGAAAGTTATTTTGAATATTCAGCTGCTTTATGAGTTTTTGGGTCGCTTGTTTAGGATTTCAGAAGCTTACTATCCTATTCTGGCCTTTGCCCTGATTCTTCCGATTGGTTATTTCTTGCCTCACTTGTTGGGCGGGGGCAATCAGTTGATTTTATCTTTGACTGCTGAGCATTACACTGTGGGAACCTTGCTCTTGTTTTTCGCTCTGCGTTTTGTCTGGAGTATGTTAAGTTACGGCAGCGGATTGCCAGGTGGTATTTTCCTGCCTATCCTGGCTCTGGGTTCATTGCTTGGCGGAGCAATGGGTGCGGTCTGTCTGCAGCAGGGTTTGATTTCTCAGGAGCAATTTCCGATTTTCATTATTCTGGGCATGAGTGGCTATTTTGGCGCCATTTCCAAGGCTCCACTGACAGCCATGATTCTGGTCACAGAGATGGTTGGGGACATTCGTAATCTTATGCCTCTGGGAATGGTCACTCTGACTGCTTACATTATCATGGATTTGCTAAAAGGAGCGCCAGTCTATGAAGCCATGCTGGAAAAAATGTTGCCAGACAGTATCGAGGACCAGGGAGATACGACTTTAATTGAAATCCCTGTTTCTGAAAAGATTGCCGGTCGGCAAGTGCATGAGCTAAACTTGCCAGATGGGGTCTTGATTACCATGAATGTCCACAAGGGAAAGACTCAAACGGTCAATGGCAGCACGCGCCTCTATCTGGGAGATACGATTTACTTGGTGCTGAAAAAGACGGAAATCGGAAAAGTCAAAGAAGAGCTGCTTTAGCGGTCTAAATATATAGTTTTTTTGATTAAATTGTCAGACAATTTCTTGAAATATCAGAAAAAAACTGGTATAATTTACAGGAAATAATCTCTATCTAGGAGAGAAAACAAAGGAGTCACCATGAAAAAACTTGGCATCGTCCTATTTTCAACGGCAATTTTACTGACTGGCTGTGCAGCCAACAACTCTTCAAACAAGACTGGCTCAAGCAGTCAAGCATCCAGCAGCCAAACTGCTGTCAATCAGAAAGAATTGAACAAGGCGACAGCGGATTACAAATCTTTTGTCCAAGGACAAATCGATCAACTCCTGACAGATACGGAGAAGTTTCGTGACGCCCTTAAAGAAGGCAAGCTTGATGAGGCTAAAAAGCGATATCCGCTTATCCGTATGGCCTACGAGCGCTCGGAGCCGATTGCTGAGAGCTTTGGTGAATCAGACGTTAAAATTGACTTCCGCTTGGTCGACTATGTTGACGAAAACAAGACCGAAGAAGGCTGGTCTGGTTTCCACCGCATCGAAAAAATCATGTGGGAGCAAAACACAACCAAGGGAACTGAAAGCTATGCCGATCAGCTGGTCAACGATATCAAGGAGCTAAAAGCAAAAATCGCAACAGTTGAAGTGACGCCGGATATGATGCTGACAGGCGCTGTTGACTTGCTCAATGAAGTAGCGACCAGCAAGATTACAGGTGAGGAAGAGGTGTTCTCCCATACAGATCTCTATGATTTCCGTGCGAATATTGAAGGAGCAGAAAAGATTTTTGAGCTCTTCAAGCCATTGATTCAGGACAAGGACGAGAAACTTGTTAAGACTTTGGAACTTGAGTTTAAAAACGTCAACGGTCTCTTAGACAAGCACATGACCGACTCTGAAAACTACAAGCTCTATACAGAATTGACAAAAGAAGACACCAAGGAGCTGGCAGAAGCTGTAACAAAACTGGGTGAGCCTCTTTCACAAATGGGAGTCATTCTAGACGGGAAGTAATCATATGACAAACGACGAAAAATGGTTTAATAAAAAGATGGATCGTCGTGAATTTCTTAAAAAAGCAGGGATTGGAGGCGCTGGTCTTGCACTGGGTGTCTCTGGTGCATCTGCTTTTTTCGCTAATCAGGCGAAGGAAGATAAGAAATTCGCTGACGGTGAGGAAGAAATCAGCTTCTATGGAGAGCATCAGGCGGGTATCACTACTCCGATGCAGAAGAATATCTACTTTGTTGTGTTGGATTTGCATACGACAGATAGGGAGACCATTATTCAGCTCTTCAAGGACTGGACAGCCTACAGTGAGAAGCTGGTCAATGGAGAATTGGTCAAAAAAGATAATTCAAATGCCCTTTTGCCGCCAACGGATACTGGAGAAACTGTCGGTCTCAACCCTTATCGACTGACCTTGACCTTCGGTGTCTCAGCCTCTTTTCTGAAAAAAATGAGCTTGTCAGACAA
The DNA here is from genome assembly GCF_041431675.1 of Streptococcus sp. 27098_8_134. Lineage (NCBI taxonomy): Bacteria > Bacillati > Bacillota > Bacilli > Lactobacillales > Streptococcaceae > Streptococcus > Streptococcus sp. 27098_8_134. Next base: position 124,953 of record NZ_JAPVYD010000004.1, on the reverse strand, counting down.
ACGACCTAAGGCTTTTCGGGATTTGCCGCCATTTCCAAAGGAGCAGCTCAAAGAAAAATATACTGGTGGCGATATTGTCATCCAAGCCTGTGCAGATGATGAGCAGGTGGCCTTTCATGCGGTCCGCAATCTGGTCCGCAAGGGGAGAAATGCCATCACTATGAAGTGGAGTCAATCAGGCTTTGCAGCTATCGGAGACCGGATGTCAACGCCTCGTAATCTCTTTGGATTTAAGGACGGCACGGCCAATGTGACCAAGGAAAAAGATTTTGACAAGGTCATTTGGTGCGACAGCAAGGACTGGATGCAGGGCGGCTCTTACATGGCTGTCCGCCGAATACAGATGTTCCTTGAGACCTGGGACCGGACCAATCTGCAGGAGCAGGAAAACACTTTTGGCCGCTATAAGGAAAGCGGAGCGCCTTTTGGCAAGAAAGACGAGTTTGACGAGGTTGACTTAGACTTGCTGCCAGAGGATTCACATGTCCGTTTGGCCAAGGAGGTTGATAAGCCTATATATCGCCGGTCTTATTCTTATTCAGATGGGATTGATGAAAGTACTGGTCAATTTGACACAGGCTTACTCTTTCTTTCCTTCCAGAAAGATCCAGACAGCTTTGTCAAAGTTCTAACTAATCTAGGCGCTCAAGATAAGATGAATGAATACGTCACGCATATCGGTAGTGGTTTGTTTGCTTGCTTTGGTGGAGTGAAAAAAGGAGAGTACCTTGGTCAAAAATTATTTGAATAAAAGCTTACTTGTCTTGGGGCTCTTGCTGATCTTTTTAGCTAAGCCGGTTTTAGCGGACGAGAGCTACAGTAGTTTATTCGTCAAAATAACTGATGCCAGCACTGCGGTCAAACAGAAGGATCAGGAAAAAGCCAAGCAATTAGTCGGAGAAATCAAGACTGACTTTGAAAGGGTGGCTAATCACGACTCTGCAGCGGGACAAGAGGTAAGCAAGGCACTAGACTTATCGGGTCAGGTGACGGAGGAGAAGCTGACACAAATCTCTTCGGCCCTCTTGAAATTTGAGAAAGAGCAGAATCCAGTCGACTTAGAGGCCGAGAAAAAGAAACTTCTCAGTAAGCTAGAGCCAAAATTTGAAAATCTACAAAAGGCAATTAGCGCTAAGGATTTAGAAGCGACAAGAGAAGCATACAAGAAGATGAATAGTACCTGGACTACCAATGAAAGCGTGGTGCGAGACAACAGCACAGCCCATTACGGCAAGGTAGAAACAGCCATTTCATTCCTACGCAGCGCTATTGAGACGGAGCCTACTGACTTTGACATGATTCAGTCTTCTTTTGATGATTTGAAAACCGCCATTGATAATTTTGTCAAAGGAGAGAAAGTCCAAGAAGCTGCTGGCAATCTGACGCTGAAAGATGGAATTAAGCTCCTAGAGGAAGCCTTAAGTCTCTTTCAAAGCGGAGATGATAAAAAGGCTGCTGCCAAGATGAAAGAGTTCATCACCATTTGGCCAACGATAGAAGGAGATGTCAGTGTCAATAATCCTTCGCTTTATACCAAGGTAGAGAGTCAGACGCCAGTTATTATGGTCAAGGGTAGCGAAGAGAAGTATCAAAAGCAGCTAGAATCCTTGATTAGTGAGCTGTCACAGATTGACACGACAGCTTCCTATCATTTCTTTGATGCTATGCTGATTTTGCTGCGTGAGGGTGTAGAAGCACTCTTGATTGTCATGGCTTTGATAACGACTCTGAAAGCGTCCAAGATGAAAAAAGGACTCAAATGGGTTTATGCAGGAGCAGCGAGTGGGGTTCTAGCCAGTGCTGTGATTGCAGCTTTGCTGCAGTTTCTTTTCCCGGCAGTTGCTTCTGGATCCAATCGTGAGATTATCGAAGGTGCAGTGGGTATTTTCGCTGTCGCCATGATGATATTGGTTGGTATCTGGCTGCATAGCAAGGCCTCTATTGAGAAATGGAATGACTTTATGGAAAGTCAGATGAAGGCTGTAACAGCCACAGGCAGTTTTCTTTCTATGTTTGCACTTAGCTTTCTGGCGGTTTTCCGTGAAGGCGCTGAGACCATCCTCTTTTATGCAGGAATTCTGCCGCGCATTACTGTGACTGATTTCCTTTTGGGAATCGGCTTGGCTCTTCTGGTCTTGGTCTTGCTGGCCTTTATCATGAGCAAGGCTTCAGGTCTTCTCAAGCCACACAGCATTTTCTTCTGGCTGACTTGGCTAATCTATGCTCTGGCCTTTAAAATGCTGGGTGTCAGCATCCATGCCCTTCAGCTGACCAATATCCTACCGACTCACTTAATCAATGGTTTTGTGACAGTAGACTGGATGGGGATTTATCCAAGCCTAGAAGTGGTAGTTAGTCAGGCTTTCTTTATCCTTCTGGTTGTCTATGTTAGCTTTAAAAATCAGAGAAGCGAGCAGCAGCATGGATAAAAAAGAACAGACTATTATTGAGCATTTGACAGAGTTCAGACGGCGTTTTCTAGCGGTATTGGCTTGCTTCTTCGTGGTTTTTCTGGTTAGCTTGCTCTTTTCAGCCGATATTTACCGATGGCTGACCAGTAATTTTGAGCAGAAGCTGCTGGTGCTGGGGCCGGATGATATCCTTTGGATTTATATCAGTCTGGCTAGTCTGGTCGCTTTTTCCCTGACCTTGCCATTTTTGGTTTATCAGGTCTGGGAGTTTGTCCGACCGGCTTTGCGAGCTAATGAAGCACGAGCCGTTTTCGCTTATATCCCGGCTACCTTTCTCTGTTTTGTTCTGGGGCTGGCTTTCAGCTTTTACTTTGTGACTCCGGCTATTTTACAGGTTTTGCTGTCGCTGGGGGAGGGTCTCTTTGAGACTCGACTGACAGCGCAGAATTATCTTAGTTTCGTCTTTCATACCACTATTCCGATTGCTTGCCTTTTTGAGCTGCCAGTTCTTGTGTCCTTTCTGACTTCTATCGGTTTGCTCAATCCGAAATTTTTGGTAAAATATAGACGATACGCTTACTTCATTTTGCTAGTTTTGGCTGTTGTCCTAACACCTGCTGACTTTATCAGCGATCTGTCTATGACAGTACCTTTGATTTTGCTCTATGAAGTCAGCATCTTGCTCAGTCGCATCATTTATCAAAGAAAATCAACGAGGAGAAATTAATGGGACTTTTAAAAGACATCGGAGTACCTGGGGTAATCATTATTGTTCTGGGAGCCCTGCTCATTTTCGGACCAAAACGCCTGCCCGAACTAGGGCAATCTATCGGTAAAATGTTTTCAGAATTCAAAAAAGCAGTCAATCATGCTGGAGAAGAAGATAAGACCGAGAATAAAAATGAAAAAGAGTAAAGGAAAAGCACGGATAGCCGTGTTTTTCTGCTAGATTCAGGATGGTTTTTGAAAAGGAGGATAAATGAAAACATTAGAAGAACGGATTCTCAGAGATGGACAAGTGTTAGGTAAAAATATCCTGAAAGTTGACTCTTTTCTGACCCATCAGGTTGATTTTTCTCTGATGAAAGAGATTGGCCAGGTCTTTGCGGAGGCGGTAAAGGAGGCAGGAATTACAAAGGTAGTGACCATTGAGGCTTCTGGTATTGCTCCGGCTGTCTATGTAGCAGAGGCACTGGGTCTACCAATGATTTTCGCTAAGAAGGCCAAAAACATCACAATGACAGAAGGGATTTTGACGGCTGAAGTTTATTCTTTTACCAAGCAAGTGACTTCGACCGTTTCGATTGCTGGGAAATTTCTCAACTCTGATGATAAAGTGCTGATTATTGACGATTTTTTGGCGAATGGTCAGGCAGCCAAGGGATTGATTACCATTATCGAGCAAGCAGGAGCGCAGGTTGAGGCAGTTGGCATTGTCATTGAAAAATCCTTTCAGGATGGCCGTCAACTTTTGGAAACATCCGGTTATCGTGTTCTTTCTTTGGCGCGAATCGCAGGATTTGAGAAGGGGCAGATTGTCTTTACTGAGGCAGATATATAATTTCCTTTTCCTTTTGACTATCTGTCTGGCTTATAGTATAGTAAAGATAGTTGATATTCTAAAATCTAAGCTCATTGATTTTACTTGGGTAGAAAAAGTTTTTGAGGGATTTCTATGCACCAAACTCATAATTTAAATCAGCGGATGCGGCTCTTTATTTCTATTTTTTTGCCAATTTTGATCTACCAACTGGCCAATTTTTCTGCTTCATTTGTTGATACGACTATGACTGGTCAGTATGACACCTTGCATCTGGCTGGTGTTTCTATGGCAACTAGTCTTTGGATTCCATTTTTCGACCTGCTGATAGGGATTGTTTCGGCCTTGGTACCCATAATCGGGCATCATTTAGGACAAGGGAAAAAAGAAAAGATTGCTTCTGATTTTTATCAGTTTATTTATCTTTCTTTGGGGTTATCGCTAATTTTATTTGCCTTGGTATTTGTGGGCGCTCCTCTGGTTTTGGCCCATCTTGGCTTAGAGCCCTTGGTAGAAGAAGTGGCTAAGAACTATCTTTGGTATCTGGCGCTTGGCATTATTCCTCTTTTGCTCTTTAGCACTATCCGTTCTCTGTTTGATGCTCTAGGGTTGACCAAGCTTTCCATGTATCTCATGCTCTTACTCTTGCCCTTGAACGGTTCTTTTAATTATGCCCTAATCTACGGTGCATTTGGTTTTCCGGAAATGGGCGGAGCCGGAGCCGGACTTGGGACTTCTTTGGCTTATTGGGTTTTGCTCCTCATATCCTTGTTAGTAGCAGTCAAACATCCAAAAGTTCGAGCCTATGAGCTATGGAAGATTCGACCGCTAGACAAAAAAGGCTTAATCGAAGGCATTCGACTTGGACTGCCTATCGGCGGAACTTTTTTTGCTGAAGTCATAATTTTCTCAGTTGTTGGCCTGGTCATGGCTAAGTTTTCGTCACTAATCATTGCCAGCCATCAGGCGGCCATGAATTTTTCAAACTTAATGTATGCCTTTCCTATGAGTATTTCAACCTCAATGTCCATCATTGTTTCTTATGAAATTGGAGCTAATCGTCCTGACGATGTTAAGAAATTCTGTAAACTCGGGCGGCTGACGGCCTTGGGAATTGCTGGATTTACCTTTCTCTTTCTCTATATCTTACGCGACCGTGTGGCTGCTCTCTATGGGTCGGATACCGAGTTTATCCGTATGACATCTGTTTTTCTGACCTACAGCCTCTTTTTCCAATTAGCAGATACTTTTGCGGCTCCTTTGCAGGGCATTCTTCGGGGCTACAAGGATACTCAGGTGCCATTTTTCTTGGGCTTGATTGCTTATTGGGGAGTTTCGCTGCCCCTGGGACTCTTCTTAGATTACTATACTAGTTTAGGCCCTTATGGATATTGGATTGGTCTCATTGCCAGCTTGGTGACGAGCGGCATTCTTTTTCAGTGGCGGCTTCATAACATTCAAAAGAAAAGCAGCTAATTAAACAACTAGCTGCTTTGTTTTATTTTTCCCGCATTTCACCTTGTGGGAAGTAGGTTCCTTCTGGCATGTCGTTAATGATGACATGGACAGCAGACTGAGGTGCGCCAGTATTTCTGACAACAGCTCCAGTTACTTCCTTAGCAAGAGCTTTTTTCTGCTCCAGAGTACGACCTTCAAATAAATCAATTCTAACAAATGGCATATTTTCTGCCTCCTTTATTTCGTTATTATTATTTTATCACAAATGAGGTTTTAAAGAGTAGTGAATTATGGTAAAATAATGTGAAGTAAAAATGGAGATAGTGAATTAGCAAAGATTTAAATTATGGCTCAGTTATACTACAAATATGGCACGATGAATTCGGGCAAGACCATTGAAATTTTGAAAGTGGCCCACAATTACGAAGAACAAGGCAAGAGCGTAGTTATCATGACCTCAGCTGTTGATACCCGCGACGGCTTTGGTGTCGTTTCTAGTCGTATCGGTATGAAGCGGAATGCTATAGCTATTGAAGACCAGACGGATATTTTTGGCTATATCCAGCAGCTTCCTGAAAAACCTTATTGTGTTTTGATTGATGAGGCTCAGTTCTTGAAACGCCATCATGTCTATGATTTGGCTAGAGTGGTGGATGAGCTTGATGTTCCGGTTATGGCTTTTGGTCTGAAAAATGATTTTCGCAATGAACTCTTTGAAGGGTCCAAGCATCTCTTGCTCTTGGCTGACAAGATTGAGGAGATTAAAACCATTTGCCAATATTGCTCTCGTAAGGCTATCATGGTTTTACGGACTGATAACGGAAAGCCAGTTTATGATGGTGAGCAGATCAAAATTGGCGGTCATGAGACCTATATATCAGTCTGCCGCAAGCACTATTTTAACCCCGATATTAAGTAATCCAACGATAGAAAAAAGGAGATGATGAAAAATCTATGAACATCTATGAACAGTTACAAGCAGTTGAAGATCGCTATGAAGAACTTGGTGAACTCCTAAGCGACCCTGATGTAGTCAGCGATACCAACCGTTTTATGGAGCTTTCTAAGGAAGAAGCCAGCACCCGCGATACAGTGACAGCTTACCGCGAGTATAAGAAAGTCCTGCAAAACATCACAGACGCTGAAGAAATGATTAAAGACGCCTCTGGTGATGCGGACTTAGAAGAAATGGCCAAGCAGGAGCTCAAAGATGCCAAGGCTGAAAAAGAAGAATACGAGGAAAAACTAAAAATCCTTCTTTTGCCTAAAGATCCAAATGACGATAAGAATATTATCCTTGAAATCCGCGGGGCTGCAGGAGGAGACGAGGCGCAGTTGTTTGCAGGAGACCTCTTGCAGATGTATCAAAAATATGCTGAAAGCCAAGGCTGGCGCTTCGAAGTCATGGAGGCCTCTTATAATGGTGTAGGCGGGATCAAGGAAGTGGTCGCTATGGTCTCAGGTCAGTCGGTCTACTCAAAGCTTAAGTATGAATCTGGTGCTCACCGCGTACAGCGGGTTCCTGTAACCGAAAGCCAAGGTCGCGTTCACACCTCAACAGCAACTGTCTTGGTGATGCCAGAAATTGAAGAAGTAGAATACGACATTGATCCTAAAGATCTGCGCGTTGACATCTACCACGCATCTGGTGCAGGCGGACAGAATGTCAATAAGGTTGCGACTGCGGTTCGTATCGTCCATCTGCCAACCAATATTAAGGTCGAAATGCAGGAAGAGCGGACCCAGCAGAAGAATAGAGATAAGGCTATGAAAATCATCCGAGCCCGCGTAGCAGACCACTTTGCTCAAATTGCTCAAGATGAGCAGGATGCAGAGCGCAAGTCCACAATTGGTACAGGCGATCGCTCTGAGCGGATTCGCACCTATAATTTCCCGCAAAACCGGGTGACAGACCACCGTATCGGATTGACTCTGCAAAAGCTGGACACGATTTTAGCTGGCAAACTGGATGAAGTCGTTGACGCTCTGGTTCTCTATGACCAAACGCAAAAACTAGAAGAGCTGAATAAATAATGACATTGGCTCAATATTTGGCGGAGCTAGAGCAGGAGCTGGTAGCAGCGGGAGAAGAAGCAGAAAGCCTGTCTTTCGTTTATCGGGCTCTCAAGAATCTCTCCTTTACCGACTTTGTTCTCAAGCTTCGGACAGAAGTCAGCCAAGAAGATCGTGACCAGCTAAAAACAATTCAAGAGCAGCTGCTTGCTCATAGGCCAGCCCAGTATATCAATGGGAGAAGTGACTTTCTAGGTTTGAGTCTCAAAGTGGATGAGCGTGTGTTGATTCCAAGGCCTGAGACAGAGGAGCTGGTGGAGCTGATTTTGTCAGAAAATCCTGAAAGTTCTTTGTCTGTCTTGGATATCGGAACGGGCAGCGGAGCCATTGCTCTTGCACTGGCAAATAGCCGTTCAGACTGGCAGATTACTGCTTCTGATCTCTCGGGCGATGCTCTTGCCTTGGCAGAAGAAAACGCTCAGTCCTGCGGACTTAACCTTGCTTTTGTCCAATCTGATTGCTTGGATGCTATTAGTGGAAAATTTGACATTATCGTCTCTAACCCGCCCTATATTTCAGAAGCAGATAAAGACGAAGTTGGTCTCAATGTTCTGACCTCAGAGCCTCACATGGCCCTCTTTGCTGAGGAAGATGGCTATGCCGTCTATCGGAAAATAGCAGAGCAGGCAGGGGACTATTTGACAGAAAAAGGAAAAATCTATCTGGAAATTGGTTACAAGCAAGGAAATGACGTCGCAAGGTTACTGAAAAAATCTTTTCCTCAAAAACGAATCCGAGTTCTGAAGGATCAATTTGGCAAAGATAGAATGGTGGCGATGGACAATGGATAAGATAGAAAAGACCCTGGCAGCAGGCGGAGCGGCCGTTCTGCCGACAGAAACAGTTTATGGCCTCTTTGCCCAGGCTTTGAATCAAGAGGCGGTTGAACGTGTCTACGAATTAAAACGAAGACCTCGTGACAAGGCTCTTAATCTCAATGTGGCTAGCTTGGAAGAGATTTATGCCTTTTCCAAGAACCAGCCCTGCTATCTGGAACAACTCTATCAAGCCTTTCTACCTGGGCCGCTGACTATTATCCTCCAAGCCAATGACCGAGTGCCAGCTTGGATAAACTCAGGTATGGAAACTGTGGGCTTTCGAATTCCTAAACATCCGGTTACCCTGGACTTGATTCGCAAGTACGGTCCCTTGATTGGTCCATCCGCCAATCTTTCTGGAAAAGCTAGTGGAACTTCTTTCCAGCAGATTATGATGGATTTTCAAGAGGAGGTCTCAGGGATAGAAGATGATGCCGCTTTGACAGGTCAGGATTCAACTATTCTGGACTTGTCTGGAGAAAAGGCACTTATTCTACGCCAGGGAGTGATTACTCGCGAGGATATTCTCGCCCAAGTAAATGATATAAAATTTTAACTTTAGGACCTAAGGTCCTATTTTCGCAAAAGAAGGGAGACACCTTATGATTTTTGACCAAGAAGACTACAAAGCATTTGACCCAGAGATTTGGGAAGCAGTTGCAAAAGAAGAAGAACGTCAGCAGCATAATATTGAGCTGATTGCTTCAGAAAATGTCGTTTCTAAAGCTGTCATGGCTGCTCAAGGTTCTATTTTGACCAATAAGTATGCTGAAGGTTACCCAGGTCGCCGTTACTATGGTGGGACAGATGTAGTGGATGTGATTGAGAGTCTAGCGATTGAGCGTGCCAAGGAAATCTTTGGTTCCAAGTTTGCTAATGTGCAGCCTCACTCAGGTAGCCAGGCTAATTGTGCAGCTTATATGGCTTTGATTGAGCCAGGTGATACAGTTATGGGGATGGATTTGTCAGCGGGCGGCCACTTGACTCATGGTGCATCAGTCAGCTTTTCTGGTCAAACCTATAATTTTGTATCTTATAGCGTAAATCCAGAAACAGAATTGCTGGACTTTGATGCCATCCTCCAGCAAGCCAAAGAGGTTCAGCCTAAGCTGATTGTGGCGGGAGCTTCAGCCTATTCTCACATCATCGACTTTTCAAAATTCCGTGAAATCGCTGATGCAATAGGTGCTAAGCTTATGGTAGATATGGCTCACATTGCTGGCTTGGTTGCTGCAGGTCTCCATCCAAGCCCGGTACCTTATGCAGATATCACAACCACGACGACCCACAAGACCTTGCGTGGCCCTCGCGGCGGCTTGATTTTGACAAATGATGAAGACCTAGCTAAGAAAATTAACTCAGCTATCTTCCCAGGAATTCAGGGCGGACCACTGGAGCATGTCATTGCAGCTAAAGCTGTTGCCTTTAAAGAAGTGCTTGACCCAGCTTTCAAGGTTTATACCCAGCAAATTTTGGACAATGCCCAAGCCATGGCCCAAGTCTTCCGTCAGCATGACAAGTTTCGTGTGATTTCTGACGGTACTGAAAATCACCTTTTCTTGGTAGATGTTACTAAGGTTGTAGAAAATGGGAAAGTAGCACAAAATCTCTTGGATGAGGTTAATATCACGCTTAATAAAAACTCCATCCCTTACGAAACTTTGTCACCATTTAAGACTAGCGGGATTCGTATCGGTACAGCAGCTATTGCAGCCCGAGGCTTTGGTGTAACAGAAAGTATCAAGGTGGCCGAGCTTATTATCAAGGCTCTGGAAAACGCTGAAAACGAAGCGGTGCTAAATCAGGTGCGGGCAGAAGTTCGTGAATTGACAGACGCTTTTCCACTCTATGAGGGCTTGAACTAAGATGGATATTTACGTAAAAAAAGCGATTATTCATCAATTCAGTCCAGCTGATACCGAACTGCTACTGGCGGATAAGTTTCTCAACATTACCCCCAAGATTGAAGAATACCTGCGCAAAAAAATCGAGCGGGTCTACTCTGATGATGCTAAAACAGGTGTTTTCGATTCTGAAAACGTCTTTTTAGCCCAGCTTTCAGACGACCTACTGGAAACATCAGTGACAGTTGCCAAGCTCTGGCAGGAGGAGTTTTCTGTCAGTGAAAACCAGAAAACCAACGATCTGATTTTTGTCCAGTTTGACAAAGAGGGTGTGGAGCACTTTGCTTTTCTGCGGATTGCTCTGCGGGAAACTCTGACCCACTTAGGTGGCGAGGTGGACAATCCTATCAAGCTGACGCAGAACAATCTACCTGGCTTTGGTACAGGTGCGGACGAGGCTTTGGTCATCAATCTCAAATCTCGCAAGTACCATCTGATTGAAAAGCGCATCAAGTATAACGGTGCCTTTCTCAATTATATGTCAGACAATCTCTTGCAGGTCAATCCGACAATCTCAGCTAAGAAATCAATCAAAGCACTTGAGAAGACTGCTCAAAAAGTTGCCGAGAGTTTTAATAAAGACGATTTTCAGTTCCAGTCCAAGGTCAAATCCAGTATTTTCAAAAATCTGGAAGAAAATGACGAACTGTCGCCTGAGAAGTTGGCCGATGATCTTTTTGACAGCAATCTGACTGCCCGACTTACCTTTATTGACCAAGTCAAGGAAGCTATTCCTGAGCCAGTCAAGTTTGATGAGATTGACAGCAGCCGCCAGAAGAAAAAGTTCGAAAATCAGAAACTCTCCCTTTCAAATGGAATTGAGCTCATCGTTCCCAATAATATCTATCAGGATGCAGAGTCGGTAGAATTTATCCAGAACGATAACGGGACCTATTCTATTTTGATTAAGAACATCGAGGATATCCAAAATAAATAATGTTTAAATTTCTAAGAAGACTGATTCTAGTCCTTTTCGTGCTGTTTGCCGGCTACAAGATTTATCAGGTTCATCATGATGTCAAGCAGGTCATGAAGTACCAGACTTTGGTCAGAGAAGTGCTGGACGAGCAGGATACAGCGGCCAATGAAGAATTGGTACTGGCCATGATTTATACAGAGACCAAGGGAAAAGACACTGATGTCATGCAGTCCAGTGAAAGTGCAACTGGTCAGACCAATGCCATCACGGACAACAAAGAAAGTATTCGCCAGGGAGTTCAGACCTTATCTGATAACCTAGAGCTAGCCAGTGAGAAAAAGGTAGATGTTTGGACAGCAGTACAAGCCTATAATTTTGGCCAGGCCTATATCGACTACGTCTCTAAAAACGGTGGTGAAAATACGCTGGAGCTGGCCAAGAAATATTCCAAAGATGTAGTAGCACCAACCTTAGGAAATGTAACTGGTAAGACCTACGGCTACTATAACCTGATTTCAATTTTCCATGGTCCAGAGCTCTATATCAACGGCGGTAATTATTATTATTCCCGTCAGGTCAAGATGAACATGCACATCATGCGCCTCTTAAAATGGTTTTAGAGAGTGGGACAGAAATCGGTAATTCGTTAGAATTCGATTTCATCGTCCCACCTCCGCACAGTTGAGTAGGGCTGTAAAAGCTGATGAAATCAGCGTAGTAGAGCCCACTCAACCACTGCGTCTTGCTCGACAATCCAAAGACAAAAAAGAGGCTAGGACTTTTGTCCCAGCCTCTTTTTTGATGGTGAACTAATAATCCAGATATTTGTAACCATGATAGATACATGATATAATTTTATACATCTATCATAAAAAGGAATGAAAAATGAACAAGAAACTTGCTTTTAAGCTCCTGATTCTGGTCTTGGTGACAATTGCCGGTCTAACAGCTTTTTACAACCATAAAGAAGCCACTAGCCTCAATACAAAACAATATGTTCAGTCAACAACGCCGACCTTGTTTTTCCACGGTTTTGGATCCAGCTCTAATGCTGAAAATCATATGACAGAGGCAGCCAAAAAAGCTGGAGTCACTCAGACAATTATCACAGCAAATGTCAGTAAAAACGGGCAAGTAAGCTTATTAGGCGAGATACCAAAAGGTGCTATCAATCCTATTATCAAGGTAAACTATGAAGATAACCGCAATGCCGACTACGCTCAAGATGGCAAATATGCAGCAGCTGTGATTCGCAAGCTAGAAGAAACTTATGGTTTTAAGAAGATGAATCTGGTAGGCCATTCGATGGGAAATATGTCCATCCTCTTTTATATGCTGGAGAACGGTCAGGATGAAAAGCTGCCCGAGCTGCAAAAGCAGGTCAATATTGCCAACCATGTTAATGGTCTGCAAGGAAGGGACTTGCCTGAAGATTTGACAATTCTAGACGACCAAACTGGCCAGCCTAGTGCTATGAGCCAGACTTATCAAAAACTACTGGGATTACGAGAAGTTTACCCGCAAGAGCAGGTAGATATTTTGAACATTTACGGTGATTTTAAAAACGAATCCGACGGTTCTGTCCTCAATATTTCTTCTCGCAGCCTCAAATATCTCCTGGTTGAGAATGCTAAATCTTACCAGGAAAAGAAAATCACAGGTCAGTTGGCTCAGCACAGCCAATTGCATGAGAATCCAGAAGTAGACGAGTTACTGATAGACTTCCTTTGGAAAAAGTAGGAAAGAGCAGTTACTGGCAAGCAAATCCAGTGACTGTTTTTTCTTTGAACTTCTTTGAGAAATGTTGTAAAATGTATCTATTATCTCAAGCCCTCAATGGATGAGATAATAATAACTCCATCATTGCAGCAACTTAACTGAAGCACTCTAAACATCAAAAGGAGCGAAAATCACAAGCTCAAGAAACAGAAATTAGAGGCAGTCAGATAGAAAGTTTACTGTATAAAACAGCTATAGAATTTGGGAAACTATGGCGGGAGGAAAAGAGGAAAAAATATGAAATTCAAAAAAACTTTAATGACAGCAGGAGCCTTGCTGGCTACTCTATTTACTGTATCGACCGCATCTGCCGATTCAAATGTTCAGAAAGTCATTGATGAGACATACGTGCAGCCAGAGTATGTGCTGGGTTATTCCTTGGATGAAAGCCAGAAACAGCAGACCTTGCAGATGTTAGGCTACAATTCATCCAGCGACAGTAAGCCGCTTAAGACCATGACACCGGAAATCTACTCTAAAATCATGAATGTTGCCAACGACCCTAGCCTGCAGCTTTATTCTTCTGTAAAAATCCAGAAGTTAGGCAGCAATAAGCCATTAGAGGTCAAAATTGTCACTCCGCAAAACATCACCAAGGTTACAGAAGATATGTATCGCAATGCTGCTGTTACACTTGGTGTCAAGCACGCGCAGATTACAGTTGCAGCGCCAATTCCAGTAACAGGTGAGAGCGCCTTGGCAGGGATTTACTACTCACTGGAAGATAATGGCGCGACCATTCCTCAAGAAAATAAGAATCTAGCGCAAGAAGAATTAGCTGCCCTTTCTGGTATCAATGCTGAAAATACAGGTAAGGAAGGCTATGACGCAGACAAGCTCAACGTAGCTCTGGCGGATATCAAAGCGGCTATCGCCAATGCTAAGAAGAACAACAGCAATATAACAGCAGATGATGTTCGTAAGATTGTCGAAGAAACCTTGAAAAACTATGGTTTGAGTCAGTCAGTAACCAGCGACCAAATTAACCTCATTGTCAATTTCGCTATCAATCTTTCAAATAGCGGAGTCATCACTGATTCTGACTTTACCAAAACCCTTAGCGACTTGAAAGACAGTATCGTTTCAAAAGCAGGAGATACTTTTAATAATATTAACCTCAACTTTGATGCTAACGGTCTGCTACAAGAGGGCGGAAATTTCTTTTCTGATATCTGGAATGCCATCGTCAATTTCTTTAAAGGATTGTTTGGCGGTTAATTCCAAGACTATAACAAACAAGGCTGGGATTAAAATGTCCTAGCCTTGTTTGTTTTTACAGTTATCATTTAAAATAAGATTTGTTTGTTACTCCCACTCTACAGTTGCAGGTGGTTTGCTGGTGATATCGTAGACGATGCGGTTGACATGATCCACCTCGTTTACAATACGAACAGAAATCTTTTGCAGAATATCCCAAGGAATCTTGGCAAAGTCAGCTGTCATACCATCGATAGAAGTGATAGCGCGAATCGCAATTGTGTAGTCGTAAGTTCGGCCGTCGCCCATGACACCAACAGATCGGACACCTGTATTAACAGTAAAGTATTGCCAGATGTCGCGGTCAAGACCGGCCTTAGCGATTTCTTCGCGGAGAATGGCATCAGATTCGCGGACGGTTTCCAATTTTTCTTCGGTAATTTCTCCCATAACGCGAATAGCAAGCCCTGGGCCTGGGAATGGCTGGCGCCAAACAATTTCATCAGGCATACCAAGCTCTGTACCCAAAGCACGCACTTCGTCCTTATAAAGTGTGTTCAACGGCTCAATCAGCTCAAACTGCATGTCCTCCGGAAGACCACCAACGTTATGGTGAGATTTAATAGTCTGAGCAGTGTCGGTACCGGATTCGATGACATCGGTATAAAGTGTGCCCTGAGCTAAGAATTTTACATCTTTTAGTTTGCTGGCTTCGTCGTCAAAGACATAGACAAACTCGTTTCCAATGATTTTACGTTTTTGCTCTGGATCTGAGACACCAGCTAGTTTATCAAGGAAACGTTTAGCAGCATCTGCCTTAATGATATTCAAACCAAATTTGCCACCCAGCATATCCATGACCTGATCTGCTTCGCCTTTACGCAAAAGACCATGATCCACAAAGATACAGATTAGTTGATCGCCGATTGCTTTCTGCAAGAGAACACCAACGACAGAAGAGTCTACACCACCAGAAAGCCCCAACAACACCTTCTTGTCACCAACGGTTTGGCGGATTTTTTGAATTTCCATGTCAATAAAGTTATCCATAGACCAGTCGCCTTTAGCTCCGCAAATAGTAAGAGCAAAGTTGCGCAGGATATCATAACCAAATTCTGAATGACGAACCTCAGGGTGGAACTGAATGCCGTAGATTTTCTTAGCTGGATTTTCAATAGCTGCAAAAGGACAGTCAGCAGAAGTACCAGTACGAACAAAGTCAGCAGGAATCTCAGTTACTGCATCTCCGTGGCTCATAAGAACTAACTGGCTTTCAGGCGTACCGTTGAAAAGGCTGGAATTAGCGGTATGTGACAGAGTTGACTGACCGTATTCACGATTTCCAGCATGACCAGCAGGAACAACCTTGCCGCCCAGCTTGTGAGTCAAAAGCTGCATACCGTAGCAAATCCCTAAAATCGGGATTCCCAGCTCAAAAATTTCCGGGTCAATATCAAAAGAGCCGTCTTCATATACAGAATTCGGACCGCCGGAAAGGATAATCCCGACAGGCTGGATAGCACGGACTTCGTCAGCGGTAATCTTGTGGCTCTTGAGCTCAGAAAAAACACCGATTTCACGAATGCGGCGTGAAATCAGCTGGTTGTACTGGCTGCCGTAATCAAGCACGATGATCTTTTCGACATCTTGCAATTCAGTTCTAGTTGTCATCTGTTCCCTTTCTTAAAAGAAGTAATCTTTTCCCCTCATTTTATCACAAAAAAGGAATTTTTCCAAGGTAATAAGGAGTAAGAGTGCTGAAAAAACGAATATGAGTCTTTAGTTTGTTGTTATCGTTTGCTTAGACCGTCTTGCCATGGAAGCCAGTGCTATCTCGGATTAAAATCAAATAAACAAACTCTTAAAATATTGGTCTTTATTGACAAAATAAGTAAATTCGTGAGAAAAGAAGCCACTCTTCAATATTTAGTTTGACATTTGAAGTATTTGATACTAAAATAAAGGAAGGTACCAAATAAGAAAGAAGAGCCAACATGTTACCCGCATATATTAAAATTCATGATCAGATTAAGAAAGATATTGACGATGCTATTTGGGAGATTGGGGAACGCCTCCCCAGCGAGCGAGATCTAGCCGAAACCTTTAAGGTCAGCCGTATGACCCTGCGTCAGGCCATCACACTCTTGGTTGAGGAGGGAGTGCTTGAGCGTCGGGTCGGTAGTGGGACCTTCGTAGCCAGCACACGTGTTCAGGAAAAAATGCGCGGCACTACCAGTTTCACGGAAATCATGAAGGCACAAGGCAAAACGCCATCCAGCCAGCTCATTTCTTATCGACGTACCCTGCCGAGTGAGCAGGAAGTGGAGAAACTAGGCATCCATAAGACAGAAAATGTCATTCGGATGGAGCGGGTTCGCTACGCTGATGATTTGCCGGTAGTTTACGAGGTGGCTTCAATTCCAGAGAAGTTCATTAAGAATTTCAAAAAAGAAGAGGTGACCAGTCATTTCTTCCAGACCTTGCAGGAACATGGCTATAAGATTGGCAAGTCCCAGCAGACTATTTATGCTCGGCTGGCTAAGGAAAAAATCGCTAATTACCTTGATATTCCCCGCGGCCATGCTATATTAGGACTGACTCAGATTTCTTACTTTGACGACGGAACAGCTTTTGAATATGTAAAAAGTCAGTATGTCGGCGATCGTTTTGAATTTTATTTGGAAAACAATTAATTATTGCAAAACTCTTGGTTATCACTAGGAGTTTTTAACTTGTCTTTTACTCGGCAGAAAAAGCTGATTGACCTTTTGCAATCTCATATTTCGAGTGTTTATTTCCCTTGTCAGACTAGAGTTTATCATGCTTTTCTGGTATAATGTTTCTTATGGAAATTGAAAAAACAAACCGAATGAATGCTCTCTTCGAGTTTTATGCGGCGCTTTTGACTGACAAGCAGATGAACTATATCGAGCTCTACTATGCAGATGATTACAGTCTGGCAGAGATTGCTGAGGAGTTTGGTGTTAGCCGTCAGGCTGTTTATGATAATATCAAGCGGACAGAGAAGATTCTGGAAGACTATGAGAAAAAGCTGCACATGTACTCGGACTACATTGTCAGAAGTCAGATATTTGACCAGATTACAGAGAAATACTCTAGCGACAGCTATCTGCAGGAGCAGATCGGGATTCTGTCGGGTATTGACAATAGGGAGTGACCATGGCTAAACAAGTTATCTACAAGGGAATGTCTTGCTGGTTGTTGGAGTCGGAAGAACCTTTTCCTGCCAGGGTACAAATCATCTCCTCTGACGATCTTTCTAAGGCAATGCAAGAAGGTTTCAGCTGCTGGGGCTACCCTAATGAGATTATAAAAGAAGTCTCTGCTAAAGAATACGCTTGTTTAACTCGTTTTGGAAAATTTCCACTGAATTGACTGAAATAGAAACTAGGAGAAATAAAAAATGGCATTTGAAAGTTTAACGGAACGTTTGCAGAACGTCTTTAAAAATCTGCGCAGAAAAGGAAAAATCTCAGAGAGCGATGTTCAGGAAGCAACCAAAGAGATTCGTCTGGCCCTTTTAGAAGCCGACGTTGCCCTGCCAGTTGTCAAAGACTTTATCAAGAAAGTCCGTGAGCGTGCTGTCGGCCATGAGGTTATCGATACCCTCAATCCAGCGCAACAGATTATCAAGATTGTTGACGAAGAACTGACAACTATCCTGGGCTCTGATACTGCTGAGATTATCAAGTCACCAAAGATTCCGACTATTATCATGATGGTTGGTCTGCAAGGGGCTGGTAAGACCACCTTTGCCGGAAAGCTTGCTAATAAGCTCAAGAAAGAAGAAAATGCTCGTCCGCTCATGATTGCGGCGGATATTTACCGTCCGGCGGCTATTGATCAGCTGAAAACACTTGGACAGCAAATTGATGTACCAGTTTTTGCTTTGGGTACGGAAGTTCCAGCTGTTGAGATTGTTCGTCAAGGTCTGGAGCAGGCAAAAGCCAACCACAATGACTATGTCCTGATTGATACGGCTGGGCGTCTCCAGATTGACGAAAAGCTCATGCAGGAGCTGTCTGATGTCAAAGCGCTGGCTAATCCGAATGAGATCCTCTTGGTTGTCGATGCCATGATTGGTCAGGAAGCGGCTAATGTTGCTCGCGAATTTAACAGCCAACTGGAAGTGACCGGGGTTATCCTGACTAAGATTGATGGTGATACCCGTGGCGGTGCGGCCTTGTCTGTCCGTCAGATTACTGGTAAGCCCATTAAATTTACTGGTACCGGTGAAAAGATTACTGATATCGAAACCTTCCACCCAGACCGCATGTCCAGCCGGATTTTGGGCATGGGAGATATGCTGACTCTAATTGAAAAAGCCTCTCAGGAATATGATGAGAAAAAATCGCTTGAAATGGCTGAAAAGATGCGAGAAAACACCTTTGATTTCAATGACTTCATTGATCAGCTGGATCAGGTACAAGGCATGGGACCTATGGAAGATTTGCTCAAGCTGATCCCAGGTATGGCCAATAATCCTGCCCTTAAGAATATCAAAGTGGATGAGAAAGAAATTGCTCGCAAGCGCGCCATCGTATCCTCTATGACACCAGCTGAGCGGGAAAATCCTGACTTGCTGAGTCCTAGCCGTCGCCGTCGGATTGCCAATGGTTCAGGTAACAGTTTCGTTGATGTCAATAAATTTATCAAAGACTTCAATCAAGCTAAGCAGATGATGCAGGGCGTTCTGTCAGGCGATATGAGCAAGATGATGAAGCAAATGGGTCTTAATCCAAACAATATGCCTAAGAACATGCCTGGTGGCGGAGGAATGCCCGACATGTCAGCTCTTGAAGGCATGATGGGCCAAGGCGGTATACCAGATATGTCAGGCTTAGGAGGAGCCGGCATGCCGGATATGAGCCAAATGTTTGGTGGCGGCCTCAAAGGGAAGGCTGGAGAATTTCTAATGCGCCGCAGTATGAACAAGATGGCCAAGCAAATGAAGAAAAACAAGAAGAAGCGGAAGTAGGAGGAGAACTTCATTAAACAGCTTTATTCTTAGTAAAATATTAGGGAAAGTCTAAAGGAATTATTATGGAAAGAAAAAATAGGAATCAAACTAATTCAAAAAATGTCATTGCAAAGACTATATCTCAATTCGCTGAATTAGGAATAAACCAAATTAAAACTGCAATTACAAATTTTATTTCTCTATTTATATTTGTTATAGTTTTAATTTTTGCTGTTATTTATATAGGGATTCCATCTTTGGGAAGTTTATTTAATTCATTATCTCCTTGGAATCAACAAAAACAAGAAATAAGTGCAAAAAATAATGTGAGAGATGCCTATTCTTCAATTATAGGGAGTAACGTAGGTGTTATCTCTCAAAATGGTTTTATTAGTTGGTTTAGTAGCAAAGAAGCGAAAGAAATTGATATTTCGATACCAAAGCTAATTAATTATTCTCCTCTGTTTGATGATGATTCAAATAGAAGTCAGTTAAAAACTGCTTTTGAATCATCGTTTAACAAAGATACAAGTTTCCAATCTGCTGGCACTTATAAAATATTCTATGACGGAGAATTAGTTGTTGGCTGGAAAGATGGGGAAAAGATTAGCAGTTTCAAAGATTTATCCAAGGTTCAAAAGAAAGAGATACTAGCCGATTTACAAAAGAAAATTTGGAATAAATCAAACGTAAAATTTAATGAATGGGAAAAAATTGGGGATCAAGATAATGTTGATTTTGATTTCAAACCTTCTTCCAACCGAGTTAAGATTATAGGAAAATTTCTGGATGAAGGTGGTTGGTTCTTTGGCGTTGGTAAGAAAAAATATAAATTATATGTTGAGTATGATTTGAAAGACGATGATACACCTGTTTTAGTAGATAAAAGTTTGAAAGTGGAGGAAGTAAAATGATATTAGTTAAGAAATTTTGCTTTCCTCTGATTGTTACTGCTTTATTTATTTCAATTTTTCTGGGTTATAATAAATATTCAGAAAGACAATTGTTGAAGCAAGACTTAAATCTAGATGGTATTTTTATTAATGTAAAAGGTGTAGAAATATCTACTGAAGAAACAAATTATTTTGAAAGTAAGCCTTATAAAAAAATTAAAATAGAAATTCCCTCACTATCTTCTCAACTTGATGATCAAACATCTAGTAATTCTAATAATAAAGGAACACCAAATCAAATTATTAATAGAGAAAAATTTGATAAAAATTTTGTAGATTGGTTGAAATCGATTTACGATGAAAAAATTGCAAAAAGATATACAAAAAGAATTGAAATTTGGTATAGAGATATCAAGGTTGTAGATAAAGAATATAAATGATAATCAACAAGCTACATAAATCCGTTATGTGGCTTGTTTTTGGAAATATCAGATACGGAGACTAGAATGAAGCCTTTTTTGACTCAATTGATTTATCGACTTGCTAAAACCTTTCAAAAATTATTGAATAAGCTGCCTTCCCACCCTATTTCTCATCTACCTGCCAGCAAGGTCGAAATATGTCCCATTATCATGATTCCAGGTAGTTCGGCGACAGAGAATCGATTTAATCGAATGGTTAAAAAGCTCAACCGCAATCAGCATCCACGTCATAGTCTTGTGAGGATCAAAGTCTGGAATGATGGACATATGACTTACCGAGGGCATTTGAAGCGCAAGGACAGAACCCCCATTTTTGTGATTGGTTTTCAGAATAATCGTGATGGTTACGAAAATATCAAAAAACAGGCCGCAATGTTTGACGTTGCCTTAACTGTTTTGCGAGAGAAGTACTCTTTTAACAGCTTTAAAGCGCTGGGGCATTCTAACGGTGGTCTGGTTTATACAGTATTCTTGCAGCAATACCTAGCAAACCATTCTGAGTTGGAGATGGAAAAGCTCCTGACTATTGGCAGTCCTTATAATCTAAACAAGAAGAATCTCAATCATCGAGTTGCGATGTTAGATGACTTTGTATCTAACCAGGGAAAACTCCCTAAAAAGCTGCAGCATTTGTCAATTTTGGGAATTTTTTTCCGAGACGGTGACGGAATTGTCCATAAAAGCAGTGTAGAGGCTGGGAGCTTGATTTATAAAGAAAAGATTGCTTCACACAGAGAGGTAGTCGTCGTAGGCAAGGATGCTCACCATTCTTCCTTGCCGCAAAATGAACAGGTAGTTGTTTTGATTAAAGAGTTTCTATTCTAGTAATTATCTTACATAATTTAATTTTGGTAAAAAATTAGAAAGGCGATAAAACAATGAAAATGACAGACATTCTTCATAGGTATTATGGTGACTTTGATCTGATAAATGAAAAATGGAATGAAGACTATGAAAGCATTTTGATTAAGCCAAAGGATGATCAAGAATATAAAAGATGCCGTTTGGCAAAGAAAACACCTAAAAAAGAAGGCTACTTTACAGTCTTTTGGAAAAAAGACCAGGACAACAAGAATATTCCTTATACCGATGAGGACTTGGGTGATGAACTGGTTATTGTCGTGATAGACGGCTGTCATTGCGGTTTATTTATCATTCCCAAAGAGGTGGCTATCAGTAAAAAGATTCTCTCTACAAAGGATTGTAAAGGAAAGATGGCTATGCGGTTTTATCCGTCTTGGTGTACAAATTTAAATAAAACAGCTCAGACAACACAAAAATGGCAACTGGATTATTTTCAAAAAATTAAATTAGAAGAATAAGTTTTAGTGAAACAAGACAGAGTTTAGTTTTTGAATTTCTCAATTCTGTCTTGTTTTTATTATCCGTTTTTAAAACTAAAAGTTTATGTACAATTGACTTAACATGAGTTAAACCATTGATACAACTGAATTAGAAGCATAAAGTACATTCTTTAAAAAGTGTACTTTATTTTTGTTTTGTACATTATTCTAGAGTGGTATTTTGTATGTTTTATAGTGCATCATATAATCAAATCTAAGAAATTGATTTGTACATTTTTTACTCAAGTAACAGTAGAAGGAGTGACGGTTCAATTGTGCATTTTATTTAAAATATTTATGGCTATAATAATAGTATTTGAAGCATA
Organism: Streptococcus sp. 27098_8_134; assembly: GCF_041431675.1. Taxonomy (NCBI): domain Bacteria; kingdom Bacillati; phylum Bacillota; class Bacilli; order Lactobacillales; family Streptococcaceae; genus Streptococcus; species Streptococcus sp. 27098_8_134. The sequence goes on along the minus strand of NZ_JAPVYD010000004.1, from coordinate 102,829 downwards.
GATAAAGTAGATACAGTGGTATAATAGTGTCAAAAGACTTTCAGGAGAAATGAGATGAGATCGCATACAGTTATTCTAGGCGCTGGTGCTACTATTGCAGCAATTCCAGATGGTGATAAAAATGGGAAAAGCTCTTCAGTTATGAATGGATTGCTAAAAAAACTTAATTTAGAAGAAATTCTTGCCGGTGTTGAATTACAGACAAAGAGCGAAAATTTGGAAGATATCTATTCAGAATTATTTGAGAGAGAAGAGTGCTCTGAAATAGTTAGGAAGCTAGAAGAAAGACTCTATGATTATTTTGCTTCGTTGGAGTTACCTGATGAACCAACAATTTATGATCTTTTAATATTAAGTTTAACTAATAAAGATTGCATAGCTACGTTTAATTGGGACCCTTTACTTATACAAGCTTATGTTCGCTGTTCAAAAATTACTCTGAACCTGCCACAAATTCTTTGTTTACATGGGAATGTAGCTGTCGGTTTTTGTGAAGAACATACTGAGTTTGGAACAGTAGATTACTATTGCCCAACATGTTATAAAAATTTAAATCCAACAAAATTATTGTATCCCGTAAAAAACAAAGACTATTCTTCCGATGGATACATAAATTGGTGTTGGAAAGCATTAGATTACTTTGTCGATCATTCATATATGTTAACTATTTTTGGATACAGTGCTCCTAAGAGCGATGTAGATGCTGTTAATTTAATGAAAAAAGCATGGGGAAATATTGAAGACCGACCACTTGAAGAAGTTTCCGTAATAGATATTATAGACGAAGAGACTATGCTAAATACATGGAAAGACTTTATTCATAGCCATCATTATAGGTATTCAAATTCATTTTTTGATTCTTACTTAGCAAAATTTCCAAGAAGAACTTGTGAAACCGTATTTGCAACATTTTCATTAAATGTTCCTTCTGATGGTAGTAGAGGATTTAAAGAGAATTTTAATTGGGACATGATAAAAGAGTTTTTATCTGATATGTTAGTTGAAGAACAGGAAAATAAAGGAAAATCAAATTTAAAATCGAAATATTTAGTTTGGGGTGAAGATGTTAACAAATAATCCAATTAATCATAGTGTACTTAAATTGTCAATGGATTTCGATAATGCTTTTAAACATAAAAATATAAAGGAAATCCATAGACTAATAGAATTTGGAAAAAATATGGAAAACACTATTGATGATATTTCCAAAATTCAATTATTTTATTCTATTGGGACAGCATACGCTGATATATTTGAACTAAGTGATAACTTAGTTTTCAACATAGATACCGATTTTACAGTTCAACAAATTTATTACTTTAGAAAAGCTATAGAAATTTCAAATAAAGTTGATATAAATTCTGAGAACAGTAGGTTTGTTTTCCCACTATTATGTTCACTTTACACTAATTACGCAAATTTATTAGATGCTTGTGGTAGAAAGCAGTTAGCTATTAAGATGTATTGTAAATGTATACAAATCAATCCAAGATTCACAATGGCTAGTGGTAACTTAGCTATTTGTCTAGATCATTATCGTAATTTTTTGAATGATAACGAACACCTCCACTTTATTAAAAAAATTAAAAATTTAATAGAAACAAGCATAACTGTTTCAGATCCAAACAGAGTTGATTATGCAGAAAAGCGATTTATTGAACTTTACGAACAATATCTTGATTATAAAGATATAGATGAATGTTCTTGTAAAACAATCGATTATAATCCTAATTCACAAAAGTATCGTGAATGGTGTTGGAACAACGGGCTGTATCTTAATCCACTTAATGACTTACAAGCTGACGATATAAATAGATATGATGATAATCTTTTACTACCAAGTTTATTATTTCAATCGGATAAAGATTTAAACAAATATATTTCTATGTTTAATCAAATTAAGCAAGAATATGTTTATGCCCGTTATCTCTGTTTTAATAGCATTGAGAGTGATTCGGTTCATTATGCTGACGAGAATGTTGATCTTATTGATTGTCTAGACTACGTACAATACTCTATCCGAGTTGAAGGATTAAAAGCATCTTTTAAAACACTATATTCATTATTAGATAAAGTAGCTATGTTTATAAATGAATATTATTCTTTAAAAATTGAAACTCGAAAAGTAAATTTCCATTCAATTTGGAGATCAAATAGTGATTTAAATAAAATGTTGGATAAGAATATTGGTCTGTCATCTATATTTTGGATAGAGAAAGATTTTGATAATGGTGATAATTCTTTAACAGCTAATCCAAACTCAAAGCGATTGAAAATTATTAGAAATTATTTAGAGCATAGATTTACTAATATAACATTGAATATTTTTAATGGAAGTGAAGATAATGAAGATAATAATGAAACCAGACTGTATCTAACTGAATCTGAACTTCAAGAGTTTGCATTAGATTTATTAAATCTTGTAAGAGAAGTTATTTTTTCACTCAAAAATGCCATTCAAATAAGTGAAAATGAAAAACAATCTACTCTAAGCAGTGAAGTTGCTTTAATTCCGATAAATTATGAAGAAGTAGATTTGGAAGATAAATTATAGCATTGAGCATACAATTTATAGTCGTTATAAAAAGCAATAGTCTAAATTCATTTAACTAATCGACTTAACTAGAGTTAAACCATTGATAAAACTGAATTAGAAGGATAAAGTACACTCATTAAGCAGTGTACTTTATTTTTGTTTTGTACATTATTTGTTGATTGCTTAATCAATACTACATCTCTATCAGGCAATTCAGACTCCATTTAGTCCTCTAAAACCCATGTTGAGGCGGTAAGTTTGCTAGTCAAGGAGTAAAACGACGAAGATTAGCATTTACTTCCGCCCATGCGATAGCTGTCCGTGATTGACAAGTGCTAGCACGCAGACAGAACGGAGATAGCGAACCGCTGAGTGTGTCGCTCTGCTCGTAAAAGCTTAGAAACCTTTGAACGAAAGGGATAATGAAAGCCTTGATTGCAAGGCTTTTTGCTTTATGGTGGGTAAGTATCAGAGTGAGAAAATTTTTGGAATGAGTAGAAGTGATAGCTAGAAATTATCAGTTTCTATTTCCATTTACCCTGTGGGTACGTGTTTGTTTCCATTGACAAGGAGTTTGTGGGAATAGAAATGTACCCACCTTGTTTGAATCAAGTGAAGTGTAGTTGAAGGAAATCTGTTGAAAGCAATACTTCATTTTACCGAATAAGTAATAATTTAGGCAACTTCAAATCGATTAAAAAAAACTATTTTAAAGGTTAAGAGTAGACAAAAATTGTCCACTCTTTTTTGCAAACTCAATTTATCAATAAATGAAATGAGGGAATGTAAAATGAAATATTTTGAGGTTGAGTTAGAAAATCCTGATGAATTTTTAAAACTACAAACAGAAGATTTTGTGAAAGCTAATCGCTTGCTACTAAGGAAGATAATCCAGAGCGTTACAGTCTATGAAGAAAACTTCGTCATATCCTTTAAATCTGGCATCGAATTGGAAGTATGAGTCTCATTCCATAACTTTTATATTGAACATATCATCTTGTTGTGTTATACTATAAATTGATATAAACAAAGATGTAGGAGGAACCGAAACTATGACAGCCTCAATGCGTTTAAGATAAGCTGGCAATAAAAAAAGCAGAATCTATACCCGATGATAGGCTTTTTTGTTGTGCTTATTTATACGATATTGAGCATTCATTAGTTACGGTGAGGATATTGGTTATTTAACTATACCTTTATTTAACTATGTCTTTAATATGAATGTTTCCAAATTGTATGTATGCAGACCAAAAGCCACATTGTGGGGTTTGGCCTGCATTTTTTATTGCCTAGAATGCTATTCAAAATAGAAATTCAAGCAAAATAATATGCAGGAGATAATATAAATGGAAAAATACAACAATTGGAAACGAAAATTTTATGCAATATGGGCAGGGCAAGCAGTATCATTAATCACTAGTGCCATCCTGCAAATGGCGATTATTTTTTACCTTACAGAAAAAACAGGATCTGCGATGGTCTTGTCTATGGCTTCATTAGTAGGTTTTTTACCCTATGCGATTTTGGGACCTGCCATTGGTGTGCTAGTGGATCGTCATGATAGGAAGAAGATAATGATTGGTGCCGATTTAATTATCGCAGCAGCTGGTGCAGTGCTTGCTATTGTTGCATTCTGTATGGAGCTACCTGTCTGGATGATTATGATAGTATTGTTTATCCGTAGCATTGGAACAGCTTTTCATACCCCAGCACTCAATGCGGTTACACCACTTTTAGTACCAGAAGAACAGCTAACGAAATGCGCAGGCTATAGTCAGTCTTTGCAGTCTATAAGCTATATTGTTAGTCCGGCAGTTGCAGCACTCTTATACTCCGTTTGGGATTTAAATGCTATTATTGCCATCGACGTATTGGGTGCTGTGATTGCATCTATTACGGTAGCAATTGTACGTATACCTAAGCTGGGTAATCAAGTGCAAAGTTTAGAACCAAATTTCATAAGGGAGATGAAAGAAGGAGTTGTGGTTCTGAGACAAAACAAAGGATTGTTTGCCTTATTACTCTTAGGAACACTATATACTTTTGTTTATATGCCAATCAATGCACTATTTCCTTTAATAAGCATGGAACACTTTAATGGAACGCCTGTGCATATTTCTATTACGGAAATTTCCTTTGCATTTGGGATGCTAGCAGGAGGCTTATTATTAGGAAGATTAGGGGGCTTCGAAAAGCATGTATTACTAATAACAAGTTCATTTTTTATAATGGGGACCAGTTTAGCCGTTTCGGGAATACTTCCTCCAAATGGATTTGTAATATTCGTAGTTTGCTGTGCAATAATGGGGCTTTCGGTGCCATTTTATAGCGGTGTGCAAACAGCTCTTTTTCAGGAGAAAATTAAGCCTGAATATTTAGGACGTGTATTTTCTTTGATCGGAAGTATCATGTCACTTGCTATGCCAATTGGGTTAATTCTTTCTGGATTCTTTGCTGATAAAATCGGTGTAAATCATTGGTTTTTACTATCAGGTATTTTAATTATTGGCATTGCTATAGTTTGCCAAATGATAACTGAGGTTAGAAAATTAGATTTAAAATAAACAATATTGGAGGAATATTTATGTATCTTATTTTCATGTAACTCTTCCTGCTAAAATCGCAGGGTTTTCCCTGCATACAAGCAAATGAAAGCATGCGATTATAGACAGGAGGAAATGTTATGGAATTAATATTAAAAGCAAAAGACATTCGTGTGGAATTCAAAGGACGCGATGTTTTAGATATAAATGAATTAGAAGTATATGATTATGACCGTATTGGTTTAGTAGGAGCAAATGGTGCTGGAAAAAGCACTTTACTCAGGGTACTTTTAGGAGAATTAACTCCCCCAGGATGTAAAATGAATCGTCTGGGTGAACTTGCCTATATTCCCCAGTTGGACGAAGTAACTCTGCAGGAGGAAAAAGATTTTGCACTTGTAGGCAAGCTAGGTGTTGAGCAATTAAATATACAGACTATGAGCGGTGGTGAAGAAACAAGGCTTAAAATAGCACAGGCCTTATCGGCACAGGTTCATGGTATTTTAGCGGATGAACCTACGAGCCATTTAGACCGTGAAGGAATTGATTTTCTAATAGGACAGCTAAAATATTTTACAGGTGCACTGTTAGTTATTAGCCATGACCGCTATTTTCTTGATGAAATAGTAGATAAAATATGGGAACTGAAAGATGGCAAAATCACTGAGTATTGGGGAAACTATTCTGATTATCTTCGTCAGAAAGAGGAAGAACGTAAGAGCCAAGCTGCAGAATACGAACAATTTATTGCGGAACGTGCCCGATTGGAAAGGGCTGCGGAGGAAAAGCGAAAACAGGCTCGTAAAATAGAACAGAAGGCAAAAGGTTCTTCAAAGAAAAAAAGTACTGAAGACGGAGGGCGTTTAGCTCATCAAAAATCAATAGGAAGTAAGGAAAAAAAGATGTATAATGCTGCTAAAACCCTAGAGCACAGGATTGCGGCCTTAGGAAAAGTAGAAGCTCCGGAAGGCATTCGCAGAATTCGTTTCAGGCAAAGTAAAGCATTGGAGCTCCATAATCCATACCCTATAGTCGGTGCAGAAATTAATAAAGTATTTGGGGATAAGGCTCTGTTTGAAAATGCATCTTTTCAAATTCCGTTAGGAGCAAAAGTGGCGTTAACTGGTGGTAATGGAATCGGAAAAACAACTTTAATCCAAATGATCTTAAACCATGAAGAAGGAATTTCTATTTCGCCTAAGGCAAAAATAGGTTACTTTGCACAGAATGGTTACAAGTACAACAGTAATCAGAATGTTATGGAGTTTATGCAGAAGGATTGTGACTACAATATATCAGAAATTCGTTCAGTGCTAGCATCTATGGGGTTCAAACAGAACGATATTGGAAAAAGTTTATCTGTTTTAAGCGGTGGAGAAATTATAAAATTGTTGCTTGCTAAAATGCTCATGGGTAGATATAACATCCTAATAATGGATGAACCCAGTAACTTCCTTGACATACCAAGTTTAGAGGCTTTGGAAATACTAATGAAGGAGTACACCGGAACTATCGTGTTTATCACCCACGATAAACGATTACTCGAAAATGTAGCAGATGTAGTTTATGAAATTAGAGATAAGAAAATAAATCTGAAACATTAAATTTAAGGTAGTCGCTGGTCAGTATAGTCTGTTCTGGTTGGCGACTCCATTGTTAAAGAGTATAAAGACTTTAGATTTTATGAATATTAAAAATAGGAACAGTCAATTGAACTGCTCCTATTTTTCTGCTAAATATATTGTAGTTTTCTTATATGTATAATGATAGATTAGCGGATTCTCATCTACGGTACTTACTTCAAATATGAAGAAGTGATCGCGGTTATCTCTGGACTTTTCCTTATTGAGGACAAAGTAATTCTTACGTGAAGTCGCCATTGTTTTTAGGATATCATCAGTTAGGAAGGTCAATGGAATATTCATGTTAGAGTAGCGGTAGAAGTCACGTTCAAAATCTTGGTAGCTCTCGCTATAATAGTCCATTTGTAGGTGATTACGCTGAAACTCAAGCTGATTCATAGAGCACCTCCTCGACAAGTTCAATACTAATAATGTCTTTTAATTTCAAATTGATGTGACCTGTTGTAGTTTTTATCAAAATGAAATCTTTGGTCAGACTTGGTATTGTTCCAGTGTAGGAAACACGCTTGTTTTTTTCAATCACTTGAATGCGTGTGCGTAGCTGCCCGGCGTATACTTGACTGAGGAGTAATAATTTCTTCTCTAGTGATAAGTCAGACATGTACGTTACTTTGTTTGTATCATCAGAGAGTGCTGATGCATGTTCAGATAGGAAAAAGCCCATCCATTTTTGCATCTTTGTATCCTGGTACTCTCTTGCTGATTGAAATGGTAAATATGAACGGTCAATCATATCAAATCCTTTCTATGCAGAGGCAAGGGTATTTTTATCAAATTGAATCGTAAAACCTTGAATTCCCCCACCTGTGTAACATTCTTTAAAGCGATTGATTACCTCAGTATAGATTATCACAGATGAGCTTGTTGGCTTAATGCTAAATGTAAATTCCAATGGTAATCGGTTTTCAGATTTAGCATGTACTAGTCGTATCGATATTTCAGTTGTTTTGAGTTTTCTCTGACGAAGTTTTGAAGTTGCTGTTTCAACGATTCCATGTAAAAATCTTTCAAGCATTTCAATATCATTACATCCTTTGCTACGGATTTCTGAAAATTGTACTGTATTTTTTTCTTGTTTCATTTTAATCCCTCCAATCCACCCGCGGAATGACCACCGATAAGTTTACTGCGTTCAATATTTCTGGAACCTTCAGTTAGGACGGTTCCTTTTTGTATGGCTAAAAAACCAAACTGTTCTCTGACAACATCAATAGCTGTCTGAAGTCTATTATCTTTTTCAATTTGTTCTACATCATCAAAGAGTGATAGTAGAGTATAGCTTTCATCTACGAAGCCACTATAAGATACACCAATTTGTCTCACTGCACCAGAGGTGTATTTTTTCGGAATAATACAAGTACATGACTCACCATTGTTTTGGGGAGATTTGCGGGTTCAATTTTATTCTGAGCATTTATAGATTTTTTCATCTCAGTCCTAGAATAGCCAATATGAATAGAAACGACAGTAGTCAATACTAGGGCTACTGTTCCGTTCCACAGTATCATTTAAAAATCATTTTCACACCCTTTCGTCTATTAGTATAGAAGAAAGCTCTCAGCACATGTTGAGGCAGCATCACTGCTTGTACGAGCTTAGAAAAAATGTTAACGAAAAAGCCTTAGTGTCAAGGTTTTTTTGGTATCCTCAAAAAGGTAATTTTATAATTGACAATTTGTCAGTAGAGTAGTATAATTTATAAGCAGGAGGAATAAAATGCGAGATGTAAAAGATCCGGAAATTCGACGGGCTGAGATTATGGACGCTGCTATGCTCCTCTTTATGGAGAAAGATATGCGAACACAACAACTCAGGATATAGTCGATAAGGTAAATATATCACGAGGTTTGCTATACTATCACTTTAAGAATAAAGAAGATATTCTGTATTGTCTCGTGGAACGTTATTCAGAGAAATTATTGAGTGATATTCACGTGATTGTCTATGATGATGACAAAACTGCTATTGAAAAAATAAGAGCCTTTATAGATGCCACAATAATCTCTACAGATAACGTTTCAGCGGAAGGAACTGAGTTACAAAAGACGGTTGATCTTGAAGAAAATCGTTATATGTTAGATAAGTTATCTCATAAGCTCATTGAAAAACTGACTATATATTTTGAGAGGATAATAAATCAAGGCATCTCAGAAAAAGTATTTTCTGTAAAATATCCATCAGAAACAGCAGAATTTCTGATGACAGCCTATGTTTTTGTTTCAAATAACATAGGTATAAAAACTTCAAAGAAAGAAACTGCCAAAGATTACTTGAATGCATTTAAGATAATGCTGGAACAAAATCTAAATACAAAAGGACTCTTTAGCAATTAAAAAAAGATAGAATGTTTGTAAAGAGAACTATGTACCGATAGCTAAATCAAAACAAGCTATCGGTATTATTTCAAAATATGACTGACAAATTGTCAATAGAGGTGAAAATATGTTAGAGATAAAGAATTTTAGTAAAAGTTATGGGGACAAGAAGGTTGTGGATAACCTATCTATTTCAGTACAGCCTGGAGATATTTATGGTTTTATTGGAGCAAATGGTGCAGGCAAAACGACAACGATAAAGGCAGTTGTCGGTATCCATGATTTTGAAGACGGAAGTATAATTATCAACGGTCATTCTATTAAAGAAGAACCTGTTATTTGTAAAAAAATGATGGCGTATATCCCAGATAATCCAGATTTGTATGAACATATGACAGGAATTCAATATATTAATTTTATTGCTGACTTGTTTGAAATTCCTACAAAAATACGCAAGGAGAGAATACAAAAATACGGTGATTTATTTGATATGACTGATCATCTTTCGGGGATTATTTCTTCATATTCACATGGAATGAAGCAACGAACAGCCATTATTTCTGCACTTGTACATTCTCCCAAACTGTTGATTTTAGATGAACCTTTTGTTGGGCTAGATCCCAAAGCAACTTTCCTACTAAAGAAAATTATGCATGAGTGTGTTTCAGATGGAGGTGCTATTTTCTTTTCAACCCATGTATTGGATGTTGCGGAAAAATTATGTAATAAGATTGCCATTATCAAAAATGGAAAGTTAATTGCAAGTGGCAATACAGGAGACGTCAAAGGTGATGAATCATTGGAGGCATTTTTCATGGAGGTGCAGAACAATGAGTAACATTTGGATACTGCTTAAAGCGCAATTGATTAATTTCTTTCCTATTAACGAGATTAGAGATTCACGAAATAAAAAACAAAGTTCAATGGCTATTGCGAGTTTTGGCATAATAACTCTTTCCTTATTTTGCTTTGTTTATAATATAATAACAGCGAAAACATTGGTACACGTCGGACAGCAGAACTTGATTCCAGCATATATGGTATCTGTCTCAAGTTTTTCAATATTATTTTTGACAGTATTTTATTCGAATGGCATTTTATTTGGCAGTCGAGATATGGAAATTCTCCAATCCTTACCTGTTAAAAGTTCGTATATTATCACCAGCAAGTTCATGTTTATGTACTTATTAAATTTTTTAATAGGCTTGATGTTTATGCTTCCGGGTGGAATTATATGGGGCTTGAACGGAAGTTTAAACCTCCTACAGATTATATTGTATTTTACTTCTATAATTTTTGCCCCTTTGATCCCCATGTGTATAGCGGCATGCATGGGACTCGTTATTGTTGTCGCTTCATCTTTTTTTAAAAGAAAAAATGTTATCTCTCTTATTTTTTCATTTGCGATGCTAGGTATAATTGGATATTTTGCATTATCAGCTTTGCAATCAGGTGATGAAAGTAGTATTGGGGTTACTCTGGCTAAGCAAATTACTGGACTGTATCCAATTTCTAGACTATTTATGTCATACTACAATTTTCCAATGTACTATGGGATGGGATTTTATATAGTTCTTTCAATAGTCGTCTTTTATCTATTTGTCAAAATTGCTTCGTTGAAGTATGGACTACTTAATACACTTGCCAATACAAAATCAAGTTATGCTAATGACAAAGTATCTTATGAAAGAAAATCGGTATTTTTTTCCTTGTATCAAAAAGAGCTTGGACGATTTTTAAGTTCTTATATGGCAGTCTTGAATGCTGGGCTTGGAGTGATTCTTTTATGTGTCTTTAGTATATGTTTCCTGTTTAATTCTGTCGGTCAAATAGGAAATTCAGCAGGAATTGAAAATATAAATGAGTATCTTTCAAACTTAGCTCCCGTCTTTATTGCATCTATGCTTTCACTCAGTTGTCCAGCAGCTTCATCTATATCTTTAGAAGGTAAAAATATTTGGATTTTGAAAAGTTCTCCAGTTGAAGTGAAAACGATTTTAAATGCTAAGATAGCTGTCAACCTTACACTTCATTTGATTGGATATATGATTTCTGTATCTGTATTTATGCTGAAACTTGATATGAGTCCTATTCAAGTTATGAATCTAGTTATTGTTCCTATATGTTACTCCCTTTTTATAATGGTAATCGGAATTTCATTAAATAAAAAATATCCAAACTATGATTGGGACAGTGAGATGATAGTTGTCAAACAAAGTCTTCCTGTTATTGTAACTGGAATTATTAGTATGATTACGCTTATTACGCCTATTTTGCTTAATTGGTTTTTTAATCTTCCAATTATATTTGTTTTGCAAGCAGTATCAGTAATTTTACTGGCTATTTCGTTTAGAGTTTATATAAAAATGACCAAGTTAAATTTTATCTAGTTAAAGGAGGAAAATAAGATGAAAAATAGACTGTTAAAAGATATTTTGGTTTTGTTGGGAATGATGGTCATCATAGTCATTATTTGTGGGTTTCTCCCTGAGAAAGTTCCTATTCATTTCAATGCAAAAGGAGTAGCAGATATGTTTGCAAATAAATACTATCTTCTACTAGCTACAGTCATCCCTTATTCTGCATATTGGAAGTTTGTTAGGGAAAGTGATAATAAAAAGATTAAATGAAACACCATCTATATTTACAAATTGCATCAAAATTAAGAACGAAGATTTTAAGAGGTGATTATGCACCTGAACAACAAATTCCTTCAATAAGGAGATTAGCAGAAAACGAGAAGTGTAATCCGGCAACTGTCCAAAAAGCAATGAAAGTTCTCGAAGAACAGAATTTGGTTACTAGCTGTGGAACATTAGGATATTTTGTCATAGCAAGCGAGCAAGAAATAAAAGAGATAAGATATCAAGAATCTAACAAGCTAGTTAAAATTTTGTTTGAAAAACTTGGTGAGCTAGGCTTTTCAGAAGATGAGATTGTCAATTTATTTTTTAGAAAAGATGCTTAGAAGAAGTTGAATGGAAATTTATTAGGATTATTTGTGAAAGTATAGAAAAGCCTTGATTTTAAGGCTTTTTTCATTTTCCAATAAAGAACTTGACATTATTAGTTACTTCCACTTCTTCAAGTAATCCTGAGGAATAGACGACAACTTTAAAATCAAATAAGCTAAAAATGCTATAAAATCATTAAATTGATATTAAAGTATTTTTTTGTCAAAATAAACAATTGAAAAAATTTCCAGTTTTTTTAAAATCACTGTCTCAGATGACAATTCAATCAAAATATGATATAATACAGAAAAAGTAAAAATAACAAAAGTAACTTACCAAAGTAAAAGAAAAAAAGTAAATAGATAGCCACGGTGGATATTCCTTTCATTGTTTAGAAGGAGTTGCTGTGGTTATCGTTGTTGCTGAGCTAATTAATTGCTCTTATTACTTAGATGAAGTTACTTTTATTATTGAATTAATTTAAATAATAATAACGATCAATGAAAGTACTCATCGATATTCCCTTTATGCAGTTTAGAGCACAAAGGAAAATGGTACTGATTTGATCGTTTTTTTGTGTATTGACATCATAAAACACAGTCAGAACCTTCAGTCATAATAAACAAGGAGATAACATGAGATTTGTTGTATATAAACATTCGCTAATTCTAGGCGATAATAATATCGTTACAAAGCAATTGATTGCACTCAAACATGATGATGGTACATTACAATTCACTGATTTTCATAGATATGTAAAATCTGCCACAAAGATTAAATCTATTTCAGACGATGGAAACAAACGATTTTCATACGTTGTTAAGTTTTTGAATTTTATATACGGAACAGTTGGGGTTAACAATCTTGATCAACTAACTTTAGAAATGGTCAAGGAGTTTTTTATGCTTTATGGTTTAGGACAACTTCCAGAAGATAGAAAAAATAGAAAGAAAAGTACAGTCGAAAAATGTGTAAATGCAGTTCTTGATTTTTTAACTCTATACTTGAATGAACGAAAAGGAAAGGTTAAATTGAAGCCAAAAGACCTTTATTCTATCAATACGTTTACCAATAGACGAGGCAGAGTCATCAAAAGAAATGAGTTGAATTTTGAGGTATTTGTTGATGGAAGCAACACACAGAAGTCAATTTTTAGGGATATGCCAAACAGCGCCTTTGAAATGCTTTTTGCTCACATTGCTCAATATCACAAGGATTTACTTATGGTTGTTGCTTTGGGAGCATTTGTTGGTTTAAGACCATCAGAAGCTTGTAATGTAAGGCGTGAAGATAGCCCTTTGGGGGCAGGTATCATATTTCACCAAAGTGATAATCAAGTATTTAAAATTGAGATTGATCTGCGAAAAGAAATGCCCCTTAGAAGCGATTTAAAGCCAACTGGACGAATTAAAAAGGAAAGACTTCAAGCTGTACCTTATATCTTCTTAGAGGTCTTTTTAGACACCTACAATGACTATATGAGCTACCTAGAAGGTAAAAGGTATGAGAGAGATTATGGTCCATTAAGCCTTAACAAGCAAGGGAAAGCATTGTCATACGATGTGTACTATCAACGATTTCGTAAGATTATTCGCGAAGAAATGATTCCAATATTTCTTAAATCTGATGACCCAGAGGTTGTCTTTTTTGGTCAACTCTTGCAAGAAAATAATATTTCACCCCATATCTTTAGGCACTGGTACACCACACAATTGGTTTTGTCAGGTGTTAATGAAGTTAGTGAACTGATGTCTGCTAGAGGGGACAATTCACCAGAAAGTGCTTGGGTTTATTTACAAAATAAAGGAGAAATTGCAAAACAATATGGTCAGGTTAATAATGGTGTTTTTGAATATATGAACTGGCAAGCAGAAAAATTGTTTGGAGAAGATTAAAAGGAGTAGCTATTGGTAGTAGATTTAAAAAATTATCTTGAAAGAATATTAGTCGAGTTAGGTGCTGCTACAATAAAACACCGTGAGAAAGTCAGTGGATTCTTACTAGACAATGAATGGTTTGGTGTGTCTATAAATCTTGATGATTATACTATTTCTGAAAAAGATGCTGAAGTTCTTAAAAATCACATCAAAGACTATCTAACAACACCTCCTGGAATTAAGAGTATGGAAGGAATCTTTTCAAAAAAATTTCCTTCTACAAGTGAGTTATTCGTACAATTTGCTGAAGAAGAAAAGCTGAGTGAAACAAATCGTTTCTATCTACTTGATTTTTTAGCATACTACTTAACAAAAGATTTGTTTCTATATAGTGATGCTGAAGTAGAGACCTTAGTAGAAGTAGCAACAGAAGTTCTTACGAAGTCACAAGGCAATATCCTCATTCAATTTATTAAATGGCTACTCAATAAAGGCGTTACTCGTTATCGAGTAAGTTTTGAAATGACAAAGCGTTACACGATTGAGAGTGCAAATGGAGCGTATGAATTAGATGAATACCTTGGATTAATGTACTACCTATTCAACGAAAACTACATCATAAAAAATGATATGTTGTGTAAAGCAGCAAATTCAAAAAACTATGCAGATACATGGTTGTATCTAGGGTTACATTTTATTTGCGCACTAAGATCAACAGACTTAGAAAGATTAGGACATCCTAAATTAACAAGAGAACCATTAGAAGTTTTAGAAGCAGTAGTAGATGGAACTTGGAGTAGTAGTGAAGCTAGAAGGACTTTACTAAGTATTACAACAAGATTGACTTATTTAAACTTAACACCTAATAAAACCAAAAACGCTTCTAATGTTGCTCAGTTAAAGTTTCATGTCCCAGAAAGTTGTCAGGTTCTTATTGGAACGTTATTGGCTATCTGTGAGGCACATTTCCAACTTCAAATACCATACAATGCAGAAAATCCATTGATCAGACAAATTAAAACTTATGAAAAGATTACTAGTTATATGGGGGAGGAAATCGGAAATTTATTTTTAGAGCGTAACTTTAGTAGTCGTTCTGCAAACAAGTCCTACTTACAATCTGTCGCAATGTTAGCAGATGATGTTCTTGAAGAAAAGTCAGAACTGAATATTAAAGGTTATTTTCTAGCAGCATTAGCTCGTAGCCATAAAGGGGATTTTAATGAATTTGCACAAACTACAACAACGTATCTAAAAGATGCCCAACTCGGACAACTAAAACCTGAAATGGTTGCAAAAGAGCTATTTGAACGAGGCGTATTATCCATGATTCCGTCTATGCTCTTGACCATTGTAACTAGAGGAAAGTATAAAAAATTAAGTCCAAGCCAACAAACTCAAATGATTAAAAGTTTAGATTTAACGCCAATTGAAATTGAAAAAACGTTGGAATTGAGTATTAGGGCTGATTCACGTTCGCAACAAGCATTAAAAACTCTAGTTGAAAATAATGTTGATCCTGAACAATTACTGACGATCTGTCATCGAATTGGTAACGGAGAAGCTTTTTCTAAGCAAGGAGAGAGTATGTGTCTTTTATCTGCACTAGGGAAACTATGTTCCTATGATGACCGTCAGCATTGCGTCGGCTGTCAGTATGAATTACAAACAAAATCTACCTTGCTTTTGTTAATTGGTGAGTTTAATCGACTCAATAAACAATATCAAAAATTAAAGAATGAACTTGAACGAGGAAAGGTTCGAGCCATTCTTGAGAAGCAGATTAAACCATGTCTTACAGAAATGTTGCAAGCTTTATCAGAACAGTATGGCGAAGCTGTATTGTCTGATTATGAGGATATTATTAAGGAGTTAGTCAGTTGAATAATCAATCAAAATTATTTCGTAAAGTAAATGAAATTATCCTGTTTGATGACAATATGATTGAGAGCGCAAAAGAATGTTTTCAAGACTATGTTGAAAAAGGGATTATTCTAACCACCAATTTTGAAGAAAATAAATGGGAAACGACTAATGAATATTCTAACGTTAGCTTCATTTTTAACTTGAATAAATTCCAATATAAAAGGTTTTATGAACAAGTATTTCAATTATCTTTTGATGATTTTGTTACCTACTTAAAGAGTTTTATAGTGCTATCTATGGAACATCATGTTTTAATCACTCTCCAAGCCTTTTTAAGAGATATAAAGAAATTAGTCAAAGAACTAAAAGTGAACGAAGTCTTCTCATTAGCAAATATGAAGATTTCCAACCCCTCAGTATGTATAGATTTTCTTTCTACACTACCATGTTTAGAGAGTAACGAATTAACCCAACTGATTGAGCAACTAGATGAACTTTTAAATGTTAGTTATCAACTGAACACTAAAAAACAGCGAAAGTTAGCCCAATTTCAATCCTATTTTTTATTTAATGATATTTTAAACGACTATTGGGTTAAATCATTATCAGATGAGGAAAGATTGTTTTACTACCCTCTTTACTTATGGTGGCAAATAACAGCAGTAGTACCACTTAGACCAAGGGAGTTTTTGCTCACTCAGAGAAATTGTCTCACAGAAAAAGACGGAAAATATTACTTAACTCTCAGACGAAATAACTTAAAAGGAAAAGACAAGGGAGTATCCCATAAAATTTCAGAGGATTATTATTTAACAACTTACGAAGTACCATTTAAGCTTGCGAGTGAGATTTTAAATTATTTAGAGCTAACCAAAGACTTATCATCTACACAGTTAGATACCCTATTTGTGACAGACTCTCATTATCGGAAATGGAAACGTATTGCTAGTACTAAAAACCGTTTCTTGACGTACAGTAACTTAAATACAATTTTAAAATATTTCTTTAATGAGATTGTATCTCAACAGTATGGGTATTTTGTCCATCATATCAATTCCCCAAATCAATTAGACGATCATGAGATTAATTTCATTCATATTGGAGATACTAGACACATTGCAATGATCAATCTGATAGCAGAAGGAGCTAGTCCAGTAACAGCAATGCTCTTAGCTGGACATGATAGTATCACAACATCTTCACATTATTTTTCAAATCTGAGTCAGTTTATTGAATGTAGGAGCTATCAGCTTTATCGTAAATTAACAAACTCTCAAACGTCTTACGCTATAAGTAAAACTCAACATAAATACACCATTAATAAAAACTATGTTCCTCTTGATAATAAGGGCAGATGTTATTCACCTCGATTTGCGGAAGGTGATTATTCAGACTGTCTTAAAGTCATTAGCTCACATGCAGAGCTTGGTGCTTGTACTAGTTGTCCATTTTACAGAAAAGCTGGAAAAGATTATTTCTCTATGGATAAATCCTTTAAGAAATCAATCGACGAGGAAGCTTTAATTGTAGATGAGGCTATAAAAAGAGTTCGACAAGGAAAGGGGAATATAGAAGATATTGGTGAGGCGTTATTAAAACTTAAAACAGTTAGTCATTCTTATCAAGAATATCTAACTGAAAAACATTTATCCTTACAGGAGTTCTCAAATGGCGAGAAAGAAATATATTGATAATCAAGAATTGCTATTATTATTTGAACATTATTTACTGGAACATTGTTCGAATAATCCTAGACTATTCAAAATTCCACAGTTTGGAAATTACCTTAGAAGCAACGGATTTCCGCAGGTTGCAGACACAACGATTAGAAGAAACAAAGAATTTAGACAAACCCTTAATGATAGATTGGAACTATTTGAAGACGACACTTATCAAACAGTTATAACGTATAAAACTCTAGATGTAGAACGTTTCTTAATAACCAATAGAACCCCTAAAGCAATCAAATCAGCATTGATGGAACTTAACAATTATTATAAAAGAGTTGTTGATGCAGCAATAGAATATAAGGAAGAAGCCAGTAAGCTCAAAACAAGAGTTTCAGAGTTGAAAAATGAGGTAGCACAACTTAATGAAAAGAATGCTGAAATAAAGGAGCAGACAGCGTTAAACAAAGAATTATTAGAGGAAAACAAAAAGTTAAGGAATCTTCTTAAAACTAGTTTGTATCCTGATATTGCGAATGAATTGTTAAAAGAAGAGGGCTTGTTAAAATCTGATCAGCAACTAGTAACTAAGAAGTATCTTAGTGAGAATGTTATTACTTCAGACACAAAAATATCTTTTGAAAAACATACTCATACTGAAAAGCAAACAAGCAAAAGTAAGATTTTGGAAATAAAAGACTTACTGGATAATAAGACTAAGTATTAGGAGGAGAAAATGTCAGACTTAATCACTGATTTTCCAGCCTTATTGAACTATTGGGACTTTGACAAGAATATCAAAATAGATGTAGAAAAAATAACAATTACCAGTAAAAAACACATTAACTGGAAATGTCCTACCTGTTCTTATGAATGGAAAGCAAGTACATCAAAATCTTATAAGAATATTCAAAATCATTCAAAAATCTGTCCAGTATGTGAGCTTGGAAAAGTGTTCATAAAAGGGGAAAACTCTATATCTGCAAGGATTCCTAACTTTCTAAGGTACATAAACTTTCATTATGAAAATATAGAAACCATTCAGGAAGAGATTGATAATTTATCTTTTTCTTCAAAGAGGTTATTTCACTTCAAATGTCCTACCTGTCATGTTGGTTGGAAAGATGTAGCAAACACTTCTAAATTAATCAATAAACATAATCAAGAGCTTGTTCATGTTGGATGTAATGAAAGTACACATTTTGTACCTTACACTAAAGCATACCCTAATCTTCGGAAAATTTATCTTCCAGGGGAGCAAAACAATGTAGAGTTTAATGATTTGAAGTTAAATGACAATGTTACAATCCCTAGAAATTGGAAATGCGACAAATGTGACCATATCTTTAAGTTGTCTATTGATCGGCTAATTTCAAGAATCAAAAGAGATGGTTTCTATTGTAATAACTGTAAAGCAACATTTGATACCGTAATTAAAGTGAAAGCCAACCCCCTATTGCATACAGATAGAAATCTTTTTAAGCAATTTATTCCAACTCTTGTAAAAAGTAATATGATTGATAGCTTATCCGACATCTTAGTAAGATGGCAGTGTTTTAAGTGTTATGGTCAATATGACTGTAGTGTTGTTAAAAGGCATCTCGAAGGCTGCCCTTATTGTGATGATAAGTTGATGTTAAAAGGGTATAATACTTTACAAGAAACTCATCCTTATTTAGAGAAATTTTGGGATAAAAGTAATGATAAATCTATTTCTGAATACTGGCATAAGTCTTCTGAATGTATAAATTGGATATGTCCTTGTTGCAATGTCAATTTTCATTGCAGTCCTAATGAAATGATTTCAAGAACCGACTTAGAGAATAGTAATTTTCAAACTTGTCCTAATCATTGTGATTGGGATACACTTGTTTTTAACAATGATATACTCTATAATTTCCCAAAATTACAGGAAGAATGGAGCGATAAAAATGGATTGCCTGTTCATTTAGCATTGAGCCACATTGAAACAAAAAAATATTGGTGGAAGTGTTCTGTTTGTCAAGGTGAATACCTTTGTTCAATTCCAATAAGAAAAGAAGTTATAGATAGCTGTCCATATTGTAATGATGAACAAGCATTAAAAGGTTATAATACAATTGCAGATACTTATCCTGAGTTGTGTGACCTTTGGAGTAGCAAGAATGTAGAAAAACCTGATGAGGTGACGAAATCGTCAGAAACCGAGAATAAAATATTTAATTGGATTTGTGATTGTTGTGATTTAGAATTTCAGGAGAGATTAGGGATTGTTCTAGGTGTGTTTACAAACAATAATTCTAATAGTCTCAATTCTATATGTCCTTACTGTAATAAAAAAATTCCTAAACCAAATGAAACACTAAGCTATGTTAAACCGTACTTAAACAATGAATGGGTAAAAGAACTGAATGGTGATATTGATACCTTCTTTTATGATTCAAATGCTTTAACCAATTGGATTTGTCGAAAATGTCACAGAAGTTTTAAAGCAAAAATTTCTGATCGCCACAAATACGACCAATGTTGTCCATATTGTTCTTTTAAGAAGACTGCAAAAGGTTATAATGATCTTGAAACAACACATCCTTGGTTAATTAAAGAATGGTCATCATTAAATAAACAAGAAATGTCTTCAGTAAGGGCAAATTCAACATATAATGCATGGTGGAAATGCCCTGTATGTACTGGAGAATATCAGAAAATTATTAAAGAAAAATTTTACAGAGAAAATTCTTGTCCATACTGTAGAAATCAAAAAGTATTAAAAGGATTTAACGATTTAGCAACAACGCAACAAAGTCTAATGAATGAGTGGGATTATCTAAATAACTCCTTGATAGTAAGTCCAACTGAAATTACAGAGTTGAGTATTCTGCCTGTATGGTGGATATGTCAAGAAAATCTTAATCACCGTTACAAAATTCAAGTAAAAGAAAGAATGGCATACAAAAAACGCAATAAAAGGTCGTGTTCCATTTGCAAAGGCCACAGAAGAAAGCAAGAACACTTTGTACAGTTTGAAAAAATATAGATAAATAAAAACACTCTAAATTTCATTAAATTGATATTAGAGTGTTTTTTTATTGTCAAAATGTACATTTGAAAATTTTTTAGTTTTCACTTAAATAAAGTACATTTTCAACTGAATTGAGAGTAGTAAAAAATTCCAGTGTTCACTTAAATAAAGTACATAATTGAGTATAATTGGCTTAAAAAATTTTTTTGGTTATCCTTTTGTAATAAGGTTGGACTATATATGCCCTCTATCATCTTTCCGAAAAACTATAATTTTCTTGAAAAATATATCTGGATATGCTATACTACTGTTATAGAAAAAACGGAGAAATATAATGAGACGTGAACTGTTATTAGAAAGAATTGATAAACTCAAGGCCACTATGCCCTGGTACATTCTGGAATATTACCAGTCTAAGCTGACGGTGCCTTATAGTTTTACAACCTTATACGAATATCTCAAAGAATATGATCGCTTTTTTAACTGGGTGCTAGAATCTGGTATCACGGATGCTTCGCATATTGCTGAGATTCCTCTATCAATCTTGGAAAATATGACCAAAAAAGACATGGAAGCCTTCATTCTTTATCTGCGCGAGAGACCGCTTCTAAATGCTAATACAACTCAAAACGGTGTTTCTCAGACAACCATCAACCGGACTCTTTCAGCTTTATCTAGCCTCTACAAATATTTGACTGAGGAAGTGGAAAACGAGCAGGGTGAGCCCTACTTCTATCGAAATGTGATGAAAAAGGTTGCTACTAAGAAGAAAAAGGAAACCCTGGCTGCTCGTGCAGAGAATATTAAGCAGAAGCTCTTTTTAGGGGATGAGACGGAAGAATTTCTCCAGTATATTGATACGAAGTATCCCAAGAAGCTCTCTAATCGCGCTCTGTCCTCCTTTAACAAAAACAAGGAACGTGATCTAGCCATCATTGCCTTGCTACTAGCCTCTGGCGTTCGTCTGTCTGAAGCTGTTAATCTGGATCTGAAAGACATCAATCTCAAAATGATGGTCATTGAAGTGACAAGAAAAGGCGGAAAAAGGGACTCTGTCAATGTTGCTGCTTTTGCCAAGTCCTATTTAGAGGAGTACCTGAGTATTCGAAGCAAACGATACAAGGCCGAAAAGACGGATACAGCCTTCTTTTTGACTGAATACCGAGGCACTCCGAATCGAATCGATGCTTCCAGTGTTGAAAAAATGGTGGCCAAGTATTCTGAGAGCTTCAAGGTACGAGTGACGCCTCACAAACTCCGCCACACACTTGCTACACGTTTATACGATGCAACCAAATCTCAAGTTCTCGTCAGTCATCAGCTAGGGCATGCTAGCACTCAGGTAACGGACCTCTACACCCACATTGTCAATGATGAACAAAAGAACGCTTTGGACAAATTATAAATTACATAATTTAAAATATGTAAATAAAGCAATAATAACAAAAGAGCGAAAATCTAGTTTAGATGCTTCGCTCTTTTTCTTATAAAAACTCAATCCAATAATTACGATGAGGTTCAACAATCAGCGGTTTGCCCCAGAAGTGCTTGAGATGTTCTAGATTTGCTGCTGTGACAGGTCGATTTTTGGCGTTGTACTTTTCGGCGCTTTCTCTAGTTAGGAAACATTTGACCGCTTCGTAGGAACCTTCTGCTGTCTCTCTATTCAATCCTTCGAAGCTAATTTCATCGCCTGGCTGAGGATTGTCCGTTAAGAGTTTTCCGATAAAGTAGACCGTTTTACTTTTCATCAAATCGTAAGCCTTGATATTCTCTATTCGATTGTTAGCTGCCGCAAACATGATGCAAAAGCTGTCTACAAGATCTTTCAAGGGCATCAGATCTTCCTTGGGAATGAAGACATCTACCATGTAGAGCCCGCCAATGACTAGGTTTTGGAAAGAAGGTTGCTGAATAACATTATCTAACGCCACGCCAAGCGGCAATTTCACGGCTTGATAGCCTGATTTTTCAAATTCTTCTTTCTTTTTCTCATAATCTTCTTCAGATATGCTAACATAAAAATTGTCTGGATTAGGAGATGGTTTTTTCTTCAGAAAAGCTACAACTGTGCGGTCCAACTGCTCAAACAGACCAAGGCTTTCTAATGGGACTTTCTGCATCAAGATACCTCTTTCTCTGATTCCCTATCATTTTATCATATCTGGCAGATAAATCCTAGAGAAAACTAGCTGGTCAAGGAAACGTAAGAATGTTGTTGATTTGAAATATACTGTTTACATGAAAAACCAAACTCTTCGAGAGCTTGGTTTTCTTTATGTCATATTTTAACCGACGATTGCTTCAGCAATCTCTTCTCTGCTGATTCCAGCAAAGTAGCGGCTAATATCAATCGTTTCAAGAGCTTTCAAAACATCTTCACGTTCATATTTAACACCGCGCAGCACATCTTCTACTGCTGCTACATCCTCAATACCAAAGAAATCTCCATAGATTTTAATGTCCTGAATCTTAGATTCAACAACATTGGCAAAGATTTCTACCTTACCACTGGTAAACTTGGTGCCACGACGTACATTGTATTCAGGTGATTTACCGTAGTTCCAGTCCCAAGTTCCAAACTTGCTATCTCTGATTTGCTTGATTTCTTCCAGTTCTTTCTCAGAGAAGACATATTCTGTCATTTCTGGATATTCTTTCTTCATATACTCCAGAAGCAGGTCGCGGAATTCTTCGACAGTAATCTTTTCCGGCAATTCATTGATAATATTTGTCACGCGAGCACGGACAGATTTAACCCCTTTTGATTCGAACTTGTCTTTAGAAACCTTAAGCGCATTGGCCAAGACAGACAAATCAACATCAAAGAGCAGGCAACCATGGTGCATGATACGGCCGTTGATATAAGCCTGCGCATTGCCACAGAACTTCTTACCGTCAATTTCCAGGTCGTTACGGCCGGTGAATTCAGCCTTTACCCCAAGCTCTGCCAAGGTGTTGATAACCGGCGTAGAAAAACTCTTGAAGTCAAAGGCACGATCTTCGCTTTCCTTGGAGATAATGGTGTAGTTGAGGTTGTTTAGATCGTGATAAACAGCTCCACCGCCGCTGATACGACGCACGACCTCAATGCCATGCTCACGAACGTAATCACGGTTGATTTCTTCGATGGTATTTTGGTGACGCCCAACAATGATAGAAGGTTTGTTAATCCAAAGCAGGAAAATTTCATCCTCGTCTAAGAGGTGTTTGAAAGCATATTCCTCCAAAGCAATATTAAAAGCTGTATCATTTGAGTAATTAACAATGTATTTCATAAGCTACCTCTTTATACGCTAGAGACTGGAACAATGATGTATGCCCAGTCTAATCTATCTTTTAAATTATTTTTTCTTAGGTGAGTGAACTGCCAATCCCAGTACGTCCGCAAATGCTTCGTACATAACTTCTGAGAAGGTTGGATGACCATGAATGGTCTTAAGCATTTCTTCTACGGTGATTTCCATTTCGATGATGGTTGATGCTTCATTGATTAATTCTGCAGCTGCAGGACCAATGATATGAACACCTAGGACTTCACCGTACTTCTTGTCAGCAATGACTTTAACGAAGCCTTGAGCTGCATCTGAAGCAATGGCTCGGCCGTTAGCAGCGAAGTTGAACTTACCAATTGCTACATCGTATTTCTCACGAGCTTGCTCTTCTGTCAAACCAACTGCCGCTACTTCTGGCAGGGTGTAGATGGCTGCAGGTGTTAGATTGAGTTTAGCAACGTGGTGGTTACCTTTCAGAGCATTTTCAGCAGCAACTTCACCCATACGGAAGGCTGCATGAGCCAGCATCTTAGTACCATTGATATCTCCTGGTGCGTAAATACCTGAAACAGAAGTTTCCATGTACTCATTGACCTTGATACGGCCGCGATCCAGTTCGAACTCGACCTCACCAATACCTTCTAAGTCTGGCACACGTCCGATAGACAGCAGAGCCTTATCTGCTAGAATATCTTCTTTTCCTTCAACCTTGATACGAAGTTTACCGTTTTCTTCGATGATTTCTTCCAACTTGGTTTCGGTTAGAATTGTCATGCCCTTGCGCTCCAAGATGAGGCGAAGGTTTTTAGAAACTTCCGCATCCATAGCAGGAACGATACGGTCCATCATTTCGATAACGGTTACCTTGCTACCGAAAGTCATGAAGGCTTGTCCAAGCTCAATACCGACAACACCACCGCCGATAATAACCAGATTTTCAGGCACTTCGTTCATTTCCAGAATATCATCGCTGGTCATAACAAGAGATGATTCCATACCTGGGACATTGATTTTGCTGACTTTTGAACCACCAGCCAAGATAATCTTCTTCGTTTCTAGCAACTCGCTGCCGTTTACAAGAACATTCTTGTCTTTAGTAATGGTGCCAATTCCCTTATGAACATCTACGCCATAGCTGCGAAGAAGTCCAGCAACACCGCCAACAAGCGTATTAACAACCTTGTTTTTAGTTTCCAAAACCTTGTCCATGTCCACTGAGAAGCTTGGATTTTCGATAATGATACCGCGGTTAGCAGCGTGGCCAAGGCTTTCAATGATTTCAGCATTGTGCAGGTAAGTCTTGGTAGGGATACAGCCTCGATTCAAGCAGGTTCCACCTAGCTCAGACTTCTCAACCAAGGCAATCTTACCACCCAGCTGAGCGGCTTTGATGGCTGCTACATAACCAGCAGGTCCGCCACCGATAACAACGATATCGTAAGCATCATCACTCTTATCATCATCTGTGCTTACTGCCGCTGTTGTAGGAGCTGGTGCTTCCGCAGGAGCAGAGCCGCCAGCAGTTGGGATATTTTCCCCTTCTTCTCCCAAGTAACCAATGACTTCCGTTACTGGAACAGTTTCTCCGTCACCCTTAAGAATAGCAATCAGGTAGCCGTCTTCTTCAGCTTCCAATTCCATGCTGACCTTGTCAGTCATGATTTCCAGAAGGATTTCCCCTTCTTTGACAAATTCGCCGACTTTTTTATTCCATTGGACAATTTGCCCTTCGGTCATATCCACGCCGGCTTTTGGCATAATTACTTCTAAAGCCATTTTTCTTTCCTTTTCTAATTTAATTTTTCACTTGCTGAGTCTTTCGTTTCTTTGCTTTTTAAACTAGCAAAGAAAATCTTATACCAACATTGAAATTGGATCTTCAATCAAAGCCTTCAAGTCCTTCATAAACTTAGCTCCAGCCATTCCGTCAACTACACGGTGGTCAATGGTCAAGCCCAGACTCATAATTGGACGGATAACAATTTCGCCATTAACAACGACAGGTTTCTCCACTGTCGAGCTTACACCCAAAATAGCAGAGTTTGGTTGGTTGATGATTGGCCCAAAGGACTGAACGCCAAACATACCTAAGTTACTGATTGTGAAGGTTGAATTTTGCAGCTCGCTCGGAGCCAACTTGCCTTCCAAGGTACGTCCGATCACATCTTTAAAGGCTACTACAAGCTCTGATAGGCTCATTTTTTCTGCATTGTAGACAACCGGTGTCATCAGGCCATTATCCATACCGACTGCCATTGAAAGGTTGACATAGTTGTGTGTGATAATGGTCTTGCCATCCTCTGTCAAAGTTGAGTTGAGATACGGATGCTTCATCAGTGTCTTCACAACAGCCAGCGAAAGCAGGTCTGTGACAGTTACTTTCTTGCCAGTTGCTTCTATGATTGGATCCAGCACTTTTTTACGCAAGGCCAGCATTTCTGTCATATCAACATCATAGTTGAGGGTAAATGTTGGCGCCGTCAGGTAAGATTCTACCATCCGCTGAGCGATAACCTTTCGCATCGGCGTCATCGGGATACGCTCAATTTCACCGTAAGGAGTGACATTATCAGGCACTTCTTCCACTTTTTCAATTTGAGCAGGAGATTTGATTGTATCGCTCTCAACATTCTCAGGCAAGAAAGCAAGAACATCTTTCTTCATAATCTTGCCACGATGGCCAGTTCCTTGAATCTCTTGCCAAGCGATATTATGTTCTTGAGCAATTCGTTTTGCCAGTGGTGAAATACGCACCACATTTGTATCTTTATAAGTTTCCACGTCTTCTTTGTGGACACGACCCTTTGCGCCTGAGCCAGAAACATCATAGAGGTTGATTCCCATATCATCCACTAACTTTCTAGCTGCAGGAGTCGCTCTTAGCTTATCATCAGCCATGACCTCTCCAATTCTATTATAAGATATTAAGGACGCAGAGGACAATGAAAAAATAGGAGATTGACTTTGTGTTCGATGAACACAAGGAAATCTATCTTTTTTTCACAGACCTCCGTCCGAATTCAATTACATGATACTAAGGACTTGAAAAACGACTGAAAAATAGGAAATCAACGCGGGCTTCGATGAAGCCAAGAAGATTTATCTTTTTTCCGAACTTTTAGCCCAAGTTCAACTTTACAAGTAACTTGGATACGAAACGTATCTCAAGTTACTACGGTTAACGCTATCTGCGACCAACCTAGTAGACTTACTAATTCGCTCATCGGATAAAATCGGTCCGAATAACGATTGTCTGTAATTAGTAAAATTTTAGCTACTTTGACCCTCTACACAAGATTAGATTACATAAAATAATTTATGTAATCTAATTCATAAGAAAGCCTTTTCTTTATTATACCTTATTCTTTATAATATGTCTTCCGAATAGCGTCTTTGATGCTTTCAACGGTCGGAATCATCGCGTTTTCCAAGTTTTGTGCGTAAGGCATTGGCACATCTTCACCTGCGCAACGGCGGATTGGCGCATCTAGATAGTCAAATGCTTCAGACTCAGAAATAATCGCTGAAATTTCACCAATGAAACCACTTGTTTTGTGGGCATCATTAACCAGAACAACCTTACCAGTCTTCTTAACAGAATTGATGATAATATCCTTATCAAGTGGCACCAATGTACGTGGGTCAACCACTTCTACAGAGATACCCTCTTCTGCTAATTCTTCAGCCGCCTGCATGACACGGCGAAGCATTTTTCCGTAGGTAACAACTGTTACATCGGTACCTTCTTTTTTGATGTCACCTACACCGAGTGGGATCACATACTCAGGATCCAGTGGCACTTTACCTTTTTGGTTAAATTCAGACTTGTATTCCAGGATAATGACTGGGTTGTTGTCTCGGATAGAAGCCTTGAGAAGTCCCTTCATGTCAGCTGGAGTTCCCGGTGCCACAACCTTAAGACCTGGAATGTGGGTAAACCAAGATTCCAAAGACTGCGAGTGCTGAGCCGCTGAGCCAACTCCATTACCTGCTGCACAGCGGACAGTCATTGGCACCTGCCCTTTTCCGCCAAACATATAGCGCGTTTTAGCGGCTTGGTTTACAATAGCATCCATGGCGATTACAGAGAAGTCCATAAAGGTCATGTCTACGATTGGACGCAGCCCTGTCATAGCTGCTCCAGCTGCTGCTCCAGAAATAGCTGCTTCTGAAATCGGACAGTCACGTACACGCTCTGGCCCGAACTCTTCCAGCATACCAACAGATGTTCCGAAATCTCCACCAAAGACTCCGACATCTTCTCCCATCAAGAGTACATTTTCATCGCGACGCATTTCCTCAGACATAGCGAGGATGATGGTATCACGAAAAGACATAGTTTTAGTTTCCATTTGCTTTTTCTCCTCTCTTTAGTCTGCGTAAATATCTTCAAAGGCAGATTCAAGCGGTGGGAATGGACTTTCTTCTGCAAACTTTACAGACGCTTCTACTGCTTCTTTGACTCCAGTTTGGATAGCTTCCAGCTCTTCCTCGCTTGCAATCTTATTTTCCAGCAAGTATTTACGAAGATTTTCGATTGGATCTTTTTTCTTCCATTCGTCTACTTCTTCACGAGTACGGTATTTCCCTGGGTCGGAAGACGAGTGTCCCAACCAACGATAAGTGACGCTCTCAATCAAGACAGGTCCTTTACCACTGCGAACATGCTCTACAGCTTTTTGGAAGCCTTCATAGACATCCAGAACATTATTGCCATCCTCGATGAACATACCTGGGATACCATAAGCTGCGCTGCGCTCGTGGATGTGCTCTACATTGGTCATTTTCTTGATATCAGCAGAAATGCCATAGCCGTTATTAATACAATAGAAAATAACGGGCAGATTCCAGATAGAAGCCATGTTGACTGCTTCGTGGAAGACGCCCTCATTGGTAGCACCATCACCAAAGAAGCAGACAACGATCTTGCCTGTCTTGTGCATTTGCTGGGTCAGAGCCGCTCCAACAGCAATTCCCATGCCGCCGCCCACAATACCATTGGCACCAAGGTTTCCGGCATCTAGGTCAGCAATGTGCATAGAGCCGCCTTTTCCTTTACAGGTACCAGTGTATTTCCCTAGGATTTCCGCCATCATTTCGTTGAGGTTGATTCCTTTGGCGATAGCTTGACCGTGTCCCCGGTGATTAGAAGTCAACAAATCATCCTCGTTCAAAGCCAGCATAGCACCGACATTGGCTGCTTCCTCACCTACTGAGAAGTGAGTCATTCCAGGAACCTTTCCTTTTTTTACAAGTTGAGCAATTTTTAAGTCCATACGACGGATTTCTTCCATCTTACGGAACATCTCTAACAAAAGATTTTTATCTAAAGTTGCCATTTTTTTGCCTTTCTAAGCATAATTCTTCTATTTAATTCTATCTAAAGCTGTAAGCACTGTCAAAACTTTTGCTCACTTGGATTTCACAAAGAAAAACCAGTCAATCCTTTGGATAAACTGGTTTTAGACACCAAAATAGAAATTTCACAAACTTTTTGTGCTAGAGTAGTTTTTACTATTTTGAAACTGTTATACGAAAATAATAGCAGAGCATGCTTTTGATTAGTCCGCCTGTTTAGCAAAGTCCGCAATCATCTGCTCCATTTGCTCGCGACTTGGAGTTGTCAGCATATAGAGGTAGTCGCCTTGCAGCTCTGCAAAAGCGGCTGGCATGTCTTTTTTAACCTTGAAATTATCTCTGTATTTCTCCAGCAAGTCAGCCTCAGGGTAAGCATAGTTCGTTGATGCACGGCGTGAGGTTGCCAGACAATACAGTGGCTCCATGTGTGCTGCTGGGAAAGGCTCTCCTGCTACAATCGCTGCATAGCCTCTGTAAAGATCGATTGAGTGAGCGAAATTATAGACATCAATGGTAAAGCCACCTGCTGGACGGTTATTGTACTCAATGGCTACATAATCATCACCTTCGTGGAAGAACTCAATATGGAAAAAGCGTTCTTTCATGCCGAAGGTTTTGACAATCGCTTCTCCATAAGCACGCAGTTTTGGATCCATATCCTTAAGAACGTAGTAGGAATTGTCCATCTTATAGATCATCAAATCCAGCGGTGTATGGGCATAGTCAAAGGTGGTTGCAAAGACGATCTGACCATCCTTATCTACCAAACCGTCAAAAGTACAGATTTCGCCAGACTGGACAAACTTTTCAAAGAAATAAGCAGTCTGATGATCCCATTCTTGCTTGAATCGTTCGACATCTTCTGCTGTTTCCAATTTAAAGGTCGCAGCTGCTCCTACTCCATTATCAGGTTTGGCAATCAAAGGCAGACCAAGTTTCTTGACAGCCAAATCAGCGCCTGCTTCTGTATTGACAATCTGACCTGGAACGACTGGAACACCTGCTTTTTTAAAGAGTTTCTTCATCTCTGATTTGAACTTGGTCTTTTTTAAATCTTTTGGCTTTGCTCCAAAGACATTGAATTGCTCACGCAACTCTGCGTCCAGTTCTAGCCAGTATTCATTATGAGACTCAATCCGATCAATAGGTCCATGCTTGTAGAAGAGAAAGGCCACTGCTCTTTTTACTTCGTCAAGATTTTCAAGATTTTCTACTCTGAAATATTCGGTCAATGAATCCTTCAAAGGCTGGTCTAGCTGGTCATAAGGCTCCTGACCGATTCCCAGAACAGTAATTCCTTTGTTAGCCAGTTCCACTGTAAACTGCTGAAAATTTTGTGGATAATAGGGAGAAATAACAATATAATTCATAGGAAACCTCCTTTAAAGATTGAGTTCATTAAGGAAATAAGGCATTTGCTTACGCCACCAAATCCAGTCATGGGAAACATCGTGACCCCATTCAGCAAACCAAGCTGGAATATTCTTATGCTCAAAAGCTTCTTTCAGCGTGTAGAAGGAAGGCAAGCCATCCTGCTCCCAGTCGCCCAAGCCAGTACAAACGATAATGTCGGCCTGTCGATAACGGTCAATAAACCAGCCATCATTTTGATTCCAGATATAGTCTGCTGGAGAGTTTTGATAAATGACTTCGTCGTTCAAATTGTCACCAACAAAGAAACGTGCATCATAGACACCACTGAGGGCAATCACTTTATTGAAAACATCTGGATGCTGCAGAAAGAAATTAAGGGCATGATAAGCGCCCATGGAGCAGCCAGTCGTCATCATAGGGTCAAACCAGCCTGTCTTATGCTTGACGAAAGGAATAGCTTCCTCGATGACATATCGCTCATAGGCACGATGCATTTCTGCTCGGTCGTGAGGATGCTTCCAGTCAGCCAGCCAACTCTCGCTATCAACGCTGCTGAGAGTGAAAAACTGGACTTTACCAGCTTCGATAAAACCTGCACAGGCCTCAATCATACCGAAGTCGGCATACTCATTATGGCTGCCGCCTGATGATGCGAAGGCTATAATCGGGAGTCCGGCATGGCCATAGCGATTGATATACATTTCACGGCCTAGATTGCCGCTCCAATGACTTAAAAATTCTACATGCATAGTTTCTACCTCTTTCTCACTGTTTGACTAGATTACCATTTCTCGCTGATAAAACGGAAGCAGTCTGGCAAGTGCTCTGCCCAAGCGATTTCATTATGAATAGCTCCAGACTGGATCTTAATCTGAATATTTGCCAAATCTACCCCAGATACAAGTAACTGTCGGAAATAGCTGAGCGATGAATCAATATAGGCCTGCTTGATGTTGCCAGCCATTAATGTCTTATCTGTATCATCAGCCTCTTCTGTCCCAACATAAATGAAAACTCGCTGGTCTGTCTGAAGTGTCTTTCTCTCAATATAGCGATCGAAAGCTTCCTGATGCAGCCAATTTGCTGATGAAAAGATTCCCAGACAGCCAATCTGATCTTGGTATTCAACACCGATAAACTGGCTGATATTTCCCCCAAGAGAGGAACCAATCATAGCTGTATGCAGCCGATCCGACTTGGTCCGATAATGCTGGTCAATGAAAGGCTTGACGACTTCCATGACAAACTCCGCATACTCCGTTCCCTTGCCGCCAAACTGAATGCCAGGAATATTGGACTCTTGGAACTTCCAAGCTGAATACTCATTCATCCGCCGTTGGCCATCGTTATCAATAGCCACGACAATCATTTTTTCAATATCAGGATTACGCTTGATTGTCGGAATCACCTTCCACGAATGGCCACTGAAAGACTCCTTGCTGTAAAGAACATTTTGTCCGTCGTGAAAATAAACGACCGGATACGACTTATTTGTGTCCTGACTATAGTTTTTTGGAAGCAAGACGCGGACACGGCGTTTTTGCTTGGTATAAGGAACGACTAACTCATGTGTTTTCATTTCAAGATAAAAATAGGATTTATTCATTTTCAGAAAACTTTCTATTTTCAAAATTTTTATTTATTATATCACAAATTAAGCAAAAAAGTTAGGGATTTCCTAACTTTTTAATGATTTTTATTAGATAATGATAGAAAATAGATTATTTATCCAAATAAGGCTGTAAATCTTTCAAGGCACGTTCAGCAATCTTCTCATAGCGCTCCTTCTTATCACGAATCCGAGGGCCGTCCAGCTCTTTGATAATGCCAAAATTGACATTCATGGGTTGGAAATGCTTGCTGTCTGCATGGGTAACATAATGTGCCAGGCTGCCGATAGCTGTTGTTTCTGGAAAAACAAGTGCTTCTTCTCCCTTGAAGAGTCGAGCGGCATTGATACCAGCAACTAGGCCAGAAGCTGCTGACTCGACATAGCCTTCAACTCCTGTCATTTGACCTGCAAAGAAAAGATTTGGCTGTTTCTTAGAGCGGAAAGTCTGTTCCAGCAGATTTGGAGAGTCCATATAGGAGTTTCGATGCATGACTCCATAGCGGACAAATTCTGCATTCTCCAGACCAGGAATCATCTGAAAGACCCGCTTTTGCTCTCCCCATTTGAGATGAGTCTGGAAGCCGACAATGTTGTAAAGACTACCTGCCGCATTGTCCTGACGAAGCTGCACCACAGCGTATGGCGTCTTAAAATCTCCATCGCGAGGCCCTTGGTAGTCATCTGGATATTCTAAACCTACCGGCTTCATCGGCCCATAAAGCATGGTTTTAATGCCTCGCTTAGCCATAACTTCAATAGGCATGCAGCCTTCAAAGTATTTTTCTTTTTCAAAGGAATTGAGAGGTGCTTCTTCAGCGTTGACCAAAGCATCATGGAAATCCATAAATTCTTGCTTGGTCATGGGAGCATTAAGGTAAGCTGCTTCCCCCTTATCATAGCGGGATTTGAGATAGACCTTGGTCATATCAATGGTATCGACATCAATGATTGGCGCTGCTGCGTCGTAGAAATAAAAACCGTCTCCTCCATTGAGCGCGTGAATTTTTTCTGCTAAAGCATCACTGGTCAAGGGTCCCGTAGCAATGACTGTGATGGCATCCTCTGGAATTTCTTTGATTTCTTCGCGAATGACCTCAATCAATGGATGGTTAGTCACTAGCTCCGTCACCAGCTGCGAAAAGCCTTCTCTATCAACCGCTAGAGCACCACCTGCTGGCACCCGAGTTGCCTCTGCTGACTTTAAGATAACTGAGTCCAACCGCCGCATTTCTTCCTTGAGCAGACCGACTGCATTGGTCAGCGCATCTCCTCGCAGAGAGTTTGAACAGACCAGTTCTGCAAAGTCTGCAGTCTTGTGTTGAGGCGTTGACTTAACACCCCGCATTTCATAGAGTTTGACTGGGATTCCACGCTTGGCAATCTGGTAAGCTGCTTCACTGCCAGCCAGACCAGCACCGATAACATTGATATAGGATGATGACATGATACTCTCCCTTGGATATTTCTAGATTTTCACTCTGACCATTATAACAAAAAGATAGTAAAAAAGACAGACAGGAGAATTCCCGTCTGTCTTTCGAAAATCATTGTTTATTGAAGCTGAATGACTTATAAGCATACAGATGCTTATTGTCTTCGTAACTTATACCAAAGCCTACTTCTGTATTCCTAGGTAGTTTATCGATTTGAAGTATTTGAACAAGTAAGTATTCAAAATCAGAGTCTATCCAATTGTCAATATCTTCATTAGCTAATTGTAGGTTTTGTTTTCGTACTTGTTCTATATCAACGCTTATATGAATACTAAAAGTCGAATGATTGTCAGCAACTCTTTTTAAGAGTATATCGCGATTACGAACAATCACATCTTCAACTAGATTTTTTTCCCTACTTAGGTCTAAGTCCTTGATTAACGGAGTTAGTTCTTTGACATCCCTCTTCAAAATTGCTTCCCTTTTCTCTTGCTCTTCAAGATGAGTTTCTGGGTTGCCACTATATTCTTCTTTTGGCACCAAAGAATATCCCGAGTCAAAGGAGTGCAATTCAATTGAGTTTTTTAAATAAAGCTGTCTAATCATATCTTCGCTCAAAAATGTAGAAGCCAAGCTATCACTTTGAAGCAACTTATTGTAAGCTTCTTCAAGTCTATCATAATTGTCATCGCCAGAAACATACTCCATTTCTAAACGATAGACTTTTTTCTTGGCCAAACCAAAGAAAATTTTCTTCTCAACTTCTTTAAGCCTCGAGTTGTATCTGAGGACTGGAGTTTTCTGAACATAATCTTTTTCAAAATCCACATAGACATCAACAAATTTTTTGTTTCCTTCAATGTAAAACGGAAATCCCTGATAGCCAAAAGTATCAGCAGTCGAGTATCCTTCTGCTTCAAGTCCTGCAGCTTCTATTACGGAACTAATATTTGATATAGCCGTACTACTTAAATCATGATCTACACTGTTGTTGCATGCTGACAAAATAAATAATGCGAGAATAGAAAACAGCACACTAATTATTTTCTTAATCACTTTGCTTTTAACATCTCCTCCAAGTAAGCAATCTTAGCAAAATCCTTATGATTGTTATTATCATTTCGGTAAGAATCTTGGGAAGAGGCGCGGTAGATAGCTAAAAATTGCTCTGCAGTTGGCAGTAGAAACTCAACACCTTCAACTTCTTTTCGAGTCAACTTCTCTAGCGGCACACCTGAAAAAGCCTCCAA
This sequence comes from Streptococcus sp. 27098_8_134, assembly GCF_041431675.1. Taxonomy (NCBI): domain Bacteria; kingdom Bacillati; phylum Bacillota; class Bacilli; order Lactobacillales; family Streptococcaceae; genus Streptococcus; species Streptococcus sp. 27098_8_134. The sequence continues at coordinate 68,128 of NZ_JAPVYD010000004.1, read as the reverse complement.
GGTTTCCATGGCCCCAAACTCAATAGATAGATCTTCTTTTTGAAATTCATGCTCGTGCAGATCGACTAAGCGATAGCCCAAGCTCTCCATCATAGGTTCAATCTTGTCCATATCATAAATGCGCTCTTCATCTGGTGCTTCCCAGCCACGCTCATCACCGTGAACATGAATATCAATATCCCGCGCCTGCCAGTCCTGACCAGTAACTTGCTCCAGACCTAGAGAACCCATCAGAATTGGAATAATTCCCATCTTATTCAGTTGAGAAGCGATTTTTAGAAATTCTGCAAATTTATCTGTCATAAAGCTGCACCTCTTCTTCAGAAAATGTTTTACATAATATAAATTATGTAAAAGGAGCTATTTCACTTTTTCTTCTTCGTAATCGCCATTGCTGCAGACCACTTGCTTGCCACCGCCGCGAACTTTCTTTTCGATCAGATAATGGTCACATTTTGGACAGTTCCGACCAACTGGCTTGTCCCAAGATGTGAAATCACAGTCTGGATAACGATCACAGCCATAGAAAATGCGATTTCGTTTAGTCTTACGCTCGATAACTTGACCTTTCTGACACTGCGGACAGGTCACGCCGATTTCCTTGACAATAGCCTGAGTGTGACGACAGTCTGGGAAGTTACTGCAGGCGTAGAACTTGCCAAATCTCCCCAACTTGATGACCATGGGACTGCCACAGACCTCACAATCAAAACCAGCTGGCTCATCCTTGATTTGGATTTTCTCCATTTCAGTCTCGGCTTTAGCGACTTCCTTTTCAAAAGGTCGATAAAACTCGTCAATAACTTTCTGCCACTGCTCTTTCCCAACTTCTACATCATCCAGTTTTGCTTCCATTTCGGCTGTAAATTTCACATTTACGATGCCTGGGAAGAATTCTACAATCAATGAATTAACAATCTCACCTAGTTCCGTTGGCTCAAAACGCTTGGAAACCAGCTTAACGTAATATCGTTTCTGAATAGTTTCAATGGTCGGTGCATAGGTAGACGGACGACCAACACCATTTTCTTCTAAAGTCTTGATAAGAGTCGCTTCAGAATAACGAGCAGGTGGCTGGGTAAAGTGCTGTTCTGGATTGGTATTGACACGTTTGACGGTATCGCCCTTTTCCATATCAGGCAGCATTTTATTCTTGTCAGAGTCGTTGTAAATAGCCAGATAGCCATCAAACTTGACCTGACTGCCGTTGGCAGCAAATTGGACACCATTTTGCCCCAGCTTAACATTCATAGTATCAAAGACTGCTGCTGTCATTTGGCTGGCTACAAAACGGTTCCAAATCAGCGTATAGAGCTTAAGTTGATCCTTATCCAGATACTTTGCGATACTTTCCGGTGTATTGAAAACGCTGGAAGGACGAATGGCCTCGTGGGCATCTTGAGCGCCAGAAGCGTTCTTAGCCTTGCTGCCATGTTTGGAATATTTGGCGCCAAATTTATCCGTGATAAAGCTTGCTGCTTCATTCTGCGCTACTGGACTGATACGAGTCGAGTCGGTACGCATATACGTAATCAGACCTTGTACGCCAGAACCGATATTAATCCCCTCATAGAGCTGCTGAGCCACCATCATGGTCTTGCGAGTACGAAAATTAATCTTATTAGCTGCATCTTGCTGCATAGAGGAAGTCGTGTAGGGCAGCGGAGCATTGCGTCGACGCTCTTTCTTTTCGACACTGTCGACTGTAAAGTCATCACCCTTGAGGTAAGACAGGACTTCTTTGACCTCGTCGTTGTTGGTCAGCTTCATCTTTTTACCATTCATGCCGTAAAAGCTGGCCTGGAACTGACGGGTTCCTTTCTTGAAGGTTCCGTCAATTGTCCAATATTCTTCTGGTTTGAAGGCGTTGATTTCATTTTCCCGGTCGATAATCAGCTTGAGCGCGACAGACTGCACCCGACCAGCTGATAAGCCCTTTTTGACTTTCTTCCAAAGAATAGGAGAAATGGAATAACCAACCAAGCGGTCCAAAACTCGACGAGCCTGCTGGGCATCGACCAGATCCATATCAATCTGGCGGGGCTCTTTAAATGCATTCTTGACTGCATCTTTGGTGATTTCATTAAAGACGACGCGGTTTTTTTCTTTCTCATCCAGATTCAGAATGTGAGCCAGATGCCAAGAAATAGCTTCTCCTTCGCGGTCCGGGTCACTTGCCAGAAAAACTTGCTTAGCTTTCTTGGCTTCTTTTTTCAAGTCATTAATCAACGGACCTTTACCACGAATATTGATGTATTGTGGCTCATAGTTGTTCTCAAAATCAATGGACATAGTAGACTTTTTCAGATCACGAATATGCCCGACACTGGCCAGAACCTTGTAGTTTCGTCCCAGATATTTTTCTATTGTTTTTGCCTTAGCAGGCGACTCTACGATGACAAGATTTTTCTTGGTCGTAGACTTCTTCTTTGTTTTTGTAACCAATTTAGACACCTTCTATAAGAAATAAATCTCATAGAGTTTAAACTATTTTTTGATAGATGTCAACTGCTAACTTTTCTTATAGGAAAACTTGTTTTAAAAATCAAATTCAGAAAGAACGTCAGAGCCTGATGTGATGCACTTTGCGCCCTCTTGAATCAAATGATGGCAGCCGTCAGATTTTCCATCTAAAATTGACCCCGGAATAGCAAAGACATCCCGCCCTTCTTCCATTGCTCGCTCACAGGTAATCAGACTGCCTGAGCGCATCTTGGCTTCTGCTACAATGACGCCTCGACAGAGACCAGCTATGATCCGATTCCGCTCTGGAAAATGAAATTTCAAGGGCTGTTCACCTGGACCATACTCTGTCAGCAATAAATGGTTTTTGCCAATGTAAGCTTGTAGTTTTTTGTTGGCCTTGGGATAAAAGACATCTAATCCTGTTCCGATGACAGCAATGGTCTGCCCCCCGTTTTGCAGGGCAGCCATATGAGCCGCTGTATCTATTCCACGAGCGAGGCCGCTGACGATAACCAATTCATTATTTAGCTCCTTGACAATCTTTTGTACGGAGGCATTTCCTTGCTTGCTGCTGTCTCGACTGCCAACGACCGCAGCCTTGGGCAATTCTAGTAGATTTAGATTTCCCTGATAAAATAACAAGGTCGGTGCATCGTAAATCTCGCATAAATCCCAAGGGTAAATATCATCTAAGATAGAAAAGGACGGGAAAAGTTCAAACTCTTCCTTCAAAGCTGGTAAATCAAGCCTCTTGTATTTCTCTATAAAGAGAGCAGGATTACGGCACTCAGATACGACAGCCTTATCTCGGAGAGAAAGCTTGCCATCTCTACTCTCAGCGTATCTCAAAACATTTAAAACCTGATGATTGGTCAAGCCAGCTTTTTTCATTTTATAAATCTCAAAATTATTCATTTTTTCACCTCACTTTCTTATTCGTAAAAAAATTCAAAAAAAGAACTGCGATACAGTTCCTTCTTTACGATTTTATTGAATTTGATGTTGTCAATAGCTGGTTTTCTTGACTATTGCCTTTAACCCATCTTTTATTCTTTATGAACAGGGATTTCCTTAATAATTCGTGCTGGATTACCAGCCAAGACTACATTGTCACCAAAAGACTTGGTCACAACCGCTCCGGCACCAACCACGACATTATCCCCTAGTGTCACGCCTGGCAGAATCGTCACACCTCCGCCAGCCCAGAAATTATCACCAATAGTGATTGGTGCTCCGTACTCAATACCGGAATTTCTTTCCACTGGATCAAGCGGATGAAGAGGTGTCAGAAACTGGCAATTAGGACCTAGCATAGCATTGTCTCCGATGCGAATCGGGCAAACGTCCAGCATAGTCAGGTTCCAGTTAGAAAAAAAATTTTCTCCTAAATGAATGTTAATTCCGTAGTCGCAAACCAAATCTGGCTTCATAGCAAGATTCTCCCCTGTGCTGCCAAACCATTCTTTGATAATAGCACTTCTCTTGTCGCTGTCTTGCTCTTGGTTAAAACGATATTGAAATTCTTTGGATCGGGCTCTAATTTTTCTTAAATCTTCGTCTTGTGGTCGGTAAATCTCTCCAGCAATCATTTTTTCGTATTCGCTTCGCATAGCATCCTCCTTTTCATGCGTGACAAATGAATAGTCAGGTAAAGTTGTTCATCCTCTGATGTTTGGTAATTTCTGGTTTGCTTTAAAAATTCAGCAATCTTCCTAGTTGTCTCATAAGCCAAGGGTACTTACATTTAAGTAAGTTAAACATCTTATTGTCCTCCAAGTCACGGTGTCCATTATCAGTCAGAACTCTCTCACAGAAAAATTTTAGATGGGTCATAAAGCGCTCTAGGTAGATATCTTCTTCATCTAAAGAAATTTCCAAACTGTACTTGACAATGGTCATGATTTCCTCCATCATCATAGTCAAATCACGCGCAGTTCCATCGCCATTTTCCAACTCTGCATTGACCAAGGTCAGCGCCATAAATGCTGCTTCATCATCTGGAAGTTCCTTACTGACATAAGCGCTCAAAAGCTGTTTTGCATACTGACCAACCTCAAACTCGATAGGAAAAAAGCGTTTAATATCCCACATGAGGAAATTCTTGAGATAAATATCATCTTCCAAGCGCAGCAAGACTCCGTGGATATGATCTGCCATCGTCAGAAAAGCAGTGTCTTTGAGCTTCTTCTGCAGTTTCTCCCTTGCGAAAGAAATAATCTTATCCGACATTTCCATGACCTCTGCTGGCAACTCCATCAGAAGCTGGCGTCTATTTTCTGACAAGACATACTTTTTCTCAATCAGCTCATCTGGAATCTCCTGGCCAACTTTTCTACCAAAGGCTAGTCCTCGCCCCATGAGAATAACTTCTTCTTGGTTTTCTTCAGAAATCACCACATCATTGTTTAAGATTTTACTGATAAGCATCCCTCACCTCTTCGTGCCTATTCACACATGGATTTTACGGGTTCAAATGTCTTGCGATGAATAGGGGTTACGCCGTGTCGCTCCAAGCCCTGCAAATGGCTCTTAGTGCCATAACCCGCATTTTGCGCAAAATCATAGCCAGGAAATTCCTTGTCATAGTCTGTCATCAGCTTATCCCGAGTGACCTTAGCAACAATACTGGCCGCTGCGATAGACAGAGAATTAGCATCACCTTTGATGATGGACTCTTGCGGAATATCAACATCCAGTTTCATGGCATCAATCAGCAGATAATCTGACTTGAGACGAAGCTTAGACAAAGCCTCTTTCATAGCCAGCTTAGTCGCTTCGTAGATATTGACTTGATCAATAATCTCGCTGTTCATCAGGCCAATACCGACTGCCAAGGCTTTATCCATGACTGCTTGATAGATATCTTGATGCTTTTTCTTGGGTATCTTCTTGCTGTCGTTAAGGCCATTAATCTTACATCCTGGAGGTAAGATAACTGCTGCAGCGACAACTGGTCCAGCTAGAGGACCGCGGCCGACTTCATCAATCCCAGCAATCGTCTGATAGCCGGCTTGATAAAGTTCTTTTTCATACCGTAGCATCTGCTCCAGACGCAAATCCTCGTCCAACTCCGCCTGAATGGCTCTTTTACGCTTTTCAATCGCCTTTTGAACTCCGCTGCGCAAATCATTCGCCGCTTCTGCCAGAAAAGGATCAGCCAAATCAGTCACTAACTCTAAACGTTGCTGGATTTCTTTAATCGTTGCCATCTAGTTCACCAACCATATCCAGACAATAACGGCCTAACTTGCCATCGCGAACATCTTTGACGAAAAGGCTGTAAAAACGATCGTAGTCATCGCGGAAGCCGAGTTTTTGGGTCATATCCATAATCATGTCAGGCGCTTCCTGGCTTAGATCCAGCTGCTTGAAGCGTGCTGTCAGCTCCTCAGGATAATGCTCCTTAAAATAATTAAGGCCGAAAATCGTCACCTCATCCATAGGCAGCAGATTATCCTTAATAGCACCAGTCAGGGCAAGCTTGAGAGCAACCATCTCATCTTCAAACTTAGGCCAGAGAATCCCTGGTGTATCCAAGATTTCCAAGTCTTTATTTGACTTGAGCCATTGCTGCCCCTTGGTCACACCTGGCTTATTCCCTACAACGGCAATTTTCTTACCAGCCAATCGATTCATGAGGGTTGATTTGCCAGCATTGGGAATACCGATTATCATGGTACGCAGGGTTTCGATGCGAATTCCTCTTTCTTTCTGACGCGCCAATTTATCAGCCATAAGCTTCTTAGCTGCGTCTGTAACTTTTTTAACAGCAGATTGCTCTTTGGAATTAATAGATAAAGTCGGAATCCCCTGACTTTCAAAATAACTCTGCCATTCCTTAATACGAACTGGGTCAGCTAAATCAGCCTTGTTTAAAATCAAAAGCTTGGGCTTATCCCCCACAATCTTAGTCAGCATAGGATTTTGACTGGATAAAGGAAGTCTCGCATCAACCAATATCGTCACAAAATCAACAAACTTAATGTTTTCCTGTACCTGTCTCCGTGCCTTGGACATATGCCCCGGAAACCATTGAATCGTTGCCATAATTTATCCTTTCAACGAATATCATTGATAAAATTTTATTTCTTTAACTATTTTAACATATTTCTGGGATTTAAGCGGATGAATCCTAAAGTGATACTCTCTACCTCAAGAGCAAAAAAAAGCCCTAACGGGCTTTCTGATTTTATCTCACTTGCTCAAAATGCAGATGCACAGCTATATGATCTCCATAGCCGTTTCGCTCTAAATCGCGCTGCAAGCGATAAGAAATATAATGCTCTGCAATAGTAATATAACCTGCACCCAAGAGGCGGCTTTCAACCATGGACTGAATCATGCTGATTGTCGCACGTTCAACCTTAGCTTCTTCCAAATCCAGAACCACTTTCTTTGTAACCTGCGCTAAATTCTGACGCAAATCATCTGTCAACACATAGACAGTCTGAGCTGCCTTTAAAACTGCTTGATAAATTTTATCTGGGTCAAATTCTACAACCTCACCACTCCGTTTAATAACTTGCATAAAAAACTCCTTTTATATTATATATTTCTAATCTAATGTAAGTCTCTAACATGACTGCTGCCAGTCCAGTTGTCTATAGTCTGCTCAAAAAGAAATCACAAAGTCAGACCATACCTTAACATTATATAATTTTTTCCAATATTTTTCAAAGGATGCTTCCATTTTTTTATCCTTAAAAGACCATATAAAAAAGGACCGCTCTGGACAATCCTTTTCCAATGTTCTTCATACAACTATCAGATTCCGAATTCACTTTTCAGTTTAAGTCAATACGACTAACTTAGCAAGCCAAACATTATGTATCAGATTTCTCTAATGTTATGTCCTGTCTTTTATAACGATAGTGCATTTTCCAGTGATTTTCAGACACTTCTTCTAAACTCAATGTTTTGTTAATAGCCTTAAAGGACAATTTTTCTTCTTCAACTCTCTTTAATAGCTCAACTAATAACTCTCCCCCAGCATTCAGAGAAATTAAACTATCATCCTCACTATCATATTGAAGTAAAATTTTCTTTGTTGGTTTGTGAATGATGTTATAGAGATTGAAAGCTTTATCAATTTCAAAATTTTTCTCTTTGTCAGCTACCATTGATAAACTATGCAGCTCCAACTGACCGATTTTAAAAGCTCCAAAAAGACTGAAAACTATCCCTAACGCAGCAAGTGTTTCCCAGATGAAAGAGAAAAGTTTCAAATCCCAATCCGTTATCAGTATAAGAAGTAAATAAATAATTCCTAAAACAGATCCAAGTAAAATCAATCCTGAACCATAGCAACCTGCCTTATCACCAGTTCGGATAACTGGCTTATCATAAACTTTTTTGCCCTCAAGTTTTTCCAGTCTATGCTTATCCTTATACTCCTCAATTCGTTCACTATGTTTTTCTGTCACAATTTTCAATTCTTTCTTTATTATTTTTATCTATGTCAATCCTAAAACTGCTGCTATCAATCAATAATCCGGTCTCAGGACACCTTTAACCGTCTCTTTGGTCGCTTGATAGTCACCATCAACCACGACCTTAATAATACGTTTGGCATCTTCTTCAGGTGCAGGCACAAGTGGTAAGCGGGTTGGGCCGGCTGCAAAACCTAAGTAATTAAGGACTGCCTTGACAGGGGCAGGGCTTGGGTAAGAGAAAAGGGCATTGACTTTAGGAATGAATTTCCGTTGGATAGCTGCTGCTTTTTTGATATCATTGTGTTCAATAGCATCCAGCATTTCAAACATTTCATCACCATTTGTGTGAGAAGCAACTGAAATAACTCCATCAGCTCCCAGATTCATAGCATGAAAGGCATCGCCATCCTCACCAGTATAAATCAGAAACTCCTCTGGACGATGCTCAATCAGATAGGCCATATTCGCCAGACTGGTACATTCTTTAACACCGATAATATTTGGATGTTCAGCCAACCTCAGCATAGTCTCAGGTGTCATCTCAACAACAACCCGGCCAGGTATATTGTAGATAATGATAGGCAGGTTTGAAGCATCCGCAATGGCTTTAAAGTGCTGATACATCCCTTCCTGAGAAGGTTTATTGTAATAGGGAACAATTGCCAGACCAGCTGCAAAGCCACCAAATTCATTTACTTCTTTGACGAATTCGATAGAATCGCGCGTTTCGTTGGTACCGACACCCGCAATCAAAGGAACACGCCCCTTGACAACCTTTTGAACTGCCGCAAACAGCTCCAACTCTTCATCGTGAGTCAGGGTTGGACTTTCAGCAGTCGTTCCAGCCAGCAAAATCCCATCTGTATGGTGGGCCAAAAGGTGCTCAATCAAGTCTGGAATAGCTTCAAAATTGATGGAGCCATCTTCATGAAAAGGAGTAATAAAAGCTGTGATGATTTTACAGTTTTTCAAATCCGCATACGCCATAAACTTACCTCTCTTTGTACGAAAAGAGGGTTGAAAGAACGATTATTCAACCCTGTGCTGTCAAGTTTCCTTGGTCACTTTATTTTAATTCAAAAACCACTTCTGCTGTCGGACGAACTAAACCACGCTCATGCAGTGTCTCTGCGATTTGAACAGAATTCCAAGCCGCTCCTTTAAGAAGATTGTCTGAAACGACCCACATGTGGATTCCTTTTTCCGCATCAAGATCCTTGCGAATCCGACCAACAAAGGTTTCTTTCTTACCAACTGCATTGATTGCTTGCGGATAAACCTGATGAGCTACATCATCCTCCAGAACAGCACCAGGAAAGGCTGAAATTGCTGCTTTTACCTGATCAATAGGTGCAACTTCCTTAGTCTCGATGTAGACAGACTCTGAGTGAGCAGACAAAATAGGAAGACGGACACATGTCGCAGAAACAGCAATAGAATCATCTTCCATAATTTTCTTAGTTTCCTTGGTCATCTTCATCTCTTCATAAGTGTAGTCGTTATCTGTAAAGACATCAATCTGAGGTAAGGCATTAAAAGCAATAGGATAATGTTTTTTATCACCGCCACATGGGAGGATATTGGCTTCCGTGTCCTTAGGATTTACACCATCATTGAGAACAGAGCGCAATTGAGCTTGGGTTTCAAGAATGGCTCCCATACCTGCACCAGAAACAGCTTGATAGGTAGACACAATGATGCGCTCCAGCCCCCATTGCTGACGAACAGGCTCTAAAGCCACCATCATCTGAATTGTCGAGCAGTTAGGGCAAGCGATAATTCCCTTGTGCTGATCTAAGGCATGGGCGTTGACTTCTGGAACAACCAAAGGAACATCAGGATTTTGACGGAAATAAGAGGTGTTATCGACCACTACTGCTCCAGCTTTGACTGCGTAAGGAGCGAATTTTGCTGAAGTAGAACCGCCAGCTGAGAAGAGAGCAATATCTACACCTTCAAAAGCCGTCTCAGTCGTCTCTTCGATAGTAATATCTTGTCCCTTGAATTGGAGAACTTTACCAGCTGAACGAGCAGACGCCAGATAGCGTATTTTATCAATTGGAAGGCTAGATTCTTCCAGCATTTTAATCATTTGAGATCCAACGGCACCAGTGGCACCTACTACAGCAACTGTATATCCCATGCGATAACCTCTCTGAATTTTCAAAAAATTTTGTATTGTTAGTATTATACTATTTTTAGGAAAAAATGCAAATATTTCTGAAGAATATAAGTGCGATATTTTGATAAACCACACCAACTCTCATGCCTCTCTATGAGAGATTTCAAGGTTTACAGATTTTGTGCTCACGAACAAAACTGCATTCATTGCTCTACAGCTCAACTTCTTCCTGTGGGCTCGTTTCGTCAAGAGCAATAGCACTCACGACTTCGACCGTCTCAGTATCAATGTCTCTAAGCTCGGCTTCAACTAACCTTCTTTCCTCTCTAAGAGAAGTTTCAAGGTTTACAGATTTTGTTCTCACGAACAAAACTGCATCCATTGCTCTACGACTCAACTGCCTTCTGCGAAGTTGTTTCATCAAGAGCAATAGCACTTCTCAACGCCTATCGTATCAGCATCAATGTCTCTAAGTTCGGCTACGACTAACCGTCTTGCCACTCTAAGAGACATAGAAAAATCCCCAATCCGTAGATTGGGGATAAGGGCACTTTCGTGTGATCAGCAGGTTCACACAACTGATCAAGGTCCGCTCCTGCGTTTATGACCTCCCATGCTTCAATTTGCAGAAAATCTGCATATCGACTCATCGCACGAAATATAGTTTACCTTATCTTTTTCCGTTTTGTCAAGGTATTTAATCTAAAATATAAACAAAAACTTGTCTATCCTTCCACTCCTGACCTTCTTTTTGGAATTGTTTCCGTACTCCTTCAAGATAGAAATCAGATTGCTCTAGTAATTTTTGCGAAGGGATATTCTGTAGATCAACATGTGCTTCTAAACGATGAAATCCTAGTTCGCGACTGACTTTCTTGAGTTCTTCTAGCATAGCTCTGGCGTAGCCCTGACGCCAAAATTGATTATGTATCGTATAACCTATTTCCGCCCATTGAAAGTCATCTCTAGCTAGCACAAATAAATTAACCATACCAACATGTTTTCCGCTTTTTGCGTCATAAATTCCCCAAATATACTGCTGGTCTTTCTCTCGGAAATCGCGGTGCTTAGCCACCAAGTCCGCAAACCAACTTTCTGTACAAATTGTCATATCTAAAAGCCCATCATCAAATGGTGATTGAGAAGGAAGTCTATCGGAAAATCCTTCCATCCAAACTAAGTAATCCTCCTCTTCCAGATATTTTAAATAAATATGTTTCATAAATACTTACTTCCCTCTCGAATACTAAGGGCAACCATTTCTGCTTGATACCGTTCTATAAAATCTCTGACCCAGTCTGGATTGGTTTTGGAATAATCTCTCAGCGCCCAGCCGATGGCCTTGTTAATAAAGAATTCTGTTTGGCCTAGATTATTGACTAAAATGTTCTCTAGCAACTCTATGTCTGTTTCCTCTTTTCGAAGAAGCTGATGATCAATAGCCAAGCGCCGCAGCCAAATATCCTCATCACGACTCCAAGCTAAAATAATCTCTTTGGTTTCTGGAAATCGGGCAATGATTGATCCAACCAAGCGGTCCAAAAAGTCTATGGTATCCCACCAAGATTTTGTTTGGGCTAGCTTTTTCAAACGTGGCAAGTCAGATGGAGTCAATAGTTTCTTGCGATTTTCCAGATAATCTAGCACGGTGTACTGTAATTCTCGATAGGGATTATTCCAAGCTTCATTTATAAAATCCCAGTCAATGACAGAGTCAGTCTGATGTTTGAAAAAAGCCTTTGCGAGCTTCCGTCTGGCCGGAGTCTTGACTCCTAGAAACTCAAATTTATTTTTCATATAGGCTTTCATAGCTCTCGCATCGTCAGGGTTAGCTACTGCTTTCAGATTTTCAAGTAATTCTTCTACATCCATAACTTACTCCAGCAATTCACGGTCATAAATAGTGTAGTCGCAGCGGTAAATCACGAGACGTTTGCCGTCAATCAGCAACTCCGAAGTTTTAGGAGCATCAGATTTATCAAGAGAGACACGATCGCCAGCATATGCTGCCAGCGGAGTGCCGTTTTGAGAGCGAATCAGAATGACCTTTTTCTTTCCAGTAAAGTCATTTTTAAAGGCTGAAATCATGCGATTTAGAACAGGGACAGAATGGCTGTTCTCTTCAACATCTGCAGTCTTTTGATATTGAGCAAAGACATCTTTCAAGCCTTTTTCTTCTGCAATCAAGGAAGAGCCTACATGGTCAATCTCATACTTACCCAAGGTAATTTTGAGCACAGAAGAATCTTCTTTAGAATTTCCTTCTTCATCAACTGAATCAAACTCCTCATTACGCGAGATGGATAGGGACTTGCCCGACATTTGGTCGATGAGCTGGGAATTTTCATCATAGGTGCGAACCGTCATCTCTAAACCAAGCCATTCCTCCTTGGCATTTTTAAACCAATTTTCAACGGCCTGACAGCCGCTCAAAGTCAAAAGGGTAATGCTTAGAAGAGTTATTAATAAATGTTTCTTTTTCATCATTTCCACTCCATTTCTTTTAAAAGTTTGATGGATCCAGCATGCTTTTCTAAGGACTTTTGCAGCCAAACAATATCATGCCAACGTTCGAATTTATAGCCAATTTTAGGGAAATGTGCTACCTGCTGGTAGCCTCTTTTTAGATGCAAAGCTAGGCTAGCTTCGTTTGGCAGAGAAATACAGGCTAGAAAATGCATATATCCCATCTGATCTAACAGGTCTTCAAGTTCATCATAAAGCTTGCTGCCGACTCCTTTTCCTCGAGCATCTAGACTGACATAGACGGATAATTCCACCGCCCAATCATAGGCGGCACGCGCATAATAAGTCGAAGCATAGGCATAACCTAAAATTAAACCATCTTCTTCCGCTACCAGATAAGGATATTTTTCCAACGTTTTTTCAATCCTATTTCCAAAATCCTCAATGGTCGGTACTTCATATTCAAAAGTGATGGCTGTATTTTCTACATAAGGCGCATAAATAGCAAGCAAGCTCGCAGCGTCTGATGGATTTGCTAATCTAATATTCATGTTGACTCCATATTCCATTCTCATTATTTTCACTATTATACCAAAAAAAGACTCCTAAAGAGCCTTTTAAACCAAGATCAAAATAGACCAATAGCTGTGCCGTCTGCTGCAACATCCATATTAAGTGCCGCAGGACGTTTTGGCAATCCTGGCATGGTCATGACATCTCCTGTCAAAGCCACGATAAAGCCTGCTCCAAGTTTTGGTACCAATTCACGAATGGTGATAGTTTTATCTATCAGACTTTTACATTGGCACAATATCAAGTAGCGGAGTAATATTCCACACATAAAAATAGTTATCCTTATCCTTTATCCATTCATTAAAGTAATTTGGAAAATTCTTTTTAAACTTATTCACCAATTCATCAATCGTTTTAATACCTAATTGTTCACAATAATTGACAATTTTAGAAATTCTATCATCTTTAAATTTTCCACCAGGATACCTAATTTCTATATTATATTCATTATAATATTCTTCAAGAAAATTGATATAAGATTCACTTTCTAATAAGGCTGAAATACTTATAGAATCAATTTGTATACTTTTAGAATTCTCTTTGAATCCTTCTTCAACTTTATTAATATATTCCTTTTCATATCGTTTAATTTCCATGAATTCATCGTCAGCTAACTCAATTAAACCAGCTAATCTTGAAAACCTTCTTCTAATTTTTTCAGGAACATCCTGATCAGATTTATATCCAAAGTCATGTTCTATCTCCGCCCAAGCATGCTGCAAAATAGTCCTTATCTGAACTTCAAATTTTAATTCTTTATAATTAATATTTTCAGTTAATTCTGCTCTATTTCCTCCTAATTTTAATATATAGTGTAAAGATACATAGCCAAATTTAGTAGGATCTTGGGTTTTTCGTTTATCAATAGAATTTTCCTTATCTAAATCAAATTCCTCTTCAAGTAATGAAGCAATTTTATCTACATCGTCCGAAAAATATGTGATAATTCTAATTCCGCAAATATCAGTTATATCTGACAAACTAGAATATTTATAGTCTTTAGTTTCAATTTTTTTGCTTAAACTTTCTTTATCTTTAATCCTTCCTTTAATTTCATGGATTTGTATTTTTTCATTTTCCATAAGACTTTTAATTGTAGCTTCGATATATTCTAAAAGCCTCTCGTAATTATTTTTAGTTGAATCAAATTGTGACAATATTTCTTTCAAATTTTTTTCCATAATTTTATACCTCTCAATATATAATCAAAATAATCCTAGAACGGTTCCGTCGCTTTCAACATCCATATTAAGTGCTGCAGGACGTTTTGGCAATCCTGGCATGGTCATGACATCTCCTGTCAAAGCCACGATAAAGCCTGCCCCAAGTTTTGGTACCAATTCACGAATGGTAATTTCGAAATTTTCTGGCGCGCCCAGAGCAGCAGGATTGTCTGAGAAGCTATACTGTGTTTTAGCCATACAGATTGGCAGCTTGTCCCAGCCGTTTTTGACAATTTCGCGAATCTGAGTCTGAGCTTTTTTCTCAAAGTTCACTTTTGAACCACGATAGATTTCTCTGACAATTTTCTCTATTTTTTCTTCAATCGAAAGATTATTATCATAGAGACGAGTGTAATGAGCAGGTTCTTCATTAATGGTTTTAACTACAGTCTCAGCCAGAGATACACCACCTTCGGCACCATCAGCCCAGACGCTAGCTAACTCAACTGGAACCTTAATTTCTGCACAAAGTTCCTTAAGCGCAGTAATTTCATCAGCCGTGTCAGAGACAAATTCATTGATAGCTACTACAACTGGAATACCGAACTTACGGATATTTTCAACGTGCCGCTTGAGATTAGCAAAACCAGCTCGAATCGCCTCAACATTCTCTTCTGTAAGTGCATCCTTAGCTACTCCACCATTCATCTTGAGGGCGCGCAAGGTTGCAACAATCACTACTGCATCTGGAGAAGTTGGTAAGTTTGGTGTTTTAATATCCAAGAATTTCTCAGCACCAAGATCTGCACCAAATCCTGCCTCCGTCACAGTATAATCAGCCAAGCGCAACGCTGTGCTAGTCGCCAAAACAGAGTTACAGCCGTGGGCGATATTGGCAAAAGGACCGCCATGAACAAAGGCTGGTGTTCCGTAAATAGTCTGTACCAGATTTGGCTTAATCGCATCTTTCAAGACCAAAGCCAAGGCTCCTTCGACTTCAAGGTCACGAACATAGACTGGCGAGCGGTCAAAACGATAGCCAATAACAATATTAGCCAAGCGATTTTTCAAATCTTCAATATCCGTAGCTAAGCAAAGAATCGCCATAATTTCAGATGCAACAGTAATGTCAAAACCATCTTCACGCGGAATACCATTGACAGGACTTCCTAAGCCAACGGTCACATGGCGAAGAGCTCGGTCATTTAGGTCAACCACCCGCTTCCAGATAATACGACGCTGATCGATTCCCAGTGCATTTCCCTGATGAAGATGATTATCGATGAGAGCAGATAGAGCATTATTAGCAGTCGTAATGGCGTGCATGTCACCAGTAAAATGCAAGTTAATGTCTTCCATCGGTAGAACCTGCGCGTGACCACCGCCAGCTGCTCCTCCCTTGATGCCCATCACAGGCCCCAGAGATGGTTCCCGAATGGCAATCATAGTTTTCTCGCCAATTTTATTGAGCGCATCAGCTAGTCCAATGGTAATGGTAGATTTACCTTCTCCAGCAGGTGTAGGATTAATCGCCGTTACCAAAATCAGTTTGCCAACAGGATTTTTTTCAACCTCACGAATTTTATCAAAGCTGAGCTTAGCCTTATACTTACCATATAATTCCAAGTCGTCATAGTTGATGCCAACTTTTTTCACTACATCAACAATAGGCTGCAATTCAACACTTTGAGCAATTTCAATATCTGTTTTCATCAAGAACTCCTCTGTCAATTAATATAAAGATTATAACAAAAAAGAGCAAAATCTACATGATTAAGCTCTAAAAAGATTTTAATGTTCGGAAAAAAGGAAAGTTAAGAAAATTATATTCTCTAAAATATAAGATTTCAGAGAATTATTTTCCGCTGTGACACTCTGCAATTAGAATTATTTTACTAAATTTCTTTTTTCTTGTAAAATAGTGCTATGAACATATTGATTACTTCTGGCGGGACAAGCGAGAAAATCGACCGTGTCCGCTCTATTACCAATCATTCGACAGGCCAGCTTGGGAAAATCATAGCTGAAACTTTCCTAGACAAGGGCGATCAGGTGACTCTGGTGACGACTCCCAATGCTGTCCGCCCTGCAGCTCACCCCAATCTTACCATTGTCCAGATCGAAAATGTTGCAGAACTGCATAAAAGCTTGGAGCCACTCGTTCACACACATGATGTACTGATTCATGCAATGGCGGTCTCTGATTATACTCCCGTCTACATGACTGGTTTGGAAACTGTAGCTGCTAGCTCTGATATGGCTGAATTTCTGGATAAGACTAACTCAGAAAGCAAGATTTCTTCTCAGGATGATGTTCAAGTTCTTTTTCTCAAAAAGACACCTAAAATCATCAGCCTGGTAAAAAAATGGAATCCAGACATTCGCTTGATCGGCTTCAAACTCTTGGTTGATGTTTCTGATGAAGAGTTACTCAAGACTGCACGAGCCAGTCTCGTAAAAAATCAGGCAGAAATCATTGTCGCCAATGATTTGACAGAGATTTCTAATCAAGAGCACAAAGCCTATCTTGTCGGAAATGATACTGTAACCCAAGCCCAATCCAAAGAAGAAATTGCTCAGCTCCTCTACCTGCATATCCATAGTCCATAAGGAGGTAAATGATGACACAGATTACCTTAGCCGTCAGCGGCAGCATATCAGCTTACAAGGCTGCTGACATCACCAGTCGTCTAAAGAAAGAGAACTTTAAAGTTGCTGTCCTCATGACAGCGGCAGCGACAGAATTTATCACACCGCTGACCCTGCAAGTCTTGTCGCAAAGACCAGTTGCAATTGATATTATGCAAGAACCTGACCCTAGCAAGGTCAATCACATTGACATCGCTAAAGAGTCTGACCTCTTTTTGCTAGCGCCAGCTACAGCCAATACCATCGCTAAATTAGCCAACGGCTTAGCTGATAATATGGTAACAGCTACTGCCCTGGCTCTGCCGCCTCATACCAAGAAAGTTCTAGCTCCAGCTATGAACACTAAGATGTTTGAAAATCCACTAACCCAGCACAATTTGGAGCGTCTGCAGCGTTTTGGATGGAAGATTATCCAGCCGCGCGAAGCTGTTCTAGCATGTGGCGATCAGGGGACAGGTGCTCTAGCTGAGATTGATACAATTATTGATACAGTAAAGGAACTTATTTATGAAAAAACAATCTAAAATTGCTCAAATTGCTATTTTCTTTGCCATTATGTTGGTACTGCACCTGCTCAGCTCAGTCATTTTCAACTTGCTTCCAGTACCGATTAAACCTACGATTATTCACATTCCAGTGATTATCGCCAGTATCCTCTATGGCCCTAAAGTCGGAGCTGTTCTAGGTGGTCTTATGGGATGTATCAGCGTTGTCACCAATACCTTGGTGCTGCTGCCAACCAGTTATCTCTTTAGCCCTTTTGTGCCAAATGGAAGTCTTTCTTCGCTTCTTGTTGCCATGGTGCCTCGCATTCTCATCGGTATCACTCCTTATTTCGTATATAAAGCTATGAAAAATAAGGCTGGCTTGATTGTAGCAGGTTCCGTTGGTTCTGCCACCAATACCATCTTCGTCTTGGGCGGTATCTTCTTTCTCTTTGCAAATGTATATCAAGGAGATATCAAAGCACTTCTGGCTGTTATTCTATCAGCAAATTCCATTGCCGAGTTAATCATTTCTGCGATTTTGACAGCAACTATCATTCCTGCGCTTGAAAAATCAAAAAAATGATGATGACTTAGTTTTCTGGACCAAGCCTTGCTTTGGTCTTTTTTTATGCTGCAATTCAGCTCTAATATTCTGAAATCCTTGAAACGATAGCTTGAAAAGTATTTCATCGTTTTCTAGGTAACCTCTTTCAAAATTAATGAAAATATGCTACAATGTAAGCGATTAAGAAAATTTAAGAGCAGGATTTTTTACTAAAATTTCCAACTCTTCATTTCAAAAATAAAGGAGACTCCACCTATGACTTATCAAGATAACTTCAAAAAATGGCTTGATTATGCTGAACTTCCTGACTATCTTCGCCAAGACTTGAACAGTATGGACGAAAAAACTAAGGAAGATGCCTTTTACACCAATCTTGAGTTTGGTACTGCTGGTATGCGTGGTTTGATTGGCGCTGGTACCAACCGTATTAATATTTATGTTGTCCGTCAGGCAACCGAAGGTTTGGCTCGCTTGATTGAAGAAAAAGGTGATGAGTTCAAAAAACGCGGTGTTGCGATTGCTTACGACTCCCGTCATTTCTCACCAGAATTTGCCTTTGAATCTGCTGCTGTTTTAGCTAAGCACGGCATCAAGTCCTATGTCTTTGAAAGTCTGCGCCCAACTCCAGAACTTTCATTTGCAGTGCGTCATCTGGGAACTTTTGCTGGTATCATGATTACAGCCAGCCACAACCCTGCTCCATTTAATGGCTACAAGGTATATGGTGAAGACGGTGGACAAATGCCTCCGCATGATGCAGATGCATTGACAGACTACATCCGTGCGATTGAAAATCCTTTTTCTATTGAGGTCGCTGATGTTGAAGTTGAAAAAGCTTCAGGTTTGATCGAAGTGATTGGCGATGCTATTGATGCTGAATACCTCAAGGAAGTTAAAGATGTCAATATCAACCAAAAACTGATTGATGAATACGGCAAGGACATGAAGATTGTCTATACTCCGTTGCACGGTACTGGTGAAATGTTGGCTCGTCGCGCTTTGGCTCAAGCAGGATTTGATTCTGTTGAAGTTGTTGAAGCTCAAGCTGTAGCTGATCCTGACTTCTCTACCGTTAAGTCTCCAAACCCTGAAAGCCAAGCAGCCTTTGCCTTGGCTGAAGAATTAGGCCGTAAAGTTGGTGCAGATGTCTTAGTTGCAACTGACCCAGATGCTGACCGTGTCGGTGTAGAAGTTCTGCAAAAAGACGGAAGCTACCTCAATCTTTCAGGTAACCAAATCGGGGCTATCATGGCTAAGTACATCTTAGAAGCTCATAAGAGTGCTGGCACTCTGCCAGCTAACGCAGCTCTCTGCAAGTCTATCGTTTCTACTGACTTGGTGACTAAGATTGCTGAAAGTTATGGCGCAACCATGTTCAATGTCTTGACTGGTTTCAAATTTATCGCTGAAAAGATTCAAGAATTCGAAGAAAAACACAACCACACCTACATGATGGGATTTGAAGAAAGCTTCGGCTATCTGATTAAACCATTTGTACGTGATAAAGACGCTATCCAAGCTGTTTTGGTTGTAGCTGAGCTTGCTGCCTACTACCGCTCACGTGGCTTGACTCTGGCTGACGGTATTGAAGAAATCTACAAAGAGTATGGTTACTTTGCTGAAAAGACTATCTCTGTGACCTTGTCTGGTGTTGATGGAGCTGAGCAAATCAAGGCTATCATGGCTAAGTTCCGTGACAATGGTCCAAAAGATTTCAACGCTACTGCTATTTCTGTTACTGAAGACTTTAAGGCTCAGACTTCTACCGCCGCAGACGGTACTGTTACAGCTCTGACAACTCCTCCAAGCGATGTGCTGAAATACACTTTGGATGATGGTTCATGGATTGCTGTTCGCCCATCTGGAACAGAACCAAAAATCAAGTTCTACATTGCCGTTGTCGGTGATAGCAATGAGGATGCTCAAGCAAAAATTGCTGCTATTGAAGCAGAGATTAATGCCTTTATCAAGTAAAATGACACTATCAACCAATCAACCAGAGGATGAATTTCACATTCTCTGGTTTTTCGTTTCCAAATCAAGCATTTTTCTGATTTTTATGGCATACTAGTTTTATCAAAAGAAATGAGGATTATTTATGGAACAATTTGCTCAAAATATTAAAGACTTGGAAGTCACAACTGTTGACCGTGCTCGTCAAGCTATTGCCAACAAAGAGACTGCAACTTTCTTCGTAGGTCGCAAAACTTGCCCTTACTGTCGTAAATTCGCTGCTACTCTTGCTGGCGTGGTCGCTGATACTAAGGCGCATATTTTCTTTATCAATAGCGAAGAAGCCAGCGAATTAGAGAAACTGCAAGCCTTCCGCTCTGAATACAGCATTCCGACGGTTCCTGGTTTCGTTCATGTTCAAGACGGCCATGTATCTGTTCGTTGTGATTCTTCTATGACTGCAGATGAAATTAAAGCTTTTGCAAACTTGTAAAATTGATTCAAAAAAATCTGAGACCAAATTAGTCTCAGATTTTTTATTCATTTCTAGCTTCCTGAAAAGCCTCCCACATCTTCTGCTGGGGTTTGGCAAAGGGGTAATTGCCAAAATCTTCTGGATGAAGCCACAAGACCTCTCCATCAGCTGCGATCTGGCTATCCTTAACTCGGCCATAAGCCAGCTGGATATGCCACTTGCGATGACTGAAAACATGCTGTACTTTTGAAAAGGACTGCTGCTGCCAATCAACAATCAAATCATAATCCTGCTCAAAGCTTTCTTGAGGAGACAAGTCCAGACTTGGCTGATTTTCAGCTACCTCAAAGAGGGACATTTGATTTTCAGTTTGAAATTCCTCGATTTCAATCAATGGAAAATGCCAAAAACCTGATAACAAGCCAGCAGCCTCATTCTTTTCAAGTAAGAACTGTCCCTGTTCGTTTTCGATAATCAAGCCTTGTAGATAGACCGGAACTGGCTTCTTTTTAGGTGCTTTGATTGGATATTTATCCATTGTTCCGTGCAAATAAGCTGCGCTGAACTCTTTTACAGGACTGTCTTCTGGATGAGGATTAACAGGGGCTTCGATATCTGACCCCAAATCCATCAGTGCCTGATTAAAATCTCCGGGTCTGTCTGGATCAATCAGAATCTCCATCATGGCCTGAAAGACCTTACGATTACTAGGTTGGCCAATATCTAAATCAACTTCAAACAAGCGACTCAGAACTCGCATGACATTGCCATCCACCGCAGGCTCAGCTAGTCCAAAGGCGATACTAGCAATGGCACCAGCTGTATAAGGTCCAATCCCTTTGAGGCTAGCAATTTCTTCATAGCTATCAGGAAATTTTCCAGCGAAATCCGTCATTATCTGCTGGGCTGCCTTTTGCATATTTCGCACCCGCGAATAATATCCCAACCCTTCCCAAGCCTTAAGCAGTCTATCCTCTGGTGCCTGCGCTAAGTCAGCTACAGTCGGGAACCAGTCAAGAAAACGCGCATAATAAGGAATCACAGTGTCCACCCGAGTCTGCTGCAGCATAATCTCAGAAACCCAGATATGATACGGATTATTAGTTCTGCGCCAAGGTAGGTCACGTTTGTTTTCATCATACCAAGTTAATAATTTCTCTCTAAAAGAGGCAATTTTATCTGCCTCCCACATCTCAATTCCGTATTCTTTCAAATCTAACATAAATCTAGTATAGCATAAGGCAAGAAAAATAGGAGAGCTTATGCCCTCCAATTGTTTCCTATCGTTTAATAATGACCAACAGCCTGACTGGCTGTAATCAAAGTCAGTTTGTATACGTCATCCGCATTACAGCCTCGAGAAAGGTCGTTAACTGGATGGTTAAGGCCCTGCAAGATAGGACCTACTGCTGAAAATCCGCCCAAACGCTCTGCCATTTTGTAGCTGATATTCCCAGCTTCGATACTTGGGAAGACAAAGACAGTCGCTTGACCGGCCACAGGGCTGCCAGGTGCTTTCAGTTCAGCTGTTGCAGGAACGAAAGCTGCATCAAACTGTAATTCACCATCGATAGCCAAGTCTGGACGCATTTCCTGAGCCAACTTAGTCGCTTCTACAACCTTATCAACCTTTTCTCCGAAACCAGAGCCTTTGGTCGAATAGCTGAGCATTGCAACTTTAGGATCAATACCAAAAATCTGCGCTGTTAGGGCTGAGTTAACAGCAATCTCCGCCAAAACATTGGCATCTGGATCGATATTGATGGCACAGTCACTGAAAATGTAGCGTTCGTCATCACGCACCATGAGGAAGGCTCCTGAAGTACGAGAAACCCAAGGCAGGGTCTTGATGATTTGGAGAGCCGGCCGAACAGTCGCTGCTGTGGAGTGAATCGCGCCAGACACCATCCCTTGAACCTTGCCAAGATAAACCAACATAACCCCAAAGTAGTTGACATCTTCCTTGAGCAACTGACGTGCTTCGTCTGCAGTGATTTTCCCTTTACGACGCTCGACGAATGCTTCTACCAGTTCTTCAAAGCAGGAACAGTTTGAAGGATCAATAACCTGATACCCTTCTTTTACTCCCTCAATTTCCAGATAAATACGTATTTTATCAGGATTTCCCAAAAGAACTGGTGTAATATCGGTTTCTTTCACCAAGCGTTTAGTTGCTTGCAAAATCCGTGGCTCCTCACCCTCTGGCAAGACAATCTTTACTTCCTTATCCTTCAAGGCTTCACGAATTGAATCAAAAATTTTCATGCTTCTTAAAACTCCTTTATCTCTTAATCTTTTAATTTCTCAATAACTTGTTTAAAATCTTCTGGCAAAGGACTGGCACGCTCAACTTCCTGTCCGCTAAAAGGGTTATAAAATTTCAAAGAATGACAATGTAAAGCTTGGCGCTCTATTCCGTGTTCCAAACTCCCTCCATAAAGGTCGTCACCCAAAAGCGGAAAGCCAATATGTGAAAAATGAACGCGGATTTGATGAGTCCTCCCAGTATGAAGACGGATATCCACCAGATAGACATCTCCGAACTGCTCTATGACCTTGTAACTGGTATGAGCATACTTGCCATCCTTTGTCACGCGCCTCGTAATGATACTCTCAGGATTACGCCCAATCGGAGCAATAATCTCTCCTTGCTCTTCTAAGTCACCAGTCCCCCGAACTAGAGCGTAATAGCGCTTTTCTATCAGCTTCTTCTGCAACTGTTTGTCCAATCTGGCATGAGCATAGCCATGCTTGGCAAAGAGCATGAGCCCACTTGTATCCTTATCCAGACGCGTCACGATATGCACCTGCTGGTTTTCATAGCCCTGACGAATATAGTAAGCCTTGACGAAATTAGCCATAGTATTGGAATGGTTAACACTGGGAATACTAGCCACCCCTGCCGGCTTATCCAAAACCAAGAAATGCTCATCTTCATAGATGACAGACAAGTCCTTATCAACAGCCTTCAGACTCTCAAATCCCTTTTCAGACGGGATATCAATCGTCACCCTATCGCCAATATCCAAGAGATAAACAGCGTTCTGAGGTTGATGGTTGACGAGAATGTTTCCGCCGGAAAATTTTATCTTAGCCAAGAGGCCTTTGGAAATTTCGTGTCGCTTCAAAAAAGTCTTTACCTTGACATGCTCATCAGCAATAAACTCAAACCTCATTCCTGGCACTCTCCAATAAAGGAGTCTCTGACACGATTCCAAAAGCTGGTATGGCTTGGCGAAGCCACAAAATGTATCTTGTGATTGTCAATCTGATACTCAATGCGAACAATGTTTTTGAAAGAGAAAGTCTGATTATCGACCGCAATAGTATGATAGTCACTGCGGGTCGGCACTAACTCAATCTTATCCTTTTTAGGAACAATGACCGAAGATCCTAAAGTCCGATAAACCCGATTGTTGAGACTGGCAATTTCTGTCACTTGCAAGGCTTCAATCGTCGGATGTAATACTGCTCCGCCCAGAGATTTGTTATAGGCTGTGCTGCCTGTCGGAGTAGAAACGGAAATCCCATCTCCTCGGAAACGCTCGAAATGAACCCGATTGATAATGACATCAGCTACCATAGTCCGATCCGAACGCTTGATTGTTGCTTCGTTTAAAGCACGAATGGTGCGTGTATCACCATTTTCAAAAGTAATTTTCACATTTAAAATTGGATAAGAAACCTGAGCACCAGTATCCAGTTTAAGATTTTCGACTAGCTTATCCAATTCAAAATCACGGTAGTCCGTATAGAAGCCGAGATGTCCTGTATGCACACCAACAAAGCGGACCCGATCCAGCTGTTCTTCATACATATGAAAAGCTGATAGCAGCATGCCGTCACCGCCTACCGAAATCACGATGTCGGGATTCTTAGGAGTTAAAATAAAGCCATTCTGTTTAAGCTTCTGCTTTAAATCTTGATAAACTTGTTCGCTCTGTCTTTTCCGATTGCGGATAATCGCTATTTTTTTATCTGTATTCTTCATCTGTATCATCACTATTTCCTACACCGTCATTTAACTTACGGTGAAGAGGATCAAAAAGAGCCTGCGCCTCTTGGATAGCATCACGGATTTCTCCCATCTCCTCATCCAGCTGATAGGCAAGATTAGCTGTCGTTTCCAAGCGACATTTGATTTCCTCGGGAAATTCTCCTTTATACTTGTAATTCAAAGAATGCTCAATCGTAGCCCAAAAATTCATCGAAAGGGTGCGAATCTGAATCTCAGCCAGAATAAGCCTATGACCATTAATCGTATCAACTGGATACTCTACAATCACATGGTAGCTCCGATAGCCACTGGCTTTTTTGTTTTTGATGTAATCCCGCTCTTGAATAATCCGCATATCAGTCCGATTTCGCAAGACTTCTAAAACTTCATCCACATCATCGACAAATTGAACCATGACCCGTAAGCCTGCAATATCCTGCATCTCCTGCTCAATATTTTCCTCGCGAATACCTCGCAGAATCATCTTTTCTTTAATGCTCTCAATCGGCTTGACACGTCCGGTCACAAACTCAATCGGAGAATGGCGCTGCTGCTTACGGTATTGCTTTCGCACCCCACGCAACTTAATTTTCAGCTCTCCAACTGCTTGAATATAGGGGTCTAAAAACTCTTCCCATTCTATTGTCATACACTTACCTTGTCATATCATTATTTTTTGTATAAAATAAACACAACTGTTATTATAACATAAATCGCTTTCAAAAAAAAGAAAAGGATATGAAAATGAATCACTTAGAAATTGAATTCAAAACCATGCTGACCAAAGAAGAGCACGACCGTCTGCTCCAGTTGTTTGCTGACATCACGCCCGTTAGTCAGACCAACTACTACATCGAGTCAGATCATCAGTCTATCCGTCATGCCCACATGGCTTTTCGAGTACGAACTTTTAACCATCGCGAAGCTGAGCTGACGCTCAAGATTCCTCAAGAAGTCGGATCCTTGGAACTCAATCAGAACTTGACACCAGAAGAGACCAAAAATATTTTGCAGAACAATAAATTTCCTACGGGAGAGATTTTAGAGACGCTGCTTCAGAAAGAAATACCCATCCAAGACTTGAAGATTCTTGGCTCTCTAGAGACTATCCGCTATGAAAAAGGGGACGAAATTGGCCTGCTTGCTCTGGATGAGAGTCACTACTTGGGCAAAACAGACTTCGAACTCGAAGTCGAAGTTGAAGATTTCGAAAAAGGAAAAGAAAATTTCCTCAACTTCCTAAAACAGCACAAGATCGACTACAAACCCGGCAAGAGCAAGATAGCAAGATTTTCTGAAAACTTGTAAACCAACAACCACAAAATAGCTGAAATAATCTAATTTTTTTGGTAAAATAAAAGGTAGCAATCTAAAGCCTATTGAAAAATAAATTTCATGGAGCATTAGATATAGAAATGAGACAAAAAGAGGACGGTCCAACTCATGTCAGATAAAAAAAATATGAAGCTTTTTTCCCTCAACTCCAATCATTCCATAGCTGAAAAAATCGCTGAAGCTGCTGGAGTTCCATTGGGGAAACTTTCCTCCCGCCAATTCTCAGACGGCGAAATTCAGATCAACATCGAAGAAAGCGTTCGTGGCTATGATATTTACATCATTCAGTCTACCAGCTTCCCTGTCAATAATCACTTGATGGAGCTCTTGATTATGGTGGATGCCTGCAAGCGTGCCAGTGCCAATACGATTAATGTTGTGATGCCTTATTTTGGCTATGCCCGTCAGGATCGGACTGCTGCTCCTCGCGAGCCAATCACAGCTAAACTGGTTGCCAACATGCTTGTCGGCGCTGGCGTAGATCGTGTGATTTCTCTGGATCTTCATGCCGTGCAGGTCCAAGGTTTCTTTGATATCCCAGTCGACAACCTCTTCACTATCCCACTCTTTGCCAAACATTATTGTAATATGGGGTTAACGGGAGATGATGTCGTTGTCGTCAGCCCTAAAAACTCTGGTGTTAAACGTGCTCGCAATCTGGCTGAATATCTAGATGCCCCTATCGCTATCATTGATTATGGCGAAGATGAGGCTGGTCGCTCTGAGGGCTACATTATCGGAGATGTCGAAGGCAAGAAAGCAATTCTGATTGACGACATTTTAAATACCGGTCGGACTTTCTCTGAAGCAGCTAAAATTGTCTGTCGCGAAGGTGCAGTCGAAATCTATGCTGTATCCAGTCACGGACTCTTTGCTGGAAAGGCTGCGGAATTATTAGACAATTCTCCTATCAGGGAAATTCTTGTGACCGACTCTGTTGATACCAAAGAAAAAACACCTAAGAATCTCCACTATATTACAGCAAGTGAACTGATTGGTGATGCCATTGTCCGCATCCAAGAAAGAAGACCAGTCAGCCCACTCTTTGCCTATCAAAAGAAATAAGGTAACCGGAGTGATTTATTTAGATAATGCTGCTACAACTGCTTTGTCGCCCGCTGCAATCCAAGCAATGACCAAGACTATGACTGTCTTTGGAAATCCTTCCAGTACGCACAGCCATGGACGAGAAGCTAGTAAACTGCTCAGACAGGCGCGTGAGGATATTGCTCAAGCCCTGCATACTCAAAGCAATAAGATTCTTTTTACTTCAGGCGGCACTGAAAGTAATAATACTGCTATCAAAGGCTATGCCCTTCGTCACCAGAACAGAGGGAAGCATATTGTCACCAGTGCTATTGAGCACCATGCTGTCTTAGAAGTGGTGGAGTACTTAGTAGACAAATTCGGCTTCGAAGCTACTTTTGTTCAGCCAGTGGATGGCCAGATTCGAGCGGAAGACATTGAGAAGGCTCTTAGACCTGACACTATTCTTGTGTCCGTCATGGCGGTTAATAACGAGACGGGTGCCATGCTTCCCATTAAGGAAATTGGTGAATTACTGCAAGAACATCCTGCTGCTTTTCACGTTGATGCTGTCCAAGCAATTGGTAAACTTCCCATCTACCCAGACGAGCTAGGGATTGACTTCCTCTCTGCATCAGCACATAAGTTTCATGCTCCCAAAGGCGTTGGCTTCCTTTATGCCAAGAAGATGGATTTTGACAATTTCATGCACGGTGGTGACCAGGAAGAAAAACACCGGGCCGGAACTGAAAATCTAATCTCTATCACAGCCATGGCGGCGGCTCTGTCAGAGAGCATGGAACATCTAGAGGAAAATCTAGAGCATGCGCAATACTTAAAAAACAGCTTACTTGCTGACTTATCGGACATTGACTATTACTTAAATGAAAGTCAGCCAAGCTTGCCTTACGTCATCAATTTGGGATTTCCCAATCAAAAGAATGACCTGCTCCTGCTTCAAATGGATTTAAATGGCTTTTCCATTTCAACAGGCTCAGCCTGCACAGCCGGAGCTATACAACCCAGTCATGTCTTGCAAGCTATGTATGGCAAGGATTCCAACCGCTTGTATGAGTCCATTCGGATCAGTACTTCGGACCAAACGACTCTGCAAGAGATTCAATCATTTACAAAGAAATTAAAAGAAATTTTAGGAGGATAAGATGGCCTTTCAAACATCTGTTAGCTTAGCAAACTGTGAATATACCTATTCACTTCACCCAAATGTCAAGAAATTTACCCTGCGCGACAATACATTCGCTGAAAGCAAGGTTGGCAACTATGAACTCTCTCGTCTGCTGGAATCTGTTCCCAACAGCGGAAATGGCTTTCTGCTGAAAATCATCGTCAATAAAGATTTGAATGGTTTCAAAATCAACATCACTGACAAATCAGGCCTGCGCTTGGTCAATATTTTCAAATCAGAAGACCATCACATTATCCAGCAAAAATTTTATTTCTTGATGGACAGCCTGGTTGAAAGAAATATTTTTGAAAAGACACCACAATAAGCAAGATTCTCGTAATTTTGCTTTTTTGCTTTAGGCTCTTGAAAATTCCAACGAGCTTGACTTCTGCTTAGAACCCTTGAAGAATATCAAAATGAACATTTAAACAAATGAAAGGATTAACGATGGTTGAACTGACCTATTTGGACTCATATAAAGTGAAACGGACACTTACCTATGAAGACTTCGATGAATTTCTTCTCGCCTTCTCTGGCTGCGTCACAGTTCCTGACTCGCACAAGGTGCTTTCTGTTACTTATAATGGATACCAACTACCATTTACAGGGCTAATTGGGGACTTGTACCGTCAGATGTACCAGCTAGACCTGAGTCCCTACCAGGACTGAGTTTTTTTAAGCTACCATTCCCAACAATTACTGATTTTCTTTTTTATAGATCAAACATCCTTAATTAGTTGATTTTTTCACAAACTTCCTATAAAATAGAATTAGAAAGGTTGTGATTTTGTGAAAACTGAAAAAAATACTACAATTCCCCGAGCAACTGCTAAGAGACTGTCGCTCTACTATCGTATTTTTAAACGGTTTAATGCTGAGAAGATTGAGAAAGCCAACTCCAAGCAAATCGCTGAAGCTATTGGCATTGACTCTGCTACCGTCAGACGAGATTTTTCTTATTTCGGTGAACTTGGCCGCAGAGGATTTGGCTATGATGTCAAGAAATTGATGAACTTTTTTGCTGACCTCTTAAACGACAATGCTATCACCAATGTCATGATTGTTGGCGTTGGTAATATGGGACGTGCTCTGCTGCACTATCGTTTTCATGAGCGCAATAAAATGAAAGTTGTAATGGCTTTCGACACAGATGATCATCCAGAAGTTGGCAACACAACCAGCGATGGGATTCCTATCTATGGAATTTCCCAAATAAAAGAAAAAATACAGTTAGGAAATGTGCAAACTGCCATCCTAACTGTACCTAGCGTAAAAGCCCAAGAAGTTGCATCTATCTTAGTTCAAGCGGGTGTTAAAGGTATTCTCTGCTTCTCGCCAGTAAATCTATCCCTACCTAAGGACGTGGTCGTCCAGTATGTTGACCTGACTAGCGAACTGCAGACTCTGCTCTACTTCATGAGAAAAAATGATTATTAATTTGAAAGAGGTATTAAACACTCTATGAGTAAACCTATTATTGGAATAACCGGAAATGAAAGAGAAATCCCAGACGATCACTTCATCCATATGAGCTATACGGCGACAGGATTCGTTGAGGGAGTTAAAGAAGTTGGCGGAATTCCAATGATTTTGCCAATCGGTGATGAAGAAATGGCAAAACAATATGTTTCCATTGTTGACAAATTAATCATCACAGGCGGTCAGAATGTATGTCCCCAGTTTTATGGAGAAGAAAAAGCCATTGACAGCGATGATTATCTACTCAAACGGGACATTTTTGAATTATCTTTAATCAAGGAAGCCCGTCGTCAAAATAAACCAATCTTCACCGTCTGCCGCGGAACCCAACTTTATAATGTCGCCCTAGGCGGTACTCTTCATCAAGACATTGAAGATCATTGGCAAGATAGCTCTGCTGAGTACACTACTCAAAGCATGGTAACCAAGAACGGCTCTATTTTGCACGAAATCTATGGCCCTGCATCTGAAATCAACTCCTTCCACCACCAAAGTATCAAGGATTTAGCCGCTGGCCTAGAAGTCATCGCCTATGATCCTCGCGATAAAATTATTGAAGCAATCACTTCTACTGACGGCAGTCCTTTTCTTGGTGTCCAATGGCACCCAGAGTTCTTGTTTGGCTCCAGAGAAGGAGACTTAGCTCTCTTTGATTATGTTGTCAATATTCTTTAAAATCCTCTATTCCTAGAAAAACTTCTGTTCTACACGAATAGAAGTTTTTTATATTCACGAAAATCAAATTATATCAAATCTGTCTCTTCTCGGTAGCTATAGTAGTTGGACTTGGACACAATTAAATGATCTAAAAGAACCAAGCCCATCATCTCACACGCTTCTTTCATATGCTGCGTCACTTCATCATCGTTTCTGCTAGGAACGACTGAGCCTGATGGATGATTGTGTACCAGTATAATAGATGTCGCCAGGTGCTTGAGAGCGTAGTGGAGAATTTCTCTCGGCTCAGCAATACTTCTGCTGACCGTCCCCATGAAAATAGTCTGCTGGTGCAAAATTTGATTTTGACTATTAAGATAAATGGCAACCAAACACTCCTGCCTCATATCTCCCAATTCCTGCTGCATCTTCTGTGCTAATTTTTGACTGCCCATAATCTGCTCTTTCTGAAGAACCTCTGCTCGGTTAATCCGACGGCCTAATTCGATAATGGCCTGCAGCTCCACAGCCTTAATTGGACCGATTCCAGAAATAGTCTGCAATTCCTGCAAAGTTAAATGCTTGAGATCGTTCAAACTGGAAATAGATGATAAAATTCTTTGAGAAACTTGAAAAACAGTTTCTTTTTTGTTGCCTGTCCTGAGAAAGATTGATAGAAGCTCCTGGTTACTGAGTTTTTCAGCTCCTTCTCTCATTAAACGCTCCCGTGGCATTATGCTAATATCATCTTGAAATGAAATGCTATACATAGAAACCTCCTTACCTTATAATTCGGAAAAAGAATTAAAATCAACAAGAATAAATACAAAAAATAAAGATTGAAAATCTTTCGTCCAAAACAAATTTTAGATAAAAAAACACTCCAAAAGTCAACGTTATTCCTAACCTTTGGAGTGAAATGTTTTTAACTTTAGATCTGCATTTGGTTATAAGACTTACTGAAAGATTCAAGAACTTCCTTAGGAGCCTTATCATACTCGACAGAACCTTCTAATGTTCCCTTGACAATAGTCCGGTTGGTTGCCGCGGCATCCTCACAAGTAACCAAAGTAATCTCTGTAACACCTTCTGTATCCTCAATCAGATCCGTTCGATCCGGAGTTACCGTTTCAACACTGGTGATTACATAAGTATAGACTTGCTCTTTATCGGTGATATAGATCTTCATACCAGCCTTGGCACGATCCAGTGGGGAAAAGAGCATGTTACTAGCCCCTGTGATGCCAAAAACATGGTGGCTAGCCAAGGCATAATTTCCCTGCCCCATCTGCTGGGTCTCTTTCATCGTACCAGCACCATAATACAATCCAGCATTATCCAGTCCTTTGAAGATCGGCAAATTCATGGATACTTCT
Source organism: Streptococcus sp. 27098_8_134 (assembly GCF_041431675.1). Taxonomy (NCBI): domain Bacteria; kingdom Bacillati; phylum Bacillota; class Bacilli; order Lactobacillales; family Streptococcaceae; genus Streptococcus; species Streptococcus sp. 27098_8_134. Next base: position 36,720 of record NZ_JAPVYD010000004.1, on the reverse strand, counting down.
GGAATAGAGATGCCTCCGATAACGGGCAGTTGCTGGGCTTTCCACTGAGCATTTATGACCGCTTCTGTAGAAAGCGACTCTACCTTATTAAAATCAAAGCTAGTCTCGGCATTTTTATTTTTATTAATAGAGTCTTTAGAAACCTTGCTAACCTGATATTGGTTGGTATGCCAAACCATAATCATGTTTCGGATTTGCGCATTAAAGATTAAGCCAAGAGCCACAATAATTAATAATGTCGCAACAATATTGATAAAAATATTTCTTTTGCTTTTTTGTTTTCTTTTTCGACTTCTTTTTCCTTGTACCATATAGAGGTCCTCTTTTACGATTCGTTTTCTTCCTCTGCTACATCTTCTTTATCATCTGCTTCGACGCTTGTAAAGGTGACAATCTGTGCATTTTGGTCCAGACGCATGACCTTAACTCCCATGGTTGAGCGACCGGTCTGAGAAATATTAGCCACACTGGTCCGAATGATGACACCTGTATTAGTGATAATCATCAAATCTTCCTCGCCAGTAACAGTCATCAGACCAGCAAGAGGCCCGTTCTTATCAGTGATATTGGCTGTTTTAATCCCTTTACCGCCACGGGCCTTGGTTGGGTACTCGCTAGCAAGAGTTCGCTTACCATAGCCTTTTTCAGTAATGACAAGCACTTCGTCTCCCTCAGCAATCACACCAGCTCCAACGACCTGATCGCCCTCTCGAAGATTGACTCCGCGAACACCAGTAGCTATACGGCTCATGCTCCGGACAGCTGTCTCATTAAAGCGGACAGAATAACCAAACTTAGTACCAATGATAACGTCTGCAGCACCGTCTGTCAGAAAGACATTGATTAACTCGTCTTCATCCTTCAAATTCAAAGCCTTAAGACCGTTCTGACGAATATTAGCAAATTCCGTTACACTGGTCCGTTTGACCACCCCATGACGGGTAGTAAAGAAGAGATAGGAATCATCACTGCGGTCTTGCTGAACATTAATAATAGTCTGAATCGTCTCTCCTTCATCCAGTTTCAAGAGATTGACTACTGGCAAGCCTTTGGCTGTCCGGCCGTACTCAGGGATTTCATATCCTTTGAGACGATAAACTCGGCCTTTATTGGTAAAGAAGAGCAGTCTATCGTGGGTACTTGTTGAAACCAGCTCTTTGACGAAGTCATCGTCTTTGACACCAGTCCCTTGAACACCGCGGCCACCACGTTTCTGAGCGGTAAATTCAGCCTGATTCAGACGTTTGATATAGCCTTTATTAGACAGGGTAATCAAAACATCCGCTTCCTCAATCAAATCTTCATCTTCAAGAGAAAGAACTTCTCCCACCATCAGCTCAGTTCGGCGGTCATCCGCAAATTTACGTTTGACCTCGTCTAACTCTTCCTTGATAATAGCTATAACGCGCTCAGGCTTAGCCAAAATATCAGCCAAGTCCGCAATCAAAGCAATCAACTCGTCGTACTCTGACTGAATCTTATCACGTTCCAAACCAGTCAGACGACGCAGACGCATGTCAAGGATAGCCTGACTCTGGCGCTCAGACAGCTCAAACTTAGCCATCAATTCAGCTTGGGCTTCTGCGTCCGTTTCGCTATTACGGATAATGAGAATCACTTCATCAATGTGATCCAACGCAATCAGCAAACCAGCCAAGATGTGAGCTCGAGCTTCCGCCTTTTCTTTATCAAAAGCCGTCCGTCGAGTCACCACTTCCTTTTGGTGCTCAATATAAGCCAACAAAATCTCACGAAGAGACAGAATCTTCGGCACACCATTTTGAATAGCCAGCATATTGAAGCTGAAATTGGTCTGCATCTGAGTCAGTTTGAAAAGGTTATTTAGAATGACATGTGCAGAGGCATCACGACGAACCTCAATAACAAAACGTACCCCTTCACGGTTGGACTCATCTCGAACAGCTGTGATACCGTCAATACATTTTTCCTGCACTAGGCGAACAATATGCTCATGGACCTTAGTCTTATTAACCATGTAAGGGAACTCAGTTACGACAATTCGCTCTCGGCCATTTTTCATCTCTTCGATTTCAGTGCGAGAACGAAGAACAATCGAACCCTTCCCTGTTTCATAAGCCCGGTGAATGCCAGACTTGCCCATAACAAGTGCTCCTGTCGGAAAATCTGGTCCAGGCAGGACTTCCATGATATCGCGAGTTGTTGCCTCAGGATTGTCCATGACAAGCTTAACTGCATCAATAGACTCACCAAGATTATGCGGTGGGATATTGGTCGCCATCCCAACCGCAATCCCTGTCGCACCGTTTACAAGTAAGTTAGGGAAGCGAGCAGGAAGAACTACAGGTTCTCTCTCACTGGCATCATAGTTATCGATATAATCAACAGTGTCTTTATTAATATCACGAAGCATCTCCAGAGCAATCTTGCTCATACGTGCTTCTGTATAACGTTGAGCAGCAGCCCCATCTCCGTCCATAGAACCGAAGTTCCCATGGCCATCTACGAGCATATAGCGATAGCTCCACCATTGAGCCATCCGCACCATCGCTTCATAAATAGAAGAGTCACCATGCGGGTGATACTTACCCATGACATCCCCTGTGATACGAGCTGATTTCTTGTGAGGCTTCTCAGGTGTCACGCCCAGCTCATTCATACCATAGAGAATCCGACGGTGAACTGGCTTTAGACCATCACGAACATCTGGAAGTGCCCGAGCCACGATAACGCTCATCGCGTAATCAATGAAACTAGTCTTCATTTCACTAGTCAGATTAACATTTACTAAGTTTCTGTCTTGCATTAAAAAATGCCTTTCTTTCATATTAAACTACCCTTTATTATACCACATTTTCTTTAATTTTTCAGTATTTTGAACCGTTTGTAAAAACGTTTACATCACTAGATATACAAGTTGACCGTGACAAAATATGTCAAAAGTGGTAGAATGAATGTGTACGGGAAATGTTCCCTAAAAAAATAAGGAGATGTTTAGAAATGACTGCTACTAAACAACATAAAAAAGTCATCCTTGTTGGTGACGGTGCTGTAGGTTCATCTTACGCATTTGCTCTTGTAAACCAAGGTATTGCTCAAGAACTTGGTATCATTGAAATCCCTCAATTATTTGAAAAGGCTGTCGGTGATGCTGAAGACCTTAGCCACGCCCTCGCTTTCACTTCACCTAAAAAAATCTACGCTGCTACTTATGCAGACTGTGCGGATGCTGACCTCGTTGTTATCACTGCAGGTGCACCTCAAAAACCAGGTGAAACTCGTCTTGACCTTGTTGGTAAAAACTTGGCTATCAACAAATCTATCGTTACTCAAGTCGTAGAATCAGGCTTCAACGGTATCTTCCTCGTTGCTGCTAACCCAGTTGACGTTTTGACTTACTCAACTTGGAAATTCTCTGGTTTCCCTAAAGAGCGTGTTATCGGTTCAGGTACTTCACTTGACTCAGCTCGCTTCCGTCAAGCTCTTGCTGAAAAGATTGGTATTGATGCTCGTTCTGTCCATGCCTACATCATGGGTGAGCACGGTGACTCTGAGTTTGCTGTTTGGTCACACGCTAACGTTGCAGGTGTGAAATTGGAGCAATGGTTGCAAGCTAACCGCGACTTGAACGAACAAGACTTGGTTGATCTTTTCATCTCCGTTCGTGATGCAGCATATTCAATCATCAACAAAAAAGGTGCTACTTACTACGGTATCGCGGTTGCTTTGGCTCGTATCACAAAAGCTATCCTTGACGATGAAAATGCTGTATTGCCATTGTCAGTCTTCCAAGAAGGCCAATATGGCGTTGAAAATGTCTTCATTGGTCAACCAGCTATCGTTGGTGCTCACGGTATTGTACGTCCAGTAAACATCCCACTTAACGATGCTGAGACTCAAAAAATGCAAGCTTCTGCTAAAGAATTGCAAGCAATTATTGATGAAGCATGGAAGAATCCAGAATTCCAAGAAGCATCTAAAAACTAATTTAAAAAACATCTCCTAATAAAAGGGGATGTTTTTTAGTTGTTTTATATGGATTTAAAAGCAAAAATATCAATCAAATAAGGTACGATGAGCTCGCTCTCTATGTCTTTCAAAGAAGAAATCCAGACAAAGTCTGTGTGCTCTTCTGGATCTAATATAATATCACGCTCTTCCAAAATTCTACCCGCATAAACTAAGCGTGTGAAAACACTATCTTTGCTAGCATCAAACTGACTATCTTCATGGATAATCTTATCAATCCGAATTTTTTGATTAACCTCCTCCATAGCCTCACGTAGAGCTGCCTCTCTAGGCAGTTCATTCTCTTCTACACTTCCGCCTGGAATATCCCAATAAGATGGATAGACATTAGGAAGGCCTCGCTTTATCTTAGACCGTTTGATAAGCAAATACTTCCCCTCTTTCTCGATTAAGGTATGAGCGATTAATTTTACTGTCATTGCATATTCCTCCAAGAAAGAGCAAAAAAGACTCCGAAGAGTCCAATTTTAAGTCATCCACCCTGAGAGAATCGAACTCCCATCTCAAGAACCGGAATCTTGCGTGATATCCATTACACTAAGGGTGGCAACTAATTCATTATAACTGATTTTCTCTGAAAATACAAGTGAAAATCAGAAAAAGAAGTTGAGAAATCTCAACTTCTTTTATCTAATTACAATTCAATATCGCCAAACAAATCAGCCATTGAGAATCCAGTTTGAGTTTCTGGAAGTTCAAAGTCACGTTTTTCTTGACGTTTTGGACGACGAGGACGTGATTGGCGTTTCTCATCTTTTTGTCCTTCTTCTTGAGCTGGACGTTCTTCAAGAGCCTTGATAGAAAGTGATACACGCTCATCAGCAGCATTCACTTCAAGAACCTTAACAGTTACTTCTTGACCAACCTTAAGGGCATCCTTAGGGCTTTCAACACGTTTGTGTGAAATTTGTGAGATGTGAACCAATCCATCGATACCTGGCAATACTTCAACGAAAGCACCGAAATCAGTCAAACGTTTTACAGTTCCTTCAATCACATCGCCTGCAGCAAGTTTTTGCTCAACGCCATCCCATGGTCCAGGTGTAGTTGCTTTAAGAGAGAGGGATACGCGTCCTTCTTCTTCGTTCAAATCAAGAACTTTCACTTCGATTTCATCACCAACTGATACAACAGACTTAGGTGATACGTTGCGCTCATGTGACAATTCAGTCAAGTGAACCAGTCCGTCAACTCCGCCAAGGTCAATGAAAGCACCAAAGCTAGTGATGCGAGCAACTTTACCAGTTACAATATCACCAACATTCAACTTACCAAAGACTTCAGCACGTGCTGCTGCAGCTTCAGCTTCTACAACTTCACGACGTGAAAGGATGAAGCGGTTTTCTTTTGGATCTACTTCTTTAATCTTAGCATCAAACTCTTGACCTACAAAACGCTCAGTGTTACGAACGAAACGAGTATCAAGCATTGAAGCAGGGATAAAACCACGAAGTCCTTCAAACTCAACTGAAAGTCCACCTTTAACAGCACGAGTGCCCTTAACAGTGACAACTTCTTCTTCACGACCAACCAATTTGTCCCAAGCTTTGCGAGCTTCCAAACGTTTTTTAGATACCAGGTAAGTTACTGTGTCTGTATCTTTACCTACTACTTGACGAAGAACAAGCAATTCAAGTGTTTCACCTGGTTTCACAAGGTCGTTGATATCAGCGTCGCGGTCGTTCGTCAACTCACGAAGAGTCAAAACACCTTCAACACCAGTTCCAGCGATTGCAACATTAGCTTGGTTAGCGTCAACAGTCAATACTTCAGCAGTAACGACGTCACCTGGCTCAACTTGGCTAACACTGTTTAGCAAATCTTCAAATTCATTCATCTAAAAAAATCCTCCAACAATCAAGCTTTCGCTTGACATACTACTTATTTATTTTCCTAAGCACCCGCAAATGACATTGATCTATCGTTAACGATTTCCATCCTATAAAGAAATAAAATACCAGAAGACATTTTATTATTTTATCAGATCTATTACCTAAGAACTGGGGTAGCTGGATTCGAACCAACGCATGAGGGAGTCAAAGTCCCTTGCCTTACCGCTTGGCTATACCCCAAAAAGAGCGCTGACAAAAGTCACTTTATCATCGTCACAATGAACGCTAATGGAGAGAGAGGGATTCGAACCCCCGAACCCGAAGGAGCGGATTTACAGTCCGCCGCGTTTAGCCTCTTCGCTATCTCTCCGACAATCAACGCTACCTATTATAACATTGATACAATGAAAATGCAAGCCCTTATTTGCTTAAATTATAGGTTTCAATCAAAGTTTCCACGGCTCTTTCAAGTTTTTTATAAAAACTTTCAGCATTTCCATTTTTGATAATTGCAAACTGGCCATCTAGTTCGGCAATCTCTCCGATAACCTTCTTGCCAATAGCAAGACGATAACCGTCAAATTGGTCTGCTCCGACTTTCACTTTGCTATCTGTGATTTGAATTTCAATCTTTTTATCTTTTTTACTCATAACTTACCTCTTTCAAATTTCTATTGTACACGAAAAAGGCTGACTTCGCAAGCTATCTTAGGGTAGAATTACAGAAAAACTGCCCAATCAAGGACAGTTTTTAGATTATACTTTTACAATCCAACCTTCTGGCGCTTCAACATCACCAAATTGGATACCAGTTAATTCGTCATACAGCTTGCGAGTGACTGGACCGACTTCTGTCTCGCTATAAAAGACATGGAAATCGTCACCGTGCTGTATACCTCCGATAGGAGAAATGACTGCAGCAGTTCCACAAGCTCCCGCTTCAGTGAATTTACCCAAGTCTGTCAGAGGAACATCTCCCTCAATCGGTTTGAGTCCTAGTCTATGCTCTGCCAGATAAAGCAAAGAGTACTTGGTGATGGATGGCAAGATTGAGGGACTGAGCGGCGTTACAAACTCATTATCCTTGGTGATACCAAAGAAATTTGCAGAGCCCACTTCTTCAATCTTGGTATGGGTTGCAGGATCTAGATAAATCACATCTGAGAAATGCTTATCCTTAGCAATTTTTCCTGGTAATAAACTGGCAGCGTAATTGCCTCCTACTTTAGCTGCACCAGTTCCGTGCGGCGCCGCGCGATCATAGTCGTCTGAGACAATGAAGTTAGTCGGAGTCAGACCGCCTTTGAAGTAATTGCCGACAGGCATTACAAAGATAGTGAAAATGTATTCTTCAGCTGGCTTCACTCCGATAATGTCACCAACTCCAATTAAGAGAGGCCGAATATAAAGGGTTCCCCCTGTTCCATAAGGTGGAACATATTCTTCATTAGCTCGGACAACCTGCTTGACTGCGTCCACGAACATTTCTGTAGGAACTTGCGGCATGAGCAAGCGGTCAGCTGTTCGTTGCAGACGCTCCGCATTTTTATCCGGACGGAAGAGTTGAATACTGCCGTCCTTAGTTCGATAAGCCTTCAGACCTTCAAAAGCCTGCTGGCCGTAGTGAAGGCTAGGAGACGACTCAGAGATATGGAGCGTAGCATCCTCTGTTAACGTTCCTTCTTCCCACTGGCCATTGCGATAGTATGCTATGTAGCGATAAGGCAGTTTCATATATGAGAATCCTAGATTTTCCCAGTCGAGATTTACAGTCATGGTCTTTCTCCTCTTCTTCCAAACTTCATTTTTAGATACTCCCTATTTTACACCTTTTTAAGATATTTTCAAGTATTATTTTCAATTTTCAGAAAATTTTGTTATTGAATCTTTTGTTCCGCTATCAAACTTTTAGAAATTTAAAAAAACCAGCTCCTGCGAACTGGTTTGATGATTATTTGATGTAAGCTGAGAAAACTTCTTCATCTGAAATGGTATCAGAAATGAAGCTACCGTTGCTGGTGCGCTCAGACAGGCTAAGATCAGCTAGATTAATCTCATAGGCCGTTCCTTTATTGGAAAGCACCTGCAAAATCTGATCCTCGCTGGCTTCTGCTTCAGTAGTAAAGAGGTCAAAGTCCACTGCTTCGCCAAAGACTGGTCCAGCTGCAAAGACACGATGCGGCTTGGCCTTAAGCTCTCTCAGAACTTGAAGACCGCGATTTGCCCGACTAGTAACAGGAATGTCTGCGACTGCCATACGCTTGAGCGAACCGCGCTGAGTCAGGAGGTAAAGCGAGTCTGTATTGGCGATAAAGGCTGCCGCTAGGACATCGTCTTTCTTGAGATTGATGGCTTTAACCCCAGCTGCCTTAGCTCCGATAACTGGTACTTCCTCAATATTGAAACGAAGGGCATAGCCATTCCTAGTCACGAGCATAACATCATCCAGCTTAATCGGTGCCAGAGCAATAACCTGGTCGTCTTCATTTTTTAGCTTAGCAAACTTAAGTGACTTGGACTTATAGGTCCGCCAAGGGCTGAATTCCTTGCGCTCTACACGCTTGATTTGTCCCAGTTTGGTCGCTGCAAAGTAAGTGCCTTCCTCAAAGCTGTCCAGCAATTCTGTATAGATAACCTCTTCCTTGGTATCAAAGTTACTGATGGTCTGGCTGAGGTGTTCTCCGATTTCTTTCCAGCGGATGTCTGACAGCTCATGAACAGGCCGGTAAATGACATTTCCCAGGCTAGTGAAAATCAATAAATGCTGAGTCGTCTTGGCCGGGCTAACAAAAATCAGTCGGTCATCATCACGCTTGCCCATCTCCTCTATGGTTGAAGCCGAGAAGGAACGCGGACTGGTCCGCTTGATATAACCAGAACGAGTCACGCTGACATAGGTCTCTTCCTCAACAATCAGACTAGCTGTATCAATCTCGATGGCGTTTGCCGTATCCTGCAGCTCACTGAGACGCGGATTGCCAAACTTCTTCTTGACATCGCGGAGCTCACGCTTCATGAGGTTATACATTGTTCGCTCATCACCGATAATAGCTGCCAGCATGGCAATCTTCTCGCGCAGCTCTGCTTCTTCCTCTTCCAGAACCACTACGTCTGTATTGGTCAAACGGTAGAGTTGGAGAGTGACGATAGCCTCAGCCTGCTCCTCGGTGAAATCATAGCTGACCTTAAGATTTTCCTTAGCGTCAGCTTTATTCTCGGAAGCACGAATCAGGGCGATCACCTCGTCCAAGATGGAAATAACCCGAATCAGTCCTTCCACGATATGAAGCCGTTTTTCAGCCTTGGCCTTGTCAAAACGGCTGCGAGCCAGAATAATTTCCTTGCGGTGGGCAATATAACTGGTTAAGATTGGCACAATCCCCACCAAACGCGGAGTGAAATTGTCAATAGCGACCATGTTGAAGTTGTAATTGACCTGCAAATCAGTGTACTTGAAGAGGTAGTTGAGAATCAGCTCAGTATTAGCATCTTTTTTGAGCTCGATGGCAATGCGAAGACCGTCCCGGTCTGATTCGTCCCGCACCTCAGCAATGCCAGCCACCTTATTATTGACCCGCACATCGTCAATCTTCTTCACCAAGACTGCTTTATTAATCTCATAAGGAATCTCGGTGATGACGATTTGTTCTTTACCGCCCTTCAGCTTCTCAATCTCAGTTCTGGAGCGTACTACAACTCGACCTTTACCCGTCTCGTAGGCTTTCTTGATCTCATCACGGCCTTGGACAATGGCTCCTGTCGGGAAGTCTGGACCAGGCAGAAACTCCATGAGTTTGTCCACCTTGGCAGACGGATGGTCAATCATATAGATGACCGCGTCAATGACTTCGGCTAGATTATGAGGTGGAATATCAGTCGCATAACCAGCAGAAATCCCAGTTGCTCCATTGACCAAGAGATTAGGAAAGGCTGCCGGCAGAACAGTCGGCTCCTTCTCGGTATCATCGAAGTTCCAAGCAAAAGGAACGGTATCTTTCTCGATATCCTGCAAAAGATAGCCAGCCATCTCAGACAGCCGCGCTTCGGTATAACGCATAGCTGCCGGTGGATCACCGTCCATAGAACCGTTGTTACCGTGCATCTCAACGAGAATCTCACGGTTTTTCCAATCCTGAGACATACGAACCATGGCATCGTAGATGGAGCTGTCGCCGTGGGGGTGGAAATTCCCCATGATGTTTCCGACCGACTTGGCCGACTTGCGGTAGCCCTTGTCAAAGGTGTTGCCGTCCTTATTCATTGAATAAAGAATACGGCGCTGAACAGGCTTCAAGCCATCGCGAATGTCCGGCAGAGCCCGCTCTTGAATGATGTATTTGGAGTAGCGACCAAAGCGCTCTCCCATGATGTCCTCAAGGGACATGTTTTGAATATTGGACATAATAATTCTCTTTTTATTTTTCTTTTTAATAACAACTAGAAGCTAAGCCTCTCTTTAGCATACTCAATCATCTTCTCTGCAGTTTTTTTGTCATAGTAGAAACCGGTTTTGCGAGAGAAAGCTTGTGCTTCTTTGTTGAAAAAGTCCAAGGTAGCTAAGAGAGACTTGGCGAGGTTTTTCTGGTCAGAAAAGTCAAGCAAGGCTGTAAATTCTTTCTCTTTCTCAGCAGGCAAATACTGAAAGAGGTACTTGTAGTTCTTGCCAACATCGACCGTTCCCTTATCTGCTGCCACTTGCCAAGCTAACAGCTTGAGCAATTCTTGCTGGCAGATTCCATACAAATGATCCGTCGCATAGACAAGGTGATTTCGATGAATGCCCTTGACTACATAAGCTGACACCCACCAGAACTCATTGCAGGATTTGTCAAAGTCAGTCGCACTGGCGGGTGCCGTCCAATAGCGCTTGGGTGTCGGCGCATAAGGTGCAAACAGTCCCTGCGGGTCATCCAGCACCGTGAAATCCGCTTCGCTATCCACCCATTCTTTGATGTGCTCCTTAGGACAAAGGGTCAAATCTATCCGATTTCCATCTTCAAAGAGCATGAGATAGAGGCGGCGATGGCCTACTAGGACATGCTGCTCGATGATGCGCTTGCCAAACCCTTCCAACCAAGCAAGGTCGGCCACCAGAGCGTCCAAATCCTCCACGATGTAGACCACATCATAGTCTTGGAACTCGTCCCTAGGAGCATTTGGGTTTGTCCGCGAGCCGGACATAGCGACAGCGTCGACTTGTAGCACTTTTGCGGTTTGCAAAATTAAATCTAGCATTTCGGGTTCAGTTCTCATGGGAATACCTACCTTTTTAGTGAAAACTCTTGATTCTGTAGAGGGTATGTCTATAAAGCGGATTGTCTGCTGGAACTTTTTCGTTTCGAGGCGGAGGTTCTTATTCTGACTTGGCGTCTTGCCCTTGAACTCAGCCAGTCATTTCTTGTAGACCTTTTCAAAAGACTTCTGAACAGCTACCAGACTTTCGAAAATGTGATGATTTGAATTATTAAAAACTCTACTACTTATTATCAAATCCTAAATAAGTTGGAAATCCTAACATATAAATTGCCATAGAAATTGCCAATTCTTCTGTTTCAACATTTTCTTTTTCTGCATTGATAATAATTTCTTCAAAGACTGTATCACATGGTGTTGTAGAATCTCCAAGTTCTGAAACAACATTTTTAATAACTTTTGGCAAAATCATACACATTTGGTAGAAAGCATCATCTTGACCTGTAACTAAAGCATAAAATTGGTCAAGGCTGACTCGACGTATAAATTTGTGTCCCATCTTCTTACCGTCTACTTTAGGTTCCCATTTAATATTTTGCGATTTTTTTGCAATAGCTTCCACAAGAAAACAAGCGCAATCATCATCTTTTAAAATTTGGTTTTGCATCTTAATGAATGTTTTTCCAGACGAAGCAGCATTCATCGTATTATGTTTATTTTTCATTTCAACATAAATCGAACTAACAATTGAGCCGTCTGGCAATGTGATACCTTTAGGATTTTTATAAATAACGTCCCATCCCTCTTTAGGTACTTTACAATGTTCTATATATCGGAAAATCTTTTGGTGGAAATAACCTATGTCATTATTATTTGATTTATCACGCTGACGAAAAATTTCACTTTTGATAATTTCATCCCATGAATTGTGATAAACAGTTTTATCGAAAATCAATTTAATCGGATCAATGATATTTTTATTAAAACGTTTCAAATCAAATGATTGCAACTTTTCTCCGTATTTTTCAATAGTTGCTTTAACATGATTATAAAAATCTTTTTCGCTGATAAAATTTAATGGCCAAGTCATAACATCTCCAAACTTTCTCTTATTTTTTTCCCTACTTCATAAGCAAGATTAACTGGAACAGCATTACCTACTTGTTTATATTGATTTCCGACACTACCTTGGAACTCCCAATCATCTGGGAAACTTTGAATCCGAGCATTTTCTCTAACAGTAAATGGGCGAGGTTCTAATGGATGACACCGTTCGGTTTGTTTTTGAGTTGGTGAAGTTAGAACTGTAAGAGAAGGTTCATCCAAACTCATTCGTCTTAGAATCCCAGTTCTTCCACCTCCCATATCCCAAGTAGATTTCATATACTCTTTAGCAATATTTTCAGGAATGTCTCTCCAATAACCTCCAGGTGGTACAAGTTCAAAAATCTTTTTCTTATATTCTGAATATTGAGCACCAACACTTGATGGACAATCTAATAAAATATCCTTTAGCACTGGTTTATAATCATGAGGTTCTGGATACTCGAAAGTTATTTTGTCAGTTAAGTCATTTCTAATTCCAACCATAATCATACGTTCACGTTTTTGAGCAACACCATAATCCCAAGCATTCAAAACTCGCCATTGCACAGTATATCCTTCTGCCTCAAAAATTTCCATAATCGTTCTAAATGTTTTACCTTTATCATGTGTAACTAATCCTCTTACGTTTTCAAATAAAAACATTTTGGGTTGTAGTTTATCTAAAAATACAGCATAGTGATAAAACAAAGTGCCACGGGCATCTTCAAGTCCTAGACGATTTCCTGCATAAGAAAAAGACTGACAGGGTGCGCCTCCACTGAGTAAATCTAGCTCCCCTTTTCTTATATTGAATAATTCTTCTAAATTTAAGGGAGAAATTTTTTCAATATCCTCATGAATAACATTCCAATCAGGTCTATTACTCTTTAATGTTTCAGATGCAGCTTTATCAAATTCAATTAAACCAATAGACTCAAAGCCTGCTCTTTCAATACCTAGTGCAAGACCTCCAGCACCTGCAAATAATTCTATGACTTTCAATAACTGTTCCTCTTATTCTTAAAATACTGTCGCTTCTTCCAGCGTAAACTTGACATTATCCTCAATCCACTTGCGGCGTGGTTCGACCTTGTCGCCCATGAGGACATTGACGCGGCGTTCGGCGCGGGCCAGGTCTTCGATAGTGACACGGATGAGGGTGCGGGTGTCAGGATTCATGGTCGTCTCCCAGAGTTGGTCGGCGTTCATTTCACCGAGCCCTTTGTAGCGCTGAAGCATGGCTCCCTTACCAAATTTGCGGCGCAGGTCATCCAGCTCGCCATCGGTCCAAGCATACTCAACAACTTCGCTCTTGCCCTTGCCCTTGGACATCTTGTAGAGAGGCGGCAGGGCAATATAGACGCGTCCAGCCTCGACCAGCGGGCGCATATAGCGGTAGAAAAAGGTCAGCAGCAAGGTCTGGATATGGGCACCGTCGGTGTCCGCATCGGTCATGATGATAATCTTGTCATAGTTGGCATCCTCAAGGGTAAAGTCTGTACCAACACCTGCTCCAATTGTGTAGATCATAGTGTTGATTTCTTCGTTCTTGAGAATGTCAGCCATCTTAGCCTTGGCAGTATTGATAACCTTACCGCGCAGAGGCAGGATGGCTTGGAACTTACGGTCACGGCCTTGCTTGGCAGAGCCACCTGCAGAGTCTCCCTCGACCAGATAGAGTTCGTTCTTGGCTGGATTCTTGGACTGGGCCGGGGTCAGCTTACCAGAGAGCAAGCCCTTGTCTTTTTTATTCTTCTTGCCATTGCGGCTTTCGTCACGCGCCTTGCGGGCCGCTTCCCTAGCATCTCTGGCCTTGATAGCCTTGCGGATGAGATTGGAAGCCAGTTCGCCATTTTCCAAGAGGAAGAAAGTCAGCTTGTCAGAGACGATAGAGTCCACAGCAGGACGAGCCAAAGGGCTGCCCAGCTTGTCCTTGGTCTGTCCTTCAAACTGCAGGTGCGCCTCAGGGACCAGGATGGACAGGACAGCAGCTAGCCCCTCGCGGTAGTCCGACCCTTCCAGATTCTTGTCCTTTTCCTTGAGTAGACCTGTTTTTCTGGCATAGTCGTTCATGGCCTTGGTAATAGCGGTCTTGAGCCCCGTCTCATGGGTACCGCCGTCCTTGGTGCGGACGTTATTGACAAAGGACAGGATATTATCGGCGTAGCCGTCGTTGTACTGGAGAGCCACCTGGACTTGGAAACCACTCTCCTCGCCCTCGAAATAGAGGACAGGAGTCAGGGTTTCCTTGTCTTCATTGAGATAGCTGACAAAGTCTTCAACACCATTCTCATAGTGGAACTCTACTTCTTCGCCAGTCCGCGCATCGGTCAGCGACAGTCGGACATTCTTTAGCAGGAAGGCTGATTCCTTAAGCCGCTCAGCAATAGTGTTGTACTTGAAGTCCGTCGTTGAAAAAATCGTATCGTCCGGCATGAAGGTCACTTTTGTTCCAGACTTGGACTTAGGTGCTGTGCCGATTTTCTTGAGCGTAGTGACTGGTTTTCCGCCATTTTCAAAGCGTTGCTTGTAAACAGTCCCATCCCGCGTGATTTCCACTTCCAGCCAGCTGGACAGGGCATTAACAACAGAGGAACCTACACCATGGAGACCACCTGAGGTCTTATAGCCACCTTGACCGAACTTACCGCCAGCGTGGAGAACGGTGAAGATGACCTCAACCGTGGGAATGCCCATAGCGTGCTTGCCGACTGGCATCCCGCGTCCGTGGTCTGCGACAGTCAGACTTCCGTCTTTGTTTATCGTCACATCGATTCGGTCACCGAAGCCTGATAGGGCTTCATCGACAGCATTGTCCACAATTTCCCAGACCAGATGGTGGAGTCCAGCTCCATCGGTCGATCCGATATACATCCCTGGACGTTTGCGGACCGCATCCAACCCTTCTAATACCTGAATGGCATCGTCATTGTAATTGTTAATATTGATTTCCTTTTTTGCCACAAGAACCTCCTAATGATTCATCTTTTCTATCTTACAAGTTTTTGGCAAATATTGCAAAGATTTTTTTGAAAAAACTGCTGATAAGGACTGATTTTACACGAAGAACAATCCAATATCCGAGTAGACATTTCCTGCTATAAATTCTATCCTTTTCTATTGTAAGAAAGCGAAATAATGGTATAATAAAATCATGATGAACACGATAATTGGATTAATACTAGCATACTTACTGGGCTCTATTCCGACTGGGCTTTGGATTGGGCAAATTTTCTTTAAAAAGAACCTAAGAGAATACGGCAGCGGCAATACCGGAACGACCAATACTTTCCGTATTTTGGGAAAGACGGCTGGGACGGCTACTTTTGCGATCGACTTTCTCAAAGGAACTGCAGCGACCCTGCTGCCTTTCTTTTTGCATATTGAGGGAGTTTCGCCACTTGTCTTTGGCCTCTTGGCTGTGATTGGCCATACCTTTCCTATCTTTGCTGGCTTTAAGGGCGGCAAGGCAGTGGCAACCAGTGCAGGGGTTGTTCTGGGCTTCTCACCAGCATTCTTTGTCTATCTGATTATCATCTTTGCCAGCATCCTCTATCTGGGGAGTATGATTTCTCTGGCAAGTGTGCTCTCTGCAGTCATCGCTATCCTGTCTGCCCTGCTCTTTCCTCTAGTTGGCTTTATACTGCCTAGCTATGATCTCTTCTTCACTCTGATTATCATTGCGTTGGCTTTGATTATTATCCTCCGGCACAAGGACAATATCCAACGCATCAAACAGAAAAAAGAAAATTTAATCCCTTGGGGCTTAAATATCACACATCAAAATCCTGAGACTAAGAAATAAAACGGAAGTGAACAACTTCCGTTTTATTGTGTCTTCTAACTAGTCTTCTTTATGACTTTTCTTGATTCCTGCCAATCCAAAGAATCCTAAAACCATACCAACTAAGCTCAGGGCAACTGTTGATTCGCTGCCTGTCTGTGGCAGTTCTTTAGCCGCAGGATCCTTAGTGAAGGTCTTGGCAACATGAACTGCTACTTGCTTGGTTTGATTTGGCGTGTTGACCAGTGGCAGTGGAGCTGACTGTTTTGCAGGATCAGCTGCTTTAGCACCAGCTGGGTAGGAAGCTGCATTAGCCAGATCTGTTCCTTGCTTGATTTCTTCAATATCTGTGTAGCCATCACCGTCTGTATCCTTAGTGGATGAAATAGAGATAGCACGTGAGTTTGGATTGATAACCGCATAGGCTGTCAAATCAGCTTTTGCCAGATAGTCTGCGAAAGCCACATCCATAGATGGTCCTTCCTCGCGAGGGCCACCCAGCATGGTATAGCCGTCACCACCAGCAGCCAAGAAGTCATTAGTCGTCAGATAGTAGGTCTTATTTGGATCAAGAGGCTCATAAACACCCGTTTCTTTGTTCTTAATCTCAATGTGAAGAACACGCTGATTAGCCGGTAGAGTGGTATCATAATAGACTTTAGCTCCAGAGATTTGCAGGTAACCACCGCTTGGTTCTAGCAAGGGTTGTCCGTTCTCATCCAGCACAGGCTTGCCATCTTTTTCCTGAAGAATAGAGCCTAGAGATTTGGCAAACATATCTGCGATATTTTGACCAGTCACCTTGATTTGTGAAATAGTGTTCCCAAAAGGCAATACAGCGATAACATCTCCCTTGGTGATTGGCTTGTCTTTAGCAATAGTTTCGCGCAGACCGCCGCCATTAGTAACAGCCAAGTCTGTTTTATTGGCAAAGCCAGTTTGACCATAATCGTAGAGAGCATCGGCTACGACATTACCCAGATTGGTTTCCCGAACGCGGACATTTTCACGATCGCCATTAAGCTCTACAGGGCTGTTTGCAACGATAACCTTAGCATTATCTGCGTCGTACCTAGCTTTAATCTTGCTGACCATGTCTGCTACAACTGGGTCTGGAGCGACTTTCTTAGCTGTTTCAGCAGGGATTTGCTGAGGATTTCCTAGAAGTTGATTGGCCTTGAAAGTTACTTTTCCGATATTGTGAAGATAACTACCGGTCTGGTTGTAAGTAACATTATCACCATAAGTCGTAGACTCTACTGTGTGGGAGTGGCCGTCAATAACGGTTACACGCTTACCTTTGAGCTTAGGATTTTTAGAAAGAGCTTCAGCCAAGGTTGAACCGCGCCACTCTGTCGGTGTGGTCGTGTCAACACCTAAGTGAGCTAGAACAACGTAGTTTTTGTAGTTCTTTCCTTCTGCCGCTGCGCGTGCTTCGATTTCGTCAATAACCCGATTAACCTCTGTAATTGGATCAGTGAAGGTCACGCCTTGGATGTTTTTAGGGTGAGTTTTTGTAGCAGTTTCTGGTGTTGTTACACCGATTACCACAAACTCATCACCCTCAACCGCTGGGTCCTTGTCCACAATGGTAGATGCTTGGAAAACCCGAGCATTGTTGGCGTAGGTGTTAGAACTGAGAAGTGGGAATTTAAGAATTTCCTTGTATTTCTTTGCCTCATCCAGACCAAAGTCAAACTCATGGTTCCCGACTGCCATAGCATCGTAGCCTATTTCATTGAGGATTTTCGCTCGTTCTTCCCCTTTTGAGCTATTGGAAATTGGCAAGCCTTGGAAGGCATCACCTGCATCCACGACTAGCACTTTAGGATTTTTAGCACGCTCTTCCTTGATAACAGTTGCCAGCTTGGCATCACCGATAACGCCTTTTTCCTCTACGATACGACCGTGCACATCATTTGTATGAAGAATCGTAGCCTCTGGCAGATTTTCAGACTGGGCTGGTGCTGCAGCTGCAGCGGCTTCTGTCGCAGCTGGAGCAGCTGTATTCTGACTATCTGCTGGCTTTTCTTCTGCTGAAGCTGCTGGAGCAGTTGGTTGCGCTGCAGAAGCTGTCTCAGCAGCTGGCTGATTGGTCAACTCAGCCTTTGCTGGCTCTGGACTAGCCTGAGCCTCTTCTGCAGAGACTTGATGGGCCAAAAAAGCAGGTGCCAAAAGCACTGTCGATAGAACAGGTAAGATGAAAAATTTCTTCTTCATATAACGAACACTCCTCTTTATTATTTTGTTATATTATACATCTTTTTGACTCAAAAAGGAACTAAACCGCTACTATTTCAACAAAAATTCGGTTTTTCAGAAAATTACTAGAAAATTTTCTGTGTTAAAAAAGACCCTGAAATTCATCAGAGTCTAATCTGCATTATCCTTTAAAGACAACTTCCCCATCACAGATGGTAAACTTCACTTGGCCTTTAAGCTTTTCACCAACAAAAGGTGAATTGGCTGCTTTAGAGGCAAAATGATCAGTCACAAGTCTATCTGCTTCTGGGTCAAATATTGTCAAATCGGCTGGACCATCCTGAGCAATAAAGCCAGCATCAAAACCATACAACTGAGCTGGATTAAAAGTCATTTTCTCTAAAAGTTCCATCAAGCTCAGATGACCAGCCTCAACCAAGTAGGTCAGTCCCAGAGAAAGCGAAGTCTCAAGACCAGTCATACCAGAAGGTGCTTTAGTGATGTCTTCTACATTTTTCTCGTCAGCATGATGTGGAGCATGGTCCGTCGCAATGACAGAAATGACACCAGACTTGAGCCCCTCAATAACCGCCAGACGGTCCGATTCTAAGCGCAGAGGCGGATTCATCTTAGCATTGCTGCCCTTGGTCAATAGCAGAGCTTCTGTTTTAGAGAAGTGTTGAGGTGCTGCTTCAGCGGTGACTTGAGCGCCTAGCTTCTGAGCGAATTCCACCACCTTTACACTCTCAGCCTTGGACAAATGCTGGATATGCACATGAGCCTTTGCATCATAAGCAATCATGACATCGCGTGCAACCATGCTATATTCGGCCACACCTGTCGCGCCGCAGATATGAAAATGCTCTTTGGCGATATGCTCATTGAAACCGAGTATGCCGTTGAGATTTGGGTCTTCCTCGTGCAAGCTGATAAAAGTGTTATTTTTACGTGCTTCTACGAGCGCTTTGCGGACAATGCCAGCGTCGGTCAGCGGAATACCGTCATCAGAAAAACCTACTGCACCAGCTGCCAAAAGATCTTGGAAATCTGTCAGATGCTGTCCATCAAAATTCTCTGTGATTGTCGCGACCGACTTGATATGGATATTTTCACGACTAGCCGAGTCCAGCACTTCCTTCAGAGTTTCAACTGTAGAAATGGTCGGATTGGTATTGGCCATCATAACAACAGTCGTAAAGCCACCTGCTGCTGCTGCCAAAGCCCCCGTATGAATATCTTCCTTATGAGTCTGGCCAGGCTCCCGGAAATGCACATGTATATCCACCAAACCCGGAGCCACAATCAAACCACTGGCATCAATGACTTTTGCATCTTTCGCCTGCAAATCTTGACCGATTTTAACAATCTTTTTCCCATCAACCAAGAGGTCAGCAATTTGGTCAAAACCAGTCTTAGGATCCATAACTCGTCCGTTTTTGATTAATAGCATCGTCTTATCTCCTTATTCGTAAAAGTCTACCTGCGTATCCAGCAGTTTATCCCCGTCATAAACAAACTTTGCAGAAAAGAAAGGCTTGTCTTCTAAAAGCCACTCAACAAAGGTATGATCGCCTTCCCAGGTTGGTTTAGATAAAACCTGATCATAGGGCACCCATTCTAAAGTCCCTTCGTTGCAGTCAATCAGTTCCCCCTCGAACTCAGTCACCTTGAAAACATAGGTGTACCAGTCCAAATCGGGAGTAAACTCTGGAAAAGTGATAACACCTTTAAGAACAGGCTTGGCCTTTAGACCTGTTTCTTCTAGAATCTCGCGCGCCGCACATTCCTGCGGAGTTTCTCCTCGCTCTAGCTTGCCACCAACACCAATCCACTTCCCAGCATGAACGTCGTTGGGTTTTTTGTTGCGGTGCAGCATAAGAAACTCTCGGCCATTATCGATATAACAAATCGTTGCTAACTGAACCATATTACCTCCTAAGATAACCAATTGATAGGTTCTAAGCCCTTAGCCACTAAGAAATCATTGGTACGAGAAAAAGGTTTGCTACCAAAGAAACCACGATAAGCAGACAGCGGACTTGGGTGAGCCGACTCGATTATCAAATGTTGAGGATTGCTTATCAAGGCTTTTTTCTTGCGGGCGTATGAACCCCATAGGATAAAGACGACTGGATCAGACTTTTCATTGACTACCTTGATAATAGCATCTGTAAAAGGCTCCCAGATTAAGCCGGCATGCGCATTGGCCTGGCCAGCAGGCACTGTCAGACCAGCATTGAGCAAGAGAACACCCTGCTGAGCCCAGGAAGTCAAATCATGCGACTCTTTCACTCCGATATCATCAGCCAGTTCTTTGAGAATATTCTGCAAAGAAGGCGGAGCTGGAATGTCATCAGGTACCGAAAAACTCAAGCCTTGTGCCTGTCTCGGTCCGTGGTAGGGGTCCTGCCCCAAAATAACCACCTTAACATCTGCTAAATCTGTCGTCTGAATCGCATTAAACACCTTTTCCCGAGGTGGGTAAATGGTCCCCGAAGCATACACTTCGTCTAAAAAATGATTGATTTTTGCAAAATAACCTTCCGGCAGCTGCTCCTTAATCAAAGCGTGCCAAGCTGAATGCTGCATATATGTCTCCTCTCATTTCCTTCGATAAAATTCTCTTACCTAATCCACCTAAGCGCTCTTCTTAGTTCTGCTGTACCATTTTCCAGAAAACAACGACCATGAGCTAGGATGATTTTTTCTGGTTGCCAAGCCAGCATCTGCTCTAGACATTCTTTGGCTTCTTTTTGATGACCGATAAAGGTCATACGGTAGTCAATAGGCGTCTGGCCGTCCGGAGCTGCAACACGAACCAATTTATAAAACTTGCTGCGAAGCGAACTCGGAAAACGCTCTGTTTCAAAATTCTCAATCAAATCTGTCAAAATCAAGGTTTGACTGTCCTTATGAAAAAAGACAACTTCCTCAATATAAGCACTTCCCTTGAAAACCAACTGATCTATCTGACCTGCCCAAGCTTCAGGAGCCTCATCGGTCAGCCTTTCATTAAAAAAGACTGGGATTTTCTGCTTGGCCGCTCTCTCTTCAACTCCTGGGCTAGACCAAGCAATTGCCTCAGGATAACGCTTCTTCCAGTCAACTATATAGGCATAGTGAATCTTATTAGGTGAAATGAGATGTGCGACTGGTCCCAAAACGTCTAACTGGTCAAACAAGGCTTGATTTGGCTGGATTGGTGAATGACACCAGAGCTGACCATTTGCTAACTTGATAACAGTCATGCGGGTAGAAAAGGGCAACTTTGTCACTACCGCATCCATCTCAATCAAATCACCGTTGACAATCCAAATATTCTCAGCAATAGGCTTCAAGCTATAAAGCGGTTCATAGATAGGAACAGGTCTTTTCATTCTAAAGACTCCTTCTTTCTAGTCCAAAAACGACACTTTCCTAGGGATTGTGGGTACTGAGATAAGCCCACAGCAGACAGAATCAAAATCTGTGGCAAAAACTGAATCAGATAACGCGTCTTTCCTCCCTCGAAAATCTGCAAAAAGAGCAGGCCGCCAAAAACAGCTAAGGATAGAAAATTCAGCTCATCACTAGAGCGATATTTCCAAAGAGCAAAGACAAGTCCTGCTGCCATGACAATCCAAACCACCTGCTTAGACAGCGAGAAATAGACAAATTCTGACTTGTCAGTATTCAGGAAGAAGTCACGGACAAACTGAGTAAAAGAATTATTCTTCGTATCTTGGTAAAAAGGCGATATATAAGGCGTCTTTTCATTTTCGACACTGCGGTAGAGCCAGCCCAAATCTCCTTCAGCTACAGTCAGAGACTGCTTATGGAAGAGATGATGAGCTAAAGTCAAAGGATTATATTCACTTAAGCGCCGCTTGATTTCCTTAATAACATATTCCTTGGCAAACATGCCATTGTTATAGTCATACTGCTTATCGGGCTCAATATACTGCAAGAGCCCTTCTTTCATATCTTCCTGATTGTGGCCATTGAAGGTCAGACCTAGATTGATAAAAAGCAGGGGACCTTTTGCCAATCCCTCTCCCTCCATAATCGGCACTTCCGTCTGATGCTTGGACCAGTAATGCAGCGGGGCATAGCTAATCGCAAAACTGCAAGCAAAAACGACTAGTGTCAGAAAGAACTTCTTCCAATTCTTCTTGAAAAAGAGAACTCCGAAGACAGCTATCAGTAGAATCATTACTGTTGGCCTAAAGAAGAAAGCTAGACTAGTCATTAGCCCAAGCAAAATACTGCGCCAAACCAGTTGTCGACTGATTTCCTCTCCCTTCAGTAATCCAAGAACTAGGAAAATCTGCAAACTAATGAAAGGCAGGGGCGGAATATCCGTATACATTGAAAAGAAATAAGGAGAAAAGCCCAGTAAAAGCACATAAAGACTAAAGACAGCATCTGCAGCCTTTTGGGAAAAATACTTTTGGCAACCCTTATAGAGAATCAAGGCCGTTACGTTAGTATAAACAATATTCAAGGCCTGCATGACCCATAGACCAGATTCTCCAAATACATTAAAGAAAAAACGCTCGTAGAGAAATAGTGAGACATTGTTAGGATTCCGGGTCAGATAGCTGGAAATGGAGCTTTCTTTCAGAGTTTTGAAAGCCCCTGTAAAGACAACTGCTGCATCCCGCCTAATCAAAAGCTCTGCCGAAAAGAGCATAATCAGCTGAAAAATAAAGGCAGCTAGCATAATAAGAAGTTTATGCTTCATCAGCCAATGATAAGCTTTTTCTAGCAAATGCCTATAGCGATAGGCCAGATAAGCTAAGCCAGCAAAGGCAATCATAGCTATACTATTCAGCTCTGCAACATGCCAGATGGCAATCAGAAACCAGTGAACAGCCGTAACCAGCATAACTTTCTGTAATATCGAAAAGGATAGATGATAAATCTTAGACATAGCTCTATTATACCAAACACCGAGACTTTAAGCCATTTTAAAAGGCAATACAAGGACGTTTTACTGAAAAATGACCTGAATAAAGTCAGATCATTTTATTTCTGTTCAATCTAAGCCTGCCAATTTTCTTGGTCATGCTTAAATTTCTCAAGCAATGCCAAACCCTCAGGACTGACATAACCTTCTGCTTCAGCCAGAGTGATTAGCTCAGTGTAGTTAGATAGGGTTACTAATTTCACACCCGCTTCATTAAAGTTCTTTTCTGCTTTTGGTAGCTCATAGGTAAAGATAGCTGCTGCGCCAATCACATCTGCACCTTCACGTTTAGCAGCAGCGATAGCATCCAAGACCGAACCGCCAGTTGAGATCAAGTCCTCAACGACAACCATCTTCTGCCCAGGCGCTACGCGACCTTCGATTTGATTGCCCGCTCCGTGATCTTTTGGTTTGCTGCGGATATAGGCAAATGGCAGGTTCATCTTATCCGCGATAATGGCTCCATGAGGAATGCCTGCTGTCGCAGTTCCAGCAATGACTTCTACATCTGGAAATTCCGCCCGAATCTTTTCGACGAAACCATCTTCAATCAAGGTTCGAGTCTCTGGATAAGCCAAGGTCACACGGTTGTCCGTATAAATAGGTGACTTGATACCTGATGCCCATGTAAAAGGTTCTTCTGGCTTCAAATACACAGCTTTGATTTTCAATAAATCACGCGCAATCAATTTTGCTAAAGTCATTTTTTGCTCCTTATAAATTTGAATGTTTATGATGCTATCAATTTTGTATATTGATTTAATTCGAATTCCTTGTTTTGCCTAACTATTCCACTGCTTCTTAATCTCGTGGTAGGCATCCCAAGGATTTTCAGCTTGGATAATCGGACGGCCAACTACAATATAATCACTGCCTATTTGATGGGCTTCCTGCGGAGTCATGACCCGTTTTTGGTCGCCGATTTCTGATCCAGCTGGCCGAATACCCGGCGTCACACAGAGAAAGTCATTTGCAGTTGCCGCCTTAATCAGTTCAACTTCTTGAGCCGAACAAACGACGCCATCCAGACCGGCTTCTTTGGCCTTCCGAGCGTAGTTGACAACAGACTCCTGAACCGTAGTCTGGATATTTTGGCAATCACGCATATCTTCTTCGCTGGTCGAGGTCAGCTGAGTCACCGCAACCAACTTAGCCTTATCCCCCAAGACCTTCTTGGCTTCGCTCATCATCTCTACACCGCCTGCTGCATGGACCGTCACCATGTCGATACCAAAAGTTCCTAAGACAGACATGGCTGAGCGCACCGTATTGGGAATGTCGTGCAGTTTCAGATCCAAGAAAATGCTGTGTCCAAGACCTTTCAGATAATGAACGATTTCTGGACCGATGGCAT
Organism: Streptococcus sp. 27098_8_134; assembly: GCF_041431675.1. NCBI lineage: Bacteria > Bacillati > Bacillota > Bacilli > Lactobacillales > Streptococcaceae > Streptococcus > Streptococcus sp. 27098_8_134. The sequence goes on along the minus strand of NZ_JAPVYD010000004.1, from coordinate 12,313 downwards.
AGAAGAATTCCATACCGATTTTGACATAGAGTTTTTCATCTTCCGGAAAATGCTCCAAGAAATCTTTGACATCGTCAAAAGATGGAAAGTCGAGGGCGATAATAGGCCGTTCTTCACGCATGAGGGGAAAATCTCCTTTTAAATTATTATCTTCAAAAAAGTCCATTAGGCATTTATATCTCAAAAATAACCTTCACATTAGGCTCAGAGACATAGAAAAACCTTGCCTGAGAGCAAGGTTACACGAAAATGTGGCAGTATTTGCCATTCAAACGTATGTACCTTAGTAGCCTCTCTGGACTTCTTTAAAGGTTATATTTAGTTCATTCTATAATTTCACAGCAGGATTGTCAAGTAAAAATGTAACTTTAAAGCAAATTCTCTCGAACTTCTTTTCGTAAACTTTCAAGACTTTCGATGCCGTATTTATCCATAACCTTAGGCAGATCTTCAATGATGGTCGGGCAGGCATATGGATCCGTAAAATTGGCAGTTCCCACTCCAATAGCTGAAGCGCCCGCTATAAACATCTCCAGAGCAGCCTCCGCCGAATCAACTCCCCCCATACCAATGATGGGAAGTTTGCTTGCTTGCGCCACTTGACGGATCAGCTTGAGCGCTACAGGAAAGACAGCAGGGCCAGACATGCCACCAGTGCCATTGGCGATAATAGGCTTGCGAGTCTTCAAGTCAAATCGCATACCTACCAAGGTGTTAATCATGGTAAAACCAGCAGCACCAGCATCTTCAACAGCCTTAGCTACCTGAGTGATATCAGCCACACTCGGAGTTAATTTGACATAGACAGGTACTGCAGAAGCATCTACTGCTGCTTTGGTTGCTTCGTAAGCCAACTCCGGAACTTGACCAATCAACAGTCCAGCATTTCCATGGTCAACATTAGGACAGGAGATATTGAGCTCAATAGCCTTAACATTGGGGGCTTGAGAAATTTTCCCAGCAACTGTGGAATATTCTTGATTGGAAAAGCCCGCTACATTAGCAATGATTGGCAGATCGGGGAAATGTTTTTCCAACCAAGGCAGTTTTTCAGCTAGAACAACCTCAACACCTGGATTTTGCAGGCCAATTGCATTGAGCATCCCAGCTGGCGTTTCTGCCACACGTGGAGTGGGATTGCCAAAGCGGGGGTCCAAAGTCGTAGCCTTTATCATGATAGAACCCAACAAATCCAAGTCATAGTACTTGGCATATTCTTGACCGAATCCAAAGCAACCTGATGCTGGAATAATTGGATTTTTCAGGTCCAAGCCTGGCAAGGAAACCCTTAAACGTTGGTCACTCATTCTTTTTCCCTCCTAGACAATAATCGTGCCCGTCTCAAAGACCGGACCGTCTTCACAAACGCGCTTATTGACCGACTCGTCCTGACCTGCCACATGAACGACGCAGGCATAGCAGGCGCCCATGCCACAAGCCATACGGGATTCCATAGAAAGATAAGCATGCGGATGGTCCTGAAACTTACGATCGACATACTGGAGCATGGCTGGCGCTCCACAGGAATAGACAGCAGCATAGTCTTGGGGCAATTTATCTACAACTGCTGATACATAGCCCTTGCGACCATAGGAACCATTATCCGTCGTAACAATGACCTCAGCGTATTTTTTCATTTCTTTTTCTAAAATAAGAGCAGCTTTATCAGCAAATCCCAATACAGCCGTCACCTGAGCACCCTTGGCATGCAATTCTTTAGCAACCTCAAGCAGAGGTGGAACACCAATCCCACCACCGATAATCAAAACTTGGTCACCTGACCTTACAGGGGTCAAATCAAAACCATTTCCCTGAGGCCCCATAACATCAAGATAAGAACCAGCAGGAAGTTGAGAAAAAATAGCTGTTCCGCCGCCTTCTATCCGATAAATAATGCGACAAGTCAGATTGTCTCGGTCAATCTCTGCGATTGAGATAGGCCGGCGCAAAAGCTTGCTTTCATCTGGTACCCGAATATGTAAAAACTGCCCAGCCTGCATCTGAGCAACCATTTGTCCCTTTAGAATCATGGAAAAAATATTAGGCGCAATTTCTACTTGCTCAAGCAGCTCCATCTGCTCCAGCATAATCTTGCCAAATCTCTTTTTACAACTGTCACTAACCATGACAACCTCACTTTCTACAAGAAAAACCTCGCCGCAGCAAGGTTTCGCAAAAAACAAGGCAGCCAACTGCCTCTTATACCGTTTTTCCTACCTTACAGCCTCACTGGACTTGATTAAAGGTTAAATTGTAAACATTATATCGTTAGAGATGAGGATTGTCAAGACATAAAAATATTAGACTTTTCATGTCTCCGACTTATCACAGCCTTACCAGTCCTTGTCAAATTCACTCTTTGCATCCGCAAGACGAAAGCTGCCATCCTCCTGCCTCTTGAAAATCAAAGACACCCTATCCAATTTTCGTTCAGATTCAGAACGACGAGCAATCAAATAATTCGCTTGCAGTGATAAGGGACTATAATCTGTATCATTTCCGGAAATATTAGTATATGAAGGTAGGCCAAATCGATCAACAATTTCTTGATAAGTCATTCCTCCTTTGCCATGATTTCTATCACCTACTATCAATGTATCCATATCTTCTGGCTTCCAATTAAAAACAAATTCATCTTTGGTAGCTGAAAGATAATTACTGTCATTTAAAAACATTGCCATTTTATTTGTCAAATAGTACTTCTCCCCATTAGAATCAAGAGAAGTAAAACTTAAACTTATCTCCTGAGGATGTCCCGACGAACCATATCTCGGAACATCTACAATTCTTGTCTTATAAGTCAGAATCAATCCGTTGTCGATAAAACTTACGCCTGAACCCTTACCATATTTCGCAACAACTTCTTCTAAAGTTGGATTAGAACTCAACTCTCCAGGTTTTCCCATTTTTAGTTCTACAAAATTATCTAATGTCCAGTTAAAAGAAAACTTTTTTTGTACTATCTCAACAATTTTCATCCTAAGTTCATCCTGTTTTCTGTACATTTCTGATTCATCATCTTGCTGAGTAGTAGAGCTTTCTCTACTAACTGACGAAACTGTCTTATTATATTTGTACTTAAGGTTAGCTTTAGGAATCTTTTGAGAAAAATAATAGACCCCAAAGAACAAAGCAAATAACATGCTCAAACAAAGAAGAATAAAGGTCGAATTAATCGATTTTTTCTCCTCCTGTATGGCCATCATGGTAAGTTCTTCTCTTTTTATCTTTTGTTGTTTATAAAGTTCTTTTTTTATATCTCTAAATGAATTGGCATCGTGTTTTTTCATGCTATTCTTTCTCAAGTTAGTCTTCTCCTTTTTATTTAGTTTACTGGCTTTGTTTAGAAACTAAACGCCACGATCCATCTTCTTGCTTATAAAATTCTAAATTAACAGTTTTCAATTCATCTGGAAATCTCCATCCCCTTGGATTGTTATAAGTAGTCTGCATCTTAAGTTGATTGTCCTCTCCCAAAATCGTCTGATACAGCGGCAAACCAACATTTGAAACAATCTCATCATACACCGTACCTTTGTCAGTACCTTCTCTAGCACCAATAACAAGACTATCTATATATTCTTGTGTCCATAAAAAGTTTCTATTAGGATTTTGATCCACCTTAATTTCATCACTTGCAAGGTTAGAATGGTACTTGGAAATGAGCTTATAGACACCATCAAATTCAGCAAAGGTTAAAGAAACATAACCAAGAGCACCATCCTTCTCTTTCCAAAAAAGACGAATATGCTTTTGAATTTCATTATTTGATGAAAAATCAATCCACGAACCAGCTTCAACAGGTCTTCCAAATTCTCTTAAAACATCTTCCAAGGCCGCTCCGCCTTTAGCTTTGTCCATGGGTAGAGAAACTGCCTTGTCAACCGTCCAAAGAAAGGAACCACTTTTTTCTGGAGGAACTGTAAGACTTTCAGCGAATTTTTTTACTTCAGTCTTCTTATCCTCTAATTTTTTTGATGGTGAAATAATCTGACTTGACTGGCTCACCGGTTGCTTAGATTTAGTCTTTTGCGATATAGAAAGCATCAAAAAAACTGCTCCAACGATAGAAAAGCCAATAATGGCTAATAGAACGAATGGTAAGAACTTAGACTTAGATGTCTCCTTCTCTAACTCAAGAGCAATATCTTCAAAAGAATCTTCTTTTCTCTTCATAACTACTCCTTTTACACTCTAAAAATCATCATATCACGAATAACTTGAAATTGCAAAACCTGTTTCATTATAAAAGACTTGATAAAATCGCTCTATAATTCCGATAAGAATAAACTTTAAAAATGTCACTATATCCAATAGAATTTCTTTTACCATCTGTCCATTTTAATAAATTCAATCATAAAACCTTACTAGCTTTCATTGATTTATTGGGAAAAAATCCCCAGTTTGTGATAAAATAGTCCTATGAGAATTCAACAGTTACACTATATTATCAAAATCGTCGAGACTGGCAGCATGAACGAAGCTGCCAAGCAGCTTTTCATTACCCAGCCTAGCCTATCTAACGCTGTACGGGATTTGGAAAATGAAATGGGTATCGAGATTTTCATTCGCAATCCCAAAGGAATTACCTTGACCAAGGACGGCATGGAGTTTCTTTCTTATGCCCGGCAGGTTGTTGAGCAGACGCAACTTCTAGAGGAGCGATACAAAAACCCTGTCGCCCACCGCGAGCTTTTCAGCGTGTCTGCTCAGCACTATGCTTTTGTAGTCAACGCTTTTGTCTCCCTGCTTAAAAAAAGCGATATGGAGAAATACGAGCTCTTTCTGCGGGAAACTCGGACTTGGGAAATTATTGACGACGTAAAAAACTTCCGCAGCGAAATTGGCGTCCTCTTTCTCAATAGCTACAACCGCGATGTCCTATCCAAGATGCTGGATGACAATCACTTGATTGCCACTCATCTCTTCACAGCGCAGCCCCATATCTTTGTCAGCAAGTCCAATCCGCTGGCCAAGAAAAAGCTGGTTCAATTATCTGACTTAGAAAACTTCCCCTACCTCAGCTACGACCAAGGAACTCACAACTCCTTCTACTTTTCCGAGGAAATTCTCTCTCAGGAGCACCATAAAAAATCTATCGTCGTCAGCGACCGCGCGACCCTCTTTAATCTTTTGATTGGTTTGGACGGCTACACAATTGCAACCGGTATCCTCAACAGCAACCTCAACGGAGATAATATCGTGTCAATCCCACTGGACATTGATGATCCGATTGAGCTGGTCTACATCCAACACGAAAAAGCTAGCCTATCCAAAATGGGAGAACGCTTCATTGAGTATCTGATTGAAGAAGTGAAGTTTGATAAATAAACTGCAAAAAAACACCCGAAAAAGCTTTTTCAGGTGTTTTCGCTATTGTTTCAACTTCCCCATCACTTCCCCTATCTTACCCTCAATGACTAGATCTGCCTGGCTGTCTTGAGGGATGCTGGTCTTGTTGATGACAACCAAATGCTTACCTGCAAAATACTGGATGAGGCTGGCTGCGGGATAGACGACTAAGGAAGTCCCGCCGATTATCAGCAGGTCTGCTTGATGGATAGCTTGAGCTGCCTGCTGGAAAACTTCCATATCTAGCGGTTCTTCATAGAGAGTCACATCTGGTTTGACAATGCCACCACAGTCAAGACAGTGAGGAACGGTACCCTTCAAAGCTAGAAAACCGGCCAAATCATAGAATCGCTGACAATTCAGACAGTAATTTCTATCCGCACTGCCATGAAGCTTGAGAACCTTTTTCGAACCGGCCATTTCATGCAAGCTATCGATATTTTGAGTCACCACAGCCTTGAGCTTGCTCGTCTTCTCCAAGTCTGCCAAGTAGGCATGTGCCGCATTGGGCTTGGCATCCGGATAGAGCAGGTACTTCTTGTAAAAGTCAAAAAACTCCTGCGGATAGCGCTCAAACATAGTGTGAGAAACCAGCTGCTCCGCTGTAAAGTGCCGTCCTAGCTTGACGCTGTATATCCCATCTGAACTGCGAAAGTCTGGAATATTGGACTCCGTCGAAACACCCGCACCACCGAAAAAGACGATATTTTGACTTTGGTCTATCAATTCTTGCAACCTTGCAATCTTATCCATCCTGCTACTCCTTATAAGAGACTTTCTATGACCGCATTTGCTCGGTCGAAGTAAAAAGGTTCCCTCTGATAAACTATGCCTGTCTCCTGCGCCAAATCAATCAGAAGCTCCATAAAGTGCTGAGATGAGAAACCTGTCGTCCTGTGCAATTCTTCCTCATCGAAAGGCTTGATAAGATGAGCCAACGGATTGCGGACTGACTTTTCTAACTCTCTTAGTTGCCGTGCTGATTCTTTGACAGATTCGGGCAAATGCAACTGCAAAATCAGCTCCGTCAAACTAGAAGAATTAACCGTGCTTTCCGCATGAAAATTTTGCAGGACAGGATTATCAGAATGTCGCATCTTTTCAAACTTCCAACGGTCGTAACTAGCCCCTCGCGAATTATGAATATAGCAATCAATATCCGGTATTTGCTTTCGAATCAGCCGCATAAAAATCCGATAAATAGCCGGACTGACAGCTCGGATAAAATCAGTCAGCTGCTCATTTCTTAGCTTGGCTTCCAGATCATAAAGGTAATTGACTAGCTGCTCATCCGCTTCATTTTCATGGCAAAAAAGCTGAAAATCAGCTAGGTTAGACCCAATGATTTCCAACTTTAGATTCATCATAGATTGGATGTTGAGCTCTCTTCGCTCCGCTAAAGCCTCAAGAAGAAGGACCAAGTCAGACTGGACACTGCTTCCTGCTCGCTCAGCTAGTTTATGAGCATAAGCATAGTCATAGCGGGAAATAGCAAAGAGAATAGCTTCTTTGACATCTAATTTCATGCTTCTGCAATCAAGGTTTCCAAACCAACCTTCATCATATCGGTGAAGGTATTTTGGCGCTCTTCTGCTGTCGTATCCTCTTCAGGATTGACCAAGCTGTCAGAAATAGTCATGATAGCAAGAGCATCCACATGGTATTGAGCAGCCAAGTAGTAAAGTGCCGCAGCTTCCATTTCCACTGCCTTAACCCCCCACTTACCAAGTTCGATGTTCTTTTCAAAGTAGTTTGAATAAAAGACATCCGACGATAAGACATTCCCAACATGAGTTGTCATACCAAGATCTTTGGCGATATGGTAGGCCTTATCTAGTAAATCAAAGCTAGCGATTTGCGGAAAATCATACTGTGGCCAGTCATTGCGGATGATATTGGAGTTAGTTGCAGCCGACTGAGCCAAAACTAATTCACGGACATGCACATCAGCATTCAGCGAGCCCGCTGTTCCGACACGAATTAGCTTTTTCACACCGTAATCAACAATCAGCTCACGCGCGTAGATAGAGATTGAGGGCATTCCCATTCCAGTCCCCATAACAGAAACACGATGTCCTTTATAAGTACCAGTGTAACCGAACATATTGCGGACTTCATTGAAGCAAACAGCATCTTCTAAAAAGTTCTCAGCGATGAATTTGGCCCGAAGCGGATCCCCTGGAAGTAGAATTTTATCCGCAATTTCACCTGCCTTAGCAGAAATATGAATAGACATAGTTAAGATACCAAACCCGTCAAAAGCAAAGGGAAAATAGGAGATGGTCGCAGTGAGCGATGCTCGCAAGACCATCTATCTTTTTCCCACAGCTTTTAGGGTGGGTTCAATTCCTTTCTTTCTTAATTTTAATATTCCATAGAAAGACTAGCCCGAGTTCAATTCAAACTCAGATGCCCTTCCTTTCTGTGTTTATTTGAAAGATAGTTTTTCGCTCGTGTTCAAATCTGAACACACTCTAGCTTTCTTTAGTTTAATGATTTTATCGGCTAGATAGAAAGGCTGTTCCGGGTTTAATTACCAACCCAGACACTACGCCTTTCAACATTTTTTTACAATTCAGCAAGCGTTTCTTTAAGCAGTCGTTTGAAATCACCCTTGACACGTTCTGTTACTTCAACCACTTCCTCATGATTAAGCTCTTCTTGGAAACCAGCAGCAAAGTTTGTAATGCATGAAATTCCAAGGACTTTCAAACCAGAATGTGCTGCTACAATCACTTCAGGAACAGTAGACATGCCGACTGCATCCGCCCCAAGCGTCTTATAAGCACGGATTTCTGCTGGCGTTTCATAAGTTGGTCCAGTTACACCGATATAGACACCCTCATCCAGCTTGATGTCGAGCTTATCAGCAACTTTATGAGCGACGGCACGGTATTCTGGAGTGTAAGATTTAGACATATCAGGGAAACGTGGACCAAATTCATCCAAGTTTTCACCGATCAAAGGATTTTGACCAGTCATATTGATGTGGTCGGTGATTGCCATAAGTGTACCAGGGCCATAACCGATACCACCGGCAGCATTGGTCACAATAACACCTGTCGCACCAAGAGCCTTCATCACACGTACGGGGAAAGTAACGATTTCTAAAGGATTTCCTTCATAGAAATGGAAACGACCTTGAAGAGCCAAGACTTTACGTCCTGCCAAGTCTCCATAGACTAATTTCCCAGCGTGACCAACAACAGTTGAGCGGCCCCAGTTTGGAATATCCGCATAGTCAAGACTAACGGCATTTTTGATTTCAGAAGCCAACTCTCCCAAACCAGATCCCAAAATCAGACCAAATTCAGGTTCTGTCATACCTTTTTCTTTTAAGAAGGCTGCTGTTTCTTTGATTTTTTCTGATAAGCTTGTCATAAAATATTTTCCTCACTCTCTTATAATGCTTATACCAATTTGTCCAAGAAGCTTTCGCCAATCATCGCCTTGTCCACTCCGAAGTTTTCAGCAACGGTAGCTGAGATATCCGCAAAGTGTCCGACAGGAATATGACCATGACCGCTCAGCGATTTTCCGAAGACCAAGAGCGGAATGTATTCACGAGTATGGTCGGTTCCAGCATAGGTTGGGTCATTACCATGGTCAGCAGTAATCATGAGCAAATCATCTTCACGCATGTTTTCAATGATTTCTGGGATTCGAGCATCAAACTCTTCCAAGCAGTCACGGTAGCCATGTGGATCACGGCGGTGACCATAAAGAGCATCAAAGTCTACTAGGTTGGTAAATGAGAAACCTTCTTTGAAGTTTTCGTCTTTGAGAGCCTTGACCAATGTATCTACACCATGATTGTTAGACTTATTGTGTCCCATATCATGATTGATTCCAGCGCCGTTGAAGATGTCATTAATCTTACCAACAGAATAAGTGGCAATTCCAGCTTCATTGAGCCTATCAAGAACAGTTGGATTGAACGGAGAAACTGCATAGTCGTGACGGTTGGCTGTACGAGTAAAGTTGCCTGGCTCACCTACATAAGGACGAGCGATAATACGTCCCAGAAGCGCAGGGCGTTCCAAGGTAATAGAGCGGGCGAATTCACAAATACGATAAAGCTCTTCCAAAGGAATCACTTCTTCGTGTGCCGCAATTTGCAATACTGGGTCAGCTGAGGTGTAGATAATCAGCTCGCCTGTTTCCATCTGACGAGGGCCAAAGTCATCAATAACTGCTGTACCAGAGTATGGCTTGTTAGCCTCACGAATGACCTTGCGACCAGAAAACTCTTCAATCTGAGTCAGGATTTCTTCTGGGAAGCCATTCCAGAAAGTATCAAAAGGCTCAGTAATATTAAGACCCATGATTTCCCAGTGGCCTGTCATCGTGTCTTTTCCAAGAGATACTTCTTCCAGTTTGGTATAGTAACCGCTAGGATTTTCTTCTTGAGGAACTGTCTTCAAAGGAGCAGGACGCTCGATATTTCCCAAACCGATTTTAGCCATGTTTGGTACATTCAGTCCTACCGTTTTGGAAATATGTCCCAGAGTATCTGAAGCACCATCTGGTACCCCTGCATTGACAAAGTTATTGGCATCTGGTGCAGCACCGATACCAACTGAGTCCATAACTACCAAGTGAATACGATTAAATTTTGGCATAAAATACCTCTTTCTATTTATTGGCCTCTAAAACTTGAAGACCTGATTTTCCAGCAACAATGACCTTGTCTACCATTTGATTAAACAATCCATGCTCCACTACTCCCACAACATGATCAAGTTCTTGTGCAAACTCAACTGGATTTTCAATCACACCCAAATCTAGGTCAATGATAAAATTCTTCATATCTGTAACAAAGCGTTGACCATCTTTCTGACGAAAGGCTGGTTTGTAACCTGCACGTTCAAAGCGACGAAAAACTTGCTCTGCACCATACTGGACAACTTCGACCGGAAGCTTAAAAGCTCCTAGCTTCTCAACTAATTTACTCTCATCAACTACCCAGATATAGTGCTTGGTAGGCACCGCTACGACTTTCTCCATGAGAAGTGCGCCACCACCGCCCTTGATACCGTTAAAAGTGGCGTCAACCTCATCAGCACCATCAACTGTCACATCAACAAAGTCAACTTCATCAATGGATTTGAGCGGAATACCTAAACCTTCCGCCTGTTTGCTAGTGACACTGGAAGTCGTAACAGCTGTAATCTTCAGTCCTTCTTCTTTTATACGACGGCCAATCTCTTCGACAAAATAATAAGCGGTCGAACCCGTCCCGAGACCAACTATCATCCCGCTTTGGACAAATTCAGCAGCCTTGATTCCTGCCAGTTTCTTTAGATTTTCCATAGCACCTCCTCGAATCACACTACTTTTATTATATCATGATTCTCACTAACATGAAAGTGTTTTCTTTACCAGACTTAAATTTCATTCCTTTGGCTTGATAATCGAAAGCCTTGCTCCTCCTTGATTTTTGCGTTACAATTAAGGTAATTGATTTTAAACACAAGGAAAAATACAGTATGATTACCAGAGAATTTGATACAATCGCTGCGATTTCTACGCCTCTTGGCGAAGGGGCTATTGGTATCGTCAGACTAAGCGGGACTGACAGCTTTGCTATTGCCCAAAAAATCTTCAAAGGGAAAAATCTAAGCAAAGTGGAAAGCCACACGCTCAACTACGGCCATATCGCCGACCCTCAAAATCAGGAAATTCTGGACGAGGTTATGCTTGGCGCTATGCGCTCTCCCAAGACCTTCACACGCGAGGATATCATCGAGATTAACACCCACGGCGGAATTGCGGTCACGAATGAAATCCTGCAGCTGGCTATCCGCGAGGGTGCTAGAATGGCTGAGCCTGGTGAGTTTACCAAGCGGGCTTTTCTCAATGGGCGCGTAGATTTGACTCAGGCTGAGGCCGTTATGGACATCATCCGAGCCAAGACCGATAAAGCTATGAACAACGCTGTCAAGCAGCTGGATGGCTCCCTCTCCAACCTTATCAACAATACCCGGCAGGAAATTCTCAACACACTGGCTCAGGTCGAGGTCAATATTGACTATCCTGAATACGACGACGTGGAAGAGATGACGACCAAGCTTATGCGAGAAAAAACAGCTGAGTTCGAGGCACTCCTGAGCAACCTCCTCAATACTGCACGACGAGGTAAGATTTTACGCGAAGGCATTTCCACAGCTATCATTGGCCGACCTAATGTTGGCAAGTCCAGCCTGCTCAACAATCTCCTGCGCGAGGACAAGGCCATTGTGACTGATATTGAGGGGACGACTCGGGATGTGATTGAGGAGTATGTCAATATCAAGGGTGTGCCGCTCAAGCTCATTGATACAGCAGGAATTCGGGAAACCGATGACCTTGTAGAACAAATTGGAGTTGAGCGCTCTAAAAAAGCTCTGCAGGAAGCAGACTTGGTCCTCTTAGTTCTCAATGCCAGCGAGCCTCTGACAGACCAGGACAGACAATTGCTCAAAATCAGTCAAGATAGCAATCGCATCGTCCTGCTTAACAAGACTGACCTTGAGGAAAAGATTGAGCTGGACCAGCTACCAACTGATGTCATCAAGATTTCCGTCCTCCACAATCAAAATATCGATAAAATTGAAGAACGCATCAATCAGCTCTTCTTTGAAAATGCTGGTATCGTTGAACAAGACGCCACCTACCTGTCCAACGCCCGCCATATCTCCTTGATTGAAAAAGCCCTAGAAAGCCTACAAGCCGTCAACCAAGGCTTGGAAATGGGTATGCCGGTAGATCTTCTCCAAGTCGATATGACCCGCACCTGGGAAATCCTCGGCGAAATCACTGGTGACGCCGCACCAGACGAACTCATCACCCAACTCTTCAGCCAATTTTGCTTGGGGAAATAGAGAACAAAAGGACTGATTTACTCAGCCCTTTTTATGATGAATAAAAACACAACAACACAGCTCTAAAACAGTCAAGAAAATAAGCGTCTCAAGCGTGA
>NZ_JAPVYD010000003.1:0-407876 GCF_041431675.1 Streptococcus sp. 27098_8_134 | reverse complement strand
ATACCACCCAACTGTCAATACCTTTTTTGAAAAAAATTAAAAAATTATTATTTTTAAATTGGTGAATAGTTTTACATACCTTTGAGGATGGTAAATTGACCTACATTCTATCTTTTTAAAGGCGTAAAAAATGCCCTTGCGGACATTTTTTCTATTCTTGTTCTTGTTTATACTTTTCGAGTTCAGCTTTATTGGCCCAGACATAGTGTCCTGGACGAATCTCTGCCATTTCTGGTTTATCAACAGAATAATCGTGCTGTTCAGGATCATAGACCTTCAACACTTTTTTACGCTCCAAGATTGGATCTGGAATTGGAACAGCTGAGAGCAGGGATTGTGTGTAAGGATGGACAGGATGGTTGAACAGCTCCTCTGTCTCTGCCACCTCTACAATGACACCTTTGTAAATCACGGCGATACGATCAGAAATAAAACGAACTACCGAAAGGTCATGGGCAATAAACAGGTAGGTCAAACCCAACTCTTTTTGAAATTTTTTCAAAAGATTCAAGACCTGAGCTCGGACTGATACGTCCAAAGCAGAGATTGGCTCATCAGCAATCACGAAGTCTGGTTGCATGACCAATGCACGAGCAATCCCGATCCGTTGACGCTGTCCACCAGAGAATTCGTGAGGATAGCGAGTTAAATGTTCAGCCAACAAACCAACTTCATTGATGATATCTTTGACTTTTCTTTGACGATCTTCTTCGCTATCAAACAAATGGTAATTATAGAGCCCCTCAGATATGATATAGTCAACCGTTGCACGTTCATTCAGGCTAGCTGCTGGGTCTTGGAAAATCATCTGAATCTTGCGAATCAAGTCTGCTTCTTCTGCTTTTGACTTTTTACCATTAATCTTTTTGCCTTCGTAGAAGATATCGCCTGCACTGGTATCATTAAGACCGATAATAGCTCGACCAATAGTAGTCTTACCAGAGCCTGATTCCCCTACAAGAGAGAAAGTTTCCCCCTTGTTGATGAAGAAATTTGCATTTTTAACTGCCACAAATTTCTTACTTCCTTCACCGAAGGAAATTTCTAAATCTTTAATTTCAACTAATTTTTCAGTCATTTCCTTCCTCCTAAGCTTCTAATTGATTGAAGCCCATTTTTGAACGAATTTTTTCATGCAGGTTTTCGATGATCTCTGGTTTATCAACCTTAGGTGCATCTTCGTGCAGCAGCCAAGTCTTAGCCCAATGAGTATCTGACACATTGAAAGCTGGTGCTTCTTCTTCAAAGTCAATTGACATGGCATAGTCAGAACGCAATGCAAAGGCATCCCCTTTGATTGGTGAATAAAGTGACGGCGGAGTACCAGGAATCGAGTAAAGCGCACCATTTGCATCTGCCAACTGAGGCAAGCTGGATAGCAAGCTCCATGTATAAGGATGTTTTGGCTCATAGAAGATTTCTTCAACTGTGCCGTATTCTACAATTTCACCGGCATACATAACCGCAACCTTATCTGCAATACTAGCCACAACACCAAGGTCGTGCGTAATAAAGATGGTTGTGAAATGATATTCTTGCTGCAATGATTTGAGCAAGTCAATAATCTGCGCTTGAATCGTTACATCGAGGGCTGTTGTCGGCTCATCACAGATAAGAATATCAGGACGGCAAGCTAAGGCAATAGCAATAACAATCCGCTGACGCATACCACCTGAGTATTGGAAAGGATATTCTTCGAAACGTTTTTCCGCATCTGGAATTCCGACCTTGCTCATATAATCGATGGCCATTTTCTTAGCTTCTTTAGCTGATTTTCCTTGGTGCTTGATAATGACTTCTGTAATCTGGCTTCCAATGGTATTAATGGGATCCAAGCTCGTCATCGGATCTTGGAAGATAGTCGCAATTTTTGCACCGCGAATCGGTTCCCAATCTTTATTACTACGAAGAGTTGTCAAATCTTTGCCACGGTAGTCAATGGTTCCTTGAGCTACACGGCCATTTTCTTCTAACATACCCGTAAAGGTCTTTGTCAAGACAGACTTTCCTGAGCCTGATTCACCAACAATAGCCAGAACTTCGCCTTCAATCAAGTCCAGAGAGACTCCGCGAATGGCGGTTAAGACACGATCGCGAACATCGAATTCCACGACAATATCGCGAGCAGTCAATATTACATTTTCATTCTTTGTCATATTTACTCCTATCTATGTGTACGTGGATCGCTGGCGTCAGCTAAGTTTTGACCAACTACGAAGAAGGTAAGGGATACCAAAATCAGAGTTGTGAGTGGAATCCAAAAGAGGTAGGCATTTGTCGTCACGTTTTGTGAATAATCTGAAATCAAGCGTCCCAAACTTGGCACTGTTACAGGAAGACCTAATCCAAAGAAGGACAGAAAGGCTTCGTAAGAGATAAAGCTTGGCAGCATCTGTGAAGTGGTAGTCACGATAACAGATACCAACTGAGGCATAATGTTCTTTGTTACAATCTTGAGAGTTGGTGTACCAAGGGTACGAGAGGCAAGGTTGTACTCCAAATCCCGATAGCGCATAATCTGCACACGGATGGTGTAGGCAATACCGACCCAACCAGTAATCGTCATGGCAAAAATCAAATTCCAGAAACCAGCACCGATAGAGTAGGTCAAGACAATAACAATCAAGAGGGCTGGGATATTTGAAATGATATTGTAGATTTCCATCATGACACGGTCAACTGTTTTGGAAATTCCCCAGATACCGCCAATGATAACTCCGATAGCCAGATTAATAACCGTCGCAATAATCGAAATGAGAATAGAGTTACGGGCACCAAACCAAACACCGTCAAAGAGAGACTTACCATTACTATCCGTTCCAAACCAGTATTGACCACTTGGTTTTATGTAACGCATGCTAAAGTCATTTACCTTACTCACGTCATTAAAGTCGAAGTTTGAAAACATAGGATAAATGAAGCTCATGAGAATAATGGCAATCAGAATCCCCAGCATGGTAATGGTTGATTTCTTTTTCAGAAATTGACGCATGACTGATTTCCAGTAAGAATAGGCTGGAGCATCAATCGTTTCAGAGGCAAAATCGTCACGTTTGACAAATTGGAATTTGCTTTTATCAATTGTAGCCATTATTTACCTCCTTTAGATGTTAACTTAATACGTGGGTCCAGTACAGTCATCAGAATGTCACCCAGCAAGAGAGCAAAGATAGACAGACATGTGAAGATGAATACAAGACCAACAACCATAGAGTTATTGGATGCTTTAACAGAATCAATCAGCATCTTACCCATACCAGGAAAGGCAAAGACAGTTTCTGTCAGAGTCGCACCTGCAATAACACCAACGATAGAAGCTGGGATACTAGATACCAGCGGCACCATAGCGTTTTTAAAGATGTGCTTGTTAGAAATTTCTTTTTCAGAGAGACCCTTAGCACGTGCAAAGCGGACAAAGTCCTGAGACTGCAGGTCAATCATATAACGACGAATCCAAACAGCTGTCCAAGGAGCACTCAAAAGCCCTAAAATAACAGCTGGAAGGACATAAGAACGCCAATCTCCTGCTCCCAAGATTGGAAAGGAGTCTGGAAGACCAACAGCAGACCCCGCCAAACGAACGATGTAGACCAATGCGATGGTTGGCAGTGACATCATAAAGGTCAAGCCCGCTGTAGAAATGCTATCAAACCATGTATTCTTGAGTCGAGCCATGTAGGATCCGAGTGGAATAGCAATCAGATAAGACAGAGCCACACCAATTAAACCAATAATTGCTGAGCTGGTAATCATGGACGGATTTTGATAGTTGCTTTGAGTCGCTGTATAGGCATCTCCCTTACCAAACTTAGCAATGTCCTGTGAATCGGCTTTGCTTGGCGTCTTATAGGTACGAGAATAGATATTTACAGACGATGTCTTTTTACCTGTTGGGAATTGAACTTCAGAAGACTTAGTTTGTCCTTGTCCCTGCGTAATAACCTGCAGAACAGGGATATTGGCATAGGTTGGATAAGAATTCCCTAAATTAAAGGTAATAAAGTTCTGGTGGACAAATGGAAACTGACCATTAAAATAAAGCAGATACTTATGCTTGGTACCTGAACCCACAAGAGACCAGCCAACAGAAGGATCATTTTCAAACCGGATATAACGCTCTAGGTTTGGATTTTCCTCATCTTGGATAACATTTGGATGGTCAATTTGAATCAAATTAGCATAGAACTCAAAGACACGTTCATACACAGGTACTTCACGTACAGCGTAGAATTCTCCGCTCAGTGGGAACTTCTGCAATTTCCAGCCATTACCAAGTTTATCAACATACTTCTGATAAATCTTCTCGTTTGCTTCTGTAGCTTCTGTGGTAACAGAAGAATCTTCCTTGCTGGCTTTCTCCTGCAGTTCCTTTGTATCATAATAGTCAATGTAGCCCATCCGCTCAAAGATAGTGTTTTCATAGTTAGTCTTTTTATCTTTATTGGTCGCTATCTTATTATAGTTAGGATCCTGCTTGAAAATCAACCTTCTTGGCACCATAGTATAGATAATGGCATAAGTCAGGGTCGTCACCAAGAAAATCGACACAATTGAGCGTAAGATACGCATAAAAATATATTTTTTCATTTATCGTTTCCTTTAAATTCCAAAAGAACTTTCTCCTCTATTAGAGAAAGTTCTCTTAGCAAGCTTATTTCACGTGGTCTGCTAATTCTTCTTGAGCTTTTTTATTAGATTCCGCACGTTCTTTATTCCATTTTTCCTGAGCGCTATTATAATCTTTTGTCGTTACAGGCTCATCCTGCAATTTCATGTATTTATAACTTGCTGCTTCACGCGCCTTAGCACCAGACCAAGCAAACGGTGCTGAGAAAGGCACTACCTTAGTCAAGGTTGGACGACCTGTTCTAGAAGTTACCGGAATCAACAAAGCACTATCAGTCAGCCAAGCCTGAGCAGCCGCATATTTTTCATAACGCTTGTTCAAATCTTGCTTTTCTGCACCAGCTTCGTCAACCAGCTTGGTATATTCATCCAAACCAACTTGTTTCGCTGCGGCATTATCTGTGCCATCAAATCCTAAGAAGGTCTTGGTGTTTTCACCACCAGGTTTGATAACATCAAGATAGGTAGATGGATCTTGATAGTCCGGAGACCAGCCGACATTATCTGAAATATCCCAGTCCTCTTCAGCAGCAGAAGGAGCAAACAAGGTAATGTTAGTCACTTCATCCTTAGACAATTGGTGAACATCAATCACAACATTATCTGTTCCCAAAGTCTTCTCAATGGATTGCTTGAGGGATTGAACGCGCTGTACTTTAGAAGTAGCTGTTTGATCAACCGGAATGTCCAGATGAATTGGGAATTCCACTCCATCAGCTTTCAAAGCTTCTTTTGCTTTAGCGAATTCAGCCTTTGCTTTGTTCTCGTTATAGAGACCATCTTGACCATCTGAGAAGTCAACGTCTTTCCATTCGTCGCCATAAGTTACTACTTTTTCCTTAACTAAGTCACCGAAGGACTTGTCACCAGCCTGCACAAATGTAGGTGGGATGTAAAGGTTACGAAGAAGTTTGTCTGCTCCGTCCTTACCATTAATCTGAGATGCATAGGACTCACGATTGAAGGCAAAGGTCAAAGCCTGACGGAAGTCCTTGTTAAGCAAGGCTTTCTTAGTTGAAGTCTTTTGAACTTCTGATGTCTTAGCCGTATGATTATAAGACTGGCGATCAATGTTAGTACCTACTAAGAAAGTTGAGGCATCTTGAGGCGTATAGACGATATTATCTTTAAAGTCTTTTTCAACCTTTTCATAAGTCGCACTAGTTGGGAAAAGTCTGGCTGTTGTCAATGCGCCTTGGCTGAACTGATCAGCTAGTTTCCCTTGATCTTGTCCATCATAGAAAGAGAGTTTAACTGCATCTACGTGAACATTTTCTTTGTCCCAATAGTTAGGATTCTTCTCAAATTGAATTTCAGATTTTGAAGTCAATGATTTGAGCAAGAAAGGTCCGTTATAAAGCAAGCTTGTTGGATCAGTTGCTTGAGCGAACTTATCACCTTGGTTTTTCAAAAAGTCTTTGTTTACTGGGTATAGAATTCCCATTGTCGTCTTAGAGTTCCAGAAGCTTTCTGGCTCATTAAGAGTATACTCAACAGTATGATCATCAACTGCTTTAATCCCTACTTCTGAGAAATCAATCTTCCCAGAAATATAGTCCTTAAGCCCTTTGACAGAATCCTGAACCAAGTAGATTGTTTCAGATTTATTGTCTGCTGCATACTTAAGACCTGTAACAAAGTCTTCTGCTGTCACATCTGCATACTCTTCACCTTCAGAAGTATACCACTTAGCATCTTTGCGAAGCTTATAAGTATAAGTTTTTCCATCTGGTGATACAGTCCATTCCTCTGCCATTGAAGGAACCAAGTTTCCATATTGGTCGTTTTCTAAAAGACCGTCAATGACATTGGCTGTCAAATCTGTTGTAGCAGCCTTACTTGAAGTGAGATAGTTCAAGTTTTCAGGATCTGTCTCGTAGATATAATTAAAGGTGTTTGAAGAGTCTGAGCTGCCTGACTTTGTGTTTGGCTTGGAGCCTGAGCAAGCCGCAAGAAAGCCAGCTGCAAGAAGAGTAACTCCTGCTAATGCAAGGACTTTGCTTTGTTTCATATGGGTTTCTCCATCTTTTAGATTTTTAGATTTAATTAAGATTATAGCATAGATAGTACTAAAAGTAAAATAAATTTTCAGAATATTAAGTTAGCTCACTAACACCCTAAGATGTTTATGCAATTGGTTTTCTCGGATGTTGATTATCTAGGACCAGACAAGCTCAATCTCGTCCATTTCGTCTTCAAAATCATCAAAAATCCCACTGTAGCTACAATGGGATTTTCTTGCTTTATTTGATATGTTCTGCGAGTTCTTTTTGAGCTTTTTTGTTGGATTCTTCCTTTTCTTTGGCCCATTTTTCACGTGCTTTTTCATATTCTTTAGTCGTTATTGGTTTATCTTGGATTTCAACATATTTAAAGCTGTATTCACCCTTGTTTCCAGTCCAAGCAAATGGTCCTGAGAATGGAACAACCTTACGGACACTTGGTGTTGCACCAGATGACCATGCCGGCATCAACAGGGCACTGTCTGTCAACCAAGCCTGAGCTGCTGCATATTTTTCGTAACGTTTGTTAATATCCTCGTTTTCTGAAGCAGCGTCTTCCAAGAGTTTGTCATACTCTTCAAAGCCGGCCTCTTTAGCTGCTGCATTATCTGTTCCAGGGTCAAAACCAAAGTAGCCGTCAACATTCTCACCAGTCTTAGAGTCAGTGATTTCCAGATAAGAAGATGGATCGTTATAATCTGGGCTCCAGCCGAGATTATTATTCAAGTCCCAATCTTCTTGAGATGCAGAATTCGCAAAGTAGGTGATGTTATTCAACTCATCATCTGTCATCTGCTGAATATCAATCACTACGTTGTCAGATCCAAGATTGGATTCAATAGACTGTTTCAGTGACTGAACACTCTTAACGCCATTGGTATCTGCTGAGCTAACCGGAATATCCAGATGAATAGGGAATTCCACTCCTTCTGCCTGCAGCGCTTCCTTAGCTTTGGCAAATTCTGCCTTGGCTTTTTCTGGATTATAAAAGCCATCCTGAGCGTCGTCTAATTTGACTCCTTTCCACTCATCACCGTAGCTAGCCAGATTTTCTTCTACAATGCTGCCGAACTCTTTACCATTAGCTTGAACAAAGGTTGGCGGAACAAAGGTATTACGAAGCTGCTTGTCTGCTGCTTCTTCGCCATTGGTTTGTGCAGAATAGGCAGTCCGGTCAAAGGCAAAAAGCAAAGCCTGACGAAAATCTTTATTGAGCAGTGCTTTCTTAGTGGAAGATTTCTGTGCATCCGTTGTCTTAGAAGTATGCTCGTAAGACTGACGATCAATATTAGTTGTAACAAAGAAGGTTCCTGAGCCTTGAGGCGTGTAGACGATATTGTCGCCATACTGTTTCTTCACACTGGCAAAGTTGGAGCTATTTGGGAAAAGACGAGCGATGGTATAATTGCCGTCAGAGAAGCCACGCACCAGAGATTCTGTATCTTGACCATCATAGTAAGAGAATTTGACAGTATCAATTTTCACCTTTTCCTTATCCCAATAGTTCGGATTCTTCTCTAAGCTAATTTGAGATTTCGAGGTGATAGATTTCAAGATAAACGGACCGTTATAGAGAACACTGGTTGGATCTGTCCCCTGAGCAAATTTGTCACCCTTTGATTTCAGAAATTCTTCATTGATTGGGAAAAGAATCCCCATGGTTGTCTTAGAATTCCAGAAACTTTCTGGCTGATTCAAAGTGTATTGAACAGTAGAATCATCCACCGCCTTAACACCAACTTGGGAGAAGTCAGTTATTTTACCATTAACATAGTCGTCCAAGCCTTTAATGGATTTTTGAACGATATAGAGACCATCAGACTTGCTGTCTGCAGCATGCTTCAGACTGGTCACAAAGTCCTTAGCAGTCACATCTGCATACTCTTCACCATCAGAAGTATACCATTTCACTCCCTCACGAAGCTTATAAGTATAGGTCAGACCATCTTTTGAAACGGTCCAATCTTCCGCTAGAGAAGGCACTAAGTTACCATACTTATCGCTTTCCAGCAAACCATCTACTACATTAGCCATTATCTCATTGGTTGCCCGTTTATTGGACACTGTGTAATCCAGCGTATCTGGATCTGCGGTATAAACATAGCTATAGTTTTTCCCAGATGAATTGGAGCCACCAAACGAACAGGCAGCCAGAATTCCTGCAGAGAGAATGACAAGCCCAGCAGCTGCAGCTAACTTAGATGTTTTCATAAACTTCCTCCAGTTTTCATTAAGATTACTTTCATTATAGCACTTCTGCGACAGGATGTAAACGCTTCAATGCAATAGAGAGTCATATAAAAAAAGAGACTGGGACAAAATGTCTCAGTCTCGCTTTATCGTATTCACAAACTTTTGATTCCAAACTGTTTATAAAGAATCAAAAATTCGCGGTTCAGAACCTTATTTAATGTGTTTTTCTAAGTCTTCTTGGGCTTTTTTATTGGATGCTTCCTTTTCTTTTTCCCATTTCTTAAGAGCCGCTTCATAGTCTTTAGCTGTAACAATATCATTTTGGAGCTCCATGTTCTTAAAGACATAGGCATCTCCTTTAATTCCGACATAAGAGTAAGACTTGGTAAATGGCACAACCTTCTGAACGACTGGTGAACCACCACCAGAAACACTAGGAATAACAATGGAGCTATCCGTCAACCAAGCCTGAGCTGCTGCGTACTTGGTGTAACGAGCATCTGTATCTTGTTTTTCTTGATCAGCTTCATCCAGCAAAGCCTTGTATTCATTCAAGCCAACCTTATTTGCCACATCAGCATTTTTCCCTTTTTCTATACCAATATTATCTGCAGCATCACCTGTTTCAGGGTTAAAGATATTCAGATAAGTTGATGGATCTTGGTAGTCTGCTGACCAGCCAGACACGTTGAGATCGTAGTCTTTCTGAGCTGCTGTTTCTGCAAAGTAGGCAGAATTATCAAAGTCATCTGTTGACATTTGCTGAACATCAATAACGACATTTTCTTGGCCAAGCGCTGATTCGACAGACTGTTTGAAGGAGTTCGTCCGTTGTACCAAAACCTTGTCAGACTGATCGACAGGGACGTCAATATGGATTGGGAATTCTACACCTTCAGCTTGCAAGGTTTCTTTTGCCTTGGCAAATTCCGCCTTGGCTTTATCAGCATTGTAGATACTATCCTGAGCATCCGCCAGCTTAATGCCATTCCACTCATCTCCATAAGATGAAAGTTGGCTCTCTACTACATCAGAGAAGTCCTTACCGTCCACCTGCACAAAGCTAGGAGGAACAAGCAAGCTACGGATGAGTTTAGTCGCTCCATCTTTACCATTCATCTGAGCTCCAAAAGATGTCCGGTCAAAGGCAAAGTTAATCGCCTGACGGAAGTCTTTATTTTGAATAGCAGCTGTAGTTGATGCCTTTTGAGCATCTGATGTCTTAGACGAATGATTATAAGTCTTACGATTCAGATTGAAAGCAAAATAGAAACTAGTTGAATTCTGTGGTGTGTAAATAATATTGTCTTTGTACTGCTTTTCTACAGAAGCATAGTTAGAGCTCGTAGGGTAAAGCCGTGCTTGAGAATAAGCCCCGTCTGAGAAGTTGCGGATCAAGGATTCCTGATCCGAACCATCAAAATAAGTCAGTTTTATATTTTCAACCTTGACATTGTCCTTATCCCAGTAGTTCTGGTTTTTAGCATATTCAATGACAGACTTAGAAGTGAATGCTTTCAGAACATAAGGTCCGTTATAAAGAATGGAAGAAGGTTTTACGGTACCAAAATCTTTGCCTTGTGACTTCAAGAAATCCTCATTGATGGGGAACAGAATCCCCATGGTCGTCTTAGAGTTCCAGTAGCTTTCTGGCTGGTTGAGCGTGTATTCGACCGTGTGGTCATCAACTGCTTTTACTCCAACTGTTGAGAAGTCTTTAGACTCTCCTTTGACATAGGCATCCAAGCCTTTGATAGAGCTTTGGACGATAGGAAGAGCTTCAGAATTTTCATCTGCCGCGTGCTTCAAACCTGCTACAAAGTCTTGTGCTTTAACCTCTGCATATTCTTCACCATCTGATGTGTACCACTTAGCATCTTTACGAAGCTTATAGGTATAGGTCAAACCATCCTTTGAAACAGTCCAGTCTTCCGCAATAGATGGAACCAAATTGCCGTATTTATCATTTTCTAAAAGGCCGTCCACCAAGTTTGTAATAACATCGGACGTAGTAGCTCGATTTGAATTGACATAGTCCAAAGTATCAGGATCACTCAAATAGACATAAGAATAGGTATTACTGGCACTAGAGCTTCCACAAGCAGCTAAGATTAGTGTTGACACGACTGTCAGTCCAGTAATGGCCAACCATTTAGATTTTTTCATGAGCATTCTCCTTCTCAATTCAGTATATTGTATTATTATACAATATTTTTTTGAAAAAGCAAACGCTTTATGTAAAAAAGTAATAATTTTCTATTTTTCAACCCTATAAACTGTGTTTTTTCAAATATTTTTTAATTATTGTCATATTTTTCTATGCTAAACTTTATAAAAATGCGTTCGAAGGCAATATTGGCGCCTTTTTACATCTATTCTGTAATATTTTTATTATCCTTCATTTGTGAAAGAAAAGAGCTTTTTATGATACAATGGTTATATCTTGTTTTAGGGGAAAGAAATGAAACGATTATTCCTATGTTTACTAGTTTTGGTCGGAATGACCGCCAGCAAGGTTGCAGCAGATGATTACAACATTGCTGCTAAAAGTGCAATGGCTGTGGATGCTACTTCTGGAAAGATTCTCTACGAAAAAGATGCTAATACTCCAATTGAAGTCGGCTCCATCACCAATCTTTTGACCATCTATCTGGTCTATGAAGCCATTGACAGAGGAGACCTGACTGCCGATACTTATGTTGACATTTCAGACTATGCTTACAATCTGACATCTAATCCAAATATCAGCAATGTCCCTTTGGAAGCCAAACGTTACAAAGTCAAGGACTTGATTGCCGCTTCCTTGATGTCCAGCTCCAACAGTGCCACGATTGCCTTGGCTGAGAAGGTTGGGGGCAGCGAAGAAAATTTCGTCCAAATGATGAAGGCCAAGCTCAAAGAATGGGGAATCACAGATGCTACTATTGTGAACTCCACAGGGCTCAATACTCTTCTTCTGGAATATGCAACTGAAGAAACAGAGTATAGTGCCTCAGCTAGCACATCTAAAAAAAGCAAGGACACTGAAAACAAATTCAGCGCCTACGACTTGGCTGTTATCAGCCGACATCTGATTATGGACTTCCCTCAAGTGACAGACATCACTTCCAAGTCCACAGCCAAATTTGCAGGGACAAGTCTTGAAAACTATAACTTCATGCTGGAAAACCAGTCCAACTTCCGCTCAGGTGTAGACGGACTCAAAGCCGGCAGTTCAGATAAGGGAGGCTCTTCCTTTGTTGCGACGACTACTGAAAATGGTATCCGCATGATTACAGTCGTGCTAAACGTTGATCAAACTGACGGCGACCCCTACGCACGCTTTGTAGCCACAGCATCTTTGATGAACTATGTTTCGCAAAACTTCACCCAGACGACCATTGTGGCTGAGGGGGAAGCCTACAATAAAAGCCATTCAACCGTTATTGACGGCAAGCAAAAGACCGTGCCAGCTGTTGCAAGCAAAGATTTTACCATCATTGAGCGCATTGCCAATCAGGCTGAGCACAAGGTGGAATTTTCTACCAACGAAAAAGGCTTTCAAGCTCCGCTGAAAAAAAATACTGAGCTTGGCACCTTGACCTATACCGACCCTGAACCGATCGGCCAAGGCTATCTGGAAAATAAAGCACCCTCTGTCACAATGATCGCAGGCCAAGAGGTGGAAAAAAGTATCTTCTTCAAGGTCTGGTGGAATGACTTTGTCCGCTATGTCAACGAGAAATTATAAAGAAAAGCCGCGAATCAAATGATTCGCGGTTGTTTTGTATGTTTTCTAAATGTTGGACTAGAGCTAGCAAACATCTTTGAATATTAACTCACAATGCGTGTCTTCAAGCAGTGATTCAAAATTTCGCTTAGACGAAGCTTTACCCAACTGATCCTTCCATTTCGTAGCTGATCAAGCGGTTAAGCTCAACAGCATACTCCATAGGCAGTTCTTTGGTGAAAGGTTCGACAAAGCCCATGACAATCATTTCGGTGGCTTCGGATTCGGACAAGCCACGGCTCATGAGATAGTAGAGTTGTTCTTCTGAAATCTTAGAAACCTTAGCCTCATGCTCCAGAGCCACCTGAGAGTTATGAATTTCATTAAAGGGAATGGTATCTGACGCTGAAATATCGTCCATGATAATCGTATCGCACTCAATATGGCTGACGGATTTCTGTGAATTCTTTCCAAAGGTCACTTGACCGCGGTAATCCACCTTACCACCGCCCTTAGCAATAGACTTAGACACGATAGATGAGCTGGTATGAGGAGCATTGTGAATCATCTTAGCACCTGTATCTTGGTGCTGATTGGTATTGGCAAAGGCAATAGAAAGCATGGTTCCACGCGCTCCAGGTCCGTCCAGATAGACAGACGGATACTTCATAGTTGTTTTTGCACCAAGGTTCCCGTCAATCCACTCAACCGTCGCATCTTTCATGGCCCGCGCCCGCTTGGTCACGAGGTTGTAGACATTATCGGACCAGTTTTGAATAGTGGTGTAGCGCATATAGGCACCATCAAGGGCAAAAATTTCAACAATCGCAGCATGCAAGCTATTGCTGGAATAAGTCGGAGCTGTACATCCTTCAACATAATGGACGCTAGCGCCCTCATCGACGATGATCAAAGTCCGCTCAAACTGACCAGAATTTTCATTGTTAATCCGGAAATAAGTCTGCAAGGGAACATCTACCTTGACACCTTTTGGCACATAGATGAAGGTACCACCAGACCAGACGGCGGAGTTAAGAGCTGCTAGCTTGTTATCTGTCGGAGGAACCAGCTTAGCAAAATACTGTTTGAAGAGCTCTGGGTATTCCTTAAGGGCTGAGTCGGTATCCGTAAAGACGATTCCTAGCTTTTGGAACTCTTCCTTCATATTGTGGTAGACCACTTCTGACTCATACTGGGCAGCCGCACCAGCCAGGTAGGCCCGCTCCGCTTCTGGAATCCCAATTTTCTCAAAGGTTTCCTTAATCTTCTCAGGCACTTCATCCCAGCTTCTAGCAGGCTTATCAGAGGCCTTTTGGTAATAAATCAAGTCATCAAAATTAATTTCCGACAAATCCGGCCCCCAAGTCTGCATCGGCATCTTTTTGAAAGCCTCGTAGGATTTGAGGCGGAAATCCAGCATCCATTCTGGTTCATCCTTGGCTGCAGAAAGCTCACGAATGACCGCTTCATTCAGCCCTTTCCCTGTTGAGAGGACAGGTTCAACATCGTCATGGAAACCAAACTTGTATTCACCGAGATCAATCGGTTTTGGTTCTACTCTTTCTTCTGACATAATTTCCTTTCACATTCTTACTTTTTATCTTCTTCAATTGCTCGCTTGAGGGCATTCCAACCCAAGGTCGCACACTTAATTCGCTGCGGGAATTTGGCAACACCTGCTAAAAAGGCTCCATCTCCCAATTCTTTCTGGCGACTATCTTCTTGACCCTGAACCATCTGTGAGAAAACTTCTGCCAATTCCAGGGCCTGCTCTTTTGTCTTACCTAGAACCGCATCCGTCATCATGCTGGCCGAAGCCGTTGAGATGGTACATCCGGAATTCACAAAGGCAATATCCTCAATCTGATTTTCAGCATTAAAATTGACAGACAGGCTGATAACATCGCCACAGGTCGGGTTATTGAGGACTACCTGCTCCACATCTTCCAGTTTCCCCTGATGATGGGGGTGAGCCGAGTGATCGGTCACAACCGCCTTGTAAAGACTGTCTAACTTAGAAAGCGCCATTGAAAAACTCCTTTGTCTTTTCTAAAGCATCTACCAGCTTGTCACAATCTGCATAGGTATTGTAGATATAAAAGCTAGCCCGAACAGTCGCTGGCACCTGTAGATAGGTAAGCAAAGGCTGGGCACAATGGTGACCCGCCCGAACAGCTACTCCTTCGTAGTCTAGAGCCGTCGCGACATCATGCGGATGGAGACCATCCAAGTTAAAGGCAATCACGCCCGAACGCTGGGCCAAATCCTGAGAGCCATAAATGGTCAAGCCTTCCACTGCCTGAAGCTTAGGAAATACGTAGGCAATCAGGTCCTGCTCATGCTGGGCAATGGCATCCATACCCAAGTCTTCCAAATAATCAATGGCTGCCGCAAGACCGATTGCTCCTGCCATATTCGGAGTGCCAGCCTCAAACTTCCAAGGCAATTCCTTCCAGGTCGCTTCCTGCTCATAGACAAAATCAATCATTTCGCCGCCGAACTCAACTGGCGACATCTGCTCTAGCAATTCTTCCTTACCATAGAGAACGCCGATACCGGTAGGTCCGGCCATCTTATGTCCCGAAAAGGCGAAAAAGTCCACATCCAAATCCTGCACATCAATCTTCATGTGTGGAATGGACTGGGCCCCGTCCACCACCAAAAGCGCTCCTTGTTGATGGACCAGCTGGGCAATCTCCTTGATGGGATTGATGACACCGAGGACATTGGAAGCATGAGCCAGAGAGACAAACTTGGTTCGCTCACTGAGCTTGGCACGGAAATCATCCATATCCAAAGCACCGTCCTTGAGATAGACATAGACTAGCTTAGCTCCGGTCTTCCTACAAACTTCCTGCCAAGGAATGACATTGGAATGGTGCTCCATGATAGAAATCATCACTTCGTCACCAGACTGCAGCCTTTCAGCCGCAAACTGAGCCACCCAGTTAAGCCCCGTCGTGGTTCCTCGTGTAAAGAGAACTTCTCTGCTAGAAGCCGCATTGATAAAAGAACGGACTCTTTCTCTGGCTGCTTCATAGGCTGCTGTCGCTCGCTCGGCTAGCGTATGCACACCGCGATGGACGTTGGCATTGTCTCTAAGATAGTAGTCTTCGATAGCCGCCAGCACCTGCTTTGGTTTCTGAGTTGTCGCCGCATTGTCCAAATAAACCAAAGGCTCATCATTGACAATTTGGTCCAAAATGGGAAAATCTTGCTTGATTGCTTCTGCATTAAATCCAGACATGAAGACTCCTATCTACTTACAGGGGACAAGGCCCAACTTTTTATCTTTTTGCGAGAATAATATCGATATTCTCAATCATTTCATCACGGACTTCCTTAACAGGGATTTCTACAATCACTGAGCCTAAGAAACCGCGCACGACCAAGCGTTCAGCCGTCGCCTTATCAAGTCCCCGACTCATGAGGTAATACATATCCTCCGGATCCACCTGACCGATAGAAGCCGCGTGACCAGCTGTCACATCATTCTCATCAATCAAGAGGATTGGATTAGCATCTGAGCGAGCCTGATCAGACAGCATGAGAACCCGGCTTTCCTGCTGGGCATCTGCTCCCTTAGCCCCTTTGATAATATGGCCGATACCATTGAAGGTCAAGGTTCCTTTTTCCAGGATAACCCCGTGCTGCAGGATATTTCCGATAGAGTTGCAGCCATAGTTGGTCACTCGGGTATCAATTCCCTGAACCTGCTTTCCGCTGGAGAGAGCCACCACCTTCATATCCGCATGACTGCCCTTGCCATAGAGGTCGCTATCAAAGTCAGCCACGACATTGCCTTCGTTCATAACGCCGATAGCCCAGTCAATCATGGCATCATTGTCCAGCTTACCGCGACGGCTGATATAAGCCGTTACATTTTCGCCCAAGCGGTCAATAGCCGAAAACTTAATCTGAGCACCAGCTTGAGCAATAACTTCGACAGTGATATTGGCTGTTACTGGAACAGAGCCCTCACCATAAGTTTCCAAGCGTTCCAAGTAGTTAACCTTGGAATGCTTGCCTGCGATAATCAAAATATGCTTGTTAAAAGGAACATCGCTTTCGCTGTCCTGATAAAAAATTCCTTCAATCGGCTGGTCAATCTCAACATTGTCCGGCACATAAAGAACTGCACCGCTGTTGAAATAGGCAGTGTGGTAAGCCGCCAATTTGTCCTCGTCATACTTGACTGCAGACATAAAATGCTTCTCTACATGCTCTGGAATCTCTTCCAATGCAGAGTGGAAATCTGTGAAAATCACACCTTGCGCTGCCAAATCAGCTGGCAATTGCTCTAGAACAGTCTGAGTTCCCACTTGGACAAGCTTGAGATTGTCTTCCAGAGCTGTAAAGTCTGGAACACTTGTCAATGGCTCACTCTCTGAAATACGGCCGTCGCCCAGATTCCAGCGATGAAATTTAACCCGCTCAATACGCGGCAATTCTAACTGGTCAATTTTATCAAAGGCCTGCTGGCGCAGTTGAAAGAGCCAATCCGGCTCTGCATGTAGCTGTGAAAATTCTTGAATCAATTCTTTAGTCATGTCATTCTCCTATCTTTTATCAAAGTCAAAAGAATGTTTGACTAGGCTTCTTCGGTATAGGTGAAGCCCAACTCTTCAGCCAATTTAGCATAGCCTTCTTTCTCCAAGCGGACTGCCAATTCTGGACCGCCAGAAAGAACGACTTTACCATCCATCATGACATGAACCACATCTGGAGTGATATAGTTGAGCAGGCGTTGGTAGTGGGTGATAATCATAGCACCAAAGCCTTCACCGCGCATAGCATTAACCCCTTTGGACACAACCTTAAGAGCATCGATATCCAGACCTGAGTCAATCTCATCCAAGAGGGCAAAAGTTGGCTCAAGCATGAGCAACTGCAGGATTTCATTGCGCTTCTTTTCACCACCGGAGAAACCTTCATTAAGGTAGCGCTCAGCCATTTCTTCTTTCATGTTGAGCAGTTCCATCTTTTCATCCAGCTTCATGATAAAGTCGCGGACAGAGATTTTTTCCTCGTCTTCTTTGCCAGCATTCATAGCTGCACGTAGAAACTCTGCATTAGTAATACCAGGAATTTCACTAGGGTACTGCATAGCCAGAAAGAGCCCCATGCGAGCACGCTCATCCACTTCCAATTCTAAGATATTGACTCCATCAAAAAGCACTTCTCCTTGAGTCACTTCGTAGTTAGGATTGCCCATGATGGCTGCAGACAAGGTGGACTTCCCTGTTCCATTCGGGCCCATAATAGCTGCAACCTCTCCCGTTTTCAGAGTGAGATTCACCCCTTTGAGAATTTTTTTCCCTTCAATTTCAACATGAAGATCTTTGATTTCTAAGACAGACATTTCTTTTTCCTTTCTTTGCTTAGCTAATTTACACACTTTAGTATACCAAAAAAAAGCCCAAAAGGCTTTTATTTTGTTTAGAGCTATTCTTATTTATTCCGCTTTTGACGCCATTTCTGCCGAACTTCCTCTCGGTAGGAGGAGTTGCCAATAAAGCGAAGAATATTGAGCAAAGGAGTACGATTAGGCCCCAAAACTCCGACCAGCTCAGCAAAGAGCTCAACACCCAGAAGTAAGCCAATCATCAAGAGCACGCCACCAATTCGACTGGAAACATTCAACAAGAGAGAAATCATGGCAAAGACCAGCGAAATCCCATAGATAACCAGCACTGTTCCTCGGTGAGTCAATCCCAAGGACAAGAGCCTATGGTGGAGATGGTGCTTGTCAGGCGTATAGAATTTCTGACCAGACAGGGTACGGCGGATAATCGCCAGAAAAGTATCCGTAATCGGCACTCCTAGGATAATCATAGGAGTCACCACCGCAACAGCCGTCGCATTTTTCAATCCTTGCAAGGACAAGACAGCAATCATAAAGCCGATGAAGAGAGCCCCCGTATCACCAAGATAGATGATAGCTGGGTGGTAATTATAAGGGAAAAAACCCGCAATTGACAAGACCAAGACGAAAATAGTCAGGGTCAGAAAGAGATTGTGCTGGGGCAAAAAGAAGTAAGAAACAATCCCCATCGTCACCAAGGAGATGATGGACACTCCACTCACCAGACCATCTAAACCGTCAATCAAATTAACCGCATTGGTGATAGAAATAATCCACACCACTGTCAAAATATAGGACAGCCAAGGCTCAAAATGCAGGAAAGGTCCGCCAAAAGGAATCTTAAAATCATCCAATCGGAAATCTGTCAGCCACCAGATTAGACTGGCTGCTAGAACAATCCCACCCATTTTCAGCAAAGGCGACAGTTCTTTGATATCATCAACCAGCCCTGTAAAGGCAATAATCAAACCACCTAGAACGACCGGCCAAACATAATCAAAATAGGTCTGTCCAAAAAAATCTACAGCAACAATCTGCGGCATCAAGAGCAGAGTAGAGATAGAAAAGGCCGCTACAATCGCCAGCCCCCCACTGCTAGGCATGGGCTTTTTATTGATGCGGCGAGCATTGGGATAATCTACCGCACCAATCTTAAAGGCTAAGAGCCGAACCAAGGGTGTCAGAATCACCCCGATAAAAAAAGTTCCCAGCAATACCAAGATAAACTTTAAAGGAAAAGTAATCATAGGCATTCAACCTTCTGCAGGCCAGAGACCGCATCTGTCACCAAAAGCAGATGACCGTGCTCCTGCAGCACCGCCCGAGTGATATCTGAATCATCTGCAAATTCACGCATCTTAGCCAAAAGCCAAGCTGGATAGCGCTCTGGGAAGCCCTCAACGTCTACCAAAATCGTCAAATAATAAGCTGAATCATACTTATAAAGCTCTGATAAGTCAATCTTATAGTCCACCGTCTGGGCAAAGGCCGCAGCAGCCTTAATATCTTCAAATCGCAGGATGTAGTAAATGTAACGCTCTGCATTTTCTGCCGACTGCTCATCCACCGGCTCCTGAGAAAGCTGCTCCCTTTCCTCTGCTTCGGCTGTTTCCAAAGATTGGACTGCTTCTATGTCTTCCTTGCTCTTTTCAAAAATGCTCTTTTCCAGTGTCTTGAGGAATTCATCCGGAGACATATGAGACAGCTCATCCATGTCTGGCAGATCTGCCAAATCCTCAAAACTCAGATTCTTATCCAACTTAGACTTGGTAACAAACACATCCACCTTATCTGGTTTAGGCGTCACTCGAAAGCTCAGCATACCGCTGTCCAAAAAATTATCCGGCATTTCCAACTCATCTAAGATGGTATAGAAAAACTCTTCCGTCTTTTCTTGGGGAACCAAGAAATCGGCCATTTCCATGCCGCGCTCTTCCAAATCTTCCAGCTGAATCGTGATTTTTATGGTCGAATCACTAATCTGTTTCATTTCCATATCTCTACCTCATACACTTCTAGTCCTACTATTATACTAAAAAATCCCCCGTATTTCAAAAAATAGCTAGTATAGCTCTGAAAATGGAGGTTGCAAGAAAAAAACTCTCAGAAAATTCCGAGAGCTTCTTATTTCACTGCATGAGATAGTCAGGGAAACATTAAAATTGCCTTTTTTATCCCATCAAGGCTTTGATTGCTGCATAAGCCAGAAGCACGCCGCCTAGGCCGATCCGATATTTCCCAAAAGCCGTAAAGTCATGCTTTTTGACGTAGTCTGTCAGGAAACGAATCACGACTAGACTGACACCGAAGGCCACTCCCATGGCAACTAAGAGCAAGAAGATTTGCCCAAATCCCAAACTGTTCCCATTCTTGATGAACTTAAGAATTTTCCAGCCACTAGCGCCAAACATAATGGGAATCCCCAGATAGAAAGTGAACTCTGTCACGACAGAACGACTGACACCATTCAAGAGACCGCCGACAATGGTGGCACCAGAACGGCTAGTCCCAGGAAAGAGAGCTAGAACCTGAAAGAGACCAATCTGCAAGGCAGTCTTGTAAGGCAAATAGGCTAAATCCGTCACAGCAGGCTCCTCATGCTCGCGCCTTTCCAGATAGATAAAAGCTGCGCCATAAACAATCAACATCACTGACACAGAGACCAGATTGTAGAAATGTGCTTCAAACCAATCATCCAAGAATAAACCGATAACAGCAGCCGGCAAGGCTGCCACGACCACCTTGGCCCAAAGCTGCCAGGTCTTTTGAACCTGACGTGCTGACTTGCCTGATTTAAAAGGATTGAGTTTGTCAAAATAGATGACGACAACCGCCAAAATTGCTCCCAGCTGGATAACGACATTAAACATTTCCATAAAGGCTGGACTTTGATTTTTATACTGGATAAAATCTTGAATCAAAATCAGATGCCCTGTACTGGAAATCGGCAGCCATTCTGTGATTCCTTCGATGATTCCGTAAATAATAGAGATGAAAATTTCAATGATAAACATAGAATACTCCTGAAACAAGGGTTTACTCAAGGAAAGTCACAGTTAAATTCCCAAAGAGTATTAGGTCTTATTATATCACAATTTCAAGGCTAGGAAAAGCCAGTACGATAACTTTTCTTGCTAGCAGAGAGCTTGTCTATTAGAAAGCTCCACCGCCTCCGCCGCCTCCGCCGCCGGAGAACCCACCACCTGAACTTCCGCCAGATGAGACAGAGAAATTGCTGGCTGTGGTGGCTACATGGCCGTAGTTTGAGAAACTGTGCATACTGCTATAGAAGGCATAGTGCAAGTTAGCCTGAACATAGCTGTCCATAGATGGATTTTCCAAGTGAATCTGACGCAGAGCCATGACACGGCTGACACGATCTGCATAGCCAAAGAGGGTCGCATAGACCAAGAGGCGGTTCCAGAGGATAATACCTTCGATTTCTGTATTGTCCAGATGAGCAATATCTCGCAGCATATTGGAAAAACTTCGCCACAGATAGAAGTCGTGCGCGCCTTCGTCATTCAGGACGCCATCTCGCCAATAAAGCTGTGCCTTACTAGCAAAAATGAGAATCAAAACAAGCCCCATCAGTGCTAAGGGAATATATATCCAGATAAAGCCTCCAAAAGCGGCCGAATAGACAAATAAAAATCCAAGAGAAAATAGTAAAACAGCACTAGCTAGAACGATGGCAGTAATCAGCAATCTCTTTTCCTGAACTTTAAGAGGCCGGTAGTGACCAAAGAGACCCAAACGCTTGCCTTCAGATCGCACTTCTTTAGATAAGGAGCGCAAACTGTTAGTAAATAAGGACTTGATATTACTACCAATGTTTCGGATATAGGACTCATCCGCAGAAGACTTGTGCTTATAAATATCTTCTGAAATTTGATAGGCTGAAAAGAGATCTTTCACCCTAGCCTGGGATTGCTTGTTAAAAGCCATGCCTAGAAAACGTCTCTCAAAGTCTGCCAACCCATCATAAGTTGCTATTTGCAGAACAGGATTTTCAGCATCTCCCTGCAGGAGGAGATTTCCCCTATCCAGCAAGTCTAACAAAGTCGCCTGAACCATATTTTCAAAGTTCAGCGCTGCCTTGCCGCCCCTTGTTGGGTCGACATCCTCCATGTCTACCGCGTAAATATTTTCCGCCAAGACAAGAGGAGCCAAGTCCTGAGGCGCCTCATATAGACGGGCATTCTTGGGATAAGACTGCTTAGGCTTGATCTTCTGAATAAAGACAAAATAAAGAATAGCCGCTACAAGGATGGCACATAGGAGCAGCAAGGGTATATAAATTTCTCCTAGCTGCCGGTAAAAGACCGTCTTGCGGGCAATCTTTTCTTCTTGAGCTTTAAAGGTTGGCAAGTAGTCGCTCTCATCTTCATTCTGGGACACAAGAGAGACCGCTTGTCGATCCCAATAGCCGTGAAGCTCGACATTATCGCCCGAGCCAATTCCATTGAGTTTGACCAGATAGTCGGTGCCATCCTTATCCACGAAAGGCTGGGTTCCAAAGTAGCCACTATGAGCAAAAAGCTCGCTCTTATCTGGATTGCTCAAGCCAGAAACTGTCAAGACGACCTCTCCTATCCCCTGGTCCCAGTCACTGATAGGAGTCCAGTTGAGCTCAGCAATATCCTTGTGAAGAAAAAGGAGATTTCTCAGCTGCCAGGTTACAGTGACAACAACTCTGTCACCATCATTTCCTGAATTATAGATTTTGACCTCATAGCCATCTCCCAAGTCTCTGACTTGGGGGTTAATGTCCATATCTGGCTCACCATTCGTCAGAACCGAGACCGTCGGATTCCCATCAATGGCAAAGCCATTGGGCATTTTCCCAGCCGATCCTAACGAAACAATCTGACCATTATAGTCGTCATTAAACTTGTAGGTTACTTTCTCTGTGTAGGTGGCTGTATTATCCTCACGCAAGGCCAGATCGCCTTGATAGGATTCAATATCATAGTCAACAGCCGAGACAACCCGACCAAAACAAAGGCAAGAAAATAATACTAACAGGAGATAAAAATATCGTTTCATACTCAACCTCTCTTTACAGATATCTTGTTCTATTATATCATTTTTATCAAGTAAGGGCTTACTAGGATTGAAAAGAACCGCAATTTTCGATAGAATAGGAAGAACTATTATTAGATAAGCAGGAGAAACCCATGAAGAAATTATTACTCACTTTATTTACAGCCCTCCTGGTCACCTTAGGAACGGTCCATGTTATTCAGGCCGATGACTATCTGAGGATCGGTATGGAAGCAGCCTACGCGCCCTTCAACTGGACTCAGGATGACGATTCCAACGGTGCTGTAAAAATCGAAGGCACCAACCAATATGCCAACGGATACGATGTGCAGATTGCCAAAAAAATTGCTCAAGAGATGGGCAAGGAACCTCTGGTTGTCAAG
This sequence comes from Streptococcus sp. 27098_8_134, assembly GCF_041431675.1. NCBI lineage: Bacteria > Bacillati > Bacillota > Bacilli > Lactobacillales > Streptococcaceae > Streptococcus > Streptococcus sp. 27098_8_134. The sequence continues at coordinate 384,551 of NZ_JAPVYD010000003.1, read as the reverse complement.
ACTTCTTGGAATGGCTTAATTCCTGCTCTGACCTCCGGCAAAATTGACATGATTATTGCGGGTATGAGTCCAACTGCCGAGCGGAAAAAGGAAATTGCCTTTTCCAACAGTTACTACACCAGCGAGCCAGTTCTCCTAGTTCGTAAAGATGGAAAATATGCATCCGCTAAGACTCTAGAAGACTTCAAAGACGCCAAAATCACTTCCCAGCAAGGAGTTTACCTCTACAATCTCATTGACCAACTGTCTGATGCCAAAAAAGAGACAGCTATGGGCGATTTTGCCCAGATGCGACAAGCCTTGGAATCCGGGGTTATTGATGGCTATATCTCTGAGCGGCCAGAAGCCTTGACTGCTGAGACTGCCAACTCCAACTTCAAAATGATTCAATTTGAGAAAGGCTTTGAAGTCGGTGAAGAAGATGCTTCCATTGCCATTGGTATGCGCAAGGATGACAATCGTATCGAGCAAGCCAATGCAGCAATCGCTAAGATTACTACCAATGACCAAGTCAAGCTGATGGATGAGATGATTCAGAAACAGCCTGTTGATACGGATAGTGAAACAACGAATGAATCATTCTTCAGTCAAGTTGCTAAGATTCTGGCTGAAAACTGGCCTCAATTCCTACGCGGAGCTGGGTTGACCTTGCTTATTTCGATAACAGGAACCATTGCAGGCCTCATCATCGGACTGCTGATTGGCGTTTATCGGACGGCACCAGCTTCTAAGAATAAACTCCTAGCATCACTGCAAAAAATCTTCGGCTGGTTCTTAAATATCTATATTGAGATTTTCCGTGGAACTCCCATGATTGTTCAGTCCATGGTTATCTACTACGGAACAGCCCAGGCTTTCGGAATCTCTATCGACCGAACTATCGCGGCCATTTTCATCGTCTCCATCAACACCGGAGCTTATATGAGTGAGATTGTCCGCGGTGGTATCTTTGCCGTTGATAAGGGGCAATTCGAGGCCGCAACAGCACTGGGTATGACCCACGGCCAGACTATGCGCAAGATTGTTCTGCCTCAGGTCGTCCGCAATATTCTGCCTGCAACTGGTAACGAATTTGTTATCAATATCAAGGATACATCCGTGTTGAACGTTATCTCGGTAGTTGAGCTTTATTTCTCTGGAAATACCATCGCTACCCAGACCTACCAGTACTTCCAAACCTTTACCATCATCGCTGTAATCTACTTTGTCCTGACATTCAGCGTGACACGCATCCTTCGCTATGTTGAAAAACGCTTCGACACAGACAACTACACGACAGGTGCCAATCAAATGCAGACAGGAGAAGTAAAATCATGACAGAAACTATTCTAGAAATTAAAAACCTCAAAAAGTCCTACGGTGAAAACCAAGTCCTCAAGGACATCTCCCTCACTGTTCATAAAGGAGAAGTGATTTCCATCATCGGCAGTTCCGGTAGCGGAAAGTCAACCTTCCTGCGCTCCATTAACCTTCTGGAAACACCAACTGGCGGACAGATTTTCTATCGCGGCAAGAATGTCCTGGACGAGAATTACGACTTGACCCATTACCGTGAAAAGCTGGGCATGGTCTTTCAGTCTTTCAATCTCTTTGAAAATCTTAATGTCCTGGAAAATACCATCGTTGCTCAGACAACGGTCCTGAAAAAAGAACGGTCAGAAGCTGAGAAAATTGCCAAAGAAAACCTCAACAAGGTTGGAATGGGCGAGCAATACTGGCAGGCCAAGCCTAAGCAACTCTCAGGCGGTCAGAAGCAGCGGGTCGCTATTGCCCGCGCCCTCTCTATGAATCCTGATGCTATCCTCTTTGACGAGCCGACTTCAGCCCTCGACCCTGAAATGGTTGGTGAAGTTCTGAAAATCATGAAAGAACTGGCTCAGGAAGGGCTGACTATGATAGTCGTAACCCACGAAATGGAATTTGCCCGTGATGTCTCCAGCCGTGTTATCTTTATGGACAAGGGCGTCATCGCTGAAGCTGGCAGCCCGCAGGATATCTTCACCAATCCCAAAGAAGAAAGAACCAAAGAATTCCTGCAACGTTTCCTCAGCTAAACTATTTATTTTCAAAATCAAAAAAGGAATCTGGAACTAAGTCCAGATTCCTTTTTTGATTTAATGAGCAATATCAGTTGCACGATTTTGAAGTTTAGTCTTCAAATTTTTCATGGTTTTTGTCGTAGAAATCAATCAAGCCAAGAGCTGTTTCAAAAGAGATATTTTTCACTTTTGCACGTCCTTGAGCAAGAGCAATGATAGACATTTCACGTGCATTTGTTTCTTTACTAATACGGTAACCGGTGATCTTCTTATCACGTACCCAACTAACAACAGATTCTACTTTCTCGAAATTAGATTTAGCCATTTCTTACTCCTCTCTATTCTAGCTACATCAACTACTATAATTGTTTTTATACAGTTTGTCAACTTAAACAGACCAAATTCGAACAAATTAAATAATTCTGAATTTTCTTTACTTAGCTTTGAGGGCTGAAAGTATCTGAGTCCGAATACTTTCGACACCTTCTGGATTTGCTGGAAGGAAAATGGTATTATTACCCGAACTATCTGCAAAATTATTTAGCGTATCCAGGTACTGGTTGGTCAAAAGAATAGACATAATCTGCTCTTCAGTCAACTCAATATTGGCTCCCTTCAATTCCTTGATCGAATCTGCCAAACCATCCACAATGGCCTTCCGCTGCTCGGCAATACCAACACCATGCAGACGGTCTTTCTCAGCTTCTGCAGAAGCAGCTGTCACAATCTTAATCTTATCCGCTTCAGCCAATTCCTGAGCAGCCACACGCTTACGCTGCGCCGCATTGATTTCGTTCATAGACTGTTTAACTTCAGCATCAGGCTCAACCTTGGTAATCAAGGTTTTGACAATGATATAGCCATAGGTTGACATTTCTTCTGCCACTTGCTTTTGGACTTCTAGGGCAATTTCGTCCTTCTTTTCAAAGAGCTCGTCCAAGGTCAGTTTTGGAACGGAGGAACGAAGGGCATCTTCAATATAGGACTTAATTTGAGCTTCTGGCCGCATAAGCTTGTAATAAGCGTCAATCACGTTGTTCTCATTTACGCGATACTGGGTCGCAACATTCATAGTTACGAAAACATTATCCTGTGTCTTAGTCTCAACGACAATCTCGCTCTGCAGCAAACGCAGCTGAACACGAGCCGCTATCTTATCAATCCCTAAAGGAAGACGGAAATTGATACCGCTGCTGCTGGTTTTGTGATAACGTCCAAAACGCTCAATGATTGCCACAGATTGCTGACGAACCACATAGACTGCACTAAGCAGCAAGAATATAAAGATTATGATCAATATGATAAAGAAAAATGGAATAAAAAACATGTTCAAGCCTCCTTGATTCACTATAGTATATTCTAACATATTTAATTTGCAGTTTCAAACGAAAGCATACAAATTAGGCTAAAATATATTTACAATTAGACAAGCATATTGTAGAGTGTTTCATTCCCGTTCAGATTGATAAAGGAGGGATCAAACTGCTCAATACGGTTAATCAAAGAAGCATAATCATGCTTATCAGCCAGAGAAATACCAATGAGAACTGGACCCGTTCCCTTGCTTGCCCGCTTGATATATTCAAAACGAGTAATATCGTCATTGGGTCCTAAAATATCATTTACGAATTCACGCAGGGCACCTGGACGCTGTGGGAAGTTAACCACGAAATAGTGCTTGATGCCATCGTAAATAAGAGCCCGTTCTTCCATCTCTGGCATTCGGTTGATGTCATTATTACCACCTGAGATAATGCAGCAGATAGTCTTCCCCTTGATATACTCACTCAGCACTTCCAAAGCAGCAACACTTGCAGCACCAGCTGGCTCTGCGACAATCCCTTGCTTGGAATATAGATCAATGATGGTCTCTGAAATAAGCCCTTCATCTACACCGATAAGATTTTGAACATTCTTTTGTGTGACCTCATAGGTTGATGCACCGACTTTCTGGACTGCGATACCGTCCGCAAATTTGTCGATTTCTTTGAGCTTGACTGGACCACCTGCTTCAAAAGCTGCTTTCATACTGCGGGCACCGTTGGCTTCCACACCAATGACTTCAATAGTTGGCTGACTTTCTTTTATATAGGTTGAGACTCCTGATATCAGGCCGCCGCCGCCAACTGGTACCAAAACTGCATCAAAAGTAATAGCTTCTCTCTTGGCCTCGTCTAAGATTTCATAAGCTACAGTCCCTTGACCCGCTTGGACATCTTCATTGTCAAAAGGATCGATAAAGGTGCGGTTTTCAGCCTTAGTATAGTCAAGCGCAGCCTTGGCCGAAGCATCAAAGGTATCTCCAACCAGCTTGATATCCACAAATTCACCACCAAAGAAGCGGACCTGGCTAATCTTCTGCTGAGGAGTCGTGATGGGCATAAAAATAGTTGCTGGAATTTTCATTTCCTTACAAGTATAGGCCACTCCTTGGGCGTGATTTCCCGCAGAAGCACAGACAACCCCACGCTGGCGCTCCTCTTCATTAAGTTGAGAAATGGCATAATAAGCCCCGCGAAGTTTAAAAGAGCGCACCCGCTGCATATTTTCCTTCTTCAGGTAAATCTTGGCTTGGTACTTCTCCGACAAATAGTGGTCGTAGTCAAGCGGAGTATTGACAACCACATCTTTTAACACTTTATGAGCATGCGTGATATCTTTTGCTCTGAGCATATTTTTTCCTTCCCTGTCTCTCCAGTTTATTCTCTATCAAGCAAAACAAGGGGCTGGGAATTCGCATTCCAACCCCTAATGTCTTATCTGCTCTTTACCTTAATTGTAAATCTTGAAAGCATCGTCGTCGTTTTTACCAACGAATGGCATTGCTTTACGCAATTCTGCACCGACCTTTTCAATCTCCAGATTAGCAGCTTGCTCGCGGTAAGCAGTCAGTTTTGGACGACCAGCTTTATAGTCATCAACGAAGTCGTTCGCAAATTTACCGTTTTGGATATCAGCCAAGACCGCCTTCATGTTTTCTTTGACTTGCTCAGTAATCACGCGCGGACCAGATACATAGTCACCATATTCGGCTGTATTTGAGATAGATTGACGCATCTTCTTGAAGCCACCTTCATAGATCAAGTCAACGATCAATTTCATTTCATGAAGAACTTCAAAGTAAGCCAATTCTGGGGCATAGCCTGCTTCTGTCAAGACTTCAAAACCTGCTTCGATAAGGGCAGTCAAACCACCACAAAGGACAGCTTGTTCACCAAAAAGATCTTCTTCAGTTTCTTCTTTGTAAGTTGTTTCAAGCAAACCAACACGAGCCGCACCAACACCTTTACACCAGTCCATTGCGATGTCTTTGGCATTTCCAGTAGCGTCTTGGTAGACTGCATACAGAGCTGGTACACCAAAACCTTCTTCGAAAGTACGGCGAACCAAGTGACCAGGGCCTTTCGGTGCACACATAAAGACATCTACATCGGCAGGAACTTTGATAAATTCAAAATGGATGTTAAAACCATGAGCAAATCCAACTGCGTTTCCAGCTTCCAAGTTTGGAGCGATTTCTGCTTCATAAAGATCTTGTTGGATTTCATCTGGAGCCAAAATCATGATAACATCAGCCAATTTAGCTGCTTCTGCTACTGTATAAGTATCAAAGCCGTCTTCTTTAGCCTTGTCAAATGACTTACCAGGACGAACACCGATAATCACATCGTGGCCTGTATCGCGCAAGTTTTGCGCATGAGCATGACCTTGTGATCCATAGCCGATTACGGCAATTTTCTTACCGTCAAGCGCTGCTACTTTTACATCTTTTTCGTATTCCATTGTTACTGCCATAAGTTTTACTCTCTTTTCTATTTTTATTGCCTATTAGGCGGTTTTAACAAATTAAAGGTTTGATTTAATCTCGGGTAAAGCCTGTCGCTCCAGTCCGAGCAATATTTTTAATACCATATGGGCGAATGACTCGAAGCAGAGCCTCGCTCTTCTCCGCATCACCAGTCATCTGAACGGTAATAGAGCTAGGTGCTACATCCACAACTGTCGCCCGGAATGGCTGGATAATAGACAGAATCTCTGCTCGCTTATCAGCTGGAGCTGAGACCTTAACCAGAATCACTTCACGCTCTAAGTGAGGACGGTCCGTGATATCTCGAACCCGAATCACATCAATCTGACGATTGAGCTGCTTGATAATCTGCTCGACTTCTGCCAATGAAGCCACATCAATGATGATGGTGATACGGGATACTTCCGGATTTTCCGTCGTTCCGACTGAGATACTCTCAATATTAACCTGACGTCTGGAAAGGACACCCGTGAAGCGGTTTAGAACACCCGAACGGTTTTGGAGTTTAGCTGTCAACATTCTACGCATGGAACTTCACCCCCAACATCTCATGATTGCTCTTGCCAGCCGGCACCATTGGAAGAACGTGTTCCTTGCGAGAGATATCTACCTCGATAAACATCGGTATATCTTCCTTCAGCACTTCCAAATCCTGGACAATAGTCTCCGGATCGTCAAATTTATAGGATTTAACACCATAGGCCTGAGCCATGAGCTGGAAATCTGGCAAAGTTTCAAAGACAGACTCAGAGGTACGACCATCATAGAAAGCTTCCTGCCACTGGCGCACCATGCCTAGCGAATGATTGTTAAGCATGATGACCTTAATCGGAATCTTATAGATATTGAGAATAGCCATCTCTTGGTTTGTCATCTGATAGCCACCATCTCCGACAAAGAGCACCACTTCCTTATCTGGATTGGCAATCTTAGCTCCAATCGCTGCAGGTACACCGAAGCCCATGGTTCCTAGACCACCAGACGTTACCAGTTGACGCTCGTTTTTATACGGATAATATTGTGCGGCCCACATTTGGTGCTGACCGACGTCTGTTACAACGATGGCATCACCCTTGGTCAGCTCACCCACGCGCTCAATGACAGCCTGAGGCTGTACGACACGTTCTTTCTTATCATATGAGCGAACCCGTTCCTTATCCTGCGTTACTTTTTCAATCCACTTGCTGGTATTGTTATGCACCTGCTCTTCATTCAATAGCATCTGCAGGGCTTTCTTAGCATCCCCTACGATAGGGATGTCTACACTGATAATTTTCCCAATTTCTGCTGGATCAATATCAATATGTGCTACTTTAGCGTTCTTGGCAAAGGTTTTCGGGTTACCAGTCAGACGGTCATCAAAGCGGCAGCCGATACTAATCATAAAGTCGGCCTCAGTCATGGCAATATTGGCCGCAAAAGAACCGTGCATCCCACCCATACCTAAAAACAAAGGATGGTCTGTCGCAATAGTCCCCTGACCCAACAAGGTAGTGACTACTGGAATCTGATACCGCTCCGCCAAAGCAACCAGCTCCTCTGCTGCCTCGGCATAACTAATACCGCCTCCTGAAAGCAGAACCGGCTTTTTAGCCTTAGAGATTTGTTTGATAATCTTCTTAATCTGCAATTCATTAGGCTCAATAGTCGGCTGATAGCTTGGCAGATGCAACTTGCTGTCATAGATAAAGTCCGTTTCCAAAGCCGAGACATCCTTAGGCAAATCAATAACGACCGGTCCAGGACGACCTGTCGTCGCAATGTGAATAGCTTCTGTGATGATGCGCGGAATTTCTGCCGTCTCCCGGACCTGATAATTGTACTTGGTAATAGGAGTCGTAATCCCAACAATATCCGCTTCCTGAAACGCATCTTTACCGATTCCAGCCTTGGCCACCTGACCAGTAAAGACTAAAAGGGGGACGCTATCACTCATGGCATCGGCAATACCGGTAATGGCATTAGTCGCTCCCGGACCGCTGGTCACAACCGCAACACCGATTTTCCCTGTAGACTTAGCATAGCCTTCTGCTTCGTGAACACAGCCTTGCTCATGGCGGCCCAGAATGTGGCGGATGCCTTCAAAACTATAAATAGCATCATAAAGCGGCAGTACAGCGCCGCCGGGATAGCCAAAAATCGTATCAACACCAAGATTTTTCAAGGTTTCCAAAACAAGCTCTGAACCTGTCTTAGAAGTTTCTAATTTGATTTTCTCCATTCTTCCCCTTTCATTTATTTACAATTTTCTAAAAATTCAAAAAGCTTTCTACTATGATAACATTTTTGAAAAAAATTGCAAGCCATGCAGAATGTTTTTCTACATTTTTTCTCTAAATCCGAATGTTTTTTTCTAATAAAAGATAAAAAGCCAGAACTATATTTATAGTACTGACCTTTCATTAGAATTATTAGCTCTCAAATGTTCCGTTTATGGGAAAGCTCCCGCTCCTCATCTTTTCTAAAAAACTGATTCTACCAGCTATAACCAGCCTTGCTCTTGGCCAATTCGGACGGCTTCTGTTCGATTTTCAGCATCTAGCTTGGTCAAAATAGCAGACATATAGTTACGAACCGTTCCATTTGACAGGTAGAGTTTTTCAGCAATTTCTTTATTGGACAGGCCAGTCGCCGCAGCTTGCAGGACTAGCCTCTCCTGCTGAGAGAGAGGGTTCCTACTGGTCATTAGCACCTCCATCAATTCCGGCGAATATTCCTTTTGCCCATCTAGAACGGTATGGATGGTTTTCATCAAATCCGCAATGCTGCGCTCTTTGAGCACATAAGCATCTACATCCGCCTTAACAGCTCGCTCAAAGTAGCCCGGTCGCTTGAAGGTTGTGACGATGATGACCTTGATGTTGGGTCGATTGGCCTTAACCCATTCGAGAACATCTAGGCCGGTCTGGTGGGGCATTTCCACGTCCAAAATAGCTACATCAACAGTTTCTGAGCTAAGACAGTCAATAGCCTTCTGCCCATCTGCGGCCTGATAGACTTCTTCGACATCTGGCTGCAGCTGCAAGAGCTGAGCTAGAGCATCTCTCAGCATACTTTGATCTTCTGCTAACAAAAGTTTCATGCTTCCTTCCCTCCGTATGGCAACTCAATCCGAATCCATGTTGGATCTTGGCTGCTAAGAATCTCAAGCTTTCCTGATAAGGCAGACAGCCGCTCTCGAATACTATGCAACTCCCGTCCGGTCAGCTTCTGAAAACCACAACCATCATCCTGAATGTCTAAAATAAGCTTTTCGTTTTTCTTTACCAAAGAAAAATTACTCTTTTTAGCCTTGGCATGCTTGATAATATTGGTAGCAGCCTCCAGCAAAATCATACTAATCGTTGACTGCTGACTTGGTGGGATACTGGCAACATTGAACTGGTTATCTATCTTTACCTGAACGCCGCTCATCTCCAGCATGGCTCTAATGGTCACGAGTTCCTCATCCAGCGTCCGATTCTTTAGATCATTAATAATCCGCCGAACATCAGCCATTGATTTCTTACTAATCTCTTGCATTTCCTGCAGTTCTTTTGCTGCCTTGTCGTAAGCTTCCATATGCAAAAACTGCTGAGCCAGCTCCGCCTTAACACTGAGCATAGCAAAGGTGTGTCCTAGACTATCATGTAAGTCTCGGCCAATCCGATTGCGCTCATTTTCTGCCATAAAAAGATTCAGCTGGGCATTTTGCTTGACCTTTTCTTCCTTGATTCGCTCCGTCGTCTGAATCCGATGGAGACCAAAAGTCAAACCATCTGAAAAGAGAAAGGTTACAATAAAGAAGAGTAGCTCTGCTGGACCAACATGACCCAACAAGTAATTAGTCAGCAAAATAGCAGGCTGCAAGGCGACAAAGGTCAAAAAACGCCAAGATTTAAAAGAAATATCATCCAGCTCATAAATGAGCATATTTGATAAATAAAAGACGTACCAAGCAAACCCTCCATTTAACCAGACCGAACTATAATATATGTAAGCAACTAAGAACCACCAAGAAAGAAACTGGATAAGGCGACGGTTACTTAACAAGACCGCATAATAAGCCGCAACAAAAATAGCTGTCCACAGCAAGACGAAAAGCGGGTATTCCCCGCTAATCACTCCTGCCACTGGAAAGATGATAAAGACCAGCGCAATATGAAACATATAGTGGACATGTCTAATTTTTTCCCACATGCTTTTATTTTACCTCAATTCGCTTTTTGAGTTGTAGTACAAGAATGCTGACCAAAACCGTATAAATCAGAACAATCAAAGCGGCCTTGCCATTAAACTGATGGTGTTCTAGATAAGAAGACACAACCTGCATCAGTTGATAACTTGGCGTCAACTTACCGATTGGCTGGAGCCATTTTGGGAACATGGTCAGAGGGAACCATAGACCGCCCAGAACAGCCAGTGCCATATAGACGATATTGCCCACTACAGACATGAGCTGAGCACTTGGCAAGAGGCTGACCAATACACCCATGGCAATAAAGACCACACTTCCTACCAGAAGGATCACGGCAATAAGAAGCCAGTCTACCATTGGCAGATTAACCCCGCGAACAAAATGCCCAATCGAGAAGACTACGATGATAGAAAGCATAAAAGTCAACAGCGTACTGCAAAGTTTTGATATATAATATTTTACCATAGAAATCGGCGAGTGCTGAATCATTTTTTGCCAGTTATTATTTTTATCAGACTGCAAAGTGCTTGGAATGCTAAAGAAGGCACTAGACATGATACTAAAAAGAGTCATAGAGAAGAGGTAGCCTCGAAGCACACGCTCAGGCGTATCACTCCCAGACATCATTCCTGAGAAAATCAGGTAAAAGACGCTGGGCAGACCAATAGACAAGAGATAATAAGCAGCCTGCCGCTTCATTAAAATCAACTCAATCTTCATAAGACTTGCCATATTTTTCATGATTACTCTCCTATTCTTGTGTCGTTTCAAAAATACTATCCAAGAGGGTACGGTTACGTACTTCAATCTCTTCGATTGTACAGCCGTTTTCCTGAAGAACCTGCCAGACTTGACCAGCTTCTCTAGTAGCAAAAGATAAAGCCTTTTGCTTGATTTCTATATCAGTCACATTATCCAGCTTTTCCAGCACAGACTGATAAGTCAGCGGCAAGGTAAAGTGTTTTTCCTGCTCCTCACTGCGCATGGCATAAGGCGTCGTGTCCCGAATCAACTCGCCCTTGTGCAGCACCAAAATCCGATCTGCCGTATGCTCGACTTCTTCGATATAGTGCGAAGAATAAACGATGGTCACTCCCTGCTGCTTGAGCTGATTAACAATTGCCCAGAAATGCTGACGAGTAGAGGTGTCCATAGCAGAAGTCGGTTCGTCCAAGAATAGAATCTTAGGACGGCCAATCAGACTCAGAACAAAAGAGAAGAGACGCTTTTGTCCACCAGACAGCTTGCTGGCCAACTGATTCTTTTGCTTGTCTGTAAATTGCAGCAAGTCATCAACTTCTTGATTGGACAAACTATTTGGATAAATAGCTTGGAAGAACGTCAAGAGTTCCTTGACCTTCAAATCCTCCACCACTGTATTTTCCTGTGGTAAAATCGCTACCGACTGCTTGAGATGATTGTCAGTCGGCTTTAGTCCCTGAATCCTTGCTTCACCTGCTGTCAGAAACTTATCGCCCAGCAAACAATCCATGAGAGTCGTTTTACCTGCTCCGTTGGGACCAATCAAGGCCACACAGTCACCTTGGGAGATTCCAAACGAAATATCCTTTAAAATCTCCTTACCATGAATGCTTTTAGAAAGCTTCTTTACTTCAATCAGTTCCATTTTACTCCTCCTTTGATTCAATAAAGCGCATGTGCATCTTTCCTTTATTTTTCCAAAGCCGGAAGAATAATAAAGACCAAATGCTTTTTGAATTCTTACAGCAATCTTTTATCATTTTGTTAACTATATTATAAGGCAAAGAAATTTTTCCTACTAGTTGATTTTGTCACCGACTGACATGACAAATGTCACTATTCCACTTTTTGAACCCAAAGCTAGCAAATATTGGAATAATCTATTTATATCCCTTCTGCATGAAGACACAAAAAAAGCCGGCCCCCTCATTGAGAGGAACCGACTAGTTGTAGGTCTGTTGCAATTCAGATAGAAACTGAACTTAAAGTAACTTAATCTAAAAATTTTTTCATTAAACTAGCTACTCAATCTTGTATGACGAGGCGACCAACGCTTTTTAAACTTTAGCTCTGTCCCTCTTCTTTAAGACCATTGAGCTTCAGACTCAGAATGAACATCTCAGGTGTAATATCCTTAATGTCCTTCAGTCCAAAACCTTGGAAGAAACTGTTCTTTTCCACTTCTTCGACATTGACCTTTTGCAAATCAATTTCAATCAAGGTCTGCAATTTCTTCTCTGCTGTAACTGAATAATCAATATTAACACCTTCCAGACTCTTAGCTGCTACATAGTTTGAATCAGACTGCATTCCTTCACGAATGATAGTCGTCATTTCCTCTGGAGTCAAAGTAGCTGATGCCGCACTAGCTTCTTCTGGCAGGGAAGTGAGCAATTCCATCCGAAGATTCAGGATTTTCTTGCCCTGATAGGTAATTGTATCACGATGATGGATTTCTTCAATGTCTCCAACCAAGGTTTTAGAGACAATCTCTGTACTTTCAGAAGAAGAACTGGATGACTTGCTAGAGCTAGAGCTAGATTTAGTCCGCCTAGAAGAAGGAGCTGATTCAGAAGAATGTCTAGGACGATGCTTGCTGAAGCTAGGAAGCACGCAGCCCGTCAAGAGCACCGAAGCAGAAATAACAAGAATGAAAAATTTTTTCATAGTTCACCTTTTTTTACTTTTTATTTGTTACAGTATAACATAATACCAGTTTCTTGTCTAAGTATTTTCTATAAAATAATAAAAGACAACCTTTCGATTGCCTTTTTATGCTATTCAACACTAAAAATATATGGATAAACCGGCTGACTGCCCTGATGAATTTCTACTTCGACATCCTCGAATTGTTCCATCAAATCTTGAGCAAGACTGCTAGCCAACTCTTCGCTGCCGTCTTCACCGATATAGATAGAGACAATCTCGCTGTCTTCATTGAGCATCTTGCTGAACGTTTCTTTCAAAGCCGTCAGCATATCTGGATTAGAAACAACAATCTTACCATCCACCATACCGAGGTTGTCATTTTCATGAATTTCCAAGCCATCAATCGTCGTATCACGAACCGCAGTCGTCACGCTGCCGCTGACTACTTCTGCCAAGGCTGCAGTCATACGCTCTTGGTTTTCCTCGATAGTCTTGCCGCCATCAAAAGCTAGGAGACTGGTCAAGCCTTGAGGGATCGTGCGAGTCTCAATAACAGCTGCAGGCTGTTCAATCACTTCTGCTGCTGATTGGGCTGCCATGAAGATGTTTTTATTATTTGGCAAGATAATAATATTACGAGCATTGACTTGCTCCACAGCTTTGATAAAGTCTTCCGTTGATGGGTTCATAGTTTGCCCGCCAGAGATGATGTAGTCAACTCCTTGAGCCTTAAAGATTTCAGCCAGACCATCACCAGCCACTACAGCAATAATCGCAAACTCTTTTTCTTGAGCCGGCTTAGCTGAGCGCTCTTCCTTTTCAACCTGGGCTTCGTGTTGGTTGCGCATATTGTCAACCTTGACCTTGACCAAACTACCGTACTTGAGACCTTCCTGCATAACCAATCCTGGATCTTCAGTATGGACATGGACTTTGACGATTTCATCATCGTTGACTACCAACAGGGAATCTCCCAAATCGTTTAGGTAGTTGCGGAACTCATCATAATCAAAATCTTTTACATAGGTTGGTCCTGTCTTAAGGGCCACCATGATTTCAGTACAATAGCCGAAAGTGATGTCTTCTGTCGCAACATGGCCAGCTACAGACTTATGATGCTCAGCATTAATCATCTCAGACATGGTCGCAGGTGTCGCCACGAAGTCCTCGGAAGCAATATATTCGCCTGTAAGAGCAGACAGGAAGCCTTCGTAGATAAAGACCAACCCTTGACCGCCAGAGTCCACAACACCGACTTCTTTCAGAACCGGCAGCATATCCGGTGTCTTAGCCAAAGCAGCCTTTGCTCCTTCAAGAGCTGCTTTCATAACTTCTACAGCATCATTAGTGACTTCAGCTTTCTTCTTGGCTCCGATAGCCGCACCGCGGGAAACAGTCAAAATCGTTCCCTCAACCGGCTTCATAACTGCCTTGTAAGCCACTTCTACACCAGACTGAAAGGCCAGAGCTAGATCTTCACCAGTCAGCTCTTCATGCTCTTTCACACTTTGAGAAAAACCGCGGAAAAGCTGGGAAGTGATAACTCCTGAGTTACCACGCGCGCCCATCAAAAGGCCTTTCGCAAAGATACCCGCCGCTTCGCCAACTGTTGAAGCAGACTTATCTGACACTTCCTTGGCACCATTTTCAATGGTCATGCCCATGTTGGTCCCTGTATCGCCATCTGGAACCGGGAAGACATTCAAAGAGTTTACATATTCAGCCTGTTTATTTAAGCGAGTAGATGCCGCCTGCACCATTTCTTGAAATAAACTAGTAGTAATATTTGCCACGATTATTCTCCTACGACTTTAATATTTTGGATATAAACATTCACTGCATGGGCAGTAATTCCGAGCTTGTTTTCCAAACTGAATTTAACACGCTCTTGGATGTTTTTGGAAACTTCGCTGATTTTGACTCCATAGCTTAACACAGTGTAGACATCAACTGCGATATCACCTTCATCAGTCGCTTTCACAACCACGCCCTTAGCATAGTTTTCTTTTCCTAAAAGGGCTTGAAAATTATCCTTGATTGCATTTTTGCTGGCCATGCCAACTACACCAAAAATTTCAGTCGCTGCACCGCCGACGATTGTCGCAATCACATCATCAGTCAGCTCAATTTGACCATCTTTTGTATTAATTTTCACAGTCATAATTTGTACCTCAAAAGTATTTTATAGTTTATTCTACCATATTTTATACAGGGTGTAAAAGAGGAAGGGTCTAAATCAACTGTCTAGGCGGAAATTTACAAGCAAAAAAGGACGGAAAATTTCCATCCTTTTAAATAAAAATTAAACGCGTTCAACTTTACCTGATTTAAGGGCACGAGCTGAAGCCCAAACTTTTTTAGGTTTACCGTCAATCAAAACAGTAACTTTTTGAAGATTTGGTTTAACAGCGCGTTTTGTTTGGTTCATCGCGTGAGAGCGGTTGTTTCCTGATACAGTCTTACGACCAGTAAAGTAACATACTTTAGCCATTATCGTGTTTCCTCCTATTAGATCTAATATTACGGATGTGCTAGCACCACATACCTTCCTATATTACCAAAAAACTTGACGTTTGACAAGTACATTTGTCCAAAGTTTCGAAATTAATCCGTTTTCCTAAACATAGCTAATCTTCAAAGAACCGAAAGCTACGTTGCCTTTGACATAGAGAGTTTTTCTCTTTTCATTGACATTGCGGGGATTGTAGACAGAGCCAAAGGCATTATCTACATCCAGCTCTACACGCCAGTCGCTGGGCACATAAAGCATCACACTGCCAAAAGACAGATCCACTTCAAAAGTTGCTGAGTCCCCTTCGATAGTCGCATTATCAAAATAAACCGATGCACTGCCAAAAGCACAGTCTAACTTTTCATAGGTGAAGTTATCTGAGTTGATATAGCGCGTGCCGCTGCCAAAAGCAATATCATCTTTTGAGGAAGAAGAGGCAGTTGAGAAGATACGCCCCTTAAAAATGCGCCGGGGCTTGAAAATCATATTGAGACCGATGCAAGCCAGAATACCACCCAAAACCAAGGTTCCTGTTGAAATAGCTAAAAAGTGGTAAACGGCATTGGCAATAATCAGCGCAATAACTGCCATGATCAGCCCAGTGCCAAAGTCTCTTTCTAAGAAATTTTCCAAGGCGAAATAGGCAAACATTGCAACTACTAGCATGGGCCAAATATTAAAATTGAAGGCAGGAATCCCAAAATTCCCCTGCAGCAGAACCCAAGCTGCCAAGACTAAAAAGCCGATTCCAAAAATTGTTTTTTTCATGAAAATTACCTCGTTTCGTTTAACTTTTCTTTTAAAATTTGATAGTAGTGTCGGGAAACGTGCACTTGTTTATGTGTGTCATAAAATTGGATAGTACTGGTTCCCGAAAATGATTTATCCAAAGCGTAAATAGCCTTGGCATTGGCAATAGTAGACTTTGAAATGCGACAGAAATATGCCGGAAGTCTCTCTTCTAATTCGTATAGCTTCAATTTGACTTCATAAGCATCATCCCTGCTATGAGCATAAATTTTGGTAGCATCCGTTTCAAAAAATAAAATATTCTTCAAATCGACAAAATATTCACTTGTATCCTTATAGAAAGCTATCGGTTGACGGTTGGCTTGTTCAAGAGCTGCTTGAATCCGAGCCACCTCTTCACCATATTGAGCCGTTCGGATAACGACTTCAGTTTCTGCCATATCTGTATCAAGCTCAATCCTAATCTTCATAGCCACTCCTTTCCTTGCTTCTGACTTCATTATAACAATTTTCAAAAAAGAAACAAGGCATTTTCAGTAAGTGGTTATTTTTGATAACTAAGTGGTAGCTTACCCTTCTCAAAAAATGTTAAGCAAATTTGATTTCTCATCCTAGACTCTCCAATAGATTCGTTTAGTATAAAAGCACGACTTACACATATTGAATATCTGTCTTATTTTATGATCAAACAAATTTGAAAACTTTTTTCCTTCTGATATAATAGTACCTCAGGAGGTACTATATGTCTAAACAAAAAATTAATCGCTTTGTCGGATCTATTGGAGCTTTTATTGGGATTCTTGTCTTTATTGCATATATTCCACAAATTATCGCTAACTTGCAAGGAGAAAAAGCTCAACCATTCCAACCACTATTCGCAGCAGTTTCTTGTTTAATTTGGGTAATCTATGGTTGGACCAAAGAACCTAAAAAAGACTGGATCCTTATCATTCCCAATGCGGCAGGAGTGATATTAGGCGGTCTAACTTTTCTTACTTCTTTATAAGAATTAGATAAACAAAACCAGCAACCCATGAAAAAGTTGCTGGTTTTCTTTCTGCCGATTGCAGGGATCGAACCTGTGACCTACGCGTTACGAGTGCGTTGCTCTACCAACTGAGCTAAATCGGCGTCTTTTCCCCTTTATTTTAGCATCTTGAGTTTTTTTGTCAAGTTAGAATTTCACAATTTCTTAACCCAAATCAAACAAGGGTTGCTTTTATCCCAAAGTTCAGGAAAAATTTCTAACTTTTTAAAGCCCTGAGCCTGATAAAAAGCGTTAGTTCTGTCATAGGTAGGATAATAACCTGGTGCTACCGTTTTTACTTGCAGATAGGATGCTTTTTGACGAGCAGATTTTTCTAAAACTTCTAGAAGTTGACTACCAATTCCCGCTCTATGATAGAATTTCTTAACAGCTAAGCAGTCAATCTCTGCACAATCTTCACTAGAATAAGATAAGCTTACAAAGCCAGCCAATTTACTCTCCTGATAAGCAACCCAAACTTGTAAATCCCTAGCTCCTTCAATGTAAGCTTGTGTACTTTCAGGTATTCCAAACCATTCTGGTAGATCCTTTAAAACTTCACTGACTGCTATCATCTTTTGTTTTTCTTCCTTCACTTCTTCAATCGCTACCATCTTTAAATCCTTTCATGTTTTAAGCTTTAGGACTAAACATATTTTCCATCTTACGAACCCGCACTTTCGTAGGCATCCAATCCCCTATCCCAGAGTTTGAGCGAAATGAAAAAGAAAACAAGGGAAATCAGAATCAAACCACCAATGTTAAAGAGCCCATTTTTGTCCTGCAAGAAATAGCTAGCAGGATAGTAGGCTGTAAAAGCAAAAGGAACGATAAAACTAATCAACCAACGAAGGAGCGAATTGTAAATGGAAATCGGGTACTTGGCAAAATCATTAAACATATAGAAAATGTAAATCATAGCACCTGACTGCTTGGTCCAAAAAGCGATACTGGCTGTCGCGATTTTCAAAGAAGTATAAATCAGGGTCGCAAAAGGAATGCAGACTAGGAAAAGCAAGAACTTGGGAATAGTCCAAGTAATGCTAGAGAACGTTGTCGCTAGTAAAATTCCACCGACCAAGAGCTCACCCAAGGCATCAATCTGAAAAGTCTCGACTAGGATGTGAAAGAGAGGATTGATAGGACGAGTCAGATACTTGTCAAACTCTCCCTTTCTCACCAATCGTTGCCCCAGTGCCCAGAGATTGTCAAAAAAGAGATGGTCCAGTCCCTTGGGAATCAAGGAAAAACCATAGATAAAGGCAATCTCTTGAAAGGTCCAGCCTTCTAGCGAGGGGATGTGTTGAAAGATGACATTGAGAAACAAGAGGTTCAAGCCTTGGGTCAGGAAAACACCTAAAATACCAACCACAAAATCAACCTTATATTCCATGATTTGCTTGATGTATTGTCTGATAAAAATCAGATGCATGCGCTGATATTTTTTCATACTAACCTCCTTGAATGGTGATGAAAGACTGGACTCTTTTCCAAATCAACTGAGACAAGCCAACCATCACTAAAAGCCAAAACAACTGCAGGAAAAGAGCCTGAAGAATCTGACTGGTATCGTATTTCCCAACAAGGATCATGACTGGAGTGTAAATCAAGGACGAAAAAGGCAAAAAGGACAGAATATCTGAAACTACCTTGGGAAAGAAAGCCAAAGGAATCAAACTCCCCGACATAAAGGCAATCAGAGAATTCTTGAGCAGATTAGAGCCCCATAGATTTTTAAAAACAAAAGCTGAAAATCCAAAGCAGATATTAAAGAAAAAGTTAATCAGATAGGCTAGGGTTAAGCTAAAAAGATATAGTGCAGTTAAACCCAACACTTCTACAATGCCTTGCCCAGATAAGATTTTCATCAGAAAAATAACACTTAAAAATGGAAGTCCAACGCTGACAAAAATTAACCACTTGGAACCAAGCTCGGTGAAGAGATAAGAGGCCGCAAAGTGCACCGGTCTCAGCAAGCGCATGATAATGGATCCGTCCTTGACCTCCTCTCCAATCATAAAGGAAGAATCCGACTTGGTCAAAAGGTTAGTCACAAAACTCATGATGATGTAGAGGGTGATATCTGCCATACTGAAGCCCTGAATCAAAGACTCTTGCGACGAATCGAAGACTGCCTTCCAGAGATAAAAGGCCACAAAAGCTCCCATGACATCGCCAAGCCGATAGAGAAGAAAATTGACTCGATAGGTAATCAACTCCTGAATCCCTGCATTGATAAAGGGTTTATAACGTCTCCACAATTTGACCATCTTAGAGCTCCTTTCGGTAGAAGCGACGGATAATATCCTCAATATCCGTATCCACCATCTTCAAATCGCGAATCTCAAAATCAGACAAGGTTTGCTTGATAATATCAGCTGACTGGTAGCGGGAACTATCGTATTGAATGTTGAGGCTATTTCCTTGTCTATCAATGGTCATATCAGGCAAGCCTTCAAACTGAGAGACGAGATGACTTTGGCCTGGCACCAGTTCAAAAGAAAGAGTCTTCATCTTTCCAAAGGTCTCTTTAAGCTGGCTCACCGTTCCATCAAAAATCTCCTGCCCCTTGTCAATCATAAAAATTCGATCACAGAGTTGCTCAATATCACTCAAATCGTGAGTAGTCAATAGAATGGTTGTTTCTTCTTCCTGATTGATCTGGGTAATGGCCCGGCGAATGTTATCCTTGACCGAAACATCCAAACCAATGGTCGGCTCATCTAAAAAGAGAACCTTAGGATTATGGAGCAAGGAAGCAGCAATGTCCGCACGCATCCGTTGACCCAGTGAAAGAGTCCGCACGGGGTCTTTGATAAATTCCTTCAAATCCAAGACTTCATTCAAAAAGTCCATGCGCTTATGGAAAAGTGAGTCTGGCACATCATAAATCTCCTTTAAGACCGTGTAGGTCTCTTGCAGAGCCAAATCCCACCACAGCTGGGTTCTTTGTCCAAAGACAACTCCAATGTCCTTGACATAATCTTGACGATTGTCCTGCGGAATTTTACCGTTAATCCGACACAAACCAGAAGTGGGCTTCAAAATCCCGGTCAGCATTTTAATGGTTGTCGACTTCCCAGCACCATTAGCCCCGATAAAGCCTAAAATCTGTCCCTTAGGAACCTCAAAGGTCAAATCCTTGACCGCCTCAAAGGTCTGCTTTTCAGGATGAATAAAGGAGCGCAAAGCCCCCTTCAAGCCTGGTTCCTTAACCGTCTTCACAAAATTTTTCTGAAGATGCTCTACTTCTATCATTGCCATACGTTTCTCAATATCCTATCATTCATTCATCTTACAAACCATTTCCCTACCAAACTCAGGAAAATAGAATCTTATCTCCTCACTATACTACCACTTTTACTTCCAAACTAACATAGGAAATTCAAAAATAATTATCATATTTTATCACACACCAAAAAACCCACCCTTACGGGCAGGTTTCTGTTTTGTAGTCTTCAGCTAGATTATGCTTTACCTTCTCATTTCAATTCTTTAGCCAAGATACTCATGTTTTCTTCTAGATTCTCTAGGTAGTTTTTATCATTTTGAGGATCGGCTTCTAAAGGATTGAGAGTTTTCAGTCTGACTCCCGTTGACTTGACGAGCGTTTCTGCCACTTTCGACGATGCATTGCTTTCGGTAAAAATCGTTTTAACTTTATAGGTTTTCACAAATTCTTGAATTTCAGTAAGCTGCCTTGCATTTGGCTCTTGTTCAGGAGAAACCCCTGCAATACCTAGCTGCTGCAAACCAAACCGCTTTGCTAAATACGAGAACGCAGTATGTTGAGTGACGAAAGTCTTTTGCTTAGCCTTATCAAAGATTGGCTGGTATTTTTGGGTCAATTCTTGAGCTTTAGTAATGAAATTCTTAGCATTTTTTTGATATATTTCCTTGTGTTCTTTATCGAGTTCAGACAGCTTATCTGCAATAATCTGTGCTTCTTCACCAGCTTTTTCAGGATCTAGCCAGGTATGAGGATCGTAGAGAGTTTTTTCATCAATTCCTTGGCCAGCTTCCACATCTTCCAAACCCGGTACACGTTCCAGGGGCATTCCTTCGGAAGCTTCAAGTACTTTCACCTTAGATTTTTGCAAATTTGGATCTAGGCTCCCCGCCCATGACTCTAAGGTATGTGAATGATAGACAAAAACATCCGCATCATAGATAGCCGCTATATCATTAGCTGATGGTTCAAATGAATGGATCCCTGTACTAGATTGAATCATGCGAACATCATTCAAATCACCAGATACTTCTTTAACCATGGCATAAACCGGATAAAAACTGGTCACAATCTTCAAACCTTTAGCTTGTTGTTCTTCTTTCTGAGTACACGCTCCCAGCATCAGAGCTAGTATACTCAGCATTAGTAATACTGCAGTTCTTTTTTTCATACAATACTCCTTCACCTCAGCTAATCAGTTACTTCTGTACTTGACACAGAAGCTGAAGAAGCAGATTGCAGCAAGGATAGCAATTTTTCTGCTTCTGCCATGATGCCATTATTATCCATAGTCCCTAAATTAAGATTATTTCGCAATCCTGTTAAGGTCTCAGTTGCATTGGATTTCAAACTTGGATCCGTCGTCTTTTCAAGTAAGTCTTCCGCCTCTTGCAACTTAGCTTCTACTTTAGCAGTTTCAACTTGAGGTACTTCTGGCTCAGTTGGTGTTTCCTCTTCAACTTCTTCTTGAGGTTTCTCTGGGCTAACAGCATCCTCCTTGTCATCTTTTTTACCTAAAACATGATCACTTGCATTCCCCCATCCATCGCTAGACTGTGGTCGCTCATCTGGATGTTCAACATAATACTTGATAGTTGCAAATAAATCCTCTAATGTATAGCCATTAGGAGCTCGGTAAGTCTTATCATCGAACCAAGCAAATTTGATGTTGTGGTAGTGATCCTTATGAGGGATAATCAGATTACCATTTTTTACTTCTACAGTATGCTCAACATTGTAAGGCAGACGAACGAGCGGTATCCGTTTCTCTCCTTGAACACGTTCGTAGATAGCAGCCGCACTTTCTCCACTTGGATTGGCTTTGGAATCATCTGTTGGTGCAGGTGGAAGCAGACCTTTTTCTTTAGTATACGCCTGAGCAGCTGCTTTTTCTTTAGCTGAAAGACTATCTTTTCCTATCCAGTGACTGTGTCCCATATGAGGGGTTACATAAGCATCTCCTTCGTCGCTGATAATATCCCGGGCATCAAAGATATATCCATCAGATGTCGTATATTTGTCAGCCAGCTGGGCTACTCGAACTTCGGTTTCAGTATACTCAATCTGTGAATTTGCTTTGCCGAGACGTTCTGGATGATTGATAGGCGCAAGAAATGCTAATAAGTCATCAATTAATTGCACCTTATCACTTGTCTCATCATTCAAACGCTTCACTAAATCATCCAAGGCTTGAAAATCTGACAAACGTCCCTTATTTTCTAGCAATTGCTGATGGGCCTGAGTCAGAAGACCATATACCTTATCATAAAACTCTTGATCTTTCGGTTCAACTGATTCTTTCTTAGCTTGCAGGACATGAGGTATGCTTTTCTGCTTCGCCAATTTATTTTCAATCGCTGTAATAATCTCTTTAGGCAAGTCTTTAGCTAAAAGATAGCGGGACACTCCTTTATCCTCTAGCACATAACCGTCAGCTATTTTCCTAACGACCTGCTGGATTAAATCCTTATCCAATGAATCCGCATGTTCCAAATTTAACTTTGGAGGAAGAATCGGTTTTAAAGCTGGTTGAGATGGAGTTAGTATCGGAGTTGGTATAGGTCTATAAGGTGTCAATCCTAACATAGGTTTATTAGGCTGACTTATAAGAGGAATTGTCCGAGCAAGCTTTTCTTCCAATGCCGACATTTGTGTATAAGGAATAAAGTGATAATGATTACCATGCGGCACTGCTACTCCATTTTGTGTTCGACTAGTAATTTGTGCTGGATCAAAGATCAAGCCATCTGATTCAACATGACGCTGACTAAGTGGAAGATTATAAAGTTGCTGAAGGAGACCCTTAACATCTTCTCCTTGACTCGGTTGATAGTTGTTTGAAATTTGAGTAAAAGTAGGTTGTGTCTGTATCCAGCCACTGCTTCCATTATTATACGAACGGCTGACTACAGTACTAGCTACTTTTCCTCTACCTGATAGGTAAGCTTGAGCTGCAGCTAGCTCACTAGGCGACAAATCACTCTTTGGGATATAGTGAAAATGATCACCATGAGGTACAATATACGCATCTCCCGTATCCTCAATAATGTCTGAAGCATTAAAAACATAGCCATCATCTGTTGTATAACGGCCTTGAGCTCTAGCTGTTGCTACTTCATTGCTTATTTTCGTAACATTATGACCATGTTCCTGCTTTTGACGATTAATCTCTTCCTTACTGCGAATATTATCCGCGCGAGCTATATCTTTCAGATAAACATAATATTGGCCATTAACCTTGATAACATATCCACCCTTGACTTCATTGACAATATCCTCAGTCCTAAGTTGATAGTTGGGATCTTTCATCAAAAGATCTTCGCTGAAAATAGCATCATATGGAACTTTCCCATTATAATAATGATAGTGATCACCATGAGAAGTAACATAACCCTGATCAGTAATCTTGATAACAATCTGCTCCGCGTTAATCCCTTCTTTTTTGCTTACTTCGTCAGGCGTTAACTCCTCAGACTTTTGAACAGCTTGCTTACCATCAATATAGCTAACACGATTGGATTTTTTAATCGAACTGTTTGCCTGATAATAACCTAACTGATGAGCAAAAAGACCCACAATAGCAATGACAACAATTCCTATTAAGTATTTCTTATTTTTTTCCATTGAATATCACTTTCTTTTTTGATTACATAGAATTCGCTAAAACCTATCACAATTTACAATTAACTCATAATATACCCCCAAAGAAATCATCTAAATATTTTTTTCTATAAAATATAGCAGAAACTCAATTTTTAACAACTTATTAAATTCTTTAACTAGTTAATTAACTGGTTAATATTTTACTCCTCATCATCTAGTCTGTCAAGATTTTTTTATTAGATTGTAAGAAAAATATTATTTATTCTTTACTTGTCCAATTATCATAATACAAAAAACCCACCCTTACGGGCAGGTTTCTATTTTGTATGGTTAAGCTAGATTAAGCTTTACCTTCTGAACCGAATACGTCGATACGTTCTTCAACTGATGCTTGGATAGCTTTTACACCATCAGCCAAGAATTTACGTGGGTCGAAGAGTTTCTTCTTGTCGTATTCTGCTTCGTTTGCTTCGTAGTCACGAGCAAATTTACGAGTTGCGTTAGCGAATGCGATTTGGCATTCAGTGTTAACGTTAACTTTGGCAACACCAAGTTTAATAGCTGCTTGGATTTGGTCATCAGGAATACCTGAACCACCGTGCAATACGATTGGGAAGCCTGGAAGAGCTTCTGTCAATTTCTTCAAGTGGTCAAGGTCAAGACCTTCCCAGTTTGCTGGGTATGGACCGTGGATGTTACCGATACCAGCTGCCAAGAAGTCGATTCCAGTTTCAACCATTGCTTTAGCGTCTTCGATTGGAGCCAATTCACCTTTACCGATGATACCGTCTTCTTCACCACCGATAGTACCAACTTCAGCTTCTACTGAGATACCTTTAGCGTGTGCTTTTTCAACAACATCTTTAGCCAATTTAAGGTTTTCTTCTACTGGAAGGTGTGAACCATCAAACATGATAGAAGTGTAACCAACTTCGATACACTCAAGTGCATCTTCGTAGTGACCATGGTCCAAGTGAATCGCAACTGGTACAGTGATGCCCATTGATTCTACAAGGTTAGCGATCAAGTTACGAGCAACTTTGTAGCCACCCATGTATTTAGCAGCACCCATTGAAGTTTGGATAAGCACTGGTGCTTTCTTAGCTTCTGCCGCACGCAGGATAGCTTGAGTCCACTCAAGGTTGTTTGTGTTGAATCCACCAACTGCGTAACCATTGTCACGAGCTGCTTGGACAAATTTTTCTGCTGAAACGATTGCCATTCTTATCAGGCCTCCTCTTATTTTTTGTGGTTAAACCACTTACATTGTTTATTTTATCACTTTTTCACTAAAATTGCTAGTTTTTCCTGAAATTTTAAAGAATTACAGGGAGACACTCAGCCTCTTTAAGCGTCTCTAGTGGAAAAAGAAAAAGCTGACCAAAGCCAGCTTACTTGATGCGGAGAGAGGGACTTGAACCCTCACGACCTAAAGCGGTCACAGGATCCTTAGTCCTGCGCGTCTGCCAATTCCGCCATCCCCGCGATTGAGTACCTTACTAGTATAACAGGACAGCTAAGGCTTGTCAAGAAAATTTTTGACTTTATTTCAAAAAATCAACTTTCTACTCAATCAGCAAATTTAGGAAATCTAAGCGAAAATGAAGCTAAGGAAGGAACACCGAAAACTCAAGGTTGCTGAGTCGCAATAAAGACAGCCACCGTTTGGTCGGGATCGTATTTTTCAAAGTCAATAGTGTAGTCCCGATGAAGCTCACCTGTTTCTTCTGCCTGCCAAATCCTCTGCCAAGCATGAAGAATCGCTTGCGTATCTTCCTTATCCGCTTCAAATACTTGATAGGTCTGCTCGGATGTATCAAAATCATAGACGTCCCCATCTGTCAAACGACAGATAGAGAGGCTGTAGTCTCCTTTGTAATCACTAGCATAGTCATGATAGACAGCATAAACCGGTTCCCCTTGGGCAAAAGCTTCTTTCACCGCTTCCTCTTGTTCCTGCCAGAGAGCCTGGATTTTTTCTATACAATGCTCATCTTGAAAATTATTAGTACGAATACTAGCTAAAATGTTTAGAAACATCTTCTTCCCTCCTTTTGTTTTTTATTATAACATTTCTCTAAAAAAGTCGCTTAGGTCAGACAAAGCAAGTCTATCTATCCGAGCTCTTTTCTACCGCTGCTGTGACAAAGGCTGTATAAAGACCTTCAGGTCGGTTCGGTCGGCTAGAAAGCTCTGGGTGATACTGACAGGCTACGAAGAATTTATTTTCTGGGATTTCCACTATTTCGACCAAGCGATTGTCTGGTGAAACTCCTGAAAATACAAATCCAGCTGCCTCAAACTGCTCGCGGAAAGCATTGTTAAACTCATAACGATGACGGTGACGGCGCTGCACGACTTCTTGATAGTCGTAAGCCGCTGCTGCCTTAGAGCCACTCTTAAGTTTAGAAGGATAGAGCCCCAATCTCAGCGTTCCACCCAAGTCTTCGACATCAATCTGATCACGCATGAGGTCAATAATCGGATACGGTGTGTCTGGATTGAGCTCCGCTGAGTTGGCATCCGCCAATCCTAGGACATGACGGGCGAATTCGACACAGGTTAACTGCATGCCCAAACAAATCCCCAACATAGGCACATCCTGCTCACGCGCATAGCGGATTGCCTGAATCTTCCCCTCAGTTCCTCTCTGACCAAAGCCGCCCGGAACAATAATCCCATCCGCACTTCCAAGAAGCTCTGCTGCATTTTCAGCAGTTACCTGATTCGCATCGATCCAGTTAATCTTAACTTCCGCATCATTGGCATAGCCGGCATGCTTGAGCGCTTCGACAACTGAAATATAGGCATCTGGCAACTCGACATACTTGCCGACCAGAGCAATTCGGACCTGACTTTTCAGATTCATCACTTTTTCTACCATAGCTGACCACTCTGTCATATCTGCCGCCGGCGTATCCAGCTTCAGATGGTCACAGACGATCTGGTCCATCTTTTGCGCCTGCAAATTGAGAGGAATTTGGTAGAGATGCTCCACATCTAGTGACTCAATGACCGCCTCAGGCGCTACATCGCAGAATTGAGCCAGTTTATTTTTGATGTTTTGCCCAGCTGGCTCTTCTGTGCGGATGACCAGCATATTAGGCTGAATCCCCAGACCGCGCAACTCTTTGACAGAATGCTGAGTCGGTTTGGTCTTCATTTCTCCAGCTGCCTTGAGGTAGGGAAGAAGGGTCGTATGGATATACATGACATTATCTGCTCCGACATCCGCCTTCATCTGGCGCAGAGCTTCTAAGAAAGGAAGAGACTCGATGTCCCCTACTGTACCTCCGACCTCGGTAATAATTACATCCGAGTCCGTCGTCCGTGCAGCCCGCTTGATCTTGTCCTTGAGAGCATCCGTAATATGCGGAATGACTTGGACCGTTGCCCCCAGATACTCGCCTTTACGCTCCTTGCGCAGGACTTCGCTATAGATTTTACCAGTGGTAACATTGGAGTATTTATTGAGATTGATGTCAATAAAACGCTCATAATGCCCCAGATCCAGATCCGTCTCGGCTCCATCATCTGTGACAAACACTTCCCCATGCTGGTAAGGGCTCATGGTCCCCGGATCAATGTTGATATATGGGTCAAACTTCTGAAGCGTAACCTTGAGGCCTCGATTCTTCAAAAGCCGGCCCAAGCTAGCTGCCACAATCCCTTTTCCGATAGAAGAAACCACACCGCCGGTGACAAAAATATATTTAGTTGACATACGTGCTCCTTTTCATAAAACAATTCGTTCCAGCAGCATCGCAGTTGCTGGAACCTTATATAGAGGAGGATTTCCCATAATCTGTCTGAAAAAGAAAAATAGCTCCCTGAAAACAGGAAGCTCTGACCTCTAAAAGAGGTGCCCGAACAGTATAATATCGCAAACCTAAAAAATTGTCAAATGATTTCATTCGGTTTTCATCCATTTTCACCAATACTGATGACATGTGTTTCGAATTCTACATCGGGCATGGACTCCGCTAAATCGCGTCGGATTCGCTCCAAGGCTTCCAGACGCATTTCGACAGAGGTATTGGCATTCCCCTGAATGATGAAAATAGCATCCTTGGTCTCTTCATCAAACTTATAATACTCGCTGTCACGAACATCCAGCCAAGCCAAAATGCCTTTGGCATCCCGATAAACATAGTCTGTCTCGGCAACATGCTTCTCCTTGGACAAAATAGGCAGAAAAACATCTTCCTTTTGGCTTACGGTGAATTCTATCTGACCTTCAATCTTATCAAAATCATGCCCACCAATAGCCAGTAGAGAATGCAGGGCTTCGACATTATAAATATCAATAATGCTATTAATATGAGGGAGCGAGCCTCGGTGCTGGATATTGCGAATCAGAGCGGGAACCGTCGGAGGATTTTTCTTGACACTGCGACCTACGCGCTGGAGTATTTCTACATAACCTTGAACCACCGGCGACTCAAGCACCTCATCCAAGTCGCAGGCCAGAGCCCAGTCTTCCATTTCCTTTTTCTTTTTTAGAAATGAGGAAGACAGTTCTGCATGAGGATTGACATTCTTGGCAATCCCGATAACAACACTCTTAATACCTAAATCACCCAGACTCTTATCAATGACAAATTTCATAGCAGCCTTCCTCCATCTTTTCTTTATTAAATTTTATTAGTATTCTACACCTTCCGAACTTATATTTCAAGGAATATTAAAAGAAACAAAGGATTTCGTCCCTTGCTTCTTTTGGTTGTTCTATTCTTCCTCTTCGGTCTCCGTGTCTTCGTCAGAGTAGTCGTCATCTTCTTCGTTGAGTTCGACTTCTTCACCTAGATCATCTGGAGCGATTTCGTTGATTTCAGCATCGTAAGCTTCCACTTCATTCTTCTCATCGTCTGGATTTTCCTCATCGTATGAGAGAGCTGGATCTGCTTCGTAGCCGTCCTCATCTTCTGGATCGTCATCGCTGTAGTCAATGGCATCCTCGTCGCCATCCATAAAGGCATTGACGCGTTTCTTCTTACGTTTCTTAGGTGCGTCGTCCTCATCAGTCTCTTCCAAAGCAATGATTTCTTCATCCACTTCGTCGATAGCATACCATGAACGCAGGCCCCATTTATTATCCCCCAGCGGAATAAAGCTGCCGTCTACATTGAGTTCTGTGTAGAATAAAGGCAGAGCATCACGAATCTCGCTGTTTGATTTTTCCAGATAGTTTTGAATTTCATTGACCAGATCATTAAAATACATCTCATGGTCGCGGCCGCGGGCTTCCAAAATGGCACGCGCCACTTCAATCATAGAAAGCTCACTTTTTTCCTGTCCAGCAAATACTTCTAATTCCAAAGTTTATCTCCTTTAAGATTAAGTAAAGGCTTGTCGCCCTCTTGCAATTTTTCGCTACTTTCTATTGTACGATAAATTTCTATTTTCGTCAAAAGAAAATCCGGGAAAAATCACGGAACAAGTACAAAAAGAAAC
This sequence comes from Streptococcus sp. 27098_8_134, assembly GCF_041431675.1. Lineage (NCBI taxonomy): Bacteria > Bacillati > Bacillota > Bacilli > Lactobacillales > Streptococcaceae > Streptococcus > Streptococcus sp. 27098_8_134. Next base: position 355,321 of record NZ_JAPVYD010000003.1, on the reverse strand, counting down.
TAGTGCATCTGTACACTAGTTTCAAATAATCTCATTTTGAATGATGAAGCTTATTTCACTTTTGCAGTGCTTGTAATCACTTCAACAGCTTTCTTGATAGCAATGTCGTGTTTCAGCATGTCTTCTGACAGCAATTGACGAACACGTTCTACTTCCATGTTGTAGTCTGTAGCCAATGAAGTTACTTCTGCTTCGATTTCTTCTCCGCTAGCTTCAAAACCTTCTGCCTTAGCAACAGCTTCTACGACAAGGTTTGTCTTAGTACGTGACTCAGCATCTGCTTCGTATTGCTTGTGCAGGTCTTCCTGACTAGTACCAGTGATTTGGAAGTACATGTCAGGTGAGATACCTTGGCGTTGCATATTGCCCAAGAATTCATTAACAGCGCGGTGTACTTCTTCGTGGACCATTTCTGCTGGCAAGTCAACGATTTCAGCGTTTGCTACTGCTTGATCAATAGCTGCTGCTTCTACTGCATCGTTATAAGCTGTTTCCTTAGCTTCTGCCAATTCTTTGCGGTACTTTTCTTTCAGCTCGTCAAGAGTTTCCACCTCTTCGTCGATATCTTTTGCAAGCTCATCGTCCAATGCTGGAACTTCTTTTTCTTTAACTTCGTGAATAGTTGTCACAAATTTAGCTTCCTTGCCCGCCAAGTCTTCTGCTTGGTAGTCTTCTGGGAAGGTTACGACAACGTCCACTGTTTCACCTGCACTGTGGCCAACCAACTGCTCTTCAAATCCTGGGATGAATTGACCGCTGCCAAGTCCAAGTGAGAAGTTATCGCCCTTGCCGCCGTCAAATTCAACGCCGTCAACAGATCCAACAAAGTCAATCACAACTGTATCACCGTCAGCTGCTGGACCTTCTTTGAGAACCAACTCAGCCAAGTTGTTGCGCTCACGCTCAATGCGCTCATCTACTTCAGCGTCAGTCACTTCTTTGCTAGCTTCAACAGTCACTTCCAAATCTTTGTAAGCACCCAGCTTAACTTCTGGCTTAGTGACTACTTCAGCTTTGATGACCCAGTCTTGACCTTTTTCCATAGACTCGACATCAAACTGAGGCTGAGCAACTACTTCGATACCTGCTTCTTTGACAGCCGCTTCGTATGCTTCTGGAAGAAGAGCGTTCAAAGCATCTTGGTAGAGGGCTTCTTCACCAAAACGTTGGTTGAAGATAGCACGTGGAAGGCGACCTTTACGGAAACCTGGTACAGCAATATCTTTTTTTACTGAGTTAAATACACGGTCCAAGGCAGGCTTGATTTTCTCTTGACTGATGCTAAAAGTCAAAAGACCGCGATTTGTTTCTTTGTTTTCAAATGATACAGACATTCTGTCATTTCTCCTTAAAATTTATTGAATACAACCCATTATAGCATAATTAGAGTTTTTTTCAAAATTATTTTTCCTTTTATCCCTTCCTGATTTTATCCTCTATATAGGCCGCTCTGGCACCGCCAATCAGCTTGGGACGGCTGGCTAAAGCCGTGACATGGGCAGCTCCCAACTTCTTGAGAATCGGTCGGATAGGAATCTGCACGTGCTTGACATGCATGCCGATAGCAGTATCGCCAATGTCCAGACCCGCCTGAGCGACAATAAACTCCACCTCAACAGGATCCTTCATGTATTGGAAAGCTGCTAGCTGACCGCTGCCACCTGCATGAAGAGTAGGCAGAACATTGACCATCTCCAAATCCTTCTTGTTCGCCAAAGCTCTTTCGATTACGAGGGCGCGATTGAGATGTTCACATCCCTGAACTGCTAGAAAGATACCCTTTTCTTCTAAGATATCCAGTATGGCTTTGACAATAACCTGTCCGACTTCCAGACTGGAATTCTGACCGATATGGCCTCCGACAACCTCACTAGAGGATAGACCCAGAACAAAAATATCTCCCTCGACCAAGGCAGCCTTGTCCAAAACATCTAGAAGAATTTGACGAGTTTCCGCTCCAATCTTAGCTAAGTCCATGTCTCACCTCGTTTATTTCACTGTGACTGTCTTTTTCAAACTCTCTGGGAAGGCTTTGTAGAGGGCAAAACCGACTGCTAAACCAAATGCATTCTGCATAAAATTACTTGAGATTTCGGCTAGGGCAGCCCCGACACCATTCATGATACTACCAAAGAGGGCATAGCCACCGACCATAGCTGCTGCGGCCAAGACCAGCCCAAGGTAGCGTTTCTTGCCCTCAAAGCCAGCAAAGAAGCCTTGAAGTCCGTGGCAAATCAGACTGAAAATCATCCACTGGGGATAGCCAGCTACCATATCAATCAAAAAGCCTGAAAGGCCTCCAACAATAGCCGCTTCCTTGCGGCCAAAGTAGAAGGCTGTAAAATAAATCCCTGCATCCAGCAGTGTCAAAAATCCTGTCGGAGTTGGGATTTTTAAAAAATTCCCCAAAACCACTGATAGAGCTGTGATGAAAGCTAAGATAACTAATTTTTTAACTTGAGTATTTCTCATACTGAACTACCCCATATTGATCTGAGCGCTGAATCGCTCGGTAAACAAAATCTTTAGAAATTTGAACTGCTGCAAGCGGAGACTTGCCTAGAAGCAGCTGACTGGCAATGCTGGAAGCAAATGTGCAACCCGCTCCGGTATTGTTGCTGGCCAGCACTAGTGATTCCATGACCTCAAAATCGCGTCCGTCATAGTAAACATCCACCGCTCGCTCCTTACTTAAGCGATTGCCGCCCTTAATCACCACATGCTTAGCTCCCAAATCATAGAGCTCCTTGGCTGCAGCCCGCATATCCTCCAGAGTTTTGATTTCTTTTTGGGTCAATAGCTGAGCTTCTGCCAGATTTGGCGTGATGATGCTGACATAAGGGAAAAACTTGATGATTTCTTCTCTAAGTGCACTGACTTCCAAGTCATGATTTTCCTTGCAGACCAGAACAGGATCCAGAACTACTGGTATATCCGCATGCTGCCTGACAAAAGCCAATGCCTGCTCTGCTATTTCCAGATTGGGTAAAAGTCCTATCTTAATAGCAGAAAAAGGAACATCTTTGAGACTGGCTAACTGCTGGGCAAAAACCTCTTCCTCAACTGGAATGACCTCAAATCCCTTATCAGTCATGGCTGTCAGGCAAGTCACAGCTACGAATCCATGCAGACCATTGACCGTGTAGGTAGCCAAATCAGCGTGCAGTCCGCCGCCGCTGAAAATATCATTGCCCGAAAGGGCTAAAATCAACTTATTCTTCATAACGAATCTCCTTTAGATAGAGGCCGTTTGGACCGGCTGTTGGTCCTGCCAGATGGCGATCTTTCTCCGCTAAAATCCTCTGAATCTGCTCTACCAGCATGCGCTTATTGCCAATCTTGAGCAGGGTACCGACCATATTACGGATCTGCTTGTAGAGAAAGCCATTGCCCGAAAAAGTAAAGACTAGAAAATTCCGCTCTGCATCATAGCGGACCTTGGCCTCGGTAATGGTCCGAACCTTGTCTTCCACACTGGTCCCCGAAGCCGTAAATCCAGTAAAATCATGCGTCCCCTCTAACTGAGCAATCGCTTCTTCTATCAGACCCAGCTCCAAAGGATATGGATAATGCGTGGCATAATGGCGCATCATAGGATTTTTGGGCCGGCCGATATCCACCAAAAATTCATAGGTCTTGCTGTGCTTATTGTAGCGAGAATGAAAATCATCCGACACCTGCTCCACCCTTATAAAATCAATATCTTCCGGCGTCTGTGTATCCAAAGCAAAACGCAATTTCTCTTCATCCCGCTCTTCTGGTAAATCAAAATGCAGCACCTGGCCCAGAGCATGGACGCCGCTGTCGGTTCGGCCCGCTCCATGAATCACCACAGGCTGGCCTTTATTGATACGGGTCAGGGTCTTTTCAATCTCTTCCTGAACGCTTCTGGCATGGGGCTGTCGCTGAAAACCAGCAAAGCCATAGCCATCATAGGAAATAATCGCTTTATAACGTGTCATGTGTTTATTTTAGCAGGAAAAAAAGCCCCCAGCAAGCCCTAAAAGCAGGAACTGTCTGGGGACAGATTTTTCTGAAAAATATCGTTTAAGAATCAGGTTTTTTTCTGTTCCGGCTTGCCATCATGCAACAAAACAACCCATCTGAATCAGACTGTCAGTGATGACACAAACAGAGTAAATTCAAATGGGGTATTTATGACATCTTCTAACGGTCCTTATTTGCAGCTAGACCTAACGTAAATCTGACACTTTGACTCAGGAACCCCAAATGGAGTTTTCATCCATAAAGCTGTTGGTGTTCTTCAGCAACTGCGTAAATACAGCATACTTGAAGTCCTTGGTTGCGCGTTCATCAACACGAGACTTCTTCAGATCCTTGTCAACAGCTTCTGCAAAGCCAGCTTTTAGTTCTTCATAAGTACTATAGACTTTTCCGTTGACTGTCACTGGCTTAATACCTGAGGTTTGTGCTTTATCCACAACTTTTCTGAAGTAAGCTTTCTTGAAGGCTTCCATGGTTTCAAATTCACCTTCAGAAATTTGCTTGATGATAAAGTTATCGCTCAAACCAGTCACACCTTGCTCATTGGCTGTCTTGCGGTGTTTATTGGAAGCATAGCTTACAAAGCCTTTTTCATAGCCATAGTAACCCCAGATTCTGAAGGTATTATGCTTGAACATCAAGGCTCCTGGCGCCCCAGTATTGTTTTGACCACCACCATAGATACCCGTCATAAAGTCGATAGCAATGTAACTAGAGTCATAGTCAGCAGGATTATAGGTTCGATTGTCCACCGCACGGTTAGACAGCAAGCCTTGGTCAACCAAATCCTCTACAGACGAGACTGACATGGCTGCTTTTTCCTCTGCCGTCAACTCTCTCACAACATCGTATTGGGTTCGAGGATCCACAACTTTCGGTTCAACCTTCTTGAACCATTTGGCTGCTGCTTCATTTCCTTTGGCAACAACGGCTTGTCCCTCAAGGTAATCCAGCAGCATGAGGGTATCATTATACCCCTTCATGTAATGGTCGATGTCTGCTCGGTTCTTGAAAAGACTTGGCGAGCTATTGAAAATGAGACTGCCATCATTTGGACGATCAAAGGCCATATTGAGACCCAGAGCACCCCAGCCTGGCTGACCAGGAACTGGTGATTGGAGCAGACCTTGGGCATAACCTTCTGGTCCGATACCTTGTCGCCTGCCATGTCCGCCCAGATAAATATCTCTATCGTTGACGTGGGTGAGCTCGTGCGTGAAGACAGACACACCGTATTCCGTCAAGAGGTCAAAGGCCTCGAAGTTCACACGGATTGAACCAGCAGCATGGGCACCGTAGCCATTTGACTTGTACCAGCCACCAGCTCTTCCGCCAACTAGGTTGAAGAACTCGCGGGATGGAGCATAAGGATTGCCCTTATTATCATTTCCGTTGACATCAATCCAGCCACGTCCTTCCACATCAAAACCATCCCATACAGCCGTTACATTTTGCTTGACCATTCTGGACTTGATATCATCTGAGAGAAGCTTGTACCAAGTGTCTACGTGATTTCGATGCTGGGTCGCTACTTCCTTGATGCCCGCATTAAATCGTTCATCAGACCATGACCGGCGCTTGTCTCTGTTGACAAAGGCCATCGTGCTATAGTTTGACAGAATGGCTAAGCGCGTATTCTTCAAGGTTAGAAGCGGGAGGATATAGTTGCTGAAATATTCAGAGTTGAGGTTATCAAAGACGCGATACTTAGCAGACTTAATCTCCTCGACTTCGGACTGGCGTTCTTCAAACTGAATAAAGCCTCGTGTTGCATCCTTGAACCAAGAATCCATGTCTTCAAAGTCAGTCAGCAGGCGACGGTTGTAATCCAAGTAAGCGACCAAATCACTAGACTTGGACTCAGCCTTCAACTGACGCGCAAACATATTGACATTGTCTGCCCCTTTCAGTTGATTTTCTGTCGAACGACCAATCTTAATCAAGCGATCCAGCAATGACACTTTTTCACCATAGAAATCTGGTTTGAAGAGTACTAGCTCCTTAAGGTTATAGTCGCCAAATTTGAGATCGTAATAACGGTTGAGGTAGGTCAGACCGAGCATGATAGCCGTCTTGTTCTCTTCGATTTTAGCTTTCAGAGCTTCATTGGCTGCTGGATTATCAGCATGGAATCTTGTCCATTCATTGGCCAGGAGCTTACCAAGCATATCCTGCAAGTTGGCTTTCACTTCAGCCAGAGATTCATCTAGGAAGAGACGCTTGACTTTGTTGACCTTGTCATTATCATTAGGCAGGCCAACAGAACGATAGACTTCATCACTGTACAGTTCAAAACTCTTTAAGCTCTCAGTCAGCTGAGTCAGCAAGTCTTCTTTGACAGCCGTTGAGTGGTTTGGAGTATAGACTGTACCAAGCTCTGCAATCTGGTATTCCGGCAGAGCCGTCTGTTCAAATCGTGCTTGATTTTGAAGATTGAAGATGGTCTTGCTTCCGTCTGCAAAATGGACTAAGATCTTATCTGCATCCGTTCCGCCAGTAACAAATTGGTTGCCTTTCAGGGCTTGAACTGATAGAACTTTCTTAGTCAACAGGTCGCCCGCCTTACCAGCATCCACCAGCTTATTGGCCTCATGAATCAAGAACTCTTGGTTGTAGAAAGGCATAAAGCGCTCGAGGTTCTGATAAAGCTGTTCATTTTCTGCCTTGTAACCTGGCTTATCTTGATAAGTACTTGTTCTCAGGATAGCAGCATTTAGCTTCTCAGTTGTTACTTCATTTGCGCTGGTTTGCTCAAGAGCCGTAATCTGATAGCTCTTGACTTTTTGCTCAGCTTCTGCTTCTGTCAAGCGACGGAACTTAGCATCTTTACCTGTCTTGGTTCCAGAGCTTTGTCCCTGAACACCAAAGAGGTTTTGGAGTTTTTGTCCCATCCAAGCATCGGTAATCTCATTATCTGAGCTAAAGAGCTCTTTACCGTTCACTACCGTTGCATAGCTGACAGTGTCATTGATGGTTCCATACGGCCAAATGGAAGCAGCGATACCAGCTGAATTTCTTGAGCCTGCATCCTCTAACTTACCTTTGGCAACTGATTGCATCAATCTGCCCCAGTTACCCCAGCCTGAACCTGAATAGTCAGTGAAGTTTTGAGCGACCAGCATACCTGCATTTTGGCCACTCTTAACCCAAATATCCGCTTCAACGTAGGCACGTTTCACCAAGGACATGGCGTTGGTTCCAGCGATACCAGCTGTTACAGAATTTCCGCCTTTAGACTTAATCTGACCCTTAAAGGAGACATTTTCAACTCGAGATTGGCCTTCTATATTGTTAACCAGACCGGCTATATGGTCTCTTCCTTCCAAGTATCCTTGTACATTGACGTTTTCGATTACTCCTTTATTCTTCAAGCGGGCAGCAATTGTCGCAATTGTATCGCCCGCTTGCGAATCTGGATAAACCATATTGACCCGCTTAAAGTCAATATCCTTGACCGTTCCGCCAGTAATCGTATCAAATAAAGGATGCGCCAAGTCTAAAATCGCATGGCGCTCGCCATTTTGACCGCCAATCAGCTGACCTTTGAACTCACCTGGCAAGTAAGATTTGCTGTTGGCAGGTTTGTCAATCAGCTTGGCACTGATACTGCGGCCCAAAATAAAGGTTCCAGAAGGATCTTCCTTGATACCGTCCAAAAGATCTTGGAAGTCATAGTAGACATTTCCTTCACGCTTCTTAGCCTTTTCCAGATAGAAATCAAAGCTGTTTTGAAGACCAGTTGCGCTTCTTTGCAGCAAGTCTGGCAGCTGAGCCTGAATCTTGAAGACAGGCTGGTTATCAACGACCACTTCCTCAATAGAGGTAACTGGTAGGACAGTGTCCTTGAACTGGTCGGATGTAAAGTGCAGATAATATTGGTCCAGATTTGCTGGCTTTTCAGCCAGAGTAGGCATCAATTTTGTCTGGCCATTTTCAACCTTCATCAAAGCGACATTAGTGATGGACTTGAGTTCTACCTTCTTCAGGTCAAGCTGGACTGTCTCTTGAGCTAATTCCTGACTTTCAGAGCCATTTCCTAAGTCATAAGACAGAGTCGTCTCAATCTTATATGGTGTATAGTAGTCCAAACCACTGAAGCTAGCAGTCAACTGGCCTGCCGCCAAGTTCTGCTCTGCTATCAGCTGGCCATCCTTCTTCAGACGAACATGAGCACTAGTAAAGGCTTGATCCCTGTCCGTCAGCTGGTATTGAATCTGAACTGATTTCTGCAATTCATCCTTCTTAACCGCTGAAACAGTCAGAGTTGGTGCTGCTTTAAGGGCCAATAAGTCGGACAAAGCTTGCTTAAGTTGGTTGACACCCGCATCTATTTCATCTTGACTTGACGAAGTTTGATAAACCGTCGCAGCCATATTCTTAATTGCTTGCAGCTGCTGATAGGATTGATTGGTGTAAACTCCTGGATCTACAGCCGCTGCTAAAGCTAGCTGCTTGCTCAATTCTTCTTTATTGATGCGAGCCTTGCTACCCCGAGTGACCACTGTATCAACTGCTTCATGCAAGATTCTTTCAGTTATTTGCGGCTCTGATATGCGATTACCACCCAAGACTTCATAGCTGGTAACAATTTCTTTTTGTCCTGGAGTTCCATCGACAGTGGTCTCCTCATCAAGATACTTGCTATCATCTGTCTTGTTGACAACTTTAGGTTCAATCGTTTCTAGCTTGATGTCTGTATGCAGACTAGGCTGTTCTGGCTGAACTGTTGACTCACCATTAACGCCACCTGTGTATTCTGGCAATGCTGGCTCAACTGGAGCCACGTCACTAACTGTAGCTACTGGAGCATCATAGACTGGATTGTCTGCTTGAACTGCCGATTCACCGTTAACGCCGCCTGTGTATTCTGGGAGGGCTGGCTCAACTGGGGCTGTATCATCAACTGTAGCTACTGGAGCATCATAGACTGGATTGTCTGCTTGAACTAGCGATTCGCCGTTAACGCCGCCTGTATATTCTGGCAATGCTGGCTCAACCGGGGCTGTGTCTCCAACTGTACCAACTGGGGCAGTATAGACTGGAGTTTCCGCTTGAACTAGCGACTCACCGTTCACAGCACCGCTGTACTCTGGCAAGGCGGGCTCTTGTAAACTTTCCCCTTTTGCCGTTTCTATAGGTGGATTTGACGGCTGAGGAGCTAGACTAGGATTTGGAGTTGGAGCTGGAGTTGGAAGATTTCCTATCTGGCCAGAATCACTTTCATCAGGATTCAGCTGATACTGCAACCCTGCCTGAGCAGCTCGATCAATAGAATCAGAATCCTCTTTTGCAGCTTCTGACACTTCTGCTTGCGCTTGAGCCTCTTGACCAGCCGGCAGAGAAGTTGTCTTGGTCTCTGTCAAAGTACGCAAATCAGAAGCGGTAAAGTAACCGATATAGTTATAGCCTGCAATAGTCACATCCGCTTCAGAAACTGCTGACGAAACCGCAACTTGACGGTTATAGGAAAGTAATTCCCGATTTTCTAGCGCAAACGCTTGAGGAGACTGTAATACAGTCTGTCCCAAGCTGCCTAGCAAAAGCACTCCTAGTAATTTGCCAGATTTCTTTCGTGAGAATACCAAGACAGCCAAAATAGCCGTTCCTGCAAATAAGCTGAGAAGCGGCTGACCGTTATTTCCTGTACTCGGCAAGACAGCTTGCCCATCTTGCTTCCGATAAATCAGGTAATAATTTTCCCCTGTTTGCAGATTTTCAGGCAGACCTTTCTTAATCAGCCCTTTTTCCTGCTCTGTTAGCTCTTGCTCTTCGACATAGCTATAATGAGCAGTCGCACCGCCTCCTACTTCATCCGCAGCAACAGTCGAACTGGACAAAGAGCTCCCAAAAATCAGAGCTGCAATGGCAACTGAGCCCACACCGACAGACAATTTGCGAATCGAATATTTCTGAATTCGCTCCTGCACTTTTTCAAAACGTTTCACTTTATAAATCCCCTTTTTCCTAAAATGTATAAAGCTAATCTCCCAATATCTCCCTAGCCAACTCCCCAGCAGGCTAAAAAGATGCGTTTTATACATATAGTATTATCATATATCTTTTAGGAAATTTTTACAATAGATTTTACTTAAAAAAACAATTAATTTTTGTAAAAGTAAATAGAGAAAATCTCTTTACGCTTTTTATTGTGAATTTCTTTTGATTAAAGGGCTGATTAGAGCGGATCTCGTTCTTGACTACATTTGCCCAATAGCTTTCTAGAAAACACAAAAAGAACAGCTTTAGGCTGCTCCTTTTTATCTGATTACAAATCTTCCAAGGCATCTTTCATTTTGTCGAAGAAACCTTTTTTCTTAGGATTGACCGAGATGTTGCCAGCTTCCGCAAATTCTTTGAGGGCTGCTTTTTGACGGTCGTTGAGGCCAGTCGGTGTCACAACATTGACAGTAACATACTGGTCACCCATGCTTCCACCACGCAGACTCGGTGCTCCCTTACCACGCAGACGGAAACGCTTGCCAGTCTGTGTTCCTTCTGGGATATTCAGCTCAACATCCCCGTGAACAGTTGGAATATCTACACTGTCACCAAGAGCTGCTTGGACAAAGTTGAGATTGAGCTTGTAGTAAATGGTAGAGCCATCTCGCTCAAACTTATCGCTCGGCTCAACTTGGACCACAACATAAAGATCACCATAAGGGCCGCCATTAAAGCCTGCTTCACCTTGACCAGACAGACGGACCTGCTGACCAGTTTCTACACCAGCAGGGATTTTCACCTTGACGCTGTGAGCCTGTTTTTCATGCCCCGTTCCATGACAGGTTTCACAAGGACTTTTGATTTCTTTTCCTCGGCCGTGACAGACATCACAGGTTACTTGGCGACGCATCATGCCAAGCGGTGTCTGGGTATCAACGTTGATAACACCTGATCCATGGCAGCGACCACAGGTAACAGGGCTAGTTCCTGGCTTAGCACCAGACCCGTCACAGGTACGACAAGTCGCTTCGCGGTTATACTTGATTTCCTTCTCAGCCCCGAAAATGGCTTCTTCAAAGCGGAGATTCACACGATACTGCAGATCGTCCCCTTGGCGCGGAGCATTAGGATTACGCGAAGCACCGCCACCAAAGAAGCTAGAGAAAATGTCTTCAAAGCCGCCAAAGCCGGAGCCATCAAAGCCACCGAAGCCGCCTGCACCGCCGCCAAAGCCACCATTAGCTCCCGCCGCGCCGTATTGATCATAGGCCGCCCGCTTTTGCTCGTCGCTCAGAGTCTCATAAGCCTCTTGGACTTCTTTATATTTGTCCTCCGCCCCAGCTTCCTTATTAATATCGGGGTGGTACTTTTTAGATAATTTCCGATAGGCTCTCTTGATCTCATCCTGAGAAGCATTCTTAGAGACACCTAGACGGTCATAATATTCTGTATTGTTCATATAAGATACCAAGACCGTAAAATTCGACTGAAAAATAGGAAATCAGGCGACGGAGCGATGCTCCTAGACAGATTTCTCTTTTTTCCGAGAATTTAGGTCGGGTTCAGTTCCTTTCTTTTATATTGAGTCAGAATTTTTGGAACCCGTGTTCAGTTGCGAACACCCATGTTCCTTTCTTTAAATTTTAGAAAATATTGATTAGAGGGTATTTTCAAATTCATGCTTCATCTCAGCAAACTCTTCATCGGATAAAGTGAATATCAAGTCCTCTTCCGAATACTGATTCTGTTCTTTAAAATAGTTGTCAGCATTATCTACCAAATCTAGACTAAGAAGCACTTTTCTTGCAAACGCTTGATGTGCAAAGCCAACAGCTGTAATGATGTTTTTATCTTGTAGAACAGCTTGAGCTTTGAAATTCTCACGTGGAAGAAATTCAAAATAGTCAAAGAAGTTTTGCCAAATCCCACCAGTAAATTTATTATCCTTCAATAAACCTGCTTTCGCCAATAAAATGGGAGCTGATGAAATAGCTGCAATCAAAATCTCTTGCTGCTTCAAACTTCTTAGGAAAGAAATCAATTTTTCATCATGCAAAGCAGGGATAATATTTATCATTCCTGGCAAAATGACACAAGAATAGTCTTCGATAACTACTTCATCCAGTGTCCTAGTAGGTTGACAGGGAAGTCCATCTTCTGATCTTATAACATTTATATCTGAACCAGCATAATCAACCTCAATACCAAAAGATAGAGCTAAAGCACTGGTCAGACTAACTACTTCATAAAGTGAAAAATTAGGATAAATTAAACAGAGCACTTTCTTCATAAGCGTCACCCTCTAGTTTAGCGAAAAACAGAGGCTGGGTTGCAACCTCTGGATTTCTTCCTATCATTACGACGTGAAATTTTCAAAACAATATTTTTCGAAAAATTTTTGACGCGGTAGCTGATTGGATTTTAGGTTCGTCTTTCAGACTCCCAAAAATCCTAATCATCCTCGCGGGGGTTCGACTACGAACTAAAAACTTTCAATTTTTAGTTCTGTCTCACCGCCTATTTCTCCGTAAACTCTCCGTCTACGACATCGTCGTCTGCTTTAGTTGAGCCTGTGTTTTCAGCTCCTTCTGCTCCCGCTTGGGCTTGTTGAGCCGCAGCAGCTTGCTCATAGAGTTTCACTGCCAACGCTTGAGCTTTTTCGTTAAGAGCTTCCAATTTCGCTTTCATATCGTCCAAGTTATTATCTTCTTGCGCTTTCTTAAGTTCATCAAGAGCAGCTTGGGCAGCGTCACGCTCTGCGTCAAAGCCTTTGCCTTCAGTTTCCTTGATTGTCTTTTCAGTCGCAAAGATAGCTTGGTCGACTTCGTTACGAAGGTCAACTTCTTCTTTACGTTTCTTATCTGCTTCAGCGTTCGCTTCTGCATCCTTCATCATACGGTCGATTTCTTCATCAGTCAAGCCGCTGTTAGATTGGATGACAATGTGTTGTTCTTTTTGAGTTCCAAGGTCTTTAGCTTTAACAGATACGATACCATTCTTATCGATGTCAAAGGTTACTTCGATTTGAGGAATTCCACGAGGAGCAGCTGGGATATCTGTCAATTGGAAGCGCCCCAGAGTCTTGTTATCTGCTGCCATTGGACGTTCACCTTGAAGAACATGGATATCAACGGCTGGTTGATTGTCTGCCGCAGTTGAGAAGACTTGTGATTTAGAAGTTGGAATCGTTGTGTTGCGGTCAATCAGCTTAGTGAAGACGCCACCCATTGTTTCGATACCAAGTGACAATGGTGTTACGTCAAGAAGGACAACGTCTTTGACATCACCAGTGATAACACCTCCTTGGATAGCAGCACCCATAGCAACTACTTCGTCAGGGTTTACTGATTTGTTTGGTTCTTTACCAGTTTCAGCCTTAACAGCTTCCACAACTGCCGGAATACGAGTTGAACCACCAACCAAGATTACTTCGTCAATTTCTGACAAGCTCAAGCCTGCGTCAGAAAGAGCACGACGAACTGGTTCTTTAGTGCGCTCTACCAAGTCACGAGTTAAATCGTCGAATTTAGCACGAGTCAGAGTCATTTCCAAGTGGAGAGGTCCAGCGTCACCAGCTGTGATAAACGGCAAGCTGATTTGAGTTGAAGTCACGCCAGAAAGATCTTTCTTAGCTTTTTCAGCTGCATCTTTCAAACGTTGAAGCGCCATCTTATCATTTGACAAGTCGATGCCGTTCTCTTTCTTGAACTCAGCTACCATGTGGTCGATAATCTTTTGGTCAAAGTCATCACCACCGAGTTTGTTGTCACCAGCAGTTGCCAATACATCAAAAACACCATCACCCAACTCAAGGATTGAAACGTCGAAGGTACCACCACCCAAGTCAAAGACCAAGATCTTCTCTTCTTTATCTTGTTTGTCAAGACCGTAAGCAAGGGCTGCTGCAGTTGGTTCGTTAACGATACGTTCTACTTCAAGACCAGCAATTTTACCAGCGTCTTTAGTCGCTTGACGTTGTGCGTCGTTAAAGTAAGCTGGCACTGTGATAACCGCTTTGCTGACTTTTTCACCAAGGTATTCTTCTGCATAGCCTTTCAAGTATTGCAGAATCATAGCTGAGATTTCTTGCGGAGTGTATTCTTTGCCGTTAGCAGCTACTTTTTCAGATGTTCCCATTTTTGATTTGATGGAAATGATTGTATCTGGATTTGTTACTGCTTGACGTTTTGCCGCATCACCAACGATGATTTCACCATTTTTGAATGACACTACAGATGGTGTTGTACGATTTCCTTCTGGGTTTGCAATGATTTTGCTTTCAGTTCCTTCAAGAACTGCAACTGCTGAGTTTGTTGTACCTAAGTCAATACCGATAATTTTAGACATATTTTTACCTCTTTTTACTTTAATTTTATTTTCAATACTCTTTGGTTCGTTCGCTCATTAAAAGCAAAGCTAAACGAATGTTTTCTTTCTTCATAGTTTATTGTCGTTTCGGACAAGATTTTTCAAGTTTTCTAGCCTAGTTATAGACCACTACCATTGCTGGGCGCAAAATACGATCATGAAGTTTGTAGCCTTTTTGGAAGACCTGTGCGATAGTGTCAGCTGGGTGCTCATCGTCAGCTGGAACGGTTTGAATGGCCATGTGATAGTTATGGTCAAAAGCTCCGTCAGCTGGGATTTCTTCGATACCCTCTTCTTTGAGAGCATGAATCAAGCTTTCCTGCACCATTTCCAGTCCTTTTTTGACATCATCTGTCAGACCTTCAACGGCAAGTGCGCGCTCCAGATTATCTATCGAAGGCAAAATAGCTTTTGCCAAGTCCTGGCTGCGGTACCTTTGCAGCTGCTGGCGTTCTTCATTTGCTCGGCGCTGGATGTTCTGCATTTCTGCATGAGCACGGAGATATTTGTTTTCAAAATCTTCTGCCCGCTCATTAGCTAGTTCTAATTCTGATTTTTCAGGGCTTGCTGATTCAGCTTGCTCAGCTGTTTCTACAGCTTCCTCTTTTACTTCTACATCTTCTGGATGTTCTTCTTGTTTATGTTTTGCCACAAGGCACCTCCTTTTTAGGAATATTTATACTATATTTAGTGGACTTCGTAGTGATTACTGCTAAGGTATCGATAGAAGTCGGTCAGTTTCATGGTCAGCACGCGGTTGACGACATTCATCTGACTGACCAGCCGTTGGTAATCAAGATTGACCGGACCGACAACTGCCAGCACCCCAAAGCCTCGATAAGGAATCAGGAATTTGCTGGAAATTAGTGTCAAATCAACCAAACAGCTTTCTCTACTGTCTGCCACGCGCACGCTTTGCATCTGATCTTCGGCCAAACTGTCGCGAATCTCAAAAGCTACTTTCTGCGGGTCATCAAAAAACTGATAGGCCGTCAGGTCTGAGAATTCCAAGAGCTGAACCTTGCCAGACAGAATCACATTTTCCTTGAAAATATCACCAAAGATATGCTCAAAAAGCTGAATGACATTGTCCGTCGTAGTGAAATAGCGTTGGATAATCTGCGGAATTTCCGTTCGAATCTTGTAATGGATGTCCAGCACTGTCTGTCCCAAGAACCGCTCCCTTACTAGGCCTTTAAGCCTGTCCAGATCTTCTCTTAGGAAGTTGCGCGGAATCATAAACTGACTGGTAATGGTATTGGACTCATCCAAGGTGAAGACCGCCAGAGCCGTGTGCTGACTGAGCACAACGATGTCAAAAGCTGTCAAACGCTGCCGACTGGGTTCTACATCCAGTGCAACAACCGTGCATCCACTGAGCTTGGTCAAAAGGTCTGCTGCCTGTTGAAGAATGTCCTCCAAGTTGAAAAACTCATGGTCAAAGGCTTTGATAACCTCATAAAGTTCATTCTCAGCGAGACGATCAAAGGACAGAGAATGCTTGACAAAGTACTGAAAACCAGCCACGCTAGGCTTACGGCCGCTGGACGTATGCGCCTTTTCCAGAAGCCCCTGCTTTTCCAAAGCTGCCATATCGTTTCGGATAGTAGCACTACTGGAATTGATGGAATCCTGCAGGGCTTTGGAGCCGACCGGCTCGTGAGTCTTAGTAAAGATATCAATAATCAAATTCAAAATCTCATTTTGACGCTCCGTGACCACGGCATCACCTCCAATCAAGATTCTGCTGTCAATTAGCACTCAATCACCTCGAGTGCTAACTCATGATTCTATTATACACTCTTCTACTCCAAAGTCAAGACAAAAACTCAAAAAATTAGCACTCTTTTTACAAGAGTGCTAAAAATCAGTCTAGCGACCTAGATTAGTCGTCCAAGATTTGCAAACGGCGCATCAAATAGAAAGAAATTCCTGTAAAAAGAAGCAGCCAAAGTAGCAGAGCCAAAAATTCTCCGCTCCATAAATGGAAATGAGACCAATCTTTCATATAACTAGTAAAGAGGCCCATAAAGCTATAACGCAGCACCTTAAATAAATCCTCGCTCATATTTGAAAACATAGGAATAAATGCCGCCAAGAGCATGGCTGGAACACTAAGGGATTGTGCCATGACCTGATTTTTACAAAACAGACCAACCATTAAAAAGAAGAAAATTAAGACCAGCATGGTCAATAAGAGTACCAAACTATAGCTAAATACATGATTAGAAAGCTTAGCTCCTACCAAAAGTGGGGTAATGACGATATAAAAGCTCCCAATAATCGCTGGCCAGATTAAGGCGGAGAGAATGTATTGACCCGCTGTCACACCAGCCAAGCGCAAACTTTGCAAATTATGTTTTTCTCTTTCCTCAGCTAGGATGATGATGATAGGTGTCCCAACTGACATGGCTAGAGAGAAAGGCAGAGAGATCGTAAGCAACATAATAGCTAGTTTATCCACTCCAATTTCCTTACCTACTCCATTCAGAGAAAAAATAAATTTATAGAGAAAAACAAGGAAAATCGGCATAAAAACCTGCAATAGAATACTTTTATTAGCTAGTGTCACTTGACCTCTCAGCCAAATCATACCTTTGAATTTATTAGACATTTAAGGTACCTCCTGTCAACGTGATAAAAACATCTTCCAAAGTTGGTTCGCAGGAATGAATACTGATAACGTTGGACAAATCCAAACCACCTTGCAGTTCATCAAAGGTAACTGTCTTCGTCGTCAAATCTTCATATTCTAAACGAACCTTCTTATCTGTATTATACTTTTGGATTATCTCATGCGGACTGCCCACTTCGACTAATTTTCCTTTACTTAGCAAGGCCAAGCGATCACACAAGAGGGTAGCTTCTTGCATATCATGAGTCGTCAAAAAAATAGTTGTCCCCTGAGCTTTTAGTTCTAGCAGTAGTTCATGAATGGTGCGAGAGGTTGACGGATCCAAACCACTGGTTGGCTCATCCAAGAAGAGCAATTTAGGTCGATTAATCAAGGCGCGAACCAGTAACATGCGCTGCTTCATACCGGTAGATAGTTTTTCAGCCACCTTGTTGCGGCTATCATAGAGTCCCACTTTCCGGAGAAGTTCATCGACTTCTGTCATCTTAACACCAAAGAGCATAGCATAGGCCTTGAGATTCTTATAAAGTGACATCTTTTCATAAAAACCACTGCCATCGCTGACAATCCCAATCTGCTCCAGGACTTCTACCTTTAAATCCTCAACCGGTGCAGACAGCACATGAGCTGTCCCAGCATCTGCAGACAACTGACCAGTCAAAATATTGATAGTCGTGGTTTTACCAGATCCAGATGGTCCTAGGAAGCCAAAAATCTCTCCCTCTTGGATGGAAAAATCGATTCCTGCCAAGGCTTCTTGTTCCTTGAATTTCTTTTTCAAGCCTTGCACTTCAATAATGGTCTTTTTCATTGTTTTCCTCGCTTTCACAACAGTATTTAACAAAACTGCAATCAATCTTTCAGTTCCTGCCTCATTTTCCAAAAACGCAAGGCAATATGGACCAGTTGACAGAACAGAATGAGCAATATGACACAGTCTATTGCTAAGATTGATTTGAATAATAGACTTGCTTTCAAACTTTTCTGGGAAATATCTAGAATGAGATAGGTAGTGACACACAAAACCATGATGGCCGGCAAAAATCGCCATACAAGTAAACGCTTGACCATTTCTAGCTTAGACCATGCGTCATTATAGATTTCAAGATCGCTGTCTGCATCAATCTGAGAAACCGGCTTGCGGAAATAAGAAAATTGATTAAAGTTTGCAATATGCTCCCAGCCACAATCCTCAAACAGTTGATAATAGGATTCTTGCTCCGCCTTCTTTATGGGGCGAAAATCTAATTGATAGGCCACGTCCTGAGGCGGACAGGATTCAAATGTATAACGAACCGCAACAAGAAAGGGAGAATAACTTACTTTTTTCAATTTCCAGCCTTGGCTGTGCATTTGTTTAAAATAAGCTGCTTCTCTGTCATAGTCTGCAATGGTAAAGATTTTATAGACAATTTTCTTTTCCATCAAACTTCCTCCTTACTATTGCGGTAAAGGCGCTCAATCCGCTGGATTTCCAACTCTAAAATCTGCTTCCCAAGCTCCGTGATAGAATAGAGCTTTCTCTTTTCTTCCTCACGAACAAAGGCAATCAGACCATCTTTTCCCATCTTTGCCAAGGTTCCGTACATGGTTCCAGGGCTGATAGATAGCTGTCCTTCTGTCAGATCCTTGACTTTTTGAGTAATACTGTAGCCATGCCTTTCTTTCTGAAGACAGAAGAGGATATAAAAACCTGTCTCTGTCATTGGCACATAGACTCTCCTAAGCTTTTCTGTCAGTCCACTCATCTTTTTATCTCACTTTCACCTCGATATATCGAACCTTGATATAAAAATTATATCGCAGTTCGATATAGTTGTCAAGGATTTATAAATATTTTTTTACAAAAAGTAATTCATTTTTATCTATCAATACTTGCAGCTGATTTGATCAGAAGCTAAAAGGATTAGAGACCTGCATCCTGATAAATCAGCATAAAAAAAGCCAGGAACACCTGACTTACTTATTTATTTTCCTGCTTCCTTGAGCAGGGCGATGTATTCTTCCAGAACCAGATTGTGCTTCTGCATATACTGGGCATTCTCCACACCGACATAGCGGTAATGCCAATTCTCAAAGTCAACTCCGGTAATATCACTCTTGCCATCCGGATAGCGAAGGACAAAACCATACTGGGGAGCTAGCTCCGCAATCTTGGCAGCCAATTCATCCTCCTGACCTTCTGGTGCGCTCATATCAATAGCCAAGCCCGTTTGATGCTCGCTGGCTCCTGGAAGCTGCACCTGCTTCAGCACGATGCTGACTGCTTCTTCATTTGACAAGCCTTTGGCGACTTCCCCAGCAACTTTTTCGTTATAGAGCTCCTCCTGCTCCGCTCGGCTGCGATAGCCAGAGATTAGAGTTTCTTCAGGAGCTATCGCCTGGGCTGCTGCTAGGAATTGCCGAGTATTTTCAGCAATGCGGCTGTCCACCTGCACCTCTCCAATCTGAGTCAGTTCAGGTGTCTTTTCTTCTTGCTGGTTGTCTCGATTGACCAATATCAAATTCCAATCAGTAGAAGAAACCTTGGGCAAATCAGACTGCGAGCTCTCTGAGCCAGAAGAGCCTTTCGTAGCAGAACTGCTAGATGAACCCGAAAACTGAATCTTTGCAAGCAGATCTTGTAACAAGGACGGACGGAAATAAATCACCGTCCCTCCAGCTACTAGACACAAGACGATTAACAATAAAAACGTTAACCCAATCTTCTTAGACTTCGATTTTCTCTTTTCTTTGCGATGTTTAGCGCGCTTCAACTTCTTCCTCCATTACTTTGGCACCGGCCTCTCGATAAGACATGTCTCCGACGCAAGCTACTGTGAATTTACCGTCTTCATAGTCTACAACCGTCACACTGCCATTGTCCAAACCATGAGGCCGAGTTCGATTGATTAGATAGACAAAGGTTCCGATGGTCATGCCGTGGCTGACTACAAGAGCATTGCCACCACCAGTAGCTTCCAACTCCTCAGCTATGGCTGAAAAGCCTTCCCAAATTCGGCCGCTAAGCTTTTCCCAATTTTCTGCCCAGCCTGCTGTATCGACTTCTACAAGGCCTTCTGCCAACTCAGCATAGCTAAGCTGATGAACATGCTCAATATTGAAAACCCGGGGCATCACACCCATAAAGAGCTCTCCATCATAACCACCATCAAAACTGCCAAAGCACCATTCGCGAATCCGTTTGTCAAAGGTATAAGGAATCTGATCTGTCAGGCCCAGTTCCTCTAGAATAATGCCCATGGTCTGAATAGTCCGGCCGCTGTCGCTGGAGCGGGCCAATTTGAAATCAAGTCCAGCTTCTCTCAAGCCAATGCCCAACTCATGAATGCCACGTTCCCCAACTTCAGTCAAAGGGGTATCAGACCAGCCTTGAGCTCGACCGATAGTATTAAACATGGTTTTGCCATGACGAACCAAGTATAATCTTGTTTTTGCCATTTCATTTCCTCCGTTGTTCTTTTCACATTATACCATTTTATGAAGAAATTGGCGCCATCTGGCTTTCAAAGCAAAAAGCAGGAGTCTCAAAACTCCCGCTCATTCTTGATTTTCTCGGTCCAATATAGCTGCGCCGATCTGACGGTAAGACACATCGCCCAGAGCTTGAATGCTGAAGCGACCATTTTCATACTCCAACACTGTGACACTGCCATTGTCGACATTAGGATTTTTCGTGATATTCTCATCAACCAGATAAGCCAAAGTACCAATGGTCATGCTGTGGCTGACGACCAGAGCATTGCCACCGCCAGAGGACTCCACCTCTCTAGCAATGGCTTCAAATCCTTCTAAAATCCGACCGCTAAGCTTGTCCCAAGGCTCAGCCCAGCCAGCCGAATCCACTTCTACCAGGCCATTCGCCAAATCGGGCCAACTGAGTTCTTTGTAATTATCCGTCTTAAGAACTCGTGGGATAACACCATGAAAGAGCTCACCCCCATAAGCACCATCAAAACTGCCGAAACACCACTCCCGGATGCGCTTGTCATAGCGATAGGGAATCTGGCCAGTCAGGCCCAGCTCCTCTAGGATAATCCCCATAGTCTGAATAGTCCGGCCGCTATCACTGGAAAAAGCCCTGACAAAAGGCAAACCCGACTCTCGCAATCCGATACCCAGCTCACGAATACCGCACTCACCTTTGGCAGTCAGCGGGGTATCAGACCAGCCCTGAGCTCGGCCGATAGTATTGAACATGGTCTTGCCATGACGGATAACATAGAGTCTTGTTTTTGACATACTTCACCTCTTTTATTTTTCCTTTGTTTATTATGGTATATTTTGAAAAATGCCTTTGGCCTCTTTTAGATTGAGAAGAGGGAGAACTCGGTTTCCCACTATGATAGACAGTGGCTCACTATGGAGTCAGCATCTAATCAACTATAGAGACTTAATATGAACTTTTACGGCACTGACACACCCAAGAATAATGTACAGATAATGGAGCCAATAATTAAGACCAAACTGTCCGGATAAAGCGGCTTCATTGATAGCAATAATGGCTTGCAAAATATTGCCTTCCCCTTGGTAAAAAGAATTGGCATAACCGATTTGAACAGCTAAAAAGCTCATCGCTAAAGTAAAAAAGAAACTCACTACAATTCCCAAAACAGAAATACCTTTGACAATTTTTTCATAGCAAGCAATGCTAAATAGCAGTGTAAAACCTGATATGAAGCCCATGGCCAAGGATGCACCTGTCAAAAAGAAGACAAGACATGCACCAAGTAAGCTCGTCAAGAATGCTCCGAGAACACCCAGAAAATAATGTATTTTCTGCGGATTTTGATGAGGAAGGGAGCGCTTTGTCGCCTTATCCAGCGAGATGGAAACCATCCGCTCATAGCTAGATGGCGTGAGAAAGAGCCAATCTCCTTTGAACTGATACAGGGCCACATCTCCGGTTTCACCGGTTTTCTCACAGGCGCTAACCAGCCCTTGCTCCTCAAAGTAGCGGGTGCAGTCCTCGATAGCCTCCTCCAAAATATCCGGCAGCAAATCCCGATCCTGATCAGCCAAAATCTGACAGGCTAGGCTGTAGCCAGCTCTCTCAAAATCAATCAAAACCTCGGAATCGTTAATCAGAGCTTCCAAGGTATCTCGACCGATATAACCTTGCTCACATCTGACCGAGAAAAAAATCGCAAATTCGTCGCCATCTGTTATGGTCTCTAGATAAAAAGCATAATCCCTTCTACGGCCATATATAATGCCGCTCTCCTTATCAAAATCCAAACCTAAATCAAGGGCCAGCTCAACTAGCTCTCTTTTATTCATAACCTAAACAATCTCCTTATAATCCCCTACATTTCAAGCATCCAGCTAGATTCAATCCCGCAAACTCCTACTCGGAAACTGAATAACTGTCCTTTACGCTGCTTTCTTAAAAACTGTTTCAAATCTAGCTTTTTAGTTTTTAAAGCTGTGAATAGGAGCTGGAATCTGACCGCCCCGCGCGATAAAGGCAGCAGACGAAGCTTGATTGACCTTCATGACCGGAGCTGTTCCCAAGAGCCCGCCAAATTCAATCATATCGCCTTCCTTGCCTTTCGGAATAATCCGCACAGCTGTTGTCTTCTGATTGATAACTCCAATCGCCGCTTCATCCGCAATCATGGCTGCGATGGTTTCAGCCGGTGTCGCTTCTGGAATGGCAATCATATCCAAACCTACCGAGCAGATAGCTGTCATAGCTTCTAGCTTTTCTAGATTGAGCGAGCCGTTTTGCACAGCCGCAATCATGCCCTCGTCTTCTGACACAGGGATGAAAGCACCAGACAAACCACCAACTTGATTACAGGCCATGACACCGCCTTTTTTGACTTGGTCATTGAGCAGGGCAAGTGCAGCTGTCGTGCCATGAGTGCCGACTGTTTCCAAGCCCATTTCTTCCAAGACACGAGCCACTGAATCCCCAACCGCTGGTGTTGGAGCCAGACTCAAGTCAACAATCCCGAACTTGACGCCCAGACGCTCGCTGGCCATCTGACCGACCAACTGACCGATACGAGTGATTTTGAAGGCCGTTTTCTTGACCGTTTCAGCGACCACGTCAAAGCTCTCACCACGGACCTTTTCCAAGGCCCGCTTGACAACACCTGGCCCAGAAACACCAACGTTGATGACCACATCTGCTTCACCGACACCATGGAAGGCGCCTGCCATGAAAGGATTATCCTCTACCGCATTGGCAAAGACGACCAGCTTGGCCGCCCCCATGTCAGAAAGCTGGGCCGTTTCCTTGATAATCCGCCCCATATCCGCAACTGCCGTCATATTGATGCCAGTCTTAGTTGAGCCGATATTGACAGAGGAGCAGACCTTATCCGTCTCAGCCAAAGCACGTGGAATAGAATTAATGAGGATTTCATCCCCTTTTTGATAGCCCTTTTGAACCAAGGCAGAGAAACCACCGATAAAGTCAACACCGATTTCCTTGGCTGCCTTGTCTAAAGCCTTGGCCAACGGCACATAGTCACTACTGTCTGTCGCTGCCCCAATCAGAGAAATCGGAGTCACGGAGACCCGCTTATTGACGATAGGAATCCCAAGCTCTGCTGCAATTTCGTCCCCAACTGTCACCAGGTCTTTCGCTTTGGTCGTGATTTTTTGGTAAATTTTCTCCGCCGCCCGATTAATATCTGTGTCGATGCAGTCCAAGAGTGAAATGCCCATGGTGATGGTCCGAATATCAAAATTCTGCTCCTCAATCATGGCAATGGTTTCTGTTACTTGTCTAATATCCATCCTTCACTCCTTAGATATTGTACATGGCATCAAAAATGGCTGCGCTTTGAATGTTGATTTTAACGTTGAGCTCTTGACCGAAAGCTTCAAACTCATTGCGAAGGGCCGTAAAATCTTGCTTTTCATCACTGGACACCAAGGCCATCATGGTAAAATATTCCTCCAAAACGGTTTGGGAAATATCGTCAATATTCAGCCCCAACTCCGCAATTTTAGTGGAAACTCCGGCTACAATCCCTGTTTTATCTTTTCCGACAACGGTAATAATTGCTTTCATGCTTGGCTCCAATCATTTTTAGTTTGTCTCATTGTAGCATAAATTCAAGGATTTTGTATACTATTTCAGAAAATAAAGGCAGAAGGTTCGGATATTACAAATAGCACTTGAAACAAGGAAGATCCCCCTATGCGCAGCAATTCACCTGAGAAACTATTTTGAACATCTTTGTATGTTTTTCTATTTTTGTTTGAAAGCGCTTTCGATATTTGTTATACTAAATATAGAATATTTTACACAAAGGAGATTTCCTAATGAACGATTCATACAAGAAGCGTCTCTATACTCAGGTCTTGAGTTTATCAGCCGCTGTATTGATGGCTGTCTTAGCTCAGGGCAAGGCCGCAGCTGACCAGCAGAACAGCACTGAGTCACAGCCAGCCGCCAATCAGATAGAGGCTGTAACTCCTGCGACAGAAGCTGCTCCAAATCAGACAGGAGAAAAAGAGCAGGCTCCTGCTCCTGCAGCGGACAATCCAGCTGTCTCTGCAGCAGCTCAAACAAGAGCAGCTGCTTCTGAAGAAGCCAAGACACAGCTAGCTGACAGCACTGTCTATATGTCCGAGCCTGCAGAGCTCAAGGAAACCGTCCAAGGACAGGCTTCTCAGGCGGGCAAACTGACCTGGACTCTGGACAATAAACCGATTGCTGACTGGAAAACCTGGAACATGGACAGCGGCACCTTTACCGGCCAACCCTTTGTCACAATTGAGGAAAAGGCTGACGGAAATGACCTTCATCTGAATCTGCAGTTTAAGGAACTTTTCGGAGACGATCTCAGCCTGCGCTCTCCCAACAATATCCGCCGGACCTATCGAAACTTCATTGGCAGCCATGAACTGGTTGGTAGGAGTCAGGACCTAGGACTGACCATTCGTAAAAATATCATCTTGCGCCCTTACGAAGACTTCCACAGCCATGAGGAGATGCTGGCATCTATCGAAAAGAGCAGACAGGATGCCAAGACCGATCGCTTGGTACAGATTGAGGATATCGGAAAGAGCGCTCAGGGTCGTGATATCAAGCTGGGTATCATCAGTTCTGACCAAAAGAGCATCAACGACTACCTCAGCACAACGAATCCACAGGCCTTGACCAAACCAGCAGAAATGCTAGCAGCTCTCAAAAATGGCAATCTAGACTATAAACTGCCTGTGCTCATTAACAACACTCACGCTGATGAACAGCCTGGGATTGATATTATCACAGGTCTCTTTAAGACCTTTGCCACCAAAGACCAAGTCAGCTTCAAAACAACCGCTGCCGATGGTTCTGAAAAACTTGTCACTCTCAAAATCCAAGATTTACTGAAGAAGTTTATCTTCCTCTTTGACTTTACAGAGAACCCTGACGGCGATGTCCTCAACACCCGGGCACTGGCCAATGGCCTTGACCCTAACCGTGATACTGGCTACCAAGCCAATCCTGAAACCCGTACCGTTGCTGGATTGATTAACAAATGGAACCCGATTGCCCTCTATGATATCCACGGCTTTGTCAAGGAATTCCTGATTGAGCCGGCAACCCCGCCTCACGATCCTAACTTTGAATATGACCTTTTAGCTGACCTCATGCTGGACAATGCCCATCATATGGGACGGGCCGGCGTTGCCAACTCTGGCTACGAAAAATACATCATTCCAAAACTGGACTGGGGAGACGGATGGGACGATTCCTTCTCCGGCTACACAGCGGTTTATTCTATGTATCATGGCATCCTGGGACATACCATCGAAATTCCCGAGGGTAATCAAGAGTCCTACAAGGCTGGATATTATGCAGTTTTAGGAGGTCTTGACTATCTAGCTCAGAACCCCGACAAGCTCATGGAGATGCGTCTCAACTTCTACCTGCGCGGCATCAATAAAGTCGAAGATCCTAAGGCAGAAAATGAACTCGTCGGACCAGATGGTCAGGTCGTAGGCCGGATTAAAAAAGGCCAGGAAAAATTCTTCCCAGACTACTATGTCATCCCAATGGGAGTGGACAAGGACAATGATACCCAAGAAGCCTTTAATATGATTGACTATTTCAAGCGCAACGGTGTCCTTGTCAAAGAACTCAAGGAAAACAGCGGCAACTATAAAAAAGGTGATTTGGTTGTCGATATGGCACAGGCCAAGCGTGGCTATGCCAATCATGTCCTCTACAAAGGCTCAAATGAATCCAAGTGGGCTGCCATGTATGCGGAATTGGTCGTCAATTTTCCTGATATGAAAGGCTTCAAAGCCCAACCAGTCTTTGGCGACAAGCTCTTTGAAGGCAAGCTAGGCGACGTGACAGCCCTCCGTGCTGCACGTACCAGTCAGGTTGATCAGAAAGCGCCTTATTATGTCATTGCCAATACGTCTGAAAGTGCCGTTAAGGCCGTCAATCAAGCTCTTGCAGAAGGAAAAAAGGTTTATCTGACAGATGACGGCTATATTGTTGATACTCCGACTTTTACCAGCCTTCTGGATCGCTATGCCATTTACGGTGATGCCCTCTATAAGATTCCACAGGGACCAACTCTGAAGCCTCTCAAGGTCTACGCACCACCGCATCAATTCTCATGGGCAGGCGTGGACGCTCCAGCACATACTGCCTTAGCTCTGAAGAATATGGGCTTTGAAATCGTCGATCGTCCAGAAGATGCGGATGTCATCGTTCTTGAAAGCAACAACTATGACAAGTCTCTTGTCGGACTTAAGCCAACCATCGTCGTCGGAGGCTCTGCTATGCAGCGCTTGGAAAAACTAGGAATCTTAGATGGATTTAACGCTGAGCGCTTCAAGAACGGCAGTGACTATGAAGGACTGATGAAAGCCATTATACAAGACCAAGACCCGCTGACCAGCGGCTACAAGAAGGATGGACTCTTTTACTCCAACTCTGGTAACTGGATTGCTAAGATTCCTGCCAACTTTAGGACTCTTGCCAGCATTGCTGGCAGTGACTTCTACATCGCTGGCTGGTGGCCTGGCAATGAACAACTGGCAAACAAAGTCGTAGCCATTGCCGGTACTTATAAAGAGCAGCCTCTCTTTGTCTATGCTGGTAATCCGACCAACCGGCTTCACCCTGTTCACTTCTACCGCTGGATCTCCAATGCTATCTTTGGCAGCCAGTTGGCCGAGCTGACAGATCTTCCAAGTCCTGCGGCACCTGACCCAACCTATCAAGTACCAAGTCAGACTGTCCTTGACTGGAAGCCTGCTACAGTGAATCCACCGGCTCAAACAGTAGTCCTGACCTACAAGAGTCAGACCCTTCCGCAGACCGGCAGTCAAGAAAAACCTACTAGCTTTGCTCTAGCTGGACTCCTAATCGCAGGGGCAGCTGGACTCTTACTTTTAAAGAAAAAGGAAGACTAATACTTAAAAACACACCTCCCAATTGATGCAGGAGGTGTATTTTTAGTTATAAGCTCTGCTATTTTTCCACATAGGTATGAAGCGGATAGGTCGGATAGGCCAACTCACGCGCCAACTCTGAAGTCACATAACCTGCAGGTGCGTCTAACACAGAAGGGATTCGATTGACGATAGTGGCACAGGTCAAGGCTACAGTATCAGGCTTGCTGACTGAGAAGACTAGATTTGGCTCGCCAGTAATTTCCCAATCACACATATCTCCGTCATTTTCACGATAGACCTTGCCAATACACTCTACTTCCAACTCAATTCCCTGATGGGTATGAATGGTTGTCACAGCTGACATACCCGTTACTTGCCCCGCCGGAACTGTGCGACCCAGCGTTTCAGAATAAACATCTTCATCCAAAATATAAGGAACGCTCTTTTGTGAAATATCCTGAATGGTCCAGTTCATCTTAGAGCAAATAGCCTCAGCAGCATTCCACATATAGGACGGCAGACTCTCAGCACTGGCAATTTCCTTTTCAAATCTCTCTGAATCGTAACCAGCACCATGCGCTTCTGCCAAAGCCAGACCATAATCTTCCACATTATAGCTGACAATCCCTTTCACCTTTTGAATGCGATTAAGGCCAGACATAGCCAAGCAAGGCATATTAATCCAGTAAATATCCTGCATGCCTGAGCCCATTACAGTGACACCATATTCTTTGGCCAGCTTGTCCAAGCGGTTTGTTTCAGATGGCGATGTCGTCCAAGGGTAGATGGCTTCCTCACAGGTTGTGATGATATTAACTCCATGTTTGATGGCTGTTTCAAAAAAATCATACATTTCCGGCATATAGGAAGCAATGGTGACAATAGCAATGTCTGCGTCACACTCTTCAAAGACACGTTCAGCATTATCAGAAATCAGGACACCAGTCTTATAGCCTAGCTCTGCAAAATCACCAACATCCTGTCCTACTACAGCAGGATTGTTATCAATAGCTCCGACAATTTCTACACCGTGATCCAGCAGATACTTGAAAATCACTTTAGACATCTTGCCGCAGCCATACTGAACAGCACGAATTTTTGTATTTCTCATGGCAAACCCTCCACTAATTGTTATTATTTTCACAATTGTAGTATAATATCTCTAGTAACTAGAGAGTCAATAGAGGGTTTTAAAAAATGAAAAAAATTTTGCGTATCGGAGAGTTTTCCCAAATAAATCAGATTTCCATCCAAACTCTAAGATTCTATGACCAAATCGGTCTTTTAAAACCCTATAAAGTCGATCCAGAAACCAACTATCGCTACTACCACATCAATCAATCTTCTCTGGTTGACTCCATTCAGTACCTGCGTCAACTGAATTTTTCTCTAGAAGGCATCAAAGAAATCCTATCTGACAAAGACCATTTTCAACTGCACCAGCTTATCGAGGAACGCTATCAGCGCCTTCTAGAGGAAAAAGAGAATTTAGAAAAACAAATCCAAGAAATCGAAATCTTTCGGTCTGGTGCCCGTATCTATGGCGAAAAACAGAGCGAGCAAGAACTGGAAATCCTAACTTTTCCTGAACGGCAGCTGCTTACTTTTGAAATCGATCAAAATATTTATCAAATGAAAAGTGAGGAATACGAACTTGCTCTCCGCTACTTCAAGCAAGAAATCCTGCGTTACAGTCCTTTTTTCACTCATTTCAGCCGTGTTGGCTCCATTATGAAACAAGAAGATTTCCAAAAAGAAAGATGGATTTCCAAACAACTATGTCTCTTCCATCATACTCCCAATGAACTCCCTCACTTAAATCGAATGTTGCTGCCGGCAGGAAATTATGCTGTTGCTTACTGCTCTTCCTTTGCAAATGAACTTAAAGCTCTGCCGCATTTTCACCAAGCTCTGACCCAAGCTGGATATACTCCTGTGGGCGATTATATCTGCGAGGTCATTCATGAACAACCACAAATCCAGGAACAGCACCGCGATATGTTCATCCGGATGCAAGTTCAGATAGAGAATTAAAAAGCAAGCAGATGGATGTATCGGAATTCTTGACAGATACCGGAGCATGCTCAGCCAAAAACTAATCAATTCGCAAGCCATAATTATATCAAAAAAGGATGGGAAAACCCCATCCTTTTTATGTGCAAATAACCATTGCTTAGCACCTTAGTCTTCTTGCTTCTTTCTTCCAGCTAGAAGCCCCATTCCCAGAAAAGCTAAACCAGCCAGAGGCAGAAACTTATCTTCTTGAGTGCCAGTCTTAGGCAGAGCTGAATCTGAATTTGGCTGCAATCTTGGCGACGGAATAACTTTCCCTTCCTCACCTTGCTTCAGAGCTTGAGGCTGGGTCCTTGTCAAAGGCTGTTTAGCACTTTCAGCCACCACCTTGCTGCCAACTTCTACTAGTTCGTCAACTGCTAGAGAGAGCACTTCCTGACCGAGAACGCTTCTCTGACCGTTCAAGACTTCTACAAAGACTCGCTTTTGACCTTTTTGGCCGGCTACAAGTATCCGCCGCTCACCTCTTTCCAGTTCTGGATTTTCCTGTTCTCGAGTCTGATATGCAATTTCTTCCATTACGATTTCTAAGAAAGGCTTTTCTTCCACTAGGTCCTTTATCCCTTCTTCTGGAGTGACCTGATGACTTGGTTTCACAGCCAGAGCAGCAAGAGCTGCCTTCAGATCCTGTTCTGCTCTATCTAAATCTGCCTGCTCCGCTTTTTCATTTGCCAAAAGAGATTGAGCTCGAGCCAAGGCTGACTGGTAAGTCTGAACTGTCTCATCTGTGTAGAGGCTTGGATCTAGACTAGCCGTACTATCTACCACTTTCTGCAGAGAAGACTTATTAATTGCTGGGGCATGAAGATTGGTCACAAAGAAATTGCGCGCTTCCAAATCTCCATCCCAGAGTCCCAGACCGACGTAGGCATCATTATAATAAGGCTCAACCGTATCAAATTGGTGGTTCAGGTATTCTACACCGTCCACAGATACACTGACACCATTTTTAGTTTTCACTAGCTTAACATGATGGAACTGGCCGTCATTAAGATGCTTGCCATTCATGCTACTTTCTGCAATCGTCTCTCCCATAAAGCGGTAAAGTCGAATCTTATCATTATCGCCAAATTGAATAGAATAAGCATTGCGAGGGTCAACATTTTCAGACGCATAGAAAATATTAATCAAGCCTTTTTGATACTTGAGATCCACATCCAAGTTATACTCAGAGAAAGGAATCTTCTGACCTCCCATATAATAATCATTGGCGCTGGTATTCTGATTATAGAGACTTTCACCGTCGACATACCACTTACCGGAAACAGCTTTTAAGTCTGGAACATTGGTCTTAAAGTCATTACGACTGATATTGATGGTGAAGACCTTGGAAAGACTTGGATTTTCCTTAGAGGTTGCCGTTACCTTGACCACACCCCTTTGCAGAGCAGTCACTCGCAGCTTATTGCCATCTTCCGTGACAGAGACCAGGTCTGGCTGATCCACACTCCAGCTTACCGCTTGAGAGACACTTGCTGGCATGACATATGCTTTCAAATCCAAAGTATCGCCGACATAAATATTATTTGTCACAGGAGAAGCCTGCACTAGTTCCAGTGGTTTGGTCACTGCCTGCTTGTCTTCCCAGATGCCCTTCAGCGGATAAAGAGCAATGTCAGCCTTAGCAGCACCACCTTCTACAAAAACACTAGCCGCAAGGCTATTTGGCGCAGGGAAAATCTGATTGGCACCCGCTACAGTATATCCTTTGGCAAAGACTTCTAGGCTGGAGCGATCTACGTAGAGATGCAGATCTATGCTGCCATCCGCATTGCGCTTGACAGACTGACTATCCACCTGAGCAAATTTATTACTGAGAAGAATGCCGGACCGGCTGCGGTCAATAGAGAGAGTTTCCTTTTCTAAATCATAGGTAACTCTAGTCACTTCTCCATCTCCAACTCGCAGGTTAAAACCGATTTTCTTGGTCGTTTCACTCGGCCGGAAAGTAGAGACAATTTCATACTGATCACCGGAAAAATCTTTCAACAGCCCATTCTTCTCGCTAACTTCCACGTCTTTATACAACACAGCCTTGTCTTCCTGACGCAAAGACTGATAGGCTGCTATTGGCGTCTGAGTCAGCCGATAGCTGCCGTCTTGCTTGATAAGGCCTAGTTTGAGGTTAAGATTGAAGGTGCCGTTGAACTTCTGACCGACGGTATCGGCTACCAGATTGCAGTAGTCTTCCCATGTATTCATCCAGTTAGACTCGATAATGTCAGGTAGGGTTGGATTAGCCTTGCTGCCAAAGTCCTGAACGTAGTAAGTCATGGCCGCATAAGAGTCTTTACCAAAGTTCATAATCTGATCAGCCTGAGCAAACTCAGCATCTGGGACGAAGGTCCACTTGCCCTCCACCTGTCTAAAATCACCGACCTTATAGGAGCGCCCGCCACGAGACAGGACCCACTTAAGACTACCATCGTCTGCCAGTAGAGGATAGAGATCTGGGCACTCCGTGTGGAGATCCACATAAGTTGACTCCACCTTCCAATTACGCAGATTATCAGAGGAATAAATTCTCAGCGGTCCGCCTGCAACGACCATAAACCATTTACCCTCCCAACGGAAGACCTTGGGGTCACGAAAATCCTGAGATTGCAGTGGATCATCCGTCCAGTCAGCTGCAATTTGATCAAGCTTCGTCCAAGTCCGGCCCTCATCTTTACTGTAGGCTAACTTAATGCGCTGACCGTTTCCATCGGCAGTAATCAGCGCGACTAAACCGCCCTGGTCATTGTCAAACAAACCAGAGGAATTGGTGGTATCTGCTACGATAGAGCCTGAGAACATAGCCCCATTAGCATCCGGATAAAAGGCAATCGGCTGTTCTTCCCAATGAATCAAATCCTTGCTGGTCGCATGACCCCAGTGCATAGGCCCCCACTTGGTATCGTCGTAAAACTGATAGAAGAAATGATAGACTCCCTTGTAATAAACAAGCCCGTTGGGATCATTGGCCCATCCGTCCTTGACCGAATAATGATACTGACCGCGATAAAGCTCATTGTAGTATACCTCATCTGCCTGCCGACGATGGACATTGAGCCGGTAAGTCAGGCTGACCTCCTGCCCATCCGCATCGGTCACAGTGCTGGTTACAGTCAGATAGTTTGCCCCCACTGCCAGCGGAATATTCTTCAAATCACTATAAACCCTACCTGCAGCATCGGTCACGCTTACCTTGGCAGCGGGATTTTTTGCTACGACGGTCAAGTCTACAGTCTCAGCATCATGTTTGACATACTGGATGGTAATAGGAGCACTAAACTGACCTTTCTGCTCCACTTTCCCAACCGAAGAAGTCACCCTTATATCCTCCAACTCGGGATTAGACTGAGGAGTGATTTCTTTATAAAAGGTATTTTGAAAAAGCAGCTCGCTATTCCAGTTAAGTAAGCCAAAATAGCCTTCTGACAAGTAAGTATTCTGCCCCTTATCATCTCTCTGAAGCGTGTAATCTCCTGAGCTGGCCACTAGGATATCATTGACATAGTAGGATACCCAAGAGCCAATTGAAACGACCTTGAGTCGATATTTATTATCATCCGTTGGCTCGATATTTTTTTCATTGATAAACTGATAGTCACGACCGCCTTGCCAACGCCAAAACTTTACATTGTTGCTACCACCATCAATATTAACTGCATAGCTGCTCTTGTCATCCGGATTATTATTACTGCGGAAAATGAGGGCTGCCGCCCCTTCCTTACTGAGGAAAGTTACATCCGTTGAGTAAACAAAATCCTTGCCCTGACTTTGAGAGTAAAAGAAACTATCACCTTTGCCTCTGGCATCACTATAAAGACCTTGTTCCCGGACTTCCCAAACTCCATTTTTGTCTCCCTTGGCTTCTGCCAAATTAGTATTGAAGCCTGACTGCTTATCTACAGTCTCTACGGCAGGGATTTTTTCCGAAGCAACTTCCTTCGCCGCTGGCTGTTCGTCTTCTTCCTGTTTGGTCTCTTTAGCATTTGCTGTGACTTGATCTTCCTTATCAGCCTTTTGGTTGGCTGACTCTACTACTGCATCCTGACCACCCGCTTCCGTCGCTACAGTTGCAGCAGTCTCCCCAGCTACAAGGTTTTCTGTCTTATCAGCATTCATTGTAGGAGCAGCTGTTTGTCCGCTCTCAGGCTCTGAGACAGCTGATGAATCAGCCTGCAAGACCTGCGCAGGAGCTGGATTAGCCTTAGCCTCATCCGCATAAACCACTCCACCCCCATCTAACAAGAATGCTCCAAAAGTCAGCAGGGCACACCCAAAAACCCAACGCTTGCCGCTTTTTCTCATAAACCAATTTTTACACACTTTTTCCTGATGATTTTTCATGACACACCTCAATATTCTAAAAATAAAATCAGACTTCTCACAACCAAATTGCTTCTACATAACACACTCCTTTCAACTTTTCTTGTTCAAAATGAACACCTGGTTTAACACCTAACTCCCTTATAAAAAAGAAGCAATCTCAATAATTTAAATATAACAAATTTTTGTAAGCGCTTCATCTAACGTTTGTCATAAAAACAAAATGACAGATGTCATATTTTAGAAATAATGAAGAAAAAACAAAAAGCCTCCAAAACGGAAAGCTTTTGTTTGTTTTAAATTTATTCTGGATAGGATGCTGCCAGCTCGTTCTTTAGATATTCTGCCAAGTGCTGATGAGCAAAAATTCCTGCTTTTTCTTCTGCTGTCGGATTATAGTTGGTATTGGTATTCACATCATAGACATAAATCTGACCCGACTCCGACTCTACCCACTCAATAGCTGCTACATCAATACCAGCCTGAGCTAGAAAGGTTTCATAAGCCTGTCTTTGACTAGCATGCAGCGGCTCCGTGATTTGAAACTTATCCGATGTTTCCAACTGAGCAGGCTTTTGCCCAATCTGACACCCATCTGCCGGACAAAGCTGAAAGCCATCTGATGAATCAATGGACACAGTATAAAGAAACTTCTGGTTGATAAACTCCGAACGACGAATCCGACCATCCGCAGGCTTGATATAGGCCTGAAGCAGGGTAATCCCATCCACAGAAGGCTCAAAAGCAGGACTCTCTACATAGGATTCCAACTCTTCCTCACTATTGAAGAGCTGCACTCCCAAACCTTTCCCCGCCCGATTATGCTTGGTAATCAGGGGATAAATATTAAGCTTTCTAGCTGCCTCAAGAATATTCTCCTGTCCCAAAATGGCTACTGTCTCTGGATAAGCAATTCCAGCCTCAGAAAGCTTCAAATATTGTTTAATTTTGCTGATTTCCAGATTAATAGCCCCGCTGCCGTTGATGACCTTGCGACCGTGAGCTTCCAGCCAAGTTAGAACTTGCTCTGTAAATTCCGGTGCATAGCGGTGTCCACGCGTATGAGAAGAGGCTGACATCCGATTGTAGAAAATTCCTGTTGGGGGCGGACTCTGCAAATCTAGAATCCCACTTGACAAATCCCACAGTTCATAAGGCACATCTTTTTCCTCCAGCCACTTGACCAAGTGCTGCGTCCACTCCAAATTTTCATGAATAACGTATACTTTTGCTTGACTCATAAGTCTTCTCTCCTTTAGGAATACCGAACAGCCAGCTTGCTGCTTTTTGATTCTTCTACTACATTGCCTTCCGTCTTTTCAATAACACTGACGGCCAAGACCTGACCTAGAACATTGAGGGCAGTGCGACCAGCATTGACAAAGAAATCAACCGCAAAAATCAGGGCAACGCCTTCTACCGGCAAGCCTAGCTGAGGCGCAGCTGCCAGCAAGACAACAATCGCTCCTGAAGGCACAGTCGCAGCCGTTTTACCAATCAAAGTCAAAAGCAAAACAGTGAAGAAGAGTCCTGACACAGAAAAAGCAATCCCATAAGCATGCGCAATAAAAATAGTTGCTACAGAGAAATACACAGCAGCCCCCTCAAGATTAAAAGTGTAACCCAAAGGCACAACCAAATCTATGACATGCTCATCATAGCCCTGCTTCTTTAAATCTTTCAACAGCGGCGGCAGGACAACACTGGAACTGCCAGATACAAAAGCCAAAGTCAGAAGGCTCCAAATCCGTTGCAAGCTTGTCAGATAAGGAACTCTAAAAGCAAAAGCAATCAAAGGAAAAATCACTAAAGCTAGCACCGCATAAGCCAGATAAGTCCCTGCTACAAATTGCCCCAAACCGACCAACTTGTCAACTCCTGTCGTAGCCACATCCTTAGCAATAAAACCCAAAATACCAATCGGAGACAGTTTCACAATCACACCGACAATTTTATAAATAGCCTCAATCCAAATCTGCAGCAGCTCAACAGCTTTCTGAGTCTTTTCTTCCTTGAGACTTCCAAACCCAAATCCTAAAAATATAGCAAAAACAATAATAGGAAGCAGAGCTCCTTCCGAAAGCGACTTGATAATATTAGAGGGAATGAAGCTAAGCAAAAACTCATCCAACTGAATACTTTTGGCAATCCCGTCAATGCTGGCTCCCGCCTGACCGATATTGACTCCCTGACCAAAGCCTAGATAATAAGCTGCAAAGACAAAAATAAAGGTAATCGCCGTCGTGAACCCAAAGAAATAGAGCAGACTCTTTGACAAGAGCTTCCCAAAAGATTTCTTACCAATCACACCAGCCACAGCTACGACCACAACCGGAAAGACCAGTGGAATAATCACCATATTAATCAAACTGATAAAAGCTTGACCCAAAAACTGGTAAAAAGCCGAAAACTGCGGCCAGATAAGAGCAACAAGAACACCCAAAATCAAAGCAATCAAGAGTTGCAAGCCCAGAGAAACCTTTGACCATAAAGAAACTAACTTCATTCCAAACTCCTTTAGTCTATTTTGTTAGCTATTTTACTATGATTGCCCCTATCTGGCTAATATATAATTTCTATGAAAGTAATAGAAGAATTTTATAGGTGAGCTAAATAACGTAAAAAAGCACTCACGAGTAACGCCCTTGAATGCTTAGAAGTTTGATGTATCACTAAGTATTAATAGCTTGAGAATCACGATGATTTACGAGGTTTCTTGAGGTCGGGTTTGACAAGGCTTTGTTTTAACAAATTTTAAAATGGCTTTATATCAATCTTTAACAGGCGCTAATTGCTTTTTATCAAAAGATTACAATAAGTTTGTTTGAAACAGGGTATTTTCTTTGAATATTTACTTAACAACTATAAGTTACTAATAGTATTCTTTGAATTATAGTGTATAATAGAAAGAAAAGGAGATTAAATATGAAAAAAGATGCTATTTTATCAGAAGATAGAAAATTTCGGTACATTTTATCACGAGTATGGGATGAAGCAAAACCAACTGTCCTATTTATTGGATTAAATCCATCAACTGCTGATGAAAACGAAGACGATCCAACAATAAGGAAATGTATCAATTTCGCAAAGAGCTGGGGTTATGGCGGTATTCTTATGGCAAATCTTTTCGCATATAGAGCAACCAATCCTCGGGTATTATATTCAGAGCAAGATCCCATCGGAAGTGATAATGATTTTTATATCAAAGAATATGCAGATAAATCAGAGATGATTATCGCTTGTTGGGGAAATCATGGTAGTTTCAATAACCGTTCACACGAAGTTTATGGGCTAGTAGATTCATTGCATTGTTTAGATACCAATAAAAGTGGCGAGCCAAAGCATCCTTTATACATTCGGAATGATGCAAAACCTAAACCATACAAAAGATAAACTTTCCGAAAAAGACATATTCTCCAGAAAGTTAGACAACTAATTATTGCAAGGATTTAGTTCTGTATTGAACAGGACTAAGTCCTTTTAGTTTGACTTTAATTCGTTTGTTGTTGTAGTAATTGATGTAGTCTACAATAGCTTGTTCAAGTTCTTCTAAAGACCTAAAATTCTTCTCATATCCATAAAACATCTCAGACTTAAGAATGCCAAAGAAGGACTCCATTGAGCCTACCAGTAAACTGGGAATGATGATGTTATCGATTCGTTATCTCAAATACTGCTGTATGCACCCACTCATTATTAATTTGTAAATCATTTTCTATGATCCTAATAAAAGTGAAACCATTTTTCAAAAGCACTCTCTTAGAGGCCAGATTATCCATTGCCGTTCCCGCAATGATTCTATTTAAACCATAATTATTAAACGCCTTGTCTAGAACGAGTCTAACCGCTTCGCTTGCATAGCCTAAATTAGTAACATTTTCTCCAATCCTATATCCAAGTTCTGCTGTTTTTCTATCACTCCCTAAAACACTTAAATTGATCCTTCCGACCATAACGCCTTGCACATCTCTAATAATATGCATGTAGGCGTCATGATTATCTTGTTCCATTAACAATTCCCTTGTAATTTCCTTAAAACCTTCTGGATCAAAATAGTTACCTGGTCTAGGAGGTAAATTTCGCTCAAAATACTCTTGATTTTCTTTTTCAAAAGTATATACATCTATACTATTTTCTTCAGACATCAGCTCTAAACTTATCATTGTAAAACATCTCCCATCATTATCTACATTCAAATTTTCTTATCTTTACGCAAAGTGACGTTTACAGAATTTAAAGAAATCCTTTTGTTTTGTCATATCGTTTCTACATTATAACACAAAATAATATTAACAAAAGAATATTCAAGGTTAAGGTAAAATTAAGGTGAATTTTGAGGTGAACTTTTTCAAAAAACACGAAAAAGCACCCATGAGGTAAACTCTTGAGTGCTTTGAAATATTGATATAATCGTATTGATTAA
The DNA here is from genome assembly GCF_041431675.1 of Streptococcus sp. 27098_8_134. Taxonomy (NCBI): domain Bacteria; kingdom Bacillati; phylum Bacillota; class Bacilli; order Lactobacillales; family Streptococcaceae; genus Streptococcus; species Streptococcus sp. 27098_8_134. Next base: position 317,201 of record NZ_JAPVYD010000003.1, on the reverse strand, counting down.
CGTTTTGAGAATTGTGACGCTTTACGAGCTTTCTTAAGACCTGGTTTGGAAAGTATGAATTTCAGTTGGACTAAAAACAGCGTAATATCAAGACTTTTCTCCGCTTTTATAAAAGCTTTTTTCCAATCAAATTCAACTAATTTTATCCGAATGGTGTGGATTTTACCCCCAAAATTACAGAGAATGGAGCTGATAAACACTAAACGTTCACACCATTAGTTAAATGATTTTTTGTTCATCATTTTTCTTAGATGATAGAACTTCTAATTTATTTCTTATTCAAGCAAAAACAACCTGCTATAAGTAAGAAAGAGGAAGATACAAGAAAAACACGGCGTAAAAACCGATTCAGTTCATTGTCCTCAATCCTTGTCTGCTTCATTTTCTTTTACGAGATCGTTTTGTGAATCTTTTTCAGAGAGTTTTTGATCAATATACTTGTCAATGTTTTCATAAAATTCCTTGGTCGCTTCACTATCTAATGTTGGCGAGTTCTGAACTTGATTCACTTTCAATTGAACAGATTGAATACCGTAAGAGGCTTGTTTTTGGTGGAGTGTTTCTAATTCTTCTTCTGAAATCGGATCTCCAACAACCGTCAAGACCAATTCATTGTTACTTGACTTGTAGACTTGATTAATAACCGTATAATTGGCGAACTCTTTTCCTACAAACTGTTTGATCCCTTCTTTGCGCGCTTGTTCTATTGTCAGAGTAACTGCCGAATAGCTAGCTGGAAGAATCAACAATACAATCAAAGATATCAAGCCAATTCTCATTTTAATGCTCAGCTCTTTAAATGAAGTTAAAGGAGATTTTCTCATCAAAATTCTTGTTCCAACAATGTTGGCTAGCATGATAAAGACACAGTTGATCAAGAAAAGATAGAGAGCCCCCAATAAAAATCGTACATTCCCATTAGCTAAACCATAGCCAGCAGTACAGATAGGCGGCATCAGAGCTGTAGCAATGGCTACTCCTGGCACGATATTGTTTGCTTCTTTTTTCCTTGAACCGATCACACCAGCAATCCCACCAGCAATAGCAATGAGGACATCCCAAATGGTTGGAGAGGTTCGTGCAATCAACTCGCTACTTGCATAAGACAAGGGAGAAATCCAGAAATACAGAGTCGAGACAAGCAAACTGACCAACACTTGAGTCAATAAAACCTCTAGAGATTGCTTGATTAAACGCGTATCAAAAATAGCTAAACCGAATCCCAGTCCAACAATCGGTGTCATGAGAGGTGAAATCAACATGGCTCCTATAATGACAGCTGTTGAATTCATATTTAGTCCGATAGAGGCAATAAAAATTGCACACATCAAAATCGCTGTATCTCTCAATCGAACATGAAGGTCATCGTATAATTTCTCACGGTATTCCCGTGTTGAATAATTGGCAGTCATTTGTCCTCTCCTCTTTCCTTATTTAAATTGGTATAATAATTAAAAATAACAGCTGATAAACAGCCAAAAAATATGAGCCCATAAATCGTCAAGAAGACACTGGTAATCCTTCCAATCAAGGTCACAGCTAGGAGATCCCCGTAGCCGACAGTCGTCGAAGTCACAAAAGCATACCAAAGACCGTCTCCGTAATTTGTGATAGCAGGTTCAACTAGGAAAAGCACGCCTCCTGACCCAAAAACAAAGGTCACAAAACTCAGAGCAAACCGAGTAAAACCCGTAACCTGCATAATATGCCATAACATTTTTAAACGTTTCATTTGTTCTCCTTATTCATACTAGCTCCTGACCGAGCCGTTTTTTTCCAATAATCAAAGTGAAGATAGGACATGATCTCCATCAGAGAAAGATAGACAAACTGATAGATCTGATTTAAGCTGATTATCAACTGATATTGTTTGAAAAATGACTGGAAGAAAGACCAGATATGACTGTCTTGAATCAGTCCCTTCTTAATATCAGACAGGATATTAGCTAAAGCTCCCAAGGACTGAAACGGTAAATCCTTGACATTTATATAGATCCGGTCCACCACATCATTCAGACTGGTATCTTGGATGGCATGAAATTCTCCAAAGAGAACTCCTGCCGCTCCAAGAGTAGAAACAAATTCCACCAAATAATTTCTGAGGAAATTTTCTCAACCTTTTCCCATAATGTGTTTAGTGCCATCCATAACGATCCCAACCAGAAAAAGGAAAGAAAACAAGCAAAGAAATTTTGCCGTAAATCCCAAAAAGCTTCAAGACTTGGTGTTGTTGGTTTTTCTAACTCTAAAACCAAGATGGTCATAATAATTGCTAGAACAGCATCTGTCAATACAATTAATCTGTCTTTCTTCATCGGATTACATTGCCTTTCATTTTGTAGTATTCTATCTCATCGTATAATATTTATTAATCTTAAATATTGGATAGTCACTTCATATTTTGAGTACAAACAAGATACACTAAAAAGCATGTATCTGTCATATTTTATTTAACTTTAGAAATATTCATCCATCTAATCAATAAATATATCATATTTCACAATAAATGACTACTATCAAAGATACATTTTCTTTCAGATTTCTCCCTTTTCAACTTGGCTAACTTGACCTGCATTACCTAGGTCGCTTTGCTTTAAATTATACTTTTTTCTTAAACATTTGCTACGAGTAGTCTTTTTTGTGAGTAATTTTCATCAAAAAATTTCATAGATAAGTCCTATATATAATCATGATAAAGTAGTAAAAATAGTTGTTATCCTAGTTGATTAAAAAAGTCTTTGATTTCCTCATCTTTTATAAAATAATATATAATTTTCCCCTCTCTTCTAGTGTCCAAGATGTTTTGATTGGCTAGTTTACGAAGATGGTGGGAGGCAGATGCCATACTGAGATTTAGTAAACAGGCTATATCACAGACACAGAGTTCTTCAACAGCAAGGAGATAAAAGATGATATTTATCTGTTTATTATCGGTAAATTTTGATAAAATGCGAAGTGATTTTTGGACTTTTTCCTTTCCAAGGTAGTTCGTTGCGGTTGTAACATTTTGTTGATTAATAACATCCACTTGACAGATACTATCTTTTTTCATAATTTTTTCTCCTAGCCTAACACAGCCCATAGCATGTCAAAGCTGTTGTTTTCAATCAGGATATACATCCCCAATCCTAAATAGACAACGGCAATAAACCATCTGCTATATTTTTCCAAAGTTTCTCCAACAGAAGGGACTTGTGCTAATTTTTGGGCAGAAAAAACCAAGAGATAAATCATGACTAGAAAAGTAAGTAAAGTCACTATCATATTCGCTAAATTTAAGGTGGTAAAATATGGGACAAAGACACCAATATTGTCAGCGCCACAACTTGCAAAAGTAATCATAGCGACTAGAAAAATCAGGTTTTTATTGTCTTTTCGCAAACCATCTTTTGCAATAGCTTCTCCATCAGAATCTCCTAAAAGCAAAACTTTGAGTCCTAGGAAAATTGGAATCAAACCGAGCAAACCTAAAATCTCTTTACTAGGAATATAATTTAAGACAAATGCAAAAAGTAAACTTAGCAATATTAGACTAACAGAGCCTAGAAATTGTCCTAAATAGATGTTAATGATGTCTTTTCTGCTTTTTCTTTTGGCAAAAAATAACATTAGGATAATAAGTAAGTCTACGGCTGTCCCAGAATACAGGATTATTGAAGTAACAACATTTTGAACCATAAAGCACCTCATTCAAATATATTTTTGAATGTATTTTAACATTAACCTTTGTAGATGTCAACTTAAAATCCACCAATTAATAATTGCATGTCAATATTTGTATTGTGAAACTAGTTTCAGAAATATATAGTCTTAAAGTATGTCCACTGCCAATGGTTTTTTCAATATTTAAAAGGAGAGAACCAATTTGGTCCTCTCCAGGGTATAATTTTCCACCAACCCACTACAGTTGACAAAGAGCCGTTATTCTCAAATGAGACAACTCCTTTTAGTTTTTATAACCTCAGCTTCTCGGTCTCTTACCTACTTTTAATAGAAAGACTACGAAGGACGATTCTTAAAGTAGTCAGATTGTGCAATATCGAAAGATTAGATGGGCTTAACCAATTTAACAACCCAAATCCAATTAAACTTCCATTTATTACAACTGTTTCTTGAATATTTCTTTGAATTAATTTCTGCAACGATTCAGATAAAGAATTCAATTCCTCGAAGAAATCTAAACGATTATCTAATAATAAAATATCACTCATCTGCTTAGAAATATCAGCACTTTCATTCATCACAACCCCAATATCTGCAAGCGTCAAGGCAGCAGAGTCGTTTAACCCGTCTCCAACCATCAAAATAGTTCGGCCAGCTTTCTGTAATTCCTGAACCAACTGAAACTTACCATCTGGTTTTAAATCAGTATAAACGTTGTCAAATGGCAGATCTTTAACCAACTCTTCTGTTCTAGCCAACGTATCACCAGTTGCCAGAATCAGTTTTTTCCCTTGGCGCTTTAGCTTTTTCAATGCAACTTTCGCCTCGCTTCTCAAGGGAGTGTGGATACAAAACATCCCAATTAATTCTTTCTTATAAGCCAAAAACAATAAATTGTAATGAGTCTTATATTGCTCAATCAAGGCCAGCTGCTCAGAACTAATTCTTACCTGTTCGTCTTGCATTAGTACATAATTTCCAATGACAACCGATTGACCATCAATTTGCGATTTAATCCCTTTGCTTGCAACATACTGAAGCTTGCCATGCATTTCTTCGTGTTCAATGCCTTCAATTTCAGCTTGTTTAACAATTGCATTGGCAATAGGATGATAGATATGTTCCTCCAAACATGCACTTATTCTTAAAATATCTTTCTCAGTATAATCTCCGAAAGGAAGAACCTTTTCAACCAAAGGATAACTCGTCGTGATGGTACCCGTTTTATCAAACAAGAAAGTATCCACTTCCAGATATTTTTCTAATACATCACCATCTTTAATAACCATTTCTCGATTTAGACCTTCCTTTATGGCCGTAAGGTAGGCTACAGGTGTGGATATTTTTAGAGCACATGAAAAATCCACCAATAAAAAGGAAATGGCTTTTGAAAACGAACCTGTTAACAGATAAGTCAAACCAGCACCTAAGAAGTTATATTTTACAACCTTGTCTGCCATCCTAATAAAATGACGTTGTTTTGTCTTCTTACTCTCTTCAGATTTTTTCATCAGATTGATGAGTTGCAAAATACGACTGTTTATCTGATTATCAGTCACACGAATTCTTAACTCTCCTGTTTCCAAAACAGTATTCGCACATACAGAATCTCCCTCTTTCTTTTCAACAGGGAAGCTCTCTCCAGTCAAGGAACTCTCATTGACCATGCCTAATCCTGAAACCACTTGGCCGTCAAACAAGATTTCATTACCTTGGGAGACAACTAATACATCACCTACTTGAACATCAGAACTCTTGATGCTGATGACCATGTCTCCCCGCACTAAGAAAACATCACTTTCTTTAGCAAGAAGGCTTTGTTCCAAATCTGTTGCTGTTTTTTTTAAAGACCACTGATCCAGATGATTACCCAAATCAAGCATAAACATGATGTTGCTAGCTGTCTTGGATTGGTTCATAAACAAGGACAACAAAATGGCCGAACAGTCCAAGACCTCCATGGTTAGTTCCTTGCGCGCTAAAGTTTGATAGGCTTCTTTGACATAACCCAAAGCCTGATAACAAGTCCAAATATAACGAATAGGGTAGGGTACAAAACTTCGAAACAGCAAACGCTTAATCGCTGCACCCGATACAATTGAATAAGCACTCTCTTCTCTACGAATGGGAAGAGTCATCAAGTCCGAAACTTTCCCCTTGTCAATTTTTTTTAAAAAGGCCTCTGCATTTTCTAATACAGAGAAGCCTTCTTTCATACGTAGAGTAAAGTGCTGCTGATCCATATAAAACTGAATAGAGTCGATCCCTTTTTCATCTTTAGCCAAGGAACGAAGATAATCTTGAATATCCAAGGTCAGTGAAAACGAGGACGATAATCGGATATGTTGATATCCTCTGTGTAGCACTTTAAAAGACATATTATTCACCTGTCAGGCTATCTAATTGTTCTTCTTTCTTTTCCTGTTCGTATAAATATTTAGCGTCTTGTAAAACATCATCACCGTGTTGTTTTACAACAGAAACAGATGCATCCAGTCCATCTTTCAATTTGTAAGCTTTAGCCAAGGCCTTAGAATAGCCTTTCTTAGCTTCTTTACTTGCTAAGACTTTCAAGCCAAGCGTCCCAAATGCTACCCCTCCTAAGAAGAGAGATGATTTTTTCGCAACTTTTGCGACGTTTAATACTTCTTTTAACATGTTTATTTCCTCCTTGTAACTATTGTAGCGAAAAATGACAGCAAAAGCAATTGCTGATATCTGATATATAGATAAAATTCTCTATACTGATATTTAATTATATTATGATGAAAACAATATACTTTATTTTTTGATACTGTAAATAATTATGTGTAAACACTTAAGTAGAGTTACGGAGTGTTAATTAAATAAGCTTTCAAGTGTATCAGAACATTGACCAAACCCTTTATGGATTCGTTGACTTTGCTTGAAATTATAATCTTCAAACAACGTAACTAAGTAACGTTCCAGAGCCTCCTCATTAGGAAAAAGAACCTTCTTTTTCGTTTGATGTTTGATTTCTTTGTTAAGAGACTCAATGAGGTTTGTCGAATACATGCTGTGCCAAATCTGGTAGGGAAACTGATAAAAAGTTAAAAGATTATCCGTCTTCTCCAGACTTTCCATGACTTTCCTATACTTTGGTTTCCATTCGGCGAGAAAGTCCTCTAAAGCTTGTCCTGCCATTTCTAAATTTTCAGCACGATAAATCATTATAAATTGCCCCAGAATAACCGCTCTATCTGCTCGTTTCACTTTACTAGCTAGATTTCGACTAATATGAATTAAGCAACATTGTTGTTTAGCTAATGGGTGAGCCTGACTGATAATCTGCTCAAGCCCCTTAAAGCCATCTGTAACTACAAGAGAAATCTGTTGGATTCCTTGGTTTTGAAGCTTGTCTAACAGGGTGGACCAAGAAGCATTGTTTTCTTGAGGCAACTGTGCATAGCATATCTCTATGCGACTAAAGTCGCTAGAGCTATCCTAATTGCGCACCGCCAGTTCTCATAGAAAAAAACACCTTGCAAGATGCAAAGTGTTTTCGTTTGTATTCTGCTGTCCAGCAACGAATTAACGTTTAGAGAACTGGCTAGCTTTACGAGCCTTTTTCAAGCCTGTTTTCTAGTATTTTTATATCTATTGGCAGATTATCCGACTTATCCCCATCAACATCTGACTCTAACTCAACCTCTGAAGAAATCCTAATATTGCGTACTTTGATATATTCGATATTATTGTTACCTACTAGATCCCCTTTTTAATAAATCTGGGATAGCCGATAATTTAGAAATGATGGATGAATCCTTTAAAATCAAGATATTTCCATATTCATCTGTATTTTCATCAAATAGTTTTTTGTCTGCATAGTAATTGGATAGAAGAACTAAGACCTGAGTAGCTTCACCTTCATAATTGCCATTTTCGCTTTCAAAAGGTAATAATTGCTTGTTCATAGCTTGGCGAATCAGTTGCACCAGCCAAATTAATTGTCTTGACCGACGAATAAAGCGACTTCTTTCAAGGATTCGACCATAAGGAAACAGTTGGCAGATTCTATAAAAGTGTCGATGTGATTCGGCACGCTCATCAGACTCGCTACACAGAGCTGGTACATAATATCTGCTATAATTTTCTGGAAGATTTGGTCAAGCGGTCTTTTAGCCGTGTGACAGGCATACAGGAAAAACACTATTTATTTACTTTTTGCACGGGAGGCTTTAAGATGTTGCTGGACGCCTTTCTTGATAATCACTCAGAGTCGCCAGAGTGTCTGGGCTGGGATATGGCAAAGATATACCGCTGCCTGAAACTGTTCTTTGACGCTGATAAACGCGACATATCAATTAAAATGTCGCACTAAAATGATTGAAAAGTGATTGAAACTGTATTATAATGAAGGTGTATATTTAGAAAAGAGGTACTAACTATGGAAAACCTAGTAGTTTCAGTCTTTAACACTGAAAGCGAAGCTTATCAGTCCTTTGCGGATTTGAAGGCTTTCCGCCAAACTCAGACGACCAAGGTTGCTCAAATCGCCTTGGTCAAAAATGAAAACGGTCACATCGTTGAAAAAGAACGCTATGACTTTGAAGATTCAACGACGGATGCAACCCTAGAAGGTGGCTTGCTCGGTGCAGTTATCGGGCTTTTGGGTGGTCCTATCGGCGTCTTGTTTGGTTATGGTATTGGCAGCCTCTATGGTTTGGCTGCTGGTGATACCGTTGATACGGCAGAAGCTGGCTTGATTGACGTTGTGTCTCAAAAATTGATCGACGGCGAAACAGCCGTTGTCGCCTTGGTGCAAGAAAACAACGAAGCAGTCATCGATGCTTACTTCACCAAGTACGACACCCAAATCGTGCGTTGGGATGTAGCAACCGTCGTAGCCGAAATCGAAGCAGCTCTGCAAGTCCAAGAAGACCTCTACAACCAGGCACGTGCACAAATGAAGGCTGAACGTAAAGCCGAACGCAAGGCTAAACTTGAAGAATTCAAGGCAAATGTCAAAGCAAAATTTGACAAATTGAAAGCCTAACGTCTAAGCGTCTCATAATTTAAATGTGACTGAGACGCCATTTAAAATTTATGTGCGTCGGATTCTCACAGTTAGATAATTGCGTTGACAAAGCCGTTACAGCCGTTCTTCCATTCTTTGAAAAGAATGTTTAATAGACAAGAAATCTGGACTAGTATTGGTCTGGATTTTTTTGTGAATATAGAGGTCATAGCTTTTTGACTATGCTTCGTTATAATTAGAAAAATTTTAAGTTTTATCAAGATGAAATCAGTCAGACGAAGACATCCCGAATTAGCACCAGCATCACCACACAAACTAAGACATACTGGTGCTACTCTTGCTAAACAAGCAGGTGTTTCTCTTGAAGCCTTCTCAGAAGCTCTTACTCATAGTGATAAAGAGATTACAAAAACTTACGTTAATATCAAAGATAAAGTCAATCAGACTGTAGGTGATATTGCTTTTCGTAGTTTAAAAAATTGATGGGGTGAATATGGGGTGAATTTTGGGGTGAACTTTGATTTTTTGAAACAAAAAAGACATCCAAGAAATAATTCTTGAATGTCTGTAAACGTTGATATAATCGTATTGATTAACGTTTTGAGAATTGTGATGCTTTACGAGCTTTCTTAAGACCTGGTTTCTTACGCTCAACTTTACGTGAGTCACGTGTAAGAAGTCCTGCGCGTTTCAATGAATCGCGGAAGTCTGGGTCTACTTGAAGAAGAGCACGAGCGATACCGTGACGGATAGCTCCTGCTTGACCAGCGTAACCACCACCTACAACGTTAACGAAAACGTCGTATGAACCTGCAGTTGAAGTAACTGCGAATGGTTGGTTGATGACCAAACGAAGGTCAGCGTGTGGGATGTACTCTTCAACATCTTTTTTGTTAACAGTGATTTTACCAGTTCCTGGAACAAGGCGAACGCGTGCAACAGCGTTTTTACGACGTCCAGTACCTGCATATTGTGCTTGTGACATACTTTATTGTTCCTTTCCTTAGATAAGTCCTGAAATATCAAGAACTTCTGGTTGTTGTGCAGCGTGAGTGTGCTCAGCGCCTACAAATACTTTCAGCTTCATACCTTGAGCGCGGCCAAGAGTATTGTGCGGAAGCATACCTTTAACAGATTTTTCGATCAAACGAACAGCATTCTTAGAGCGAAGCTCACCTGCTGAGATTTGTTTCAATCCACCTGGGTACATAGAGTGAGTGTAGTAGATCTTATCAGTCGCTTTTTTACCAGTCAATTTTACTTTTTCAGCGTTGATAACGATTACGAAGTCACCTGTATCAGTGTGTGGTGTAAAGGTTGGTTTGTTTTTTCCGCGAAGTACGCTTGCTACAACAGCAGAAAGGCGTCCAAGAGGGACATCAGTAGCATCCACTACATACCATTTGCGTTCAACTTCACCTGGCTTAGCCATGTATGTTGTTTTGTTCATGATTTCTCCTATGAATATCGTTTTTGTTTACAGGGCGGATGTTCCGGTCCGCGAGTTATTTGAAAGGTTCCGGGGCCTTACAAATGGGGTAAACAATACCGCCTACTATCATATCAAAAATAGTAGGCAAAAGCAATAGATTTGAAGCAATTATTTATGAAATAGCGATTTCATGTTTTCTTAGTCTTGAATGTCTTGGGCAATACTGAAGAGTCCCAAAGTTCCAGGACCGGTATGGGTAGAAATGACAGGTCCCAGAGGCATGAGGAGAATTTCCTCCACTTGGTCGCTTTCCAGCAGCTGGGCTTTTAAACTCTCAGCAACTTCTTTGGCACCTGCATAGGCGATGACCACCCGCGGATCAGCAACTCCCTCCAGAGTCATGCGGACTACTTCGGCCTGCGCCTTCTTCTTGCCGCGAACCTTAGCGACCGAGTCCAGAGTCCCGTCTCCCTTAACAGCGATGATCGGCTTGATATTGACCAAGCTCCCCATAAGCGCAGCAGTTTTGGAAATCCGACCGCCCCGCATGAGGTGATTGAGGTCATCAACCAGAAAATAAGTCTTGACCTTAGGCACCAGGCTCTCAATCAAGTCTGCTGTCTGCTCCAAGGTTTGGCCTGCCGCTCTAGCTTCTGCCGCTTTCATGACTAAAAGTCCTTCACCCATGGAAGCAGCCTTGGTATCAATGATGCGAATCAGTGCATCTGGAAAATCTTCCATGACGATTTCTCGCGCCATAACTGCACTCTGATAAGTACCCGATAGGGCCGAAGCAAAGGCTACATAGAGAACTGGCATTCCTTCCTTAGCATAGCCGCGAAAGACATCTTCAAACTGGCCGACATTGATTTGGCTGGTAGTCGGCTTACTGCCGGACTCCATCTTGTCCAGAAGTTCTTGGCTAGTCAGCTTGCCTGCACCAACCGTCTCATAAGTTTGACCATCCAGCTGAATGGTCAGGCCTAGGACCTGCACATCATTTTCCTGAGTCCAATTGTCTAGCAGGTCTGCTGTTGAATCGGTTAAAATTTTAAAGGTCATCTTTTTTCTCCATCATTTTTTGTAAATCGCGCAAAGATTGACTATCCATCGGTCGCAAGGGCGGTCTTTGCAGGTTGATTTGTCCGCTCAGTTTATTAAGGTCTGATTTGGTAACAGCCACTCGCTTCTCTAGCTCTCTAGCAGACACTCTCAAAGCCCCTTGGGCAAAGACAGTCCACTGCTCATTGAGATCGCTGGTTGCAACCGACACCTGATTTTTGGGTGTATTGAGCTCAGCTGCCAAACTCTCGATATAGTCATCTGCCGTTTCCTCCTCCTTGGTGAAAACGACTGTTACATTAAACTCCTCATATGTCTGCCGAACTCCCGGCATATACTGGGCATCAAAGACGCAGATAATTTCCAGTCCTTCAAAGCTGGCATAATTGCTGAGCTTCTGGAGCAGAATCGTTCGTGCAGCATCTAACTCTCCGCGGTTAAAGTAAGGACGAGTCTCCCGCCAAAAGGCCGTCATATTGTAGCCGTCCACCAGTAAGATTTTTCTTTTCATAGGCGATTGCGAAATACTTCATACATGAGAATAGCCGCTGCGACACTGGCATTGAGGCTCTGGACATGGCCATTCATGGGAATGGAAATCATCTCGTCCACCTGCTTTTTGATATTGCTGGAGATCCCCTTACCTTCGTTACCAATGATGAGGGCCAGCTTGCCTGCTGTATTCCACTTATGAGAAGGCGTCCCCTGCATATCTGTACCGAAAATCCAGAAACCAGCTTCCTTGAGCTTATCCAAGGTCTGGCTGAGATTGGTCACACGGGCAATGGGTATATGCTCAATGGCACCCGTTGAGGTCTTGGCCACGACTGGTGTCACACCGACGGCCCGGTGCTTGGGAATGATGACTCCAGCCACATTGGTCGCGTCAGCCGTCCGCAAGATAGAGCCCAGATTGTGCGGGTCAGTCAGCCCGTCCAAAATCAGCAAGAGAGGATTGTCTTCCTGCTCTGCTTTTTTCAACAGCACCTCGAAGTCAGTATAGGCGAACTCCGCCACCCGCAGGACAAAGCCCTGATGAACAGCTCCGTCAGTCATTTCCTGCAAGGTTTTCTTAGGCGTCCATGAGATAGAAACCTTCTTTTCCGCTGCTAAATCTTTGATTTTGTCGACCTTTTTACCACGCAGGTCGTCTTGAATGTAGAGTTTATTTCCAGTGTTAGCTGCGAGAGCCTCTGTCACCGCATGCACACCGTAGACAATATCGTTTTTTTCCATAGGACTAGTATAACACAAAGGCGAAAAAATGGCGGCAGGATTTACTCGGGCGAGACAGAATTCTGCTCTGATAAAAAGCAATCAGCAGTCCCCAAGATTCCCCACTAGTCGTGCTATAATAAAAAGAAGTCTAAAAAAGGAAACTCTTACTCATGTCTCTCCTCCAACGCACCATTAAGCTGGTACTGGCTACCTGTTTAGCTGCTTGGCTGGCTGACTTTTTAGGTCTGGCCTACTCAACTTCAGCTGGAATTATTGCCATCCTCAGCGTGACCGATACCCGCCGCAGCACAGCAAAGCTGGCTGGCAATCGCTTTTTATCTACCCTACTGGCTCTGGCTATCGGAAGCCTGACTTTTCACTTTCTAGGTTTTCACCTCGGAGCATTGGCCCTCTATATCGCAGTCTATGTACCACTGGCCTTTCGGCTTGGCTGGGAAATCGGCATCACACCCAGCACTGTCCTAGTCACCCATCTGCTCTTAGAAAAATCTACCTCCTGGTCACTCCTTGGCAATGAGCTAGCTCTATTTCTTATTGGAACTGACTTTGCACTCCTAGCCAATCTCTATATGCCCTCTCGCCAGCAAGAGATTGACAACTACCACGAGCAAGTGGAAGAACAGCTGAAAAAGATTTTGCTACGCTTTGAATATTTCTTAAAATCTGGAGACGGCCGAAATGATGCAGCTCTGATCAAGGAGCTGGACAAGATTTTGCAGCAAGCCTTGCAGCTAGTCTATCTGGATCACTCCAACCACCTCTTTTACCAGACCAACTACCATATCCACTATTTTGAAATGCGCCAGGCCCAAAATCGTATCCTGCAAGACATGGCCAGCAATATCAATAACTGCCATCTAGCAGCCAGTGAAAGCTTGATTTTAGCCCGCCTCTTCTCCCAGACCGCTAAGCAGCTGAGCCAAGAAAATCCCGCCCGAGACCTTTTGGACGAGATTGACAACTATTTGACCGTATTTCGTGAGAGGCCACTCCCTAAAACCCGCCAGGAATTTGAAACCCGTGCCATACTCCTGCAGCTCCTGCGAGACTTGGAGACCTTTATTAGAATTAAGGTGGAATTTTACGAGAATTATAAAGAAGATTAGAGGTTTTGTTTGGCAAATAAAGTACTAATACTAAAAAAGAGATAAAGGCTTTTAATCATCTTTATCTCTGAATTAAAATAATTTGTTTTCATTTCATGACATCGGCTATAAAGCTGATGTCTTTTTAATTAGGTTCTTTAGTGTCATAAACCTTGTTGCCCTTAAAATAGACGTAATAGTCCTTATCATCCTCGTCTGCCCAAACGAAGCGAGTAAACATACCTGTCACATCCAGTCCACGTGGTTTACCTAGTTTTTTGACAACGTCTTGGGCTGACATCCCTTTGGAAATACCGCTTAAACTTTCCACCTGCTTGGAAGAAGTGAATGTAATCAGCTTATTCATGACAACAGAATTTTCATCATAAGCAATAAGGATAGTATAATTATCCGACTTCCACAGGTCACCTCCACTACTTAGCTCTGAAGTTGGCTGACCCAGCTTAGCACGTACTTCATCCTTTTTAGTAGCAACCCGATCAGACTCCTCTTCAAAATAAATGAGATTGATTGATTTAAATTCTTCCCATTTATCAATATCTTGCATATCAGTAAGGGCATCCAAAGATTGACCAAAGTCATTAAAGAGAGTGTATGGATCATCTTCAATTGCAGAAGACGAACTAGATGAGCTATAGTCATAGTCATCATCAGAGTATTCTTTTTTCGAAGATGACCTCTGTTTTCTAGAGTAGCTAGAGCTAGACGAGGAAGAAGTATTACCACTTCGTCTGAAAAGAGGGACAAACATGCAGGCGCTAAGTGTCATCAGACTAAACAAGCAGACTGCAAACAATATAAATTTTTTCATAAAATTCCTTTATTCAATAATATTAAATATTACTCTTCAATATCAATTCCTTTGGATTCAAATAAATCACGTACTTCTTTAGAAAATGGAAAGATTGTTCCGTCGATGATTTTTAAATTCGAAAACTGCGATAGTTCCTTTTCACTCACATTTTCCAAATCAAATTGATCATCTTCACCATCCCATAAAGGGATTAATTGCGCATAGATATCATTACCACCATCAAAGAAGAGGCTTTCCACATTCTGAGCATACTCTTTAGGTATTTCCAACCGTTCGAAATAAGCCTCTACTTCAGGAATTGGTGTCTCATTGAAATCTTCTGGATCTACAGATAATTTCTCAGATTCACAAAAACTGTAAACGTCAAATCGTGGCTTAAGCACGTTTTGTTCATACATTAACTCCTGAATAATAGCCAACTTGAAATTAAAATTATCAAATTGTAAGAAATCACTCATAAATTAGTTCCTTTCAGAATCAGAACGAAGCCTCTATCTTCCGAATACACCAGTCAATCAGCTCTTCCAGTCGCTCAATAGATTCAGTCATATGCAGGTAGCCCATGACTGCCTCAAAGCCGGTCGACATCCGGTAGGTGACGATGTCCGTATTCTTAGCCTTGGTGTGGCTGTTGGCATTGCGGCCGCGCTTGTAGATATCTTCTTCCTTTTCCGTCAGAATCCCTTCTTCTAGCATGAGAGAGATGAGATTAGCCTGAGCCTTGGCAGAGACATACTTGGTCGCTTCCCTGTGCAGCTGATTGGGCTTAGTGAGCCCCTGAAAAATCAGGTGACGCCGGATATACATGGAGTAGACAGCATCTCCCTCAAAGGCGAGGGCAATACCGTTAATCAGGTTGACATCAGTCACGTGTCCACCTCACTCCGTCCTTAGTATCCAAAAGCTTGATGCCCTGAGCGGCCAATTCATCCCGAATACGGTCCGCAGTCGCAAAGTCTCGATTAGCACGCGCTTCTTGGCGTTCATCAATCAAGCGCTCAATGTCCGCATCCAAAACTTCTTCTACGAAGACGATACCAAAAACTTCTAAGAGTTTGGCAAAGGCTACCTTAACTTCAGCGGTGTAATTGCCAGAGTTGATCCACTTGGCTAGCTCGAAGACAACCGTGATACCGTTAGCCGCATTGAAATCTTCGTCCATAGCAGCGGTGAACTTGTCCAAAAAGGCCTGAAGCTGATCAGAGTCAGCCTGACCAGTGAAAGGCTGCTCATAGGTATTCTTCAAATACTTGAGATTAGTCGCTGCATCATGAACAGCTTTTTCTGTGAAATTAATCGGCTTGCGATAATGCTGGGTAGCAAAGAAAAAACGCAGCACCTGGCCATCAATGGTCTTGAGGGCATCGTGAACAGTGATAAAATTGCCTAGAGATTTGGACATCTTGACGTCGTCGATGTTGACAAAGCCATTGTGCATCCAGTAATTGGCAAAAGTCTGACCAGTCTTGGCCTCTGACTGGGCGATTTCATTGGTATGGTGAGGAAACTCTAGGTCTGCCCCACCACCGTGGATATCAATAGTATCACCCAAAATCTCCGTCGACATGACCGAACACTCGATGTGCCAGCCCGGACGACCTGCTCCCCAAGGGCTGTCCCAAGAAATCTCGCCCGGCTTAGCTGCCTTCCAGAGAGCAAAATCCACCGGATTTTCCTTACGAGCAGTCTCCTCATCTGTCCGACCAGAAGCACCCAACTCCAAGTCTGCCAAGGTTTTGTTGGCTAGTTTGGCATAATTGTGAGATTTTTCCACTCGGAAATAGACATCGCCTTCTGACTCATAGGCGTAGCCCTTGTCCACCAAAGTCCGCACAAAGTCAATGATTGCCTCCATAAAGTCAATCACGCGCGGATGCTGAGTAGCCGGCTTAACACCCAAAGCTGATACATCCTCACGAAAAGCCGCGATATACTTGTCCGCCACTTCTTTTGGTGTGATGACTTCTTCCTTGGCGCGATGGATAATCTTATCATCTACATCTGTAAAATTGGAAATATAGTTGACCTCAAATCCCCGATACTCAAAATAGCGACAAACCGTGTCAAAAGCTACTGTTGAGCGGGCATTGCCGACATGGATATAGTTATAAACCGTCGGACCGCAGACATACATGCGAACCTTGCCCTCTTCAATGGGCACAAATTCACGTAGGCTGCGGGTCATGGTGTCGTAAATTTTAATCATGCGGTCCACTCCCTTCTCTATTTCTGACTTTTTCGGCTGAAAACCAGCTCTGCAAAAGGGCCAAATTGTCTGAGGCTATCCAGTTGGTAAAAGCGCTGCCCTTCCTCTTGGGTAAAGAGGGGAACCCCCTTTCCTAGGATAAGGGGCGCTATCTGAATAATGAGGTGGTCGAAAAGATCCGCATCCAAGAGCGGTCCTACCAAGGAATTACCACCAATCACAAAGACATTTTTGCCTTTGTCAATCTGGTGAACAAAGTCCACCACATCCCCAGCTACTGGCTGGTAATTGCTGACAGGCAGGTGCCTATCATGCGTAAAGACATAGTTTTCCGTAGCTTGATAAAAACTTTCTACATCTTGCAAATCTTGGATTTCCTCAAAGGTCCGCTTGCCCATGATGGTGATATCCATTTGCCTGTAAAAGTCATCATAGCCTGTATCCTCTACAGAACCAAGCTGATGCAGCCAGTCTATCCTGTGCTGGCTGTCTGCCAAGTAGCCATCCATGGTGATACAGCCGTAAAAATATACTGCCATTCTTGTAGTTACCTTTCTAGTTCCTTTGCTATTGTCAAAGCGATAGTGAAAAAAGTCATGGCATCAGCTGTCCGCTCTTCATGGCGGGCATCCCAGATTCGGTTATGATGATCCACATAGTCAGCAGTGTAGAAGAACTGATAGACCTTGGTCTTGCGAAATTGACTCCAAGCCATGATAGCCGAAGCTTCCATGTCCACCACTTGGGCACCGGCAGCCAAGCGACGCTTGACCTTATCAGGTGTTTCTCGATAAAAGGCATCAGTCGTCCAAGACTTGGTGCGGATATGCTCAATATCGTGCTTGTCAAAGATGGCTTCCAGCTCGATCAGCAGAGACTCGTCATAGGCTACTTCGTCACCCGGTGGGGCATAGTGATAGCTAGTTCCTTCATCTCGCAATGCAGCTGCAGGCAGGATAATCTTGTCCGCCTCAATTGAGCGATCCAAAACGCCACAGGAACCTAGAATAATGAAATTCGTGAAGCCTCTGGCCACCAACTCCTCCAGCTGGCCGACTATCATGGGAGCCCCAATCGGAGCCAACATAACTGCCAGCTTGCTAGGTCCTTGGCCATAAATATACCATGGATGCTGGCCGTTTATGCTTTTCAAATAGCCTCCTGGATAGACTTCCTCTGACTCAATCAAACGTTTCAGAATTTCTCCATTAAAGGACAGGATGATGGTTTCGCACACCTCACCCTTGTCATGGACTGGCTTTTCAGTTGGCTCAATGACTGCAGCTACATCTTCAAATTCCTCTAATAGCATAAGTTCTCTTTCTTTAAGGCTTCAGCAAATCCGCCTTCATCTTTTCTATGCGGCGCAGCTTGGTCTCATCTTTCTTGGCTTCACTGATATAGCGAGCCCATTCGCGCTGGTGGCTAGGCGGTAGTTTGGTAAAGCGCTCCTTGGCAAGACCGTCCAAACCTTCTTTCAGTTCAAGGACTACCTGCTTTAAAATAGCATCTGATAAATCTGACATGTCGGTTCCTCCCGTCATATTTTACTTAGATAACTTTGCTAATCTTTTCTATAGACTTGATGAATGATGGCTGGCTTCACGGGCATGCTCTAGCTTGTCTAGATAGTATTCCCGTTTTTCCTCTACCTCGTGAATGGTTGGCTCGTCTTTCTCACCGTGAACACGGACAATCTTGGCTGGTACGCCAACCACCGTCACATCACTTGGAACATCAGCTACAACAACTGCACCAGCTCCGACCTTGGCCTTCTCGCCAATCTCAATTGGTCCGATAACTTGGGCATGGGCAGAGACCAGGGCACCCCGACGGACGGTCGGATGGCGTTTGCCTGTATCCTTGCCCGTACCGCCTAGGGTCACGCCGTGGTAAAGCATGGCCCCCTTCTCAACAATGGCTGTCTCACCAATCACTAGGCCACTGCCATGGTCGATGAAGACACCCGACTCAATCTGAGCGCCGGGATGAATCTCAATCTGGGTCCAGAAACGCCAGAATTGACTGTGCATGCGCGCCAGCAGCTTGAAGCCGTGCCGCCACAAAAAATGCGAGAGGCGGTGGGCCGCCAAAGCTTTGATGCCTGGATAGGTTAGCAAGACTTCTAACGACGTTCGTGCCGCCGGATCATTTTCTTTTACAATATCAATGGATTCCTTCCACCAACCCATGCTGGCCTCCTTCCTTCTCTAAACAAGGAGAGACGAGAACTAGGCTCGCCTCTGCCGATTTCTGATGAGGTCCACAGGGATGAGCGACCTCTTATTCTTCTGTTTTAGGGCTTTCTTGATGATCCTTATGACCTTTGTGCTCCTTATGCGGATGATGTCCCTTGTCATGATGATGTTTTGGCTTATCAGACTTTGGTGGACGCGGCAGCAATACTTTCATGGAAGCATCTACTCGGCCTTTGGCATCAATCTTGATAACCTTGACATCCACTTCATCACCGATTTGTACAACATCCTCAACATTGTTAGTCCGAGTCCAAGCTAACTCTGAGATGTGAACCAGGGCATCTGTCTTGTCAAAGAGATTGACAAAGGCACCGAATTTCTCAATCCGAACAACCCTTGCATGGTAGACTTCATCCACTTTTGCTTCGCGGACCAAGCCAGCAATGATTTCCTTAGCACGATTGATCGCGTCTTGGTCGCTTGAGTAGATGGATACATTGCCCTCTTCATCAATGTCAATCTTAACGCCGGTCTCAGCGATAATCTTGTCGATGGTTTCCCCGCCTTTTCCGATGACAATCTTAATCTTGTCCACATCAATTTTGATGGTGTCGATTTTCGGAGCAGTTGGAGCCAACTCAGGACGCGGAGCTGGAATCGTCGCTTCAATCAAGTCCAGAATTTCAAAGCGGGCTTTCTTAGCCTGAGCAAGAGCTTCTGTTAAGATTTCTGCTGTAATTCCTTCAATCTTGATATCCATCTGCAGAGCGGTAATCCCTTCACGAGTACCAGCTACCTTAAAGTCCATGTCGCCAAAGTGGTCTTCCAAACCTTGAATGTCCGTCAGAACCGTGTAGTTGCTGCCATCTGAAATCAATCCCATGGCAATTCCGGCAACCGGTGCCTTGATTGGTACACCACCAGCCATCAGAGCCAAAGTGCCCGCACAAATAGAGGCCTGTGAGGAAGAACCGTTTGACTCCAAGACTTCTGCTACCAGACGGATAGCGTAAGGAAACTCTTCCAAGCTAGGCAAGACTTGCTCCAAGGCACGTTCCCCAAGAGCACCATGTCCGATTTCACGACGGCCAGGAGCCCCATAACGACCTGTCTCACCGACAGAATATTGCGGGAAATTATAGTGGTGCATGAAGCGTTTTTTGTATTCCGGATCCAAGCCGTCAACGATTTGCGTTTCGCCCATTGGTGCTAAGGTCAGGACCGACAAGGCTTGAGTTTGCCCGCGAGTAAAGAGACCAGAACCATGAACGCGCGGCAGATAATCCACTTCCGCATCCAGCGGACGGATTTCATCAACCTTACGACCGTCAGGACGGACCTTATCTTCGGTAATCAAACGACGCACTTCTGCATGCTCCATTTGTTCCAAGATTTCAGCCACATCACGCATGATACGGTCGAATTCTTCATGGTCCGCGTATTTCTCTTCATAAACTGCTGTGACTTGGTCTTTGACAGCCTGAGTTGCGGCTTCACGCGCCAGCTTTTCTTCTACCTGAACAGCCTTTTGCAAGTCACTGTTGTAGGCTGCGACAATCTCTGCCTGCAGCTCTTCGTCAACATGCAGCAATTCCACTTCAGCCTTTTCCTTGCCGACTGCTGCTACGATTTCTTCTTGGAAGGCAATCAATTCTTTGACCGCTTCGTGCCCTTTGAGAAGAGCTTCCAGCATGATATCTTCAGACAGCTCCTTGGCTCCAGACTCTACCATGTTGATAGCCTCTTTGGTACCAGCCACTGTCAGTTCCAAAAGCGAAACTTCCTTTTGTTCCTTGCTAGGATTGATGATGAATTCACCATCTACATAGCCGACCTGAACTCCTGCGATAGGGCCATTAAAAGGAATATCTGAGATAGAAAGAGCCAGAGAGCTACCGAACATAGCAGCCATTTGAGGTGAAGCATCTTCGTCATAAGAAAGAACGGTATTGATAACCTGAACTTCATTGCGGAAACCTTCCGCAAACATAGGGCGAATCGGACGGTCAATCAAGCGGGCGGTCAAAGTCGCATCTGTTGACGGACGGCCTTCGCGCTTGTTAAAGCCACCAGGATATTTCCCAGCTGCATACATTTTTTCCTCATAGTTGACCTGCAATGGGAAAAAGTCCCCCGTAGCCATCTTTTTGGACATGGTTGCCGCGGTTAAAACGGTACTTTCTCCATATCGAACAACGGCGCTGCCATTTGCCTGCTTTGCAACCTGACCGGTTTCAACTACCAGCTCACGACCTGCAAAAACGGTTTTAAAAACTTGTTTTGTCATAAAGACTCCTTGCCGAGCATATGCTCAAATTTTTTCATACGCCTTGGCTACAAAGATCAAGATATTAAGCCCGTCAAAAGCTCATAGCATAATCACAGCTGACAACTAACCTTCTCAGAATTTTAGCTTTGATATCATGGTCTTAGCAACTTATTATATCCTCATCTTTGTATCAAGCACGTACAGACCTTATTTTACCACAATTTCAGGCAAAAGAAAAAGACTGAAAATGGCTTTTTTTCTATAAAAGCACTGAAAATCTATTTTTCTTTTCTATAGCTGATTATAGTTGGCTGTCAGAGTTCGTTTTTTCCCTTTCGATTCATCAAATAAGATGTCGGTATAGCCACTATTCACTTTTCAAAGAGAACTTCTTGCTTTATAATAAATACAGTGACTCATTTCAAACATGTAAAGGAGACAATCGTGCCAAATCATCAAACAGTTGAAAAGAAAGATTTTTTCTCGCTCCTTGCGACAGCCTTAGTCTGCTTTGCAGGCATATTATCTGAAACCAGTATGAATGTGACCTTCCCTCATCTAAGTAAGGTCTTTGGGTTAGGATTGGGAACACTGCAATGGATTACGACAGGGTATCTATTAGCAGTGGCCATTACGATTACTTTAGGAGCGACCTTGGCCCACAATTGGAAAGAGCGAACCATCCTCTTTACTGCTTTGGCTAACTTTTGCTTGGGAACTCTGATTGCCATGTTGGCTCCAAGCTTTACCATCTTGATGGTAGGGAGAATCCTACAAGGAGGAGCTACTGGATTAGCCATTCCTTTGCTCTTTAACTTGATTGTTGAGCGTGTTCCTAAGCAAAAAATCGGAACCTACATGGGCTTATCTGGGATGGTGGTCAGCCTAGCACCAGCAATTGGGCCGACTTACGGTGGTTTTATGATTAGTCGTTTTGACTGGCATATGATTTATACCTTTATTCTTCCTGTCCCAATCATTTCCTTTATTCTTGGTTTTTTCTTTTTAAGAAATTCCGAACAGTCGAGGAAACGCGCCTTTGATCTTCTCTCATTTCTCCTCTTAGCAAGCTCACTCGTCTTTGCCATTGTAGCCATCTCCAGCTTAGAAGAAGGACATATCGATTGGCTCTATCTTATTCTCTGTCTACTACCACTAGCTTGCTTCATCTATCGGAGCTTAAAGATTGATCATCCATTCCTAGATATTCGGATTTTAAAGCAACCGACGGTCTTATTGGCTATTTTACCCTTCTTCATTTTTCAGTTTATCAACCTATCGGCTAATTTTCTGATTCCCAACTTCCTGGTCATAGAAAAAGACATTTCAACCGCTCAGGCAGGCTTTGCATTACTTCCAGGAACCATGCTTGGAGCCTTCCTCTCTCCTGTCTTTGGCAAACTCTATGATAGAAATGGTCCGAAACCAACCCTTTTTACAGGAAATTCACTTCTTTTCCTTGCTGTATTCTTGCTCCTTATCTTCACAAAAGAACTCACCTTAACAGCTGTTATTGCGATTTATATTTGCTTTACCTTGGGGAGAAACATGGCCTTCAATAACACACTAGCTCTAGCCACGACTCAAGTTGATAAAGGAAAGACTGCAGATACGACTGCGCTCTTTCAGCTGGCCCAGACCTTTGCGGGCGCAATAGGTACCGCAGTAACGGCTGTCATCGCCAATCAAGCTCCCAATATGACAAAAGGAACTCAAAACGTCTTCACTCTTTTATTAGGCTTGGTTATCTTCGTATTCTTGTCTTATCTACTGCTTTTTAAAAAGATTGCCGCAAAGAAACTTTGACTTTTATCCTTAAGTGATAGACATCTAAAAAATACTGACTTATCCTTCTCCCCCAATTAGGTGAATAGAATGAATGAGTGTTGCTAATATTATTGTCTTTTATTGTGTAATGTGTAGTTGTCATAGTATTCTCAATCTAGCCATATTTAGCCTCTTATAGACTTTGCATTACCATTTTGGTATAATTGTGTTGGTTTTAAACGAAAGCCTCAGAACGCTTTGTAGAGCTTTCTGGGGTGTCTTTGCATATTCATAAGTTAACTAGTATTACCTATTTTGTATGCTTTGTTTTTATATAACTATTTTGGTTATAAGTCAATAAAAAAGTGAAAGGAATTTTAAAATGTTAAAAGACAATATAAAAAAGCCCGACTAGATGCAGGACTTACTCAAATAGAAGTTGCTGAAAAGTTAGGTGTGGCTCAAGCTCAATATGCTAGGTGGGAGAACGGAGGGAGGAACCCAAAAGATGAAACAGTAGAGAAACTAGCTGAAATATTTGGAGTTACTTTTGATAAACTTCAAGGTAGGGATGATGGATTAGATGATATTGTA
This sequence comes from Streptococcus sp. 27098_8_134, assembly GCF_041431675.1. Taxonomy (NCBI): domain Bacteria; kingdom Bacillati; phylum Bacillota; class Bacilli; order Lactobacillales; family Streptococcaceae; genus Streptococcus; species Streptococcus sp. 27098_8_134. The sequence continues at coordinate 293,852 of NZ_JAPVYD010000003.1, read as the reverse complement.
GATTTACTTAGAAAAGTAGAATTAACTGATAAACAAAAGTTAGAAATATATTTCTTGATAAAGAAGTATTTAAAACTGTGAGGTACTTATATGGAATCAGGTGTTATAAATTTAGTATCTTTTATGGAAAGCCAAATAGACGATGAGATATTTCAGTATTACAAGCAAATAAATCATATTGAAGAAGTTAATGATACTGAAATCGAAGCGATAAATAAAATATTTACAAAATTCAAAGAACTAGAACCTAGTTGTATGGATGGACCATTTTCTGGATATTTTTTAGGTACTAAGTACACAGGAGTTGTATCTGAAGAGTTTGATATTTTGAGATTTTCTAATCAAAAGATCATCAATATTGAGTTAAAGAGTACACAGATTCCCGAAGATAGAATTCTTAGACAACTAAAAAGGCATTCTTACTTATTAAGTTCAATTTCTTCAGATATGGAAGTATCACTTTATACATTTGTATCAGAAACAGAAATATTATATAAATTTGATGAAATTACCGAGCAACTTATTCCAATTTCTTTTGAGCAATTGTTTAGCGATATACCGTTTGATTTCATTGAATATAATTACTTAGAAAGCTTAGTTGACACTTCATTCATTATCTCACCTTATTCAGAACCAGATAGATTTTTCAGAAACCAATATTTTTTAAATAATGAACAAGAACAAGCAAAGAAAAAGTTAATCGAATCATCAAAAAGATATGTTGGTCTTAAAGGTGCTGCAGGTACAGGGAAGTCGTTAATACTATTTGATGTTGCTAAGGAACTTTCTAATAGTGGGAAAAAAGTTTTGTTTGTTTTTTGCTCTGCAATTTATGATTCAGATATTATCCAGAAAATTAATGAGCAATCTAGTTTTCAATTTATTGACATTAGACAATTCGATAGTGTTTTGTTAAATAATTATGATATTGTTTTTATTGATGAAAGTCAAAGACTAAAACTGTACCAATGGAATAAATTAGCAAGTATCGCCAATCCTGGAGAAATAAATAAATTGATTTTATCGGTTGACAATGCGCAAACACTACGTCCAGAGGAAAGAAATTTAGACATTCAGGGTATTTTGAGCAATGAAAATTATAAAGATGCAGTTGAGTATGTTGACTGTCTTATAGAGCGTGTAAGAACCGATATAGAACTCTCTACTTTTATTAGAAAATTTTTCAATACGCAAGAAAAGAATCTGCGTGTTTTAGATTTTCCAATGGTTAATGCAGTTTATTTTGAAAATGAATACGCTGCCAAGAATTTTATTCAGTCTTGTATAGATAATGAGGGCTATATTTCTATAGAGATGCCTGAAAACAGAGCGTGGTTGGTAAATGGGGAAACAAAATTACCCAAATTTTATAGAGAATCTTTAGATGGTTTTACAGTTATAGGAAGAGAGTATGATAAGGTTTTACTGCCTCTGACTGATAGAATAACTCATAATGCAGACGGTCAAATTGCCGTATCTGTTGAATGGGGATACAGGTATCTTGCTGAAAATGGATTGTTTCAAGCGATTACAAGAGTAAAAAAACAATTACTACTAGTTGTTATAAAAAATAAAGCGTTATTCAAGACAATACAGGAGATATTAACTTGGAAAGCATTTCGAGATACACAACGAATTGCTAAGAGAATACGTGCAATCAGAGAAGTACATTCATTTGATATTGAAGATGTTTCAAGAGCCACAGGTATACCATGTGGGAAATATATTGAAATAGAAAATTCGGGTAAAATTAATAATACAAAATGGTTAAATAAATTGGCCAAATTTTATCAAGTACCACCACAATACTTTGAGGGAGAAGCATCAGAACTAGACTATAGCAAGATAGATTTAATTTATAAAAAGAGGTTAGAGGGACTTAGTAAAGAACAGAAAAGCGAAATAGAACAGGATATAATTGATTATATAAACCAGTGGGGTCAATAAAATTTGGTAGCTTTTTGGTAGCTAAACAGACAAAATATCTAGTTTCTTTAAAACAATACTAAAAAAGAATGTTGATTTACCAGCATTCTTTTTCATTTCAAAACAATTCTCAGAATTAGAAATAGTGGGAATATATTAAAAAAGCCCGTCTAGATGCAAGACATACTCAATTAGAAGTTGCTGAAAAACTTGGAATGGATCAAGCTCAATATGCTAGATGGGAGAATGGAGAAAAAAACCAAAAGATGAAACAGTAGAAAAACTAGCTGAAATTTTTGGTACTTCTTTTGACGTTTTAAAAGGACGTGATGATGGATTAGAAGAAATTGTTAATTTATTGAGGGAATATGAACTGACAGAAGAAGAAAAAAATAAATTATTGTTATCTTAAAACAATTTTTGATGAAAAAGGGGTATATTCGAAAATGAAGAAAACTTATAAAAAATCTTTTGGAAAAATAACTAATAAGAAAAACACTTTTATCAAAATAGTCTTGGGAAGTGTATCTTTGGCATTAGTATTTCTTGGGATAGGAGCAGTATTTGCACCACAAATTGCAGTGGCATTACTTGGAAGTCAATTTGCAGGATTTTCTGGAGCTGCATTAACAAATGCAGTTTTAGCATATCTGGGAGGAGGTGCTATTGCAGCTGGTGGTTTAGGAGTTGCAGGCGGGACAATGGTAATAGCTGGTGGTGGTGCCTTGTTGGGATTAAATATTGGAATGATGAGTAGTAGCTCTTTTGTACTGTTGAAAAAAGTGTTAGTTAATCCCACTCAAAATATGGTCTAGTGTTCAAAGTTACTAACAGTAGTAAAAGTTTTTGTATTAAATAAAAATAATGATATTGGAGTAGCGAAAACTATTTATAATGAATTCAGTAATTCAATTTCAAATTTAAAAAATCTTGGTTATGATGCTGAATTAGATATGGACAAGAATGATAAAAAAGATCTAGAAAAATCTCTTGCCCAAATGAAAAATACAAAAGAGGAATTAAAGAAATTCATCAGTTCGTATGAAATCGGTATAATTAAAAAACAATGATTTAGTTTAGACAGATAATTTTAATAAGTATAGATGGTGTGGTTCGGAAATATTGAAGAACTTTTAAAAATTTCAAAAATATTATGAGCTTATCTTAGAAATAACTGTGTTATTCATTCTTAGAGTGTAACATATACCATATAAGCTTTACCAGCGATACTTTGCAATAAATCTTTGCCATTCACGGAAGTATATGTGTCCGGCTCTATTTTAATGCGCTCTACATTACAGAGTGCGAACCAGTGCATGTTTTCCGGCTCTTTTTCCCAGATTGACGGCACGGTATAGCCATTGGGGATTGGTTTTTTTGTTCCTTTGCTTGTATCTTCTACATCTGCAATTATTGCATAACTACCGTCTTTTACAGTAAGAATGATTTTTTTAATCATGTGTCTATATTCTTTTCTTGGTCCTCTTTCCATGGTTAAAAGGACTTTCCCATCGTGTTCCTTGGCGTGAAGAGCATAAATATTTATTCCTTCTCTAGCGCTAAGTTCCCCATCAAATCTCTCACCAAATTTGTAGACAAGTCCCAATCCATTTTCATATTGTTCTATATTTAACATGATAGAAGCTCCTATAGTTTATTCTAGTTCCAATTACTTAATATTCAGAAGAAATCTAGTTGCAATTAGTCTACCATGTTTTTGCGCTTCTGTCAATAGATTTTAAAAAAATGTTTCTGAGCGATTGCTGACAAGCTAGGAAAAATAAAGACTAGGCATTTTTGATAGATTTATGGTAGCTAAACAGACAAAATGTATCACTTCTCTCAAAAACTATATATAAAGAATGTTGATTTATCAGCATTCTTTTTTATTTCAAATGTATTCTCGGAAAGACATTTTGGGGGATTTTTTGCTATACTATTTCTATATACGACAAAAGGAGTAGACTATGGAACAAAAACATCGTTCTGAATTTCCGGAAAATGAACTCTGGGACCTAACGGCCCTCTACCAAGACCAAGAGGACTTCCTGCGGGCCATTGAAAAGGCCAGAGAAGACATCCAAAAATTCGCCCTTGACTACCAAGGCAAGCTCAGCACTTTCGAAGATTTTGAGCAGGCTTTTGCTGAACTAGAGCAGATTTATATCCAAATCAGCCACATCGGTAACTACGGTTTTATGCCACAGACCACTGACTTTGGTGACGAGAGCTTTGCGCAGATTGCCCAAGCAGCCATGGAGTTTGAGACCGAGGCCAATGTCGCACTCAGCTTCTTTGACGACGCCCTGGTCGGTGCAGACGAGGCTGTCTTGGAGAGACTAGGTCAAGAACCCCATCTGACTTCAGCTATCCGCCAGGCTAAAATCAAAAAAGCCCACTATCTGGGAGCGGATGTCGAAAAAGCCTTGACCAATCTAGGTGAAGTCTTTTACAGTCCACAGGATATTTACACCAAGATGCGGGCCGGCGACTTTGCTATGGCTGACTTTGAAGTAGACGGCAAAGTTTACAAAAACAGCTTTGTCACCTATGAGAATTTCTACCAAAACCATGAAAATGCAGAAATCCGCGAAAAAGCTTTCCGCTCTTTTTCTGAAGGCCTTCGTCAGCATCAAAATACTGCTGCAGCTGCCTATCTGGCTCAGGTCAAGTCTGAAAAATTGCTGGCTGACATGAAAGGCTATGACTCTGTCTTTGACTATTTGCTAGCTGAGCAAGAAGTTGATCGCTCTATGTTTGATCGGCAGATTGACTTGATTATGAGCGAATTTGCCCCAGTAGCTCAGAAATACCTCAAGCATGTCGCTAAGGTAAACGGACTTGAAAAAATGACCTTTGCTGACTGGAAGCTGGACTTGGACAGCGAGCTCAATCCCGAAGTTAGTATTGATGATGCCTACGACCTGGTTATGAAGTCAGTCGAGCCACTCGGACACGAATACTGCCAAGAAGTTGCCCGCTATAAGGAAGAACGTTGGGTCGACTTTGCGGCCAATGCCGGAAAGGACTCTGGCGGCTATGCTGCGGATCCTTATCGAGTTCACCCTTATGTCCTCATGAGCTGGACTGGCCGTATGAGTGATGTCTATACTCTGATTCACGAGATTGGCCACTCTGGTCAATTCATCTTCTCCGACAATCACCAAAGCTACTTTAACGCCCACATGTCCACCTACTACGTGGAAGCACCGTCTACCTTTAATGAACTCCTGCTCAGTGATTATCTGGAACGCCAGTTTGATAACCCACGCCAGAAACGCTTTGCCCTGGCTCACCGTCTGACGGATACCTACTTCCATAACTTCATTACTCACTTGCTGGAAGCTGCCTTCCAACGCAAGGTCTATACTTTGATTGAAGAAGGCGGAACCTTCGGTGCAAGCAAACTCAACGCTATCATGAAAGAAGTTTTGACAGAATTCTGGGGCGATGCCGTTGAAATCGACGACGATGCTGCCTTAACTTGGATGCGCCAAGCCCACTACTACATGGGGCTTTACAGCTATACTTACTCTGCTGGTCTGGTCATCTCTACTGCCGGCTATCTACACCTGAAAAATGACGAAAATGGTGCCCGTGACTGGCTTGAACTGCTCAAATCTGGCGGCAGCAAAACGCCGCTTGAGTCAGCTATGATTATAGGAGCAGATATTTCGACAGACAAACCGCTCCGCGACACCATCCAATTCTTGTCAGATACAGTTGAACAGATTATTTCCTACAGCGAGGAGTTGGGGGAGTAAGCCCATATCTTTAGAATCAGACTCAGATGAATCATCTGAGTCTGATTTTTTGTTCTTTTAAAGAACAAAATCAAATCTATATTTTCAATTACTACAAAACATTTGTTGAAAACGTTTCCTTTTTGTGATATGATGTCCTTGGATAAATATCCGAAGGGAGTTTTAATATGAAAAAAATTTTTGAAAAGCCGACCTTGAAGAAAATACTGCTTGTTCTGGCAGTTCTCTTCATCATCATTCTTGCACCAATCACCATGCCATTGATGTTCATAGGAGGATGCTTTGGTATCTGGCGCTTCACTAAACGAAAACCGAATATTCAAAAACGCAATATTGCCATTGCCGTCACTATTGTCGGGATATTAGGAATCTATGCAGTAGGGAAGTTAACTCCTGATGTTATTAAAGAGCAGACAGAACAAAGCCAGGTAACAAAATTTACATCTAATAGTTCCTCAACTAGCTCATCGTCATCACAAACTAGTAGCTCTACAGCATCTAGCAGTAAAAAAGAAAAACAAGAGAAAGAACGTAAAGAAAAAGAGCTAAAGGAAGCTCAGAAACAAAAACAGGAAGAGGAGAAAAAAGCTCGCGAGGAACAAGCACGTAAAGAAGCAGAGACTAAGAAAATTGTTGAAGAAGCCAATCAGGCTGTCCAACAGCTTGAAAATAATCAGGTCGCAGAAAATATTTCTCCGGCACAGGCAGCAGTCGAACTCGTTGCAGATCCAACTACAAAATCTAACTTGACGGATCGCATCGGACGAGTTCAAAATGCAATTAACCAACGGGCTGAAGAAGCACGCCTTGCAGAGGAAGCACGCCAAGAAGCGGAGAGACAGGCAGCGGAACAGCAACAAACAAGAACGGTTTATGTCGCTCGAAACGGAACCGCGGATGTATATTGGTATAGCATGGAGAACATGCCATCCAATACACGTTTTGACAAAGTCGTGTCCATGACCGAAGCAGATGCAATTGCCTCTGGAAAACGACACACAAGTAAAGAATAATATAAAAGAGATGAATAAGAAAGATTTTTCCCTTCACCTCTTTTATCCTTAAGACAATATGCAGAAAATGACAAACCCCTTCGCGACACCATCCAGTTCTTGTCTGACACAGTTGATCAGATTATTGCTTATAGCGAGGAGTTGGGGCAATAAAGAATAAACAAAAACAGCTTGAAGCAAATCTTCAAGCTGTTTTTTAAATAGTTCAATAAAAATAAAGAGAACCAAAAAAGCGGAGATAAAGTAAAATATAGGCACTAAAACAAACGATAAATATAAGCCATCTTGTCCAGTACTGTGACTTAGTATAATTCTTCATTCGCAACAGCCCGATGAAAAACCAGATCAAACTCCAAAAGACCAGTCCTAAAATCTGAGGGGCAAAATACGAAATTAAAAGCAAAACAGGGATCAACAAGGCTAATACTAGTATGATTCTTTTTTGCGTGATCTGCTCTCTAGGAATCATCCAACCTACAAAGAAACACAAAACTGCTGGAGCAACAAATGGTGTAAAAATCATAAAAACAAATAAAAGATGTTTTAGCAACTCAATCATAAACATTACTTCATTCCCATCATGTTTTAAATAACCCAGCTCCCTAACGGGACCCATTGGAAAAAAATACCTCTTCTTATTATACCTTAAAAAGTGAATTTTCAAACAAAAATTTTAAATTGACTCCTTATTGTTACAATCGCAATAAAAAAGACCACTCTATAACTAGAGCAGTCTCAATTTTAAATAGGTCTAATTTAATCTTCCACTCACCTTATCCCAATTCTGCCACAATAGCTTTAATCTGCTGGGCTGTATGGACACCCGCTAGCTGCTTGACGACCTGACCGTCTTTTTTAAAGAGCAAGGTCGGGATAGACATGATGCCAAAGGCGCGTGCTGTAGCTGGATTTTCATCCACATCCATCTTAACAATCTTGAGCTCGTCTTCGGAAAGTTCCTGTGAGAGCTTGTCAAGGATTGGTCCTTGCATGCGACAAGGTCCGCACCAAGTCGCCCAAAAGTCAATGAGCACTACTCCATCTTTTGTTTCTTGCTCAAATGTTGCATCTGTGATTGCTTTTACCATTATTTTTCTCCTTTATTCTTAGTCAAACTTTGTCAAATCCTGCTTCATCAGGAAAAAGAAGACATCGCCGTAAGTACCCTGGTAGTTCAAATCATGGCCTTTATAAGTCAACTTTTTAACTGGGTAATAATCTGCCACTCCAATCAAGCAGGCTTGCTGGGACTGCTCAAACTCCTGATAAGACTCAAAGGTTATCTTCCGCTCCTGCTTGACAGCATCCAAATATGTAATTTCAATCATAATTTCTCCTTTTTCAAATTACTCTTGTAATTTTTATTTTATGATTATATTGTAATATCTTTAGTTACATCTGTCAAATGAAACGACTTGGAGAAATCAATTCACTTTTTAAGCCACTCACCGATTTCCTGATAAACAAAAAAGCCTCCCATCGGAAGACTTTCCCATATAAATAAGAAAAACCAGGCTCAATGCCCCTTGTGCTTTTCCAACCGTTTTTGCTGTTTGAGTTCGAATTTCCTTTGCTTAGCCAGTTCTTTCTGCTGCTTGCGCTTGACTCGAGCGATTTTCTTTTGCTCTTCTAATTGCAGACTCAGCGCTTCCTGAGACTTTGAAGAACGTGAAGCCATCTGCTCCTTTTTAGCCTGTCTCTGCAGGCGTTTAGGACTGACCGACTTAGTCTTCTCCTTCACCCTGATGCTAGGACTAAACTGCAACCGATGATAATAACGGTTTAAAAAATCCAACAATTCCTGCGTGCTAGGCTCTGCACCAAAGGTGACTCGGCAAACTCTATAAGATTGAGCATATTCCTGCTCGAAAAGACCGTGCCAAAATCCCTCTTCAAAATAAACTGTCAGCGTCATTGAAATCTTATCCATGACAGCCCCTCCTTTAAAAATTCCTAAGAATGGACAACCAAGGAGGAAGGTTACTGACAAAAAATGGATTTTTTGCGTCTGGACTACCAACCAGAACTGTGTTTTTATCTTAGTAGCTACAGTTTAGCAAGATTTTCTAAAAAACTCAAGGTTATCGGCATCTCGCTTAGATGACTGAAATGGATTTTCTTGTATGAAATCCAGAAAAATCAAAAACAAGAAATCTCTCTTCTTGTAAAATACATTCATTTCCGCTATAATACTACAAATACTGAAAGGAGAGAACTATGAAGTATATTTGGACTTTCTTAGCAGTCTTGATCTTGACAGGACTGACTCTGTTCTTCTGGCACTCCCAGACCAAACTGAACTCTACTCCTCCTAAGCTAGGAACTACACAGACAGCTTCTAGCGAGAAAACCGACAATCAACCGACTCCAACAGAAAACATCGTGTCTGAAGAATACAGTGTTTCATACGACGACAAGCAGCTCTACGGAAAGATTACTGCTCCTCGTGACTACAAGAGTAAAAAATTGCCGACCATTGTCATTGCACATGGATTGAACAACACCCTTGAACAATATGACATGTACAGCCAACTGCTGGCAAAGCAAGGCTATCTGGTTTACAGCTTTGATTTCTACGGCGGCAGCCGCCAATCGAAGAGCGGTGGACAAGATATGCTGAACATGTCGGTCAAGACCGAATTCACAGACTTGACTCAAGTCATGGAAAAGCTGAGTTCCGAGACCTTTGTAGATAAAAGCAAAATGAGCTTATTCGGTGCTAGCCAAGGCGGCGTTGTTGCTAGTCTTTATGCTGCTGCTTATCCGGACCGCGTACACAAACTCCTGCTTATCTTTCCAGCTTTCGTTCTTTTTGACGATGCCAAAGAGACCTATCGTGAGCTAGGGAGTCCCGACTTCGATCAACTTCCAGACAGCCTGACACACCACAACACTACTCTGGGCAAGATTTATCTGATCGATGCCTTAGACATTGACATCCAGGCAGAGCAGGCAAAAATCACCGCTCCGACCCTCATTATCCACGGTACTGATGATGCAGTCGTGCCCTACCAGTATGCTGTTCAAGCGAGTCAGACCGTTCCAAATGCAGAGCTGGTCACTGTAGAAGGTGGGGAGCACCGCATCGACGAAAGATTTGCTATCACTGCCGCCCCTGCGATCCAAAAATTCTTGAAAGAGTAAAATTGCTGATAGAAAAAGTTCTTCTAAAATAATAGAAGGGCTTTTTTGGACCACAAAAAGAGTCTGACTGAGTTAGAAGCAAGACTAAGGAAAAGCCCTCTGAATCCAGAGGGGGTGATTTGTGCTCGGACTAAGATCCCAGTGAAAAAGAAAAAGCACTCTACAAATAAGAGTGCTCCATTCTTGCAGGATAAAATGTTTCTAGACAAGGCGACGAGCCGAAGATTGTACTAAAATTCTCTTGAAAAATAAAAAATCTCCCCTAAGGGAGAAGATCTGGTTTATTTTACCTTGCAGTGCTAGTAACCGTAACCGAAGATAATACTTGAGTATATCGAGGTAAGGTGACAAGGCAATGTAAGTGGAAAATAAAGCAGATTAACGACGAAGTCCTAAAAAGTTGATAAAACAAAAAAGCCCCCTGAAGTCAGAGAGCTATTTTGAGCTCGGGCTAAAATCCTAGTGAAAAAGATGAAACTCCTTGTGTTCATCGAACACGGTGTCGTTTCCCTATTTTCATACGGATTTTTGGCGCCCTTAGCATCATGATTAACGACGAAGTCCAAGAGAGTTGATCAACTCACGGTAACGGTTAACGTCGTTCTTACGAAGGTAAGCCAAGAGGTTACGACGGCGACCGATTTTCTTCATCAAGCCACGGTAAGTAGCGTGGTCTTTTTTATGTTGTTTGATGTGGTCGTTGAGGTGGTTGATTTCCCAAGTAAGGACAGCAACTTGTACCTCTACTGAACCAGTGTCACCTTCGTGACGTGCGTATTGTGCAATGATTTCATTTTTTTTCTCTTTTGAGATTGCCATGATATACTCCTTTTCTTTACGCTTCATCCGAGTGACAGGTTTGGCATGGCCTGCAACCAAGAAGAAGTTATTTGTCTTTACGACATACTTATTCTACCAAGAAGGGCTACCTTTGTCAAATGATTCTGTTTCAAATCTTTTGTATGAGGAATTCAGGCTCTTTCATTTACAATTCAACCCCAAAGATTTCTAAAGAAAGTATTTCTTTCTCGGTCAATCTCCGCCATTCTCCAAGAGCCAATGCAGGATCCAAATGTAGGGGGCCCATCGTGAGGCGCTGCAGATCCGTGACTTCTTTTCCGCAGGCAGCTACCATGCGCTTGACCTGGTGGAACTTGCCCTCAGCTAAGGTAATTTCTACAAGAGAAGTCTTTTTTGCTTCATCCAGCTCTACAATCTTGAGCTGAGCTGGCTGACAGGTGAAGTCTTTCAGCTCTATTCCTGCAGCAAAGCGCTCCTCATCTGCTTGGTTCATCAGGCCTGCCACTTGAGCACGATAAATTTTTTCTACATGCTTTTTGGGTGACAGCATGGCATGAGCCAGCTTGCCATTATTGGTCAGAAGGAGCAGGCCGTGGGTATCAATATCCAAGCGGCCGACAGGAAAGACTTCCTTCTGACGGGCAGTCTCGTCTAACAAGTCCAGAACCGTCTTATGACGGTCATCCTCTGTCGCCGAAATGACTCCCTGCGGCTTGTTGAGAAGGTAGTAAACGAATTTTTCATAGATCAGCCTTTGGCCAGAAACAATAATCTCATCTGCTGTCTCATCAATCTGGGTCTTAGGTGATTTCTCTGCTCTGCCATTGACCAAAACCAGCCCTTTCTTTAGGAGCTGCTTTACCTGAGCGCGCGAGCCCAGACCATTTTCTGCTAAAAATTTATCCAGACGCATCGTATAACCTCCTAACTTTCTGAAGCCATTCCGCTCTTTTCTTTGCTAAATCCTAGCACAAAGAGCGAGGTCAGAATCATAGCTAGACCCAAAACGCTGAAGATAAAGGCTGGAGCGTTGGAGAATCTCCCAATGAAACTGAGGACAAATGTAGTGGCCGTTGCTCCGATACTGCAGCCTAAAATCACGATAGAAGTGGCTTGATTGAGTAGGTGGGCGGAAATGCGCTCGGACAGGGTGTAAAAAATGGTCGTCAGACCGACACTATAGACAAAGCCGGCGCTAATAGTAGCCATGCTGAGTGATAAGAGATTAGGTGAGAAGCCTATGATAATCTGAGTCAGTCCAAAAACCAGACCAGAAAGCGTCAGCAGTTTATCTCTAAAAAGACGGGTCAAACTAGCAAAGCTGATACCCGCTGCAATCCCAATCAACTGCATCAAGGAAAGAATCACACCTGCTGTCTGAGCTGTCCCCATACCAGACTTCTCCACAATCCCCGGAACTCTCACATTGATAGCAATATAAGTCAGTACAATAACCCCCGCCACAAAGGCAAAAGCTAGACTCAGCTGCCAATCCTGACTGCTTAGCTTAGGAGTCAATTCAGACTGTTCTAGATGCTTTTCAGAGACCTTGTCATAAGGGACAAAAAGCAGATAAAGAGCCAAAACCACAAGACCGAAGGTATAGACGAGAAAGGCAGCCTGCCAACCAAGAGGAAGAAGTCTGCTGACACCAAAAGTCAAGAGGGCTGTCCCGACTACTTCTGCTGATCCCCTCAGTCCTAAAAGCCGAACGCGTTCCTGTCCCTTGTAGCGCTCACTAACAATCGAGATAGCCTTGGCATTGAGCAGACCAATTCCCATCCCAAAGACAAGCCGAGAGGCAAACATAAGCCAGTAAGACTGATTAAGTAGAGGAAGTAGCCCGCAAAGTGAAAAAATCAGAAGCCCGCTCACAATCATCTGACGCTCTGTCAGGTATTTTTCAATGACCCTATTAAACAGCAACATCAGCATAATCCCAGCCGAAGGCAAAGAAACCAGAAGTTCTACCCAACTTTCTGGAATCCCTTTATAAAAAGCAAACATGGCCGACTGGGCGCTGGAAATCGAAAAAGCCGTCGTCAGAATCAAAGAAAGCGAGAGGATACTCACCTTTTCCATCAATTTTTTCATTCTATTTTCCTTTAAAATTCACACTATCTCTATCATACAGTTTTTTGGGCCAAGACGCAATTTCTTTGCCAGGAATATTATGGGTTGCTGTCGCTCTATTCAAAATCAAGCACCGCCAGCCAGTCAAAACCGCTCCCGCCTTTATTTCTGGCTTGTTTTATGTTATGATGAAGGATAGAAAAAGGAGAGAATCATGCCTGTAAGTGAAAAAACATCTGTTATTGAACGATTAACCAAACCAGCCCATTTAATTGATATGAAGGACATTATCCGCGAGGGCAATCCGACCCTGCGCGCTATCGCTGAGGAAGTCAGCTTCCCTCTATCAGACCAGGAAATCATTCTGGGCGAGAAGATGATGCAATTTCTCAAGCATTCCCAGGATCCAGTCATGGCTGAAAAAATGGGCTTGCGCGGTGGTGTTGGCCTTGCTGCTCCCCAGCTGGACATTTCCAAACGCTTAATTGCTGTTTTGGTCCCAAATCCTGAGGACGAAGAGGGGAATCCGACTAAGGAAGCTTATAGCCTGCAAACACTGATGTACAATCCTAAAATTGTAGCCCATTCCGTTCAGGATGCAGCCTTAGCTGATGGTGAAGGCTGCCTGTCAGTCGATCGAGAAGTACCGGGCTACGTGGTTCGTCATGCACGAGTGACCGTGGATTACTTCGACAAGGACGGTCAAAAGCATCGTATCAAGCTCAAGGGCTATAACGCCATTGTTGTTCAGCATGAAATCGACCATATCAACGGCATCATGTTCTACGACCGCATCAACGAAAAAGACCCATTTGCAGTCAAAGACGGTATGTTGGTGATTGAGTAAATAACTTGCATATCATTATCAAAAATACTGATGTTATAATTTAAAACTAGTTTTATTATTGTTTATAAAAATGAAGAGATTATTTTAAAAAATTTTAGGAGGAGGAATTCTCATAAAAAAGGTTTTTGATATCACTATTTTGTTGGTATGTCTAGCCTTATTACCTTCTTTGCTACCTTTTTTATGGAACCAATTTTTAGGTTTAATTATAACAGTAATTGGTACGTTTATTTTTTGCATTATTTACATCAAAATTAGAAATTTGATGAAAAATCTTTATTTTAATAGTCCAGATTTTCTAGAACAAAAAAATAATATTACATCTACAATTAAAGAGTTTAACGACATTGCAGAGTATGCTAAGTCAATACCAAACAATAATTGTTTTAAAGCAAAGAAGGTTATAGGAGAACATATTCATTTAGCATCATTTGAAAATACAAGTAGATATAACTATCGAAGAGATAGAAATATCCGAACTTATAATAATGATAAAGTCTATCCAGCTTCTTTATATATTGTTAAACGTTCTTCAGAAGAACCTATTAAATACCTATGCAAATATTTCGATATAGAAGCAAGCGAAGAAAGCTTAAAACAACTTGAAGAAATTAGCGAAAATATTTCGCGGATAGAAAATACTCTTGGGAATTTGAAAAATAGGCTTGAAAATATTAAAAATAATGTTCAAGTCCCAAAATATATCATTAAATATTACGAACAAGATTTAATACAACATTTAGAAGTCAATGTTCCTGATATTAATATTGAATATACTAGATATGTTTTTGAATATGTAAGTAACTCTGGGAACAGTTCTCAAAGAACAACAATAACCTTTAACAACGAAACTGTTGAAGCAGTCTGTCAATATCTTTTAGAACAAATTCAATATAATAAAAGTATTCAAGCCCAACGATCATTAATGACAAATAGATTACGCAACTATATTAAAGAGCGCGATAATTATACATGCCAAATTTGCGGTGCATCAACCAAAGAGCAAAGTCTTTTACTATTAGAAATTGATCATATATTCCAATTTCTAAAGGCGGATTATCTACACGAGATAATTTGCAAACATTATGTTGGAAATGTAACCGCTCAAAATCAAATAAAATATTATAAACTTTAGAGTTCTACTTTATCATTGTTTATTCATAATAGAAAGTACAGTTTGTAAACTGACCAAAGAAAACAACAGCTAATAATTTCGTATAGCTGTTGTTTTTTCTCTTTTTCTATTCTAACTATCCCGTCTCCAGAAAATAGCCAAGAGAATAACTGCTCCTAACACTGATGGAACAATAGCTGTATCAGCCAGCATTGGTCCCCAATGGCCAAAGAGAAATTGACCAATCAAGGAACCAAACCAGCCCAAAAGGATTTTTCCGATACAGCCCATGCGCTCCCCACGGCTGGTAATAGCCCCGGCGATAAGGCCGATGATAAAACCGACAAACATACTACCAATCATATATGCCCCTTCTTTCTATATTTCTAGCAAGGCTTCTCAAGAAGCAAGTGGAAGCTATCATTATGGAATGCGCCATTTAAGGCAGCTCGAAATCTTAGATTGCCCAGTCTCCATTGCGGAAGATTGCTACACGGCTGCCATCTTCGCGGATACCATCAATATCCATCTGGTTAGAGCCAATCATAAAGTCCACATGGACATCCGAGCGGTTGAGACCCACTGCTTCCAGCTCTTCTTCGGATAAATTCTCTCCGCCGACCACACTGGTCGCATAGGCCGCACCGATTGCCAAGTGATTAGAAGCATTTTCATCAAAAAGTGTATTGAAGAAAGTAATGCCTGACTGAGAAATCGGACTTGGATCTGGTACCAAGGCACACTCACCTAAAGCACGCGCACCAGCATTTTCAAAGACAAGATCCTTCATAACCTGGTCTCCCTTTTCAGCAGTAATGTCCACAATCTGGCCATCCTTGAAGGTCACCTTGATGCCTTCGATGATGTTGCCATTGTAGCTGAGTGGCTTGGTGCTGGTCACATAACCTTCAGCTCGGCGGAAGTCCGGTGCTGTAAAGACCTCTTCTGTCGGCATGTTGGCAATGAAATACTCGCCTTGAGCGTTGAGACTGCCAGCCGACTCCCAGTGGTGGTTCTTGGGCAAGCCCAATGTCAAGTCAGTTCCCGGCGCTGTGTAGTGCAGAGCAGTGAATTGCTCCTCATTTAGAACCTTAGCTTTTGAGCTGAGTTTTTCTTCATGGGCCTTCCAAGCGGCTACTGGATCATCCTCATAGACACGGCAGGTTTTGAAAATCTGATCCCAGAGAAGATCTACTGCTTCCTCATCGCTGGCTGCATTCGGAAAGACCTTCTTAGCCCACTCTGTACCAGCTGCCGCTGCAACTGTCCAGCTGACTTTATTGGATTGGGTTGCAATCCGCATCGGCTTCATAGCCAGACCCAAAGCCTTAGCAGAAGCTGATAATTTCTCAGCATCCACGCCGTTCAAAGCCCCCGGATCAGATGAACGAACGCCCAAGCGGCTGGCTTTCTTTTCAAGGAGATAGTTCATCTCAGCCACCTTATAGTCTGGCACATTGTCCAAGCGGTCCATTGGCGCATGGAGGAATTTCTCCCGCGTAGTCAAATCATCCGCCCACTGGACGATGACCTCGTGAGCTCCCAGAGCATAGGCTTCCTTGACAATCAAGTGAGCCAGTTCACGCTGCTCCACATCAATATTGAGCGCTACCGTGTGACCCGGCTGCACATTGATACCATTGGCAACCAATAGTTTAGCGTATTTTTCTAAGTTTTCTTTAAAATTTGGCAGAACCATGCTGCTTCTCCTTTTCTCTTTTTATTTCTCTTTAAACAGGGACAGCAGGCTAACCGCTGCCACTGTGCCGCAAATCAAAGCGGTCATTTTCAAAATTGTATCTGGATCAAGATCCAGCTGGTAATCAAACACCTTTTGCGCAGGCTTATCCTGTGCGGAAATGGTAAGTTTCATGAGCAAGTCCTTTCTAAAACTTAATTCTAAGGTATAAATTTCTAATCGTGCTGGTGTCTTCAGAATCCTCAATTATCTTTTAATAGATTAAAACAAATCACTATGACTGCCTGTCCTAAGCAAGTTTAAAATCAATTCTTCCTTATCCACTTTATAAACCAAGAGCCAATCCGGCTGGATATGGCATTCACGCACTCCTTTAAAATGCTTGGATGCAGTCAGTTGATGATCTCGATATTTGGCAGGAAGTTCTTTTTCCTGAATCAGAAAATCCAAGACTTCTTCTAACAAATTTGCCTTAAGTCCACGCTTCATAGCCAACTTAAAATCTTTTTTAAACTGTTTATGATAACGAATCTTAAGCACGCAAATCCTCCATCAAGTCTGAAACACTCACAAAAGACTGACTCATATTCCGATTTTGATCTAAATCCGCCAATACTTCCACTAGCTTCCGACTCTCATCCAGTCTGACATCAAAGGGCAGCCCTTGGTACTGAATAGCTTGACGAAGAAAAATATTGATAGCCGTTGTCATATCCATTCCCAAGCTATTGAAAACCTGCTGAGCCTGCTCCTTGACCTCACTATCCAAGCGGATACTCATACTAGTCTTTGACATACTCTCACCTTCTTTCCATAGACTATTTTAACAAAAAAGAAAGCCGTTGTAAATCTGTTAGATATACAATGGCTTCTCAAATTCTCTATTTACGATAAATCTTATAACTTACTTTTTACTTCCTATAAATTCGTTAACCATAGGTAAAATCTCGTTTTCCAGTTCTTTTATCTGATCCGCTCCCCAGTCAGAATCCTTTTGTTTTGTTATTTCTGCCATCATCTGTAATTTTAGGCTTTGACGATGGAATATACCTTCTCTTTCCCATTGTTCCAATTTAGCTTCTGGATAAGAGTTCCCAAACCTAGAATTCTGACTATCAGTTATGATACAAAGATTGCCAAAGGAATGTAAAAACTCAGCAGGTAATTGGCACTCTCCATCCTGGCCATTTGGATTCTGAGGAAACCAATGCTCTATGGAACGACGATAAGCAAATTTGAATTCCTCAAACTTAACATCGTAATCTTTCTTCAATTCTTCTCGATTTTTCCATAAAACATAATCTACAAAGTTAAATGTATAAACAGGAATATCCCCGTATTTCTTTATACTTCCATCCTCAGTAAACAATCTTTCTTCTGCATATCTCACTACCATTTTTTCAAGAAAATCCTTAAACCGAGCACCAAATTCTTGATTATTTAGCTCTTCAATATGCTTGAAGAGAAATTGTAAGATTTCATATAACCAACGACTATCACGATTGGCAGTGAAGGTCACAGCAAACATGGATTGGAGGAGAATAATGTTTTTGTTTAAATTGTCAAAAGTATTTTTTTGAAAATTAATTCGAACATATTTCCATCCTCCATTTTCATTTCGTTGATATGTCTCATACTGACCTCGTTTGATTTGCCATTCGGTTTCATTTTCTAATTGGACATTTTTTACGATAAGCGTATCAAATATATGCTTCATAGTCAGAAGTAGTTGCCCAAATTGTTGGACCCATTCTCTATCTCGTCGTTCAATTTCAAAAATTTTCAATAATTTTTTATCATCAAATGTAGTTTCATTACTTCCTTCCATGATGAAAAACACTTGAAGCAAAAACGTTGGAAAATCAATTACAGTTGTATAGTTTGAAATATCTGACTCTTTACTTACTGCTCTCCCCCTCTCAGATTTGTCCTCAGAAATAGCCTCTAGTAAACTTTTTGTCTCTAACTTTTCAACTCCTATCTTATCAAATACTTCTTGCAATTTGAAATTAGCATATTCTTTCCCAAAAATTTTCTCCCCCTCTTCATCAGGATTATTTGGTCTACTTCGAATTTGAAAAGCTTTTAATACCGGCTTATCAAATTCTGCACAGGCATCCCAAATTCTTGCGAATTTTTGCGCCATTTCTTGATCTTCACCAAACTTATCCATCATTTGCGCCTTAAGAATTTCATGGGCCTCTAGTTGTTCTCCTCGAGAGTTGAAACGTTCGAAATAGAGATTCAAATCTAAATCATTAGGAAGAAGACTGCGAAAAATAATGACTTTATCAAAAAGATAATTAAAGAAAGATTGAGATTCAAATTGCCGCTCCTCTAGTACTTTTTTCAATGCGTCATAAGCATGTCTGTAACCTCTAGTCAGCTCATTTTCATCATTCTCAGAAATTTTTTGCTTGGTGAATAACTTTTGAATATTCTCATTTGACTTCTTCCTAGCTGGGAAAGTAAGATTGACAGCATTCAATCGATTAAAACCAAACTCATGTTTCAAAGCTAAGGCAATCAAATTAAGGGCTGTTGTCCGCTGTTGCCCATCTATGATTTTGAAAATACCATTCTCTTCATTAACGACTAATGTTCCAATATAGTAGTTTTCTCTTTTTTCTTGAAAAGCATCTGCTACATCGTTCAATAATTGCTCTATTTCATCATAAGTCCAGGCGAAATTTCTCTGATAAAGAGGAATAGCATAGCTATCTTCATTTAACAAACGATTAACTGATAAGCTTATATGTGTTTCTACCATTTCTCTTTTTCCTCCTCTATAATCTGCTCCACTGTATAATTTTCAAATAATTCTCGATCTATCTTGACCATGAAATCATTTGGAGTTACAGCATGGGCTAAAAGTTGGAATAGTTTTTGAACCTCTTTTTGTCTGAACCTTCCACCAGCAGCATAGTTTCCAACAGTTGCATCATATATCGCTCGAGATTTAACACGGAGGTAATAAGACCAAATAAATAAGGTCTCTACTATTTCCTTTGATAGCTCTTCTTTTCCAAATCTCTCTGCAAAAAGCAAACAAATATTTTCAAATATATTTTGGCACTTGAGATAGCGTCCCTTTGAGCTATTGTAAATTTTCAACATACCTTCTGGGTAAGTTGAATTTTTTTCTTCCCTTTCAGCTTCATCAGAAAATCCTAACTTTTCATTTAAAAATTTTTTATGAGCTATAATAGTTTCATGGGTCGATTCAATATACTCAAAAAATTTACTTCCATCAATAATAGGCATAGTAATTGACATAGGGAACTCTTCAACATGACGATACAATTCTAGGTATGGAAAGTTCTGATTTAAATCAACGCCTTTAAAATCATCGATAAAATCCTCTGTAAAGCGCAGATAAGAACCATAACGCTTATTTGTTAGTCCTGTCTCTCCCCGAGACCAACGTCTCATACGAAAAAGATGTTTATCAAATAACTCTTTGAGGCTTAAATCTTTGTCTTCCACAAACTGTTCCCACTTTTCAACAATCTTTTCATCTTCTGAATCTTGCTTACGAAGATGATAAGCTTTGAGTAAATCGTGAGGTTCTAGAGATTTTCCACGATTATTTTGTGAATCAAACAATTGAAAAGCCTCTGATAATCGTTCCTGTGGCATAGTAATCACCGAGACAGAACAATTTTCAAGTAGAAAACTACACACCTGTTCAGCTTCTTTCTCGCCTACAAGTTGGATTAAATTCTTCCATTCATTAAGATTTTCGTAAGCATTATAGCAAGATAGTTCTCCAAAGCCAGCTTCAAGTAAGTTTTTTGCTCCTTTAAATTCATCATATCTATTTAAAGCATAAAGAAATAACGAAATGGAAACCAATCGTTGCTGGCCATCTACAATATCTAAGTGTCTTTCAATATCTAAGTGCCCGTCATTCTCATGCAAAATAACAGAGCCAACTTGATATTCCTTTTTCTCCATAGCATCTCGTAAATCATAAAAAAGATTACGGATATGCTTTCTGTTCCATTTATAAGGTCTTTGATAACTTGGTATTGTTAGACTATCCCATTTCAATATTTCTGATACTTTTTTACTTTCAAACCCTATTTCTTTTTCATTGGCATTCATCATTATCTCCTAAAAATCTTATCAGCATAGAATCTTTGGTCCATTAATGCTTTGGAATAATAGTAGCATTAGGAATTGCTTTTGCAACGTTTTCTGCTGCTATTTTATCAAAAAATGGTCCTGCGATTTGATTACCAAACCTATCAACTACAATCCATTCAATCATTTTTGTCTCCTTTATTTCTTAATATATAAATTCTACACCTTTCGGTGGACATTTTATGTCCACTCAAGTTCAAATATGAAAAATATTTATTGATAGTAGCCTAAAATTTCTTTCATCGTCTTCCGAATATCACCAACTAAAGACTGTGGCGACAAAATTTTAACGGCTTCTCCTTGACTGAGCAGCCAACGCTTAAGACCAGGTGTATATTGGCTCTCAAACTTAAAACGTGTCCATCCTTCGTCAGCTGATAAGCCCTGTGCATTAGGAAATTGGTCTAAAACAATAGTTGGATCATAACGGAATTCCAATTCAATTGTGATCTTTCTTCCTAAAAAAGCGTCTACCCGCTGATTACGAATATCACCATCCCTGAATTTTTTGCCATAAGAAATGCGAGGTTTAGATTCCTTTGAGGACTTCCAAGTCTGGATTCTGTCCAAACGCAAGGTCATGTAATGCTCATTCTTAAGATTGTAAGCAACAATATAAAAATAATGAATATCATAATACAGAGAAACTGGATAAATTAGATGTTCTTTTTTATCTTGATATGGACTCTTGTAGACAATTTCTAGCACCTTCTCCTTGCGAATCATCTCTGACCATTCCCAAATCTTTTGAATACGATTTTGCTCATCTGTAATCGGAGCATAGTTCAATCTTTCGCTGTTGATAATCATTTCTATCTCTTTTTGTTCCTCTTTTGAAACAAGCCCCAACAAGCTTTTTAACAAGTCCTCATTTTCTACTTTATTTAAGGCTCTATTTTCTAATAAAATCTTAGAAATTATTAAAATATCTTTTTTATTAAAGAGTGATTTTCCTTTTAAATATCTTGTATGATGTTTTGAATCGTATGCCAACTCAGCTGCTATCATGGGCTGAGTCATTATAAAATCACCTAATAAAGCGAAATCTCTCTGAATCGTTTTGGCGCTAACTCCGAATTCATCACTTAATTGATTTTTTGATAGACGAGCTCCTGCTTGCAAACGTAACAAAATGGATAAAATACGTTCTTGATCGTTCATAAAACCTCCTCTTTCCCTATATTATAACATGAATATTCTATATGCCTGCCCTAAATCCTATTATTTTTGAGTTGTTTTCTTTTTTCTCTAAATCGAGTATTGCTTTTTCAAAATCTCTGCAAGACAAATAGCTTATGTCTTCACCATTTAGAGCTGATACTCTCTCTTTTTTCATCAGTCGCTCCGCTTGAATATATAAAACAAGCTCAAAGAGTTTTCTGACATAACGAGCATTACCAAAACTTTCTGAGCAAAGGCACTTTTCAAAATGGGTCAAGAGGATAGCTTTGCATTTTTTATCTATTAGATAACCTTGTTGATTAGCCATTAGAGTCAGAATGTCATACAGTTCATACTTGTTATAATTATTAAAATAAATGTTTCTACTAATTCTAGAAGCTAAACCTGGATTGGTGTTTAAAAACTCCTCCATCATTTCTGTATAACCAGCGAAAATCACAATAACATCATTTCTATTATTTTCCATTTCTTGAATAATTGTAGGAATAGCTTCATTAGCAAAATCACGCTCTCCTTGTGGAATTAGACTATAGGCCTCATCAATAAATAAAATACCGCCTTTGGCATTATCAAATAATCTTTTAACCTTTGGAGCTGTTTGGCCAACATATTCACCAATTAAATCTGAGCGACCTACTTCAATCAAAACGTTTGATTTAATAATTCCATGTTCATAAAAAATTTTTGCCAACAATCTAGCAACAATTGTTTTTCCAGTACCAGATGCTCCAGAAAACATAAAGTGCATAGAAGGCCGAACGGGCGAAGAATTTATTTCAAATCTTCTTTGCGATATAGAGAAGTAATCTAGAATTCTATGAATCAGACTTTTAACAGTAGATAAACCAACCAAACGGTCTAGCTCCTTCAAAGTATCAGAATTTGTGCCTAATGGATTGTTGCAACCTTTCATACAAAACAGCTCCGACGGCAAGGAAACAGTTTGTTTTCCATTACTCAAATTACTTTCTATTAAATTATATTCAATAATCTTTTGAGCAAAATAACAACTATCGTAACTATTTGTAAGACAATTGTGATTTGAAAGCAGTTTTATTAGATCCTCTTCTAAATGAAAACCATAATCCCCTAAGCGAAATTTTATAATATTAACAAGTTCGTTATATGAGTAGGGAGGAAAATTTAATTCATAAACGGCATGAAATAGAGGAAGAAATTCTCTAGATATTTCATAAGCTATGCTATCTGATTCTGCCAAAAAAATATATATTCTTCCTCCCCTTGTTTCTAAAATATTATTTTTTAATTCCTCTTTTTTTCTAGGATGCATAGTTAAATAGTCCTTTATTATCACTAAACGCTGTTCTGACTCAAAATTAACTGAAAACCCATCTTTCAAAATAGTCTTAGACTTGACATTTAATAACCTCATCAAATATTTGATAGCAAATTTTTTACCAGTTCCTAAAGAACCTTTGAAAATTAAAAACTGATTTTCAACAAGGACCTTTTCTTTTTTCTGCCTTCTTTCCTTTTGATTATTTAAAAACATTTTTAGTTTTAAAACATACTCTTTAAATTCATTTAAACCTACAATATTTAAGTTATCGCATTCTAAATCAGTAATAGCAAAGCCATCAGAATTTGAAAGCTCTCTTTCATCTGAATAAAGAAAAAGCTGACCTATTTGAACTGAATACTTGTTCCCCACCTCCTTGAAATATTCTCTTTTACTGATAGATTTAACTTTAAAATCAGTGTGTTCTTCTTCATTAATCCCCAAAGTTTTTAGCTTATCAAACAAATCCTCTTTGGTATGTTCTGTTACTCCGACAACGTAAAGACATGTCTGGCTTTTGAAACAATAAAACCATTGATTATCTTTGATAAAATCCTCATCTGCTTCTTTAATATTTTTATTCATTTTGCTAAATTCTATTTGATAAAAAAACATCTCTTCCCCCATCTACTATTTACTAAAATAAAGATAGCAAAAAAGATGGACAAATTTTGTCCATCTTTTAACTTTTTTTGAATTATTTTAGAAAAACTCATCAAACAGACTCAACTGGTTATCCTCAGGCATATTGCCCAAGATACCCATGTCGTCCATTTTTTCGACTAGGGTGCTAGAGAGGCCGCCGCGTTTGCGGAGTTCTGTCTTAGAGAGAAATTCGCCTTCTTCGCGCGCTCTGACTACTTGGCGGGCAACGTTGTCACCCAGACCGTCCATGGCAGAGAATGGTGGGATAAGGGTATCCTCTTCGATGAGAAACTCAGTTGCATGGCTCTTGTAGAGGTCTAGCTTTCCGAATTTGAAGCCCCGCTCCAGCATTTCATTAACGATTTCCAGAGTCGTATAAAGGTCAATTTCTACATTGGAGGCTTCGTTGTTCTTACGCTTCTCAGCAATTTCGTTCATCCGGCGCTTGACGGCATCAAGTCCGCCACTCATGGTCTTGATATCAAAGGCCTTAGCCCGGATGGAGAAATAAGCACAGTAGTAATAAATCGGATGATGCACCTTGAAGTAGGCCACCCGCAGGGCCATCATAACGTAGGCTGCCGCATGGGCCTTGGGGAACATGTACTTGATCTTTCCACAGGACTCGATGTACCACTCTGGCACATTGTTTTCCTTCATGGCTGCAATATAGCCATTGCGCTCTTCTTCAGAAATCTTCAGCCAAAGACCCTTCCGTACGCGCTCCATGATCGTAAAGGCCATCTTAGGATCCAAGCCCTTGTGCATGAGGTAAACCATGATGTCGTCCCGACAGCCGATAACGGTGGACAGGTCGGCAATCCCTTGCTTAATCAAGTCCTGAGCATTGCCCAGCCAAACGTCCGTACCATGAGAGAGACCAGATAGCTGTAAGAGCTCGGCAAAGGTCGTCGGATGGGTCTCGTCAACCATACCCCGTACAAAGTTAGTCCCAAACTCTGGAATCCCCAGCATACCAGTCGGCGTACCGATTTGCTCCTGAGTCACACCCAGAATATCTGTCCCAGAAAAGAGGGCCATAACGCCAGCATCATCCATAGGAATGTCATTAGGATCAATGCCAGATAAGTCCTGAAGCTTCCGAATCATGGTCGGATCATCGTGTCCCAGGACGTCTAGTTTGAGGACATTTTCATCGATATCATGGAAGTTGAAGTGGGTGGTCTGCCACTCGGCCGTCACATCATCAGCTGGATATTGGACCGGTGTAAAGTCATAAACATCCATGTAGTTAGGGATAACAACGATTCCGCCCGGGTGTTGTCCAGTTGTCCGCTTGACTCCGGCAGCTCCCTGCGCCAGACGCTCAACTTCGGCGTCCCGGTAGAACTTCCCATAGTCGCGCTCATAGCCTTTGACAAATCCATAGGCCGTCTTAGCCGCAACGGTACCAACGGTCCCAGCCCGAAAGGCGTATTCTGAACCAAAAATATCCCGCACGTCCAAATGGGCGCTTGGCTGATCCTCTCCAGAGAAGTTCAAGTCAATATCGGGTACCTTGTCCCCGTCAAATCCAAGGAAGGTCTCAAATGGAATATCCTGACCGTTCTTGCTCAGCTTGTGACCACACTCTGGACAGTCCTTATCCGGCATATCAAAACCAGAACCATAGGAGCCGTCCGTGATGAACTCGCTGTATTGGCATTTGCCACAGACATAGTGGGGTGACAAGGGATTAACCTCGGTAATCCCAATCATGGTCGCGACAAAGCTAGATCCAACAGACCCCCGCGAGCCTACCAGATAGCCCCGCTCATTGGAGCGTTGCACCAGCATCTGCGAAGCCAGATAAATCACGGCAAAACCATTCCCCAAGATGGAGGTCAGCTCTTTTTCAATTCGTAAGTCCACGATATCTGGCAGCGGATTGCCATAAATCTCAAAGGCCTTTTGATAAGTCAGCTCGGCAACTGTCTCCTCAGCCTTGTCAATGAAAGGCGTATAGAGGTCGCCCTTGACCACTTCTACCGGATCAAAGGTCTCCGCCAGCTGATTCGGATTGGTGATGACCAACTTCTTAGCTAAGTCCTCGCCTAGAAAGGCAAATTCGTCCAGCATCTCATTGGTGGTCCGGAAGTGAGCCTTAGGAAGCGGAGCCGGTTGGGCATTTTCACCGTGACCAATGGTTCGGTTAATCATAGCTCCTTGACCGAGACTCCGTACGATAATCTCACGATAGATTTCTTCTTCCGGCTCGATATAGTGGACGTTCCCCGTCGCAAGGACAGGCTTACCCAAGCGATCTCCGACCTCAATCAGATTGCGAATAATGGTCTGCAGTTCTTCCTGGTCCTTGATTTGTTCCTTGGCAATCAGTGGCTCATAGATAGCCGGCGGCATAACCTCGATAAAGTCATAATACTTGGCTACTTCGACAGCCGCATCCACCCCCTGAGAGACAACAGCATCATAGACTTCGCCTTCTGAACAGGCTGATCCCAGAATCAGTCCTTCACGATGGGCATCCAGAACAGTCCGTGGAATCCGCGGAACACCTTCAAAATACTTGGTATTGGACAAACTGACTAACTTGAAAATATTCTTCAGACCAGTCTGATTTTTCACATAGATGGTCGCATGTTTGACCCGAGCCTTCTTGTAGGAATTCTCATCGACCAGATCCGTATTCAAATCCTTGAGATTGGTCACACCATGCTTTTCAGCCACATCCTTGATAAAGATAAAGAGGAGGCGGCCAGTCGCTTCCGCGTCATAGTTGGCCATGTGATGATGCTCCAGAGCAATCTGGAAACGCTTGGTCAAAGGCCCCAGACCATGACGCTTGTACTCTGGATAGAGGTTGCGGGCAAATTCCAGTGTGTCAATGACTGGCTGAGTGATTTTCGGCAGGCCATGACGCTCATAATTGACATTCATAAAGCCTACGTCAAAGGTAGCATTATGGGCCACGAGGATGCTGTCCTTGCAAAATTCTTGAAATTCTTTCAGCACCTGCTCTAGCGGTTTAGCATTGCGGACATGCTCATCTGTAATCCCGGTCAGATCCGTCGTAAAGGCCGACAGAGGATGGCCAGGATTGATAAACTCATCAAACTCAGCGATGATATTACCCTTATGCATCTTGCTGGCAGCGACCTGAATCAAGTCATTGTAGACCGCCGAAAGCCCAGTCGTTTCCACGTCAAAGACTACATAGGTCGCATCGCTCAGTTCCATGTCCACTTCATTGTAGACGATGGGTACCCGGTCTTCTACAATATTGGCCTCCATACCGTAAATCAGCTGGATACCAGCTTTCTTGGCAGCCTTGTAGCCATGGGGAAAGCTCTGCACATTGCCATGGTCGGTAATGGCGACAGCCTTGTGGCCCCACTTTGCGGCCGTTGCCACGATTTCCTCGACCTCAGGCAGGGCGTCCATCGTAGACATATTGGTATGAGCATGAAATTCAACCCGTTTCTGGCCCTCAGGCATCAAATCCTTGCGCTCATAGTGGGTGACAGCTTGCACATCCTGCACATTCATGGTCAGATCGCGGGTGAAATTGTTCATCTCCACATTTCCCCGCACGCGCAGCCAGGCACCTTTCTTAATCATGTCAAACTTCTTGGCTTCTTCTTCGTTTTTCATCCATTTCTGCAAGGAGAAGCTGGAAGTATAGTCTGTCATCTTGAAATTGAGCAAGACCCGGCCGGTCCGAGTGACCTTCTGCTCCAGATCAAAGACCATTCCCTCAAAGACCAGACGGTTTTCCTCAGTCTGAACTTCAATCATAGGGGTAATCTCTGCCTTGTCCAGCTTTGGTTTAGCCGCAGCCTTGCGAGCTTGGAAGTCATAGGCTGGCTTTTCCTCTGGCGGTGGCGCCATCTGCTGCAGGGATTCCATGGCTTTGAGCGCTTCTTCATTGGCTGCTTGGACAATCTTGTCATTCTCCGCCTGGAAATTCTCCGCTTGCTGCTGGGTCAACTCATCGCTGTGCTGGACCTTACAGGTCAGCTGAGGAAAGCCGTACTTGACTAGCTGCTGGCTGAGATTGGGCAGGTGATTCTTGCGAAAATGCTCCGTATCAATGGTCGAAGCCCCCTCAATCAGCAGCTTGTCCCCATCCAAATGAACCTGCAAATCCTGATAAAGACTCTTGAAGCCATGACTGGCACAAGGCCCTTCCTCAAAGGCCAGCTGGTAATAAGCCTGCAAGAGTTCATCCGATACCTGAGGAGCCTGACAGTGAATTTCAAAAATGGCCTGATTGCCCGTCTTAGAAAACTCTTGAGCTAAGCGCTTCTGCAATTCCCGAAAAATCTCAATGGGCAGAATATTCGCAAAAGAAAAATGAAACTCCCAGACCCGACTGACCTTGTGGACCAGAACCTTCTCAATTTCTGCATTCAAAAAGGCCTCTGAATTTCTCATTTCCAGTGGCATATCCAGCTGATGCATTAAAATTTCAAACTTGTTTGACATGATATTTCCTCGTACAGTAGTGACCCTATTTTACCATAAATCAGCACTTTTTTCGACAGAAAAAGAATAGGACAAAACGCGAGTCCCAACACGATTATCAAGATATTTTTCCTGGAGCTAAGTTATGATATAATAGAAAAAACATTTATCAAAAGGAGTCTTAATTGTGAAGAAAATTCTCTTAGCCAGCGCTTGTCTGC
This sequence comes from Streptococcus sp. 27098_8_134, assembly GCF_041431675.1. NCBI lineage: Bacteria > Bacillati > Bacillota > Bacilli > Lactobacillales > Streptococcaceae > Streptococcus > Streptococcus sp. 27098_8_134. Next base: position 265,552 of record NZ_JAPVYD010000003.1, on the reverse strand, counting down.
TGACCCTGACTGCCTGCAGTATGCCTAATCAGAATAAGCAAGAAAACAAGCCCAAACAAAATCAGAGTCAAAGCAAGACTAAAGAAGAAAAGACGAAGACAAAAACTTTTTCTAATAAAATTGATGAGTATTATACTAATTCAGTCAAACTTTTCTATACTAAAGACAAGATCCTATCTTTCCAGCTCATTTCCAGCCAGGCCATCCCTGAAGAAAATCAAAAAATGAGTGTTGAAGAATTAACGAAATCCTATAGAGAAGATCTTAAGAAAAGTCCCATGATTGAAAATCAAGAAAAGCTAAAAGGACTTAAAATTCATCTTAAAATTTCTGAAGACAAGAAAAACGCTATAGCCATTTTTGACTTTGATCTCAGCAAAATAGATCAAGAACAGTTGATTCAATCAGCAAGTGACTCTGAAAGTAGTCAGACTTTCTTCAGGAAACTTCAAGATAAACCAGAAGTTGTCTTTGATTATTTGAAGGGGCAAGGACTTAAAGAAGAATAAAAAAGCTTTCTGAGTGATTTAACTTTATAGTTAATGCTCAGAAGGCTTTTCTGTTTATTTTAAATCCCAAAGGGGCAATATGCTATCTTAGCACTGCTTCCGCTAAGGCTTTTTGGATAGCGATGACGCTGCGATCGCTGGTAAATTGCAGGACTTCTGCTGGCTCTTGAGCGCTGGAAACCCAAATTTTCAGCTCGGCATCTAAGTCGAAATGACCGGCTGTTTCCACTGAGAAGCGACTGATAGAGCGATAAGGAAAGGACTTATAAGAAGTCTTTTTGCCAGTCATTCCCTGCTTGTCGACCAAGATTAATCGCTTATCTGTAAAGACAATCAAGTCGCGAATGAGACTAAAAGCCAGTTCCACATTCTCTGTTGTTGTCAGAATATCCTCCAATTGTCTTTCTGTTTTTTCAATATCTTTCTGAGAGGCATTGCCTAATAAACCGCCGAATAATCCCATCAATCGGTCCTCCAATCTATTTTTTCCTACTATAGCATTTTCACCTCCAATAAGCAAAAGAAAACTGCCAGATAAAACTGGCAGTTTGTTTTATTTTGTCAAAATCGACAAGGTTTCTAGCAGATTATCGGCGTGGACTTCGATGGTATCGCCTGTAGCCTTAATCTTGACTTCGACAATACCTTCTGCAGCTTTCTTACCAACTGTCACACGGATTGGGAGACCAATCAAATCGCTGTCGCTGAACTTGACACCAGCTCGCTCATTACGATCATCCACCAAGACTTCATATCCTGCACTTAGCAAGTTAGCCTCGATTTGATCAGTTAGAGCCACGGCTTCCTCGTCCTTGACATTGACCGGAATCAAGTGCACATCAAATGGTGCCAGCTCTTTCGGGAAGTTGATGCCCCAAGCATAGCGGAATTCACCCTTAGGAGTTTTATTGACAAAGAGACGGACATGCTGCTCCATAACAGCGGACAGGAGACGGCTGACGCCGATACCGTAGCAACCCATAATCATTGGTACTGCTCGACCATTTTCGTCCAAAACATTAGCGTTCATGCTGTCAGAGTAGCGAGTTCCCAGCTTAAAGATGTGCCCGATCTCAATCCCGCGAGCAAACTTGAGGACACCTTGGCCGTCCGGTGAAATTTCACCTTCACGAACTTCACGGATATCCACATACTCAGCGGTAAAGTCACGGCCTGGGTTGACACCGGTCAAGTGGTAACCATCTTCGTTAGCACCAACCACAGCGTTAGCTAAGTCTTGCACCTTGCGGTCAGCGATAATTCTCACGCCTTCTGGCAGATTAACTGGCCCTAGTGAGCCAAAACCTGCTCCCAAGAGCTGACGGACTTGAACTTCACTCGCCACATCAAAGAAATCCGCTGCCAAATAATTTTTCAGCTTGACTTCATTAAGCTGGTCATTGCCGACCAGAAGTGCTACGACAGGAGACTCGTCAGCCATGTAAACCAAGGTCTTGATTGTCTGGCTTTCATCTAACCCAAGGAAGGCAGCAACTTCGTCAATGGTCTTGCAGTCAGGCGTTGAAACACGGGCTACTTCTTCCTCAGTCACGACACGTCCTGCTGGTTTGTATTCATCCGTCGCCATTTCAAGGTTGGCAGCATAGCTGGACTCACTGGAGTAGGCAATGGTATCCTCACCAGATACCATCCAGCTGGTCAATTCTGTCCGAATAGCCTCCTGAACATCCTCAGGAATTTCATCAAAGCTGGCTACAGACTTGTCCAAGACCACCCAGCGGTTCAAATCCGTCCGGTCCGGCGTAATAGCCATGAATTCTTGGCTGTCCTTGCCCCCCATGGCACCACCATCGCCGATAATGGCTTTGAAATCCAGCTCGCTGCGGGTAAAGATTTTCTCATAGGCAGACTTGTATTCATCATAAGCTACATCCAAGCTGTCATAGTTAGCGTGGAAACTGTATGCATCTTTCATGATAAACTCACGCGTCCGTAAGAGCCCGTTACGAGGACGCTTTTCATCGCGGTATTTAGGCTGAATCTGATAGAGATTGAGTGGCAGCTGTTTATAGGATTTAACCGAATCACGGACGATAGCTGTAAAGGTTTCCTCATGGGTTGGCCCTAGGATAAAGTCAGATTTCTCACGATTTTTCAGTTTATAGAGGTCTTCACCATAGGTCTCATAGCGGCCAGACTCGCGCCAGAGGTCTGCACTGAGCAGGGCAGGCGCCAGCATCTCCACTGCACCAATCTTGTCAAACTCTTCCCGCATGATTTTTTTTGCTTTTTCAATCACGCGATTAGCCAGCGGCAGATAAGAATAGACCCCAGCTGAGACCTGACGGACATAGCCAGCTCGCAGCATCAGAGCGTGACTGATAACTTGAGCATCGCTAGGCATCTCACGCAGGGTTGGAATTAACATTTTACTTTGTTTCATAAAAACAAAACTCCTTGACTTTAATTGAATAATTTCTTTTTCATGGCTCCAAGAACCTTAGGCTCTTAGAAGAATAATTTCATAATATCGTTCCAGGTAACGGCAATCATCAGAATAACCATAATCGCAACTCCTGACAGAGTGATATAGGTCTCTGTTTCTCTTTTCAGCGGTTTTCTGCGAATAGCTTCCAGAATATTGAGGACGATTTTTCCACCGTCCAAAGCCGGAATGGGAATCAGGTTGAAAATACCGATATTGAGCGACAGCATAGCCAAAAGACTGAGTACTGCTGGCAAGCCTTGCTCTGCAGCCTGACTGCTGAAATTGTAAATAGCGACCGGACCGCCCAGCTTATTGATATTGAAGTTGAAGATGATATCTTTCAGAGCTGACAAAATACGAACCGTGGTAGACCAAGCTGCAGTAAATCCGCCAATGACCTTGTCCCAGAAGCCTGTCTTGACCGTTGGGGATACCCCTAGCAGATAACGATTGCCGTCTTTTTTAGGCTGTATGGTAATCTCTTTCGTTTCGCTGCCGTGTTTGTAGGTAACAGACAAGGTCGGCGCTTCCTTGCTCTTGCCTGTGATTTTCGCCAGAGCACTGGTTAGATCCGCCCAGTTGCTAATCTTATAGTCATTAATCTTAAGGATTTGGTCGTTATTTTGAACCCCAGCAGCTGCTATAGCACTGCCATCCATAACTTGGAAATGATTGCTGTTTTCATCGCGAACGCCGCCTTGAACAAAGGCCAGCAGCATAAATACCAGCACGCTCAGGATGAAGTTATTCATAGGCCCAGCAAAGTTGGTAATGAGACGACCCCAGATACTAGCATTCTGATACTGAACATCCAGCGGTGCAATCCGCACCTCAGTGCCGTCTTCTTCAACAATCGTTGCATCATGATCTACTGCATAAGTCTTGAGCTCATCAAGGACAAGACCAGTGATTTCCAACTTTTCCTCAAAGTCAAAGCCGGTCACATTCATGGGCAGAGCTGTCTGGTCAACCTTTTTGCCAGAGAGATTGATGCGAACCACCTTGCCCTCTGCATCCAAGGTCAGACTAGCCGGTGTCCCCACCTTAATGTCAGTGGAGTCTTCCCCCCAGCCGGCCATACGCACATAGCCCCCCAAGGGTAAAATCCGAATCGTGTAGGCCGTCCCGTCCTTACCAATATGGGAAAAAATCTTGGGCCCCATACCGATGGCGAACTCTCTGACCAAAATGCCGGACTTCTTCGCAAAGTAGAAGTGTCCGAACTCATGGACCACCACAATGATCCCAAAAATAATAATAAAGGTTATAAACTGCATGGACTTCTATATTTTACCTTTCCTAGAAATCTTGTTTTTGCTTTTAAATCAAAGAAGGAGCAGAAAACGGCCAAATACCGAGCTTCCCGCCCCTGCATAGCTGACACTTTTGAAAATAGGGTAGAAGCTCAACTCAAAATTTTGAGCTCCAAATCCTAGTTCCTTCTCAGATTGTGCGGTCTTTGGACAAACTTGCCATCCCTTGCTTTCAGCCATGCACGACTGTCTTAGAACAAGCCGAAGAAATGCATGAGCGGAAAGACGAAGAGAAGGCTGTCAAAGCGATCCAAGACACCACCGTGACCAGGAATGAATTTCCCAGAATCCTTGACCCCGAAATGACGCTTGACTGAGCTTTCGACCAAATCACCCAACTGGCCGGCAATACTAAAGAGCACTGCCAGAATCAAAAAGACAAGGGCATTGTAAGGTGCGTACACTTGCGGTCGAACCAACATAAAGATTCCAGTCACTAGAACGGCTGATAGAATGCCGCCCAGGCTTCCTTCAATAGTCTTATTAGGAGAAACTCTCGGCGCCAGCTTTCTTTTACCGAAACGCACCCCAATCAGATAAGCTCCGCTGTCAGTAGCCCAGACGATAAAGAGAGCTAGCAGGACCTTGTCAATATTCATCAAGCGGGCATCAATCAAGGCATTGAAGCCAAGACCGACATAAAAACTAGCTGCAATCGGATAGGCCGCATCTTCAAAGGTGTAGTTGGAACCTAGAACAGTCGAAATCAACAGAAGAAAGACGACCAAGCCATAGGCCACGACATTGCCATCCACAGGCAGAAACTTCAGATAGTTCTCCAGGGGCAGGGTTAGGACAAAGGCTGCCAGCATGGCTAAGACACCCTCGATTGTCGCTGTCGGCAGGCCTTTCATTTGGAGAAATTCATGCACCGCCAACATGGCCAGCAGCCCCACAAAAATCTGAAAGACGACTCCTCCTGTCAATACCAGAGGAATAAAAATAGCAAGAGCGATTCCCCCAAAGATTAGACGTTTTTGTAAATTTTTACTCATACTCTTTTACTTTCTCCCTTAAACACCGCCAAAGCGTCGATTCCGACGGCTGTATTCTGCAATTGCAGCCTTCAAAGCCTTCTCATCAAAGTCAGGCCAGAGAATGTCCGTAAAATACAGCTCACTGTAGGCTGACTGCCAAGGCAGAAAATTGCTGAGACGTAGCTCTCCACTGGTCCGAATCACCAGATCCGGATCGCGCAGCATCTTAGGCAAGTTGCTGGTATAGAGGTAGTTGCCAATGACTTCCTCAGTAATGTCACCGGGACTGAGTTTGGCATCCAGAACATCCTGAGCAATCAGTTTAACAGCCTGATTGATCTCACATCGGCCACCGTAGTTCAGGGCAAAATTGAGAATCAAACCTGTATTGAGCTTGGTCAGGCTTTCAGCCTTTTCTAAAGCTTCAAATGTTGCCTTAGGAAGCTTAGCCGTATCACCAATCATCTGAATCTTAACATTGTTCTTGTGCAGCTCTGGCACATAGCGGTCGTAAAATTCAACCGGCAGATTCATAATAAAAGAAACTTCCTTTTCCGGCCGAGACCAATTTTCCGTTGAAAAGGCATAGACAGTCAAGACCTGAACACCCATTTCCTTGGCAGCAATCGTCACCTTTTGCAGGGTTTCCATGCCAGCCTTATGACCGAATACGCGCGGCTGCATCCTTTTTTTGGCCCAACGACCGTTGCCGTCCATAATAACGGCAATGTGTTTTGGAACATTCAGCGGTGCGTTCAGCTTTTCTTTTTTCTTAAAACTAAACATACTTTTTATCCTATTTAAAGTTTTGTCAGTTCATTATATCATAAATCCTTGGAATGTGGGCAATTCATCCGCTTTTTCAAGCCTGAGAGCATAAAATAAAGACAGAATGTCAACCAGAGAAATCCAAACTCAACCAGCCTGTCCAAACTGCGAGGCGAATAAGCTTGAAACCAGACACCTCCTAACCGTATGAGTCACAGCAAAAAAACAGCCCGCAAGCTGTTTATTTCTTTACTCTTCAATCGCTGATTCTTCCTCAGGAACATCAACGCTTCCTTCACCACCAGCAACAGCAGGAATCCCCTCAGTCAATGGCAGTACCGTCTTAATAGCTGTCAGTTCAAAGGTCAGGTAAACACCGTCCACATCCAGAACAACTGTTTTCTTGTCTGTGTCCACTTCATCTACCGTTCCATACAAACCGCCGATGGTAATGACTTCATAACCCTTTTGTAGCTTGTTAAGGCTTTCCATACGCTGCTGAGCCTGTTTCTTTTGAGTACGCATTTGGAAATAGGTCATCCCTACCAGTACAACCGCAAATACAATAAGCATAATTGGATTCATATCTTTTCTCCTTCGAATGTCATATATGAACTACTATAGCAGATTTCCCTTATTTTTACAAGATGATTCTGACTTTTCAGGCAAAGTCCGTCTCAAGTCGGATGAAGCATGACTGGCCTAACCACATTTTTTAAAAAGCAAAAATCAGGATGAGCAACACCCTGATTTTATGTCTTTTTATTTAAGATTTTTAACAACTTCTGCTACGTGATCAACTGTAAAGCCGTATTCTTCCAGCACCTTACCTGCTGGAGCAGATGCACCAAACTGGTCGATTCCGACAACTGCACCGTCCAGACCAACATACTTGTACCAAGGCTGGCTAGCTGCCATCTCGATCGCTACGCGACGACGAACTGCATTTGGCAGAATTTCTTCTTTGTAGGCTGCATCTTGAGCATCAAAAAGTTCTGTTGATGGCACGCTGACCACGCGGATTTTAGCGCCTTCTGCTGCAAGTGCTTTAGCAGCTGCAACAGCCAAATTAACCTCAGAACCAGAAGCCAGCAAGATGGTATCGAAATCTGCTCCTGTTTCGTAAACCACATAAGCACCTTTAGCTACCTTGTCAAAGTCTGTGCCTTCTTCGACTGTCAGATTCTGACGAGTCAAGACCAGAGCAGTCGGAGTAGATTGGCTCTTAAGGGCCAGGTACCAAGCTGCCTGAGTTTCACGCGCATCTGCTGGGCGGAAAACAGTCAGGTTTGGAATAGCACGCAGACCAGCCAAATGCTCAATCGGCTCGTGAGTTGGTCCATCTTCACCAACTGCAATAGAGTCATGCGTGAAGACATAAGTCACTGGCAAGCCTTGAAGGGCAGACAAACGGACAGCTGCCTTGACATAGTCTGAGAAGACGAAGAAGGTACCACCATAAACGCGAAGACCACCATGAAGCGCCATACCGTTGAGAATTGTTCCCATAGCAAACTCGCGCACACCAAATTGGATATTGCGGTTGAGACGGTGGGCATCATCCTGAAGACCGTCTTCCTTGATGTAGGTCATATTGGAATGAGCCAAGTCAGCAGAACCGCCAAGGAAAGTTGGAAGGACCTTAGCTGCTGCATTGAGGGCATCCTGACTAGAATTACGGGTCGCTTGAGAGAAGCCATTTTCAAGCACTGGGAAATCTTCTGGCTTAATCTCTACTGGATCTTGACCAGCAATGATAGCTGTTACTTCTGCTGCTAATTCTGGATGGGCTTGCTTGTAGTCCTCTACTAGCTGCTTCCATGCATCGTATGCCGCTGCACCGCGCTCCGCTACATTTGTACGGTAGTCTGCATAGACTTCCTCAGGAATCTCAAATGGCGCATAGTCCCATCCCAAGGCTTTACGAGTAGCTTCAGCTTCTTCTGCTCCCAGAGGCGCACCGTGCACTGCATTCGTTCCTTGCTTGTTTGGAGAACCGTAACCGATAACCGTCTTGACTTCAATCAAAGATGGTTTGCCGGAAGCTTTAGCTTCATTAATAGCTGCATCAATCGCTGCAAGGTCTGTTCCGTCTTCCACCAAAGCAGTATGCCAACCGTAGGCTTCATAGCGGGCACGAACATCTTCTGTAAAGGAATCCTTAGTCTCTCCATCTAGGTTGATATCATTTGAATCATAGAGAACAACCAGCTTGTCCAGCTTTTGCAGCCCAGCATAAGAAGCAGCTTCAGCTGAAACCCCCTCCATCAAATCACCATCACCACAGATGACATAAGTATAGTGGTCGAAAATTGGATAGCCTTCACGATTATACTTGGCAGCCAAGAAACGTTCTGCCTGAGCAAATCCAGTAGCTGTAGAAATACCCTGTCCCAGTGGGCCAGTAGTGGCATCAACACCAGCTGTGTGCCCAAACTCTGGGTGACCTGGTGTCTTAGAACCCCATTGGCGGAAGTTTTTGATTTCCTCCATGCTGACATCTTTAAAGCCAGACAGATGAAGCAAGGCATAAAGTAGCATAGAGCCATGTCCTGCAGACAGGACGAAGCGATCGCGGTTAATCCAGTTTGGCTCTTCTGGATTGATACGAAGTTGTTTAGTAAACAAGTCATAAGCCATCGGTGCAGCACCCATGACTACGCCAGGGTGACCTGACTTAGACTTTTCAATCGCGTCAATCCCTAAAAAGCGAATGGCATTAACTGATAATTGTGACATTGGATTCTCCTTATTTTTACTAAAATCTGTTCTGACATCAGAACAGGATAAACAATGGTCGTAGAAACGATAAAAATTGTCTCATATCTATTATAAGAAAATTATCCCTATATCGCAAGATAGGGATAATCTCATCGGATACTTTCTGAAGCCTTTATCCATTTGAACTTTTGCTTCATCAAGTAGAAAAACATTTTATAATCAATGAAAATCTAAGGGCAAACTAGAAAGCTAGCCAAGGACTGAATTTAACCACAGCAAGGAAGAGCTGACAAGTTTTGAAAGATTTTCAATGAATATTAAAGGAGGGCTTTAAATTGAATATTGGACTCTTGCTCGAAACAGTCATCAAAGCCACGAGGATGGTGGTATTCAATTCTATCTTTGTCCAGAGGATAGGTATACTTGCCGCCCACTTCCCAGATGAATGGATGGAACTGATATTGAAGACGCTCTTTACGCATTTTCCACAAGGCTAAAATCTCATCGGTTGAAGCCATGAAGTTAGACCAGATATCATAGTGAACTGGGATGATGACCTTAGCCCGCAGGTTTTCAGCCATACGCAGTAAGTCGATAGAAGTCATCTTGTCCTGAATACCGACAGGATTGTCACCATAGTTATTGATAGCTACATCAATCTGGAAGTCCTTACCGTGCTTAGCAAAGTAGTTAGAGAAGTGAGAGTCTGCACCGTGATAGATGGTTCCGCCTGGCGTTTCAAAAACATAGTTAACTGCCTTTCTTGCCATTTCTTCATCAGTCACAGCCAGGCCAGCCAGTTCGCCATCTTGAGCTTCAGCGCCTTCGACTGGCAGAGTCACCAGACAGGTACGGTCAAACGATTCAACAGCTGTCACCTTGATGTCCTTAAACTCAAAGCTTTCACCTGGCTTGATAACAATGATGCGTTCTTCAGGCACACCCCATTTTTTCCAAATTTCGCCACACTCATAAGGTCCGACAAACTTAACATGGTCCAAGTTAGGATTGTTGACAATAGCCGCTGCGGTATTGATGTCAATGTGATCGCTATGGAAATGAGAAACTAAATAATAATCTAGTTCATTGATAGCAAAAGGATCGATAACCATCGGCTGCACGCGCAGATTGGGCTGCAGCTTGCGGACACCAGCCATATTGGCCATCTGATGGCCTCTGACCATATCTTTAACCTTCTTGGTTGATTTTCCTCGGTTAGACCACAGATCCATGACGACATTGGCACCGCCCGGCGTCTTAATCCAGACACCGCAGTTGCCCAGCCACCACATGGCAAAATTGCCTTCTGGCACTACTTCTTCTTCAATTTCTTCATTGAGCCAAGTGCCCCATTCTGGAAAAGTTGACAAAATCCAAGATTCTCTGGTAATGTCTTTCACGTTTGGCATAGTCCATTCCTCCTCAAAAATTGATTGATTTCTATGCTTCTAGTATAGTCCGCCTCAAGGGATAAAAAAAGACCAAATAAAACACAGGTCTGTGTTCAAAACTGGACTATGAAGCAAGACTTGCTCTCATCCCACTTTTAAGAAAATATCCCTTTTCCAGCTAAAAAGCTAGGAACTATTTCCTAGCTAATATTTTTCATCCAGTCTTCTGTGTCCTCGGCAGAGCTAGTCAGCAGTTTCTCGTGGACTAATTTTTGAATTTTTTCTTTTAATTCCTGAGTGCGGCTGACATCTTTTACATAGCATGATAGCAGTTTTTCCAAATCATGATTAAAAGTGTTGGCCTGTTCAGGACTCTGAGTCATGACAAAATGACTGATATTGAGAATATCCTCATGATCCAAAATCGGATGAACCTGAATGACTGGCAGATCTGTCTCCAAATCTTCATTGGTAGTGATTAACAGATCAGCAGTGAGCACATCTTCGACACTTTTGAACTGCTCGGTTGTAAAGACAGCTTCCAAACGCTCATTAGGCAAGTAATAACGGCATTGTTTCAGCAGTAGCTTTGAAAGGCCCACTCCTTCATCACAGACCAGATAGATTTGTCGATTATCCTGCTGCTCTGCTTGACTATTTTTCAAAGAGCCTCCGATATGGATAGTCAGATAAGCAATATCGTCATCTGTCAGCGCCACAAACCACGCTTCTTCTAAAATCACAGCAGAGGATTTTGTAAAAGTAAATAAATCAGCATACTTGGACTTTATGAGACGCGTGAGCGGATTTTTGGACATAATGCCGTAGGTCTTGCGAAAGAGCAGGGCCTTACAGTGGGTTAGGAGATTACGCAACAAGTCATCCCTATTCTCAATCTCATAGGAAGAAGCTTCAAAACGCCAGAGAAAGGCCTCCAGAGCCTCCTGCAGTTGGGCAAAATCCTGACTAGTCGCATGAATATCCTTATCCTTACGATAAGACAGTAAAAGCACGGCTAGAAGCGAGATTTCAATATCACTCAGCCGAATAGCTAGTTCATGCTCCATGCGCTCACTCAAGAGCTTGGCCACCCGATACTCGATCCGCTTGCGAATGAGACTAAATTCCTGAGAGATACTGTTTTCTTCTTTCGCTTCCAGCTCCATATTGCGACAGCTGAGCAGCAGATAAGGCAGCACTTCCAGCATAAAGGCAATCTCATGGCGGTTGATTTTTTTGCCCAAGTCCTGCTCTACTAAGGGAACTTGCTGACTGAGAAGGCTCTGCAGTTGATGAGATAGGAGCACTTCTCCATCAAAGAGTTCCTTGAACTTCTTCACCAAAACATCTACGAAAGCTTGGCTGCCCTCAATAAAAATGTGATAGAGCAGCGAGTGTACGTACTGAATCTTATTGAGAGGATGGCAGTCCAGATAATAGCCTCTGGATTTGGTAGAATAGAGGTTAACTAAATACTGCTCTGTCGTCAGTTGATTGCGGATATCGTTTAGGTCATTAAGCACGGTATTGCGCGAGACATCTGTCAAATCCATCAGCTTTTCGATGGTCACCCGCTCCTTGGCCGTACAGATATAGAGGGATACGAGCTGCATGCGTTCATTTGCACTCAGGATGTAGCTGTGGGTATCCACATGAAGCAACAACTCTCGGCACAAATTCTTCTGCTGCTCTGTCAGTAAAATCCCCACCCGCGGCTGGCTAACAATCTCTTCTTCATAGTCCGCCAGAGCATCATTGATTTTTTCCAAATGATAATAAACTTTTCTGCGCGATTGACCCAGCTCTCGGGAAATAGTCATAATAGTAGCTGCTTCTTGCAGCCCAATCAGGTAGCGCAAGAGTTCACAACTTGTTTTATCCAATAAAATCATGATTCCTCCTTTAAAAAATATTTACAGGACATTATAACATTAGGATATTACAATATGATGAACGAGACGTGACGACAACTCCTAATCCCTTCCCAGCCGACCTACTGCTCAAACGACAAAAGGAGAGAGCATCTGTCTCTCCAACTTGCAAAGCATTTCTAGTAAACTTTGCTTAACCTCTCTGTCCATAATAGGCGTTAGGACCGTGTTTGCGCAAATAGTGCTTGTCCATCAGATATTTAGGTGCTGGCTTGACGCGTGGATTAATCTGCTCTGTAAAGCGCGCCATCTTAGCCACTTCTTCCAGCACAACGCTATGATAGACTGCTTCTTCCGGCGACTTACCCCAAGTGAAAGGACCGTGGTTGCGCACGGTGACGCCAGGTACTGCCATTGGATCAATGTCACGCTCGCGGAAGGTCTCAATAATCACACTGCCTGTTTCCAACTCATAGGCGCGGTTGATTTCATCCTCAGTCAGAGAACGAGCTGCTGGAATGGGACCATAGAAATAGTCTGCATGAGTCGTCCCGTAGAAAGGAATATCCCGACCAGCCTGAGCCCAGCCAACAGCCTCTGTCGAGTGCGTATGAACAACACCGCCAATCTTAGGGAAGGCCTTATAGAGTTCCACATGGGTTGGAAGATCAGAGGAAGGATTGAGCTCTCCTTCTACAACCCGGCCGTCCAGATCTGTAACTACCATATTTTCTGGCGACAGCTTTTCATAAGGGACTCCGCTAGGTTTAATCACGATGTAGCCAACCTCTCGGTCAATTGCAGAGACATTGCCCCAAGTAAATTTGACCAAACCGTGCTGGGGCAAGGCTACATTGGCATCATAGACACGTTTTCTCAATTCTGGTAAGAGCATTACATCAACCCCGCTTTCTCAATGAGTGGATAGAGGAAGTCTTTGGCTTCCTGAATGGCTGCTTTGGTTTCTTCTACTGTCTCGCAGTTTTCAGACCACATTTCAATAAGGAATGGCCCCTGATAGTTGGTCTGCTTGAGGACAGCAAACATTTCTTCCCAGTCAACGCAACCCTTGCCAAAAGGCACATCTCGAAACTGGCCTTTGGACTGCTCGGTCACGGCATAGGTATCTTTCAAATGCAGGGCTGCAATAGCTTGATGCCCCAGCAGAAACTCACTGTAAAGGTCATTGTGCCAGGCAGAGACATTGCCTGTATCCGGATAGACAAAGAGATAAGGCGAATTGATTTCTTTCGCGACAGCCAGATATTTCTCAATGCTGTTGATAAAGGGATCATCCATAATCTCAATCGCCAGCATGACCTGAGCCTGCTCCGCCCAATCACAAGCCTGGCGGAGATTTTTCAGGAAACGAGCACGAGTTTCAGGAGATTTCTCCTCATAATAAACATCGTAGCCTGCTAGCTGAATGACCCGTACTCCCAAGTCCTGAGCTAGCTCGATACACTGCTTCATAGTTTCCAGTGACTTAGCTTCCAGTTCTGGATCATTGGAGCCCAGCGGGTAGCGGCGATGGCCGCTAAAGCATATGGTCGGAATGCGGACGCCGCTTTCATAAATAGCCTTTACTAACTCCAGCCTCTGCTCCTTAGACCAGGAAAGGCGAGCTAGACGTTCGTCCGACTCATCCACCGACATTTCGACAAAGTCAAAGCCTAGTTCTTTAGCAAAAGCTAAACGCTCAGGCCAGGAAAAATGCTTGGGTGTCGCCTTTTCATAAATTCCAATTGGACGTGCCATGGCTTACCCCCAAATTCGCTTGATTTCATCTTTAAAGGCCCGCGCAGCAGCAGCCGGATCTTCAGCCTCAGTAATACCGCGTCCAGCAATGAAGGTGAAGACATCAACTCCTTCAAAGAGTTTGAGCGTATCAATATTCAGACCGCCTGTCACTGATACACGGAAGCCCATTTCAATCAGCTTCTTGACCTTATTAAGATCCTTTTCTCCCCAAGTTTCCCCAGCCAAAAGAGCATCACGGGATTGGTGGTAAATAGCCTGAGAAATACCTGCATCCAGCCAAGTCTGAGCCTGTTCATAAGTCCAGTCTCCGTAGAGTTCAACCTGAATTTCCCCACGTTGGCCGCGCTCTTCCTGAATAGCTTTCAAGGCTGCCTTCATGGTTGGAATGGTGGCTGAGCAAATACAGGTCATCCAGTCTGCACCACGCACTGCATTGTTTTTAGCTACGGTTCCGCCGGCATCCGCACACTTGGTATCAGCCACGATGATTTTCTCTGGAAAGAGACTGCGGAGCACTTCAACAAGCTCGCTTCCCACCTGCAAGAGACAGACCGTTCCTGCCTCAATGACATCTACTTCATGGCCGACAGAAACAGCCGCCTTGATGGCTCCCTGCAAATCTGAATGGTCCAATGCTACCTGTAAATTTGGAATCTGTTTTGACATCTTTTTACCTCTCTTCTTAGTTTCAATCATATCCTAGTCTCTCTGAGCATCCATCAGGAATCCAGATCCAAGCCCTGCAAGTAAGGACTGTCCTTTGATTCCTCTATCAGAGCCAGCACTTCTTCGTCACTCTTGCAAGTCTTAATCCGCTCAATGGAATTTTCCAGCTCAAAAAGTGCAATAATCTGCGGAATGGCTACGCTGGTATGAATCTTGGAGCTGGTAGCCGCCAAAGAAAGCAGAACACTGACCTCCTTACCATCTGAAAAAGTGACTGGTTCTGTCAGTGTAATCAGGGAGAAGGCGTCGCGATTAACCCCTGCTTCTGGTCTGGCATGAGGCATCGCCATGCCCGGCATGAGAATGTAATAGGGTCCATATTCTTCTGTCGACTCGACGATGGCATCGTAGTACTGAGGCTGAACAGCTCCGCTCTCAATCAAGGGCTCTACTGATAGCTTGACTGCTTCCTGCCAAGTCTCGGCTGAAAGACCCAAACGAATAGACTTGTTGTCTGTCAATGCTTGTTTTAAATTCATTTCTCTTCCTTTCATTGGATACAAGGGGCATCTTCAATACCTTCCAAAATTTTAGCCCCTGCTCAATCTCACAATAGATAATATAGGAAGGTGGGGCAGCCTAACCACCCCACCCTAACTGAGAACCCATCTTCATAGATAGAAATTCTTACAATACCTGACTTAATTTTTCAGTGATTTCCTTATCATCCATCAGGTTGTCCAAGCCGATTAATTTTCCATTGGTTCGGCCTTCCAATTCATTGATTAAATGCAGAGAAGCAATGACAATATCGTAGCCCGAAGCTAAACTTTTAGCTTCTCCGACACTGCAAGAATTGACCGTAAAGTCTGTTTGTCCCAAATTACGAAGTGCATTTTCCACTTTCATTTTAATCACCATAGATGATCCCATGCCATTTCCGCATGCTGTTAATACTTTAACCATTTTAGTTTCCTCCGAAATCTTATTTTATATTAATCTTCTGCCTGTACCTGACCTTGATAGTAGGCTTCCTTATCCTTCGCTCTAGCGAATTGCAGCTGAGGAATGAGTAAGAAGAAGAAGCAAACCAGAGCGTAACCGATAATACCCAGATATTTGAAGATGTAGCCAAAGCCTAACCATGGAATTTCAAAATCGATATTACCGTGATATCCGCCGTAAGAAGCCAAGCCTAGCAGAGCCACACAGAGAGCACCAAGGGCTACCTGCAGCACACCTGAAATAAATGATAGGACAAGGGCTGCTTTCCAACCACCACGCTTGTCGGCATAGACTGCAATCGCTGCATTGTCAAAGAAGACAGGAACGAAACCAGTGATAATCAGGATTGGATTTTTGAAAACAATCAATAGTACAATGGTAATCAGTTGACCAACCAAACCAAAGGCAAAGCCGGAAAGAACGGCATTTGGTGAGCCAAATCCATAAGACGCTGCCACATCCACCGCTGGGAAGGAACCTGGCAAGAGCTTGCTTGAAATACCTTGAAAGGCATTAGTCAGCTCAGATACGAACATGCGCACCCCTTGCATGAGGATGAAGAGATAGACTGAGAAGGTAAAGGCTGTCTGAATGATATACATATAGAAGTCTTGCTTGGCAGGGTCAAATGGTGTACCAGTTGTGATAACTTCTTTGTTGGCCATAACATCTGGTCCCAAGACTAAGAGGATAGCACCGAAGAAGACTAGCATCAAAGTTGCAGAAGCAACGACAGTATCATGGAAGATAGACAGGAACTTAGGCAGCTTCAGATTGTCCAGATTTTCTTCTTTTTTACCAAAGAAAGGCGCAACCTTATCAACGAACCAGATGGCAAATTGCTGCTGGTGACCGATGGCGAAACCACCACCTCCAGTCAAACGCTGAGTAGCTTCGACAGTCATATTGGAACTGACAGCCCAGTAGAGACCACAGATGAGGCCGATAGCCAAGGTTCCCCAGCTATTGCGCAGCTGCGGTACCAGCAAGAGCACCATCAGTGATACAGTAGCAGCCTGCTGAACCATGATGTGACCAGTGATGAAGAGAGTCCGAATCTTAGTGACCTTACGGAAAGCTACTAGTAGGATGTTGAAGCCAAACCCAATCAAGAGAGCTGTTGTAGCTGTTCCGACAAAGTTTGGGAATTCTTCCGCAATCTTTGTATTCGCCGCTGTCAATCCAAAGTAAGGATCAATGACTGCAGCCCCAATTTTGAACTTAAAGTTCAGGGCTGCCAGAATTGGTCGGAAAGTATTCACCAGACCGGCTGCTCCGGCATTAAGAATCAAATAGCCGACCGTTGCTTTAATGAAGCCGGCAAACACATCGTGGGCAGGTTTCTTAAGCAGTGCATAACCGATTAGCACCAAAAGGCCGACGAAGAAAGCTGGATTTTGCAGAATGTTCTGCGAGAACCAATTTAGAATATTAAGAAGGATATTCATGGTAACTCCCCTTTATTTTTTATTTTTCTTATTCTTATAGATTTATTATAAATCGTGAAAGCGGTAACAAAAAGACCAAGAATTACACAGGCGACTGTTCACTCTTGGACTGTCAAAAAAATCTGCCCCTAAGGACAGAAAAAAGTAAGAAAGTGAGCATGGCTGCTCCTAAATTCGACGGCACCTATGGCTCGTCTCATTAAGTTTTTGAGGAACGTAGTTTTCGCTAACGTTCAAACTGCATCAATGCCTCTAAGCTCTGCTTGACTCTGCGAGCCGGCAATCGCTAAGAAATTAGCGGAACGTAGACTTCGCTTGCGCTCAGTCTGCATCAATGCCTCTAAATTCGACTGCGCCCACGGCTTGTCTCATTAAGAGGCATAGAAAAACCCAGCTATCCAATGGTTAGCTGGGTTAGGGTTGAGCTACATCATAGTTTTAGACTATCCTGCGGCCTTTTGATGAATGGTGATGCCGTATTTTTCATGGTTTTCTTCATACCAATTAATTAAGGCCATCGCAGTTTGATAAGTAATGTTCTTAATTTTGCTGGTCCCTTTAGTTAAGGTCAGGATACTCATCTTGCTGATGTTTGCATCCGTCGCAATTCGATAACTAGTTAAGGTTCCATTAACTAACAACTGAACAACAGCCTCGACTTTCCTATAGTCGGGCATGGTTGTAATATCCAACTTTTTCATAATTAAATCCTCTCCTAAAATTTAATTTACTAATCCATTATACACTTTTTTCTGACATTTACATATATAAAAACTTGAAAATGTACAAAAAAATTAGAACATAACTCATTGAAATGTCAACTTTTTCCATTTTTACAGACTTTTGATAGCCTTTTACCTCTATTAAATAGAAAAATAAATCAACATTATCATCTTTTGTTACTCTGTTAGCTCGCCTTTCCATACTCCTGTTTTTTCTCCATTTTCGTATAGCTAGACTAACTGTTAAATAAAGAATAGTCGGAATCATCACCACTGAAAGCGAGAAGAGGAAAGCCTGATTTTTTTCTACCGAGACAAAGCCTAGTAATCGTAAAGGATTTATAACCGCATCTTCCATAGTATGCATAATTACCAGCGGCCAGACAGACTTAGTAAGTCTAAAAATCTCTGTGTACATGACCGTCCAGCATACAACAATTATCATCCCGCCCGATAAGGAGGAATGTAAGACTTCCAACCGGCAAGGTATTTTGGATTTCTCTCTCAGACAGAAACTCCATAATGTAAGGCAGATGCCAAATCCACCAGATAAATCCAACAAGTAGATATAGTTTTAAGTCAGATAATTTTAATTTGATTAATTGATTGGTAAGATATGCCCTCCAAACGGATTCTTCAAAAATATTTTTTATGAATTGAGCCCCTATCTGTGTGAGCAAGATTCCAAGATAGACCATGAGCTCAACCTTCACATCTGTCACTCTGATGCCTTGTGCCACCAGTCCCAAGAATCTCACTATCATCGTAACAAGAAGGTAGACTAAAAAACTAACAAGGTATAACGTTTTATTATTTTTAAAATTAATGGAAAAACCTGCCTCTTTACAGCCGTCTCCGCCAAGGCTTCGAAGAAAGATGGTACAGATTAACGGAGTTAGCAGCCAAATCAGCATCCCTAAAGAGCCGCTTCCTATCTCTGTTCCGATACTTTCGTAAGGAGCCTGGCCGGTTACTTTATCAACAACATAACCAGTCCAGCCACACAGGGTGCTGAGAATGGCAAAGATAATGACATTGTGCTTAATTGTTGTTACTGTTTCATAGCAGTCTGCTTTCGTCAAAAATTATTCATCTCTCTTATTTTAAATCCTTCTGCATAAAGTTGATCCCCTGATAGGCTAATATACTGGCTTTATAAAGTTGCCATTTGCTGTCTTCCTCCAAATTGTCTAAATTTTTCCTTGAAAATCCTACAGCATGCGAGCTTAATCTCTTGTTTCAGAAAAGCTAGGTTGCTAGCTTGATTCTAGCCATCGACTGCTTCGGCAATATCAAAATTTTGTTTCATTTTACCGATACCTTCTAAGCAAGTCTGGCTTTTCTTCAGCATCAGGTTTCAATGTTTTTCTTTTTATATACCTAATAGAAACATTTCTTTTAAGTGATATCAAGGAGAATTTAGTTGATATTTTGGGATAAATACTAATTTATTTTCAGAAAGGATAGTTATTTGGAATTACTACTTAACAAAAAAGACCTGCCTTCATCTAAGAAGGAGGTCTTTGAAAAGTTAGTTGACTTAGTAAGTTTTATTCTGCCTGCTTGTCTTCTTCAGATGCGGAAGAACCCTTTTCCTTGATAACCAAGACACCATCTTCTAAATCGGCTGTCAAGTGCTTAGCATCTAGATTATCCAAGTGGAAGTCAGTCACCTTGTCACGAATTTGCTGCTCGATGACACGACGGAGCGGACGAACACCCATGACTTGGTCATAACCAGCGTCGCGCAGGAATTCCTTAGCTGCATCAGATACAGTCAGATCAATTTCTTTCTTGCTCAAGGTTTGATTTACTTCGATCAGCATGAGATTCACAATCTCCATCAAATCTTCTTTCTTGAGATGAGAGAACTCAATAACCGCGTTGAAACGATTGAGGAATTCTGGACGGAAGTAAGCTTTGAGTCGATCCATCAGATCAGGCTTTTCAGCATCCTCTTCCAAGCCTGCTTCGTAGCCAAATCCAGCATTGGAAGTCGCAATAATAACCGTATTCTTGAAGTTGACTGTATTCCCTTGACCATCTGTCAAACGACCGTCATCCAGAACTTGAAGGAGAAGGGTAATCACTTGTGGATCCGCCTTTTCAATCTCATCCAAGAGAATGATAGAGTAAGGATTGCGGCGCACACGCTCGGTCAGGGTGTTATTGTTGTCATCATATCCGACATAGCCTGCAGTCGTACCAATCAGCTTGGAAACAGCAGTCCGGTCAGAGTATTCAGACATATCCAGACGGATAATGGCCTCTTTAGTACCGAATATATCTAGAGCTAGTTGCTTAGCAAGCTCAGTCTTTCCGACGCCAGTCGGACCAACAAAGAGGAAGCTTCCGATTGGACGGTTACCTTCATCAAATCCTGCACGGTTACGGCGGATAGCTCTAGCCACGGCTTCTACAGCCTTATCTTGGCCGATAACTTTAGCTTTGAGACGGTCATTCATGCCCTTGAGGCGCTCAATGTCGCTGGCACCCATTTGAGATACCGGCACACCCGTCATCCGTTCAACAGACTCTGCTACGTCATTGACTGTAGCTGTCACCTTCATATCCTCAGTGTGATTTTGAATTTTCTTTTCCAGCTCTTCAATGCGAGTCTTGGCATTCAGAGCTGCTTCATAGTCTTCTTTTTCAACAGCTGCTTCCTGCTTGTCTTTCTGTTCAGCAATCTCATTTTCAACCGCATGAACGTCAGTCACTGGATGCTGGGCTGCCAAGTGGGCAGCAGTCACGTCGACCAGGTCAATCGCCTTGTCTGGCAGGCTCCGTTGTGGAATATACTGGACAGAGTAGTCCACAGCCGCTTTCAGCACTTCATCTGGCAGGATGACATTGTGGTGCTTTTCATACAGGTCCCGAATGCCTCGAAGAATCTGATAGGTATCCTCGGCAGACGGTGCGTTGACCTTGACTTCGTTGAAACGACGAGCCAAAGCTGCATTTTTAAGGATAGTATTGCGATACTCGTCCTGAGTAGTAGCCCCGATAACGGTCAGCTCACCACGAGAAAGCGCCGGTTTGAGAATATCTGCCAAGCCCTTGGACCCGCTGTCTCCGCCAGTAGAGCCTGCTCCTAGGATTTGGTGGATTTCGTCAAAGAAGAGGATAATGTTGCCTGCTTCCTTGACTTCATTGACCAAGTTTTGGATATTTTCTTCAAAGCTACCACGATACTGGGTACCAGCTTCCAGACCGGAAATATCAACAGAAATAATTTCCTTGTTCTTGATAGCCGCTGGCACATCACCATTGACGATAGCCTGAGCCAATCCTTCTACGACAGCTGTCTTACCAACTCCGGCATCTCCGACCAGAACCGGATTGTTCTTAGTCCGGCGGGAAAGGATTTCAGCTGTTTCTTGGATTTCCTTATTACGCCCAATGACTGGATCTAACTTACCGTCACGCGCTTCCTGAGTCAGATTGCGACCTAGCTTAGCTAGGATACCATCTTGCTTAGGTCCATGAGCAGCAGTCTGGCTAGTCTGCTCACCTGCTCCTTGACCGGGGAGCTTGCCAGTAGCCCGGTACTGAGCAAACTCTTCCGGTGTGACCTCTCTACCATTAATCAAGTAGCGCCGGTGTTCGCTGTTGTAGCCGCCCATGCGCCCCATGAGTTGGTTGAAAAGGTCGTCCATATTGTTAAAATTGTTGTAGTTGTTGTTCATAGCATTACCTCGCTTTTTTCATATTTTGCTTTACATAATTTTTGATTTTACCAAAGTTTCAGATAAGAAATCTCTTCCTTATCCACTATAAATTTTGATTTGGGAGATCTTCTGCAATCTATTATTTTACATAACTTATTCTCTTTTCAAAAATCAAGACTGATTCAGTCTCTATTTTTATGAGTGATTTGATCTCTTTCAGAAGAAGATGATTTTACATAATTTTCAATCCTCCCAAAAATAATTGCCTTCCGGCTGTATTCATACCTTCTAATTAAATTTACGTAAACTTTTTTGTTTACAGTTGTAATTTTATCATGACAGAATTTATTTGTCAATAGATTTTACATAATTTTTTAAAATAAATTTACAGTTGTAATCGAAGTTATCGTTTAGGTCCTTTTCGTTCCTATAAAGACGCTTTTTTATAATAAAAATCTGGACATAATCCAGATTTTTAAATCATATACTCTACACTATAGCTGGCATCGGACAGAATGCGGGACAGAAACTGTTGGGTCCGCTCTTCCTTTGGACTGCTGAAGAATTCCTGAGGAGGGTTTTCTTCGATGATGTGACCTCCGTCCATAAATATGACATGGTTGGCCACATCACGGGCAAAGCTCATCTCGTGGGTCACAACGACCATGGTCACTCCCTCCTGAGCCAACTGCTTCATGACACTGAGGACTTCGCCGACCAGTTCCGGATCTAGAGCCGAAGTTGGTTCATCCAGCAGAATGACATCTGGCTTAACAGCAATGGCACGGGCAATCCCTATCCGCTGCTGCTGGCCGCCTGATAGCTGCGAAGGATAGTAGTCCTTGTAGGCCAAGAGTCCCACGCGCTTCAAGGACTCTTCCGCAATCTTAAGCGCTTCTTCCCTCGGTATCTTACGAGCGATCACTAAGCCCTCTAAGATATTTTCAAGGGCAGTTTTATTGGCAAAGAGATTATAATGCTGGAAGACAAAGGCTGTCTTTCTACGAATTTCCAAAATCTCCTTTTTGCTGAGTTTAGCCAAATCATAGTCCTTACCAGACAAAGTCAGCTGGCCGCTATCCGCTTTTTCTAAGTGATTCAGACAGCGCAGAAATGTTGTTTTCCCAGAGCCTGAGGGTCCCAGAATAACCACAACGTCACCTTGATTGACCTTGAGACTGACATCTGCCAGCACCTGGTGCTCTCCAAATCGTTTGGAGATATGTTTTACTTCTAACATAATCTTTCCTTCCTAAGCAAGAGCGTAGCGTTTTTCCAAGCCCCTAAAAATCCACTGAATCAAGCCACAAATAATGAGATAAATAACAAAAATCACCAGATAAGACTCTGAATATTGGTAAGAATGGGAGGCTTCTATCTTAGCCAGGGCTGTGATATCCTTGACTGTCATGACAAATACCAGCGAGGTTCCCTTGACTAGATTGATAACTAGATTGGCCAGATTGGGCAGGGCAGAGCGCAATGCCTGAGGAAAAACAATTCTCCGATAGGCTTGAAAATTCGTTAAACCAATCGCTTGAGCCGCTTCTAACTGTCCTTTATCCACCGTCAAAATGGCAGAGCGCAGAATTTCCGATAAACTGCCTGTCGTCATCAGGCTATAGATGATGAAAGCATAGTAAAGCGGATTGAACTTAAAGACGTCTACCTGACTGCCCAGACTTTTAAAAATTTGATTCAATAAGCTAGGAAAAAGACTGTAGAAAAAGAGAATGAGCAAAATGGGAGGCGTCGCCCGAATAAAGGCCAGATAAACCACTGAAAAAGTCCGAACACCCCGAACTTTATAAATCTGTCCCAGAGCTAGAAGCAGAGCCGGAATAAAGCTGAGCAGAATAGCCACCACCATAATGATCAGGGTTACTGGTATGCCTTTCAAAGTAACCAGAAAGGTGTTTACAATATAATTCAAATCCATGCTTTACCTCTCCTTGACTGTCAGACTTTTTTCCAGAAGCTGGGAAGCCAGCGAAACCACTAGGGCAATCCCCCAGTAAATCAAGGCCACCGCTGTATAGGTTTCTAGGGAATAATTGCCCAGATTACGACTGATAAGATTTTGCCCTGCTCCCATGACATCCACTGCCCCAATCGTATAAGCCAGCGCAGCATCCCTCATGAGATTAAGAAGGGCAGTAGTCAGATTGGGCAGGGCGATGCGAAACGCCTGTGGCAGGACGATGCGCAGAAAAGTCTGCGCCGGTGTCAAGCCAATACTGAGACCTGCCTCAGTCTGCCCCTTGGGAACAGCAAGATAAGCTGCCTTGAAGACTTCCGCAATCATGGCCGCAAAGAGCAGAATCATGGTGATGATGACAAAAACAGTCCGCGACCAATTATTGATATCCAGCCCCAGCCACCATTCTAAAAACTCTGGAATGCCATAAAAAACCAAGAAAAGTAAGACAATAGGCGGTGTACATCTAAGGATAAATATATATCCTCTAGCTAGGCCAGCAAAAGACTGCTCCTCAGAAATCTGAGCCCAAGCCAATAGACCACCCAGCAAGGAGCCAATCAAAGCTGTCACAAACATAATCCATAAAGTGGTCGGCAGAGCCTGCAGCAGACTAGGCAGCAGGCCAAAGACACGGGACAAGTCATACGAGACCATAATTTTCTTCTCCTTCGACAGTGATTAGATAGAATAAGCTTCTCTTGGACGGACACTTTCAGCTTGGAGCAACCATGCTCTCGCCTAGCTATCCTCTTTGAAAATTCCTTCAAACAGCAGCAAGGTCAGCTTAGAAGCCACCAACTCTATTTTCAGCCAGCTTCTCAGTCAGCCTTTTGATTTTCCATAATCAGCAGACAGCAGCAACTAATCCTTGTCCACATAAGAGAAGACATCCTCTCCGAAATACTTTTCAGATAGTTTAGCCAAGGTTCCGTCTTTTTCCAGTTCCTTAATTGCCTTCTCGTATGCCTTGGCAAATTCTTCATTCTTTTCGTTTTTATGCAGCAGGGGATAGGTCGGAATCCCCTTGTAAGGGAACCAAGTCAGTTGATCCGCATACTGATGGTAAGAACCTTCTTTATCTGTCACAGCTTTTTCAAAAGACAGCTTGATGTCAAAGAAAGCATCGTAGCGCCCTTCCAGAACCCAAGCATAAGCATCAGCTACCTTGAAGGACTCTGCTGCAGTCAAATCAATAGGAGCACCGCTATGCTTCTGATTATACTCTTCGATAACCGCCCATTGAGCATTCTGCGGAGAAATCGGTACCAACTTGCCCTTTTCCTTGGCAAAATCATCAATGGTCTTGTATTTTTCAGCGTCTTCCTTGCGGATAGTGAAACCGATAATGCTAGCGCCGATTGGGCTTTCTGGAATGATGAACTTCTTCGCCCGCTCTTCAGTGTACCATGCTCCCTTGGTTCCAATATCATATTTCCCAGATTCCAAACCGACTAAAAGATCTTCATCACTGGTACCAGTATATTCAAACTGATAGTCTGGCAGCTTTTCATCAATGGCCTTGAGAACAGCAACTTCATAGCCATCTGACTCGCCTTTTTCGTCCACAAAGTCATAAGGAACATAGTTCTGTGTATGTGCCACTTTCAATGTCGTGACCTTGCCACTGCCTGATGCAGAGCTGCTCGTCTTGCTAGATGAAGCACCTGTCAAGGTTCGCCCCAAATAAGTCGCCACTACAATAGCAATCACTGCTGCTCCACCAATAATCCATTTTTTCTTGCTCATTCTTTCGCCTCCTTCTTATGCTAAACTTGCTGCTTGGCGAACCCACTGAATCCGCTCTGCTTCAATATCGCTTGGAATAGTACAGTCAGCCCCGATAATCAAAGCTACCTTGCCAGCCTCTGCTATCAGCCGCTTGGTCTCGTCTTGAATAACTGCTTGACTGCCCGTGTAGAGCAGGCCTTCCTTGCCATTTTCAAAGCCACCCAAGACAGTACGACCGCCAAACAATTTCCGGCCCTCCGCTAGGCTGATGCCTTCTGGCCCCACTGCCCAGTTGATGACCTGAGCTGGATAGTCAGTAAAAAGATGAACATCATTTCGCGCGCCTTCGTAACCGCAAATGTGCAGGATATTCACTCCGCCAGCCGCATTGGCTGCTTCCAGCACCGCCAATTCACTAGGAGCAATAAAAGCCTTATAGTCTTCAGCCGACACCCGCGCATCCTGAATGCTCTGAACGCTGAGGTAGATTCCATCCGCACCAGCTTCCTTGATAATCCGCTCCGTCAGAGCTGCAATATCTTGAGCAATCACATCCAGCACCCGCTTCGTGAGCACCGCATCCTCCACCAAGAAATCTGCAATGATATCATCTCCACCAGCAACCTTACCGATCAACCATTTGAAGTAGGTCACTGGCGCAAAAATATTGTAAATAGCGACCAAGTCTTCTGTAAATCCAGCCCTAATCTTCTGAACCAGTTCCACTTGCTCACTAATCCAAGGGTGGTCAGCACCTAGCGGCTCAATATCTGCTAAGTCTTTTATAGATTGGACTTTTTTCAAGCGTTCATTAGGATAGGCAAAATAACCATCACTCATCAGCTTGATAAAGTCTGGCTCGACTTCTGCCAGAAAAGCTTGATGGCCAGCCAGATTTTTCTCAATAATGGCCTGATTTCCAAAACCTACCAGCCACTCATCCTCGTTGGTAAAATGATGCCAGAAACCAACTGGCACTCGGTCAACGGGCTCTCCTCTGAAGGCCTTCAGTACTAATTCTCTTTTTGAAGTCATCTTTTCTCCTTTTTTATTATCCTTATCTAGCCAATGGTTTGTTTTTTAGCTTGCTCATTGAGCTAAGTCAACCTTTTAAAATTCTAATCCGACAAGAGCAGGGCAGCGATATCATTGGGCTGCATCAAGCCAGTTGACTGCTCAGGCAGTTTCTTGAGCGCCTGCAAATCATCTTCTTTTTTGTCTGAAGACTGATGAGCATAAATCTGACTGATGCTCAGAAAGGTTCCTATTATCAATAATATCAGAGCAAGAGCAGCAAGCATTTTTTGATACCGATTCATCTATCTTCCTCCTTGAAAGAGTTGAAAATTGCTCTTTAGGACTTTGGCAATTCCATCAGAACTGATTAGCTGCCTGGCGGATCCAGTCCAATCTTTCTATTTCAAAATCATCTGGTACAGTACAGTCAGCCCCTAGAATCACTCCCTGACTGCCAGCTGCAGCCAGCAACCGCTTGGTCTCATCCTCTAATTCTGCACGACTGCCTGTATTTAGAAGAGCTGCTCTGCTATTTTCGAAGCCCCCAAGGACAGTCTGACCGCCAAAGAGCTTGCGCCCTTCCGCTAGGCTGACACCCTCATGGTGAGTTGCCCAGTTAAAGACTTGAGCCGGATAGTCTTTGAACAGTTCCAAATCATTGCTGGCTCCTTCAAAGCCGCAGATGTGGAGGATATTCACTCCGCCAGCCGCATTTGCCGCTTCCAAAACCTTAACCGTACTGGGCTCAATATAACTACGATAACTAGCCGCATCTACCCGGCCGTCTTGGATTTGCTGTGTACTGAGATAAATCCCCTCAGTGCCCGCTTCCTCAATGATACGTCTAGTCAAAATAGCAATATCGCCGGCAATGACATCCAAAACTTGTCCTGTCAGCTCGGGATTCTCTGCTAAAAAATCTGCAATTTCTCTATCTCCTCGCGACCCTTCCCTGCGGAACCAGCGCTTGAGATAGGAGACCGGTGCAAAGATATTGTAGAAGGAAGCGAGGTCCTCCGGATAGCTTGCCTTTACAGCCTTCACCATCTCAATCTGCTGCTCAATCCAAGGATGATACTCGCCGATAGACTGAATAGCAGCCAAGTCCCGAATGGACTCAATATGATCCGAATAAAGCGCACTAGGATACTTAAAGAAGCCATCGCTCATAATCTTGACAAAGTCTGGCCGTGCAGCTCGAACATAAGCAGCATGCCCCTCAACACTTTTATTGAAAATCACTGGATTATCCAGGCCCAGCATCTTTTCCTCTTGGCTTACAAAGTGAAACCAAAAACCAACTGGTACTCGGTCAACTTCTTCACCTCGAAAAGCTCTCAGCACTAATTCTTTCTTACTGACCATTACTTCCTCCTTCTTTGAATTTGTAATATATCTTACCATCCTCTCCTTCTCCTGGGAAATATATTTTCCCTATCAGCCTGATTAAAAATATTTATCAAAGCAAAATAAAAAAGCTAGACTAAGCTAGCTTTTTCAAGGCTTTTCAGCCTCTGCTGAATAACCTTGTTTTTTGTACCTTTTTTAGATAAGTACCATATATATATATTTTCTATGGATGAGATAGGCAATCTTTATAGGCAATGGCCCTCTGTGCTTATTCTACAGTGACAGACTTAGCCAGATTACGAGGCTTATCTACATCCAGACCACGGTGCAAGGTTGCAAAGTAAGCAATGAGCTGTGTCGGTACCACCATAGAGATTGGTGACAGGTATGGATGAACCTGATTGAGTACGATATCGTCGCCTTCTTTGGCTACATTCTCCTCAGCAATAGTCAGCACCTTGGCACCCCGAGCTACGACTTCTGAAATATTGCCCCGAGTATGACTAGCCAAGACTTCGTCTGAAAGCAGGGCCAAAACTGGCGTTCCGTCTTCAATCAGAGAGATCGTACCGTGTTTGAGTTCACCAGCTGCAAAGCCTTCACACTGGATATAAGAAATTTCTTTGAGTTTTAAGCTAGCTTCCATCGCCACATAGTAGTCTTGACCACGGCCGATATAGAAAGCATTGCGAGTTGTTTCTAGAAGGCCGCGGACCTTATTGTCAATCAACTCCTTTTCTGACAAAGTGGACTCAATAGACTGCGCAACTAAGGACAGCTCGTGAACCAAATCAAAGGCTGCCGCTTTCTCAGAAGCATTGGCATCGCCAACAGCTTTAGCCAAGAAAGCCAAGGCTGCGATTTGAGCTGTATAGGCCTTAGTAGAAGCAACCGCAATCTCAGGACCTGCATGCAGCAGCATGGTATGATTGGCTTCCCGAGAAAGCGTAGAACCCGGAACATTGGTCACGGTCAAACTTGGAATGCCCATCTGATTCGCCTTGACTAAGACCTGACGGCTGTCAGCTGTTTCGCCAGATTGGCTGATAAAGATAAAGAGAGGCTTCTTGCTAAGGAGCGGCATAGCATAACCCCACTCAGAGGCA
This sequence comes from Streptococcus sp. 27098_8_134, assembly GCF_041431675.1. Taxonomy (NCBI): domain Bacteria; kingdom Bacillati; phylum Bacillota; class Bacilli; order Lactobacillales; family Streptococcaceae; genus Streptococcus; species Streptococcus sp. 27098_8_134. The sequence continues at coordinate 237,098 of NZ_JAPVYD010000003.1, read as the reverse complement.
ATGCCCAGCTCAACAGGTGTATCCGTCAGCTCTTCCAGCATACGCTTAGAAGCATAGCCAGCATGGTAAGAAGTTCCAGCCGCAAGGATATAGAGACGGTCAGCTTCCTGAACAGCCTTGACAATATCCGCATCAACTGATACTTGCCCCTTATCATCTGTATAAGCGCTGATTAGCTTACGCATCACAGTTGGCTGCTCGTCGATTTCTTTGAGCATATAGTATGGATAAGTCCCCTTACCGATATCGGACAGATCTAGCTCAGCAGTATAGCTTTCACGCTCCAGAGTATGCCCGTCATAATCCTGCACTTCCACACTGTCTTTACGGACAATAACCAGCTCTTGGTCATGAATTTCCATAAACTGACTTGTCTCGCGAATCATGGCCATAGCATCTGAGCAGACCATATTGTAGCCTTCACCAAGCCCGACTAGTAGTGGAGATTTATTTTTAGCAACATAGATAACATCTGCATCTTCTGAATCCACCAAAGCAAAGGCATAAGAACCACGGATAATGTGAAGAGCTTTTTTAAAGGCTTCTAAAAGAGACAAGCCTTCTTCTTCAGCAAATTTGCCAATCAGATGCACAGCAATCTCTGTATCTGTCTGCCCCTTGAAGTCATGACCAGCTAGATAAGTATTCTTAATATCAAGGTAGTTCTCAATTACACCATTATGAACCAAGACAAAACGGCCGGTCTGTGAAGTATGAGGATGGGCATTGTTTTCACTTGGTTTTCCATGAGTAGCCCAACGAGTATGTCCGATACCAGTAGTCCCAGCAACATCAATGCCAATTTTAGCATGTAGGTCAGCGATACGACCGACCGACTTGATCAGACTAGAAGTTTTCCCTGTTGTTACAAAAATTCCAGCTGAGTCATAACCTCGGTATTCCAGCTTTTCCAAGCCCTGCATCAAAATATCTGTTGCGTTGCGATTTCCGACAACTCCGACAATTCCACACATAACATTACTTCTGATTTCTAGTCTTAGAAACCAGCCCTTCTTATTAAAATTGGTATAGTTCTATTGAAGTTAAATAACTTCAATAGAGATAGTATACAAACTCTTTTTTGGTTTGTCAAGCATGAAATTGGTATAGTTTTCTTTAAGAAAAGTATGCTTAGCTTCTCTTACCGCAAAACAGCCCCTTGAAGCATTTAGAAAAATGGACAGAAGTATCAGAACTGACTTTCTATATGACTAAAAATTTGGAAAATAGAAGCTCAATAAACCACAAACCTGTCTTTGATGATTCTCACAAAGCAAGGTACAGAAAAAGAGACTCAAATGAGTCTCTTTCTTTTACCATTGAATTATTTAGCGATTTTCGCGAAGTATTCAAGAGTACGTACAAGTTGTGCAGTGTATGACATTTCGTTGTCGTACCATGATACAACTTTAACCAATTGTTTGCCGTCAACATCAAGAACTTTAGTTTGAGTTGCGTCGAACAATGAACCGTAAGACATACCTACGATATCTGAAGATACGATTGGATCTTCTGTGTAACCGTATGATTCGTTAGCTGCTGCTTTCATAGCTGCGTTTACTTCATCAACTGTTACGTTCTTTTCAAGAACAGCAACCAATTCAGTAACTGATCCAGTTGGAGTTGGAACGCGTTGTGCAGATCCGTCCAATTTACCGTTCAATTCTGGGATAACCAAGCCGATAGCTTTAGCAGCACCAGTTGAGTTAGGAACGATGTTTGCAGCACCAGCGCGAGCACGACGAAGGTCACCACCACGGTGTGGTCCGTCAAGGATCATTTGGTCACCAGTGTAAGCGTGGATAGTAGTCATCAATCCTTCAACAACACCGAAGTTGTCTTGAAGTGCTTTAGCCATTGGAGCCAAGCAGTTTGTAGTACATGAAGCACCTGAGATAACTGTTTCAGTACCATCAAGAACGTCGTGGTTAGTGTTAAATACAACTGTCTTAACGTCATTTCCACCAGGAGCAGTGATAACAACTTTCTTAGCACCACCTTTAAGGTGTTTTTCAGCAGCATCTTTCTTAGCAAAGAAACCAGTTGCTTCAAGAACGATTTCTACACCGTCAGTAGCCCAGTCAATTTGTTCTGGGTCACGTTCAGCAGAAACTTTAACGAATTTACCGTTAACTTCAAATCCACCTTCTTTAACTTCAACAGTACCATCGAAACGACCTTGAGTTGTGTCATATTTCAACAGATGTGCAAGCATTACTGGATCTGTAAGGTCGTTGATGCGAGTAACTTCAACACCTTCTACGTTTTGGATACGACGGAAAGCAAGACGACCGATACGACCGAAACCGTTAATACCAACTTTAACTACCATTCGTGATTTCCTCCTTATGAAAATCAAAAAATTTTTATGTGAAAAGAGTAACTTGAGTTGCTACAAATCACCTTTCAACATTTCTATTATATACTTAATTGAGGTAAAATGCAACTGATTTCATTGTTATTAACAAGTATTATGAATTCTTTCACTAACTTTCATTTCGGCTTTCATTGATTTGAAAAAGCAAAGCAGTAACTTTTGAAAATGCGGGAATACAACTTACAAGATAAATCATTTCCCCTCTTTATTGAGGATATGCTTCTCTAAAAAATAGAAAAAGCACCCGCAAACGCGAGTGCCAAGGTTTAGCTCAAAGCTTAAGCTTCACCTTTGTTTTTCTTAATGATTTCTTCTTGTACTGACTTAGGTACATCTTCGTAGTGGTCGAATACCATCATGAAAGTACCGCGTCCTTGTGATGCTGAACGAAGAACTGTCGCATAACCGAACATTTCAGCAAGTGGAACATAGGCACGAACGATTTGGCTGTTACCATGTGCTTCCATACCGTCAACACGTCCACGACGAGCTGTTACGTGACCCATAACATCACCAAGGTTTTCTTCAGGAACAGTGATTGTTACCAACATCATTGGCTCAAGGATAGCAGGCTGAGCAGTCTTAGCAGCTTCTTTCAAAGCAAGTGAAGCCGCAACCTTGAAGGCTGTTTCAGATGAGTCGACATCGTGGTATGAACCATCGTAAAGTTTAGCTTTCACATCAACGATTGGGTAACCAGCAAGGACACCATTAGCCATTGACTCAACCAAACCTTTTTCTACCGCTGGAATGAATTCACGTGGAACCACACCACCGACGATAGCATTTTCAAACTCGAAGCCTTTTCCTTCTTCGTTTGGTGTGAACTCGATCCATACATCACCGAACTGACCTTTACCACCAGATTGGCGCTTGAAGAATCCACGAGCTTGAGTAGAAGCACGGAAAGTTTCACGGTAAGATACTTGAGGAGCACCTACGTTTGCTTCAACCTTGAACTCACGACGCATACGGTCAACAAGGACATCCAAGTGAAGTTCACCCATACCAGAGATAACTGTTTCACCAGTTTCAACGTTTGTTTCAACACGGAATGTTGGATCTTCTTCAGCCAGTTTTTGCAAGGCAACACCCATCTTGTCTTGGTCAGCTTTAGACTTAGGCTCAACCATCAGCTGAATAACTGGTTCTGGAACGTTGATAGACTCAAGGATAATCTTAGCTTTTTCATCTGTCAATGAGTCACCAGTAGTTGTATCTTTCAAACCTACGGCAGCAGCGATATCACCAGCGTATACTGTTTCGATTTCGTTACGGCTGTTAGCGTGCATTTGCAGGATACGCCCGATACGCTCACGTTTACCTTTAGAAGTGTTCAATACGTATGAACCGCTGTTCAAGACACCTGAGTAAACACGGAAGAAAGTCAAACGACCTACGAATGGGTCAGTCATGATCTTGAAGGCAAGAGCTGCAAATGGCTCTTCATCAGATGCAGGACGAGTTTCTTCTTCTTCAGTGTCTGGGTTGATACCTTTGATAGCTGGAATATCAAGTGGGCTTGGCAAGTAGTCGATAACTGCATCAAGCATCAACTGAACACCCTTGTTCTTGAAAGCAGAACCACACAATACTGGGAAGAATTCAACATTGATTGTCGCTTTACGGATAGCAGCTTTCAATTCTTCATTAGTGATTTCTTCACCTTCAAGGTATTTCATCATCAAGTCTTCATCAGTTTCAGCAACTGCTTCCACCAATTTTTCACGGTATTCTTGAGCTTGCTCAAGGTATTCAGCTGGGATATCTTCTTCCAAAATATCTGTACCAAGATCGTTAGTATAGATTTCAGCCTTCATCTTGATCAAGTCGATAATTCCGCGGAAGTCATCTTCTGAACCAATTGGCAATTGGATTGGATGAGCGTTTGCTTGAAGACGATCATGCAAAGTGCTTACTGAGTAAAGGAAGTCAGCACCAATCTTATCCATCTTGTTGGCAAATACGATACGAGGAACTCCGTACTCAGTTGCTTGGCGCCAAACTGTTTCAGTTTGAGGTTCAACACCTGATTGCGAGTCAAGAACGGTTACAGCGCCGTCCAAGACACGAAGAGAACGTTGTACTTCGATTGTGAAGTCCACGTGTCCCGGTGTGTCGATGATGTTTACGCGGTGATTATTCCATTGAGCAGTTGTCGCAGCAGATGTGATAGTGATACCACGCTCTTGCTCTTGCTCCATCCAGTCCATTTGTGACGCACCTTCGTGAGTTTCACCGATTTTGTGGATTTTACCAGTGTAGTAAAGAATACGCTCAGTTGTTGTTGTTTTACCAGCATCGACGTGGGCCATGATACCGATATTACGAGTTTTTTCAAGTGAAAATTCGCGAGCCATTTGGTTATTTCTCCTATTAATTTATTTTACAGTTTATTATAACATTATTTAGCAAAAACGGATAGGCAGGACCTACCCGTTCTCAATGTTTATCTTGCTTTTGTTGGTCTCAACTTGTCAGATGAACAGTTGAATTATAGCTAAGAGCTGACTGAGCTCAATTGAACTCGGGCTAAAAGCTCAACTTAGCCTATTTGAGCTGGAACGGGATGCTGTATGAAAAAGATAAACTTCCTTGTATTCATCGAATACTGCATCAGTTTCCTATTTTTACTTTGCATCCTTACCGTCCCTAGCATCATGCTCTAGTTGAGCTCAAGCTAAAAGTCTGGAGAAAAAGATGAATCTCATTGGTTGCAGTCGCAACCTGCTTCGATTCCCTATTTTCTCTGGGACTTTCTTAACGCTTTCGCATCCTATATTACCAACGGAAGTGTGCGAAGGCACGGTTGGCTTCTGCCATACGGTGAGTGTCTTCACGTTTCTTAACAGCTGCACCAGTGTTGTTAGATGCATCCAAGATTTCTTTTGCAAGGCGGTCAACCATTGTGTGCTCACCACGTTGACGAGCAATAGTTACCAACCAGCGAAGTCCAAGTGTTGTACGACGTTCTGGACGAACTTCAACCGGAACTTGGTAGTTTGAACCACCGACACGGCGAGCACGAACTTCAAGTACAGGCATGATGTTTTCCATAGCTGTTTCAAATACTTCCAGCGCATCGTTTCCAGTTGCTTCTTTGATTTGGTCAAAAGCTCCGTAAACGATAGAAGCTGCTGTACCACGCTTACCATCAAGCATAACGCGGTTGATAAGACGAGTAACTAATTTTGAATTGTAAAGCGGATCTGGCAATACTTCGCGCTTAGGCGCTTGGTTTTTACGACTCATTTATCTTTCTCCCCTTTCCTTATGCTTTTGGTTTTTTAGTACCGTATTTAGAACGGCCTTGTTTACGATCAGTAACACCTGCTGTATCAAGTGCACCGCGGACGATATGGTAACGTACCCCTGGAAGGTCTTTTACACGTCCACCACGAAGAAGCACCACGCTGTGCTCTTGCAGGTTGTGTCCGATACCTGGGATGTAAGCTGTAACTTCAATCAGGTTGCTCAGACGTACACGGGCAAACTTACGAAGGGCAGAGTTCGGTTTCTTAGGTGTCATAGTTCCGACACGGGTTGCAACTCCACGTTTTTGTGGTGAAGATACGTTTGTTTGAACTTTTTTATGGCTATTGTAACCAACGTTCAAAGCTGGTGATTTAGATTTTTCTACTTTTGATTTACGCGGTTTGCGAACCAATTGGTTAATTGTAGGCATCTACATTCTCCTGTATTTTTTTAATTTTGGTGATGATACACTTGGTGACAGCTACCATCTGCGTGTACTTTTGCAACATTTGTCAGCACGTCTCTGTACACTTTTGAGAGACCAAAAGTAAAAAGTACCGTCTATCATTATAGCATGACGATACTTTTCTGTCAATACATTTTTTTCTATTTTAGGCCTATCTATACTTATTAGATTGCTGCTAACTTATTGCTGCGGCTGAGCCACTGCTTCTTCTGATGCAGCAACTGGATTTTCAGAAACAGCGGACTGTGCTGCTTCCGGATCAATCAAGACTGCTATCGCCTGAATACGACTTTGGAATCTAGCTTTCGTCGCTGCATCCTTGACTTTCTCTACTGCAGTCTTAGCTAGCTGCAAATCTTCCAAAGTTTGCATGGTTTCAAGCTGTTTAACTGCTTCTTCTGCGGCCTGAACTGCTTGCTCCTCTTCCTGAATTTCTTTTTCCTGTGCTTCTTTTTGAGCAGAAGATAGCTGTAAGGAAGAGCTACTTGATGCGATGCTGGCGGCTGAACTAACTGAATTTCTGGTGGAATTAGACTGGCCCTGCACAAAAACCATGCCGGTAATCAGAATCCCAAATAAAATCGACAATACTCCTAAACGAATCCACAGCGGACTGTGGTCAAACTTTTCTAAAACTGTTTTCATCTATAATCTCCGCCCTTTTCCCTAATCAAAAATATTTCCAATTTCCACATCAATGGTATTCGCCTTGACATCAATATTGGTTACTTTCAAGAGCGATTTATAGTCCAGATAATCGCGATTGGCCTGCGCGTTGTCCGCAAAGACCGCTACACCTGCCAGCTCAGAGTCAAACTCAGATAAGAGGCTAATCATCCCTGTAATGGTTCCCCCGCCTTTGAGGAAGTCATCCACAATCAAGACGCGGCTGCCGGCCTTGAGACTGCGCTTGGACAAGAACATCTTTTCAATACGATCTCCGCTGGAGCCCGATACGTAGTTGACACTGACCGTTGATCCTTCTGTAATCTTTAAATCCCGACGAACGATGACAAAAGGTACATTGAGAACATTGGCTACTGCATTGGCCAAAGGAACACCCTTAGTAGCAACCGTCATGACAGCATCAATCTGTTGATCTTTAAAGCTTTTGGCAATAATCCGCCCAATATTATTCAAAATGGATGGAGTACTGAGCAGATCAGATAGGTAAATGTAGCCCCCAGGAAGAATCCGATTGCTTTCAGACAGCTGATCACAAAGACCTTTTACAATAGTCTTAGCTTCTGCATCGGAGATGGACGGGCTGAAAATCACTCCTCCACCAGCACCAGTAATCGTTTCGATGGTTCCAATTTCAATCTCTTCAAAGGCACGCTTAATAATGACAATATCTTCTGAAATAGAAGATTTAGCAGATTCGTATTTTTCTGCAAATGTATTTAAGCTCGTTAATTCATAAGGATGGTTAATCAAATAATTAGAAATAACCACCATACGCTCACTTCTTCTTAATTTCATTTTTTCACCAATTAAAGTTATTTTATTCATTATACCATAACAGAAACAAAAAAACGAACATTCTTTTCCAAGTAATGTCCATTTTTCGTATTTTACTGTTCAAGTTTTGGTTTGTAGAAGGAACGGCCTTCAAGAGCGAATATTTTATTGCTCATTTCACCTGGATCAACAAGTCCTAAGGCAGCCGTCATCATCATCATCTCCGCATCCAGATTATCAATCATGTGCAGAATTTCTGCCTCTATAATCTTCGGCCGTACAGGACTACCGTATTCCAAGAGACCGTGATGGCTGAGAAGGACATGCCGCAGGACGATAACCTCTTCCTTGCTATCATCAATTTTCAGCTCCATCAAGGTCTTGGTCAATTCTTCATCAATCAAAGCAATGTGACCAATCAGATTGCCTCGCACGGTGTACTCTGTATTTTCCGGACCGCTGAGCTCAATAACCTTGGCCAAGTCATGAAGCATGATCCCAGCAAAGAGCAAGCTTTTATTAAGCTGAGGATAAATGTCTCCGATAGCATCTGCCAGCTTGACCATAGTAGCGGTATGAAAGGCTAGGCCAGACTCAAAAGCATGGTGATTGGTCTTGGCAGCTGGATAAGAATAAAACTCCTTGTCATACTTGCTATAAAGCGAGCGGACCACGCGCTGCCAGACCGAATTCTCAATCTTAAAAATCATCTGAGATAAATAATCTCGGATTTCTTTCTGGTCTACTGGCGGTTTTTCCTTGAAATCCGCTGGATCATTGGGCTCTCCAGCCTTAGGAAGACGCAGGGTCAGTTGATTAACCTGGGGTGTGTTATTGTAGACTTCCCGTCGACCTTGCATGTGCACAATCTTGCCAGCAGTGAATTCTTCGACATTATGTGGCTGGGCATCCCAGAGTTTGCCCTCGATTACCCCTGTATCGTCTTGGAAAGTAAAAGCCAGATAATTTTTCCCAGCCCTTGTCTGACGGACTTCTGCTGACTTGATCAGATAGAAACCTTCAAACAGTTCATCTTTTTTCATTTGATTAATCTTCATTGTTTTCCCTTTCTTCTGAAAAATCAAGTAAGTTCAAATCGAGGTCTTGGTCAGACAGCTCAATATGGCGTAAGGTTCTTTCAATAGCTCCTGTCCGCCGGGTTAAGAGTTCATCAATGTTACCCGAAGCATGCTGTAAATGTTTCTGAGCCTTGGTCAGAATACCACCGAACTTGTTAAACTCGGATTTGACAGAACCCAGAACCTTGCTTATGTCATCCGCACTTTTTTGGATATTGAGCGTTTTAAAGCCGACAGACAGTGAATTGAGCAAGGCAGAGAGGGTAGATGGTCCCGCCACCACAATCTGCTCCTCCCGTCGCAAACTGTCAAAAAAGGCTGGGTTGCGGACAACTTCCGAATAGAGACCTTCCGTTGGCAGAAACATAATTCCAAAATTAGTCGTAGCTGGCGGCGCCAGATATTTACTTTTAATATCCTTGGCAAAGCGTTTAACGCTTGCTAAGAGAGACTTGCGGTAGAGCTCAATCTCTTCCTTGCTGCCAGACTCATAAGCATCTTCCAAACGGTAGTAATCGGCCAGAGGAAACTTAGAATCAATGGGCAGATAGACATATTCATGCTCCGTCTGTCCCGGCAGTTTAATGGCATATTCGACACGCTCGCTGGATCCGGCCACCGTCACAAACTCTCGCTCATACTGACTGGCCGTCATAATGTCCTCAATAATCTGCCCCAGCTGCAGCTCCCCTAAAATCCCTCGGGTCTTGGTATTTGAAAGAACCTTGTTCAGCGTGCCGACATCTCGGGCAACACTCTGCATTTCTCCCAGACCGCGATTAACAGACTCCAATTGCTTAGAGACCGTTTCAAAAGAAGTCTGAAGACGAGTCTGAAGTGTTTTTTCCAGTTTCTCTTCAACAGTCTGCCGCATCTGCTCTAGACGGGTTTCATTGGACTCTTGGATCTGCCGCATACGCTCGTCAGTTTTATCCCGATTCTTGGTCAGGTTGTCACTGATTTCCAAGCGCAGCTCTGTCAAGTTGCGGTGCAAATCTGTCCTGACCTCGCTCAAACGGTCTCCCAGAGCTAATTCCAGCTCTTTCTGAGACGTTTCCTTTTTCTGGCTTTCTTGCTCCAAGCGATAGTCCAACTGATCCGATAGATGATCTGCCTGATTTTCCAAGACTTGCTTTAGCGTCTCGGTCTGCTGACTAAGCTTTTGCCATAGGAGAAAGGTCAGCACTAGATTCCCCAAAAGAATGAGGATGATTATAAACTCCATATCAGCTCCTGTCTTTGCTGTAAATGACGACTGTATAGCCGCTATCAAAGTCCAAATAAATGGGACTATCTATAAATTCGTTAGAAGCATACACTTTTTTGAAAAAAAAGTTATCTTTATTGAGCGGATATTTGGCGCCCTCAATCGTTAAGGCAGCATCATCCGATGGCAGAAAGGCTAGATAACACATGCCAGCTACTGGTTTGATTTCATGGCGCCCCTTGGGAACATAGGTCAAAAGATTCTGCTCATCTTCCAGAAAAATCTTCTCCATATAAGGTGCAATTTTTTCATTACTGGGCAGGAAGACATTGGCCAAGGCATGATCCAGACGGCCTCCAAAGGCGCCGAAAATGGTCAAACGAGCATCTGGATACCGTTCAAAACAAGCCAGAACAGCCAACTCCAGGTCTGTATCATCCTTTTCAGGATGGGCCTGAACGACTTCCTTGGCATTATCTTTTATACGTAGCAATTCTTCCTTGCTCACAGAGTCAAAATCCCCGACAGCCAAGTCAGGATAAACTCCCTGCTCAAGCAGAAAGAGGCTCCCACGGTCTACTCCGACCAACACATCAAAATCTAAGCTAAAATGTTCCAAGTTCCCGCCAGCAAACAGCGCAACCTTAGTCATGCAGGGCATCCCGTAAGGTCTGAACTTGATGATTGACATCACCTTTGAAGACATAGCTGCCTGCTACGAAGACATTGGCACCAGCTTCTTTAGCAATCCCAATGGTCTTATCGTCAATACCGCCATCCACTTCAATATCAAAATTCAGCTGATTGACTTCACGCAGAACGACCAGCTCACGGATCTTATCCATGGTTTCTGGCAGAAAGGCCTGACCGCCAAAACCTGGATTAACTGTCATCACAAGGACTTGATCGACCAAATTCAAAACATTTTTGACTGCTTCGACTGGTGTTCCCGGATTAATCACAACACTAGGCTTGACTCCCGCTGCCCGAATCTTCTGCAGCGCTCCGTGGATATGTGGCGTCGCTTCGGCATGGATGCTGATGATATCTGCACCAGCACGAGCGAATTCTTCGATATGGTGCTCAGGATTGGAAACCATCAGATGACAGTCAAAGACTAGCTTGCTGTGAGGACGCATACTGGCAACAACCCCAGCCCCAAAGCTGATATTGGGTACAAAATGACCATCCATAATATCAATATGGGCATACTCAGCGCCTGTTTCTTCTAACTTTTTCAGTTCTGATTCAAAATTAGCATAGTCCGCACTTAAGATTGAAGGGGCAATTTTGAATGAAGTCATAGTTCTTCTCCTTATTTAGAATTTTTTTTGGCAACTTTTTTATAGGTTTCCCGACGATTTTCAATCTCGCTGAGAAACTGCAGGTAATTATCAAAGCGGAATGACGCTATCTGGCCGGACTCGACTGCTGGCTTAACGGCACAAGCTGGCTCGTGGGTATGAGTGCAAGTACGAAATTTACAGGACTGGCTAACCTCAGCAATCTCCGGAAAAGCTTGATTGAGATCTTCAGCTGTAGTCACCTCGTAATCCAAAGACGAAAATCCTGGTGTGTCGGCAATCTTCCCACCGTTTAGATTGTAAAAGCTGACAGCCCTCGTCGTATGACGGCCGCGGCCAAGACTTTCAGAAATCTCTCCTGTTTCTAGCTGCAGGTCTGGGGCAATTTTATTGAGCAGAGTGGACTTTCCAACCCCAGTCTGTCCCATGAAAACAGTGATTTTCCCTGTCAGCAATGGCAGCAACTCCTCAGTCGTCTTAATGACCTCATAGCCGATGGACTGATAGGCCTGTACATAGACATCCAAGCTCTGCTCATCTTCAAGCAGGTCTAACTTGCTGATGTAGATAATAGGATGAATCCTCTTATGCTCTAAAAGCACCAGAAAACGATCTAACAGATTGGCATTGAAATCTGGCTCTTTCGCGCTCATGATTACAACTGCCTGGTCAATGTTGACAATCGGCGGCCGCACGAGACTGTTCTTTCGCTCTGCTATTTTTAAAATATAGCCTTCCGAGTCTTTTTTAGCTGAAAATTCGACTTCGTCACCGACATAGGGTGTCTGCCCTTTTTTGCGAAAATTACCCCGCGCTCTGGTTTGATAAACCTGTCCGTCCGACTCCACATAATAGAAACCAGCCAGAGCCTTAATGATTTTTCCTTGCAAGATTGCTCCTTAAAAGTTAATACACTCATTATAACAAAAAATGCGAGATTTAGCTTGCTTGTTTTGCATAGAAGACATTTCTTAAGGTTAGGTTCATTTCTCATAGAAAGCAGTTGTTTTAAAATACTTGAGATGAAACTGACATGATAAAAGCGAACAAGCTCAAAAGAACCTGTTCGCTTTTTCATATCGAATGAGATATTTACTGTGCTTTTCAGTAAGTCACAAAACTGATTAGCTGCGTTTCGCCTTAGCCATCAGCATGCCTCCTGCGAGAAGCGCTGCTAGGAAGCCAAGAATAGTAACAAGAAGACTTTCTTCCTGTCCAGTACGAGGAAGAGCTTTTCCTCCGACTTTCGGAGCTTGACCGCCTGGCTTATTAGGTGAAACCACTCCGTCAACAGCCACTTTCTTAGTAGGGATATGACTGAAGGTCAGCTGAGTACCGTTGATCTCAAGCTTGTAGCCATCTACTGGATCAGCCGCAACGCTATAGACAATTTCCTTGCCATCCTTGTACTTAGGAAGGTCGCTAAAGTTATACTGCCAACCATTTTCTTCTGATACAACCAGTTCTTTGATTGGTTTGCCATCTGCCAAGAGGCGAACAGTAATCTTAGAAGGTCGAACCTTATCTTGATTTTCAGCATCTGACCATACCGCAGTTCCCTTAACAGCAATCTGTGTTGGTTTGTAGCTATTAGTCAAAGTGAAGCTGCCATCTGTTGCTTGTTCTTGGCTGCTGCTATAACCCTCAACTGTAACTTCCTCAAGGACTGTGTAGTTGATTTTCTTGCCCTTCTTATTCTTAGGCAGATCTTTGGACTCAAACTTCCAGTCAGTAGCGGCTGTTACTTCCAGCTCATCTACGACTTTATCTCCGTCCAAAATCTTGACCTTGATAGATGTCGGGCGCTTGCCATCTTGATTATTAGCATCATCCCAAACCTTTTGACCAGAGACTTTAACGGTTTCTGGAGTATAGGAGTTGGTAATGGTGAACTTATCAATCTTAGTTTCATATTGAGCAACAGCATCTTCCTTAAGTGTGTAGACAATCTCTTGACCATTTCTATATTTAGGCAGGTCTTTAGATTCAAACTTCCATCCATTAGCAGCTGTTACTTCAAGTGTATCAACAATAGTGCTTCCATCCATCACTTTAACTGTAATAGATGTTGGACGTTTGCCGTCTTGATCATCTGCATCATCCCAAACTTTCTGACCAGAAACTTTAACCTGTTCTGGAGTATGAGAGTTAGTGATTGTCTGACCTTCTACTTTCGGACTGTAACCTTTTTCTTTCAAAGCGGCTACTGTTGCATCATCCTCTTTGACAGAGTAGGTAATCTCCTGCCCCTTGTCAAACTGAGGCAGATTGGTGAAACTTGCTTTCCAAGTGTTGGCATCTGCCTTATCAGCAACTGTCAATGTTAATGTCTTACCTGCGACAGCAACTGGCTCTTCACCATTTACTGAGCTATACAGCTGCACTGTGATGGAAGCTGGACGCTTGCCGTCTTGGTTATTAGCATCATCCCAGACCTTCGTAACAGCATACTCCGTACTTTGAGGAGTGTAAGAATTGGTAATGGTGAACTTATCAATCTTAGTTTGATAGTCCGCAACTGCTTCTTCAGTAACAGTGTAGGCAATCTCTTGGCCTGCTGCATACTTAGGAAGGACTTTAGACTCAAACTTCCAATCGTTAGCAGCTGTTACTTCCAGCTCATCTACGACAGTATCGCCATTTTTCACCTTAACCTTAACAGAAGCTGGACGCTTGCCGTCTTGGTTATCCGCGTCATCCCAGACTTTTTGACCAGAAATCTTGATCATCTCTGGAGTGTAAGAGTTGGTAACAGTGAAATCTTTGATTTCTTTAGTGTAGCCAGCTACATCATCTTCCTCGATAGAGTAATCAATCTTCTGACCATTTTCATAAACTGGCAGATTTTCAAATTTGGTTTGCCATTGATCAGCAGCCGTCACTTCCTTGCTAGCGACTTCTGTCTTGACACCGCCAACGGTCTTCATCAGTTTAATGCTAATCTTAGTTGGACGCTTGCCATCTTGATTGTCGCTGTCATTCCAGGTCTTGCTGGCAGTGATTTCTGTCTTTTCTGGTGTATAAGAGTTAGTGATATTGTAGCCGTTGAGATTGGTTGAATAACCCAGTACAGCTTCTTCTGTCACTGTATAGGTAATTCGTTGGCCATCCTTGTAGACTGGCAAGCCAGTAAAGTTGTAAGACCAGCCTTCTGCCTCTCCGACTGTTTGAGTATTGACTTTTTGACCGTTAGCTAGCAGATTAACTGTGATAGAAGCTGGACGTTTGCCATCTTGGTTATCGCCATCTTCCCAAGTCTTGCTTCCAGACACAGTCGTTGTCTCTGGGGTGTAAGAATTAGTGATGTTGTAACCATCCACTTTGCTAGTATAACCTGGTACAGCTTCCTCACTTACAGTATAAGTGATTTCTTGGCCTGCTGCGTACTTAGGCAAAGCCTTGGACTCATATTTCCAGTCGTTAGCGGAAGTCACATTTTGCTCATCCACAACCGTATCACCATTCAGAATTTTAACCTTAACAGAAGCTGGACGCTTACCATCTTGGTTTTCCGCATCATCCCATTTCTTCTGACCGGAAACCTTGACCGTTTCTGGAGTGTAAGAGTTGGTGATGTTGTAGCCGTCCACCTTGCTCGTGTAGCCTGAGACAGCTTCTTCGCTTACAGTGTAGGTAATTTCTTGGCCTGCTGCATATTTAGGAAGAGGATTGGATTCATATTTCCAACCGTTAGCAGCCGTCACTTCCTGCACATCAACAATATCTTGGCCTTTCAAGATCTTGACTCTAACAGCATTTGGGCGCTTGCCGTCTTGGTTATCCGCATCTTCCCACTTCTTCTGACCAGAAATCTTGATTGTTTCTGGCTTGTAAGTGTTGGTCACTACAAAGCCGTCAGCAGCATTGCCAGTTACCTGAGATTGATAGTGAGGGACCGCATCTTCTTCAATAGAATAAACAACTTCTTGTCCCTTTTCATATTTGTTCAAGTTGGCGAACTCGGTTGCCCACTGGTCAGCTTCGGTCAGAGTTCTGTTCGCAACTTCTGATTTCTGACCGCCGACTTCTTTATAAAGTTTGACAACAACATTGGCAGGACGTTTGCCGTCTTGATTCTCGGCATCATCCCATTTCTTGCTGGCTTTGATAGCGATTTTCTCTGGCGTACGAGTATTGGTAACAGTGAGATTCCCCTGATCTACTTCTGGAGCATCGTAGCCATCAAGCTGATCTTCACCGATTGTATAGGTGATTTTTTGACCATTTGTATCAAAGATTGGTAAATCAGTTGTCTGAGCTGTCCACTCCGCATCTGTACTTCCGCCAGTTACAGTCACTGTCTTATCAGCCAACTTTTGACCGTTAGCGTAGACATCTACAGCAATAGAAGCCGGACGCTTGCCATCTTGATTGTTTTCATCTTTCCAAACTTTCTTGACTGTCAGCTTTTTGCTGGCATTTGGATCCACCGTATTCTTGACTGTCTTAACCGCTCCATCAGCCTTGATAGTCACCTTCATCGGATTGCTGTCCAGTACATAGCCTTCCGGAGCTGTGACTTCTTCTACTGTGAATTGGCCTTTCTTGATTTCTTCACTTGAGAAAGGCTGTGTAGAAACCCGACCGTTAGCATCTGTCGGCGGCAGAGTAATCTCTTGGCCGCTAGGAGTTGTCACCTTAAAGACAGCACCTTCCAGCATTTTACCAGTCTTAGAATCTTGCTTGTAGAGAACCAGACTGTTGCTGATATCTGCTGTGATAACACCGCCTTCTGTAATCCGGCTGCTACGCTCTATCGTAGAGCTCGTCTGACCAGGGCGATCATCTCTGAATGGCAGTTTTGTATTATCAACTTCCATCTCAGCCGTATTGGATACCAAAGAACCATCAGCTGGTGAAGTTGTCATATAATTCAACATAAAGGCACGATTGCCTGGGTTATTGATAGTTAGAGTAAACTCTGTATAAGTGTCATTATAGGCAACCGTATAATCTTGACCTTCTTTCAAGATAACAGAATTCGCAATACTTGATAAACTCTGCGTGTACTCCCCTTGGCGAAGGACAAGTTGCTCCGGAACGAATTGCATTGGTGCACTGCTATCTGGAATGACGTCCTTGATAACAATCGGAGAATTATAGGTCTTTTGCTGAGTATTGATACGAACAGTCCAGTTATGTGAGTAGTCACCACTCTTGCCTAGAATAGCCGAATTATATGGCTTCTTAGCAATGACCCCTCCAATCTTAGCGTAGTTTTCACCGGCTGTTGAAAAACTGCTTTGTTTGCGCTCGTTAATGGTGACCTTATGGCTCATCGCCCCTTGAGTTTCCTCAGGATTATAATTCCAGTCCTGATCAGCGCCTACTGTCGTCGCCTGAAAGTCAAAGAAGAAGCTCCCTCTAACTCCACTAGCAGTTGTCTTGGCCTTGTAATCTGCCAGATTCTGAATAGTAACCGTGATCAGACCACCCTTACCCGAACCATTCGACGTCATCTTAGCCGCTCCAAGTTGGACCTGCGTTTCATTATCCGTCAGAGTAAAAGTTGTACCATCAGCAATGGTTGCACCGTTCGGTACTGTAAAGGTAAAGGTATCCCCATCCTTGAGCTTGTTATCGTAAGCAGACAAATCAAAAACTAGCTCATAGCGATAATTCCCCCCTTGGACCAAATTGTAAGCACCGTTAACCTTGGTTGCTTCGCGGCCATTAGAATGATCCCAGATTTTAATGTCTGTGATTGCATTCTTCAAAGCATCAGCTTGAGCAGTTGCTGTAAACAGCTTCAAATCCAGCAAAAACAGAAGGGGCAGCATCAAAAACAGCAGCCATTTTTTCAGTTTCATAACATTCTCCTTTTTTATTTCGTTACCTAAATAAGTAATTAATCTAATTGTAACAAATACTTGCTATAATGGCAATATCATAGAACTATTTTAGTAAAGAAAAAATAGAAATTTTTCTGCTTTTTTCACTGTATGAAAAAAACTGATATTCTCTATTGGCATTTTCACAAAAATAAGTTATAATAGAATCTCAAGCGGAGGTGGTGGAACGGCAGACACGCATGCTTCAGGCGCATGTGCCCGTACGGGTGTGAGGGTTCAAATCCCTTCCTCCGCATAAAAAGCAATCCTATCATGACTGATGGGATTTTTTGTTATTATGAAGTAGAATTACACTGCTGAGAAAAGCAAGAAAGGTCAGTCCCCCTGTTAAATACTTCTCTAATAGACTTGCGGTCACAAAGAAATTGAAAACAGTAGCCAAAAAGAGAAAAACAGTTCCGCTTAAGATGATCTTTCTCAGAACAGAAGACTTCAAGCTACTTCTTAGCCAACCGCCCAAAGATAGATAACTAAGACTAAAGAAACCCCACAACAAGAAAAGCAAGAAGTTGACAGGACGCAGCCATAAAGGAAATACTATATAAGCTCCGCCAAATACCAAACGTCCCATAGGCAGACCTAGCATAAGCAGGAAATGGAGTAAAGACTGCGAAAACCAGAGCAGGGCAGAAAACAAAGACAGACATTTCACTTTCATATTTACCTCATTAGCAAAATAGAAGACCAGCTATATAGAGCAGATCTTCTATTTTTTATAATCCCTCTGACTTCAAAGCGTCTGCCAAGCGCGCAAATTCCTCTAAACTCAGAGCTTCTCCCCGAACACTTGGAGATATCTCAGCTCGTTCTAAAGCTGCTGTTAGTTTGCCTTTAGTCTCCTCTGACTTCCCAAAATAACTGGTCAGGTTATTCCAGAGAGTTTTCCGGCGGTGGACAAAGCTGGCCTTGGAGACCTTGAAAAAGAATTTCTCGTCCTGTACCTCAACAGCTGGCTGGTCTCTGCGCACCATCTTGAGAATCGCCGAATCTACATTAGGTGCTGGCACAAAGACTGTCCGCGGCACGATAAAGGCAACCTTGGCCGTCATATAATACTGGACCGCAATCGACAAACTGCCGTAGGACTTGGTATTCGGCTGAGCTGATATCCGATCCGCTACTTCTTTTTGCATCATAACGACAAACTCACTAAAAAGAATCCCGCTCTCAATCAAATGCATGAGAATCGGCGTCGTGATGTAGTATGGCAAGTTCGCCACTACCTTGACAGGCAGGTCTGGATTCTTAAACTCTGCTATGTACTGGGCCAAATCAACCTTGAGGATATCTTGATTGACCACTGTCACATTGTCAAAATCGCGCAGAGTATCCGCCAAAATCGGCACCAGCCGATCATCAATCTCAAAGGCCAGGACCTCTGCGGCACTTTCCGCCAAAAACTCCGTCAAAGCCCCAATACCGGGCCCAATCTCGATGACATTGACCTTTTTGTCAATCTCAGCTGTGTCCACAATCTTCTGGAGAATGTTGGTATCCGTCAGGAAATTCTGACCGAAAGATTTTTTAAAAGTGAAACCGTGACGCTCCAGAATGGCACGGGTCACACTATGGTCTGCAATTCTCATATATCTTTCTTTCTAAGCTAGTACCTAAATTCTAAGAATACATCTGATACCATTACTTCCTAAACAAATCTATATAATAACATCAATTAAACAGAAGTTATTACATTATTTATATAATTAGAAATTTCTTCAAACCATTCACCATCTCTGTATTCTTTTACTAATCTGTCTAGACACTGTTCTTCTTCAAGATTTAAAATATTTAAAATTTCTAAATATGCATCATGTTTTTCCAAACGCTTAATAGAGTCTTCAATCCTAAAGCTCGTGGCTTTAGGTATTTTGCTATCAATAATCTTTTGATAATTATAAATTACATAAGATTCTACATCATCAAAGGGCAATCTAAACTGGCGATCTTTTTGATCGCCATCATAAATCACTCGAATTTCAGGGAATTTAAATTGTGTATTTAAAGCACTAAACCTATCAACTATTCTCAAATTCCCCTCTCCTTGAACGAAAACAATTTCTTCATTTGGAAACAGCCTATCTAAAAACTTTTTCGCTAAAACATCCTCGACAAAAATAACTCTCTTGATTTCTTCTTTTTTCTGATATCGAGCACAAAATATAGAATAATAATCTTCCTTTGAAATTTCCGATGTACCTTCTGGATAGTTAAATATTATTTTTAAATCAACATCATAACACAGCAAATTGTCTATTAAATCTAAATTATTTGTTGTCAAATAAAACTCATTTTTAGCCACTGCTGAGGATTTAATTAACAATTTAGAAAAGTTTTGAAGAGAAAAATATGACAGATAGTTGCAAGGTTCATCTATATACACCTTACTTTTTTTTATTTCTTCATGGAATAGTATAAAATACACCACCGATAAATATTCACCTCTCCCCATTGAAAGAGAGTCATAACTTTTACCTTCCGAATCTGTCACTTCAACATAGAAAAAACGTATATTCCTACTATACCTATCAAATAGTATATCCACCTCCGGAATTTGATCCCCAAAAATATCAGTGAAACCATCAAAATCTATGGTTTTATATGTCACTTTATGATATTCTTTAAAAATCATTGTATTAAGATGCTTTAAATCACTATTTTTAATCTCTCTTGATTCAAGACTATCAATATCGGTATTAGAAATAAAATAATTAACAATCTGTCCAGAGTTAATAATATAAGAATCCGAAATATATACTTGCTTTATATCTGGATTGACATCAGACATATCATTAAAGATGGATTTTAATTTCGATGTTTTTCCACTGCCATTTGCCCCTAGGATAACAACAAAATCATTTGTTTTTTTTGCGAAATCTAAAACTTTTTGATCTTTTATTTTCATAGAATTCTTACACCAATTTTTTCAATATAATAATCTCTCATTCCCTCAAATAGTTCGTCATCAGTAGTAATCTCAATATTTTCACAAACAAGATATAAAATATACTCTCTGAGATTAATATTAATTGCATCTGTTGTACCAGATATAGAAAGACTTCGATAGGTATTATAAATCTCTGTGTTTTTTTGAATCCCACCACTTGAAAAGTGTATAACTTTTTGGATTTCATGTTTATGAAGCGAGCTAAGATTATTACAAATAAATAACAAAATCGAAAATACAGTAGTTCTAGAAAGTTTAATATGACTATTTTGGAAATACTCTTCTATTGTTTCAAAAAATAGCTTTATTGAAGATTTAATTGTTGAGATAGTTCTATCAGAAAACTTATGATTCTCTCTATACAACTCAACCAACTTATCCGTTGTTAACTTTATAACGCGCCTATCAGGAAATTCAAAAAAATAGCACACTTTGACAAGAATATCTTCATAAAGCCCACGAATATCATTGAAACCTAAAGTCTCTTTTCTAGCTCCACTCTCAATAAAATACTCATTTAATTGTTTTATTTGTGTCCTAGTGTCTCCCATAAATGCATTCCTCTTCTCTACAGGATTCAGTTGCATTGGGGAATTGAACCTATAAAATAGTTCTGCAATTTCTTCAGAAGTTGGATTCTGTATATAATATGCACTAATAGACGTGCTTAAAATAGTATTGAGGATCTTTTTATAAAACGGATCTTTCTCCGAATCAGCCTTTTTTTCTATATCTGAAAAAGTCAGTCCATCTAATATTTCTAAATCTGAATTTTTTGGCTGGATTGTTCCATCAATGGAATATTCTCCCTTTAAAAATTCAATTATGGAGGTAACACGTTGAAGCCCATCTAATATTTCCTCTGTATCTTTTAATTTTACAATTTGTATGGGAGGGATAGGCCATCCACGTAATATCGTATCAATTAATTTTTGTTTTTTAGGCAAAGTCCAAACTTCTCCTCTTTGAAAATCAGAGTCCATTTTTATTTGCCCTCTTCTTATTCTATTATTTATAGTTTCAACATCATGACTTATAGTAGTATATTCCATTATTTTCTTTCCTCTATATTAATCTACTCTTCCATTATAGCATAATTTGCTTACATTTGGGCTCTGCTTAGCTATTCTCATAAGATTTCATAACATCTTCCACTTCCGCCAAAGTCACCCCAAACAATTCCAAGCGTTTAAGCAGCTGCTTACCGTTAGAATAGCCGATACGGAGCTGCTCACCAAGATACTCTCGACGCTGACGGCTGTCACTTCCCATAAGCAGTCCCAGTCGTACGAGGTCACTTTTGCTTATGTCAAAATTATCCTCATCATCAAAATATCCGACTAGACCAGCTAACGCCTGCTGTAAATCCTCAAATGAAGCGTGCTCTACTCCCAGCGATTTACCTTTGTTCTTAGACTTGGGCGTTGCCTCATCTCGACGAAGAAAGGCATGCTGAGCAGTAGGCACAGTCTCCATAATCATTCGACGGATACGCTCACCGTTGTAGTCTGGATCAGTAAAGACAATAACACCACGCAGCTGGTGCAGTTTCGCAATCCGCTCTAAGTCTTCTTCATTGATCGCAGAGCCTCTTGTCTCATAAGTGTCAACTTGGTAAAATCGCTGAAGATTGGCTGTGTCATCCTTGCCCTCAACGACAAGCACCTGAGGGATTTTTATCTTCTCAATCAAGCCCAAACACCTTCTTTGCATTATCATAGGTCGCCAGCGCTACTTCTTCGACAGTCAGCTCACGCAGATCAGCAATTTTCTCTACAACATAGCAAGTATAGGCTGTTTTGTTTTCTCGGCCACGCTTGGGAACAGGCGCCAAGTAAGGTGCATCAGTCTCGACGAGGATCTTGTCCAAGGGCAAGTTCTGCGCAGCTTCTTGAATATCTGTCGCTTTTTTAAAGGTGACGACTCCAGAAAAGGAAATCATCATTCCTAGCTCGATAAAGCGCTCTGCCATTTCCAAAGAACCGGAATAAGAGTGCATGATACCGCCCTGAGAACCAACTCCCTCACTCTTGATAATCTCATAGGTATCCTCCAATGCGTCACGTGTGTGAACGACAAAGGGAAGGTTCAGTTCTTTGGAGAGCTGGATTTGGCGGCGAAATACCCGCTCCTGAACATCCTTGGGTGCAGTCATCCAGTGATAGTCCAGCCCAATCTCGCCCAGAGCCACCACCTTGGGATGACGAAGCTTGTCCAGCAGATAGGCTTCCACCGCCTCATCATAAGTCCCAGCCTCAGTCGGATGCCAGCCAATCGTAGCATAAAGCTGATCATAGCAATCTGCCAGCTCCAGGGCGCGCTCAATGGTCGGTCGGTCAAAACCGACAATATTTATTTTGCTGACGCCCATTTCTGTAGCCAGCTGCAGCTCCTCTGCCTCTCGACCAGCAAATTCTTCCACATTTAAATGCGTATGTGTATCAAAAATCTTCATGGTTTACTTCCTTGTATTTCCTGTCCTTTATTATACCAAAAATGACCTAAAAAATCAGAAGTCTCTTCAAAGCAGAAAAATAAGATAGCTGCCATTCAACAGCTATCCGAATCTGTCTTCAAGTTCTCCATTGGAATAATTAAGTAAAAAGACAGTGCCAGCATTAACACAAGCGGGAGGAGAATATAAATAATTCCCATGCTGCTGGCAAGAGCTATTAACAGCATGGATAAAACACTCGGAACAGCCATGCTAAATAGATTAATAGCCGACTGGATGGCTCCCATGGACTCTTCTGGAATCATACTGAATACAGATTTCTGCAATCTTGGACTCAGCAAACCGACTGTAACAGAGCAAGCAAAGCTCGCTATCAGAACAAGTAAAAAGTTTTGCCAGAAAAAACAGCAAAGAATAAAACCTTCACATACTTGGCTACTATACATAGCAAGCTTCGTCGAAAGTTTTTTCAGCAAACTGCCACTCAAAATATTTCCTAAGATCAGACCAGCGGAACTTAGAACAATTAACACGGCAATGGACTGACCAACCTGCAAATTCCAAAAAGGCCTTTTCAGCAACAAAAGAGTCGCTACTGGCGTCAGAATGTTCAGAGTGACCTGCCCAAAGGTTGAAACCAATAACAACCTCACAACGTTTTTCAATCCCAGTAAGACCTTAAGAGAATCCAATAAATGCTGCCAAAAATTCTCTTTATTTAGCTCCTTGGCACTGCTGAGCTCCGGTTCTAAGTCCTGTAAGCTTTTACTAATATGCCAAAAACCAAGGTAAGCTAGCAAGAATGTCAGAGCATTCAGTCCTGCCAAAGCTCCAATACTCATCCAAGCGATGAGAAAACCGCCAGCTAGATTCCCCAAAATATGAACCAGACTCATACTAGCCTGCCGAAAGCCCATAGCAGAGGTCATATCTTGCTCAATCACCTTTACATAAACCGGCGTCAGCATGGCACCTGAAAAATAACTCAGACTATCCGACAGAAAGTTAATCAAGCAAATCACAAGCAGAATCAAGAAAGAGAAGTCTTGTCCAAGCAGCAAAAACGTTACCAAGCTATATAAGAGCACCTTACTAAACTGTATAAGCAGGTATTTATGAATACGATCCTTCTGAAAGTCCGCTGCAACTCCAGTAAAAACTTGAATTAACTGGGGCAGCGTTTCAGAAAGAGAAATCAATAAAACCGCAAGTGGAGCAAAAGAATAAGCGGAGACATAGTTCATCAAAGCCAAATAAAAAACAATGTCCCCAAAACCTGAAATCCATTGATTAATGAGCAACTGGCGAAAATTTTTGTTTTTTGAAAAAACAATCATACGACATCTCCTTTACTCTTGTTAGATTTTTGTTTAACAAATCATAACAATTAATTAATCGATTGTAAAATTTTTATTAGATTATTATTTTACAAAAAGAAGACCTAGAATGAATCCAGGTCTTCTTAAACTATCTTAGGTCTTGTTTGAACTTCTCTATAATATTTCGAATCAGTTCTTTATTGACCGTGTATTTAACCGAATCATCATCCACCACAAGCTCCAGCAAGCCAGAATTTAGGAGCTTTTGCGTATGGAATGAGATAGAGGCTCTTGTAAGCCCCAATTTTTTAGCTATATCTTTATTCTTGGCATGCGGCTGAATCAATTCAATCAAGACTTTATAGCGGGTTTCATCTCCAAGAGTTTTTAAGGTCAGAGCCAATGTTTCATCGTTAAGCTCTGATTCCGCCTTTGATAACTGGGAACTTCTCGTCGAAAGGACTAAGGAATAGGAAGTGAAATCAGGAACCTTTTCGAGAAAAGAGTCAATAAACATGGGTGACAGAACAAAGACTTGAGTGGCCTTTTCAAGAAGCTTAGCGTTCTGCTCTTCATCATCCATCACATCTAATAGGCTAAATTCTTGTTCAAAAGCTAGAACTTCATGCTCAAACTGCTCATAAATAGGCTGATAGAGCTCGAACACTCTTTCTAGCAAGGAAACTAATTGATCCCGAAGCTTCTCTGGATACTGAATAGCTTGGTACCAGTACCATTTATTTTCCGGAGACTTGTCACTATTCTCTATAAAATCCAGCAGATCTTCAGGATATCCCTTGGTAACTCCCCCTTTAGAAAGCTTAAGTGATAAGCAATAGATGATTTGCTCTGCGTCTAGTTTTTTCAGACATTCTAACAAGTCATGCAAATTGGCCGGATCTTCTCCTTTTTCTAGCAAGTAGAGGTAGAGGAGCGGAGCCAGTCCCACTGTAGCTCCTTCGAACAAACTAACCGCAACAAGCTCGCTTTTCAAAGGAAGTAAATCCTGATAAAGCTTATCATAGTGCGGCTGTACATCAAGAAGCAGCTCCTTTTGATTCTGCCGTAAATCCTTCCACATATGTTTATCTTCCCTTGAAACGATGGCAGGCACCATAAGAAATTCATATAACTTACTACGATAATGAACAAGCTTTACACCCACAGATTCTTCCCTCCTTACATACACATACTCCGCTTCTGACCAGAAGAGTATACAATTCCTGTTTTTCATTATACCAAAAATCAAGCAAAATATTCATCGTCTTCTAATCTGTTCATCTCCTGACAATAAATCCATCTTTATAAAATAAGAGATTTTTAGAAACTTTCATCTAGTCCTTAAGACCGATTTTATCTTTTTTCGATATTTTCTTATTGATTATCGATAATATTCGTGTTATAGTTACTAAGAAATGAAACGTTAGTCGGAGGAAATTATGACAGACAAAATGAAAAAGACTGCTGAAGATATGAGCATCACTCTTACAAAAATCAGTATCAGCCTTTTATTTATTGCTTCCATTATCCTGATAGCCCTAGGACCTTGGGTCGTCAACCTAGTTATCGAATTTCCCTCTCCTTTCTTTCAAGGGGAGACGCGCTTTTGGCTATTGCTGCTGCTCGGCTATGTCCTAGGCTGCCTGGCTCTGGCCTGCATTGTCCATCTCTATCGACTCCTTAGCCGCATTGGTAAAAATCAGGTCTTTATCACACAAAATGTTCAGTACATGCGCTATCTTGGCTGGGAAGTGGGCACTGTCGCTCTTATCTCCCTATTTATGGGACTGACAGCTTACTTGCCCATGCTCTTAGTCACTGTTTCTTGCAGTATATTGACCCTGATTATCCGCGTCATCCGCAATGCCTTTGGCAAGGCCATTGAGCTGCAGGATCAAGTGGACTACACTATTTAGGAGGTCTTATGATTCAGATAAATTTAGACCTTGTCATGGCGCAAAAGCGCATCAGTGCTGGCCGTTTAGCAGAGTTGATTGACCTAACACCAGCCAATCTATCTATCCTAAAAAATAATCGAGCCAAGGCTGTCCGCTTTTCAACACTCAACGCTCTCTGCCGTGAACTAGACTGCCAGCCTGGCGATATTTTGGAGTATATCCCTGACGATGAGGAGGAGAAATAATTATGGAATATCCAGCACAAGATCAGATGAATGTCCAGCCTTGTCTGCCCGCAGAAGCAGAACGACAGACCATCTTCACAGGCCTAGAGGACAAGCAACTGCGATTCTTTAAAATCAGCTATCTAATCCTCTATCTTTTAACCTACTTTTACTCTGCTGTATTTTTTAATTATCAAACTGCACCCTTTTTCCCGTTTGCAATCGGCCTTATATTATTAAGCGAGGCCTTAATCAGGAAATTGGCCTATCCATCTCTGCAGATAAAAAATCTTGACAGCAGATTAGAGGCTAGAAGCTTTCTAATCATGACGTTAGCCCAAGCCCTAGCTTTAAGTCTCTGGGGGCTTCATCGCCAGCTAGAATTGTTCCAATTTCTAGCCATCCACATCTCATTCGCCTTCTATATTCTGTCCCACACAGGCTGGTTAAGCCAAGGGCGTTTGGGTATCCTAGTCTGGTTTGACACCATTCAAGCCTTCTGCATCCTGCCCTTTAAAAATTTCATTGCTGCTATTCTAGTCTTTATAGAAGGCAAGCAGCAGGACTCTTCTGACAGCTCTGACAGTCTGTCTTCAAAGAAATCCCAACAGCTCGTGATTATCGTCAGCAGCTTCTTTGTTGCAGGAATCTTGGTCTACTTTGTCTGGTCCCAGCTAAGTCAGGTTTCAGACAGCTTTGCTTCTTTCTTCAGCAATACCGCTGATGTTATTGAAAATCTCCTTGACTCCCTCTTTTCAAGTCTTGATAGCAGCATGATTGTCTTCAAGGCCTGCCTGGCTGTTCCTGTCAGTCTATACTTGTATGGCCTCCTAGCCGGCAGTCTGTTAGGCAAAAAAGATACTAAACTTAGCTACAAAAAATTCCAAGCAAGCATCCGCCCTTTGCGAGTAGCACCCGCTTTCGCAGCCTACATTATCATCGGCAGCCTCTGCCTGACCTATGCTCTCTTCTTCCTGACGGGTCTGGGTGAGCTCGGTCAGCTCCTAAGCGCCGGAACAATAGCTCAGGCTATTTCTCCCCAGAATGCTTCAACTGTTGCCGTAGCTGGCTTCTGGCAGCTGGTTCGGGTCTCTATCCTTAACTTTGCAGTCCTAGGTGTCTTCTATCTGATTGCCAAAAAGCCACTCTGGGACCAGAAAGGGACGCGATTCGCAGCTACTATCCTCTTTATCTTTACCGGTCTGCTGGCTTTACTAGCTGGCTGGAAATTATTTGGCATCTACATCTACCTTTACGGACCAACACCGCTGCGCTTGATTTCAGCTTGGTTCATCCTAGTTCTCTTAGTCTGGTGCCTACTGACCTTGATTCGTTTCTACAAACCTATCCAAGCCATTCGCATCGGTATCTTTTATGCCCTGATAAGCTTTACCTTGCTCTGCTATCTTTATCCAATGCTTTTACCAGTAGCAAAATAAGCAACTGTGCTTAACTATACACAAAAAACCAGAAAGAAAATCAATTTCTTTCTGGTTTTTTTCTCTTTTTATATCATTTACCGGCATTCGATAATAGACCGCTCATTCTTCTAACTCAAAGGAAAAATAATTATATTCTAAAATCACACGTCAGCAAATGATCATTAACCATGCCAATGGACTGCATAAAGGCATATATGGTCGTAGAACCAACAAAAGAAAAACCTTTCTTTTTGAGTTCTTTACTAATTTTATCGGATAGATCCGTTCGAGAGGGCACCTCTTCAATACTAGACCATGAATTAAGAATCGGTTCATTATTTACAAAAGACCAAATATAAGAATCCAAACTACCATATTCTTCTTTTAATTTTAAATAGGCCTTAGCATTTTTTATAACTGCCTTTATTTTCAGCCTATTTCGTATCACTCTTTGATCACTAAGCAATTCTTCAATCTTCTGCTCGTCATAGTTGGAGAGTATTTCAGGATTGAAGTTTTCATAAGCCTCTGTCATAGCATCCATTTTTGACAAAATAGTTTGCCAGCTCAAGCCCGCCTGCTGACCTTCCAAAATCAACATTTTAAAGAGTTTATGCTCGTCATGAACAGGTCGCCCCCAGTCATGGTCATGATAATTTCTCTCAAGCTCACTATTTTCAGCCCAATCGCATCTTTTTATCTCAACCATCTATTTTCTCCTTATAGTTTGATTTTCTCAACTTGATTATTATCTAAGACCAAGAAAGCATCAGAAAAAGAGACTTCAAAAAGTTGCAAGGAGTTGCTATGCTGCTCAATAATATCTTGATAATAAGGATACTTCTGAATAAAAACGCTTTTTATATCCTCAATAGAAAGCTGGCTTTCTTTGACTCTCCCTTGAATCCGGACATACCTCCCATCACCTTTCGGGACTGTTGTAAGAGCTATACGATTATTGATTGCCAACTCTTGGATTTTATGACTATTTTTAAATGAGATAAAGAACAATTTCTTCATCTCCTCATCATAGTAAAAATTGACAATTCTTACATTTGGGATATCCTTTACAGAAGTAGCTAGAGCCATTTCTGTCTGTTCTGCCAATAAGGCCTTAAAATATTGATTCATATTTGACTCCTTTATTATTTTCTCTAAAACTAGTATAATATAAAAAGGTATCATTTTTTGAAACTATTTAATAAAAATATGGAGTTTCTCATGAATAAATCTCAAAGAATTAACGATATGCTTATTTTTCTCAATAAGAAAAGACAATTCAACCTAAAAGATATTATGAATCGATATCATATTTCAAAAAGCACTGCCCTTCGTGATATTGCCAGCCTTGAAACGCTGGGAATTCCAATTTATTCTGACTTGGGCCGGAATGGCAGTTATAAAATTCTTAGCAACGACTTGTTATCTCCTATTATTTTCTCCATAGATGAAATTTCTGCCTTGTATTTTTCCATGCTGACTCTGGAAAACTACAATATGTGCCCTTTTGATATTGACCTGCAAAAATTAAAAGAAAAATTTGAAAACTCGATTTCAGAACAGCAGTTAAGCAAGATCACAAAAATTGAGAAAATCCTTCAACCAGAAGTCAGAAAGACAATCAACAATTCTCAGTTGCGAATAATTCTTGATATTTTATTGCACAGGCAGGAAGAATTTTTTCCAATTAAGTATGAACAGCAGTCTCTTCTGGTTCAATTTATCAAACTATTTAGCCTCAAAGGAGATTGGTATGCAGAGGTCATAAACAAAGACACTGGCCAAAAAAGGGAACTTCCCTGCCAGTCTATTGACTTTTACCCATAAATTTAAGACAAAAAAACCAGCGGTCTCGAGTCTCCGCTGGTTTCTTGATGAATCGTTTGGATTAAGCAGCCAAAACTTTGCGTCCTTTACGACGGCGAGCTGCCAATACACGACGACCGTTTTTAGTTGACATACGATGGCGGAAACCATGTTTACGCGCACGACGGATTTTACTTGGTTGATAAGTACGTTTCACGATGAATACCTCCTCTTAGATTCTTGTATTCGTTTAGCCGGCTAGTTGTGATCAGTTACTAAACATACTTTACTATTCTATATGATTCTAAGCCTTTTGTCAATACTTACTTAAATAACTTTCTCTTTGTAAACGTAATCATATGGTCCGAGTCGCCTCATAAAAGGGAATCAAAGCTGTCATGGCCTCCTGCAGCTGGGAAAGCACTTGCTCTCTTGAAGCAGCCTGAGAAAGGGGAATATCGTATTTAATCAAGACCTTACGAACCTGACCGACCGCTAGCTGCTGAGTAAGGAGCTGGCGATTTTCCTCTGTTCCTTCAAAACGCTGACTCACACCATCTATCTGAGCAAAATAGTAAGCTGGCGACTGAATAGGCAACTCCAAGACCCGATTTTGCTTGCTGAGGCTGTGCTCATCTTTCTTGCGCTCCATGAAGCTCACCTCCAGCGATACCCCAAAATCTTCTGCAGTTCCATACAAGCGCAGAGCAAACATCGGTTCTGTGATTTCTCCATAGCCTTTAAGATAATTCCAAAAATGGGGCCGCAGTATCTGTGCCTGATTCATCCACTGGCTGGTTCGCTCCAAGGTCAGCTTAGGATAGAGGCTCTGAAAATCCTTGACCAAATCCGCAAATTCCTTGCGTGCCGCCTGGCCCTTAGCTCTTAGCTCCAACATAGAGGCACGCAACTGCTCTGCCTTGTCTGGAGATATATACTTAGCCCCTTGATGAGGCAGATAACTTTCAATAGCTGGAAAAAGTGACATAAAAAATCCTTTCTATATTCAAAAACCAGCATCTCTGCTGGCTTTCTTTTTATTCGCTGTCAATATCCACAACGACATAGCGGTTTGGCTCGTCGCCTTCGGAATAGCTAGTCACGCCATCGATGCGAGAGATGATGCGGTGGATAATTTTGCGCTCGCTGTTAGACATAGGGTCTGTGTGCTGACCGCGTCGGTCTTCCAAAGCCCGCTGAGCCAGTTTCTGCGCATAGCTTTGCAGCACTTCAGCTCGATGCTCAACATAATCATTGACATTAATGGAAATGTAGAAGCTCTTAGAATATTGGTTATAAAGATAGTTTTGCGCCAAGAGCTGCAGAGCTTTCAAGACTTTTCCGTGGTAGCCAATCACGCGCCCCGGTTCATTGGTATCAATCTGCATGTTGATAGTTCGGCGGTTGTGACTGCTGGAAATGCCCGCTTCAACATCCATCTCATCAACGATTTTCTGAACGTAGTCCGTTACGTTTTCAACTACTTCTTCAATATCATAGTCTGCTTCGACTTGGATGCCTAAATCAGCAAAAGAGCTTTCTTCTGTTTCTGTCGGCTCAGCCTTGTCTTTAGCTGCTTGTTCAAAAGAGATAACCTTGCTATCGCCCTCTTCTGCTTGAGCAATTGACTCATCAATAGCTTGGTTGGTCTTGAGAAGATCAATAGTGCCAGTCTCTTCTAAAATTGTATTGGCTTGCTTGTCATTTTTGAGAATTTCAGCCTTGACCTCATCTGAGATAACTTCGCCTTCGCCTTCGACCTTCTTGATGGCAGCTACCACACGGCCCAAATCAACCGTCGCTTCACTGACAGACTGCACAGGCTCATTCTGAGCATTAATCTCTTCGGGAACACCTTTTACAGCCTTTTGATTGGCCTTGACAACTGTCGTCTCAGCAATAGGCTCGACATCCACCTGAGCTGGCTTCTTGCCAAACAGACCTAAAAAGCCTTTTTTCTCACGTGAAATAACAGTGATATGCGCTCTCATACGTGGAATATCCAACGTTTTCAAACCATTTTGAATGGCTTCTTCAACACTTGCTCCTGTAAAAATAACCATTGCAAGAGTCCTCCTTCTTACTTACTTTTTCTTTTTCTGTGCTTTTTTCAGGGCACGTTTCTTTTTCTGTTCCAATTGACGCTCTGACCGTTCCTTAGCTTCCCGCTCGGCAATGATTTTAAAAGGATTGCTCAGCAGCAAGGTCTGAACCACCTGATAAGCATTTGAGACCGCCCAGTAGAGGGCCACCCCACTCGCTGCATAGAGGGCAAAAAAGAAAATCACAACTGGCATCAGGTACATCATGACTGTCATCCCGCCATTTCTCTCAGGCAAGGCTTTGTTTGAAAGCCAAGTACTGAAGAAAGTGAAGAGAGCCGCCAACAGCGGAAGAATAAAGGTCGGATCTGTCGCTCCTAGATTGAGCCAGAGGAAGTGACCTGTTTTCATAAAATCAACCCGAGTCAGGGCTTGAAACAGAGCCAAGAGCACTGGCATCTGGATAAAGAGCGGAATGAATGAGGCATAGGGATTGACACCCTTCTCTTTGTAGAGTTTTTGCGTTTCCTCAGCCAAGGCCGTTCTGCTCTCCATATCCTTACCAGGATACTTTTCCTGTAGCTGCTTGATATGCGGCTGCACTTCCTGCAGCTTACGCGAAGAAGTCGTCTGGAATTGGAAGACCGGCAGGAGAACTGTCCGGATAATCAAGGTAAAGAGAATAATCCCAATCCCCTTGCTTCCACCAAAGGATAGAAAACGAATGGTGTCTGCAAAGAAATATACTAGCTGTTCCCAGAAGCCATGTGAATCGGCTGTAACTTGACTGGTTCCGCAGGCTGTGAGAAAGAGCAGCGAGGCAACCAGCAAAATCCCTAATTTACTTTTCTGTTTCACAAATGAATCCTTCCTGATAAAGTTTAGCAATCTTTAATACATGCAATAAATTTTGTTCAACTTGGTGGTAGTCCAGCTCCTCTACTCCTTTGCGAGCAATAACTACGAAGTCTGCCTGGACTAGATGTTTTTGATGCTGCATCAAGACATGGCGGATTTTTCTTTTAATACGATTACGAACTACTGCATTCCCCAACTTTTTACTGACGGAAATTCCTACTCGAAAATGCTTTTGCTCTTTTTCTAACATGTAAACGACAAATTTTCGATTAGCAAAACTCTGTCCTCTTTTAAAAATCGCATTAAAATCTTTTTCGCTCTTGACGCGATAGTTTTTTCTCAAAACTCAACTCCATCCACCAAAATTATATCTATTATACCATATTTTTCGAAAATGCCAATAAGTCCTGCTATGACGCCGTTTTTGCAAATATTTAAAAGGTTGATTCACCAAAAGAACACCGCAATTCCCTTGCGATGTTCCCTATATCTTATTTCTTTTCCAGCTGTTTCTTAGCTCTTTCCAACTCCTGACGAATCTGTGCAAATCCTGTCCCGCCAAGGGAATTCCGCTTTTGTACAGCCGTTTGTGATTCGAGCGCTTGATAAATATCTTCCTCAATCAGTGATGACACTTCTTGATAGCGGCTCAGCGGAATATCCTGTAGATAATAGCCTGCCTTGCTGCATTCCAGCACCAACTTTCCGACAATCTCATGGGCTTCCCGGAAAGGCAGTCCTTTCTTGGCCAGATAGTCAGCCAATTCTGTCGCATTGGAGAAGTCTTGCTGGGTTGAAACCAGCATTTTTTCCTTATTGACTGTCATACTAGACAGCATACCCGCCATAATATCCAGCGATTTTTGGATAGTATCTACTGTATCGAACATGCCTTCCTTGTCTTCCTGCAGGTCCTTATTATAGGCCAAGGGCAGGGATTTCATAACCGTCAGAAGACTGAAGAGATGGCCATAGACCCGGCCGCTCTTACCCCGAATCAGCTCCGCCATGTCCGGATTTTTCTTTTGCGGCATAATGGATGATCCTGTACTAAAGGTGTCTGACAGACTGACAAAGCCATATTCATAGCTGCACCAGTTAATCAGCTCCTCGCAGAGACGAGACAGATGCATGATGAGCATGCTGCTGTTAGATAGAAACTCCAAGATAAAATCTCGATCACTGACCGCATCCAAAGAATTGTGGTAAATGCCTTTGAAGCCCAATAAATCAGCCGTCAGCTCCCTATCAATTGGAAACGTTGTCCCCGCCAGAGCCGCTGCTCCTAAAGGAGATAAATCCGTATGCTCCAGATTAAAGGCAAAGCGCTGACTATCCCGGCTGAACATCTGATAATAGGCCAGTAGATGATGGGCAAAGCTAATCGGCTGGGCATGCTGCAGATGGGTATAGCCTGGCATGATAGTCTCTACATGCTCCTCAGCCAAGTCCAGCAGCACCTGACGCAGATTCAAGAGTTTATCCGCAATCTGGCCGAGCTGATCCTTGAGATAGAGGTGCATATCTGTCGCCACCTGGTCATTACGGGAGCGAGCCGTATGAAGCTTGCCAGCCACTGGCCCAATCTCCTCGGTCAGAAGAGCCTCCATATTCATATGAATATCTTCATTACGCACATCAAACTCAAGCTCTCCAGCCTGATAACGTACCAGCAGCTTTTCTAGGCCTGCCTGAATAGCAGCTGCTTCCTCTGGAGCAATGATTCCCGTCCGTCCCAGCATTTTGACATGGGCTAGGCTGCCCTGCAGATCATAAGGAGCCAGACGATAGTCAAATCCGATGCTGGCACCAAACTCCTCTACCCAGCCTTCCAGAGAGGCTTCAAAACGTCCGCCCCACAGTTTATGATTCACCATAGGAAAGCCCCTTTCTATTTGTCCTTGTGAGCCTGAACCTCTGCGTGAACCTTAGATGGAAGACCCCATAGCTTGATAAAGCCAATCGCGGCATCCTGGTCAAAGGTATCTGCACTGGTATAGGTGGCCAGACTTTCATCGTAGAGAGAATTATCAGACTTACGTGCCACGACTGTCGCAGCCCCCTTATAAAGCTTCACTTTAGCTGTTCCATTAACCACCTGCTGAGTGGACTTGAGATAGGCAATCAGAGCTTCTGTCGCTGGATTAAACCAAAGGCCATTGTAGATGAGATTGGACAGTTCATTTTCGATAATCGGCTTAAAATGAGCCAATTCTCTAACTAAAGTCAGATCCTCGATTTCCTTGTGGGCAGCCAAGAGAGTCACCGCCCCAGGGCATTCATAGATTTCCCGAGACTTAATCCCCACCAGACGGTTTTCCACATGGTCAATCCGCCCAACACCGTGTTGTCCAGCTAGGTCATTGAGCTCAAGAATCAAGTCCGCCAGCTTCATCTTTTTGCCATCTAAAGCAACTGGCACGCCCGCCTCAAAATCAATATTTACATAGACTGGACTGTCTGGCGCTGCTTCTGGTGCAACCGTCAAATCATAGGCGTCTTCAGGTGCTTCATTCCAAGGATTTTCTAATACTCCGCACTCATTGGCCCGCCCCCAAAGGTTTTGGTCAACTGAGTAGGGGCTGTCCAGATCTGCTGGAATTGGCACACCATTAGCTTTAGCGTAATTAATCTCTTCTTCCCGAGACCATTTCCACTCCCGAACCGGAGCAATCACCTTGAGCTTGGGATCTAAGGAGGCGATAGCGACTTCAAAACGTACCTGATCGTTTCCTTTTCCGGTACAGCCATGGGCAATGGTTGTCGCCCCCGTCTTGTGGGCAATTTCAACCAATTTCTTAGAAATCAAAGGTCGGCTCAGAGCGGACACTAGAGGATATTTTCGTTCGTAGAAGGTGTGTCCTTGCAGAGCAACCAAGACGTAGTCTTCCGCAAACTCGTCTTTAACATCAATAACATGTGATTCGATAGCGCCTACTTTCAGCGCCTTGTCATGAATGAAATCCAAATCATTTCCTTCACCTACGTCCATACAGACCGCGATCACATCATAATCCTTGTTCAGCCAAGTAATGGCCACCGAAGTGTCCAAGCCACCGGAATATGCTAAAATGACTTTCTCTTTAACCATATGATTACCTCTATCCTTCTACATTTTATTTTTAAACATTCTACTGTATGAAAATGCGAATGTCAAGAGAAATTTTAATATTTATTAAAATAAAAACGTTTTATCAATTTTTATTCAAAATCAATATATTATATACTGGACTCAAAACAAGAAAAAAAGAGTCCGTCAAGACTCCTTATTTTACGCGGTAAAAAACATCGGGATGTTCGGAAACGCTCTGGGTGATGATGAAACGATCTTGACTGGTATCAGTCGGATCTGTCCCATTGACAGTCTCCCCGGCTGGCAAACTCTTTCCTGCTGGAATGATGAGAAAGGCAGCACCGGTTTGGTTTTTCCAACGAATCCCTGCTCGGTAAATCCCATTTTCATCTGGCCCAGAGTAATCTCCTGTCTCAAGCTTGGCAACATCTGACTCGATACCAGACGCATCGAAAGTATAACTGTTCCCTTTGGCATCCTGCCAAGTACCAATCATGCTGGAAAAATCTCCAGAAGCAATAGCCTTCATATCCAAACTAGAAGTTGTTGCAGCCTCTTTCTCCCCTTTGCTAGTTTCCTTGGTAGACTTTTCAGCTTCAGTTTCCGAATTCTGCTGAGAGCCTGTATCAGAAGTTTCCTGATTATCCGCTTAGCCATCAAGTTCGCTCGAATTGGTCCCTCTTTCAGACTTTTTAGAAGATGCGGAGCTAGTCAAACTTGCTTTAGAACTATTGGAAGCAGGATTCGTCTGTTCTTTCTTTTGGTTACAGGTTACTAGCACGAGTAAAGCTACTAGCCCTCCAACCAAGATAATGATCCATTTTTTCATTTTTATCTCCTTAAGGTATTTTCTTATTACGATTGTGACATAAAAACAAAATTTGCAAAGTAAAAACCAGCTCGAAAGCTGGTTTATCTTATTGAATTTGATTCAGCATGTTTTCGATATGCTGGATGGATTTTTCGCGGCCTAGCAGGTAAATCGTATCTGGCAGCTCTGGTCCATGCATTTCGCCCGAAACGGCAATCCGAATCGGCATGAAGAGGTTTTTGCCCTTGATCCCTGTCTCTTTTTGGACAGCCTTGATTTGTGGGAAGATATTTTCCGTCACAAAATCTGCATCAGACATGGCTTCTAACTTTTCTTTGAAAGCTGTCAACACAGTCGGTACCGTTTCACCAGCCATAACCTCACGCTCCGCATCTGTCAACTCTGGGAAGTCCGCAAAGAAGAGGTCTGTCAGCGGCACGATTTCATCCACAGACTTCATTTGTGGTTTGTAGAGCTCTACAAGCTTTTCTGCCTTATCTGTCAAACGGCCCGCTTCTTCCAAGTACGGCTTAGCCAGGGCGAAGATTGTGTCAAAATCCGCATTCTTGATGTATTCGTTGTTCATCCAGTCCAGCTTCTTCTGGTCAAAGGCAGCTGGGGACTTGCTGAGACGTTTTTCGTCAAAAAGCTCAATTAATTCTTGACGAGAGAAAATCTCATGCTCGCCGCCAGGATTCCAGCCCAGCAGTGCAATAAAGTTAAAGACTGCTTCTGGCAGGTAGCCCTTCTTGCGATAATCCTCGATAAACTGCAAGGTATTGGTATCGCGCTTGGACAGCTTCTTACCTGTTTCAGAGTTGATAATCAGGGTCATGTGACCAAATTCTGGTGCTTCCCAGCCTAGAGCTTCATAAACCATGAGCTGTTTAGGTGTGTTAGCAATATGATCATCTCCACGAATAACGTGTGAAATTTCCATCAGATGGTCATCAATAACCACAGCAAAGTTATAAGTTGGGTAGCCGTCTTTCTTCTGGATAACCCAGTCACCACCGATATTGCCACCCTCGAACTCAATTTCGCCCTTGACCATGTCAGTCCACTTATAGACACCAGCTTCATTGACAGCCAGACGAACCGTTGGAATGATGCCCGCTGCTTCGCGCTCAGCGATATAGGCTGCCTTTTCTTCCTCTGACATACCTAGAAACTCATTGATATAACGCGGTGTTTCACCAGCTGCTTCCTGACGTTCACGCTCAGCCGCTAATTCTTCCTCAGTCACATAGGACTTGTAAGCCAAGCCCTTGTCCAAGAGTTCATTGACGTATTTTTGGTAAATATCCAAGCGCTCAGACTGGCGGTAGTTTTCGTGAGTCTCAGGACTTTCGTCCCAGTCAATACCCAGCCAGCGTAAGTTTTCAAGCTGTGAGCGTTCTCCGTCTTCTACATGGCGTTTGCGGTCTGTATCCTCGATACGAATAATGAAGGTTCCGCCATAGTGACGAGCATAGAGGTAGTTAAAGAGCGCAGTCCGCGCATTTCCGATGTGTAAAAGTCCAGTCGGACTTGGTGCATAACGCACTCGAATCGCTTTTGTCAAAGTTCCATTCTCCTATTTGTATTTCGGGGAATCATTCCCACTCCGATTTTCAAACGTAATCATTATATCATACTCTGAGGGCAGAA
This sequence comes from Streptococcus sp. 27098_8_134, assembly GCF_041431675.1. Lineage (NCBI taxonomy): Bacteria > Bacillati > Bacillota > Bacilli > Lactobacillales > Streptococcaceae > Streptococcus > Streptococcus sp. 27098_8_134. The sequence goes on along the minus strand of NZ_JAPVYD010000003.1, from coordinate 199,596 downwards.
TACGACTTTACAGTCTATTTTTACGATAGGCGCTCTTCCAGCTGGAAGTCGATAGGAAGCCAGGCCAGCACATTCTCCAGCTGCTTTTCCCAGTAATACCACTCATGCTTACCTGGACTGTGGCTGTAAGTAATCTCCAAGCCTAAGTCTTGCAGATTTTTCACTGCCTCCTGATTGGCCTTGTAGAGAAAATCCTCTTCGCCACACCATGCCCAAAGCTTGGTCTTTTTATCAGATTGCTTGGCTATACTCTCCAGCGAATGGGGGCTGCTGGTCCAGTCTTTATAGTCTCCAAAAACTCCTCGCCAATAGGCTGGCGTTGCCATTTCAGCATTATCTGGACGAGCATCAAGAAAACTCAAAGCTCCCGAAAGACTAGCTGCATATGAAAAACGGTTAGACTTGAGAGCCAGCTTAAAGGCTCCGTATCCGCCCATGGAAAGACCAGCGATAAAATTCTTCTCCCGCTTATCCGACATATTTGGGAAAAAGCGCTTGAGCACCCGAGGCAGCTCCTCAGCGATGGCTTCGTAATAGTTAAAACCATACTGAGTATCGGTGTACCAGCCATTGCTGGTATTAGGCATGACAACAATCAGATTAGTCGAGCGAACCAGACGCTCAATATTTGAGCGCTTGAGCCAGCTATTGTGATTCCCGTTCATACCATGAAGCAGATACAAAACAGGAATATCCTTATCATCCGGCTTATCCACGCGAGCTGCGTCCGGATAGAGGACATTGACTCCCCATTCCATCTCCAAAGCTTCTGAATAATACTCTATTTTCATCACTGCCATTCGCATTTCTCCTTCGTATCTTCCTGACAAGAAAAAGCCGAAACCCGACTTTTCTTGTATTTGTGTTCAGATTTTTACCGCACTTCCATAACGACCGGCAAAATAGCTGGACGACGCTTGGTCTGGTCAAAGAGATATTTGGCCAGACTGTCACGGACAGCACCCTTCAGCTCACCCCAGTCAAAGCTATCCTGCGCCAGATAGTCTTCCACGGTTTTATTGATAATGTCAGAGCTTTCGCGCAAAATATCTCTGCTCTTCTTGACATAGACAAATCCTCGGGTGTGTACTTTAGCCTTGGAAATGATTTTCTTTTCCTTACGGTTAACCGTAAGTGCCACGATGAAAATACCATCTTCAGACAAGACCTTGCGGTCACGCAGGACGATATTGCCCACACCTCCAATCGCATTTCCATCAATCATGACATCTCCAGCTGATACTGCACCAGCAGGCACAAAATCACCATGGTCGTATTCCATAATGCTGCCACGCTTAGGAATGAAGATATTTTCCGGCAGCATGCCAACTTCCATGGCAGCCTTAGCATGAGCATCCAATCCGCGGTACTCACCCTGAATCGGGAAGAGGTACTTGGGCTGCAGCAGGTTAATCATGAGCTGCAAATCACGCGCATTTCCATGACCCGAAACCCGCAGGTTTTGGGTAATCAGCTTGACAATGCCACCCGCCTGATAAATCATATTTTCCACGCGAGCCACGACCGCTTCCTTGGCAATAGACGGTGTCGTTACGATGTAAATCAAATCGCCTTCCTTGATTTCCACATAGCGGTGACGTCCGATCGACATCTTGCGCAGGCCATTGATAGGCTCACCCATCCGGCCAGTCTCCAAGATAATCAGCTCATGGTCTTCAAACTTAGACATTTCCTTGGGCTTGATTAAGAGGCGTTCGTCCACCAAAGACAACTTCTTGAGGCGGATAGCTGTACGAACAATATTTTCAACATCAAAGCCCGTCAAAACCACTCGGCGGCCAGTCTCTGCAGCTGCATCAAAGACCTGCTGGATACGAGATAAGTTGCTGGCAACCGCCGCAACAATCACACGACCATCCCAGTCAGCAATCGTATCTTCGATTTCCTTGCCGACCTCGCTCTCGCTAGCCACCTGAACAGTGCTATCTGCATTGGCTGAATCACTGAGCAAGGCCAGAACACCCTCGCGGCCAATCTCAGCCAGACGGCCAAAGTCTGTCGCATAGGACGGGCTGGCAGACTGGTCAAACTTGAAATCACCTGTATAAACGATGCTGCCTTTTCTGGTCTTGATGACAATTCCCAAACTCTCAGGAATCGAGTGAGTCGTCCGGAAGAAAGAAACCACTGTTTTGCCAAACTCAATCTCAGTATTTTCATCAATCACATGGAAATCATTGAATTTCTTAACTGCATCGTTATTCTTGACAAAAAGCTTGGCCAGCTCAATCGTCAACTCTGATCCGAAAACCGGCACCTTAGCATCTGCTAAAAGATTAGGCAGAGCACCAATCGCATCCGCGTGCCCGTGCGTCAGAAAGACACCCGCAATCCGCTTCTTGTTTTCAAACAAATAGTCCATGTTGGGAACGACATAATCCACGCCCAACTGCTCATTTTCTGGGTACTTCAGCCCAACATCCAATACAAAAATGGAATCATCCACTTCGGCAACGTAAAGATTTTTCCCATTTTCACGTACGCCGCCCAAAGCAATCAGTTTAATATTGCTCTTGCTCATTTTTTCTCCTATTCAATTTTCAGAACCTCACTTTTATCAAAGATTCTTTATTTTATTACTAACGGTCCTTGGCTAGCCAAGTCGAATTACAGTCTTGCAAACCTTAGGTTTGCATATCTAACCTATTATAGCATTTTTTCAGCTTTTTTCAAAACAAAGAAAAATTGTTTTTCCATTGTCACTTAGAATGGAGCTATTTTTCTAACCACGAAAAAACACACCGACAGCAAAAAAAGAAACAGCCGCAAACTGTCCCTTTTTAGGGTTAGGCTTTGCCAGTCAGATTAAAACGGACAAAATAAACCATTATCGCAGCTGTAACCAAGAAAGTCAGCCCGACCGTTGCCAGAGCATGAGCAGAAAAGAACAGCAGGCTAGCTATCAAGCTTAGAATCGGAAGCGCTACCTCTATAAGCAGAAACCTCATTGAGAATCTACGTTCTAGCTTATTACAAGGAGTGTAGGGCAGAAGGACAGACAGGGGGGAGAAATTTTCATTTCCGAAATGCTCGGAAAGCCCAATCAACTTCTACCCAAAAGTGATAATGTCCAGAAGAAACAGCCGCTCAATCAAATGAGGAAAATCGATGGGGCTGAGATCAGCCGAGACAAAACCGCGATTGGGATTACTGAGAAAGCCGGGCAGGATTTAGGTCGCCAAAATTCCAATCACTGCTACCCAAAGACCGATATGGCAAGGAAAGAGCAGAGGCAGAAAGAGGCAGGCCGTACAAATGACATAGTCGGCTTCATAGTCAAACAGTTGGTGGCGGCATTTTTCTTTTTTCATATTCATACTCTTTCATAAATCCTAAAAACGATTCGCCCATATAGCCAAGCGCTGGTAGAAAAAGAGCCAGCAGTCTGCAAGAAAATTAAGGCCCAGCACAATGTAGAGGCCGCGAAGATTTTCCTTAGCATAGACCGCGCTAGCGTAAATCAGTTCCTGACCACCTAAGTGATAATTCAACAAGTCCATCTCTTCTAAATAAATAAGCTTACTCCAAAATTCACTGCCTAGATAAATTAAAAGAATATAATTTGCTACTCTGATTACTGGATACAGATATGATGCCAAATAGTAATGTGCATGCTTTTGAAGATGCCAGCGTCTCAGCCATTCTCGTCTATCAAGCTGAGGTCCTGCAAGAATAAAAGTGAGGACGGCCGCTGTCTCTACAACATCTTTGAAGGGATAGAAGCTCCATTTGAGAATAGGCTCAAAAGAATCAATACCTGTAATCCCGTAGCTTTTAATCACTAAACTATCCAAGAATTGATAATTGAAGATAATGAATAACATTAAAAATAATATTAAAAACAAGAAAAAGAAATAACCTGTTTTCCACCTTAAAAATCTTTTATACTTCCGACTCCGCCGAATCATCTGCAGCTTGAAATTGGGATTATTCGGTATATTCTCCGCAATAGGCTCACCGCAGGTCGGGCAGATGACATAGTCGGCCTCATAGTCAAACAGCTGGTGCCGACATTTTTCTTTTTTCAGCTTCATTTTCTCTTTACCTTTCCAAAAACCCGAATATCAAGCTGTATGATATCCGGGTTTCTCACCTTTTATTGGCTCACTTGGTCTTGCAAATTGCTTATCACCAGTCAACACCATAGTATCGGAGCATCCGCTTGCTGACCCGCATGCCATTGTACTGAATCAACGAAATCCAGCGGTATTTGTCAATCAAATCTTTAGACACCATTCTGCGACTGCTCCGCAAAGACAATCTGACTTGGCAAGACACCGCTCAAAGAGAAAAACAGAAGCAAAAGATACACTTGAACTTTTCTTATAATCGGCATAATCATACCTTCCTAATAATGAAAAGCAATGATGACGCTAAAAAAACAGCTCCTATAACAACCTCTCTTCTAACTGCTGATTGTTTTCCAATCATCATTCCTAATATAAATATATACCGAAAACCCTTTCTTGTCAACGGTATCTTATACTTGCAAAGTATAAGAAAACAGCCCCCAGAGGGCTTTCACCCCAGATACACGACATGCCAATCGTAGCAAAAAACGACCTCTAGCTTTACTCGGCTAGAGGTCTGGTTTACTTCGCTGGTATGAGAGCAATCAGTTCATCCAAGGTGTAACTGAATAACATTTTTTTGATTTATTGTTTTTATTATTTTTTATAAACTTTTAATTCCTTCAACCGCTAATGATTTTCTTTTTATCTTAGCATTGGAAATCTCTATAACATAATAAAGCACTATTGATTGAATTCTCGAAGTTTGAAAACCATCTAAAAGCTTCTACTTTCTATACTATCGTTACAATCAGGCAAGCTAAGCAGGCCTGTCTGACAATTCAACCAATATGTCAAGTAAAGCAACTACTTATGTATTACAAACAACTATACCAACAAAGTAAACTTAAAAGCGAATGAATTTGGTTTCCTTTCTATTTCCTTAATTCTATTATAGTACTCTATTTTAATTTTTGCAAGCGTTTACAATCAAGAAATTAAAAAACTTTTTAGCTAAAAAGAAGTCAAGCAAAAAAAGAAAGGAGACCTTAAAATGATCTCCTTTAAACTCTAGATAATTTTTATCAGTGACTATAGTTAACAAAGACTTTTTATAAGGAAAATCAACTATTGGTTTTATTTATCGTCTTTTTTAACCATATTTTTAACGCCTTCGATTGCGCCTTCAACGGCATCTTTGGCATCTTCTGCAACTTCTTTAACTTTAGAAACTACTTTTTCAGCAGCTCCTTCTTTTTCTGTTTTTTTATCACCAGTTAATTTGCCTAGTCCTTCTTTAACAGAACCTTTAGCTTGGTTGAATTTTTCTTCTGTAGACATAATTGATACCTCCGTTATTAGTTTCAATTTTTAAAGCAATGAAAGAATATAAGAATTCCTAATCTCAGTGAGAGAATTAACGAACGCGAGCTTTTTCATTTGATGCAGCGTCTTTAACAGCCTCTACACCATCGCCAACTTTTTCTTGAACAGCTGAGAAACCACCGCTAATGCCAGATTTTGCTTTTTCGAATTGCTCTGAAGCAAATTCGCCTGTTGATTCAGCAACATCTGTCACTCGGTCTTGAAGGCTTACTGAATCCGCTTCGTGTTGTTCTTTCGTTTTAATATCAACAACATTGACATTTACTTCAACAACTTCCAAATCAGTCATCTTAGAAACTTCTTCTGCAACGACTTTCTTGATTTCTTTGTATAGATCAGGAACATTCTTTTGATATTCCGCAACCACATTCAGGTCAACAGCTACTTGTTCTTTACCAACTTCAACATTGACACCATGAGTGACATTGTCAGAGTTGACCAATTTATCTTTTATGTTAGAGAAGAAGCCGCCGTCAACAGCCAGCAAACCTGAAACTTTCTCTAAAGAGAGACCGATAATTTTTTGAATGACCTTATCATCGTAAGTCAATTCACCTTTTACTTCATGAGCTGCTTGAGCAACTTCTTTTTTTGCAACATCTTTAACATCTTTATTTGACATATTAAACTCCTTGATTAGTTATTTAAATATATTATTTTTTTGAATATAATATCCGATTCCTGCCCCTAGAGTAGCGCAAATCAAGACAAATAGAGTCTTAAAGAAGCCAAAGGATAGGATAAAACATGCTAGAATAATGCCTGCTAATCCAGACAAGATTGGATATTGATATTTTTTAAACCATTCCATTTTTTACTTCCTTACTTTACACGACTAGTAGTTTTTTTAGCCGCTTCTTTTGGCTTGAAGTCTGAGACAGAGATTTTAAGCTTGACATTATGATTGATTCCGAAGAATTCTGTCAATCCAGACGCAATTTCTTCTTGAATCAACTGACTTCTCTTAATGATGTTTTCCGAAGGAACGATTGCCCCTTTAACAGAAACCATGCATTTGTTTTTACGGCTATTTACTGAAACTGTAGGATCTTTAATTAAACCGTGTTCTGTTAACACACTACGAACAAACCCTTCAATCGCTGAATTTTTCAGCATCAGTTTCCCATCCGCATCAGCTAGCTGAATTTCCAAACGTCTCTTAGGATAAAAAACTATCACTAACATTAGTAGTAAGATTAAGCTTGCTAAAACCACAGTGCCCCAGAAAACATACCTAGAAAGATAGTAGCCCACAAAAGGAATCTGCTTCCACGTGAATAACTTCCAGCTAAATAACTGGAGCCCCAGACCGCTGACTTTATGAAAGTCTAGCAAAACAGGAATCAAAATTGTCAAGATTAAAATACAGAAAATAAGGGAAAGTATTTTTCTTGATTTTGACATATTGAATCCTCACATCATTAAATTTTAAATTGTATTTTGAAAGTAAAAAGACAATTTATGCCTTTTTACCTACAAAAAATGATACAACAGCTACCACAATAACTGCACCAATGATAGAAGGAAGCAAGGCCATACCAGCCAAACTAGGACCCCAAGTTCCTAAAAGTGACTGACCGACAGCAGAACCAACTAAACCTGCAACAACGTTTGCAATAACACCCATTGAGCCGCCTTTTTTAGTGATTGATCCAGCAATAAGACCAATAACACCTCCAACAATAATAGACCAAAGCATATTGATTCTCCTTTCTAATTTTTTCTAAATCAAAATTGTTTAATAATATTTTTTACTATTATTTTTTAATTAACATAATTATATAATTTTCCAACTTGGAAACATAATAATTCAACTTGGTTTTCTTTCCGTTTATCTGTACTATAGATACGCAAAGATAAGAATTCCTTGTTCTATAGGCTTTTATCAGCATTTTTAGATATATTTTTGAGTTGTTAAACGAGGTTAAATGCATAAAATATGGTATAATTGCCTGATAATAAAAACACTATATAAAGAAAGATAATATTTTAATGCGAGAATTACTATCTAAAAAGAGCCACAGGCAATTAGAACTACTAGAACTACTATTTAAAAACAAACGCTGGTTTCATATTTCTGAGTTGGCTGAACTATTGAATTGTACAGAACGTTCAGTAAAAGATGATTTATCCCATGTCAAGTCTGCGTTTCCTCAATTGATTTTTCACTCGTCTACTAATGGCATACGTATCATTAATACCGATGATAGTGATATTGAGATGGTCTATCACCATTTTTTTAAGCATTCAACCCATTTTTCAATTTTAGAATTCATCTTCTTTAACGAAGGATACGAAACTGAGAGTATTTGCAAAGAGTTTTATATAAGCTCTTCCTCACTCTATCGTATAATCAGTCATATTAACAAAATTATAAAAAAACAATATAATTTTAAAATTAGTCTCAATCCTGCTCGGATTATTGGAGATGAGATTGATATCCGTTATTTTTTTGCACAATATTTTTTGGAAAAATATTATTTTCTTGAATGGCCCTTTGCAGATTTTTCAGTAGAACCTTTGTGTAAGCTGTTAGAACTTGTCTATAAAGAAACTGCATTTCCTGTCAATTTCGCAACTCAAAGAATGTTAAAATTACTCCTCGTTACGAATTTATATCGAATAAAGTTTGGTCATTTCTTGGAAGTTGAGAAAGATTCTTTTAACAATCAATTGTTAGAATCTTTCATGCAGGAAGAAGGAATCGAAGACATTATAGCGAGCTTTGATTCTGAATATCATATCTCTTTGAATAAAGAAGTGATAGGCCAACTATTTGTCTCCTATTTTCAAAAAATGTTTTTCATTGATGAAAATCTATTTATGAGCTGCGCAAAAACAGATAGCTATGTAAAAAATTCGTATCAATTATTAAGTGATTTAATTGATCAGATAGAAAGCAATTATAATCTAAAAATAGACAATAATGACAATCTTATTTGGCATTTGCATAATACAGCACATCTGCACCGTCAGGAACTATCTACAGAATTTATTCTGTTTGATCAAAAAGGGAATACAATCAAGAACTTTCAAAATATTTTCCCTCAATTTGTTTCAGATATTAAAAAAGGGATTGAACATTACCTAGAGACTTTGTATATCCATAGCACACCAATGAAAGTCAACCATCTATCCTATACTTTTATCACTCACAGCAAACATTTAGTGCTGAATCTTTTACAAAATCAGCCTAAATTAAAAGTTTTAGTCATGAGCAATTTTGATCAGTATCATGCAAGATCGGTAGCAGAGACACTTTCTTATTATTGCAGTAACAATTTTGAACTTGAAGTTTGGAATAAATTAGAACTATCAATCGATTCTTTAAAAGAATCACCTTACGATATCATCATTTCTAATTTTATTATTCCACCCATTGAGAACAAGAGACTGATATATTCCAATAATATTAATACGGTCGCACTCATCTCCTTACTTAACGCAATGATGTTTATTCGCTTAGATGAGTGATTTAGACTATTTTGATAACAAAAAAACCGCAATCAAGCGGTTTTTATTCATCTATTAGGGCGATTTGAAGAAAAAGGACATAGTCCTATTTAACAGAGAACTAGAGACTTTTGATCATTAATTGTCTAACTTTGTGGGAGCCGTACATTATTTAGTACATATTCTTTCTCTTGTTTTTACAAAACTCTGAGCAAGCCTATTCAAACAAGCCATAGTAATCTGCAATGGTCATCTTGGCTTTCTCGTCTTTGTTTAAGTCCTGAATAATCTGCCCGTCTTTCATGACGATTAATCGGTTGCCATATTTGAGGGCATCTTCCATGTGATGGGTAATCATAAGGGCTGTGAGGCGGTCACGATTGACAAACTCATTGGTCAGCTCCATCAAGGCAACACTAGTCTTGGGATCCAGTGCTGCAGTATGCTCATCCAGAAGCAAAAGCTCTGGGCGCTTGAGCGTTGCCATGAGCAGACTCAAAGCCTGTCTTTGTCCGCCAGAAAGAAATTCAATCGACGTATCCAGATGCTTGTCCAGGCCATTGCCGATTTTCTCAATCGTCGCCTGAAACTCTTCCCTGTAACTGTTGAGCCCACGGGGCACCAAGCCACGCTTTTCACCTCGGAATTTGGCAATAAGAAGATTTTCCGCCACTGTCATGCGCGGAGCTGTTCCCATCTTAGGATCCTGAAAGACACGAGACAGGTACTTGGCCCGCTTTTCTGGTGAAAAATGAGTGACATTTTCCCCCAAGATATGAATGCTGCCACTGGTCAGAGGGAGAGTGCCGGCAATGACATTGAACAGGGTTGACTTTCCTGCACCGTTTCCGCCTAAAATCGTAATAAAATCATGCTCGTGAATGTCCAAAGAAACATCATTTAGGATGATTTTTTCTTCATCAAAGCCGCTCTTTACAAGCTTAGTTGCATTTCTTAATTCTACAATCGCTGTCATTTGCTTAACTTGGCTCCTTTAAAGAATTTATTTTTCAGGGTTGGAATCATGAGACAGACGGCCAGAATCACCGCACTGTATAGACGGAGATAGTTGGTATTAAAGCCGAGAGCAATGACGCCCCAGATCAAGAACTGATAGGCAATCGCACCAACCACAATGGTAATCAGACGCTCTGCCAAGGTCAGACTATGGAAGAGCACCTCGCCAATGATAAGACTGGCCAGACCGACAACAATCACTCCAATCCCACGGGACACATCTGCATAACCTTCCTGCTGGGCAATCAGTGCCCCAGCCAGAGCAATCAAGCCATTTGACAGAATCAGTCCCATCAACTCCATACGACCAGTATTGATACCAAAACTGCGAGCCATATCCGGATTATCTCCGGTCGCGATATAGGCCTGCCCTAGCTTGGTATCCAAGAAAAAGAGCAGGGCTGCAATCACCAGACTGACAAAAATCAAACCAGTCAAAAGGTCATTGACTTCCCCTGAAAAAGGCAGAATATCCTGAATCTTACTGCTGCCTAAAAGCCCCAGATTGGCACGACCCATCAGCATCAACATGATAGAGTGGCAGGAGGTCATGACCAAAATCCCAGAAAGCAGAGTCGGAATTTTCCCCTTGGTATAGAGCAGACCTGTCACGGCACCCGCAGCACAGCCTGCTAAAACGGCCGCTGCTGTTGCCAGAAAAGGATTGACTCCTTTGGTAATCAAGGTAACAGCTACCGCCCCGCCCAAGGGGAAGGAGCCTTCTGTCGTCATATCAGGAAAGCCCAGAATCCGGAAGGTCATAAAAATACCTAGACCTAGGACGGCCCAAACCAGTCCCTGAGAAATAATGGAAAGAATCATAACATTGTCCTAACTAATTAAAATCGTTTCTCTATTTTAACATAAAAAAGGAGCCAATTTCAATGCCGATGCGCAGACAAAGAAATTGACTTCCCAACTATTCCTCAACAACTGTCATTCGACCAGTATCTACATCATAAACCGCACCTGAGATTTCTACATCAGCTGAAATCAGCGGTGACTGCCGCAGCAAGGCCATATCCTCGCGCACACTTTCCTCTACATCTGTAAAGGGCAAAAAGTCCTGATGACTGACATTGACACCTAGTTCTTTATGAAGATAGGCCGTAAACTCCTCATTCTTAAAGGTCTGTGCTCCGCAGTCTGTATGATGCAAAACTACGATTTCCCGCGTTCCTAGCTGCTGCTGCGAGATAACCAGCGAGCGAATCATGTCCTCTGTTACCCGACCGCCGGCATTGCGCAAGATATGGGCGTCTCCTAGTGCCAGTCCTAGAGCCTGAGCCACGTGGAGCCTAGAGTCCATGCAGGTTACAATGGCTACCTTGGTCTTGGGCTTGATCGGCAGATGTGCCGTTCCATGCAGATCGACATAAGCTTGATTGGCCTTCATAAAATTTTCAAAATATGACATTCTTTCCCCTTGCTGATACTTTGATATTCAAATAATTTTATATTATCTTACCATCTTTTCTGCTATTTGTCAGTTCTCGACTTTGTTATAAAAAAATAGGACAGATAAATCCAGCATCTAGCCTGATCTTCTGTCCTAGTTTTATTTGTTATGAGCTTCTTGGAATATACTTGCTGAGTGAGCCTGCAAAGGTTTGAAGATTGAGACTTTGCACATAGACTTCACCAGTTCCTTGGAAAGTGTTGACGACTCCTTCACCCGTTCCAATAGACTGCCAGAAGCCATTTTCCAGATGGATATTATAATTCAAAGACTGGCTCCAAGCTACTACATGGGCATTGTCAATAGTCACTTCTTGGTTATGAAGCTCAATTTTCTTAATAGATCCAAAGGCATTAGCCAACAGAGTGCCCTGACCTTGAGTTGTCATAACGAAGAGACCCCCTTGCCCTCCAAAGATAGCCTTGCCGACAGACTGGCGCTCCATGGTATAGTAAGCCGTACCATCAAGAGCTAGAAAGGCACCATCATTAAGTCGATATTGCTTTTCGCCTAGCTGAAGAGGAATGACTTGGCCAGGAGAATCTGGCGCTAAAGCAAGGTAGCCATTATCAGACTGGGCAACAGCCTGGGTAATGAAGGTACTTTCACCAGAAACCATAGAACGCCCCACAGCCTTGACAAAACGTCCCAAGCCAGAACCGCTTGCATTGAGCTGGGTATTCAGGGTCACATTCGGCGTGTGGTAGACCATGCTGCCACGCTGGATAAAGACCGTTTCACCTTGATTGAGCGACAACTCAACCAAAGGAAACTGCATATTACTGTCCATAGAAAATCGCATAAGAAATGCCTCCTTCTCATTATGACTTGATTATAACATTTTCATATATTTTGGACAAAGGAAAACTGAAGCATCAAAAAAGAAGAGACAACCTGAGTCTCTCCTAGAAATTTTCAAGAATTGTCAATATTCAGGTGTGGGCGAAGAACATTTGCAAAGGTTTCAATATTGAGACTTTGGATGTAAATTTCCCCAGTTCCATAGAAGGTATTAACCACTCCTTCACCAGTCCCCATGGACTGCCAGAAACCATTTTCTAAATGAATATCATACTCCAGCTCTCGACTCCATGCTACTACGTGGGCATTGTCAATCGTTATCCTATCATTATGTAGCTCGACCTTTTGAATCGAGCCAAAGGAATTTACCAAGAGTGTCCCCTGACCTTGGGTACTCATCACATAAAAGCCTCCTTGGCCACCAAAGAGAGCTCGACCTACCGACTGCCTCTCCAAAGTATAAGAGGCAGAACCATCCATAGCCAGAAAAGCTCCATCATTAAGGCGGTATTGCTTTTCGCCTAGTTCCAGAGCAACAATCTGACCAGGTACATTAGGCGCTAAGGCTAGACGACCGTTATTTGATTGAGCAGTTGCTTCAGTTATAAACACTCCTTCGCCAGAAGCCATAGAACGGCCCACAGCTTGGATTGCCATGCCAAAGATTGATTGAGACTCTGCATTCACTTTAGCATTCAAGACAACGTTGGGGGTGTGATATATCATGCTCCCAGTCTGAATACGAACAGACTCTGATGCATCTAAAGCAATCTCCGCCAAGGGAAATTGAGCATTGTTGGTAATAGAAACATTCATACGATGATCTACCATGGTTGATTATCCTCCTAAAAAATCTGGAAAAACAACTTATAGGAATTTCCAGACAAATCCTATTTTTCTAGCAATATTATAGCACGCACAACAACTTTTCGCAATACTACTTTAATCAAGAAAATACCTTCTTTAAAACTTCCCCAATCGTCGTCACACCAATGACTTGGATATTGTCTGGAACTTTGAGGCCGTTCAGAGAGTTTTTAGGAGCGTAGACTTTAGTGAAGCCCAGCTTTGCTGCTTCGTTGATGCGCTGCTCGATGCGATTAACCCGGCGAATTTCTCCAGTCAGGCCAATTTCACCAATAAAGCACTCTTGGGGATTTGTAGACAAATCCTTGTAGCTGGAAGCAATGGCTACCGCCACCGCCAAATCAATGGCTGGCTCATCTAGCTTGACACCACCAGCTGATTTGAGGTAGGCGTCTTGATTTTGCAGAAGGAGCCCTGCCCGTTTTTCCAGAACCGCCATGATGAGGCTGGCTCGGTTAAAGTCCAGTCCAGTCGTGGTTCGCTTGGCATTGCCAAACATGGTCGGTGTAACCAAAGCCTGCACCTCTGCCAAAATCGGCCTCGTTCCTTCCATGGTCACGACAATAGACGAACCTGTCGCGCCGTCCAGACGCTCTTCCAGAAAGACTTCACTTGGATTGACAACCTCAACTAGCCCACCAGACTGCATTTCAAAAATGCCAATCTCATTGGTCGAGCCAAAGCGGTTCTTGACTGCTCTCAAGATACGGAAAGTATGCTGACGTTCACCCTCAAAATAAAGCACGGTGTCCACCATGTGCTCCAAAGTTCGAGGACCAGCTAAGGTTCCTTCCTTGGTCATGTGACCAACGATAAAGGTCGCAATATTATTGGTCTTGGCCAGCTGCATGAGCTCAGCTGTCACCTCTCGAACCTGAGAAACAGAGCCTTGAACACTGGAAATTTCCGGCGACATCACTGTCTGAATGGAGTCGATAATCAGAAAATCTGGCTTGATTTTCTCAATCTCTGTGCGGATATTTTGCATATTGGTCTCGGCGTAGAGATAAAATTCACTGTCAATATCACCGAGACGCTCCGCCCGCAACTTAATCTGCTCAGCTGATTCCTCCCCACTGACATATAGGACGGTGCCCTGGTGGGAAAGCTGGGTGGATACTTGCAGAAGCAGGGTGGATTTCCCGATACCGGGATCCCCGCCAATCAGAACCAGACTACCAGGCACGACACCACCACCCAGTACACGATTGAACTCATCCATTTCCGTCTTGGTCCGATTGACATCAATCGAAGTGACCTCAGCCAGCTTCATGGGCCGGGTCTTTTCGCCCGTCAAGGAAACACGAGCATGCTTGACCTCAGCAGCCTCTACTTCCTCAACGAAAGAAGACCAAGAGCCACAGTTAGGACAGCGGCCTAGGTACTTGGGCGAATGATATTCACAATTTTGACAGACAAAGGTCGTTTTTTTCTTAGCGATGGTGATTCTCCTTATTTTCTAATAATCCAAACAAAAGTAGATAAGACCTGACACACCTGCTCTATATTAGTAAAGCCAGCCTCTTCTAGCAGGCCTGCAACTTCTTGAGGCGAGAGGGAATTCATCAAACCAGCTTGATTCTCATAAGTACGCTGAACTTGTTGCTGATTAGCTCCTAGCTCTGAAGCAAGTGTTTTCCAATAGCCCAGTTGCTGGTTGGAAAAAAAGCTAAGAATCAGAAGGCCACCTTCACTTAAAGAGTCATAAATTTTTCGAAGAAATAAGCTGGGATTTTCAACAAACTGCAATACTAGCAAGCAAGAACAAATCTGATAAGCAGAAGGCAGCACTGCTTCTTCAAACCGACTATTAAGATACTCCGCTTGAGGCAGATGAACCTGTCTTTTAAGCTCTTGTAGCATCGCCTCACTTGGCTCCACAACCGTCAACCCTGCCTCAGGAAATAAGGATGCCAAACCATTTAACTCATCCGTCTGGCTTGCCAAAGCTAACACCTTATCGACTTTTAAACTGGGTGCTAACCTAAGCAATACTCCTCGGAAAATCACATCTAGCATCACATCATAGCCTGGAATTTTCTGACGAATTTCTGTTGCATAGTCCTTGTTCTTAAATTCTTTCATATTTTCTTTTATCTATCTCTAAATTCTTTTTACAGCGAAAAATTAAAACTTCAGTTCACATTCAACAAACTGGCAAAAATCAATCTGCTGATCAGCTACAAACTGGTGGATGAGCATGCGATGGGCTACAAGAGCTACCGTCTCGTAGTCTCTGTATTTGCTTAAGGCACGGAAAAAGCGGGCTTTCATCTGCTCAGCTGTCTCATACCGGACAGGACTTCCTGCAGGAAGAGAACCATTATTCTCAAAAAATAACTTCCGAGCCTGCTCAAACTTTTCTGTCCCACTCTCATATACCTGCCATTCATGTAACAAAGGCTCCACAAAAAGCGGCAGTTGGCGGTCTCGAATCAGATAGGAGGCCGTCTCCAAAGCTCGCGTCACAGAAGAAGAGATCAGAATTTCCGCCTGTTCCAGCAAAGGATTAGCAGCTGCCTCTGTCGCCATCCGACGACCAGCAGCCGACAAGGGAGCCAAATCTAGTCCAAAGCCAGTGTAACCGGCCTCTTCCAAAAGAGAATAATCTGGCTCTCCGTGGCGGATAAAAATGATTTTCATACTAATGTCCTGTCGACCCAAATCCGCCGGTCCTCACGCCTTCCGCTTCATCTCTATCAGCAATCAGAAATGCTGCAAAGACAGCCTGCACTACACGTTCGCCAACTTCAAGGACGACTTCCTGATCCGTGATATTCTTCATTTGGGCAAAGATATGGCCTTCGTTTCCAGGATTGCCATAGTAGTCGCCATCAATGACCCCAACGGAGTTAATCAAAACCAGGCCTTTTTTACGAGGGTTGGATGAGCGATCGTAAAGATAAAGCACCTCGCTCGGCTGCATATAGGCCTTGACACCAGTCGGAACCAGCTTAATCTCCCCTGGCGCAATGAGGGTGCGCTCTGCCACTTTCAAGTCGTAGCCAGCTGCGTGAGCTGTCTCTCTCTTTGGCAATAAATCTTCATTTGTAAAGCTGGAAACCAGCTCGAATCCGCGGATTTTCATGCATTTCTCTTTTCTATTTTTGCTGTCCCTATTATACTAAATTCGCAAAGAACAAGCAAAAAAACCGCCAATTGGGCGGTTCTTATAGGGAGATTATTATGAAAAAGAAAAGTTTTAGGATTTCTAAACAAAGTTAGGAGGTCTTTGTTTATGGTCTTAGTATAGAACACTTATCTTAAATTTTCCTAAAAGTAACTTAAAAAAATAAAATAATTTTTTACAGCTCTTGCAAGAGGTACTGAAATAGCTCCAAATTGCCCTTTTCTTCGTTTATTAAAAACTCCGGATGCCATTGAAGACCTATGATACGATGATTGTCAACTGATTCAATCGCTTCGATGGTATTGTCTCTGGGATCAAAAGCTGTCGCGCGGAAATTAGGCGCCAAGTCTTTGATGCTTTGGCGATGGACCGAATTAATCTGGCTAGCCTGACCAAACAAGCGCTCCACAACGCTGTCTTTCTCCGTACGAATGGAGTGCGAAGTACCAAATGGCAAGCCTTGCCAGTGATTTTCGATATGCTGATTAAGAGTACCGCCAAAAGCAACATTTACCAACTGCAGACCGCGGCAGATGGCCATGACTGGCTTATTTTGGCGCAGGGCTTCTTTCAAGAGTGCCAACTCAAACTCATCGCGGACAATATTGTAATCATCACTGTCGATGGTCTTCTCTTCCCCATAAAACTGCGGGTGAACATTTTGCCCGCCTGACAAAATCAGCTTGTCAATCGTTTCTACATAATCCTGAACTAAACTTTTATCCCCAACGGGAATCACCATCGGCAGGCCACCAACCATTCGTACGCCGTCCACAAACTTGCGTGAAACAGAGGTGTGAATATTTTTCCCAGCTTCATCAACTGGACAAAGATTGGCTGAAATTCCAACAATAGTTCTGCACATACCGTGATTCCCCCTTATTTTGATATAGTATATCTTACCACTCCTCTGCGAAGCCGTCCAATAGATTTTTTTAAAGCTGGTTATAAAAATTTTTTATCAGAATATGCAACACTACAAATCTCTTTTTTAAAATTTAGAAAAACATTTCAGAATTATCAGAAAATTATTTACTTTTGACAGAAATTTGTTATAATAAGCAGTGTAAAAACTCATGACTTGGAGGTCCCTATGAGAAAATCAAATATTCTTCTTGCCGCAGGGCTCACTCTGCTCTCTGTCGGCTTACTTACAGCTTGCTCTGGAGGCGGAAGTTCCCAATCCAGCAAAAAAATCTACAGCTATGTCTTTACGTCTGATCCAACGACTTTGGACTACATCCAGTCGGCAAAGGGGTCTACCCACGAGCTGACTACAAATGGTGTAGATGGCTTGCTGGAAAATGATAAATATGGAAACTTAGCTCCGTCTATCGCAGAAGATTGGACAGTCTCTCCAGATGGTCTCGTCTATACCTATAAGCTGCGCAAAGATGCCAAGTGGTATACCGCTGATGGCGAAGAATACGCAGATGTCACGGCTCAGGACTTTGTGGCAGGTATCAAACATGCTGCTGATGTCAAATCAGACGCTCTCCCTCTTATCCAAGATTCTATCAAGGGGCTGAGTGAATACGCAGCCGGTACCAACAAAGATTTTTCAGCTGTTGGAGTCAAGGCACTGGACGATCATACGGTTCAATATACACTCAACAAGCCTGAAACCTACTGGAACTCTAAAACAACATCAGGTGTCATGATGCCGGTCAACGAGGACTTCCTAGAAAAACAAGGCAAGGAATTCGGTCAGGCAACCAAGGCAGATTCCATTCTGTATAACGGTCCATTTATCATGAAGTCCATTACTTCTAAATCCTCTGTCGAATTTGAGAAGAACCCTAATTACTGGGATAAGGACAAGGTCAAGATTGATGGTGTCAAACTGTCTTACTACGATGGTTCTGACCAAGATTCATTAGCGCGGACCTTTGGAGATGGCGGCTACAGTTTGGCAAGACTCTACCCAGCCACTTCCAGTTATTCCTCAATCGCCGAGAAATACAAAGATAATATCTTCATGACAGAAGCAGGAGCGGGTGTCGCTCTAATCAGCTTTAACATTGACCGTCAAAGTTATAACCATACTTCTAAAACCAGCGATGAACAAAAAGAAGCTACCAAAAAAGCTCTGCTGAACAAAGACTTCCGCCAAGCTCTAGCCTTTGCCCTTAACCGCGAAAGCTATTCAGCTCAGGTCAACGGAGAAGATGCAGCCAAGCCAGCTGTCCGTAATCTCTTTGTTCCGCCAACCTTCGTACAAGCCAATGGCAAGGAATTTGGCACTCTGGTCGAAGAATCACTGGCTTCCTATGGTGACGAGTGGAAAGGTATCAAGCTGGATGACGGCCAAGACGGTCTCCACAATGCTGACAAAGCCAAGTCGGAATTTGCCAAAGCCAAGCAGGCTCTTGCAGATGAAGGCGTACAATTCCCAATCCATCTAGACGTTCCTGTCGCTCAGAATTCTACTAACTTCGTCAACCGCATGCAATCTCTGAAACAGTCATTAGAAGAGGCTTTAGGCAAGGACAATGTCTCTGTAGACCTGCAGATGCTGGCTGAGGACGAAGCACTAAACATCACCTTCAATGCTGAAGCTGCTAGCCAGGAAGACTGGGATATCAACGGTCTCGTTGCCTGGGATCCAGACTACCAAGATCCATCTACTTACCTGGACATTTTAGTCCCAGGTAACAGCACTCAGACCAGAACCTACCTTGGATTTGAAGGCAAAGACAATGCTGCTGCTAAAGCTGTAGGACTAGATGAGTACAGCAAGCTGATCGAAGAGGCCGGAAACGAAACACAAGATGTTGACAAGCGCTATGAAAAATATGCTGCAGCTCAAGCATGGCTGACAGATAGCGCCCTCGTTGTGCCAACTATGAGCAGCCGAGGAGCAGCACCGTTCATTTCTCGGATTGTGCCATTTACCAACTCTTATGCTCAGACAGGTACAAAAGACGCCAACTATCATAAATACGTGGAAATCAGTGATGAGATTGTCACGACTAAAGACTATCAGAAGGCCCAAGAAAAATGGAAAAAAGAAAAAGAGGAATCCAATAAAAAGGCCCAAGAGGATCTGGCTAAACATGTGAAATAATCACTACTTTGATGTTAATTAAAAATCCAGCAGGAACAGAAACCTGCTGGATTTTTTAACTTTTCTATCTAATATTTTAAAAGCCTGGCTGATTATCCAGCTGCAAAACCAACCAGCTACTCAAAGACAAACTGGTTGTGATAAAGTTCTGAGTAGAAACCGCCGAGTTTAAGGAGCTGATGATGATCGCCCTGTTCAATGACCTCTCCATCTTTGAGGACGATAATCTGGTCAGCATTTAGGATCGTCTTGAGGCGGTGAGCAATAACAAAGCTAGTCCGGCCAGCTACAACGGCTTCCATGGCTTGCTGAATCTTGCTTTCTGTTACCGTATCGACATTGGAAGTCGCTTCGTCCAAAATCAAGACTTGTGGGTCGGTCAGCAAAGTTCTAGCAATGGAAATCAGCTGTTTCTGCCCAGTTGAGAAAATATTTTGATCATCATCCACGATGGTATCGTATTTGTCTGGCAGACTTTCGATATAGTCATGAATATGGGTCGCACGCGCAGCCGTTTCGACCATTTCTTGACTAGCATCCGGCACACCAAAGCGGATATTGTCCCGAATCGTGCCGCTAAAGAGCACCGAATCCTGCAGGACAATACCCACATGACTCCGTAAGCTATCCAACTCATAGTCTCGAATATCGCGACCGTCAAACTCAATGCTGCCACTATCCACATCGTAAAAGCGATTGAGCAGGTTCATAATGGTCGTCTTACCTGAACCAGTCGGGCCAACAACAGCCGTCATCTTGCCCTTAGGGGCTAAAATAGATACGTCTTTGAGAATAGGCTTGCCTTCTACATAAGAGAAGTCCACATGCTTGATCTCCACGGAGTCTGTAAGCTCTATGAAAGCAGGTGCATTCTCTGGCCGGACTTCCTCTGGTGCATCAAACATCTCCTGAATCCGGTCAGCCCCTGTAAAGGCCAACTGCAAACTGCCCCAGCTGGCAGCAATCTGGATGATGGGCTGATAATACTGCTGAGAAAACTGAGTAAACGTGGTAATCAGGCCAACTGCAACAGCCGTTTCAACATTAGGGTCGCTCAGTAAGACAGCCGAACCAACAAAAATAACAATGGCTGTATTAATCAAATTCATCCCGTTCATGATAGGGAAGAGAAGGCCTGAAAAGGTCCGGCCTTTAAAGGTCGCTAAGCGTACTCGGTCATTCTGCTCAATAAAACCTTTGATGACCTCCTCCTGCATCCCCTGAACGATAACAGCCTTCTGACCGGAAATAGTCTCGTCCATATAAGCATTGAGGCGGCCGACTTCTTTTTGCTGAAGATTGGTGTATTTCCGAGCCAGCCTAACAATGACCACTAGGAGAAGAAAAGCAACCGGTGTGCTGGCTACCGTTATCCAGGCCAATCTAGCATTTTGGACAAACATGATAATCACTAGACCCATATAAAGCAAGGCATTGCTCATAACCTGAATCATGCTCTCGTTTAGAGCTTGCAGGATATTGTCCAAGTCGCTGGTAAAGCGCGACAGAATGTCTCCATCCTGATGGCGGTCAAAGAAAGCAACTGTCATCTTGGATAGCTTGCCAAACAGGCCCTTGCGCATCTCATTGGTCGAATGGGCAATAACTCGGGTCATCAAAACCATGTAAATTAAGCTAGAAACAGACAGGCAGACAAAGGACACCAATACACTGCCCATGACACTGCCAAAAGTCGACAGAATCTGATCAGTCTCACCCTTCTCTGCAAAAGCACGTCCCAACTCAACCAAATGCTGAACAGCCTGACCGACATAAACCGGAAAAAGGACCTGAAAAACAGTCGCTGTTATCATCATCAAAAGGACAACGACAAAGGATAATTTGTAACGCTTAAAATATTGCCAGAAAAATGCAATCGTCCGCATCTTAGTCCTCCTTTCCTTTCTGAGTTTCGTAGATTTCACGGTAAACATCGTTAGTTGCGACCAATTCCGTATGCGTCCCTTGGCCAATCAGCCGTCCTTGATCCAAGACCAGAATCTTATCTGCATGAACGACGGAGCTAATCTTTTGAGCAATGATAATTGTCGTCGTTCCTTGCAGCTCTTTATTCAAGGCTTCTTGAACCAACTTTTCTGACTTGGCATCCAAGGCTGAGGTCGAATCATCTAAAATCAAAATATTGGGATTGTTGACAACACCTCTGGCAATGGACATCCGCTGCTTCTGACCGCCAGAGAAGTTGCTGCCACGCTCCTCCACTGCACTATCAAAACTCTCTTCCATACGGCTGATAAATTCACTGGCTTGGGCAATACGAGCCGCTCGCTCCATTTCAGGCAATGAAGCGTTGAGCTTGCCCTGACGGAGATTATCCGCAATGGTCCCGCTAAATAGAATCGCCCGCTGGAGCACGATAGAAACATTTTTACGAAGAGTTCCCTGACTAAGCTCTCGCAGATCTCGACCGCCAATCTTGATAGAACCTTCTTGCGGATCAAAAAGACGGGGAATCAGCTGGGCCAAGGTAGACTTGCCAGCGCCTGTCGCACCGACAACGCCAATCATTTGCCCAGGCTCTACCTCAAAGCTGATATCCTTTAGCATTGGCTCGTCATCATTGGGATAGGAAAAAGTCACATGCTCAAAGCTGAGGCTGCCTTCTAGTTCTTCATCTGGTGAGTCTGGGAAAGTCATAGCTGGCTCCGTCGCCAATACTTCCTTGATCCGACGGATAGAAATGATCCCCCTCGTCACGCCATTTCCCAAAAAACCAACCATAATGATGGTGAAAATAATCTGGCTCAGATAACCGATAAAAGAAGCGATAGAGCTGACCAGTCCTGGCTCCGCCTGAATCATGCCAGACAGAGTCCAGATAGCCAAGTAAACAGAACTGTAGCCGACCAACATCATCATTGGCTCAATGATTGAAAAAGCATAGCCAATATAGAGATTCTCTGACAAAAGCTCATCAGACACCTGACTAAACTTATGAAACTGGTCTTCCTCCCGAACGAAGGACTTGACCACTCGCACACCACGAAGATTTTCCTTGGCAATGGCATTGATTTTATCCAAAAGAGTCTGGAATTTCTTAAAACGAGGCCCCATCATCCCCATCATGACAGCCGTTAGACCAGCTATGAGCACAATCAGCAAGAAAATAATCCACCAGAGAGAGGGCATGGTCACAATGGCCAAGATAACTGATCCGATAAAAAGAATGGGCAGTCGAAGAAGAATTTGAAAGAGCATCATAGTTACATTTTGAATCTGATTGATGTCATTCGTCATCCGCACGACTAGATTACCAGCGTTGAATTCCTCGATATTGGCATAAGAAAAGGTCTGAATCTTGCGGAAAGTCTCCTCACGGAGATCTGATGAGACAGCCTGGGCAATGTAAGCCGCCAAGGTTACATTAATCCCTCCTGCCACCAGCCCGACAAAACCGATGCCAATCAGCCAACCGCCCATACTGTAGATAGTCTGGCTATTTTGCTCCTGCAAAGCGTCTAAGATGTGTTTTAAAAACCAGGGCAGTAAAAGAGAGCTGGCAATCATCAACGAGGTCATCAAAAGCGAACTCAGGGCATACCATTTATACCGTAATAGACTTTTAAAAAACATGCTTCCTCCTACTTTTTTCATATTTGACTTAGTTTCCTTACTATATCACAGATAAAAACAATGTCAAGCAAGAAATTTCTTATATTATATGGTAAAATGAGATATAGACTCTAAAACTGATTTAAATTCAGACTCGGAATTTCATCATAAGGAGAAGATATGGATAAACAACGAGTTGCTGTGATTGGTCCTGGTTCTTGGGGAACAGCCTTATCACAAGTATTAAACGACAACGGACACGAGGTTCGTATTTGGGGAAATATCGCTGAGCAAATCAACGAAATCAACGACGAACACACCAATAAACGCTATTTCAAAGATATTGTACTGGACGAAAAGATCAAGGCTTATCATAATCTGGAAGAAGCTTTAAAAGATGCCGATGCCGTGCTTTTTGTCGTGCCGACCAAGGTAACCCGTCTGGTAGCCAAACAAGTAGCTCAAGCTCTGGACCATAAGGTGAAAATCATGCACGCCTCCAAGGGACTGGAGCCCAATACTCATGAACGGATTTCAACTATCCTGGAAGAAGAAATCCCTGCAGAGCTACGCAGCGAGATTGTCGTTGTCTCAGGTCCCAGCCATGCTGAGGAAACCATTGTACGCGATATTACCCTGATCACCGCTGCTTCTAAGGATCTGGAAACAGCTAAGTATGTGCAGGAGCTCTTCAGCAATCACTACTTCCGCCTATACACCAATACCGACGTTATCGGAGTGGAGACTGCCGGCGCTCTGAAAAACATCATCGCAGTCGGAGCTGGTGCTCTCCATGGACTAGGTTACGGTGACAATGCCAAGGCAGCTATTATCACACGCGGTCTAGCCGAAATCACGCGTCTAGGTGTCAAGTTAGGAGCCAATCCTCTGACTTACAGCGGCCTATCTGGTGTCGGTGACCTGATTGTCACAGGGACTTCTGTCCACTCCCGCAACTGGCGGGCCGGCAATGCTCTAGGACGCGGCGAGAAGTTAGCTGATATTGAAGCCAATATGGGCATGGTTATCGAAGGAATTTCCACCACCAAGGCTGCCTATGAACTGGCCCAAGAGCTCGATGTTTATATGCCGATTACACAGGCTATTTATAAGGTTATTTATCAAAACTGTAATATCAAAGAAGCCATTTATGAAATTATGAACAATGAATTCAAGGCTGAGAACGAATGGACTTCGTTCTAATAGAAAGGAAATAATTATGTCAAAAGTTAAGAAAGCCGTCATCCCTGCAGCTGGTCTCGGAACCCGCTTCCTGCCAGCTACCAAAGCACTGGCCAAGGAAATGTTGCCGATCGTCGACAAGCCAACCATCCAGTTCATCGTCGAGGAAGCTCTCAAATCTGGAATTGAAGATATTCTAGTTGTCACAGGTAAGTCAAAACGCTCAATCGAAGACCACTTTGACTCAAACTTTGAATTAGAATACAATCTCAAAGAAAAGGGTAAAGACGATTTGCTCAAATTGGTCGATGAAACCACTGGTATCGGTCTGCATTTCATCCGTCAGAGCCATCCGCGCGGACTGGGAGATGCTGTCCTTCAAGCTAAGGCTTTCGTAGGAAACGAGCCTTTCGTTGTCATGCTGGGCGATGATCTCATGGACATCACCAATGATAAGGCTGTGCCGCTGACCAAGCAATTGATTGATGATTACGAGGCTACTCACGCTTCTACCATCGCTGTCATGCAGGTCCCTCATGATGAAGTTTCCTCTTATGGTGTGATTGCCCCTCAAGGCGAAGGTGTCAAAGGTCTCTACAGCGTGGAAACCTTCGTCGAAAAACCAAAACCTGAGGATGCACCGAGTGATTTGGCTATTATCGGCCGCTACTTGCTGACACCAGAAATTTTTGAAATCTTGGAAAAACAAGCGCCAGGTGCTGGAAATGAGATTCAGCTGACCGATGCGATTGATACTCTTAACAAGACGCAGCGCGTGTTCGCTCGCGAATTCAAGGGCGATCGCTATGATGTCGGTGACAAGTTCGGCTTTATGAAGACTTCTATCGACTACGCCCTCAAGCATCCGCAGGTCAAAGACTCCTTGAAGCAGTATATCATTGACTTGGGTCATACATTAGAGAAAAAACAAAGTAAAAAATAATTGATTCAAACAACTAACGTTGAAAATAAAATTTCAGCTATAAAAAAGAGGTTTTTAACCTCTTTTTTATATATCGTTAGTTATTTATACACACTTGTTAAATCAAGGAATGATGAAAGCCTAGAAAAATCAGAAGGGCGGCCAAGGCTAGATAACCGAATAGGACTAACCAGCGCTGAGCAGGTTTAAAAGCATTGCTTGAGCCTTTGATAGGGAGAATGACCGCACAGAGTATGCCACCAATCAAACCTCCCAAATGCCCCGCCAAGCTGATACTAGGCATGAAACTAAAGATGATATTGACCACAATCAAGGTCATATAAGACTGCCCCAGCTGCTGAATGTAGCTGTCGCGAACGACATAATGCAGGGTCACGATAGAGGCAAAAAGTCCAAACAAGGCGGTTGAAGCTCCTGCTGATAGAGCATCTGGACTGAAAAAGAAGACAAAGATATTTCCCATTAGGCCAGACATCATATAGAGCAGAAAGAAATTTCGTGAGCCAAAAATATCTTCTGCCTGCCGTCCAATAAAATAAAGAGTAATAACATTTACCACAAAGTGCTCCAAGCCAATATGCACAAAGATAGCAGAAAAGAGGCGCCATATCTGAATGGGATTCATGATAATAGTTGGAGAATACACTGCTCCAAATTCAAAGACCGTTTGTGCTTCAGCATAAGAAAAGCCACGTAAAATCAGCATCCCCACAAAGACAAGTGTTGTTAGAATTAACAAAACACTGGTCACAGGATATTTTTTATCGTAGATGTAGTTCATAAATCAGTACTTCCTTTACTGCTATATCGTGATAATCAGGCTCAAAATCAGACTGTTGAAAACTATAGATGCTGCTGATGGATGCTCCTGCAAAATCAGCCAGATAGCGGTCATAGTAGCCACCGCCGTAACCGATCCGAAAGCCTTGAGAATTGAAAACCACACCCGGCACATGAATCAGATCAATTTCTGTCTTGTCCACAGCCTCTTCACTTATCGGCTCCATAAGACCAAAAGAGCTTTTTTGCAGGCAACTTTCATCATAATCCACAAATATCATCCGACCCTGGCCATAGGTTTTGGGCACTAAAACCCGCTTGCCGTCCAACTGAGCCTGCTTGATAAAGGATGCAGTTGAGACTTCATGCGGCATAGAAAGATAGGTAGCGATAACCTGAGCGTTTTGATAAGCTGCTGAACTGAGCAAGTGCTGGGTCAGCCAGTTATCTGCCTGCTCTTTTTCTTTTCCTGTCAGTTTCTTCATCTGGTTCAGCACAGTTTGTCTCAGCTCTTTTTTCATGCAGCTCGTCCACCTTTTCCTTATCTTTCGTTGATTTTATAATCTAGGAATTTCCCAATTTTTTCAATAGCAAAGGGCAGTGCGGCCTCATCCGGTGCCATCTTGGGATGATGGAGGGCATAGGGACTGTCCACTCCCAGCCAGAACATGACACCCTTGACCTTACTGAGCAGATAGCCGAAGTCCTCACCTGTCATAGCCGGCGCAATATCAATCAACTGCACTCCTTCTTCCTTCTGGAAAAAGTCCATCAATTCGTCTGCTAGGTCAGGATGATTTTCTACAGGTAGGTAGCCACCTTGTTTAAGCTCCAAGTCCAATTCCAGACCGAAACTTTGGGCTATGCCCTCTGCTATTTCCCGTAAGCGCTTCTGAGTCAAGAGATTCATCTCCTGAGTCAGAGTCCGAATGGTGCCATGCAAAAAGGCCGTTTCTGCGATGACATTGTTGGTCGTGCCAGCATGGAGCGAACCAAAGGTTACAACCGCCCCCTCGATAGGATCGACATTGCGACTGACAATGGTCTGCACCTGGGTGATAAAGTAGCTAGCCGCCACCAAAGCATCATTGGCTTCATGAGGAAAGGCCGCATGGCCCCCCTTACCCTTAAAAGTCAGCTTGACTTCACAGGTGCCAGCAAAGAGCGTTCCTCTATTAGTGGCAATATCGCCGACCTTGAGGTCTGGTCGCACATGGAGACCGTAAAACTCATCTGGCAGCCAGTCGCCAAAGGCACCGTCTTCGTACATGAGCATACCGCCAGCTTCATTTTCCTCAGCAGGCTGAAAGAGAAAGAGCAGATTGTGGGTAGGCTGAGCGCTCACAGCTTGTTCCAGCAGACCTAGAGCCACCGTCATGTGCATATCATGTCCGCAGGCATGCATGCGACCTGCATGAGTACTGGCAAAGTCCAGTCCTGTATCCTCCACAATCGGCAAACCATCAATATCTGTCCGCCAGCCAATCGTCTTATCTGGTGAACTTCCCTTGATAAAGACCAAAATACCCGTCCGCCAAGTTCGAATTTCCACAAAGTCTAGGCCAGCTGTCAGGCCATCAATGACCTGCATCAGGTAGGCATGGGTCTTGTATTCTTCCAGACCGATTTCTGGTATCTGGTGTAAATCACGGCGAATGTTCAGATAATCAAGCATTTTTCTTTCCTTTAAAATCTTGTCAGACCAGTCAAAGTGTCGGGCCGCACCCAATCAATTCAAATTTATGCTATTTTTAAAGAGTACGCAGAGCGTCTTCCAGAGCTGTCTTCTGCTGGGTCTTCTCGTCAATGGTCTTGATAACTCGTGCTGGAACGCCAGCAACTACTACATTTTCCGGAACATCCTGGGTCACAATCGCACCAGCCGCAACAACGGAACCACTGCCAATTTGTACACCTTCGATCACAACCGCATTGGCACCAATCAGCACATTGTCTCCAACCTGAACTGGCTCAGCACTAGCCGGCTCAATCACGCCTGCTAAAACAGCTCCTGCACCGACATGGCTATTTTTGCCGACAATCGCTCGGCCACCCAGAATAGCACCCATATCAATCATAGTTCCAGCGCCAATCTCTGCACCGATATTGATGACCGCCCCCATCATGATAACAGCATTGTCGCCAATTTCGACTTGGTCACGGATAATAGCACCCGGCTCAATACGGGCATTGATATCGCGCTTGTCCAAAAGCGGCACCGCTGAGTTGCGGGCATCCTGCTCTACGACATAGGTCTTATTCTCCTCTAAGTTCGCTAGGAGCGGCTTAATTTCTTCCCAGTCTCCAAAAAGAACATTGCCTAACTTCACAACAGACCAAGGAATGGAACCGTGCAATTCTCCATCAAAGGTTACCTTGACCGGAGTTTTTTTCTTGGCATCAGCGATAAATTTGATAATTTCTTGAGCGTTCATTTTAGTAGCAGACATAGCTTTACCTCTTTGTTCTTTCCATTTCTTTATATAGAGAAAGATACACTCTCTCATAGCCATCTAATATTTATCTATTATAACACAATTCAGAAGTTTAGTTTGTACTTTCTTAGAACGATATTATTATTCCCTATTCAGAGGATTGAATATTTTTTAAATGACGTCTCCTATCTTTATCCTCTGCAAATTCCAAATGACAGTGGATTCTATCTAACATAGACTCAGATTAATGTCCCTTGATTCCTACTTTGTAATAAGTATTTGGAAGCTCCAAATGTTTTAGGGCACCCTAGATACCCGATTGTGATAAGGCCCATTGCGATTGGTTCCATCTATTCCTTAGACTTTTACTTCCCCAACGCCTTTCTGATACTCTCATCAGGATTTTTTTTAGTTCTATTTTCGCAAGCCTCTTGATTTTTAAAGAAGATTCTGGCGTTTCTGGTCTATCTTCTCAGACCGTGCTGCTCAGCAAACTTTTTAGACGGTAAAGCCCATTCACTTCGTCAAAATACAAAGAAACAGTCATATTGTCTGTGGTTGAGTAACTTAGACTAATTGAATCAACTTGCCCCTTAACTGATTTAGAAGCATAAATAGTCTTAGGCATCCCCAGTTCTGCTATGGCCTGTTTTACTTCCACTCCTTCTTGCTTATCTTGAGGAATAAGAGTTCGGTAATCATCAACCGATTTCGTAACTGGCCCCCAAGCATTACGAAATAATCTAACGTATACTAATGAGAGCTCTGTTTGACCTCCAACATCCCTAAACCTTAAGATAATATCTCCTTTCTCTCCTATTAATTTATATGTCAGATCAACTAATTGGCTGCCTTTCACGCTATTATCTATGCTACCGGAACTAGCTTTTCCATACTTCTCGACAATATCCTGTGGAAGCACATTAGATTCTTTCATCGTTTTTACCATCTGTAGTATATCTTCTATTTGGAAGTCTATTTGTCTATTCTCTTCTATAAGGTCAGAATAATCTTCAGTCAGCTTCTTTATGTTATCTTCTGATTCATTCTGAACTGTACTAGCAGACTGCTCTGATGACTGATTTCGTACTTGCTTGGACCTTGGCCACGTATATGATACAAGGATTGCAAAACAAGTAATTAGCACTAGACCTGTAGAAACTACTAACAAAGAGGCGTATCTAGACTGACCTAAACTTGATATAAGTTTAGGTTTTCGATTCTCAGCCAACTTTTTTTGTTGTTTTTCTTTAGCTGTAACCTCAAAGACTTCCCCTTGAGGACTGCTATCAGAGAACACACTAGTTGCTTGTTTGTTTAATCCTGGCTTCTTTGACCACTCCCGTTGAACTTTCCGCCCTCTTCCCATGCTCTTCTCCTTAAATAAACCAAATTCCTATTTTTTCTAGCAATTATTTTTTTCAAAACAAAGAATACCGTCTGCCTACTTTTTCAAAATCTGACAAATACTATCCATTCAATTAAATGAACCTTGGTCGCGCAATAGAGAATATCTTCAGTTTTCCCCAATAATGAATACTCATAAGAGTCCCGGACTACTGTCTACCGATACTTTTTGCTCTCGAGATATCTAACATCAGGTAATATGTTTTTCATAAAGAAGATAGTCACCAGCCTGAGAAACGGTGAACCAAAGACTTACATATTTCCCATTCTCCAACTTATACAACACATTCAGCTTTTGACCACTCTCGCCACCCGAATCAACTTCTATGTATTTTGATAGGCCAAACTTCTCTAAAATTTCCTGATAGCTAGTTCCATCTTCGTTTTGAAACTCTTTACCAAGGACAAGATGTTCAAAATCTTCCTCTTTTAGATCTGTTCGGCTTTGAACATGCTGCGAACTAGCAAGATTATAAGAATAAATACCTGACAACTGATATTCATTATTTATTTTTTCAAAGTAGAAAGACAAACGCTGCCGCGGTTCTTCTCGAGAATAGAAAAGACTCATGCGCCCAGCAGTCTGATTCAGGAAAGGAGCTAGATTACCTGACTGCGCTTTACCAAATTTCTTCACAATATCCTTGGGGCTTAGTCCAGACCCGCTTCGCTCATCAACATCACTTTTTTTCTGTAGTTGAAGCTGGCTAATATCCTCATAAGTCCAGTCAAAATGATCGTTCCCCTCATCCACATATTCATCCAATACTCTCTGAGGGGATAAGAAGTATTCAAGCTGTTTTACCAAATAAGGAACTGATAAAAGCAAGAAGATGGACAAGAAACCTACTGATGACCACAACACTTGTTTATTAACAAGCTTACGTCCAAGAATTCCTTTCCCGTCTCTCTCGACCTGAGTAGAGCTCTTGTTTTCCACCCTATTCTTCGCAACTTCTTGGCGCTCTGCTTCAGTAATAGCTAGTTCCTGTTCCTCTTGAACTTTTCCTGCTCTCTTCTGACCCTGTTGAAATTTAGTTTGACGCTTCTGGCGCAGACTCTCCCAGTCTTTTCTTGGCATCCTTCTCTCCTTTATGAACCAACTATCATCCCCAAACAAATAATTCTAAACCATAGAATAAGAATCTTCTTATCAATAAACATACTTCCGAGTCAGTCGATAATCTCCTGTCTTTGATAAGGCAAAGTCTAAGTAAAGATAGCTTTTATTCGTCAGCTTATATTTGAGATAGACAATCGTTCTGTCTTTATAGTCTACAGACTTGTTGATAACTTGTGGCAAACCAAAACGCGACACCACATCTTGAATGTGGGCACCTTGTCCAAATTCGTCTGCTTTCAAGTCCTGGAAATCTGCTTCAGTCAGCGTTTCTGAGCCACTTGAGTAAAGCGAGCTGCTCAGTTGGTTACCACGAATTGTGCTCAGTCGGTACTTGCCGTCAATTTTTTTGAACAAAAGACTAGTTGTTTGTTGTCCACTCGATTCACTATAAAAAAGATAAAGTGTATCATCGCTACCGTTGTTACTCTCTCCTCCTGATGTTGCCTTCCCAAACCGTTCGATAATCTCCTCGGCAGTTGGGGCGTCTTGTCCACTTCCTTGCTGTTCAGATGAATAGACTTGAAGTGATAAGATATCATCAAATGTCCAAGCGAATCTTGCTGCTTTCTTATCAACATAAGCTGTGGCCTCTTGAGAGTCTTCGTCCTCAGGAACCTCCCATGAGCGAGACGAGGTTTCCGAAAAAGAGTAACTCTCACTTTCCTCACTAGAGGACCAACTAGATTGATAAGTATTGCGTTCCTGGCTTCTCCTATTTGAAGAAACATACCAAAAAATAGAAGCAAGCACCAATATCACTAAAAGAATTGACCCGCTTGTCCAGACCCACTTTAAATTTTTTCTCCTCTTCTCTACAAACTCCCCTTGCTTCCAATCAGTTTTTGTTTCGAGTTTCTTCTCTCCTGTTGGTAACTGTTGTGATTCTTCTTTCGTTTTATCAATATCAGGACTTATTTGAGGTTGTCGCTGCTCTTTTTTAGCTGACGCCGATTTACCTCCTGTAAATTTAGCCTTGTGCTGTTGTCTCAATGACTCTAAATCTCTTTTTTTCATCCATCCTCCTATTGTATTTTTTTAACTCTATGCTTTTAGCACCTTGAACAAAATTAGCTTCTACATCAAGCGCTAAGTGTTTGTTTCTCCTGCTCCATCCTCTAAACCAGGATTTTTTTCTAATATATAACCTTGAGAATCAGAGACTCCAAAAGAAAGATGAACTATTTGGCCATCAGATAACTGATAACTAATAGACACTTTGCTAGAAGATATGTAATTTGTATAGATAGAAAGACTATCTGGCAATCCCAATTGACCGACAACTTCTTGGTAGGATTTCCCTTTCTCTATACCAGAAAAATCTTGACGAGTTAATTGAGAATTTCGATTTGGCAAACTATTGCTGCTAAGATGATGACTGAATAGAGAATCTAATTTAGGCGTTCCCACACTACCGTAACTAGAAAAAGAAATTGAAACCGAAGCATTTGATCCTGCATCAGGATAATCTAAATTCAGTGTTATTATTTGATTATCATAATTATGTTCTCTCCCTGATTTCGCTTTTCCTAACTTAGCAACCACTTCATCTGCTGTTAAACGAGAGGCAGTTCCTTTAAAATCCGCAAACAAAAGTGCGATATCATCATAAGTGATATGAAACTGATATTCTTCTCCAGCAATCAATTCTGAACGATTAGTAGAAGTTAAATCCCTTTCGCTGTTAGATGACGTTCCCCCCTGATAAATATCAAAAGAATCATTATAAATATTATTTGTTTTAGAGCTCGGATTGGAAACTAGCCCTACAGCTCCTAGTCCTATGAGTAACATGAAAAACGCCCACATAAGTTTCCAACCCATAGAACTATCAGATGAAGACTCCGAATTTTCCTTCCAAAAAGCCTCATTCTCTTCTTTTTTAGCGAGCTCCTCAGCACTAAATCTCGGACGAAGCTCATACTCTTCTGCTTCAGATACAAGTTCTGAGTCTGGACGACTAGTTTCATCCTTAAAATAGAGTGATTCTTTTTTCTTAGATTTCAAGGATTCTAAAGCAAAAATAAGGCGAGATAACTCTCTCCCCCTCAGGTGTAAGAAGTCATCTGACTCAGCCGTTGAAACTCGTTTAATCTCTGTTTCAGTTCTCAAATCGTCTGGAGTCTCTGAAACATCCTGATAGCTGAACTGAGCTCCACTATCTTTGTCGCTTACATTAATTACTGAGTTAGAGGAGGATTCATTGGACTCAATGTTTTCGACTGATTTTTTCTCAGTCATTTGTGATTGAGCTAAAGCCTGAGATTCCTCTTCTTCAGATTTTCTGGATGGGAATACAGAATGATTGACGTCCCTTCTTTTAGGCTGAACCTTGTTAAATTTTGATTTATGTTCCCGTCTTAAGGCTTCTAGATTTCTTTTTTCCATATATTCTCCCAATCATATTTTTTAAACTAATCAGCATTAGTAAGATAGCATTTTTCATTCATTTCGATAGAACTACTCGGAAAGACAGACACTAGCTTCTCTTTCTTCAATAAGCTAGAAATACCATATCTGTATCAATAACTTTTTTAAAACATCATTTACTCTTTAAAATATTTTACAACAAAAATAACTAATGTGAGACTTTGATGAATAGTCCTTTTAACTTCTCAGTTCACCCTTCCTCTAAACACTTTGAAAAGGCAATGTTTCGCTAAGACAGTCTTGTTCCAGTATATCATATTTTGAACAGGTTTAGCTCTAAATCTACAAGGAAAAAGGCACGAACTCTCGTCCGTGCCCAACAAAGCAATTCCAAACTTATATACCAACGATATTATTTAATTCTTTCGTTCAAAATGTTCCCGCTGTTAGCATCAATGGTTATTTTAATCTTTTGCGTACCGTTCAGAGCTTCCAGCTTGTGAGATAAGCACTCCTATTCATTTATTCTATTTAGAAAGATTACTCAATAGATACTGTCCGTTTTCTTGACGGATAAAAGTCAAAGTTATCTCCTTATTTGAAGAGGTTTCATAGTTTACAAGCATCTTCGGCTCTGATTCACCATCCCCATAAACTGAAATATGTTGATATTCTGGGTATTCCTTGATTACTTCTTTAAAGGAAGAACCGCCCTCGCCTGTTTCCGCATCACCCGTCTTTAAGTTCTCTGTAATCTGGCTAGATACCTTTTGATTATAGTCATCACTGCCGGGCATAATACTCATACCCTGAAGATGGTAGCTGCCATCCTCGTGTTTCATAAAGGTCAGAGTGGTATAACTAGAGTCAGGTAACCAAGACAATGAGAGCCCTTCTTCCTGAAACGTCACACTGCTGGCCAAGCCAAAATCTTTGACTACTTGTTCTGGGGTCAATCCTTCATCATCTGCACTAACAATGCTCAGCTTTTCAAGGTCTTTCACTTCCCACTCATATACATCATCTTTTGACGGAGCCACAAAAGAAGCAACATCGCTTTGATGTCCCTTTCGAGACAGACTTGGCACACTGCCGCCACTCATAAAATCATTTAGGAAATAGCCACCAAGACCTCCTAGCAATAGTCCCGCTGCCAGACCTATTCCTAAAAATCCTATCAGCTTGCCCGTACTATTTTTCTTTGGCTCTGGACTTGGCTGGCCAGCGAAGTTTGCAGCCTGCTGTGGTCCGGCAAAATTCTGACTTGCTGGATTAAATCCCTGAGGAATTGCTTCTTGAAAAGCGGGATTTCCCCAATTATCCTGCTGAGGCATCTGCTGCTGAGGAGTATCAAAAATTGGTTGCTGAACACCAAAATCTTGATTAGGATTCGGCATTTCAGGACTGCCTCCTTCTGTTGGGAAAGGCTGCCCCTCCGTTGAGTTAGCTGAAAATTGTCCTGGATCTGATGACTGGACTTGCTGTGGATACGGAGCCAATCCTTCTAAAGATTGTTCCTGCGGTTTATTTTGTTCTGGCATTGTTTCTCCTTTTATTATTTGAGTTCTATTTTATTTATTGGCAGTAGTGGACAAAAGATAGTTTCCGTCCTCCTGCTGAACGAAGAACAACCTATAAGTACCATCATTAGGAGCATCATAAGCCGCCTCCATAATGGTTTGACTAGTATCCTCACTGAAATCTTCATCTACACGAATAGAGATACTTCGCGGACTGCCATATTCCTTAAAAACATCCTTATAGGAAATGCCATCTTTACCAGTCTTTGCATCGCCTTTTTTCAATTTTTCAAAGTAATCAGCCGCCATCGCTTCGTCCTCAGCATTATGTTTGCTTCCTTCAAAGCGAATATTATAGATATGAAGACTATTCAGATAGAAACCATCTTTTTTCTTCTCAAAATCCAGAGAAGCAGTTTGATCTGTATAATAAACTGGCCAGTCCTCCTCATCATCAGAATCTTGAAGCGTTCCCCACTCTAAATCAAGGCTGTCACGAGAGATTTCTTCTTTTAAAGCCTTGCCATATTTATCAAGAATATCTTCCACTGAAGTACCATTCGTATCTGTCTGAATAGTATTGAACCGTAACTCTGACAAACTATCAATATCCCACTTGAACTCAGTAGTATCAGGGTCAATGTACTGATCTGATTGATCTCTCTTTGATTCCCTAGCATTTGCTAAAGGATGGAGCACAGGATATTCCCCTTTGATAACATCCGCTACTCCCATTCTATAGCCCCAGATTCCCCCTCCGATTAGTCCAAGACCAAGAGAGAGCAAGGCTCCGCCTATCAGGATTCCTTTCCAAGATTTATTCTTGGCCAAAGGTGGGGTTGGTCCCTGCGGACTTGAAACATGGCTCTGCTGAGGTTGAAAATGATGCGGGAATTTCTCTTGCGACTGAGCATTCTTTGAAGGCTCAAAAGAATGCTGTGTTTGCTGTTCTGTCAATCTTCTTTCCTCTTTCTTATTTATTTCCAATAGTCTTATCAGCTCTCTTTTAATAACGAAATACTTTGAAAGCAGTCAGTCACAAAAGATAAACTAAATAACTAAAAACTTACATTTCCTCTGACTTTATATATAAGAAATTTCCATCTGGCTGGCCTACAAACAATAGGTATTCATAACCATCTTCTGTTTTATAAGTCACCTCAGCAATCAGACGGTTGGAGATAATCTTATTATCCACATCACGCTCGCTTGTGATGACAATTTCTGACGGAACAGGATGCTTCTTCAGAACCTCTGATAAAGCTGTTCCTCCTTCACCCGTTTCCTTGTCTCCTTTTTTCAAACGTTCAAGGTCTTTGGGAGATAATACGCTCCAATCTGTCGTTTCCTTCCCTTTTCTATATTCTTTAAAAGAATCTCCAACTACCACTTACCTCAGATAGTAGTTCTGGTCAACTTTATCAAATTGAAAAGAAATATTTTGCTCCTTATCCCTGACAGAAGGGCCCCATCGGAGTAACAGACGATTACGATCATATTCTGCTGAACTAGCCAAGCCATAAGTTTCAACGATTTGATCAGCCGTCAGACCTAATCCTTCATCATTTGTATAGCTCAACCGTCCCAAGTCTTTCAAAGTCCAATTAAACTGAACCGACTGCCCGTCTGTAGTAAAGCTGTCGCCATTTTCTTTGGCTTCCTCCTGAGCCTTACTTAAGCGTTTAATTCTTTGCATATCCTTATTTGTCTGCGCCTGCTTGCCGATAAAATAAGCTGAACCGCTGCCAATCAAAAGACCAATTATAAGAGCAAAAACTGAAAGTCCTATGACTTTTCCGATATTGCCTTTCTTATCAGGTAATTCTTGTGGCTGAATCTGCTGGAAATTCCCTTGCATTGGCTGGCTAGTTTGATTTTCTTGCCAAGTCCCTTGCACTTGACCTTGTCCATCTTTATCTGACATGGTTTTCTCCTTATAAATTTTGTTGATTTGTCATATTGCGAAAATATTGAAAAATAATGACAAATTTTACAATATTATAACATAAATTATTCTTCCAATCAAAAAGGGAGTGGGAAAGAACTTCAAACAAGTTAAAAAGTTCGTCTTCCCACCCCCGCACAGTTGATCAGGCAATCTTTGGGGCTTAAAAAGCGAAGGAAGATGCCAATCAACCACTGCGTCATCTATTTTTTCTAATTTAGACCCAAAAGCCTGGACTTTTGCCCAGGCTCTGAATCAAGTTTTTAGACTCTTATTTTTCTAGTATTCTTATTTAGATATTTTATCCTACTTGAGCTACTTCAAAAATCTGAATGGTAGAGCCTTTTTCAATTACTACTGCTTGGTCTGCTGCGACATGGAGTGTACCAGGAAGGCTCCCCTCTTTTGAACCATCAAAAGAAATCGTGATATGGCCCAGTCCAGTTAAATTTTTTTCTACTACATTTCCCACGGAACTAATCGAATATTCCTGATTATCTACCACCAGCTTGCCGCCTTCTAGTATTGAACCTAGCAGATTTTTGTTATCAATCTTAAAACAATACTCTGCTAAATCTTCCGGTGCTTCTTCTCCAAATAAAATGAGCATATTGGCATCTTGAATCATATTCTGAGCTTCAGGCCCTACTTGAATTACTTTAGCTTCAAAAATTTTCTTCATCTAATTCCTATTTATCCTTTCTCTAATTTGTCTTAAACTTATGCTTATAGATAAGTTTAACATAATAGTTGCTCTGTTTACGTGCATCTATCAAAGGTCTATTGATAAAGACCAATACTAGCTATCCAAGCTACTAGCACCCGCGGAACACCATTGAGAAAGCGTGAATAAAGCACAGAAGGGACACCAACCTCAACTGTTTCAGACTTGGCTTCAGATAGACCGAGTGCTACAGGAATGAAATCACAACCGTTTTGAGTGTTGATAGCAAATATAGCTGGCAGAGCCATTTGGGGCGGAATATTCCCTTTTCCGATTTCGACTCCAATTAAGGTTCCGATAATCTGACTGATAACAGCTCCGGGGCCTAACAAAGGAGATAGGAATGGCAAGGAACAGATAAAGCCAATCAAAATGAGTCCCCAGATGTTCCCCGCTAGGGGAACCATTAATTTTGCCAGCCAATTTCCAACACCTGAACCTTGAATAACCCCAATCAGCAAGGAAACAAAGGCCATGAAAGGAATGATTGTGTTGAGCATTGTTTGGATGGCTTCACGAGCAGCCTGGTTGAAAGTCGCAACGACCTTCCCAGCGCCCATCCCAATTCTTGCTACAATACTTGTTTCAGCTTTTTGCTCTGTAATTTTTTTACTAGTATCGTAAGTTGGCTTTTCTGTTACCACAGTTGTCGCTTTTTCGTCTTCATTAGCAGCAGAAATTTGATTAAGGCCAACTGCTGACACATAGATTTCCTCGGTGATATATTGTGCTAGAGGGCCACTTTTCCCTGTAGCGACAATATTGATTGTAGGGATCCCCTTTTTAGGATAAATACCGCAGCGAAGAGTACCGCCGCAATCCACGATTGCTAAAGCAATTTCCTCATCAGGGATAGAAGTTTTAAACCCGTTAACAGCTTCCATACCGGTCAAATCAGCAATTTTATCTACAATATCTGGCTTTTCTCCGCCGCCAGTGATATAGATAAATTTATGCTTAGCCTCACTAGGTGTAATGACCAAAGGGCCTCCGAAACCACCATTTCCTTTAACAACTTTTATACTCTTATATGACATAATTTCACTCTTTCTATCAATCAAATGTTTTACTCAAGGTAACACCTTGCTGTTTTGCAACATAGGCAGTCGTAAAATCTGTTACCCATCCACCAACAAAGTTCATGATAATTCCTACAAGCATGTAACGGATTGCCAGGTCCATCTGACTTAAACCTAAAGTTTGAATTCCTGTCGCAATTCCCATCCATACAAACAATTCCCCAGGATTGATATGTGGGAATACACCATTTGAAGTATGGCAGAACTGCATCTGAGCTGCTACAAAACTAGGTTTATAATATTCTGGCAAGAAGCGTCCCATACTGATCGCCATCGGATTCCCCAGCATAAAGGCTGAAATGAAAGGTAAAATCATATAACGGCTAACAGGATTTTTGGCAGAAATCTTAGCCAAGGAATTGACCTTTTCTTCTCCCAAGAAAGCGATAAGGGTATTCATTGCAATCAATAGCATTAAGACAAGCGGTACAATATTTGTCATCCAGCTAATAAAGGTTTCTCCACCTAATTGGAAGAGTTTCATAAAACTCTCTGCAAATTTTGTAATGTGATTCATAAGGAACTCCTTTTCTTATTTTTTTTAAATAACTGTTTAATAGATAATTGTAAGTAATTCGTATAAAAGCCGAATCCCAGAAAAGAATCAGAAGAACTTGTCTCTTTCTCAATACCTGCCTCATGCCAAAGATAGACTTTTCTAGCATCTTCTATGGCTGATTGCATCAACTTATTTTCTTTTCTCACAAGAGGATTATACTTGTCAAAATAATGGATGTCTTCTCCGACATAATCATCCATATTTTGAAAACGCGCTAAGATTGTTACTCCTTGCATTTTGCTAGCTTTAAGAACCCGACCGTTTTCATCAACCGCGAACATGACAATCGTACCGGATTTTATTCTTCCGGACTTCCTGCCAATCGCTACGCGCCCCAGTTTTCGGAGCATCGTATAGGTCTTATTGAAGTCTTTGAGTTGCTGCCAGCCGAGGAACATTTGAAATATATAAGCTGCCATGACAAATACAGCGAAAATTATTAGCGAATTCATTAAAATACTCCTTTGCTCTTAGAAAATGATAGAAACTCTGTCTCTGTTTCTACAGCCCTCAATGCTTCTTTTAGAGAAGGCTCTCCTGCAATTCGAAAAATATCGTCATACAATTCCAGCAATTCACTTTCCATTTTTCTTTCAATTTCTGAGGGTATGGCGACTAGAAAGATAAATTCAATCCATTCATCTCCTTTTTGATAAGGCTCTTCTAGTTTTCCGAACATTAAAATAGTCTTTGCATAACCCTGGTTAATTGTATGGGGGAAGGCAATTCCTCCACCAAAAATGGTTGATTGCTTTTTCTCCCTATCAATTATCCGATTTCTAAAACCTTCATCAATCATCTGAAGTTTCTCTAACTCTGCAACCATATTTAGCAAGTATTGCTGATAGGTTTTTTGGGGGCTCAACCGAAGAAAACGTAAGCTGACTGTTTCTAGATTTTTTTGATGAAAAGCATTGGCCCTCTGCCATTCTTCCTGCAGCCATTGATCATCAAAAAGATGATTAACTTGAATGACTGGAGATTTAGAATCTTTATATTTTAGAGGAACTGTCGTAAAAATCGCGAAATAGTCCTGATTCAAATCCACATTAAAATCCTCTTCAGAATACTGAGTAATGTCTACATCATTTCCAAGGACTCGTCTGAGTTGCTGAATAATCATCGTAGCAGTTCCTCTTCCTGTTGTGCAAACTACAGCTATCTGCTTGCGAGAACCCTTTACAGCAGAATTTTGCTTTCTTAAAATCATTTCAAAATACAAAGCCAGATATCCAATTTCAGATAATTCCAATTCAGAACCAAAAATTGCAGATAGTTCTTCTCCAGCTATTTTTGCCATTTCAAAAGCAAAAGGATATTGAGTTTGAACCTCGCCATGAAATATATCATTAGCTTGCACATGGAAAATCAGTCGATTGATTAAGGGGCCTAGATGAGATTTGATTTCTTCAAATAATTCTTCATCATCAAAGTGAACCAACATTGTTTCTTTGACTTTCTTGACAATCCCTTGAAAAATCTTTGCAAGCTGTTCAGATTGATAAGATGTCTTGCTTAAAGTGTCAATAAAACGGACATTAAACGGAAAACACAAAAAGTCTATCTCAAACTGACTGAGGGAAATCTTATAAGTCATTTCAATATGATAGATTAATTTCTCAGCTAAAGGTGTCTCTGTTAAATCATTCCTATAGTAAGGAATAGGACAATTCAACACTCTAGATGTATGAATACGCTCCACCATAATTGAAATGGTCTTTCGAAGGAGTTCCTGTGTTTCTTTAGGGATTTTATAGTCCTGAACTAGCGTCTCCAGAAAAGAAGATGTTGCCT
Source organism: Streptococcus sp. 27098_8_134 (assembly GCF_041431675.1). NCBI lineage: Bacteria > Bacillati > Bacillota > Bacilli > Lactobacillales > Streptococcaceae > Streptococcus > Streptococcus sp. 27098_8_134. The sequence goes on along the minus strand of NZ_JAPVYD010000003.1, from coordinate 158,954 downwards.
CAGTGAGTGTCCTTCCTTCAAAGTAAGGAGCCACTTGGTGAATATATAGCAAGCGCAAATTCAGCTCGCTCCCCAAGACCTCCAGCCCACGGTTGGGCTTTCCTGAAATAGTGATAGAGTAACTCTCTGCCAAAGATTTTACTTGTTTTAAATCCTTATTAAGGGTACTTCTACTAACACCTACTTCCTCAGCCAAGTCGTCAATAAGAAGAGGGGAGGTTGACTCAATTAAACGTTTTAGCAAATAGGCAATTCTTTTACTGGAAGAATTGAAGTCACTCTCCTGTTTTAAACTACCAGATAAAATCCTTTCCAACTCTGTATAGTCATACACTTCTAACATTAACTGATCATCTTGTGCGATAATCTGGATATTAGGAGCCAAAACATCATTTAATTGTTGGATACTCTTTTGCAAGGTTTGCAAGCTAATATCCAGTTCTGAGCGCATATCTAACAAGGAATAAGTTGGCTGCGAGACCATTTTATCTAAAATATTATACCACCGATTTACTAAGGTCAACTCTCTTCCCTACCTTCATTGTTTTAACCGCGAGTTTTACCTCCGGCAATATTTGTAGTGACACCTGTTATATAGCTAGAACGGTCTGAAATATAGAACGCTACAAGATCAGCTACTTCCCGTAGTTTCCCACTCCGTCCCAATGGAGTCGTTGAAGTTGAAGCATAACCAGCTCGAATATCTTCTACCGTCTTTCCACGGGTATAAGCAAGAGCTTCCTCGTAAGAAAGAGTTCGAAGACCCGTAGCTTCCATAATTCCTGGAGCAATTCCAACCACACGTACACCATGTTTACCAAGCTCTTTCGCCCATGAACGAGTGTAACTATAGACTGCCGCTTTCGTTGCAGCATAGGCACTTTGTCCTTCAGAACCTTCCAAGCCTGCTTCTGAAGCCATGTTCACAATTACACCTTTTCCATTTTTCACTAAAATACGTCCTACTGCCTGACTAACCAGATACAAACCTTTTTGATTAATCATTGTTACTTTTTCGAACGTCTCATCGTCCAACTCGTAAGGACCTTTAGGATTTTCTGCATCGATTAATAATCTAGGGACATTAATCCCCGCATTATTGACTACCGCATCAATATTGCCAAATCTTTCCACTATTTTGGCAACACCCTCTTCTACTTCAGAGCGAGAAGTTACATCAACTTTTACAAATAATAGGTTCGGGTGACGCAAATCGTTGTCGCTAAGATCAAAATTCGCTACATTGACTCCTAATTCCAACAATTCTTCGACGATTGCCTTACCGATCCCAGATGACGCACCCGTCACAAGAACTGTTTTGCCTTTAATGTCTAACCAATCATTCATTTTGATACCTCTCAAATTTTATTTACAAGGCAATTATACAGCGCTTTCATAAAAGAATTAAGACACTCTTTTTTACACTGTTCAAAAAAATAATAAACTAATTAAGAGGCTTGTACTAAAAAATCCACAAGAAATGAACTTGTGGATCTTTTTATATTCTAAATGAACTCAAAGCATATGAGAATCAAAGACGTGCATTCAACTCAGCCCCCAGCTCTTCAAAGCCTGGTTTCCCAAGAAGAGCAAACATGTTTTTCTTATAAGCCTCAACTCCTGGCTGGTCAAATGGATTGATACCATTCAGGTAGCCAGAAAGAGCAATAGCTAACTCAAAGAAGTAAATAGTATAGCCCAAAGTGAACTCATCTTGCTCAGGCAGGGTCACAAACATATTTGGCACTCCGCCGTCTGTGTGAGCTAACAGCACTCCATCTGTTGCTTTCTTATTGACAAAGTCAACATCTTTTCCTTGCAGATAGCCAAGGCCATCCAAGTCTTCTGCTAATTCAGGAATCAACACATTTTTGCGAGGCTTATCTACACGAATAACTGTTTCAAAGAGGATACGAGTTCCTTCTTGAATAAATTGCCCCAAAGAGTGCAGGTCTGTTGAGAAGTTGGCTGAAGTTGGGTAGATACCTTTTTGGTCTTTACCTTCTGACTCACCAGCCAGTTGCTTCCACCATTCTGAGAAGTATTGCAAAGATGGTTCGTAGTTAGCTAGAACTTCTGTCAAATAACCTTTACGGTACAAGATATTGCGTACAACTGCATATTGATATGCTTCATTTTCAGCCAACTTATCAGAAGCATAAGCCTTGCGAGCAGCATTTGCTCCTTCCATCAACTTGCTGATATCAGCCCCTGCAGCTGCGATTGGCAAGAGTCCCACTGCTGTCAATACTGTAAAACGACCACCAACACTATCAGGCACTACAAAAGTATCCCAGCCATTAGCATCTGCTTCAACCTTAACTGCACCTTTAGCGCGGTCTGTAGTTGCATAAATCCGTTTATTTGCTTCTTCCTGACCATACTTCTTAACCAAGAGTTCTTTGAAGACACGGAAAGCAATAGCAGGCTCTGTAGTTGTTCCTGACTTAGAAATAACGTTGACAGAGAAATCTTTGTCTGATACATAGTCTACCAAATCAGCCAAATAGCTTGAAGAGATAGAGTTTCCAGCATAGAGGATCTGAGGTGCCTTGCGTTCTTCTTTGCTTTGCAAGTTTACAAATGAATTATTCAAGAAATCAATAGCTGCACGTGCCCCTAAATAAGATCCTCCAATACCGATGACGATTAACACTTCACTATCAGATTGGATTTTAGCAGCCGCCTTTTGAATACGAGCAAATTCATCTTTATCATATTCTTCAGGCAAATTCAACCAGCCTGTCATTTCTGCTCCAGGACCTGTTCCGTTTCGTAGAGCATTATCTGCTGCAGTCACTTGAGGCTGCATATAATCTAATTCATGTGGTGCTACAAACTTATCCAGTACCTTTGAATAGTCAAATTTAATATGTGTCATGTTTATCCTCCAATTGTTCTTTTCTTTTATGATAACGCTTTAAGAAAAAATAAGCAAGTGCTTTTACTATTTTAAAACGTTTACATTTTTTATTCTATACTATTTTTCTAAATAAGCTAATCCTAGGACATAACTGAGAGCAATCGTTTGCGTAAGTCAACAAATTTTAGGCCTATTAAGAAGAATAATTTTGATTGACAAGAAAACCAATATGCTTCTTAAGATTGGATGTCAGCTGAATTCATTTCAGGTCCGTTCGAACTGCGTCAATGTACCTAAGTTCTTTTGCGTCCTTTGGACTTAATTCACTAAAAGACTCTATAAGGTTTACAGATTTTTCCCTTATGGGAAAAACTGCATCCATTGCTCTAAGATTCATCTGCGCCTTTCAGGCTTGATTCATTAAGAGCAATAGAAAAGAGCACACAGTTTACATCGCTTAGGGCTGCTGGATTCCTCCCCTGACCCGCTTCACGCAAAACTGTTGCTCCATTAATTAGTATAACACAAACTTTTGATTTTGGCTAATTTTATTTTTTCCTTCTCTGTCTGAAAAATTCCTGCATAATTTGAGCACACTCTTCTTGGAGGACACCTGTCTCCACTTCTACACGGTGGTTAAGGCGCTCATCTGTCAAAATATCATAAAGGCTACCAGCTGCTCCAAACTTCTGATTTGCTGCTCCATAGACAACGTGAGGAATGCGTGCCAGACCGATTGCTCCACTGCACATGACACATGGCTCAATGGTCACAAAAAGCGTTGTATCCAGCAAACGCCAGCTATTTTCGTGCCGATTTGCCTCTTCAATAGCCATAATTTCCGCATGCATAACAGCCCGCTGCAGCTCCTCACGTGCATTGTGACCGCGGCCGATAATCTTCCCCTCTTTAACCAAGACACAGCCGATGGGAATTTCATCATAAGCTAGGGCAATCTCCGCCTCCTTTAAAGCTTCCCGCATAAATGCTTCTTTTTCTTCAATCGTATAATTCATCATTATCTTTCTAAATCTCTAGTCGTCTATCCCATTATACCACAAGCCTGCCGCACTTCTCAGAAAAAGTAAAAGCCACCACTGGGGTGACTTTCAGGAGATTATTATGAAAAAGTTTAGGATTTTTAAACAAAGTTAGGAGGTCTTTGTTTATGCTATTAGCATAAAATATATATCTTAAATGAATCTTAATATGAAATTTTCTTACAAAAAAGCACAAGAAGCAATTTCCTTGTGCTGACTCTTTTATAAATTAGACCAGACGCTTTCCAAGATATTGGTCTGCTCACGGCCAGGACCGACTGAAAAGGTAGAAATGCGAACGCCAACCAGCTCACTCACTCGGCGAACATAGTTACGGGCATTTTCTGGCAAGTCTTCCAGACTGCGGACTCCAGTGATGTCCTCTGACCAGCCTGGCAGCTCTTCGTAAATCGGCTTGCAGCGCTTGAGCTGTTCCAGACTAGCTGGGTAATGGTCAATGCGCTGACCATCCAAGTCATAGGCCACACAGATTTTCACTGTATCCAGACCGCTCAAGACATCGATGGAGTTAAGCGAAAGATTGGTAATCCCTGATACACGGCGGCTATGGCGCATGACAACAGAGTCAAACCAGCCTACCCGACGCGGACGACCGGTGGTGGTGCCATATTCGTGCCCGATATCACGAATGCGGTCACCAACTTCATCGAAAAGCTCTGTTGGGAATGGTCCATCTCCGACCCGACTGGTGTAAGCCTTGCAGACACCAACAACCTTGTCAATTTTGCTCGGACCAACACCGGAACCGATGGTGACTCCCCCTGCAACTGGATTAGAAGAAGTTACAAAGGGATAAGTACCTTGATCAATATCCAGCATGACCCCTTGAGCTCCTTCAAAGAGCACTCGTTTCCCTTGATCCAGCGCATCGTTGAGGATAACAGAGGTATCGGTCACATACTGCTTGATTTGCTGTCCATATTCATAGTATTCTTCAAAAATATCATCAAAGTTGATTGCTGTACTATCGTACAATTTCTCAAAGAGGCGGTTTTTCTCAGCTAAATTCCGCTCCAAGCGCTCTCTGAAAATGTCTTTATCCAAAAGGTCAGCGATGCGGATACCGACACGAGCAGCCTTGTCCATATAGGCAGGGCCGATTCCCTTGATTGTCGTTCCGATTTTATTGTCACCTTTTGCTTCTTCCTGCAGACGATCCAGCTCGATATGGTAAGGCAAGATGACATGCGCTCGATCAGAGATACGAAGGTTATCCGTCGTCACACCCTCCTCATGCAGGTAGTTCAATTCTTTGACCAGAGATTTGGGATTGACCACCATTCCATTTCCAATTACAGAGATTTTTTCTGGGAAGAAAATTCCTGACGGAATCAGGTGCAGCTTGTACTTCTTGCCGTCAATCACGATAGTATGGCCGGCATTGTCACCACCCTGATAGCGAGCAATCACTTCGGCATTGGCTGAAAGGAAGTCTGTAATCTTCCCTTTTCCTTCATCTCCCCACTGGGTTCCTACAACAACTACTGATGTCATAATTTTGTCTGAGCTGAAGCAGCTCTTCCTTTCTTGAAAAGCAGGCAGGAATCTCACCTGCGATTATGTTTTATACCTCATTATATGAAAAATTTAACAATTTTTCAAGGAGGGATCCATTCTTGATTTGCTTTTTCCCTTTTGAAAACGAATTAAATTTTCACAAAATCTGTATTTTCTGAAATTTAGCAGTTTATTAAAAATAAAAGTTCGGAATTTTTGTAAAATCGTAGCGAAAATTTGTTTTCTTTTTCTGTTTGTAATAGACTAAAATTACTATCATAGGACGGTGAAACGATGATGATTAATCAATTACTGCAGAAACTGGATACAGCAAGCCCTATTCTCCAAGCGACCTTTGGTCTGGAAAGGGAAAATCTGCGTGTGACAGCTGACGGACACTTAGCTCAAACTGCCCATCCGAGTCAGCTGGGTTCCCGCAATTTCCACCCGACCATCCAAACAGACTTCAGCGAGCAACAACTGGAACTAATTACACCTATCGCTCACTCGACTAAGGAAGCACGGCGCTTACTGGGAGCTATCAGCGATGTGGCTGGCCGCTCGATTGACCAGAATGAACGCCTCTGGCCTCTGTCCATGCCACCACAGCTAACAGAAGAAGAGATTGCCATCGCCCATCTGGAAAACGACTATGAACGCCACTACCGAGAGGGCTTAGCGAAAAAATATGGTAAAAAACTACAGGCTATCTCTGGCATCCACTACAATATGGAACTAGGGAAAGATCTGGTCACTGCTCTCTTTCAAGTCAGTTCCCACCATTCGCTCAAGGACTTTAAAAATGACCTCTATCTCAAGCTGGCTCGAAACTTTCTGCGCTTCCGCTGGATCTTAACCTATCTCTATGGTGCTGCCCCTTTGGCAGAAGCTAGCTTCTATAGTCAGGACATTCCCCAGCCTATCCGCTCTTTTCGTAACAGTGACTATGGCTATGTCAATGAAGAGAATATTCAGGTATCCTACGCTTCTTTGGAACAATATGTAACTGATATTGAAAACTACGTTCAGTCAGGCGAGCTCAGCGCTGAAAAGGAATTTTACTCAGCCGTTCGCTTCCGTGGACAGAAGCACAATCGTGCCTATCTGGAGCAAGGCATCACTTATCTGGAATTCCGCTGCTTTGATCTCAATCCTTTTGACCATTTAGGCATTAGCCAAGAGACCTTAGATACCGTCCATCTCTTTTTACTGAGCCTGCTATGGTTAGATGATGTAGAAAATGTAGATACGGCATTAAAAGCTGCCCACGACTTGAACCAAAAAATTGCTTGTAGCCATCCGCTGACTGCCCTACCCGATGAGGCAGACAGCTCGGCTATTCTTCAAGCCATGGAAGAGCTCATTCAACATTTTGAACTGCCAACTTACTACCAAACCTTGCTTCAGCAACTTAAAGAAGCACTTCTGAATCCTCAGCTAACCCTATCTGGTCAGCTCCTGCCTCATATCCAGCAGGATTCCTTAAAGGCCTTTGGACTAGACAAAGCAGAGGAATATCACCGCTACGCTTGGACAGCTCCTTATGCCCTCAAAGGCTACGAAAATATGGAACTGTCCACCCAGATGCTGCTCTTTGATGCTATTCAAAAGGGGCTGAATGTCGAAATCTTAGATGAAAATGACCAATTTCTCAAGCTTTACCATGGTCACCATGTGGAATATGTCAAGAACGGCAATATGACCTCCAAGGATAACTATGTCATCCCTCTGGCCATGGCCAATAAAACAGTCACCAAAAAGATTTTGGCTGCAGCTGACTTTCCTGTTCCGGCTGGAGCAGAATTTTCTTCCCTAGAGGATGGACTGGCTTATTACCCTTTGATTAAGGACCGACAAATTGTTGTCAAACCTAAGTCAACCAACTTCGGACTGGGCATCTCTATCTTCCAAGAACCAGCTAGCCTGGAATCTTATCGCAAGGCTTTAGAGATTGCCTTTTCAGAAGACACTGCCGTCTTGGTGGAGGAATTCATCGCTGGAACGGAGTACCGCTTCTTTGTCTTAGACGGTAAGTGCCAGGCAGTCCTCTTACGGGTGGCGGCTAATGTCGTAGGAGACGGTCAGCATACCGTGAGAGAATTGGTTGCCATCAAAAATGACAATCCGCTGCGGGGTCGAGATCATCGTTCACCGCTTGAAATCATTGAACTGGGCGACATTGAACTCCTTATGCTGGACCAGCAAGGCTATGGACCCGACGATATCCTGCCTGCTGGAGTCAAGGTTGACTTGCGGCGCAATTCTAACATTTCTACCGGCGGAGACTCGATCGATGTCACAGACAGCATGCACCCGTCTTATAAGGAACTTGCTGCGGACATGGCAAAGGCTATGGGAGCTTGGGCTTGTGGCGTTGACCTAATCATCCCTGACAGCTCTGCTATTTCCACAGAGGAAAATCCCAACTGTACCTGCATCGAGCTCAACTTCAATCCCTCTATGTATATGCACATCTATTGTGCTGAGGGACCGGGACAGAGCATCACTCCTAAAATACTGGCCAAACTTTTCCCAGAAATGGACTGATAAAACACGAATCGCAGGGTATTCCTTGCGATTTTTGTTTGAATACTTGAGAGAAACGAAGAAGCTTTCGTTCTAGAAACAACGCTTGCTTTATTGAGAGGAAGCAAATGCCTTCCTGAATTAAGCAAATATAAAAAATGGTCTCAATATATAAAATCATTTCAATCTTTATCCTTCAAAAACCAGCTTTTATGTTAAAATAGAGATATCACATTGAGAAGAAAGAGAAACGTCCATGTCGAGGAGAAATAATGATTCCAACCAGCAACCAGAATGGTTTAGCTGGATTTGGATACTTGTATTTGTATTTGGTTCTGGAGCTGTAGCCAGCTATCTAATTCCCATAGCTATTCTGGGGGCTATTGGCTACGGAATCTATCGCCACCAAAGCCAGAAAAAAGTTCGGATTGAAGCTAAACAAGCCAGCATTGGCCGTATTGAAGATTTGAAATCAGAGATTGGTCATGCTGACCGCCGCATTAAAGAATTGGAAGGCTACCAAGAAGATGGGAACCAAGAAAGCTATCAGAATTTAGCTCTAGAAATTCTTCCCCAGCTAACCTATATCAAAAATGCTGCTAACGACCTACGGGGAGAAATTCCTACTTCCGTCTACCAACGAATCCAGACCAAAATTCGTACTGTCACCGATGAAATTGATGAACAGCTGAAAAAGATTGAACGAGAGAAAAAACGAAAAGAAGCTCAGCCTAAGAAAACTAGTCTAGAAGAGCTAGCCCCAGAATTGGTCGCTACGGTTCGCAATATTCAGATTGACCATGAGGCCATTCTTCAAAAAATCTCTCAATCCGAAAGCAACAACAAGGAAGAGCTGACTGCCATTCATCAGTCCCAGATGGAGCACTACGAAGATATTTTAGAAGGTTACCTCAAAATCAAAGCTTCTCCCAAAGATTTTTACAATGCAGAGGAGCGGCTAGCCAAGGCCAAAGCAGCTATCGAGCAGTTTGACTTGGACCTAGACGAAGCGCTGCGCCAGTTAAATGAAGCTGATTTGAGGGACTTTGACATTAGCCTGCGCATCTTAGACAAAGAAAAGCAAACAGACACTTGTCTTTAAGCTAGATAAACCAAAGGAGAAACTATGAGCCAAGAATTTAATTTTGACATTGATAAAATCGCCAACAATGCTATCAGTAAAAGTGACAAAACAACGGAAATCATCGAAGCCACTACGACTCAAGGAAATGGCCAGCTAACTTTTCTGGAAAAACTGACTCCTGAGCAACAGAGTGCGATTACGGCTAAAGCTCCGCAGCTGGTGGATAATTTCGTGTCGGACCAAAATGCCCTGCTCGACTTTGGCCAATCTGCTGTAGAAGAGGTCAACGGTACTGTCAATCGTATCTTAGCCGAGCAGAAAAAATTACAAATTCCCCAGGTAGATGAGCTTTTAAAAAACACTAACAAAGAACTCAATGGCTTTGTTGCAAAATACAAGGATGCTCAAGTAGCAGAACTGGACAAAAAGCCTAATTTTCTGGAAAAACTCTTCAAACAGAGCAAAAACACTCTTCAAGAATTCTATTTCGACTCACAAAATATTGAGCAGAAAATGGACGGCATGGCTGCAACAGTCGTCAAACAAGAAGATGTTCTGGCTCGCAATATTGTTTCTGCTGAAATGCTGATTGAGGACAATACCAAGTCGATTGAAAATCTCGTCGGAGTTATTTCCTTTATCGAAGCTGCTCAGCAAGAAGCTGGCAATCGAGCGCTCAAACTGCAGGCTGAGGTTGCTCAGTTAGATATGACAACCGTTGACTACCAAGTCAAATCGCAAGAATTAGCTCGTATGACAGAGGTGGTCAATACCCTAGAGCAGCAACACACTGAATATGTCAGCCGTCTCTATGTGGCTTGGGCGACAACGCCTCAGATGCGCAATCTGGTCAAGGTTTCCTCTGATATGCGCCAAAAACTTGGAATGCTCCGTCGCAATACCATTCCAACGATGAAACTGTCTATCGCTCAGTTAGGCATTCTCCAGCAATCCATGAAGTCTGGTCAGGTGGCTGACGCCATCTCGAATGCCAATAACGCTGCCCTGCAAATGCTCGCCGAAACGAGCAAGGAAGTCATTCCTCAGCTGGAACGGATTTCCCAAAGCCCTACTATCGCTGTTGAGTCTGTCACTAAGCTGGCAGAAAGCCTCGTCGCACAAAACCAAGGCATTATCGAAGCCATTGATAAAGGACGGGAAAAACGCGCTCTGCTAGAAGCTACTGTTATCCAGTCTGCAGAGACCATCAACAACTCTGTCAAACTGCGTGATCAAAAGATTATCCAAGCCCTGTTGGACCAAGGTAAGGAAGCCCAGAAAGAATTAACTACAGAATAAGTAAAAGAGCCTAGATGGCTCTTTTACTGTTTTACTTTTTAAATGATCAATACAGTCCTGTCTTCCGATTATCCCTTTAAAACAAGCAGCTTTCCAGTAGTTCTTTATTGCGCAGCTGGGATAACCAGTTGTCAGGAATCCCTTCCAAACCGTAGATAATACCAGCCAGGCCGCCAGCAACTGCTGCTACTGTATCAGTGTCATCGCCCAAATTAACAGCTTTCAAGACAGTTTCCGGATAAGAAGTGCTAGTCAGCAGACACCACAGTGCTGCTTCCAAGGTATCCACCACATAGCCAGTAGAGCGAATGTCATCTTCGGTCAGCTCTGCTAAAGTTTGCAAACGAGCATAGGTCTTGCTAGTCTCTAAGTCTGATAGTATTTCCGATAGTTGCTGACCTTTTAAGAGTCTACGAGCAATATCCACATAAAGCTGGCAGGCCTCTATGGAAGTCGAATGGGCATGTGTAATACTGGAAATAGCTTCAATATCAGATGGACTGGCTTCCGTAAAGGCTAGGGGCAGAATCCGCATCAAAGACCCATTTCCGTTGGAATATTCATCAGATAGACCGTGTCCTCTTGTCAGGGCTTCGCGAGTCGCATTTCCTACATCAAATGTCAAACCACCTGGTGTATAAGCTCCCTCAAAGAGCCAATGTTTAAACCGTTGCTGCATATCGACAGGGTCAATCTCACCTTTTTCCCTAATAGAATCACAGGTCGCCAAAACAAGGCTAGTATCATCTGACCAAGTTCCAGCTGGCTGCTGATGGCTGCCATAACCCACCATCTCAACCGCTTTAAAACTGCTTCGGGCTAGAAATTCGTAGGGAACTCCTAATGCATCAGCTACTGCCAGACCATAGACTGCCGCTTTCAAAGATTGGTTCATACTAGTCTCCTATGCTTTTTATTTTATTATACTATTTTTGCTCTTAAAATTCTTCCTGACCCCAAAAAACAAGCGCAGTCGTGCGCTTGTTTTTCTATTTTGTGTTAAAATAAAAGGTATGGACAAAATTATCAAAACTATCTCAGAAAATGGTTTTTTCCGTGCTTATGTGCTGGATAGCACAGAGACGGTTCGGACCGCTCAAGAAAAACATCAAACTCAAGCAAGTTCTACCGTTGCACTTGGCCGCACACTGATTGCCAGTCAGATTTTGGCTGCAAATGAAAAAGGCCAGACCAAGATTACCGTCAAGGTCCTCGGGACCAGCTCATTAGGCGCGATTATCACAGTGGCAGATACCGAGGGTAATGTCAAAGGCTATGTGCAAAATCCCGGAGTAGATATCAAAAAGACTGCCACCGGTGAGGTTCTAGTTGGTCCTTTTGTTGGCCAAGGCGAATTCCTCGTCATCACGGACTATGGTACTGGCAATCCTTACAACTCCATGACTCCTCTCATTTCTGGAGAAATCGGCGAAGACCTAGCCTTCTACCTGACCGAAAGCCAGCAAACACCTTCCGCAGTTGGTCTCAATGTTCTCTTGGATGAGAATGATAGAGTCAAGGTTGCTGGCGGTTTCTTGGTACAAGTTCTGCCTGGTGCCAAAGAAGCTGAAATCGCCCGCTTTGAGAAGCGAATCCAAGAAATGCCCGCTATCTCAAAACTGCTGGAATCAGATGACCATATTGAAGCTCTGCTGGCTGCCATCTATGGTGATGAGCCATACAAACGCCTGTCTGAAGAGGAAATCCGCTTCCAATGCGACTGTAACAAAGAGCGCTTCATGAATGCTTTGGCTACCCTGCCAAAGACTGACTTAGAAGAGATGCGTGACCAAGACCAAGGAGCTGAAATCGTCTGCCAATTCTGCCAGACAGCCTATCACTTTGACCAAAATGACCTGGAGGAACTGATTCGTGACAAATCTTAATACCCCTTTTATGATTGGGAATGTTGAAATTCCCAACCGCACAGTTCTGGCGCCTATGGCTGGCGTAACCAACTCTGCTTTCCGAACCATTGCCAAAGAGCTGGGAGCAGGCCTGGTCGTGATGGAAATGGTCTCTGACAAGGGCATCCAGTATAACAACGAAAAAACCCTCCACATGCTCCATATTGATGAGGGAGAAAATCCCGTTTCTATCCAGCTTTTCGGTAGCGACGAGGACAGTTTAGCCCGCGCAGCAGAATTTATCCAAGAAAACACCAAGACGGATATCGTCGATATCAATATGGGCTGCCCAGTCAATAAAATCGTTAAAAACGAAGCTGGAGCTAAATGGCTCAAGGACCCTGAGAAAATCTATAAAATCATCAACAAGGTCCAGTCCGTTCTGGATATTCCCCTGACAGTCAAGATGCGGACGGGTTGGTCCGACAGCTCACTGGCTGTAGAAAACGCTCTAGCAGCCGAAGCCGCCGGAGTCTCCGCCCTGGCTATGCACGGCCGCACCCGTGAGCAAATGTATACTGGTCATGCTGACCTTGAGACCTTGCACGATGTAGCCCAAGCTCTGACCAAGATTCCTTTCATCGCTAACGGAGATATCCGGAATGTACAAGACGCAAAACAGCGTATCGAGGAAGTCGGCGCCGATGCCATCATGATAGGCCGAGCTGCTATGGGAAATCCTTATCTCTTTAACCAAATCAACCACTACTTTGAAACCGGCGAAGTCCTACCAGATCTCAGCTTTGAGAACAAGATGAAAGTCGCCCACGATCACCTCTCCCGCTTAGTAAATCTCAAAGGAGAATATGTGGCTATCCGCGAATTCCGGGGCCTAGCTCCGCACTATCTGCGCGGTACTGCCGGAGCAGCCAAGCTCCGCGGTGCTATTTCGCAAGCTGAAAGTCTAGCTGAAATCGAAGAACTCTTACAAATTCAAAAATAAAACCAAAAGGAAGCCAATTGGACTTCCTTTTTTGTTCTGTTTAGGGCTGAGTCACCACAACGCTTGTTACTGAACCATCTGCTCCTGTTGTAATCTGCAGATTGGCATTGCCTTGCCCGCTTAACTGCGCATTGTATTTGCCATCATCCAGTGTATAAGAGTAGGAAGCAATGGAATAATTATCTGTCTTTCCATTTGCAGACTGGACTGTGAATTGGCCGTTACCTGATACAGTCACAGTATTTCCATTGGCATCCTTCCAAGTACCAGCAGCCGCTGAGAAATCCCCATCCACCATTGTCAAGACACCTTTATAGCGAGCATTGCTAGCTGCCTGCTTATTTTGAAGCTGGCGATTGCTTTCTGGCGCTTGGGCTGGTTGAGTTGCTTGAGTCTGAGTATTTTGTCTACCTGAAGCTTGCTGCGACTGCGTTTGTTGGGCTTGAGGCGCTTCGACAGTAGACTGTTGCTGACCAGCAGGAATTTCGGCTTGTCCAGCCTGGCTAACTGCTCCTTCTGAAGAAGCCCTATTGCTAGCCTTAGGAGAAGCGCTGGCCTTGCTGGATGACGCAGCTTTTGAGCTTGAGGAAGTCTGAACAGTCTTGCTAGAACCAGTACTTGTTGCACTTTCTTCTTTCTTACCACATGCCCCTAAAAGCAAACTAGAAGCCAGAACTGCAGCTGCCATCATTTTTGTATAAGTACGTGTTTTCATCTTTTGTCTCCTTGTAATATTTAGAAATCTTTTTGTAATATTATTGTAACACTGTGAATTTACTATGTCAATCATTTATGCAAGATTTTTCGAAAAATTTTTTACTCAAGTAAAGTTTCGTTTCTCAATCTGCTTCTTTTGTCATGAGAAACTCGCTCCTACTTATCTATTCGTAATTAAAAATGAAAAAACAGGACAAATTTGTCCTGCAAGAGAAATATATGATCAACCTTCTTTTTATTTTATTTTTCTACCTTCAGCCGATAAACTTTTCTCGGTTTCTTCTTCGGTACTCGCTTGACACCAGCCTCCTCTAAGTATTCTCCAAATTTAACTAGAAAATTATTGCTGACGATAGGTCGTCTAGGCGAGATGAGATTGACCAGTTCAGTCCCTTCATAGACAGTAAACGGCGATTCCAGCAGATGAAGAAAAGTTGGATTCCAGTCCAGTCGTCCCTGGATTCGCTTGATAGATTCCAGCAGGATTTGGTAGTGGTCAAAGGCAAAGTCCTCTGCTGTCAGGAGCCGTTCACCATCTTTAAAACTACTAGTCTTAAAGTCAACATCAAGAAAGGTGACTTCCTTGGCATCGTCCCCAGCTTGTACTTGCTCTACTGCTATGGCCGGCAGATAGACCAGATGAGCAATAGTGATGACCCATCCGCGTGGATCACGTCCTGGAGTGGAAACTGTCATCAGTTGCTCCACCTTTTCCAGCGGTATCTCCAGCCCCACCTCTTCCTTTACTTCCCGAATGCAGGCTTGATAGGCATCCTCATGTTTGTCCACAAAACCTCCGACTAAGGCATATTTATTCTGATAAGGATGAGCCTTACGCTTGATGACCAAGAGTTTTATCTGCTCTTCCACGAAGCAGTAGGCCACCATATCCGCTGTTACGCTAGGTGTCTCATACTTGGGTAAATCCTGTGTCTTGTACCATGCCAAAAAGGCGGACTCATCCGCCATGGTCTCATAGTACTCTTTTTCCGACATTCCAGCTGGGATATCCTGTTTGGTCATGAATTTTTCGTCCTTTCCTAAGCTATCTTTTTCTATCAAAAGTCTCAAGCCTTGGTCTAAGCTTTCTTCACCGCCTTGGTCCACTGATACCATCCGACGATACTATTGAGGGTATAGACCCAGTACATGGCCTGGATATGGAGATTGCTACCCCACCAGAGATAGATACTGAAGAGATTGGTCGCAATCCAGAAAATCCACTGCTCGCGGTAGAGACCAGTCATGAGAAGCTGACCGATACCATTGGTCGCATCTGTCACACTATCACGGAAAGGCCGGTGACTGTGAATGCTCTTATAGGCAAAGCCCATACCAATCCAAATCAAGGCAGTCAAGGCTAAATATTTAAGCCAGCCACGCCAGTCTAACTTCTTAGCTTCAAAATGAGATGGCTCTTCCTTATCTTGTTCATTGACCCGGTTGGACAGCCAAGTATAAAGGCCAATCGGCTGCATGATAAAGAAGTAGACTGTAGTCAACACTTCTCCATAAAAACTAGCATTGAAGGACAATATAAGGTAAATTGCCGAATTAACCGCTCCGAAGAGATAATTGCTGGCCCGCCCCTCGGCTACTAGAATAACGCAAACGATGCCTGTCCAAGAAGCAAAGAGTCCCAGCCAGTCATGCTGCTCCTGACCACTGGTGAACTCCAAAATGAAAGGCAGACTAGACAAAGCAATCAAGTAGAGCCATTGAGTCAAGCTACGCCCGCCAAATAAATCCTGCCAGAGCAATTTCGCGATTCCTTTTATCCCCTGCTTTTTAGCTGCTGCACAGACATTGCGGAAATTCCGAGCAAAGGTTTGAAATTTTTGTTTCAGTCCTGCGTAGATAGGTGCAGGAGAGAGTTTTTGATTTTTTACTACCATTCTATTTTACCACTTTCTTTTTTAATCCGCTTGATAAATCATATCGATCGCTTCTTTGGCCGCCTGATAATTATCCAAATAACTACCAGCTAGATAGACCGTCGGAATATGAGCCAAACACTGCTCTTTCAGCCTTTTTAGATGGCTTGAAAAATCACTGCGGATAGCCTCGTCCGCCATGCTCATATCACGAAAACCATCGTTAACATAGGTGCCGACCGGCTCAGCAAAGAGAATCAAATCCCATTTTTCCTTGGACAAAATACTGGCAAAGAGATTATCAAAAGTATCTGTTTCTTCGTCCTGAACCGGACTTTCTTTCAGATAGTAATCATAGTAAGCCTTGGTTACCAGTGAATTTGTATCAGCCACGACCAGACCACGGTTGGAGCTGCTGTCAATCAAGCGAGAAGTCTGAGCATATTGTCCTAAGAGCAGATAATAGTAGTCTTTAGGGGTCAGCTCATCGTCTCGCACATTATTTTGAATCTGGTATTCTCGAGCATATTCCAGACTAACCGGAGCATCATAAAAGCGAGTCAAATCCTTGGCCAAGGTCGTTTTACCATTGCTGGCGCTACCCATAATCAGCACTTTCTTAGTAAAGTGACGGCGGAAAGGTTGGGCGATATATTTCCAATAACGACTAGGATTTTCCCGAATCATCGTAGCTGAAATCCCAAACTGTCGCTCCTGCAAGGAAGTTTTGAAGTCGCGCTTTTCTAACTCTTCCTGATAGTCAGCCTCACCAACAAAGAAAATCAGTTCCTCTCGTTCTGCATCATAGCTCACCAACTCTAATAGAGCTGACAGCCACTTGTCCCAACCCAGAGGATAGCGTGGAAAAGAAGTTTCATCCAGTTTGTAAACCTGGGTCAATTCATCATCTGCGAAAGTCTCCCGCGTATAGCGGAATCGTTTCTGCAGAGATAGACCCACTTCCTGCCCACGGTCTCCCTCATAACCTGAAACCACCACGCGCACCTTGTCGTAAGAACGCTTAGCCTTCTGAATCAAATCTATATGCCCCTGATGCAAGGGAGCAAATGTTCCAAAGACGATTGCAATTTTTTCTTTCATACGTTTAGCCTTTTTATTATTTTTTATATTTTATTCTTTCTATGATTTTATTATAAACTATATTTTTCTTTTGTCAATAGTTTTTTATAAAATTTTATAAAAATATTTTTCAGACACTTTAAAACTGTATTAAGCGCAAAAAAAGAACCTAATGTCTTAAGCATCAGATTCTTTTTATAAAAGATTTATTGCTGATAGACTTCTTGGTAGAATTCCAGCTTGTCTCCATCCTTGACAGTGATTTGATTGGCTGCCTTAGGAGCCATTTCTCCGTTGACCTTAAACATCCAGTAGAGGCCCTTTGCTTCATCCTGAGCATGGCCGTCAATAGAAGTAATAAAACCATCTTTTTCTTCGACCTTATAGGCCTTCTTCAAAGCATCCATAGCTGTCTTTCCTTCTTCAACAGCCACCGTTTTCTCGCTCTTCTCCTGACCATCTGGTGCAATACTGATGCTGATTTTCAGTTCCTTTTTAACAGAAGAATCAGCGGAGCTAGAGCTCTTGTCAGTATTTGTCTGGCTGCTGCCGCAACCTACAAGGAGAAGGGCAAAAGCAAGTGTGAGCAAACTAAAGATTTTTTTCATTATAGAGCCTCCTTAAAATAGGGTACAAGAGTGGGTAAAAAAACAAAGTCGACAGTCCGTGCGCTATATTGAAGGTCAAAGCATTGATAATCGCATAAGACCACCAGTGATAGTTGTACAGCAAGGCTGTCAGCGTATCAATGGCAATGCCATAGCCAAAGGATAGGAGAGCTGCTACTATTCCCTGTCCCACTAGATTTAACCGAGGATAGAGCAGCCGCCAAAGGCAAAGAATCAGTCCAAAGGACAGCAACTGAAAGAAGACGATTGGACTCATTCCCAAAAGAAAGGCTGATGTAAACATCGTCACAGCCATCACTAGGAGTGAAGTCGGCAAATCCTCAAAAATGACTATCAGGAAAAAGATAGCTGAGATAGGCTGCACATTGGGCAGAAAGGAAAATGCATAGCGAAAGGCCACACATAGAGCCGATAGGATGGCAATTTTAGCCATTTTGCGAGCAGACAAAGGTACCTCCTTTCTAATTGAGTGAATCAAGACAAGTTGGATTAGGTATGCACCTCAACAGCATCCCAGTCCTGGGCCGTATTCAGCCCCAGCAGCCAGTCAAGACCAGACCGCCTCTCCAGAACAACACTTTCATCAAGGCCTGCCGGTGCTGGCTGGTTATGAATCCGAGCATCCACACAAGCCCAGTGATAACGATAAATCAAATCATCCTCATCCAGTAATTCTTCTAAGCTGCGCGGTTGGCATTTCCCCAGAAATTCCTGAAAGTCAACCGCACTAGCGACTGCGTCAATAGCAATATCACAATCACAAATCTTATCTGGAAACGGTAAAGTATCTACTAGACCCAAGTACCAAATCAAGGACCAATAGGCCTCGTATTTCCAAACCATATTAATAATAGCTGCCGAGTCGGCACGATCTTCCAAGACTGCCCTTTCTTTGGGCGTCAACTCTTCCTGCACCCCGTATTGCTGCAGTTTATCCTGCAGCCAATGGCGGCTCTCCTCATTATAATTATTATTTTCGATATCCAAGGCCGCCTGAATAATCAAGAGGCTGCTAATAGCTCGACGCGCAATTTCTTCTAGCGAGCGCGGCCTTACTTGCTCAGCACTTTCGATGACTGGCAAATGCTCAATGTAAGGAATCCCCTCCTTTTTCAAGCGCTGGATACTAGCCGCCTTGCGCTCTTCTGGTGTTTTCACTCTGGCTTTCTTGCCAGCAAACAAGTCTTTAAAAAGCGACATATCAGCCTCCAATCCTTCAATTCCCAGTTTCATTGAATGATGAAATAACTGTTCGGTATCTATAGGTATGATTGCTATCAAGGTTTAACCACGATCAAACAACTTTCCGTTGAAAGACTGCGATTTCTAGGCCACTTCGAACTTGAGTTGGCCAGCCTTGACCCCGACCTTAAGAGTCTGACCAGCAGTCAAATCTCCTGTCAAGAGGAGCTCAGACAGCTTGTCCTCTACCTGAGTCTGTAGAGTGCGACGCAATGGCCGTGCTCCCATTTCCACATCGTATCCTTCCTGAGCCAGCAGCTTAAGGGCACTAGCCTGAAATTTCAGCTCAATTCCCTTCTCAGCGAGACTTGCAATGAGCGGTTTGACCATAACCTTGACCACTTCCTGCATATCTTCAGCAGATAAGCTGTGGAAGACTACCTTCTCGTCAATACGGTTGATAAACTCTGGTCTATATGCTTTATTGAGTTCTTCCAGCATCCGTTTTTCCATATTGGCATGGTCCAAGCGAATGTCCCGCGCACCAAAGCCCACCGTCTTATCATCCCGCAAACTGGTCGCCCCCAGATTGCTGGTCATGATAATAATCGTGTTGGAGAAGTCCACCTTGCGGCCCTTGCTGTCAGTCAACTGGCCATCATCCAAGACCTGCAGGAGAACATTGAAAATATCTGGGTGCGCCTTTTCCACCTCGTCAAAGAGCAGGACAGAATAAGGTCTGTTGCGCACCTTTTCCGTCAGCTCCCCTCCTTCTTCATAGCCTACATAGCCTGGGGGCGCTCCGTTGAGACGGCTAGCCGCGAATTTCTCCATGTACTCACTCATATCAAAGCGGATGAGAGCAGACTCGTCATCAAAGAGACTTTCGGCCAAGGCCTTGGCTAGCTCTGTCTTCCCGACTCCTGTCGGACCTAGGAACATAAAGGAGCCAATCGGCCGCTTGCTGCTGCGGATACCAGACTGGTTCCGTCGGATAGCTCGGCTGATAGCTGAAATCGCCTCGTCCTGCCCAATCACGCGT
The DNA here is from genome assembly GCF_041431675.1 of Streptococcus sp. 27098_8_134. Taxonomy (NCBI): domain Bacteria; kingdom Bacillati; phylum Bacillota; class Bacilli; order Lactobacillales; family Streptococcaceae; genus Streptococcus; species Streptococcus sp. 27098_8_134. The sequence goes on along the minus strand of NZ_JAPVYD010000003.1, from coordinate 139,250 downwards.
TTATGCAGTTCTGTTTCCAAGTTGAGGTATTTCTTTGCATCTGTCTGAGTCAGCTTCTGCACTGGAATACCAGACAAGCCACTCAGAGTAGCCAAGACATCGTCTTCTTCCACTTTTAGTTTATAAAGCTTCGGTTGCTGCTCTTGCTCAAGCAACTTCGACACCTTTTTAAAGTCCGCTGCCATCAAGGCTTGATCCACTGGCGTCAAATCCGACTGCTCGTAATTCTGTGGTCCTCTATTCTGCACTGTTGCACTGGCCTCGTCCAAAAGATCAATGGCAGAGTCCGGCAGATGCTTGCTAGTCAGATAGCGATGGGCATATTTCACCGCCGTCTCAATCGCTTGATCACTAATCTGTACCTTGTGATGGTCCTCATAGCTCTTTCTCAAGCCTTGTAAAATAGCAATGCTGTCAGCCACATTAGGCTCTTCTATGCTGACCTTAGCAAAACGCCGGGAAAGGGCCGCATCTTTTTCAATATGTTTCTGATACTCTTCCTGCGTCGTGGCACCAACAGTTCGCAAGGTTCCACGAGCCAGAGCCGGTTTCAGGATATTGGCTGCATCCAAAGTCGAGTCAATACCGCTGCCAGATCCCATGATAGTATGCAGCTCATCGATGAAGAGAATGACTTGACCATCTTCTTCAATGTCATTGATGATGTTGTTCATCCGCTCCTCGAAGTCTCCGCGAAAGCGAGTGCCAGCGACTACATTCATCAAGTCCAGCTCCAAAACCCGCATCTTAGCAAGTTCAGCCGGAACCTGACCAGCCGCTACACGCTGAGCCAGTCCTAAAGCCAGAGCTGTCTTACCAACCCCAGCATCTCCAACCAGCACTGGATTGTTTTTAGTCTTACGACTGAGAATCTGAACTATCCGTGAAATTTCTTGATCGCGGCCAATGACGGGCTCCAATCGGCCATCTCTAGCCAGCTCCGTCAGATCACGGGTGTAGTCTTCCAGACCACCGCTAGTAGAAGCTGGCATACCCATCATATTGGCCATGGTCTGCTTAGCGGCCATTACTCCCTTATTCAGACTGCGAATAGCCTTGATATCTTCCTTGCCCCAGCCAGCTCGCTGCTCCAAGACCTTTCGCAAATCACTGATTTTCGGCCCCTGCTCTTTGTCCTCGTAGCTAAAGCCGGTAAATTCCAGAATACGAGAGGCCAAGGTCCCCCGGTCAAATAGCATGGCCAGCAGCACATGCTCAGTACCTACATGCTTAGCCCGAACAGCTTCTGCAATCTGCCCCGCTTCCTCAAACAGCTCCTCTAAGCGATAAGAAAAAGGCAGCAGCTCGAAGTGACCGTCTTTCTGATAAGCCTGACCAGTAATCTGAAAAGCCGCTTCTTCAAATCCATCAACTTCCACAGGAAACTCATTGAGGACTGAGCCAGCAACGCTGTAGGGATTATTAGCCAGAGCAATCAGCAGATGCCATGATTCCAGATAATCTGTCGTAAAATGGCCGGCCAAGAGCTGGGCTGCTTCCAAGCTTTCTATTAAGGCTTTTGAGTATTTCATTTATGATTCCATTCCTTTTCTGTCTAGTTGTTGTAAAATCTTTTTTAATATCCGGGCACGAATCACCGCAGCTCCATCACCTAAAATCAAGTCCGATGCTGTTGACAAGATTAGATTGCCCTCACGTTCAGTCATAATCTTCTCGTCAAAAAGAAGCTGAATAACATCTGTGAAAACCTGCTGGCTGACACGCTCTCCCACACTGTCGTACAGGCCGCAAAGCATCTGATGCCGGTCGGAAAATTCTATCTTTCCAATCCGAATATAGCCTCCGCCACCACGCTTGCTCTCAACGATATAGCCCCGACTTTCCGTAAAACGCGTCTTAATCACATAGTTAATCTGACTGGGAACCACCTGAAAAACATCAGCCAGTTCACTGCGTTTCAGTTCAACCATCCCTGCCTGAGCCAGAATCGACTTGATATATGCTTCAATACTGTCCGATGTGTTTTTTGCACCCATGACTTTCCTTTCCAGTTGAGAATTTCAGAATAAATTTCTTTTTTCCTTGCTTCTCTAACATTGACTATCTTTGACTAATATTATACCGGAAAAGTCTTTATTTTGAAAGAAAAAGGGATGACTGAAAGGTCTGACAATTCAAACTAGTGAAAAAGCTTCGATAGACTTGTGTAACCGCTTGCTTTTTGCTTTTAAAGCGTTATAATATAGGTGGAAATCCACAAGGAAAAGACAGACAGAAACTCCTGCCTGCCAACTATCATCTAAACAAGGAGGATAATCCAATGAAAATGGATTGGCTCAACTATTCTCGTCATGTACTCAAATGGCTCTTTGCAGCTCTGAGTATTTTCACCATCTTTTCTGCTGATTACGTTGATATTCCTATCGGAGCTCTCATCGCTTGTCTTTATGCTCCCTTACTCTTCGAACAGGAGCTGGTCAGCAACCGAGTCAAATGGTATAGCTTTCTGATTATGATGGTGGTTACTCTGCCCCTTTTGTTTATTACCAAAGTCTACCAGTTTAGCTTGACTTACCCCCAAACGACAGTGCTTCTCTTCCTCTTGGCAGTGTTGATTTTTACCAACGGCTTGATTGCTCATAAGGAAGAAAGAGAAAAAGCAGCTAAATGATGCTACTCACCATTCTGAACTGGATGTTTAAAAAACCTATAAAAAAGGTCTGAGAAAAAATCTCAGACCTTTTTATCGTTCTATTTCTAAGCTAAAAACGATTAGTTTTGACCAAGAGCAGCAGCCATTGTTGCAGCTACTTCGTTTTCAAAGTCGTTAGCAGCTTTCTCGATACCTTCACCAACTTCAAAGCGAGCGAACTCAACTACTGAAGCATTTACTGATTCAAGGTAAGCTTCAACTGTCTTGCTGTCATCCATGATGTATACTTGTGCAAGAAGTGTGTATGCTTGGTCAACTTTAGTGTTGTCAAGCATGAAGCGGTCCATTTTACCTGGGATGATCTTGTCCCAGATCTTTTCTGGTTTGCCTTCTGCAGCCAACTCAGCCTTGATGTCTTCTTCAGCTTGAGCAACAACTGCATCAGTCAATTGAGCTTTAGAACCGTATTTCAAGTGTGGAAGAGCTGGTTTACCAACCATTGCACGGCTTTCGTTGTCTTGATCGATGACATGGTTCAATTGTGCCAATTCATCTTTGACAAATTGCTCATCCAATTCTTTGTATGAAAGAACAGTTGGTTTCATCGCAGCGATGTGCATAGAGATTTGCTTAGCAAGAGCATCGTCTCCACCTTCGATAACGGAGATAACACCGATACGGCCACCATTGTGTTGGTAAGCACCGAAGTGTTGAGCATCTGTCTTTTCAATCAATGCAAAGCGACGGAAAGAGATTTTTTCTCCGATAGTTGCAGTTGCAGATACGTATGCAGCTTCAAGAGTTTCACCTGAAGGCATTGTCAAAGCAAGCGCTTCTTCGTTGTTAGCTGGTTTGCCTTCAGCGATTACTTTCGCAGTTGCATTTACCAAATCAACGAATTGAGCATTTTTCGCAACGAAGTCAGTTTCAGCATTCACTTCAACAACAGCGGCAACATTACCGTTTACGTAAACACCTGTCAGACCTTCAGCAGCAACACGGTCAGCTTTCTTAGCTGCTTTTGCCATCCCTTTTTCGCGAAGCAATTCAATCGCTTTTTCGATGTCACCATCAGTTTCAACAAGTGCTTTTTTAGCGTCCATGACACCAGCACCAGATTTTTCACGCAATTCTTTGACAAGCTTAGCTGTAATTTCTGCCATTTTTCTTCTCCTATTTTTTAATGTAAATAAAGGAGCTGGGCTGAGCCCTGCCCCTTTAGGTTAGTTTACTGATTATTCGTTTGAACCTTCAACAACTTCAACGATTTCTTCGATAGAATCTGCTTGAGTTTCAGTTGCAGCCAATTCTGCTTCTACTGATTCAACGCTATCTTCACCTTGACGGCCTTCGATAACAGCATCAGCCATTTTCGCAGTGATCAATTTAACCGCACGGATTGCATCGTCGTTAGCTGGGATGATAACATCGATATCATCAGGATCAGTGTTAGTATCAACCATGGCAACCACTGGGATACCTAATTTCTTAGCTTCCTTAACAGCGATTTGCTCTTTATGAGGGTCAACTACGTACATCACATCTGGGATGCGAGGCATATCTTCGATACCGCCCAAGAATTTTTCAAGACGAGCACGTTGTTTGTTGAGAAGAGCGACTTCTTTCTTAGGAAGAACTTCGAAAGTTCCGTCTTCTTCCATGCGTTTGATTTCTTTCAAACGAGCTACACGTTTTTGGATAGTAGACCAGTTTGTAAGAGTTCCACCCAACCAACGGTGGTTGATGAAGTATTGACCTGAACGTTCTGCTTCTTCTTTGACAGCGTCAGCAGCTTGCTTTTTAGTACCAACGAAGAGGATAACTGCATCGTTAGCAGCAGCATCACGCATAAAATCGTAAGCTTGGTCAGCATACTTTACAGTTTGCTGCAAGTCGATTACGTGGATGCCATTACGCTCAGTGAAGATGTACTTAGCCATCTTAGGGTTCCAGCGACGAGTTTGGTGACCAAAGTGAACACCAGCCTCAAGAAGTTGTTTCATTGAAATTACTGCCATGAGTAAATTCTCCTTTTTGTTTTTTTCCTCTTTTAGATTTCAGCTCGCAGAACCACCCGAGGGCAACAGTCCCACAATTCATCTAAAATGAGTATTTTGCCATTTACACGGCAACCTCTATTATAACAAAAGCGCAGCTCTTTGACAAGGCATTTACCAGATTTTCTTCCGCTAGCCACTATTCCCACTTCTCAGCAGAACATTTATTCTCCAAATTGTTCAGAATAGGAACATCTAATATTTTCTGCTTTGACTATGAAAGACTCTTGACGAAAGCAAGTATTTACGATAGAATAATAAGAGTCGCGGCGGTATAGCCAAGTGGTAAGGCACGGCTCTGCAAAAGCTTGATCGTCGGTTCAAATCCGTCTACCGCCTTCGTAAATATATTTCTAGAAGTCCCTCAAAGGGCTTTTTTATTGCATTTCCTATTGTTTCTAGCAAATTTTGCTGATATAATATTATAAAAACATCATTCATCATCAGCGAAAGGAAAAAAGATTGATTATGAAAAAAGTCAGCTTCTATGCCCTCAGCCTTCTCTCTCTGCTAGCTCTCTCAGCCTGCATGCCTGCCAAGCAGACACAGCAAAGAAAAAAGACGCCTAGCTCCCTCAAAGCTTCGAAAAGTTCAACCTCAACAAAGGAATCTAGCAAAAAAAGTTCCTCTTCTAGTGAAGATGATGAAGACTACTCTACTTCTTCTAGCTCTAATACTCGCAAGGACCCTAATGCTCAAATCAGCCTAATTGATCAGGGAGAGGCTCTGGAAGCTCTTGGGGATATCCCTGAAATTCCAAAATGGGCTGAATTTAAAACCATAAAAGTTGAGTCCCTTATAGGATCTGCTGGTCCTACTCCCAGCACCAAAGATGAGGTTGTCAGCAAAATGGGACCCGCTGACTCAGATATGGGAAGTGGCGGCTTTTGGCGAGGAACTGATTACAGCATCTTGATAAGTTTTAGTGACCAGGGAGCAGTAACTACCAAGACAGCCAGCCTACCTAATCCTAAGAAAATCAACAATCTCAAGGATGTGCAACCTGGGATGTCCGCGCAGGAGGTCGTTGCTAAACATGGACGCCCAGAAACAATCGCAGTCTTTGGCCACTCAACTGTTTTTGGATGGAAAGGTCAAGATGGCAAAGATTACAGCGTCATGTTCGATCAAGATAAAGTCTATCAGATTGTTGAACCGTAAAATGTAAATTTGCTATTTTAAACTTTAGATTTTATAGAACTCTATTAATTTCTCTACTCAGAATAATCAAATCGTTGGGGTAATGTCTACCTATCAAATGAAACAAACCAAAGATATTATTGACTCCGTCATTAAGGATAAGTAATCTTACAATTGGCTCCAAAAACACAAAAATCCAAGACCTTTTTAAGTCTTGGATTTTATTTTTGACGAGGATAGCGACTTCGTCAATTAAAGCTCTGCAATTTGGCTAAGATTAACTTCGGCCACGGTGTCATTACCAAACATGGAAATAATCATCTTGACCTTGTTATTATCAATCTCCGTAATCTTACCTGTATAGTCAGTGAAGGCACCATCGATGATACGAACAGTATCCCCAACCTTAACGTCCAAGTCAAACTCCTGCACTGTTTGGCCCATGGAGATGAGAATGTTACGAATCTCTTCTTCCAAGAGCGGCGTTGGTTTAGAGCGGTTTCCGTGTGACCCGACAAATCCTGTTACATTCGGAGTATTCCGCACGACAAACCAAGCTTCGTCTGTCATTACCATTTCCACCAAGACATAACCAGGGAAGCGATTTTCTTCGATTTCCTTGGTCTTACCATTTTTCTCTACTTGCACGGTCTGAGTGGGGATTTCCACGCGCAAGATATTTTCCAGCATATTATAAGTCTGAGCGCGCTGCAAAAGATTTTCTTTTACCTTGTTTTCATAACCTGAATAGGTCTGCAGTACAAACCAGCCTTTGTCAAAACTGTCCATGAGTTCATCCTTTCCTAAATAAAAAAGCCTGCGGGCTTCTGCTTCTTTCTAGCCCTATTATACCATAATTTCCTCAAATGCAAAGGAATTTATTAACTATTTCCCATACAAATCAAAGTCTTGCTGCCCAAAAATTCTTGAATCTGTATTGTCTAGTATGAGAAATTTTTATTTCAAACTATGAATTATAGATAGATTTGATTTTTTGAAGCTGACTGAAATTGTCAGCGCATAAATAAGTGCATACGTCAAAAGTCCCACCTACTCACAATAGGTGGGACTTTGAATAATATGCCTGTTGTAGACTTTTTTATTTCTACTTAAATCATTAAGAGAAAATATTCAGAATCTGGAAAAGACCGCTTGCCACTACTTTGTCAAAGATATAGATGATTACTACAAAGAATGCAGTGTATTCCATGACAGAAATAAAATCTGTCCATCTTTCTTTTCGGGTAGGCCAAGTTGTATCTTTCAATAGTTTAAAAACATCTTTAAAGAATTTCACAACAATCTCCTATCTAGTTTCTTTATGCAGGGTGTATTTACTGCAATGCTTACAAAATTTATTAACTTCTAAACGCGTTGGTTTTGGAGTGCTACTGAGCTTAACCGAGTAGTTCCTAGAACCACAGACTGTACACGCTAGACTCGCTTTTTTTAATGCCATAACGCCTCCATCTTTCTTATTATAGCAGGATTCTATGCTTTTGACAAGTCGTTCAGCTCTTTTAAATCCTATTGAAACCAGCTGGTAACAGTATCCCAGAGATTCTTAGCTTTCTCAGGAATACCAGTGTCATCAATGGCTTTCTTGGCTTCATCCACCAGATTTTGAGCTCGGTCCTGAACGTCCTGCAGGAAGTCTTTGTTTTCAGTTGTAGTACCCGTTTCCTCCGTACCATAGGTGTCCACAGGGGCAATGCCGTTGGCAGCATAGGCATTCTTCTGCCCTTCAAAGGAAGTTCCTTCTGTATATGGCAGGATACTATTGGCAACATTTCGGAAAACCGCCGAGGCTTCATTCGCACTGGTCCCAGTTAGATAGTGGGTTTCATCAGTTTTTGGAAAGCCTAGCCACTGGCTGATAACCACATCCGGCGTATAACCAATAACCCATTGATCACCAGATAGATCTGGGTTAAAGTCCGTTTCAGTCGTACCGGTCTTACCAGCCATAGTATAGCCATACGGAGCCGCATAGATACCTGTACCGTTCGAGAAAGTCCCCAGCATCATGCTGTTCATCTTGTCAGTCGTTGAGCTATTGAGGACCCGAGTAGAGGTTTGGCGATGGGTCTTGACGACCTGACCGCTGGCATTTTCAATTTTTGTAATGAGATGGGCATCATTCATCACACCGCCGTTGGCAAAGACTGAATAGGCCTGCGCCATCTGCATTGGATTGGTTGTAACTCCGCTTCCTAGTGCTACTCCCAAAGTCTTATCAACCTTGTCCATATTCAGACCAAACTTTTTCCCGTACTCAAAGGCCTTGTTGATGCCTAGCTCGTCTACAGTTGAAACAGCTGGAATGTTCAGAGATTCTGCCAAGGCTTGATACATTGGAACTTTGGGGGAGCTTTGGATATTGCCGTAGTTGTTAATGGTATAGTCGCCAAAGGTGGTTCTAGTATTATCCAGCTCCTTATCTGTCGGCCAACCAGCAGCGACGGCCGGGCTGTATGCAACCAAGGGCTTGATAGTAGAGCCAGGGCTGCGGGAGGACTGGGTTGCATAGTTAAAGCTTCTGAAAGTCGAGCCTTCTGCACTATTGACTCGCCCGACTAGTGCTCGCACACCGCCGGTTTTTGGATCCAAGGCAACACTGCCCGACTCAGCCATAGTGCCATCTTCTGCTACAGGAAAGAGAGAGACATTGCTGTAAATAACCTGCATGCTGGCTTGGTAGTTCTGATCCAATTCAGTGTAAATGCGATAGCCATTATTAACAATCTCTTCTTCTGTCAAGCCGTAGTCATTGACCGCTTCATTGATGACCGCATCGAAATAGGACGGATAGCGATAGTCTTCTGACTTACCGGCATACGCATCAACCAGCTGGCCACCGATTCCTACAGCGGCTGCCTGATCGGCTGTCCCCTGATCAATAAAGCCTGCAGCAACCATATTTTGCAGCACCGTATTACGGCGATTGGTCGCATTTTCGACTGAATATAGCGGATTGTAAATCTCTGGCCCCTTGAGCATACCAGCCAGAACAGCCGACTGGTCCAGACTAAGCTGACTAGCCGAAACTCCGAAATATTTCTTAGAGGCATCCTCCACACCCCAGACCCCATTTCCAAAATAGGAATTATTGAGGTACATGGTCAGGATTTCCTGCTTGCTGTATTTCTTATTAATTTCCAGAGCCAGGAAAAATTCCTTGGCCTTCCGTTCGATGGTCTGGTCTTGAGACAGATAGGCATTCTTGGCCAGCTGCTGGGTAATGGTAGACCCCCCACCCGAGCGACCGGCTGTCAGGATAGCCAGAATAAAACGACTGTAGTTAATCCCGCCATTCTCATAGAAAGTCCGGTCCTCTGTCGCGATGACAGCATTTTGCAGGTCTTGACTAATCTCAGTCAGCTCGACATAAGTTCCTTTCTGACCAGACAGGCTTCCCGCTTCATTGCCATCCTTGTCAAAGATGAGCGTGGTAGCTTTGAGGGCATTCTGCAAATCCTTGACATTGGTCGTCTTAGCCACATAAAAGAGATAGCCACCGACCACCAGACCAAAGGTCAAGCCGAGAATCAGAAATATCTTGGTCAGATGAAACCTGCGCCAAAAACGGCGGATAGGGTGCTGAGAGAGAGGTTTCTTTTTGGCCTTGCCCGAACGGCTGAGTCCAGACTTAGCCTGCTCTTCTGTCAACTCTACCTCCTCTGCTGCTTCTTTTTGAGGTTTCTGTATGGTAAAATAATCTACTAATTTTTCAAACAAATCTTTTAAATTCTTCATAAACCTTATTTTATCACCTTATTTAGGTGCAGACAAGAAAGTACCCTATTTCCCGTCTGATTTTTAGTTATTTTTAAGAAAAAGAGTATATTAAATAGCCTTTTAAAGCCCTCTGCAGCAAGCCTTATCCGACACTGCCTATTTCCAAAATTATGGCTTTCTGCTACAATAAATGTATGAAATTTACACTGACTATCCCAGATGGACTGCCCGCTATGACAGTCAAAGAGCTGCTGGAAGAACAATTTCTCATTCCACGAAAAATTCGGCACTTTCTGCGGACCAAAAAGCACGTGTCCGTCAACGGTCTAGCTATCAACTGGCAGACTGTAGTCAACCCCGGAGATGATGTCTGCCTGATATTTGATGAAGAGGATTATCCTCAAAAGACAATCTTGTTTGGAAATGGCGAACTCGTAGAGGAGCTCTATCAGGACCAGCACCTCATTATCGTCAATAAACCCGAGGGTATGAAAACCCACGCTAATGAACCAACAGAGCTAGCCCTTCTTAATCATGTTTCTGCCTATGTTGGCGAGACCTGCTATGTCGTTCACCGGCTAGATAAAGAAACCAGTGGTGCTGTCCTCTTTGCCAAGAATCCCTTTGTCCTGCCCATCCTCAATCGGCTGCTGGAAAAGCGAGAAATCAGCCGCGAATATTGGGCTCTGGTCCAAGGCAAGTTCCCAAGCAAAAAGCTTATCTATAAAGACAAGATTGGCCGCGACCGCCATGACCGCAGGAAACGGCTGGTTGACCCCCGAAAAGGACTCTATGCAGAGACCCATGTGACTAGGGTCAAGCAATTTGGGCAGGCTGCCTTGGTCAAATGCCAACTCAAGACTGGACGCACCCATCAGATCCGTGTTCATCTAGCTCACCACGGACACCCACTTATCGGTGACCCCCTTTATCATCCGCAGCCCAAAGGGCGGCTTATGCTCCATGCCCATCGGCTGACCTTCACCCACCCTTTTACGCTAGAAAAAATAACCGTCGAAGCTCGCTCTGACAGTTTTGAAAAAGTATTGAGCAGTCTGAACCCAAGATAGACCAAGAAAAGCAACAGTATTCTCTGTTGCTTTTAGTTTGGAGTCAAAGCGAGGATAAGCTATGACAGCTTACATCACTGAGCCGGAAGTGCACTGATAAGTCTGGGTCTGATGGTTTTCTGAAAAGCTATGCTCAGCAAGTAAGACAATAAGAAAATGATAAAAAAGCCAAAACTATAAATGGTATTCCGAGGCATTATCGACCTGAAAATGAAGATAATGAAGGGATGAATGATATAAATCATGGTGGCGTACTTTTTGGCAATATTATTCAAAATCGGAATATCAATGTTGGCCCCATTTCTGACCGCATAGAGGAAAATTGCACTGGATGAGAAAAGAGTACTAGGATATAGGTCGTACTCCGTACCCATGAAACAGTACTCAAGCAAAATCAAACCCGCTATTCCCAAGCCAATCGCCCATTTCCTAACAGAAGACAAATCGTAGGCTAAAATCTGATCCCGATGCTTGGCAAACTGCATGCCTAAAATGAAAAAGGGAAGACCCATAAACAAGAAGTTGCGATAGTACAGAGTGCCACTAATATTGAACTCAATACAAAAAGCCAGAACCAACAAGAACAGGGACACACCAAAGCTAGTTAAACGGTGGAAATGCTTATAAAAAACCAGATAAAGCGTATAGATATAGGAGATAGCCAGCAAATACCAAGTCGGTGTAGCAGCTGAGCCAATCAAGTCTCTGGGACTGTTAAAGAGGAAAAAGTCTGCAAAATCAGACAGGTCTATAGATGCCATCTTTTCTGTTAGTTCTCTGGTCAGCACTAGGTTGACAAAATGCACAATCGTGTAAAATAGGAGACTGGCAGCTGTCAAAAGAAGCATCTGCTTGAGACGATACTTGACCTTATCCCTGGAAATATTAAAGGAAAAATAGCCCGACAGCATCATGAAAAAGGGAACTGCAAAGCGGGCCACAATTTGATAAAAAACGCCAAATTGCCCCGGCAGCAGAAAGTGTAAGGAAACAATACTAAAGCAAGCTAGGGCCTTGAAAGCGTGCAAAGTTGTGTTTTCAGTCTTCATGCAGACATTATAGCATGTTTATTATTACAGCTCATCAAGACCAGATTACACGCCCATTAAAAAACATATCAATTGATGACATTCTTTAAAAAGTTTTGCATCTGTAGGAGAAGACAGCTCTTATATAGAAAAACTCTTCTGCACTATTACAAAAGAGTTTTATTCACCTGACTGATATTCTATGTTAGCTTTCATAGCCATTAGGATTTGAGCTTTGCCATCTCCAAGAATCTCGCATCATATCTTGGAGAGTTTTCTCAGCTTTCCAGCCCAAAATGTCATTCGCTTTACTTGCATCGGCATAGCAAGTCGCCACATCTCCAGGCCGTCTCTCCTTGATAGCATAAGGAACTTTCACTCCATTGACATTTTCAAAGGCTTTAACCATATCCAGTACACTATAACCAATCCCTGTACCAAGATTGAAGACAGCAACTCCTTTGTTTTCTAAATTATGTTTCAAAGCCAAAACATGACCCTTGGCTAAGTCGACTACATGGATATAATCCCGCACTCCTGTACCGTCGTGCGTATCATAATCATTTCCGAAAACGCTAAGCTCTTGTAATTTACCGACCGCAACCTGAGTAATATAAGGCATGAGATTATTAGGAATTCCATTTGGGGCCTCACCAATCATACCAGACTCGTGAGCACCAATTGGATTGAAGTAACGAAGATTGGTTACAGACCAATCTGAATTTGCAAGAGCAACATCCGTCAAAATCTGCTCCATCATCAGCTTGGTATAACCATATGGATTGGTCGCTGAAGTAGATAAATCTTCTGTCAATGGTGAAATATTATTCATACCATAGACAGTAGCACTTGAACTAAAGATAATATGTTCCACTTTGTGCAACTTCATAACATCAAGCAAAGAGATGGTCCCACATACATTATTCTTATAATATTTTAGTGGTTCTTGCACTGATTCCCCTACAGCTTTGTATGCTGCAAAATGGATTACTGCATCAATTTGATTCTCTTCAAAAACCCGATTCATAAAATCTTTATCCGAAATAGAACCCTTGTAAAACGGAACCTCTACTCCTGTGATAGTTTTCAACCTATCCAATACTTCTACAGAGCTATTTGAAAAGTTATCGACAATAATGGCTTCATAGCCTGCTGCTATTAACTCAACCACTGTGTGGCTTCCTATATAGCCCGCTCCTCCTGTAACTAAAATTCTTTTCATGAGTCATCCCTCCTCGTAAACCCTAAAATTCATTTTAATTTTGCTAGTGCAGTTAGCAGATATTTCCCTTCCTGAAGTTGGCTGCCAATCCTTCGAGCATTTCTTACCAATTCGTTGTATTCTTCCTCTGTTAAGTTGCTTAGTTCTGTTTCTAGATCATAGAGAGAAGAAACTGCAATACCACATTTCTGTTTTAACATAAAATGAGCTAGAGCCGACTCTTTCCATACCACTACAGGAAATCCTGCTGCCAAATACAAAGAAGCTTTGTGGGAATTATTAAAACGTAGGTAATTCCCATATGTGCCTTGGCAAGTTTCTGCGCTATCGCCATCCCAAACTAACCCAAAACTTCCAACTAGTGCTGAAAGGAGCTCATCTGGCATAAAAGATCCAAAGTAACTCGTATTCTTCGAAGAACGACTTTCATCAAATCCAACTCCATAAAGATTAAACGAAGGTTTATCCGGCAAAGCGTATAAATATCCCGCTTTACTAGGCGTCAAATTACCAGCAACCATAATAGGAAAATCTTTTTGAGGCCTTGTCTTCTTATCAAAATCTGGAGTCAAATAATCAAAAATTTCTAAGCTAACCATTTGTTCCATCGGTACACCTTGCTCGAACAAAACTTTCTTCATAGTATCATTATGAACTATTATACCATTTACAAGTCGAAAGGTCTTTTTTTCTTGAAAATAATTCCTTAACTTATGACGGAACTTAACTGTAGATGCTGCCGAATTTCTCAAAGTCTCCACATCATGGATTAATAGATATAGTTTTACACCCCTTTTTTGTGCTCGCTTTATCAATGAAGAAATGAAAAACGTATGATGGATAATGGGAAACTGAATTAGTAATTCATCCCCATCACCTAACTGATCGAAAGCAGCTTTCATCGCACGATATTTGTGCTCCTGAGCCTTTAAAAAATTCATTTCGTACCAATTTTCTACTCGAAGAGCTAGCCCCCTATACCCTGCTGATATTAGGATTGCTTCCGCATCGTCTCGCGCCTTATTTCCCGCATTTTTTTTATGCTCATTATGCAGAAATGAATCTTTTAGATAATACTTGACCATTTGTCCTCTTTATCTCCCATTATTCCTAAAAATTTCCCAATTCCTCTTTAACAACATCCAGTGCACGCTCTATGGTTACGTGCATATCGTAGTATTTATAATCTGCCAAGCGCCCACAAAAGATAACTCTATCGTTCTTCTTAGATTCTGCCAAATATTGCGCATAGACTTCGTTATTTTTCTGATCATTTATTGGGTAATAAGGCTCGTCTCCCCTTTTCCAATCCGCTGGATATTCCCGAGTGATGACCGTCTTCTCCTGAGTCCCAAACTCAAAATGCTTGTGCTCAATGATACGTGTATAAGGAATTGTACGCTCAGTGTAGTTGATGACAGCGTTCCCTTGATAGTTCGCTTCGTCTAAAACTTCATGTTCAAAACGCAAACTACGATACTCTAACTCACCAAATTTGTAATCAAAATACTGATCAATCATTCCAGTAAAGACAATCTTTTGAGCTGACGCTTCCCATCTCTCACGATCTTCAAAGAAATCCGTACCAAGCTCCAGTTCAATACCCTCTAATAATTTTTCAACTATTACATTATACCCGCCAATTGGAATCCCTTGATAACGGTCATTAAAATAATTGTTGTCATAAGTCAGACGTACAGGTAGACGCTTGATGATAAAAGGTGGTAAATCTGTCGCTGAACGCCCCCACTGCTTTTCTGTGTAGCCTTTGATTAGCTTCTCATATACATCCGTTCCAATCAGCTTAATAGCTTGTTCTTCCAAATTTTTGGGTTCAACATCTTGCATATGGGTTGTCTGCTCTGCAATCTTATCCTTGACTTCTTGTGGCGTTTTAGTCCCCCACAAGCCATAAAAGGTATTCATATTGAAAGGAAGATTATAAAGCTGACCTTGATAATTGGCTAGAGGTGAATTGATATAGTTGTTAAATTCAGCAAATTGATTCACATAATCCCAAACTTCCTTGTTAGATGTATGAAAAATATGGGCTCCATATTTATGGACATTAATTCCCTCAACATTTTCACAGTAGATATTCCCGCCAATATGGTCTCTTTTATCAATCACCTTAACAGTTTTGCCGCGATTCGTAGCTTCATGAGCAAAAATAGCTCCTGAAAGTCCCGCACCAACAATTAAATAATCATACATAACATATCCTTATTTCTTAAATACACTTTTCAATTCTTGAACATTCAAGACACGCAACGCTAACACTAATCCAGCATAGATTAATAATCCCAATAACGCACTAATCAATACATTGACAACGGAAGGAAAGTGAATCAAAGGCTGGATGACATACAAAATTCCGTACATGACTAGCGAAGCAGCCAGTATTTTCAACATAGATGGAAGAATCTTTATCTCTTTCAAATAAGATCGAGTGAAATAAAGCTGAATCAACCAGACCAAACCTTCAGTGGATACCGAAACGATAGATGCACCGATATAACCTAGAGATGGAATCAATAAGATATTCAATCCTACACTAAAGAAAGCCGGAATGGTCGTAGATAACATGAACTCACGATTCTTATTATGAGGAATCAGAATCTGAATCCCCATGATATTAGTCCAGCCAATAAAGAACATTCTAAAGACCATAATAGCAATTGCATAGCGTGCATCTTGGAAGTCTTTGCCCAAGAAAAAATTGACAAAATCTTTGTTAACAATCAAAATACCAGCAACCATCGGAAATATTACTAAATTATAGACCAAGAAGGACATTTCATGCAACTTATTAACTGCTTTTTGATTACCTGATGACAGAAGATTGGATACTCTCGGTAACATGACACTCCCTAGGGAAGTCACAATCGTCAACAAAATATTTAAAAACTTGAGAGCCTGATCATAAATCCCTACATCTGTTGTCGAAGACAAGGCACCTAACATGGTCCTATCTAAAGTGATATAAAGTGAAATAGCAATCTGGGGTAAAAACAATAAAATAACCGGTTTAATATGCTGCTTAGCATAAACTATGTCTAGATGAGGTCTGCCTATATGTTCTCTAGCTGGAAGCCACATGCTCAATTGTCCCAGCAAGTCATAGCCAACCAGCAGTACAATATACAGATATAAATCAGAAGGTTTTTTTACAAAGATAAAAATAGAAGCAACTCCTAGGAGTTTAACAGCTGTATTCCGAACCGTGATTTTTTTAAAGTCTTCCATCCCTTGAAAAAGCCAGGAAATATCTAGACCTCTAGAAAGTAAACTGAATCCCAAAATATAGGCTATCAGATTATTCATGGATGGAATGATTAGGCACACAGCAATATAAAGAACAAGCGCCAAACAAGTCGCCAAAACCTGCAAACTATAGATTCCCCAGAAGGTCTTCTGAACCTCTTTGCGATGTCCTGAGATCTCCTTGGTTCCATAATTAGCCACGCCAAGTGTTGCTAAAAGTATAAAATAGGTCACTATTGAGTTGTAGTATCCGTAGGAACCTAAGGCGCTAGATGAAAAAACTCGAGTGATATAAGGCGTAGTAATGACTGGTAAAACAATTATTAGCAACTGATAAGATAGATTGTATAAATAATTTTTTAATACTCTCACACAGAGTTCCTCGTTTTAGATTTCTTTGATAACAGTTCTCCCACTGGCAATGCTGCAAATGTAATAAACATAAAAATATTATAAGACGGACGAACCCAGAAGGCTTCAAACATACAGTTGACCGCAATCAAAGACAAAACAGCAAGTAATAGATGATCTTTTTCACGATAAAGGGTCCACGACCGCATCATATATAGACAAACCAATAGAATTACTGGAATCATCCCATAGGTAAACAACATCTGAACATAGGAAGAGTCTACATAGTCATAGCTCAATACGGATTCTGTACGTCCTCCATAACCAACAAATGATATTCCACGAGTACCAAACCATTGAATGTCATATTTTTTAAATGCTTCATGGCCTAAATGCAATCTCATGCTAAAAAAGTTATTTAATGCAACATATATAGGCTGGGACCAAGTAAACTTATTGGACAGATAGATCATGACTGACGATGCTATACCCGCTGACAAAGGGAGTACTGCAAAAAGTCGTAATGGCTTATTCTTTCGGATATAAAAATAAAGGAAAATGAGAGACATTATAGCTATAGATGCCGCGTTCAGACGAGCGTCGCAATAACGAATGATAAAATAGGATAGTCCCAATCCTAAAAAAGTTCGTAAAATAATAAATCTTTTTCTAAAGATGTAAGAAAAAGCAGTATAAAGATAGAAACAATGGGAAGCAAAGTCCGTTGGATAAATAAATCCAAAGGAATTGCGAACAACAACTCCGGCAGATCTAGACTGAACGAACTGCAAGTTTGGAATGACTCCTATTGAGGATAGTACAGTAATTAATACGACAAAAAACAAGGCTGTTATAGTATACGTTTTGAGCACACTTTCCATATCAGCATCATAAAGAAAGACAATCAGCATCGTATACATTAAAGCATTAAGATTTCCAGCTTTATAATAAACCATAAATCCTACAAAAATAAGAAGTGGCGCAAAAATTAAATAACTTAAAGAATAGTGGCGAATATAAGAAAAACGTACAGCTAGTAACAAAATCGCCAAAAAAGGAAGCACATTAGGAATATTAGGCAAAATCGGTGCTAACATAGAAGTGTTTATCATATCTATAGAAATTAACACTATTAAAACTGCTGTTACAAGCAATTTATCACGTTCAATCCTTAACATTTTCTTTTTCCTTTTCTAATCTCTAATACTTCTTTCAATTTTTCATTGCATTCTTTTTTTCCACCTTTTAAAGTGAAAATAGAGTCGTGGATACTTAGTAATTAAAACATACAAAATCTTACGTTTCTTACTAACTCTAGCATTCTTCAAGACAAGAGACAAATAAGGTCTTGTCTGTTCCTGAAGACGCTTGAACTCTGATGGATTTCCATCCTGAATCATCGTAAAGATAAGAAGACTTCCCGTAAAGAAGCGTGAAATGATGGCTTCTTGGAGTTCAGAACTCTCAGGATAGGCTGTATTCACAACCTCTTTTAAATGATTAATTGCTTCGTAAAACTCATATTGTTTGGGTGTGAAAGCCGAGGCAGTAATGCTACCAGGTCTATGGTAATAATGGTAAATCGGAAGATGGTACAAGGCCACGGATTGGGCTTGATTGAGATGCTCGCTGATAACATAGAGGTCTTCGTAGATGCGCCCCTTGGGGAAGGGAGTTTTTTCAAGTAGTTCTTTCCGATAGAGTTTACCACAAGCAGAGATCGTTACAAGGTCCCCGTAAAGCATCTCAGTTAGAGCCTTTGCCTTGTTGTAGACCTTAACTTGGTCTAGATCAAGCTTTTCAAAGTGAAAATTTTGAGAACGATGATAGTGAGCTGTCGGCTCTACTTTACAACTAACCATATCTGCTTGGGTACGATTTTGTAGCTCTGCTAGCAGTTCTAAGGTGCAAGGTTCCAAATAGTCGTCCGGATCAAGGAAGGTAATCCAGTTACCCTTGGCTTTCAAGACCCCATAGTTACGAGCATCAGACAATCCACCATTCACCTTGTGGTAGCTAGTCACCCAATCATACTGCTGGGCATACTGGTCACATAACTGTCCTGATCCATCACTCGAGCCATCATCAATCAAGAGGACTTCCATATCCTTGTAAGTCTGATGTTCCAAACTCTCCATGGCATAATGAAGGTAGTCCTCCACATTATAAACAGGCACAATTACCGAGATCATATTTTCTTTTCTTTCTCTTACTTAGTTTTACAGTTTAAATCTCAAATGAGCTTCTATCTGGAAGCAGTTGATCCATAGCCTTGATAAAGTCTGTCATCACCTGCTCCTCGTCTTGAATGTTAAATCCATCATTGATACACATAATTTGGTATTTGCCAGAATTTAGTATCTTCCAAAAATCTGGTCCGGCATTATCCAAAGAAAAGAGTCCCCCCAACTTAGGATTTCCGACAGCGTATTGACCACTGGCAATCTGCCAATACTTAAAGAGCCAAACATTGGTATCAGAAGGATTTCTAAAGCGACTAGCCGAGGTTCTTTCCAAGACAGCTTTTTCCTTTTCCCATACCAAGTTCATCGTTGATCTTAGTAGAGGATAGGGCAGATGACTCTCCCAGAAACCACAGATAAACCGACTGTTTCTATATAGTAGCGACTTAACGATACTTTTTAATCCCTGCTTTGGATCAAAGAATTGGCCATTCTTCAAAATTTCATTTCGACTGAAATAGCTAGTGACAATCTCCATGTCATTTATCTGAAAATTCCCCGTTCCATATCGCTCAGGAATAATCGGTGAAAGAGCCGTATTATATTTGGGTAAACCATCCTCTGAGAAAAAATCTGTCGGCTCGACTGGAGCTGTCAAATACATATCGTCATTAAAAAAAACAAAATGCTCTGAGAGACCAGGGATTCGATGGATGTTACTTTCGATAGGATTGGCAGAAAAAACTGGCAGGTAGTCATTACAGATAATCTCTGTATGATCTACCAACACCAATTTTTCACTATTTATATCTAACCAGCTTGGCTTTTGCTGGTCGGTCACGAGGTAGACCTTATTGACCCAAGGAGCAAATTTTTCAACTCCTCTAAACCAATATTTAAAGGTCCCCCATTCTCGGTAAGCCTTGACTGAATTCATACTCTGTTTAGAAGTATTAACCGAGCCATCATAGATTGATTTTTTTTCTTGCCACACAGGATTATTCCCATCAACCCAAGTAACAACAAAATCTATTTTATTCATAACTAATCTTTTCTATCTGTTTTATACAACTCCGAAAAGTTCTTGATGTAACTCTCCAAAGAAAACAGCTCTTTTTGTCTCTGATATCCTACTCGCCCAAATTTTTCTCTTTTTTCAGAACTATCTAGTAAGAGAGAAATGGCATTAGAAAGTTCTTGAGGACGATTTGGTTTGACTAAGCAACCACTTTTGTCATCTACTACCATTTCAGCTATTCCCCCATTGTTATAACCAACAACTGGTTTTGAACAAGCCATGGCTTCTAGGACTACTGTAGGTAGGGAATCAGGTTTTATACTTGGTAAGACAAAGATATCAAACATATTATAAAGTTCAGAAGTCTTATCGTAGTAATCAATACGATGAATTTGTGACACAACAGATGAAGAAGCTATTCTCTTATCTAGTTCTTCTAAGCGCCATTCTTCACCAGGAAAAACACCTCCAGCTAGGAAAGCCACCGCTTGCTCATTCTTTTCCAAAAGTGGCTCGACTGCTTCTATGAAATCATTTTGTCCTTTGATAGCATTGACCCGACCAATCATGCCAATCACAAGTGCATCTTGCGCAATGTCAAATTTTTCACGAATAGAAGACGCATCCTTTGGATAATAGACAGCATTATCGACACCGTTATAAATCACTTCCACTTGGCTATCTTTGATAAAGGGAGACTGCTTGATATGATTAGCGACCGCTTGGGACACCGTCACAATCTTGTCTGCATATCGTCCCATGAGCATATTGATAAAGTCAGAAATAGCTTTGGGTTTGACGATGATCTCATGAACATGCCAAATCAAAGGCAGCTTGAGCTTGCGTTTCAAATAGATGCCCTCCAAAACAGCCGCTGTATTATTGTGAACCATATCTATACTGTGTTCTCGAGCATAGAGGGCGATTTGCTTAGCATAGAAATTATAAGAGCGAATATAGTCGGCAATGCCTTTGGGATTAAAATACTTCCTTCGTAAAATCGGGTAATCCAGCACGCTAACCTGAGCTCCAACCTGTCGCAAAGACTCTACTAGCGGACCATCATTTGGCAGGATTACATGAGGATCAAATTCATCTTTATCCAGTTCCTTAATGAGCTCCAACAATACCTTGTCTGCCCCATACATTTCTGCCCCAGCATGTAAGTATAAAATCCGTTTCATTTCCTATCCTTCAAATAAGCTTTCGTAATCTGTTACTATCTTCTCCCAGGTAAATGCATCCGCAATGCGCTGATTTGATTTTCTATCCAAATCTGCGATTACTTCCGGTGACAGTTCCTCTACTTTTTCAATCACATCTGCTAGTTCATCTTTTTTCCAGTAGATAGCACTATCCTGACCTACTTCACGATTAAAACCAACATCCAATAAGAGATTTAATTTAGTAGATGCCAAGGCCTCCAATAGAGACGGATTTGTCCCACCAACTTCGTGGCCATGAAGATAGGCAAATGCATTCTCCCGAATGTACTTGAGCAATTCTTGGTCATAAACTGTCCCAACAAACTTAACTCTAGGATCTTTATCAAATCCTGTGTCTTTGAGCAGCTGATTGTAAAACTTGTTTTCTTCAACATTGGTAATCAGGACAAAGTCTTTTTTAGAATGAGATGCCATAGCCCCCTTAATCATGGCTTGATAGTTATTTTCTGGCACAAAGCGCCCAACAACTAAGTAATACTCATTCTCAGCAATATCTTTTTCCTGATACCATGATCGAACTTTGTCTTCGTTAGCAGACAACTCAGATCTGCTTGTATCTGTCCCATAGGCAACGTAAGTTGTCTTTGGAGCATATCTCACATAGTCTGCTTTTATGTAAGATTCGATATTCTCACTATCACAAACTAAGAGATCTGCATGCTTAACCATCAGTGCTTCAGAAATTTTCCAATACTTGCGTACTGGCATGCTCCATTTAGCTCGCAGCCATTCATGACCATCGGGATTGACAAGGAGCTTGCCGCCCAGTGCTTTGATTTTCTTTTTGATGTTTCCGATAAAAGGGCCAATTCTACAAGCTAGAACGTAGAAAATTGGCTCAGAATCTTGATTCTGCTCAGCTAGCTCAATAGCCTTATTTAGCGCAGCAATATCGTAGGCAATCGCTCGAGCTGAGCCAATCTTAGGCACATCTATGTTGTAACATATAGCTCCATTATACTCGAAAGTATCCTCTAAAATCCCAGACTTGGCTGAATTCTCCCTCATACAAGCCACATAGTACTGGATATTAGAATTTTTCTGGCAGGCGGTCAGCTTCTCAACAAAGGTCTCAAATCCACCATATTTAGCTGGGATACCTTTAGATCCCACGATATAGACTGACTTTTTCATACTCCTCCTAACTCCGAAAAACAATTCCCCCTACTTTGCTCCATCTCTAGCCAATACGACTCTAAATGTCTTTAGCAAAATTTTGATATCTGACCAAATCGTCCATTCATCTATATAAGCAACATCCAAGCGTACCACTTCATTAAAGTCTGTAATTTGACTACGGCCGCTAACCTGCCAAAGACCTGTGATTCCTGGCTTAAAACTAAGACGCCGTTTTTGCTCTGGTGTATATTGCTCGTACTCATCCACAGTTGGCGGTCGTGTCCCAACCAAGCTCATATCCCCAATTAAAACATTATAAAACTGTGGCAGTTCGTCTAAGCTGGTTTTACGGATAAAGCGGCCGATAGGCGTAATCCGTGGGTCATTATTGACCTTAAACATACCTCCAACCATCGTATTCTGCGCCAACAAATCTTTTTTCCTCTCTTCAGCATCAGTGTACATAGACCGGAACTTATAGAACTTGAAACGACGCCCATTCTTCCCAATTCTCTCCTGGACAAAGATAGCAGGTCCACCATCCTTCTTGATAAGCGGAACTAAAACAAGAGCAGCCAAACCACAGAAGAAGAGACCAACCAGAGCACCAATAATATCCAGCGTGCGTTTTGCTAACACATGGCCATACTTGTAAAAGTTTGTTGAAAAAGTGACCACACTCAAGCCTGCAACTTCTCGAACCCGTTTCTCTCCCATAGAGATAAAATCGAAAACATTGATATTGACAGAAACATCGATTCCCATTGCTTCAAACTGTGAAATAAATCCTTCAATGTTATATTCCTCATTTGGCAGGTTGATGAACACTTCGTCCACTACTTCACGCGTTGCAAATGAAACGATTTTTTCTTTAGGAACGATTTTTACATTGGGATTGCTAAACGGAGCATCATCTAGCAAAGACACCGCAACAATCCTGCCCCCTATATCGAATGATTCTTGCAGGCGTTCAAAGACCTTATCCAGAGAATCGCCTGTTGTAATCAGAAAAACTCTTTTACTATTTTTCAAGTTTGGATAAACAGTCTTCTGATAACGTTTAAAAGCCAAATTGACAAAATAGACTAGCGCTGCATTTACAATGACAAAGTAAATAAGCCCTCTTCGAGAAATAGAAAAACTATCTTGCATCATGAAAGAAGCAAAACTAATTGCCAAACTATAAAAAATACTATATCTCACAGTGAAAATAAACTCTTCTAAATAGCCTCGCTTCAGGATGTCATAGCAAAAATCGCTGGCATAAAAAGCAATGACATGCAAGAATGCAAGCACTAAAATACTGTGCTGATTGATTTCCGTTTCCCTTAAAGGACTCACTAAAAATCCCGTAAAGAGTACAGCAAAAAGCTGAACAAAGGCAAGTTCTGCCTTTTGAAATTCCTTCCTGTCTCTAAACATAATAATCTCCCAATTATCCTAAAACTCTTTAATCCCTATTATTTCCCATAATTGCCATAGCTGCCGTATCCCCCATAAGTTCCGTAGGCGCCATAGCGTTCCAAATCAATGTTATATTTATTGAGGACAACACCCAAAAAAGGAGTTCCCGTTTGTTCCAACTGCTCTTTAGCTTTCATGACTGCTTTTCGTTTGATATGGCCTGCTTGTGTCACCAAGAAGCTGGCATCGCATTTCTGAGCGATGATAGCCGCATCAATGACCAGACCAATCGGTGAAGTATCCACAATGATGTAGTCATAACGAACACGCAAGTCCGTCAAAAGTGCATCAAACTGCTTGCTTTGCAAAAGCCCCGTCGGATTAGGTGATACTGGACCAGATAAGATCACATCTAGGTTGTCCAGATCTGTGTCATTGATAACTTCGTGCAGGGCAGCCTGCCCTGACAAATAGTCCGTCAGTCCTGATACTTTTCTCTGACTGCTAAACACACCGGACATGACTGAGTTGCGGATATCCGCATCGATCATCAAGGTCTTATGACCAGCTCTGGCAAAGGCGGCCGCGAGATTCACTGAGGTTGTAGACTTTCCTTCATTTGCCGTCACCGAGCTTATTTCGACCATCTTGATATTGGCGCCACTCAGCTGTACATTAGTACTTAGAGCATTGTAGTATTCCTCGGTTAGTTTGACAAGATTCCTTTTTTTCCTAACTAATTCTAAGGTTGCCATTTTCTCTCCCTTACATTCTGTTCATATCTGGGATAACGCCCAATAGCGTCAAGCCCATGACTTCTTCAATGTCCTCTGGCTTCTTCACCCGATCATCCAAGATTTCTACAGCGATGATAAAGATCGACATCAGGACGCTGCCCCCTAAAAATCCTAAGATAACATTACGCCGAATATTTGGTGAAGAAGGCTCTGCTGGGACTGTCGCTTCTTCCAAAGTTGTCACATCAGAAACTTTTGTCACTTCAATAATTTTCTCAGCAGCGATATTCCGAAAGGCATTGGCAATGCGAGCCGCTTCCTCTGGATTGTCATCTTTAACCGTAATCGAAACGATACGAGTATCCGCCGGAACGGAAACGGTGATGTGACGCGTCAGCTCTCTTGGTGACGTTTGCAGTTTCAACTCACTAATTGCCTGTGACAGAACCGCCTGTGACAGAATGATTTCCTTAAAGTCCTTAACGAGGTATGAACCCGCCTGCAGGTCCTGATTAGTCAAAGCTGCCTGTGTTTCGTTCTGACGGCTGACCACATAGATGCGTGTGGTGCTCTGATACATTTTCTTAGCAATAAAGACGCTGTAGCCAAAAGCCAGCAAAGAAAAGAGCACCGCTCCCAATACGATGGTGAACTTTTTCAGCCATAAGGCTCTCAGCAAGGACAAAATATCGATTTCTACGATTTGCTTTTCTTGTTTTTCCATTTTTCCCCTAAATCAATTCATTTTTCAATAATAATGCTTGGTTGCCGCCAAAGAGGGCTTCTGCCCGGCGAGAACCGTATTTCTTAGCGACGATGTCAAAGGCCTCCTTCATAAAGGGCGGTCTCTGGCTTAGATTGTGCATGTCGCTGGCAACAAAGTGGACCAAGTCCTTCTCCAAAAAGAACTGAGCCCGTTTTTTCATAAATTTATGCGAGTCTCCAAGCAGCTTAGGTTTTAGAACACTGGAGCTGTTAATCTGAGTATAGCAGCCCATATTAATGAGTTCCTGCACCTTCTTTTCATCATTTTCCAGACAGTGATAGCGCTCAATATGAGCAAGGACAGGGGTTAGACCTAAGCGCAGAATCTGAGCCAAGCCTTTATGGATGTCCTTATAAGGAGTCGCCATGCTAAACTCAATCAGCACATAGCGTGTACCAGCTAGACTGGGGAAAATCCCCTTTTCCAACTTATCCGCCACATCACTGGTGTAGTATACCTCTGCCCCATAGAGAACCGTCAAGTCAGGCGCTACAAGCTCTGCCAGTTCTTTCACCATTTTAAAGTTAGCGCTAATGGTCTCTTCAGGCGTTTCAAACATGCCCTTTCTGCGATGAGAAGTAGAGATGATAGTTCGAACTCCCTGTCGATAGCTTTCTTCCAACAGTTTTTTGGAATCCTCAAAGGTCTTAGGACCGTCGTCCACATCAAAGATAATATGAGAATGGATGTCAATCATGGTGTTTTTCCTTCCATTACCTGCTGAATCGCTGCCTTAGCATTGTCAAGGCTTTCTGGTTGGATTTCCATCATGTAGAGATTGGAATCTGGCATAGCGTAGGATGGTAGATCCATGCGGCCGTTTCCGCTGATGGCTTGTGACTGAACTTGATAGCTCCCCCCTGACTCCAGCTGAGTATTGACCAGATTCATAAGAACAGGCAGCTCCATATTGGTCTGGATAGAGTCCTGCAAGCCGGAAATAATCTCGTTGTAGTTCTTCAAAGCACTGGTTGAAGTCAGCTTTTTAATGACTGCTTCGATAACCTTTTCTTGATTTTTCCCGCGGTCATTGTCGCCCCCCTGAAGGGAGTAACGCTCGCGAACAAAGCCTAATGCCTGATCTGAGTTCATATGGACTTTCCCTACTGGGAAATGATGATTACCATGTCGGCTGGTAAATTCTTGGTCATTTTCAACATCAATCCCTCCCAGCAGGTCTACCAGCTTGAGGAAGGAAGTAAAGTTCAGACGAACATAGTAGTCAATGCGAATGCCGTATAGATTTTCCAGAGTGTGGACAGAAGCATCCACTCCGTAAATCCCTGCATGGGTCAGCTTGTCCATCTGCCCAGCCCCTCCGTCTGCAATCGCCACATAAGAATCACGAGGAGTTGTTGTCAAGAGGACTTTCTTGGTCTTGCGATTGACCGTCATGATGATATTGACATCTGAGCGTGAGACAGATGAGATAGAGCCATAAGTATCGATACCGCTGACATAGATATTGAAGACATCCGCATTGGCATCATCCCTGCGTTTGCCGGTCTCTACTTGACGAGTAATTTTATAAGTATAGATTTTCTTTATCTTTGAAGCATAGTCAGCATCGTGAGAAGCCAGCATATCTCCAAACGAACTATTGAGGGCAATGGCCTCAGTCTCTTGATTGATGAGGGCCTTGTAGGCTGCGATATAAGATGAGCTGTTTTCTACAGTGAGTTCTGTCTTTTTAGTCTTCTTGATGTGGTCCAGAAGAGCCGTCACATTGTCCTTATCCCCATTTTCAGTCGGAGCCGTCAGCTTCTGCAGCTGAGTTACATCTGATTTGTCGCTGTCTGTCCGGACATAAACAGCCATTTCAATTTCAGAGTAATTCGAGGTGGAGTTCACACCTCTAGATAAGTCCATCAGCTCCTTGACCCCGTACATGGCTCCTGAAGATACCAGCAAAGTCACAAGCAAAAGCACCGTGGTCAGGACTTTGAACTTATTTTTCCATACAAAGAAGGCTGCCAGTAAAATAACAGCCGCCAAAAGAGCAGACAAAATAAGGTTCAGGTGATGAAACGCCAGAACATTATTTTTAAATATAGAAAAAACAAGCAAACCTGAAACCAAGCTTACCAATGTCAGTAAAGCTGCATTAAAGAGCCTCAGCTTCTTCCCCTTTTTAGAAGCAGGCACATTTCTCCTATGTTGATTCATAATTCTCCCTTTTTCTCCCCTGAGATATAAATACATTTTATTATATCATAAATGCATTATGATACACTAAAATATTTAAAAATATTTTAGTTTTTCCCAAAATTTGTTGACAAAAAAGGACAGTCTGTATTAATTTTCGGTAAATTCTTTCTTTTCTCTCGAAAAACCGATATTTTATACTGTTTTTGACAACAGAAAAAAAGAGGTAAAACCTCTTTTATATAAGTATCTTACTTAGTTTTTAAAGCATCTTATCCCTGTCAACTTGCTCATAGGCCTGGAGGCCATCATTCAGCTTATCCCAGATGACTACCTGGCCTGACTGAAGGGATTTCTGCACATCAATGATGCGTTGATTAGAAGAGCCGCGAAACTGCAGCATGAGATTCTTCTTGGTAAGGTCAAAACGGCCGTCCACCAGAATATCAATCAGACTTAGCAGCTCCAGCTTATCCTCCGTTTCCAGCATCATCTCCTCCCAGGTGTAGCCCGTCCAGGACCAGATATCCTTATCCGGAAGCTCTCTCCGAATCCGCTTGACCAAGGGCAGGAGAATGCCCGTATTGAGAAAAGGCTCGCCACCTAGGAGAGTCAGTCCCTGCACATAAGGCTCCGCCAAGTCTTTCATAATCTGCTCCTCCAACTCTTGCGTATAAGGAATACCAGCGTTGAAAGACCAGGTTGCTGCATTATAGCAGCCCTCACAGTGGAACATACAGCCACTGACATAGAGGGAGTTACGGACACCTTCGCCATCCACAAAGTTAAAGGCCTTATAGTCAATGATTCGCCCCTTGCTCAGCTCCTCACTTTTCCATTCTTGAGGTTTGGGATTGTTCATCTTCATCCTCCAAATCAATCCAGTAACGCTGACTTCTGTCGATTGTATTTTCGTAAACACCACCAGCTGAGAGAATGGTGCGGCGGCTGGCTTCGTTGTCTTCATCGCAGGTAATCAGCACTCGTCCTAGTCCTTGCTTTCGAGCCTCTGCCAGTCCTAGCTCTAACTGCAACTTAGCCAATCCCTTTCTGCGTTGACTGGGCCGAATAGAATAACCAATATGCCCACCCTCCACAAATAATTTGTCATTTAAGGACAAGCGCAGAGCTAAAAATCCCAGAGGCAAGCCGGTCTCATCAAAGGATAAAAATTGGATGGCAGGAACCCAACCTGCTGGCAAGTTTGCCACATCTTCCTGCCATCTCACCATTTGTAACCAATCCTCATAATCCTTTGCTCGTTTCCAAGTGGAGCCCATGCCACCATGCATATAAGATTTTGCAGCATCGAACTCCGCAATCATCTCTAAAATTGCGTCTTTATCTTCCAAAGTTGGTCGTCTTAGCTCCATGCTCCCTCCTTAATCGACATCAATCCAGTAACGCTCTTTTCCGCCTCGAACATCCTCTAAAGCTCCACCATTAGCCAGAATCACTGCTCGGCTGGCAGCATTGTCACTATCGCAAGTCACTAGGACTCGTTTAATATTTTTACTTTTAGCCACTTGCAAGCCTTGTCGCAGCTGCTCCTTTGCCATTCCTTTCCCACGCGCAGAGGGACGGATACTATAGCCGATATGCCCGCCTTCTTGGAGCAAATAATCATTGAGCCGCAAGCGCAGATTGAGAAAGCCCACAGCCTGACCATCCGCAGCAAAAGAAACCAGTTGAACGTAAGGCACAAAACCTTGCGGCAAGCCTAGACCTGCCTCAGCTAGCTGAATCGTCTCCAGCCAATCCTCGTAGACAAAATCCACTCCACCAAAGAAGCCATCCTGTCGGCTACCAGCTACTTCAAAGTCAGCCAGCATCTCTAAAATCTTTTCCTTGTCTTCTAGTTTCGGTCGTCTAAGCTCCATAGTGCCTCCTGATACGAAGAGAGTGAGACCGCCTTGCGCCCCACTCTGACTTCTATTGTTTCTTGTTCTTTTCTAAAAATTGCTGACGCAGTTTGGCCAATCGCTCTTTTTTGCTGCTGCCGCCCTGCGAATGCTTTTCGTGGAAACGCTGTACCTGAGCCTTTCCTTTGTCGTCCAATTGATACTTTCCCATCTTAATTTCCTTCGTACTTAATAGTCGAGCCATTCATGTGCTTGACCCGGGCTGATATTTCCTTGTGACGGCCGTTGACCATTGGACGGGCTTGCGGATTTCCTAAGTAACCGCAGGTCCGTTTGACCACATCGACCGTCTTGGGATCGCTGTTGCCGCAGTTTGGACAGGTGAAGCCCCGCTCGGTCGGCGTGAAATCTCCCTCAAAGTTACACTTATAACAACGGTCAATCGGTGTATTGGTTCCCAGATAGCCGACTCGGTCATAGGCATAGTCCCAGACAGCCTCCAGTGCTTTTGGATTTTGCTGCAGCACAGGGTACTCACAATAATGGATAAAGCCACCAGAAGCTCCCACTTCAGGATAAATCTTCTCAAAGTCCAGTTTCTCAAAAGGCGTTGGATTCTTGCGCACATCGTAGTGGAAAGAGTTAGTATAGTATTCCTTGTCAGTAATATCCGGAACGACCCCAAACTTCTCTGTATCCAAGCGACAGAAACGGTCGGTCAGGCTTTCAGATGGCGTCGAGTAGACAGAAAAATGATAGTCATACTGCTCGGACCACTCTTCCACCCGGCGCTTCATATCTTTGACAATAGCAATCGTAAAGTCCTTGGCTTCTGGATTGGTCTCCCAATTACCACCGTAAAAGACTGCTGCCACTTCATACAGACCGATATAGCCTAGAGACACCGTTGCACGACGGTGAGTAAAGAGCTGGTCAACCTGATCATACTTGCCCAGACGTTGGCCAAAAGCCCCATACTGATAAAGAATCGGTGCATTGGCTGGACTAGCTTCTTTGGTCCGCTCCACTCGGTAGACCAAAGCATCTTCAGCGATATTCATCCGCTCGTTAAAGAGTTCCCAGAATTTATCCAAATCCCCCTCGGATTCAAGCGCAATCCGCGGTAGATTGACAGTAACGACACCAAGATTCATACGGCCGGAATTGACTTCCTGACCATTTTCATCCTTCCAACCTTGTAAGAAAGAACGGCAGCCCATCGGCACCTTGAACGATCCAGTCAAGTCGATAATCTTGTCATAGGAGAGGACATCTGGATACATGCGTTTAGTGGCACACTCCAGAGCCAGTTCTTTGATGTCATAGTTCGGCGTTCCCGGCTCGAGATTGAGCCCACGCTTAAGGGTGAAAATCAGCTTAGGGAAAATTGCTGTGCGGTGCTCGCTTCCCAGTCCCTTGATACGGATATTGAGAATAGCCTTCTGAATTTCCCGCTCAAAACGATTGGTCCCCAGACCAAAGCCCAGCGAAGTAAAAGGAGTCTGACCGTTAGAAGTAAAGAGAGTATTAATCTCATACTCCAGCGACTGCATGGCATCGTAGATATCCTTCTTGGTCTTCGCCCAGGCGTACTCTTCCCGCTTATCCGGCAAAACCCACTGCTCTGCATCCTTGAGATGCTTTTGATAATTAAGCTCAGCATAGGGCGCCAAGACTTCATCAATCCGGTCGGCCGAACAACCGCCATACTGGCTGGAAGCTACATTGGCAATGATTTGCGAGATCTGCGCTGTCGCAGTCTGAATAGACTTGGGACTCTCTACTTCTGCATTGCCAATCTTGAAGCCATTTTTCAGCATGCCGTCAAAGTCAATCAGACAGCAGTTCGTCATCGGTGTATAAGGGCTGTAGTCCAAATCATGGTAGTGAATATCACCCTTTTGGTGGGCATTGGCCACATGAGGCGGCAACATCTTAAGCCCAATGGACTTGCCAACAATCCCAGCTGTCAAATCCCGCTGGGTATTGAAAACATCACTGTCCTTATTGGCATTCTCATTGACTACCGTGCGGTCTTTATTGAGGAGCTTGTCGATGGTAAAGTTGATATCAGTCGCTTTTGAGCGCTCAAAATCCCGTTGGGTGCGGTAAGTGATGTAGTTCTCTGCAATGGCATATTCCTTGGCATTCAAAAGCTCATGCTCAACAATGTTCTGAATCTCATAGATTTTGACATACTTAGCGAAGCGACTGCTGATTTCTGCCACAATGCGGTCTGTGATAGCTTCTAGCTTGGCTTCCAGCATTGGATTCAGCGGACCGACTTCCTGAGCTGCCCGCACCATAGCCTTATAAATCTTTGACACATCAAAAGCCACTCTGCGGCCATCCCGCTTCTCCACATAAATCGCTGGAGCAGTTTCAAACTTCTCTTCCCTTAAAATCATCACGAACACATCCTTTTCTCTGCCCTTAGGACAAATCAAGTCTCTTTAAACCTATCGCTTGCGAAGAAATTTCCAAGAAATCTCCGACAGTAGTTCATCCAAAGAACAGTATTTTATAAATAAGTCGATACAAGACTCATTATAGCACGTTAAAATTAAAAATCAATATGTTGTGGCAAAAAAGTTATTTTTTCTTTTTATACACAACATATTGTTTTTTTACTACTTAAGTTGATAAAGCTTGAAATGGTCGAGTTTGAGGTCAGATTCCTTGTAATTTTGGGAAATTAGCTGCTTCACATCTGACAGCAGTTTGACATCATTGTTAACCAAAATATACTTGGGCTGGCTGTTTTCAAGTCCATTCTGAAGACCTAGACGATTTTCAGCCGTTCCCACATACAAAGTTGGAGACAAGAGAGAAACAGCTGATAGGCGGCCGCTCTTTTGATACAGACTAGCCGAGGTGTCCCAGGCATAGATAGTATCCCCGTCCTTGGTCTTTTCCTTAATATACTGAGCCGCCTCACTTCTTTCAGCAGAGACACCGCTGGAAAGGATATACTCATTTACCAAAGGATAGCCAATCAGATAAAAGATGGCTAAGAGTGGCAGAAAGAACTGGCCTGAGAGATAGGAAGTCCACATCGTAGGACGACGGCGATCCCGGCGGTGACGCCCCGGTGCCTGCTGCTTGCCTTTATTAAACCACAAAGCAAAAAGAATCATGGCAAAAGGCAGGGCAGGAAGCAGTTGATAGCTGCCCTGATCTGGCAGGATAAAAGCCGCAAAGACAGTAATGAAGAGCCCTAGCAGACCGATAAAGCGCAAGACGCGCAGGCTGGTTGCTTGCCCCTTTTCTCTTGAAAAGAGATTGGCACCCAAAGCAGAAATAAAACCTAGACCGACTGTCAGCAAGCCATAATAAATCAAATTAGAAAGACTATGACTGCCAATCAAGCTGATGGAATCCCAAGCATAGGTCACCTGACTGATAGCCTGGCCAAAGGTTTGATTGGCAACAGTAAAGTAGCCGATAGGATAAAAAATCACTGAGAAGCCAAAGAGACCAGCTAAAAGCTGATAAAAGCCTCGAGCCGCACGCTTGGCTGCGATATTGTAGACCAAAAGCACCAGAGCAGTCAAAGAATAGAAGACTAGGCTGGAAACCGGATCAATCATAAAAGCAAGAGCTCCGAAAGCTCCATAGACAATGAACTTTTCATCCTTGATTGAATCCTGCAGATAGCGCACCAAGAAAGATAGATTCCAAAAAATAAAGGGCAGAACAAAAATACTAGAGTAAAGACCGCCAAATCCAAGGGCAAAGACTAGCAGGTAAAAGAGCAGCAAGAGGCTGCGCGATAGGTCCTGTTTAGGCTGTAAGAGCACCAAGGTCTTGTGCAGGAAAAGTCCAGCCAACCACAGAGCCAGCGTCTGAAAGACCATCCACAAAAGCTGGCCAAAAGCCAGGCTGCTGGTCCAAGCCATCAGATAGTAAAGCAGGCCACTGGTCCCATATATTTGCGAATAAGGCACCTGGCCCTGAGTCATGGCCCAGCCGGCATAGAGATTCTGACTTTGTAAATTCGTTGCTAGATTGGTCAAAAAAGGATTGACCACACTCAGCAGGCTGATAGCCAAACTGCATAAGAGGGTCAAAAAATAGGGCGTCGGCTCTGGCTTGGTGAATTTTTGCTCAGACCTTTCAGCCCTAGTCAGCTGCTCCTCTGAAACCTCTAAAACTTTTTCTTCCGTTGTATCATGCATATAAAATATTCTCCTTGATATCAGTCCCATCTAGTATATCAAATTCCTGTCCTCCTGTCAGCTTTCTCTTGACCCTTCTTCTGAGCATTATAGCTTCTAGCCAGCTCCTCCAATTCCCGAAAACAGCGATATTCTCTCGTTTCATAAGCAAGTGGCTGACTGGAAATTTTCTCCATTGTCATCTTAAAAAATTCCTTTATTTTTTACATTCGTAAAAACAGAGCAAAAATCCATCCCCATATAAAAGCAAAAATGACAAAAAGATATCTCAGCACGAACCTCAAAAACACAAGCAAAAAATCTGAAACTTCCGCCTCAGACTTTCTGTATATTTCTGCAGAACTTGCCCACCTCTAGCCTTAGAGCATAGGTGCAAAGAGCTGCATGATTTCTTTGATAAGGCGACGATACCAGCTGCTATCAAGATTTTCAGGAAGAATTTCCTCAGAAGCCTCAAAAATGGCTTCAAAATCTTCCTTGATAGCTGGAATACTCTCCGCATGGTACATCAGGACTGCATTTTCATAATGGTGCACCAGACTGCGGTAATCAAAGTTAATCGTCCCTACCACGGCAAATTCATCATCGGCCACCACATTCTTGCTGTGGATAAACCCTGGCGTGTACTCAAAGATCTTAACCCCCGCTTCCATCAGATCCGGATAGGCTCCGCGGGTAACAATCTGAATCAGCTTCTTATCCGGAATGAAAGGAGTCACGATACGGACATCCACTCCCCGCATAGCAGCATTCTTGATATCCTCCGTCAGGTCGTAGTCAATGATCAGATAAGGCGTGGTAATGTAGACATAGTCCGTAGCCTGACTGATGATATTTTGATAGACTGTTTTGCCAACCTGACCCTTATAAATAGGCTTAGGCCCGCTGCCATAGGGAACGTAAAGCCCTTTGCCTTCGACAGCTTTATTTTCCAGATGATACTTGTCAAAGTCTGTGATTTCCCCACGGTTGATATACCAGTTCATGAGAAAGAGCCGCGTCAGAGCCTTGACTGCCCGACCTTCCAAGCGGACACCACCATCTTTCCAATGGCCAAAACGGACGATATGATTGATATACTCGTCAGCCAGATTGATGCCGCCAGTATAACCGACCTGACCATCAATGACCAAAATCTTGCGGTGGTCACGATTGTTGTAGGATACCGTCATTCGCGGAATCACCTTGTTAAACTTATAAGCCTCGATACCCATCTTACGCAGCTTACGCGTATAATCACCCGGCAAAGTAGCCATGCAGCCAATATCATCATAGAGCAGTTTGACTTCAACTCCCTGCGCAGCTTTTTCGACCAAGATTTCCAGAACACTGTCCCACATCAGACCTTCATCAATGATATAAAATTCCAGAAAAATGAATTTCTCAGCAGCCCGCAGATCAGCCAGCATGGACTCAAACATCTCCTCACCGATGGGAAAATAGCGAGAAGCTGTACCGTCATAGACATCCGCATTATTGTCCATACTCAGCAGTGATTTGATAATGCCGTAGGCCGACTTGTTTTCTTTTTTCAGCTGGACACGGAGTTCATAGCTATTGTCCTCTCGAAATTTCATGGAGTCCATATTTTCCAGCTGAATCATTTCCTTTTTAGACAGCCGTCGCTCGCCAAACATCAGATAAAGCAGGAAACCAAAGACCGGTACCACGGCAATCAAAAGCCAGGTCACCTTGCTCTCAGGCGGCATATTGCGGTTGACAATCGCTAAAATAGTCCCAATATACAGGAAAACAATCATCGCCACTGACAGCCAGTTGGGTGCAATCTCATTAAAATAGAAGAACGCAACAAAGACAAAGGCTAGCTCCAGCAGCATAATAATGATGCTGAAACCGTATTTTGACATTAATAAGCGGAATTTCCTGAAAGTCATACACTCTCCTATCTCATTGCATATATTCTAGTATAGCATTAAAACTGCCTTAAAACAACGTTTATATCAATGCAAACTGTATTTTTGGTGGATGAAAATCTAAGCACAGTATTTGAAGACCGCTATCGTTAGAATTTCACTGCTAAATTATGGCCGATAAAAGGAAAAGCCCTATTCAAGACAGGGCTCTTTCATCATTGTTTTGTAAAGACCAGTGTGTCATCATCATAAGGCTCTTGGGAAAGGTCCTCAATAGTCAGCTGATTGCCCTCAATGCGATAGCGCTTGACATCATCTCCGATGATCATGGTCTGGTTGGTAGCATCAATCTGAACCTGTTCAATCTCCTGCTCACCATCCGCCTCAACCTTGGTCAGCTGGCCAGTGGTGCCTGAAATCTGCAAGGTCAGCTGATCGCCTTCATGACTTGTCTGGTAGCTGCCATCCAGCTCGCCATTGGCTGCTTGCTCGGAAGAGGATGCTGAAGCAGATGAACTGTTATTGGCCGCACTAGACGTGCTAGCTACTGACGAAGACTCTGCTGGCTTGCTGGAAGCGGCTGACTGAGACTGAGAGGAAGGCGCCGTCTGGTTCTGATTAGAACCGCAGGCTGCCAAGGCCAAAACAGCCGCAGCAGTTAGACCCGAAAAAATTAACTTTTTAGAAATTGCCATAGTATTCTCCTTTTTCTTCTGTCTTTATTGTACCAAAGCAGGACTCTGGCGGTCAATTTATAAACTTGTCAAATAAGCTCTGACTTCTGCAATAAAATAGAGGGAGCCCGTAATGAAAAGCAGTTGATCATCGTTTTGTCTCTCCTGAAAATTCTGAATAAGCTGCCGATAATCCTCTATGTATAAGAAGCCTTCCGCTTCAGCTTGACCAAGGGAATCTCCATCAGAAAAGGAAGTAACCGTCAACTGAACATTTGGCAGAGCCTCTCGCAGATAATCCAGCATGGCGCTATAGTCCTTACGCTTGAGAGCACCGAAAAGAAGCAAGCACTCTTTGTCATTCTGGCTCTGGATAAACTCCACTAACCTCTCCAGCGCGGGCAGATTGTGAGCCCCATCAAGATAGATACCTGGACTAGCTTCTTCCAAGCGCCCTACCCACCGAGTCTCCTGCAAGGCCGTCCGAATCCTAGCAGAATCTATTTCCCAGCCCTGCTGCTGCATGAAGAGTAGGAATGCCTGCAGGGCCAGCGCAGCATTTTCCTCCTGATAGCCTCCCTTGAGACCAAGTTCAAGATTGGATAGGGTCGTAGTCGAATTGGAAAAAGTCTGATGTGCCAGAGAAAAATCGCGACCATACTGATAGAGTTCTATTCCCAGCTCCTGAGCTCTCTGCTCACAAACCAATCGTGCCTCCTCTGGCAGCGGTCCGACGACAGCTGGCCGCCCCGGCTTGAAAATCCCAGCCTTTTGCTCCGCAATCATCGTCAAGCTCCTTCCCAGAGTCTCCTGATGGTCCAAGCCCACAGAGCTGATGACTGCAATATCTCCCGTAATGACATTAGTCGTGTCCAAGAGTCCGCCAATCCCCACCTCAATCAAGGCCAGATCCACTGCCTGCTCCTTGAAATAAAGAAAAGCAATCAAGGTCAGAATTTCAAAATAGGACAGTTGGTCATGGCTTTTGAGCAGTTCTTGCTCCATCTTTTGCACCTGCTGACCCAGACGGATAAAGTCAGCTGAAGCAATCGGTTGACCGTTGATACAAATCCGATCGTGAATACTAATCATATGAGGCGAGGTAAAACTCCCTGTCTTGCGACCATGCCCCGCAAACAACTGACGCATAAAAGCAATAGTAGAACCCTTGCCATTTGTACCCGTTACATGGATCGTTGGATAGCTCCGCTCAGGATTCCCCAAAAGAGCTACAGCCTGCTGCATCCGCCCCAGACCCGAACGAAAGTTTAGACCAATTCGGCTGTTCAGCCATTCTTCAATTTCATTCATTTTCTTACCTAAAAAAGAGCAGCGAAGCAGAACTCAAATCTGAATTGCAACTCGCTCCTCTTTCTAATGTTTATGATATGAGATGGAAAATAGCCCAGCCTTGGCTACTTCCTTTATCTGTCAAGTTCAGCTAGCATCTTGCCTGCGCTTGCCCATTTCCAGAAGCGAGGCTAGGCCAGTCTTACTCCTCCATAAAGCTGTTGAAGACTTCTTCAATCATATCCCATTCAGCATCTGAGTCTTCTGGGATTGGCTGCAGGTCGCCTTCTGTACCGTCTTCATTTTCGGTAAAGGAATAAGCTTGAATCTCTACTTCACCGTTCTCATCTTCTTCCGCATTGGCCGGAATCAAAAGAACATAATTCTTGCCAAACTCTTCCTTACCATCAATGGTCAAAAGAATTTCAAATAAAGTCTCGTTTCCTTGCTCGTCAACCAAGGTGATTAATTCACGCTCTTCATGCTCGTGGTCATGGTTATGATCATGTGTCATACTAGTGTCTCCTTCATTTCTTTTCTAAAAATTTCGATCCAGATAATTCTGCAAAATCAGCTGCGCCGCCAGCTTATCAATAACTTTCTTGCGCTTACTGCGGCTAATGTCCGCCTGCTCCACCAGCATGCGCTCAGCAGCCACAGTCGTCAAGCGCTCATCCTGATAGTCAACCGGCAGGCCAAATAGCTCAGCAATCCGCTGACCATAAGCTTGGCTGGCCTCCACTCGAGGCCCGCTGGTATTGTTCATATTCTTAGGCAGGCCAATAACAAACTTATCAACCTTGTACTCTTTCACCAGCTCGCCCAAGCGCTCTAAGCCGAATTCACCCTTTTCTTCATGAATCGGAATAATCTCCAGTCCTTGGGCCGTAAAACCAAGAGGATCACTAATGGCAACCCCAACCGTTTTCGAGCCCACATCTAATCCCATAATTCTCATTAGAGATCGACGCCTTGTCCTTTCAAATAATAACGAACCAACTCCTCAACAATCTCATCGCGCTCGTATTTGCGGATTTGATTGCGGGCGTTGTTATAGCGAGGTACGTACGCAGGATCGCCACTGAGTACGTATCCCACGATTTGATTGATTGGATTGTATCCTTTTTCATTGAGCGACTTGTAGACATCGGTCAAAGTCTCGCTAATTTCCTTTTTATTTGAATCATCGAGATTAAAACGTACTGTTTCATCTGTAAATCCCACAATTACACCCTCTTTCTTTAGAATATCCCTATTATAGCATAATTATAGGCTTATCACAAATTTAATTCACCTGAATTTCCCTAATTTTTCAATAAGCTTTAGCTAATATTTATCCGAAGCCTAGCTCTGAAATCCAGCAAAAATCCAGCTCTCTTCAGAGAACTGGATGGAAACTTCCTAATCTGAAGACGGCACTTCCACACCGTCGCTTCCCTTAAACTTGTTAAGCAATTCTTCCGGACTCAGGGTCTCGATTTGCTCAAACAGCTGCGCGTAGTTTGGAAGCTTTTTGGCTGCTTCGTAGTCTAGATTCTCAGGATCGATAGTCATCTCCAGAGAAATCTCTTCCGCTGTCATATCTGTTTTCAAGTCAAGACCGGTGATATTCACCGCCTCTTTCAGAACCAGTGCTTCCTCGATCAAAGACAGCATTTCTTTCTTCACGGTGGAAACATCCTGTTTTGACAGAGCTTCCTTGATGTTGTCAGGAATAGCCTTGCTGACATGCAGGATAACCTTATCATACTTCTGATCGCTGTAGCTGACGGTTAAGATTCTGGTTTCTTTTCCATGTTCCAATTGCTTCTCAGTTTTATAGGACTTAGTGACAATATCTCCTTTTCCAGCTCCTCCCTGTGAGGATGAACTGTTGTTTGACTGCTGACTGCAGGCTGTTAAGATTACCAAAGCTGCCAGCAAAAAGACAATTAATTTTCTCATGTCTTATCTCCTTCAATATTGAACTGATTTTATCATATCATTATAAAAATGGCGCTGTCAAACTGATTGTCACTCTGTCATTAAAATGTAATAAAAAAGAGCAGCTTATTTCTGCTCTTCTGCTCCATTCATCAGGAGATTGTTGATGTATTCTTCTGGCGTTAGCTTAATCATTTCTTTGAGCTTGAGATTTTGAAAATAAGGCATAGCCGCCGCTTTTTCGATATCCAAACTCTCAAAATCATAGGTAGACGTCATTTTCAGCTCGTTCTCATTCAAAATTGTCACTGAACCGCTGAAGCCTTGAAGTCCACGAGCCTGCACATAGTCTGCATCCTGCTCCAGTGACTCATTGAGCGACTTCTGAGCTTCCTCCAGCCCCATTTGCTTGATGGCTTCTTTCATCTCATCATCAGTCGTAGTCAGCCTTTCAATGACCAAGCGTTTAAAATGCTCTCCCTGATAAGTCACCGTCTGACTCTGCTGGTTTCCTCGTTCATCCTTTGGAAAAACAAGCGTTCGAGTAATCACTTCCTGCTGCTTGGCATTATCAATGATAGGCAGATTATTGCTGATTTCTTTCTTGTCAGCCGCATTCGAATTCGTCTCTGTCTTTTTATGTCCACAGCCTGCTAGCAGTGCCACACTCAATCCCAGTCCTACTAAAATTTTCTTCATCTTCCATCCTCCTCAGAGATATTGTATCACAGTTCTGCCCCTTGTCAATCCATCCAGTCGCCAAAGCCCTCTGTCAATCCGAACCAAAAGAAGAGCCGAGATTCTCTTCCCGACTCTTTCAGTTATATTCAAAGATTAGAGAGCTGCCCGCAGACGAGCTTCTGCATTTTCAACATTGCGAACAGAGCGTGGCAGAAAAGCACGGATATCATCTTCTTTGTAACCAACTTGGAGACGTTTATCATCCACTAAGATAGGACTTTTCAAAATACGCGGGGTCTCCATGATGATGTCAAGAACTTCGTTGACACTCAACTCTTCAATGTCAACACCCAAACCTTTAGCATAGCGGTTTTTTGATGAAACAATGCTCGCGATACCATTTTCTGTTTTGGTTAAAATATCCAGAAGTTCCTCTTTGGTGATGCCTTCTTTGCCTAAATTTTGTTCTTTATAAGTTAATTGATGAGCGTTTAGCCAGGTTTTTGCTTTTTTACAACTAGTACAACTTGAGACAGTATAGATTGTGATCATGTAAGTACTCCTTTCGCTACACGATACTAATATCGTAGTCTATTATATCACAAAAACCATCGGTCTTGCGACCTATTTTGCAAAATTACTCTTCAATTTCGATGGCATCGTCCAAATCCAGAGTCACTTCTTCCATCGTTCCCACAGGACTGTCAGCCTTGTTGCCAACCGCTTCTGCCAAGTCATCGCCTTCAATCAAACCATAGCGTACACGAACCTGGCGGTCAATTTCATCAAAGACTTCTGGATGATCAGCCAAGTACTTCTTAGCATTTTCAGAACCTTGACCAATCTTTTCATCATTGTAGGAGTACCAAGCACCAGCTTTTTTGATGATATCCAAATCAGTCGCAATCTTAATCAGCTCACCTGTCTTAGAAATACCTTCTCCGTACATGATTTCCACGAAGGCTTCTTTAAATGGCGGAGCTACCTTATTTTTAACAACCTTGATCTTGGTTTCTTTACCAACATTAGTATCCTTCTCATCACCAGTTCCCTTGATTTGAGTATTACCACGGACATCCAGACGGACAGAAGCATAGAACTTCAGTGCACGTCCACCTGGTGTTGTTTCAGGATTACCAAACATAACGCCAACTTTTTCGCGCAGCTGGTTAATGAAAATCGCAATCGTCTTCGTTTTGTTGATAGAAGCAGACAACTTGCGCATAGCCTGGCTCATCATCCGAGCCTGCAAGCCGACATGGCTGTCACCAATATCGCCATCAATTTCTGCACGTGGTACCAGGGCTGCAACGGAGTCCACAACCACCAAGTCCACCGCACCTGAGTCAATCAGCTTACCAGCAATTTCCAGTCCCTGCTCCCCAGAATCTGGTTGAGACAGCAGCAACTCATCAATATTAACACCCAGAGCAGCCGCGTATGACGGATCCAAAGCATGCTCAGCATCGATAAAGGCTGCGATACCACCTTCTTTTTGCGCTTGAGCAACTGCGTGAAGAGCAACGGTTGTCTTACCAGAAGACTCCGGACCATAGATTTCAATAATCCGTCCCTTAGGATAACCCCCAGCGCCAAGAGCAATATCTAAAGCCAGAGAGCCTGAACTCATGACTTGAACCTTTTGCTCTGCCCGCTCGCCAAGACGCATAATGGCTCCCTTACCGAAGTCCTTTTCAATGTTTTTCAGGGCATTATCCAAAGCTTTTTGGCGCTCATCGCCGAATTTCTTTGAGATTTCGTCTAATTTTTTTTGTTTCTTTGCCATTTATTTCTCCTGTTTTTTCTAAAATGTCTTTTGGCCATCTGTTAATTATACCAAAATTCAGCTATTTAATAAAGTTTTTCGTACTAGGTTGAAGGCGTGCAGAACAGCAATTTTCCGCACATCACGCCGACTGCGTCCAGCAATATTGACCTTAATAATTTCTGTACCAGCAGCGCTAGCTAAGCCGATAAAAACAGTCCCTGCTGGATGATCTTCCAGTGAATCTGGGCCTGCCACACCTGTCAGACTGACAGCTAGGTCACTTTCGGTCAGCTTTCTAGCCTGCTCTGCCATTTTCCCTGCCGTAAAAGCTGAAACAACTCCATGCTCCTCCAAGTCTCCCAACGGAATATCCAGCATCCGGCTCTTTTCCTCCATGCTGTAGGTGACAAAGCCACCTGAAAAAATGGAAGAGGCTCCAGCAAAATCAGCCAAGGTCGCTTGAAAGAGGCCTGCTGTCAGACTCTCCGCCGCCGAAATCGTCTTCCCTTGACTCTTCAGCAAGTCAAAAGCCACCTGTGCCAAGGAATTGTCATCCCCGTAACCATAGAAAATCTCTGACAAGGGCTGTCCCTCAAAAGTCTTATGTTCCAAAATTTCCTTTTCCACAGCCTCAAACTTGGTGTCAGCTTCTACCTGACTCAGAGCCTTGGTGGACAGTCGTAGGGTAACTTCCCCTGTCTTTGCATAAGGAGCAATGGTGGGGTCACTCTGCTGCTCAATCATCTCTGACAAAATAGTCACTAGCTGACTCTCGCCGATACCAAAGAAACGCAGCACCCGTGAATATAATTTCTGGCCTGTGGATAAGAGGGGAACCAACTCATTATTAACCATAGGCTTAAGCTCACTAGGCGGGCCAGGCAGGACTACATAGGTCACTCCGTCTGCTTCTAACAATCCTCCAACAGCTAAGCCGGTCGCATTTGGTAACGGAGTCGAACCTTCGACCAGCTGGGCCTGACGCTCATTATTGGGCGTTCGAGCATAATCTGGCCGGCTAGCAAAAAAGCGATCCAGCTTTTCCACAGCCTGTGAGTCAAAAATGAGCTCACGTCCTAAGAACTTAGCCAAGGTCTGCTTGGTCAAATCATCCTCTGTTGGCCCCAAGCCTCCTGTTAGGATAATCAGATTATTGCGCCCTTGAGCAATTTCCAAAACAGATAGGAGACGATTTTCATTGTCCCCTACTGCTGTCTGAAAATAAACATCAATCCCCAGACTCGCAAGTTTTTCAGATAAAAATTGGGCATTGGTATTGACAATCTGACCCGTCAGAATCTCAGTGCCCACAGCAATAATTTCTGCTTTCATAGAACCTCCTACCTTACTATTCGGAATTGGCTTTATTTTATCACAAAAAATCTTAAAAAAGTTGATTTTCATTTCAGGAAATAAAAAGAGCTGTCAAGTTCCTTGACAAACTTGTCAACATGCTGTGGAAAACTTTTAAGAATGACTGGTGTTATGCAGAATAACTAGATTGTTAGGGAAATGCTATTGGCAAATGGTTTCATTATTTTTATAATAAAGATGAAAAAAGAAAATCATCTAAATAATTTTATTTGAAGAAAGGAGATCATCATGAAAATTTCACAAATACTGAAAGACATTCGTCAACAAAATCAACTCACTCAGGAGGCTTTGGCGGAAAGACTCAAGGTTTCCCGCTCCGCCATTGCCCGCTGGGAAAGCGAAAAAGGGATCCCTGATATTGGAAATCTCATCGCTATCAGTCGGGAGTTTGATATCAGTCTGGACACACTCATCAAGGAGGATGAGCGCTTGGAGAAAAAGGTCATCGAAGACAGCAAGGCTAAGAAATGGCATTATCTAGTCATTCTCTACCTTTTTTCCATCTTGGTTTATATTGGTGTCTTTGCTTACTTGCACCATATCTTTATGGCTGGCTTCCTCATCTCCACCCTCTTTATGCTCTTCTATGAACTGCGCATCTTTATCAAGGAAAAGATTTGGATGCAGAAAGGAGAGTAAGGATATAAAGATAATAACAAAAAACCTAGAGGTCTAGAACTTCTAGGTTTTCACTTAATTATGGTCAATAAAGTAATGAACTGGATAATTCAGCCATTGTTGTCCAATAAACTGTAAGCCTCTAGCTATAAATAGAATTGTATATAGAAAGATAAAAATAAGCTGAGATTTTCTTGTTTTCATCGTTCTACTTCCAGTCACAATCATTTTCATGATCATTGATAAGTCCAGCTGCTTCTAGGAATGAATAGACACAAACGGGACCGACAAATTTGAAGCCTTGCTTTTTCAGCGCCTTGGACATGCTCTCTGACAGCTCTGTTTTAGTCGGTGCTTCCTTGTAGTTTGTAATTTGATTGTCAATCGTTTTGAAATCTACAAAGGACCAGATATAATCATTAAAAGAGCTAAACTGCTTTTGAACAGCCAAAAAAGCTTGGGCATTAGCCCTGGTAGCATAAATCTTCATCTTATTACGGATAATG
Organism: Streptococcus sp. 27098_8_134; assembly: GCF_041431675.1. Lineage (NCBI taxonomy): Bacteria > Bacillati > Bacillota > Bacilli > Lactobacillales > Streptococcaceae > Streptococcus > Streptococcus sp. 27098_8_134. The sequence continues at coordinate 95,420 of NZ_JAPVYD010000003.1, read as the reverse complement.
TCAGGATTATCCAAAAGAGCTTCCAAGTCTGCATCTGTCATCTGAGCAATTTTCTGGGCATCATAGAAATGAAAAGCTGCCCGAAAAGCCTGACGTTTATTCAGAATGGTCTCCCAAGAAAGTCCAGCCTGATAGGTCTCCATGCAGAGCAATTCAAATAATTTCTGATCATCATGGAGAGGCTTGCCCCACTCCTCATCATGATAGGCTACATACAAGGGGTTGTTCATTTTTACCCAGCCACAGCGTTTAGTCATCGCTTTCTCCTATTTCACTAACATCTTGAGAGCTGACTTGATATAGTTTTCAGCTGTATCCGTCGTTCCTTCAAAGAATTTCTTGATTTTCTTGAGTTCAGCAGCTTTGTAGCCCAGAGCCAGCATGGCTTCCATGGCTTCTTCCAGCTCCTGATTATCCACAGTCTGGACGGGCGCCTTACTTTCTGCCGGACCATCTGCCACCACCACCTTGCCTTCCAAGTCCAGCACCATCTGCTGGGCTGTCTTCTTGCCAATCTTAGGAAACTTGGTCAGGTAGGTGATATTTTTCTGCTCAATAGCCTGCACCAAGCCAGCATTATCATCCGCCGCAATAATAGCCAGAGCAGACACTGGGCCAATACCTGAGACTGAAATCAAGCTGAGAAAGAGTTGCTTCTCCTCCTCAGTCGCAAAGCCGTAAAGGAGCTCCGCATCTTCTCTCACCACCTGGTGCACATAGACCTTAGCTTCCTGATGAAGCTGCCCTGAGTAAGCATAAGGGTTGGCCACATGAAGAATATAGCCGATAGAGTTGACTTCCAATACGATGTATTTGGCTGTTATTTTACTGATGATTCCTTTAAAATATTCGTACATAATCTTCCTTCTTTTTGTATCATTTTGCTTATCTAGTATATCATATTTTCTGTCTGGAAACTGCAAACAGAAGTGCAACCAGCGGTTGACAAAATGTACAGGAAGCTGTATTCTCAAGATAACTAAAAGCTGTTAGGATAGAGTTAGCAAAGAAAAGGAGGCTGCGATAATGAAACTCGCTGATAAATTATTTGAACTAAGAAAAGAAAAAGGCTGGTCACAAGAAAAACTGGCTGAACAGATCAATGTCTCTCGCCAGAGCATTTCTAAGTGGGAGTCTGGCCAAGCGCTGCCAGAACTGGAAAAAATTGTAGAGCTGAGCAAGATTTTCCAAGTGACGACAGATTATCTGCTTTTAGAAGACAGCGACAAGCCAGAAATAAAACCCGTCCTCTCAGAAGACGAAAAAGATCGCTACTACAAGGAAGTGAAATCTTATGGCTTCTGGCAGGTTTTGTATATTTTTGTATCAGCCTTGGCTATCTTTCTCTTTTTCGCAGGTTCTAGCTTTCCAGCAAAATTCACTGCCCTGGTCTGGTTGACCTTTTTCCTCTTAATCGCATCCGCAATAGCTATTAACAAGGCGCTAAAGATTAAGGAAAAATACCTAGACAAGGTTATAGGCCTTGATGAGGATTCTAAAAAAGAAGGTGCTAAAGATGAAACTAAAAATTGACAATCCCATACCTGTCAAAACTCGTCTGAAAGAGCTGATTGGAGACTGGCTCTTCATCTCAGGCTACCTCATTTCTCTTTTTTTACTAGCTATGGGCTTTTACAATCTGGTTCTAGGAGGCATTCCTGTATTCACTGAAGCTCAGAGCCAGCTTCTGGCTTTTTCTAGCTCAGTCCTGCCTCTAACTATCATCTTTGCTTGGCTAGACTATAGAAAAGGCAGTTTTGGCAAGCGTTGGGCAGGTTTACAATTGGTTTACAAACATAGGAGCCTTTCCCACAGCCTTTTGCGCTCTACTATCAAGCTTTTCCCTTGGCAGCTGGGGCATATGGGAGCTATCCGTAGTGCTTATCAAGCAGATGCTTTGTCAATTTTCTTGTCAACTTCAGCAGGGATTCTCTTCTTGATCTTTCTGCTGATGGGACTACTTCGCAAGGACAAACGCCATCCAGCTGATTTGCTTGCTGGAACGCAAGTTCAGCTCAAAAATTCAAAACAGCTCTAGTTCTATGACTAGGGCTGTTTGATCTTCTATAGAGTTTAGTATTTCCCCAACTCCCGCAGGCTAGTATGATTTTCCTGAATGCGGCGGAACATTTTTTCCATATCCGACTTGGTAAAGTTGACTAAGACCGGTCGGCCGTGTGGGCAGTTGTAGGGATTGTCACACTGGGACAGCTGAAAGAGCAAGTCACGCGCAGAGTAGTCATCCAGACTGTGATTGGCCTTGATGGAGCGTTTGCAGCTCATCATAATAGCTAGCTCTGCTCGATATTTCTTGATGGAAACTTCCTTGGTCAGGAGAAGCATATCACACATCTCATAGATGCCTGCCTCAATCTCCTCTTCCTTGAACCAAATGGGATGCTCACGGAGGATAAACTGATTGGCTCCATACTCTTCTAAAAAGATGCCAGCGTCTTCTAACAGCTCTATCCGCTGCTTGATCCGCAGCATATCGTCCGCTGGAAATTCAAAAATATAGGGCACTAAGAGCTGCTGCTGGCTATTGTCCACATCTCCAATCTTCTCCCGATAATACTCATACTTGACCCGCTCTTGGGCAGCATGCTGGTCAATAATGTAAAGACCACCCTTGCCCTGAGCAAAGAGATAAGTGCCATGCATCTGGCCGAAATATTCTAACTCTGGGAAGCTTGACTTCTCTTCCTGCTTCAACTTATCCACAGCCCGCTCCAGACTGGCCTGGTCTAGCTCTGGATGGTCTAGTTGGTCATAGCTAACTGGCTTTCTCTCTGCAAATTTGACCGAAGTTGATTGCGGTTCTACCTTTTCATCTGTCGCTTCATGAACAGGCTTTGCTGACTCTTCGAAGGATAACTGCTGCTCGGCCACCTGTGGCTTGAGGAAGAAGTCATTCTGCTCCTTATCGTAGTAGAGGCGATTTTCTTTCAGCGGGAGGCTGGTCTGTTCGGGCTTAGTCGCACGCTTAACAGTTGATTTGGCTAGATTTTCCAAAGCATCCGGGATAAGATCCTGCTCCTTGAGACTGGTTGCAATAGCTTGCGAAATCAAGGCCATGAGTTCCCGCTCTTTAGAAATTCGCACCTCTTGCTTGGTCGGATGGACATTGACATCGGCCAGATAGGGGTCAATCTGAATATTGATGACCGCTAGTGGAAAGCGGCCTACCATCAGCTTGCTGCCGTAGCCATCCAAAATAGCACGATTGAGCAGGAAATTCTTGATATAGCGGCCATTGATGAGAATCGTAATATAATTCCGATTCGCACGAGTCAACTCAGGCAGACTGACATAACCACTCACTTCAAAGTCCAGATCTGAAGCAGAGATTTCCACCATTTTCTTGGCTGTTGCCAGACCATAGATGCCTGCAATAGCCTGACGCAGATTGCCACTGCCGGCAGTCCGTGTCGTTTCGCGGCCGTCACTGATAAGGGTGAAAGCCACTTCTGGATGAGCCAGACTGAGCCGATTAATCACATCAACGATATGGGACAGCTCAGCCTGCTGGCTCTTCATATACTTGAGCCGAGCCGGAGTATTGAAGAAGAGATCTTCTATCTTGATTTTCGTTCCCACCGGACTGCTGGTAGGCTCATGCTCTTCAATCTCACCGCCTTGGGCAACCAGCAGAGTCCCGTGCTGGCCGGCTTCAGTCGCTGTCTCAATGGTAAAACGCGAGACAGAAGCAATGGAAGGAATGGCCTCACCACGGAAACCCAATGTCCGAATCCGAAAGAGATCCGCCTGCTTCTTAATTTTACTGGTAGCATGGCGTCGAAGGGCCAGAGGAACATCTTCGTGGTCTATGCCCTCACCATTATCTGTCACCTGAATGCTCTTGAGTCCCGCCTCCTCGATTTCGATGGTAATCTGGCTTGCACCCGCATCAATTGAATTTTCCACTAGCTCCTTGACCACGCTGCTGGGCCGCTCAATGACTTCACCGGCCGCAATCTGATTGGCTAGAATTTCTGGAAGTTCGATAATTTTTGACATCTTTTTCTCCGTATTTGTTCTGCTATCTATTATAACACATTGGGCTCTTTCTATCAGAGGGCAGCCTTTTCTTGACCATTCTGTCCGCCAGCCAAACCATATAGACACAAATAGCTGCCACATAGACAAAAGGGCTTGTTTTCGCTGCCGAGTTGCGGTTTAATAAAGGTGAAAGGAGGAAGTTATGAAAGTTAAGCTAAGAATCGATTCTCAAGTCACCGAGGACTCCGTCAGCATTGAGGCTCGCCTCATGACAGAAAGTATTCAGGAATTGGTCCACTTTGCTCAACATCTAGGCAAAGAAGACAAGATTCATGTCAAAAAAGAAGATGAAATCTATCTGCTGGATGCTAAGGAAATCCACCGAATCTATACAGAAAATCGCCAGGTTCAGGTTCGAACAGCAAAAGACGGCTATCGAGCTCAACAAGCTCTTTATCAGTTGCTGCAGGTCCTGCCGGAGTATTTCCTGCAGATTTCTCAGTCGGAGATTATCAACAGCCGACAAATCAGCCACCTCAAGCTAACTCCAAATGGTCTGATTCAAATATTTCTGAAAAACGGCGACCAGACATACTCGTCTCGCCGCTATCTTAAATCCATCAAAGAAAGGTTGCAATTATGAAAACTCGTCTTAAAGAACTCTTTTTCGGAGGGATTGGAGGGATTTTCATCGGTCTCTTCTTCTCCATGATTGTTTCTTATTTTTACAATCCAGCTTATCTACCGCTTCATCCTCGCTCTCCTATCGGCCACTTCTTTTTGAGCCAGCATGTCCATGTTTCCCTCATCATGCTCTACTGCATGCTTATCTGGTTTATCATGGGAGCTATTTTCAGATGGAGTGGAAGCTTCTTCCAAAGAGACTGGAGCATCCTGCGCTCCATTGTCAGCCACTATGGTGTGATGATTCTGACCTTTGCACTTTTAGCTAACCTAGCTGGATTTTTCCCAAGAGAAAAAATACTCAGCCTGACACTGACTGCCGTTGGGGAATTCACTCTCATTTATCTGATTATTTCAGGAATCATCTATTACCACACCTACCGCAACATTCAAAAAATTAATAGCGGTTTGTCTAGCAAATCGTGAGAAATAAAAAGAGCAGACTTGTGAAATTAGCAAGTCTGCTCTTTGTTTTTACAACTTCTTCTTGAGCTCGGCCACTGCTGCCATGACTTCCAGGGGAGTCATATTGTAGATGTCCAAGTCTCGTAGTTCAGTCAGGATTGGATTTTCCGTTCCTTCTGCGAAAAGAGACATCTGCTCCGCCACTTGTAACCGTTTTTGTCTGGATTCGGTAGGAAGCTCTGAGCCTAGTCCTGTATCCTGACTCTCCAAATGACTCAAAATGCTATCCGCCCGCTCCAGCAATTTCTTAGGAAGTCCGGCAATCTTCGCCACATGAATTCCGTAGGACTTGTCAGCCGGACCTGGCTCAATTTTATGCAGGAAAGTCACCTGTCCGTCCTTTTCCAAGGTTGCCACATGGACATTTTCCAAATGCTCCAAGCTATTCTCTAAGGCTGTCAGCTCATGATAGTGGGTAGCAAAGAGGGTCTTGGCCCCAGTATAGTGATGAATATGCTCGATAATAGCCTGAGCCAGCGCCATCCCATCGTAAGTCGCCGTCCCACGGCCCAACTCATCAAAGAGGATGAGCGAACGCTCGCTGGCCTGCCGAATGGCCCGATTGGCCTCCATCATCTCCACCATAAAGGTGGACTGGCCGGACACCAGATCATCCGCCGCACCGATGCGAGTGAAAATCGCATCAAATATTGGCAGACTGGCAGACTGAGCGGGCACATAAGAGCCCATCTGTGCCATAATAACGATGATAGCCAGCTGGCGCATATAAGTTGATTTCCCGCTCATATTAGGCCCGGTAATCAGCTGGATGTCCGTTTTCTGGTCCAGCAGAATACTATTTGGAATGTAGCTTTGGGCACCCATGACCTTTTCCACAACAGCATGCCGACCTTTTTCAATCTGCAGACAGCGCTCTGCAGTAAAGACGGGGCGCACCAAATGTAGTTGCTCTGCTACCGCAGCAAAGCTCTGCAGGACATCTACAGCTGCCAGCGTTTGTGCCAAGGTCTGCAAGCGCTGGATGTATTTGCCAGCTTCCTCGCGAATCCGCATGAAAATCTCGTATTCCAAATTAGCAGATTTTTCACGCGCCTCCAACATCTCTCCCTCAATCCGGGCCAGCTCCTCCGTTCCGAAACGCTCCGAATTTTTCAGGGTCGCCTTGCGGAAGAAATGACTAGGCACATGAGCCAGCTGAGAATTGGTCACGTGGAAATAGTAACCATCTTTTTTATTGTAATCAATCTTCAGATTGCTGATGCCGCTATTAGCACGTTCTTTGACTTCCAGCTCCGCAATCCATCCGGTTCCCTCCCTCAGCACAAGCCGATACTGATCCAAGGTCTCATCAAAACCAGTCCGAATAATATTGCCCTCGGTGATGATATGAGGTGCATCCGGCGAAATAGCTGAGCTAATCAAGCCCGCCAACTCTGGAATAGGATCCAAGCCCTCAATCAAACGAGCTAGATGCGGGCTGCCGATTCCTTGCAGGATAGCCTTAATCTGAGGCACATTGCCCAATGTAGCTGCCAGCTGCAGCAGATCCTTGGGATTGGTCTTGCCAAAAGACACCCGACTAGCCAACCGCTCGATATCATAGACTCCCTTGAGGCTCTCTGTCAAATCACTCCGCTCAAAGAAATGATTCAGAAAAACCTCAACGACATTCTGTCGCTGGCTAATTCGCGCTTCATCAATCAGCGGACGCTGGATCCAAGAGCGCAGCATGCGGCCTCCCATGGCTGTCTTGGTCTCGTCCATCAGCCAATAAAGACTGCCGTGCTTCTTGCCCGAGCGAGCATTTTCTGTCAAATCCAGACTCGCCTTAGTGGCATAATCCATTTGCAGAAAGTCCTTGATTTCATAATGCTGGGCCTTCTTCAAATGACTGAGCTCCCTCATCTGAGTCCGGTGCACATACTCCAGCAATTTCCCTGCTGCCTGACGTTCCATCGGAGACAGCTCCTCGCCCAGCAGCTGGACATCGTCCAAGGCCGTCTGTACATAGGACAATAAGAGGTTCATCTGCCCAGCCAAGACCTGCTCCTCAGCTTCTGGCAAGGTATAGCCCAGCACCACTTCCCTAGCTTTCAAATTGCGGATTTCCCCGCAGACCAGGCTAAAGTCCTCTAAACTAGTCACCTGAAACTCACCGGTCACCAAGTCCATATAAGCCAGACCATAGAGGCTATCCGAGTAATCCAAAGCCACCAGAAAGTTATTCGCAGAGTCCGGCTTACTGGAGTCCACCACCGTCCCCGGTGTGATAACCTGAACGACCTCCCGCTTGACAACTCCCTTGGCTTCCTTGGGATCTTCCATCTGCTCTGCAATCGCCACCTTATAGCCTGACTCAACCAAAACATCAATATACTGCTGAGCCGAATGATAGGGAACTCCGGCCATGGGAATAGGATTTTCTGCATTTTTATTGCGGCTGGTGAGGGAAATCTCTAAAATCTGGGCGGCATTGACCGCATCATCATAAAACAACTCATAGAAATCCCCCATCCGAAAGAGCAAGAAAGCATCTGGATAGTCCTTTTTGATATCCAAATACTGCTGCATGCCTGGCGATAACTTTTCTACTGCCATCTCTATCCTTTCTAAAAACAAACGAGGTCAGGACTTCTGTCTCAAACCTCTCCATTTTTCCTGAAAAAACTGTGATTCTTACATCACTTCCTGTATTTGCTCCTCAATCTCCTGAGCCGCTGCCTGATCCCGGCAAACCACTAAAAGAGTATTGGCACCCGCAACGGTCCCCAGAATACGGCTATCGAACGAATTGTCCACGACATTGGCTAGCACTGTTGCCTCTCCCAGGCCCGTGCGAAGAACCAGACTAAACTCTGCCCTGGCCACACTCTCCACATGCTTGGCTAAAAACTCTATAAAATCAATCTCTTCAGTCTCATGCGCCAAAACATAATAAGTCAGCCCCTTCTTCTTAACCTTGGTCAGACCAATTTCACGAAGGTCACGCGACAGGGTAGTCTGTGTTACATAAATCCCTTGCGCTTCCAGACGATCCTGAATCTCCTTTTGCGTTCCTAGCTTTTCCTCCTTAATCATCGTTTTGACTAACTGATGACGGTCATTCTTTCTCATTTTTACCTCATTATTGAATATTTAGAAGCTGCATTCATGAAGAATACTCCATCCGATGAAAAACTGCTTCTCCATCAATCTAGGCAAAGATTTGCAGGAATACTGAGAATAAACAAAAAACTTTAACCAAGAGTGTCAGAGAAGGAAGCATTTAGATGGAAAACTCATCTATAAATACAGGTTCTTATCCCTCTTATTATATCAGAAAAATTCCTATTAGCCCAAAAATTATTCCCAAAAAAATTGAAGATTCCTTGAAAAATGTGATAAAATAATAACAAAAGACACAAAGGAGCAAATATGGATAACAAACAGTTGATTGCCGGCGAATTGGCCAAGGTTATTGACAGCCTTGATCAAGACGCTATTTTAAATTTATTGGAGCAGCCAAAGAGCTCTGAACTTGGTGATATCGCCTTCCCAGCCTTTTCTCTGGCAAAGACTGAGCGCAAAGCTCCTCAAATCATCGCTACTGATATCGCTGAAAAGATTGACACAGCGCATTTTGACAAAGTCGTTGCGACTGGTCCTTATGTCAACTTTTTCCTCAGTAAGGCTGAAATTTCTGGCCAAGTCATCAAAGAAGTCATCAAAGACGGAGCTGATTATGGCCAGCAAAACGAAGGAAATGGGGAAAATATCACCATTGACCTATCCAGTCCAAACATTGCCAAGCCTTTCTCAGTCGGCCACTTGCGCTCTACTGTTATCGGTGACGCTCTTTCCAACATCTTCCGCAAGATTGGCTACAACACCATCAAAATCAACCACTTGGGAGACTGGGGCAAACAGTTTGGTCTCCTGATGGTAGCTTATAAGAAGTGGGGAAGCCAGGAAGCTGTTGAAGCCAACCCAATCGACGAGCTCCTCAAACTCTACGTGCGTATCAATGCCGAGATTGAAAACGACCCATCTCTGGATGAAGAAGGCCGCCTTTGGTTCAAGAAGCTGGAAGATGGCGACCCAGAAGCAACTGAGCTCTGGCAATGGTTCCGAGACGAAAGTCTGACAGAATTCAACCGTATCTACGAACTCCTAGGTGTCGAATTTGACAGTCTAAATGGTGAAGCCTTCTACAATGACAAGATGGACGAAGGGATTCAAATCCTCGAAGAAAAAGGGCTTTTACAGGAATCAAAAGGAGCTAGCATTGTAGACTTGGAAGACTTTAACCTTCCGCCTGCTATGATTAAAAAATCAGACGGTGCTACCCTCTACATCACACGTGATATTGCAACAGCCATCTACCGAGCTCGCACTTACAACTTTGTCAAAAATGTCTATGTTGTAGGTCAAGAGCAGGCCAACCACTTCAGACAGCTCAAGGCCGTTCTGAAAAAGATGGGCTTTGACTGGAACGACGACATGATTCACGTTGACTTCGGACTGGTGACTAAGAACCGTCAAAAACTGTCTACACGTAAAGGAAATATCATCCTCCTCGAACCAACTCTGCTGGAAGCTATCAGCCGGGCTAAGAGCCAGATTGAAGCTAAAAACCCAGATTTGGAAAACAAGGAAGCTGTTGCTCGCGCAGTTGGAGTTGGAGCAGTTAAGTTCTACGACCTCAAAACTGACCGCCGCAATGGTTACGACTTTGATCTGGAAGCTATGGTTTCTTTCGAGGGAGAAACAGGTCCTTACATCCAGTATGCTTATGCTCGTATCCAGTCTATCCTGCGCAAGGCGAACTTCCAGCCAGATGCAGAGGCTACGTATAGCCTGAACGATCCAGAAAGCTGGGAAATTATCAAGCTGCTCCAAGACTTCGGCCGTGTTGTCAAGCGTGCTGCTGATAACTATGAGCCATCTCTGATTGCCAAATACGCTATTAGCTTGGCTCAAGCCTTTAACAAATACTATGCACACACGCGGATTCTGGATGAAAGCCCTGAGCGCGACAGCCGTCTGGCTCTCAGCTACTCAACAGCTGTTGTCCTCAAAGAAGCTCTGCGTTTGCTGGGAGTAGAAGCCCCAGAAAAGATGTAAGCTTGATTTAGAACATCAAAAAACGAAAACCTCACTGGTTTTCGTTTTTTTCAATATGATAGAGCTCCTCAATAATCCCCGCAACTTTCTTAATGTCTCCCAACATGCCACGCATTTCAAAATCAGCCAAAACCGGAAATCCGAAGCGCTCTGAATATTGCTTGGCTGTCAGACAGTATTGGTTGTTAAAGTTACGATTGCCACTGCCAATGACACCCAGACACTTGCTAGCATTTTGACCATAGGCGATAAAATCCCCCACATCAGTTGTCAGAATTTCTACATCGCCATTGTCCACACCATTGCCACCCTCCAAATAAGTCGGCAGAAAAGCGATAAAAGGATTGTCCATTTCAAAAAAGGGCTGCCCTTCCTTTACCATGTCTTTGATATGAATCTTCTCTACTTCTAGGCTTGGATGCTGCTCCAGTAAATAGTCTGTCAGCCGTCGGACAAAACTCTCTGTATTGCCGCTCAAGCTGATGTAAACCAAGGAAACCTTTGTCATTTTATTCTCCATTCTAAAAAATAACAGATATTGCTTCTTAAAATTGTAAGCACTTATCTGTTATTTGTCAAATCTTATTCCTTTGCAGCTAGTTCCGCTTTTTCAGCCTCTTTTTGCTGCTGGATTAGCTTAAAGACGACGATGGAAAGATAAATTAAACTGATAATAAAGCCCAGCACTGTTCCTAAAAGAAGACTGTTTGAATGCGTTGCAATGTTCTCAGGGCTTGTAAATACCTTGCCAACAATCCCTTTCGATGAAATATAGACGTAAACTTGAGATAACAAACTGACTAGTATATAAACGATATAGCTAATATTAGCCATCTGCAGATTTTTTCTAACCAAAAAGACGATAGATGCTATTAACAGAGCCGTCATAACGAAAAAAATCATCATATTCATTCCATTACGAAGAAATTCAAAATAAAGTTTATTAAACTGATTTGTCTGATCACTCAATTCTTTTGAGAAACCGATTTGTGTATAATCTACCTCAGAAAACTTTGAGAAAAAACGGCTCCATACTCCCAGTAAAGTTCCGATTGCTGACAAGACCAGCAAAACATAAAGATAAATTGGTTTCTTTTTCATGAACGCCTCCTGTAAAGAAATATTTTCACTTATTATACACCGAAAAGAAAAAGCTGACAAGACCAAGAAGCTTTCACCTTTTCAGAAGCCCGCACAACAGCTAAATCCTCATTCATTTCTTCGACTAAAAAATCAAAGCCGAAACACTGCTGTCTCGGCTTTTTTGATTCAAAGAATATTAGCTATTCAAGTGCCATACTTCTTCTTCGTATTGAGCGATAGTACGGTCGGATGAGAAGAAGCCAGCTTTGGCGATATTGACGATGACTTTGTCCATCCAAGCATCGCGGTCTTCATAGTCAGCCAGCATACGCTCTTTCACTTGGATATAGTCTTCCAGATCCAGCAAGGTCATGAACCAGTCCTTGGTGATCAGTTCATTGTAAAGACGTTTCAAGCGTTCAGCTTTACCAACTGCCAATACTTCATCGCTGACGATAAAGTCAACCAATGGCTTGATAGCTTCGCGCGCATAGTACTCACTAGACTTGTAAGCAGATTTTGCGTAGAGGTCAATAACAGTCTCAGAATCTTCACCGAAGATGTAGATGTTGTCTTCGCCGACCAACTCTGCAATCTCAACGTTCGCTCCGTCCATAGTACCAAGAGTCAAGGCACCGTTAAGCATGAACTTCATGTTACCAGTACCAGATGCTTCCTTAGAGGCCAGGGAAATCTGCTCAGAAATATCACCCGCCGCAATCAAGAAGCTAGATGCTGTAACATTGTAGTTTTCTACCATAACTACTTGCAGGTGTGGAGCCACTTGAGGGTCATTAGCAATCACTTCTGACAAGCAAAGGATAAGGTGAATGATGTCCTGTGCAATTGTATAAGCAGGAGCAGCCTTACCACCGAAGAAGACAGTGATTGGACGAGCAGGGATGTTACCAGCCTTGATGTCCAGATACTTGTGGATAACGTACAAAGCGTTCATTTGTTGGCGCTTATACTCATGCAGACGCTTGATTTGGATATCAAAGATAGAGTCTGGATTGATTTCCACACCTTGTGCTTCCTTCAAGTGACGAGCCAATTTACGCTTGTTGTGAGCCTTGATACCTTCCAATTTTTCTTTAACATTTGCAGCGCCAGTGAATTCCAACAAGCCTTCGAGCTTAGTTGCGTCATGGTGCCAGTCGCGGCCCAGCAACTCATCCAGATAATGAGACAGACGCGGGTTGGCATGCATGAGCCAGCGGCGGAAAGTAATACCGTTGGTCTTGTTATTGAATTTTTCAGGGTAGATATCGTAGAAGGCTTTAAGCTCAGAGTTTTTCAGGATTTCTGTATGCAGAGCAGCAACCCCATTGACACTGTATCCGTAGTGGATATCCATGTGAGCCATGTGCACACGATCGTGCTCATCAATGATTTGCACTGCTGGATCTGCGTATTTAGCTTTCACGCGCTTGTCAAGCTCTTTGATGATTGGTACCAGATGCGGCACTACTTCTTTCAAGAATTCCAGAGGCCATTTTTCAAGAGCTTCTGCCAGAATCGTGTGATTTGTATAAGCAGTCATCTTCTGTACGATGGCAATTGCTTCATCCAGATCCAAACCACGCTCTGTCAAGAGACGAATCATTTCTGGGATAACCAGAGATGGGTGGGTATCATTGATTTGGATGACAGCGTAGTCTGCCAAATCATGCAGGTTGCTGCCTTTTTCAATCGCTTCGTCAATAATCAGCTGAGCACCATTTGAAACCATGAAATACTGTTGGAAGATACGGAGCAATTCCCCTTGCTTGTCACTATCATCTGGATAGAGGAAGAGGGTCAAGTTGCGGGCAATATCTGTCTTATCAAAGTCAATACCGTCTGTGATGATATCCGCATCCACTGAGTCCAAATCAAAGAGACGAAGACGGTTCTTAGTTTCTGTCTTGTAGCCTGGCACATCAATATCATAAAGAGTAGATGTCAAAGTGAAGTGAGCAAATGGCACTTGGTAGCTGCGGCTAGAGCGAACCAACCAGTTTTGCTCAGTCAGCCAGAAGTTAGGAATTGTTGTCTGTTCGTTGTTTTTCAAAACCTGTTGGAAGAGACCAAAGTGGTAGTTCAGTCCTACACCATCACCATTAAGACCCAAGGTCGCAATAGAGTCTAAGAAGCAGGCAGCCAAACGTCCCAAACCTCCGTTACCCAGAGACGGCTCCAACTCAACTTCTTCTACCTCGATCAAGTCTTTACCAGCATCTGCCAATTCTTGCTTCACATCATCGTAAAGTCCAAGGTTGATCAAGTTGTTAGACAAGAGTTTACCAATCAGGAATTCAGCTGAGATGTAGTAGAGTTTTTTCTTACCAGTGTTGACCGGCTTTTGAGCGCTGGCTAATTTAGTGTAGTTTAAAAGAGCCAGATAGAGTTCTTCGTTGCTGCAATCAGCAAGATTTTTTGAATAAGTATTTTTGATATAAGTTTGTAAGTTTGACATGATTACTCCTTTCAAGTCTAGTTAGCTGTTCTTTATTTGTTAATTAAATCGGTATTCATACGACGGTAAGTCTTGGTCAAGCTGTAAAGCTCACCTTCGACGATTGGATTCAGCTCTTCAGCTGTCATCCGCCAAGTCCAGTTGCCACCAATTGTGGATGGATAGTTCATCCGTGCTGCACTGTCTAATTCCAGCAAGTCTTGCATGGTCGCAATGGCCATAAAGCTGACTGAAGCAAAGATTGTACGCAGCATTGCATGAGGTACTGTTTCGTACTCCTTACGGTTGGTGTACTGTGCCATGTACTGGCGAGTAGCGTCGTCAATCTCATCCTTGTACCAGCCCAAAACAGTATTGTTATCATGGGTTCCTGTATACATGACTGAGTTGTTTGGCGCCAGATGCGGGCTGTCGATGCTTTCATCATCAGGATTGAAGGCGAATTGCAAGATCTTCATTCCTGGGAAACCAGTGCGCTCGCGCAGCTCGATCACTTCGTCCGTCATAAAGCCCAGATCTTCTGCGATGATATTCAAATCACCCAAGGCTTCCTTAACCGCTGCAAAGAGCTTGTAGTCTGGACCTTTGACCCACTTACCAGAAGCAGATGTTTCTGAGCCAGCAGGTACTTCCCAGTAAGACTCAAAGCCGCGGAAGTGGTCGATACGAACAATGTCGTAAATCTTGAAGCTTTCACGCAGGCGTTCAATCCACCAAGCATAACCATCCTTATCCATCGCTTCCCAGTCATAGATAGGATTGCCCCAAAGCTGACCAGTTTCTGAAAATTCATCTGGCGGACAGCCTGCCACACAAGTCGGCTTACCAACAGCATCTGTCTTAAAGAAGTGCGGCTGTGCCCACACATCAGCACTATCAGCTGCCACATAGATTGGCATATCTCCGACAATCTCGATGTGATGTTCATTAGCATAGGCTTTTAATCTTAACCACTGCTTAAAGAAGAGATACTGGGTTACACGATGGTAGGCCAGCTTGTCAGCCAGATTCTCACGGTATGAAGCGAGACTAGCAGCCTCACGGCGACGAATAGCTTCATCCGGCCACTCTGTCCAAGCTAGATTATCAAAATGTTCCTTGATAGCCATGTACTCAGCGAAAACTTCCAACCAAGCTGCATTTTGCTCTACAAAGCTCTCATAGTCAGACAAATCGTCTGCTTTCAAGAAGCGAGCTACTGCTTTTTCCATAATTGGACGGCGAGCATCGAAAATCTTTGCATAATCCACTTTTCTAGGATCATCTCCGAAATCAGCTCCCTTGACATCTGCCTCGTTCAGCAAACCTTCTTCTATCAGAATGTCAAAATCGATAAAGTAGGTATTCCCCGCGAAAGCAGAGAAAGACTGATAAGGAGAATCACCATAACTGGTCGTTCCCAGTGGCAAAATCTGCCAATAGCGCTGCTTGGTGCGAACCAAGAAGTCTACAAAATCATAAGCACTTTGGCCAAAAGATCCGATACCGTACTTGCCCGGAAGGGATGAAATGTGCATGAGCACGCCGCTTTGACGTTTTTTCATTTTGTCACCTCGTTATTTTTTTCCTCTACGCCTTTTCATTTTTACTTAATGCAAACGTTTGCGTCGACTTGATTATAACCTATTTTTTTTTTTAGTGCAAGGGGTTTTTGAGATTTTTTTCAATTTATTGATTAATGGATATAATGCTCTTTTAGGACTCTCTTACAGCCCCAATTATTTGCCGTTTTTCTCTTCTTGCAAGCGTTCTCTTTTTGTGTTAAAATGTTCTTACAAACAGAAAACGTTTGCGTTTACTGAGAAACTGCTTTATACTTGCTTTTTTGACCATAATAGTTAGACAAAATCACTGTCGCTGCTAGCTATTTTTGGCACAGGTTTGCATGACTCTTAGAAAGCAAGTGCTTCTACTAGTGGGTTTAAAATAGTTGATGTTATAGAAAGGATTTCCAGCAAATGCAGGCCTTTAGGAGGTTTTTATGCGAGTTACTATCAAAGAAGTCGCAAAACTAGCAGGCGTGTCGCCCTCTACTGTGACCCGCGTCGTGCAAAACAAATCAACCATCAGTGAAGAAACCAAAAAACGGGTCCGTGCTGCTATGAAGGAGCTGGACTATCATCCCAACCTCAATGCCAGAAGTCTGGTCAGCCAGTCCAGCCAGGTCATCGGCTTGGTCCTGCCGGACGACTCAGATGTCTTCTATCAAAACCCTTTCTTCCCAACTGTATTGCGGGGGATTTCTCAGATTGCTTCTGACTATGACTATGCCATCCAAATCAGCACCGGGCAAGATGAAGAGCACCGCTTGGAAAATCTGAAGCAGATGATTTTAGGCAAGCGAGTAGACGGGCTGATCTTCCTTTATTCTAAGCAAGACGATCCTTTGGTCGACTTTGCAGTCAGGAACAACTTCCCCTTCCTGATCCTAGGGAAAGCTGTCTCACCTTTCATCTCTCTAGTGGACAACGACAATATCAAGGCTGGCTACGACGCGACCAGATATTTCCTAGACAAGGGCTATCGAAAAATCGCCTTTCTGGCCGGGAATAAGGAGTTGGTCGTTTCTCAAGATCGTTACACAGGCTACAAGCAAGCTCTGAATGAAGCAGACCGGCCTTTGGATGAACGTATTATCAAATTTGCCTTCGGTTTCCTTCTGGAAGACAACAGTTACAAGATTATGGAGGAGCTGCCGCTGAATGAGATTGAAGCTATCGTAACCTCTGATACCTTGGTAGCAGAAGGAGCCCTGCACTATCTCAAAGATCAGGACTACCAGATTCCCATTATCACCTTTGACTCTATCAAACCGCGCATCGATGTGGATGCCTATATTGATATCAATGCCCTCGAGCTTGGGAAAGAGTCTTTCCGGACCCTCTTCCAAATCATCAAGGACAATAAAGAAGACAAGCAAATCTGCTATCGCCAGCTGATTCCGCATAGCATCAGCACTCGCTAATCCGAATGCTTTTGCTCATTCATCAACGATTCACATATCGGCCTTGTCCCAACCAGAGCAGAGCCCTAAACTCAAAACAATTACCCGAAGAGAAACTGACAAAGAAAGAGGAAAAACATGGCCTTTCGTATTTTTCAAGCCTATTTAGATGACGAAAACATCATCACCATCGAACTGGAAAAGAGCTTTGATGCCTATTCCATCCACTTTACACTGGAAGACAAGCACAGCTCCAGCCCTTTAACCATCAAAAACATCAACAATCAGGAAGAGCGGATTATCTATACCGTGTCGGCTAATGAGCCCATTGACCTGACGCAATCCTACAAGGTCTATGACCAAGACCGCAACCATACTGACCTGCAGTACCGCCATATCGTGAAAAAGCCTATTTTCGATGAGATTTTTGATTATGCAGGCGACGATTTAGGAGCTCAATACAGTCCCCAAGCCACCGATTTCAGACTCTGGGCACCTATTTCCGAAAAAGTCCTCCTGCATCTGAAAGACCAGGTTCACCATCTCAAACGTCTGGATAGGGGAGTCTGGCATACTCGGATTGAAGGAGATTTAGAGGGAGCCTCCTATTCTTATCTCCATAAGATCAATGGCAAGTGGATTGAAGTCCATGATCCCTACGCCCTATCCTCAGATGTCAATTCGGGCAACAGCTATGTCATTGATTTAGAAAAGATTAAAAAGCCTATCAAACGAGCAAAAACACAGCTGAATCCGACAGAAGCCGTCATTTATGAAATGAGCGTCCGCGATTTTTCTATGCAGAAAGAAGCTGGTTTCTCCTATCCTGGGAAGTTTGCCTCGCTGAGCGAATCTCCAGTCGTTCACGGTCAGAAGTTTGGTCTGGACTATCTGAAAGAGCTAGGTATCAGCCACGTGCAGCTTCTGCCTGTCTACGATTTTGGCAGCGTTGATGAAAAGCATCCTGAGCTCGTCTACAACTGGGGCTACGATCCTGTCCAGTACAATGTCCCAGACGGCAGTTTTGCCAGCGACCCACGAGACCCCTATGCCCGTATCATAGAGCTACAGGCGGCCATTACTGCCTTCCACAATGCTGATCTCAGCGTCATCATGGACGTGGTCTACAATCATGTCTATGATGCCAACAGCTATGCTTTTGAAAAAATTGTGCCCGGCTATTTTTTCCGACTCAATGACATGGGCTACCGGACCAACGGGACTTTCTGCGGCAATGATGTAGCCAGTGAGAAGGCCATGGCCCGCCGTTATATCAAGCAATCGGTCAAGCAATGGGTCAGTCTCTATGGCTTTGACGGTTTCCGCTTTGATCTAATGGGGATTTTAGATATCCAAACCATGCAGCAGATAGTCGACGAGCTCAAGGCACTCTATCCTAACATCTATCTCTACGGTGAAGGCTGGCAGATGGACACTGGACTGGCAAGTGAGCGATTGGCCCATCAGTACAATGCTGCCCAACTGCCAGATTATGGATTTTTCAGCGACAATTTCCGCGACAGTCTCAAGCAGACCATCGCCCAAGGCCGGCAAATCGAGAGCAAGACTCCTGCCAGTCAGCTTGAAAACGTCCTGACAGCCAATATCGGTCTAAAAGGCGAGCCCCACTTCACAGCGCCCCAGCAGGCCATTAATTATGTCGAGTGCCATGATAATGCAACAGTTTTTGATTACTTTGATATCGTCAATCCTGCTATCACCCTGCGGGATCGGCTGGCCAATTCGCGGCTGGCCCTCCACCTCGTCCTGCTGGCCCAAGGTGTGCCCTTTATCCATAGCGGTCAGGAATTTTTCCGGACTAAAAATCTGATTGACAACACCTACAATATGCCCGACGAAATCAATAAGCTAGACTGGCTGCGCTCCCTGCATTATACAGAGGACATTGCTTTTGTTAAACAGCTGATTGCCTTTCGCAGGGCACATCCGCTGCTGCATCTAAAGACCAGCACCGCCATCAAGCAAGCCTGTCAGGTCAACTGGCTGACAGACAGTTTATTGGAGTACAAGATTCAAGACAGCAAGGAGAGCATGACTATCGTCATCAACTTTGGCAACCAAGAGGCTGTCTACGAAAACAAAAACAAGCAAAAGCTACACCTCCAATACCCAGCCATTGATGCCCAAAAACCAATCGCACCGCTAGCTGACAGTTACAGCCTAGCTGGCAAACAGTTGATTGTGTTGAAATAGATTATAAAACATCAGCCAATGAATAAGCTGATGTTTTTATTTTTTACAATCCCAAATAATCCTCGACTGCTGCCTGCATTTGGTCTGCAGCGACCGTCGTTTTGTGGCGAACCGGTGCTGTTTCTAAGCCATCCACAGCTGGTGGCAAGGCTACGCCAGAAAGTTCGTGCAGTTGCTTCAAAGCCTCAAAGTCACTGAGTCCTGTTTGATCAGTCACAGCTTCAACGGCTACAACTGGGAATTTATAGGGACTAGCGGTAGACGCGATAACAGTCTTGCGCTGATCCCCTGTCTCTGCCAGATATTTTTGATAGACAGCAGACGCAACGGCAGTATGAGGGTCTTCGATGTAGTCAGATGCTTGATAGACCCGCTTGATTTCAGCAGCTGTCTCTTCTTCTGTCGCATAGTCAGCCGCAAAGAGCTCTAAAATCTCAGCATCAAAGTCCGTCAGTTCATACTGTCCATGCTCATTCAGAGCCGCCATCAAAGCAGCTGTTTTCTCAGCGCTGTTACCAGACAGATGGAAAATCAAACGCTCCAAGTTAGAGGAAACCAGAATATCCATGGACGGACTAGACGTCACCTTAAAGCTCCGCTTCTTGTCATAAACCTGAGTCTTGAAGAAGTCTGTCAGGACATTGTTCTCATTCGATGCACAGATTAGCTTGCCAACTGGCAGACCGATTTGCTTGGCATAGTAGGCCGCCAAGATATTGCCAAAGTTCCCTGTCGGAACGGTAAAGTTGACCTTGTCTCCTGCTGTGATTTCTCCTGTCTTCACCAGCTGAGCATAGGCATAGACATAGTAAACAATCTGCGGCACCAAACGGCCGATATTCATGGAGTTGGCTGATGAAAACTGAAGTTTGTGCTCCAGAAGACGAGCTCGTAGGTCTGTGTCGTTGAACATGTGCTTGACATTGGTCTGGGCATCATCAAAGTTGCCGTCAATGGCCACCACATGCGTATTGGCACCTGTCTGCGTCGTCATTTGCAGCTCTTGGACCTTGCTGACACCGTCTTTCGGATAAAAGACGATAATCTCAGTCCCAGGAACATCCGCAAAACCTGCCATAGCCGCCTTGCCTGTGTCACCAGAAGTCGCTGTCAAAATGACAATTTTGTTTTCCAAACCGTGCTTTTTAGCTGCGGTTGTCATCAGGTGAGGCAAGATGGACAAAGCCATGTCCTTGAAGGCAATGGTCGCTCCGTGGAAAAGCTCTAGATTGTACTGACCATCCAGCTTGACCAAGGGAGCAATAGCCGCATCATCAAACTTGCTGTCGTAGGCATGGTTAATACAGTAGTCCAGCTCTGCTTCAGAAAAATCATCCAAAAAAGCAGACAAAACCAGCTTGGCTACTTCCTGATAAGAAGCGTCTTTGAGCTTGGCAAAGTCCAAATCGACCTGCGGATAGGTAATGGGCGTAAAGAGCCCGCCGTCTGTTGCCAAGCCTTGCAGAATCGCCTGGCTGGCTGTTACTTTATTCTTTTCATCGCGTGTTGATTGATAAACTAAGGTCATTCTCTCTCATCCTTTATCTGTAGTTCGCTTTATTATACCAAAATTTATCAGAAAATTCTCGCTTTTTCACAGAGAATATAAGAAAAAGCCCATTTCTGGGCTTGTGTTCATCTTATTCATTCATAGATACGTGAACGTGGTCGTAATGGTTTTCAGTTACACTGCCACGGTCTGGCATTTGGTTCCAAGTATTAGCTGGTCCATAAATGCTTTCAAATGGTGCATAGAACTGTTGCTGCCAGATAACGTAAGAGATTCCTCTTTCAGTCATGTTAGAAGTAACATCGGCTGCGACTTGGTTTCCTAATTCAGTATTCTCACCAACGATAAAGTCAGCCGCCAAGCCTTTACCATGGTCACCACTATCACCTGGACGGTAAAGACTAAATTCTGTAATGCCATATTTAGCTGCTATCTCTTCTTTCAGAGCAGCAGTCTGTGGCTGAAGACCTTCATTAGCAGGATTGTTAGTCGTCACGCTAGCAGCATCTGTTACAGCTGGAGCATTGTAAGTTGTTGGCTCAACAGCGGCAGTTGCTTGACTGACTTGGTCTTGGCCTAATTCAGTAGCTTCTGGAGCCGCCTCTGCTGGAGCTTCTGAACTTGCAGCAACTGCTGGCTGCGGTGCTGCCTCTACAGGATCGGCTGCATTTGCTTCCGCAGCTGGGGCTGCTTCACTTGCAACTTCTGCTACTGGGGCAGGAGCTTCTTCAGCAGGCGCTGGTGCTTGGTCTGCTGGAGCTGCAACAGCTTCCTCAACAGCCGGAGCTGGAGTTTCTGCTGTTTGAGCCGGTGCCGCTGGAGCGGCTTGTTCAGTACCAAAAATCTCACTTGCTGTATAATCTTCCGTTACCAAACCTGCATTATTGCCTGCTTGGTAGCTTTGGATTTCTACAGAGGTAATTTCGTTGTGCCCATTTGTTGTAATAGTCAAAACAGTACCTGGGAAAATCAAGTCAGCATTGGCAATTTGGTTGATTTTAGCCAAGTCAACAAGGTCAATGTTCATCGCTTGAGCGATGTTGCCTAAAGTGTCTCCATATTGAACAGTGTACGTTTGTTGATTTTCATTGCTCGTAATATCCGCTTTAATTTGCTCAACTGTTCTGGCAGTCCAGTTTTGTGGCTGCTCCTCAGCTCGCGTTGTCAACAAAGGCAATGCTGACAAAGCAACAGTTGAAGCCAAAAGTAATTTCTTATTCATTTTCATATGCAAAATGCACCTTCCTAATCATTCATGATACGAAAACCATCTTACCATAAATCTTCTAAGAAAAAAGGCTTTTTCGACCTATTTAACAAAACTGTCCGCCCTTTGTAATATGGAGATTTTTTTGTAACATATAAAAACAGGCAACAAGCAAAAGAACCTCGTTTAGAGAGGTTCTGTTTTTCTTTTGGGCTTATTTGAATTTTTTCTACTCTGATAAACTAAACCCGACCTAAGCTCTTGGCAAAAAAGAGAAAATCCCTAGAAGCTATCGCTTCTTCGTCTATTTTTGCTGTGAATATATCTATTCACTCTGGGTTAGCTCAGCTAAATCGAGCTTCGGCTAAAAACTCGGAAAAAAGAGAACTGGCTCGGATTCATCGAATCCATCGTCCAGTTCCTATTTTTCAGTCGTTTTTTAACGCCTCCACATCTTACTTCACCTTCATCATTCGGACGAGGCTGGCCCGTTCGGCTTCTTCCAGCTTCATCTCGATGTAGTAGATGGTTTCTTTGAGGTCAGGGATGGTAGCATATTCTAGTCCGTTGACCCGACGGCGGGTTTTCTCGATTTCATCCGCCATAAGCTGACAGCTTTTCTCAATTTCAGCCAGTCGCAGCAGGTCAGGAAGCAGATCGCTCATACTTTCAATGGTTTCATCCATCTGGCTGTTAGACGCCACATAGCTATAAACCACGTCTCCCTCGTCATCAGTATGCGGATTGTCAATATGGGCGTACATCTTGGGCACGCGCACACTCATGATATTCTCAGTCTCCACATGCAGATTGACCTCCCGCGTGGGCACAGCAAAAATCTCCTCGACCATGAGGTCGCTCTCCAGCGCCTTGGCCATGACAAAGTCCTGCAGGTGGCCAACCAGAGCGGATTCGACCTTTTGGCGGAGCTGATTGTTCTCACGGACAGACTCAATGAAGCGCCGCATCAGCTCATCCCGCTTATCCTTGAGCAGTTTATGCCCACGGACAGCCGTTTTGAGACGGGCTTTTAAGTTATTCAGCTCCATCCGAGTCGGCTTGACATTGAGTCGTGTCATCTTTCTTCCTCCTTGGTCTGCGGCAGGTATTGGTCAATCATATCGTCCTTGATCCGCTTAAGCTCCGTTCTAGGTAAGATGGACAGGAGTTCCCAGCCTAGATCCAAGCTTTCCTCAATGGTTCGATTGGTCTGGAAACCTTGATTGATGTATTCCTGCTCGAAGCGGTCGGTAAAGCGTACATAGAGCTTGTCCGTTTCGGACAGGGCGGATTCCCCCAGAACGACAGCCAGCTCCTTGGCCTGCTTGCCTTGCGCATAGGCGGCGAATAATTGGTTCATAGTTGCGGCATGGTCTCCCCTAGTCTTGCCCTCACCTGAACCCTTGTCCTTGAGACGGGACAGAGATGGCAGGACATTGATAGGCGGACGATAGCCACTGTTGTAAAGGTCGCGCGAAAGGATAATCTGACCTTCCGTAATATAACCTGTCAAGTCTGGAATCGGATGGGTAATGTCATCCTCTGGCATGGACAGGATCGGAATCTGCGTCACAGAGCCTTTCTTGCCGACCAGACGTCCAGCCCGCTCATAAAGGGTGGATAGGTTAGTATAGAGGTAACCCGGATACCCACGGCGGCCCGGCACTTCACGACGAGCTGCGGAAACTTCCCGCAGGGCCTCACAGTAGTTGGTCATGTCAGTCATGATGACCAGAACGTGCATGTCCTTTTCATAAGCCAGGTACTCGGCTGCTGTCAGGGCAATCCGCGGCGTTGCAATCCGCTCGATAGCTGGGTCATTAGCTAGATTGATAAAGAGCACCGAGCGGTCAATGGCTCCCGTCTCCCGGAGGTCATTCATGAAAAACTCGGCTTCTTCAAAGGTAATCCCCATGGCCGCAAAGACCACGGCGAAGTTTTCGTCAGAGTTAAGCACGGTAGCCTGACGGGCGATTTGAGCAGCTAATTCCTTGTGGGGCAGACCAGAGCCAGAAAATACTGGCAATTTTTGTCCCCGAACCAAGGTATTGAGGTGGTCGATGGCTGAAATACCGGTCTGGATAAACTCATCCGGATAGTCGCGAGCTACTGGATTGATGGCTTGACCGTCAATATCCAGATATTTTTCTGGCAAGATAGCTGGGCCGCCATCAATTGGCTTGCCCATGCCATTGAAAATCCGGCCTACCATGTCTTCTGACACTGGCAGCTCTAGCGGACGGCCCGTAAAGCGGACCTTAGCTTTTTCCAGATTGATACCGCTTGATCCCTCAAAAAGCTGGACCATAGCCTTGTCTTCTTGGACTTCCAGAACCTGGCCCTGACGCTTGCTGCCATCATGCAGCTGGATTTCTACCAATTCATTGAAATGCACGCCAGCGACTTGGTCGACAATCATCAGAGGGCCGACAACTTCACTAACGGTGCGGTATTCTTTAATGACGCTCATTGTCTAGTCCTCCTTGGGCAAGAATCTGGTGCAGGGTTTCCTCGATAGTCTGACTGAGGGCTTGAATTTTTTCCAACTGGTCTTCATGGATAAACTTGCTGCGGGCAATTCGGTCACGTAGCTCCACTGTTCCTTCCATGATTTCCCGGAAATAAGCTCCCAGCTCCAAGGCACGATTGGCCTCCGCATCGAAGGTCAGGATATTGCTTAATAAAGCCACCTGTTTTTTGAAAGAAGTATAGGTGTCCACATCATCAAAGGCATTCTGCTGCAGGTAGTCCTCACGAATCATCTTGGCTGCATTCATGGTCAGTCGATCCTTTTCAGACAAGGAATCCAAGCCCACCAAACGCACGATTTCTTGCAGTTCGCTTTCCTTTTGCAGGATATTCATGGCCTTGGTCACCTTTTCTGCCCAAGCAATCTTCTCATGCTGGTCGATATAGGCTCCCACTTCGTCTAGATAGAGCGAGTAAGAGCTCAGCCAGTTGATAGCTGGAAAATGCCGACGTTGAGCCAGCTGGGCATCCAAGCCCCAGAATACCTTGACAATCCGCAGGGTATTTTGCGTCACCGGCTCAGAAATATCTCCACCTGGAGGTGATACGGCCCCGATAGCGGTTATAGAGCCTTCACGCGCAGTTGAACCGAGCGTCTTGACCCGGCCTGCCCTCTCGTAATACTCAGCAATCCGGCTGCCGAGATAGGCTGGATAGCCTTCGTCACCCGGCATTTCTTCCAGACGGCCGGACATTTCCCGCAGGGCTTCTGCCCAGCGAGAGGTAGAGTCCGCCATGATGGCCACGGAGTAGCCCATGTCACGGAAGTATTCTGCGATAGTAATCCCAGTGTAAATTGATGCCTCCCGAGCCGCCACCGGCATATTGGAGGTGTTGGCAATCAGCACCGTCCGCTGCATGATGGACTGGCCAGTTGCTGGGTCAATTAGTTCTGGAAATTCATTGAGTACGTCGGTCATCTCATTGCCACGCTCACCGCAGCCGACATAGATAACGATATCAACATTGGCAAACTTGGCTACTTGGTGCTGAACGACAGTCTTACCGGCTCCGAATGGTCCTGGTACAGCAGCTGCCCCACCCTTGGTCACTGGGAAGAAGGTATCGATGACCCGCTGACCTGTCACCAAAGGCTCAACTGGAATCAGCTTCTGAGCAAAAGGGCGCCCACGACGGACTGGCCATATTTGCATCAGAGTCCCTTTAAAAACAGACCCGTCCGCCTGCTCAATCTCGTAAACAGTTTCTTCAACAGTGAAACTGCCAGCTGAGATATTAGCCAAGCGTCCACTGACGCCGACTGGTACCATGATGCGGTGCTCCACCAGATTGGTCTCCTGCACTGTTCCCAGAATATCGCCTGCCTCAACCGCATCTCCGACAGACAGACTTGGAACGAAATCCCACTTAGCCTCCCGGTCTAGATTTGGCAGTTGGACACCGCGGACGAGGAAGTCGCTCTCCGTGATGGTCTGGAAGCGCTCCAAAGGCCGCTGAATCCCGTCAAACATCTGAGAAATCAGACCTGGACCCAGCTCAACGGACAGAGGACTTCCCGTCGTAATGACCGGCTCTCCCGGCCCCAAGCCAGAAGTTTCCTCATAAACCTGAATAGAAGCTTGGTCCCGCCGCATTTCGATAATTTCACCGATCAGCCCCAAATCGCCAACCCGGCAGATATCCTGAATATTCGCTTCCTGCATCCCTGATGCCAGCACCAGAGGACCAGAAACTTTGATAATCTTTCCTTGACTCACAATCTTCCTCCATTCTTGGGAGATTTTTGTTCCTTCTCAATGAAAATCAAAGCTCAAACTAAGTTAGATACAGACCTAGTTTGAATTTCATTTCCAAAGAGTATTATTGTTACTTTTTATTTTAAAAATCAGATAAGGCTTTTATTTGCTGGCCCTTTTTGTCGAAATTGTCTGGGCTTAGCCATTTTTCTAGACGGCTCTTGACGGCCGGCCAATCCTTGTCAATCATAGACAGCCAGTCAGTATCTCGGTTGCGCCCCTTATAGACTACCGCCTGACGAAACCTGCCTTCATAGGTGAAACCAAGCCGCTCTGCTGCCCGCCTTGACGGCTGATTGAGGGCATCGCATTTCCATTCATAGCGGCGATACTCCAGCTCTTCAAAGACATAGCGTGCCAGCAAGTACTGAGCTTCCGTAGCCAGTCTAGTACGCTTCAGCTTGGGCGAATAGGTCACAGCTCCCACTTCGATAACGCGGTTATTTCGGTCAATCCTCATCAAGGCAAAAGTTCCCAGAGCCTTTCCGCTCTCCTTGTCCACAATCGCATAGTGAAAACGGTCCTGTGCTGCCAGCATCTGATCTAGCTTCTGGGACCATTCTGCCTGACTTTGAGCAGGAGTTTGAAAGAGATAGGTCCACATGTCCGCAGGAGAATCCGGTCCATACACTTCGTATAAATCGGCTCCATGCTTGTCCTTGGACAAACGCTCGATAATAACATACTGACCTTCGATTCGCTCCAGATTAGGCAAGTCCCCCGGCTGAAAATCCGGCAGAGCATCCCCAATGGGCTGACCTAGTTGATTGATTCGCATAAAAACCTCACAATATATCTTGTCCGACAGCCTTTTCGACATTTTCATGAATCCGCGAAAGAGCCAGTCCCGTGCTCCCCTTATGGGTAGGAATGAGCACAAGAGCAGGAATCTCCAGCTGGTCGTAGTAAGCCAGGGTTTCTGGAATATCCGCGGCCATATCCTCCGTCAGATAGATAATGCCGAAATCTTCACGGGCTAGCCGACGCAGGGTATTGACCGTCTCCTGAGCTTCCTTAACCGGAAAGGTCTGAAAACCAATCAGCTTAAACGGGAGAATAGTATCGCGATTCCCCACGACAGCAATCTTGTAGCTAGTCTTGTCCATAAATCGGTCGCATCCTTTCTCTGATAAGCTCTACCGGCAGCTGATTGTCCATACCTGTCAAAATCAGCCGCAGATTCTTGACTTCCAGCTCCTTGCCCAGCAGATAGCGGGCCAGAGGGAGCGGGCCATCTGTCTCAAACTGACCAGCCGCAAGCAACTTAGCCTGCAAGAGGTCCGCTAGATATTCTAACTCTACTGTCGTCAAGGTCTGGTTCCGCATTTTTTCCTCATAGGAGCGCAGATCCAGATCGTAACCACAGGGATTGACCTGGCTAAACCAAGTCAAGAAATCTCCCTGCTCTGCCATGGCAATCCAGTTGGCAGCAGAGAGGCTCCCTTCATCAGACAGGAGCTGCCTCATAAAGCTGCGCGGTTTTCCCAAGTCAACAGCCCGCTTAACGGTGATGGCATTGTAAAAATCAATAGTCAGATTCACCAGCTGCAGCAAGCGGTCATCTTCCAACACCTGTGTCAGGCGCTTGAGATGCTGGAAATAAGCCATGTCCATGCCAATCTCCAGCACGCGCACATCCTGATAATCCTGGTATTCCTGCCAGGTCGCAAGCACCTCGTCCAGCATAAAATCTGGACAATACTCAGCCGAAAAGGCCATGACCAAGTGCTCCAAAACCTCCAGCGAATAGGTCCCCACCGGCATCAACAACCGCTCCAAGGACTGACCTGTCGCCCGACCTTTAAGAAAAACTTTGAGATTGTGGTAGGTGTAGCGGAGCGTAAAAATCTCCACCAGCTCCTTACTAGGACTGATCTCAAGCGCCCAATTATAAACGGAATACAAATGCTTCATCAATACTTGCTCAATGGCATTGAGATCCTTGATAGCTTCAGCATCCATGGAGTAGACCGTTCCCTGCAGAAGAGCCGAACGGCTGGCAGGATCGTCAGCCTGCAGCAACTGATCATATTGCTGGGGCGTCAAAAAGGAAGCCTCCTGTACACTAATGGCTGTATTGACTTGAGAGAAGCTTGTTTCACTCATGGTCCGCCTCCTATTCTGCCTGGTCTTTGAAAATGTCCTGAGCCAGACGGTAGCTTTCCTCCTGCCAGACTGAGTCCAGCAAGTCACGATAGAGATAACTATCATCCACCCGTCCTTGGCTCAGCACAAAGCCTGCCTGACCGGCTATGGACTGGTCTGAAAAGTGTACTTGCGGAAAGGCTTTTTTCAAGTCTTCTAACTGGCTGGAGCTGAATTTCTCAGCTGACAGAGCACCGAAAGCCAGTGTCAATTCTTCCTCTGGGTATTTAGCCAGGACACTCTTTAGAAACTGCTCTTCTTCAGCTGGTGACCAAGCCGCCATCTGAGCATAAGATTCCTCAAAAAGCTCTCTGAGAACCCGCTGCTTGATGACCAGAGTAGACTGGCGCTTTTGATTTTCCAACTGCTGAATATCGCGCTGACTGCGCCGGCTGATTTCTTTCAGTTGCTGCTCTCGCTGTCCAAGCTTTTGCCGAACCAGCTGGGCCTCACGTTCCTTGGCTTCCTGTTCTATTTTCTCAGTAGCCTCGGCCAAAAGCAAACGCCCCTTCTCGTGAGCCTGATCCAAGACAGAAGCTTTGAGATCTGATATGTCAGACATAAAAGCCTCCTTACTTCACATTCAGAACCATGATGAAGGAAACAACGAAGGCCAAGATGGCATAGGTTTCAACCATGGCCGCTAGGATTACCCCTTTCATGACCTCTTCTGGTCGCTTGGCCAAAATCTGAATACCAGCGGTTGCTACTCGACCTTGATGCTTGGCTGAAAAGTAACCAACAATCGCAACTGGCAAAGCGGCTAGAAAATAAGCCACGCCTGATTGCAGAGCCAATTCTGGCTTGATATTAAAGAAGACGGTAATCCCGATAACAAAGCCATAGAGACCTTGGGTACCTGGCAAAAGCTGCAAAATCAAAGCTTGAGCGAATTTTTCCGGCTGTTCTTTCAAGAGGGCTGCTGCTGCCTGACCCGTACTTCCAACACCCAGAGCTGAGCCCATTCCGCTGAGAAAGACCGCCAAAGCTACTCCCAGACCTGCAAAAAAGGCGCCGCCATAAGTTCCAAAATATGATGCTAAATGTTCCATGATTTACTCCTATGAAAATGCTGTAATTGTCGTAAAACCAACAGCTAGTTGAATGAATGTTGCTTGTTTTGATGTTTTAGAAAGTGTTTTTATAAAGACGAGTTTCTCATCTCTTACCCTAGTTCCTAATCTTTATTTCTTGCTTTGCTGGACGTATTTCTCACTAGGCTTGAGCGGAGTGAAAGGCTTGCCGCCACCATCGTAAAATTTCCCGAAGAATTCCACGAAAATCAAACGCGCTCCGTGCACATAACCGGACAGAAAAGATAGAAACATATTGACCAAATGCAGGGCAATAAAGAGCAGAATGCCAATGCTAAAGCGAGCGACAGGTGGAAAGAGGCTGACAATCAAGTTAAAAGCCGAGCCAATGCTGGCCCCAGAAAGTCCCAGAGCCATCAGCCGTGTAAAGCTGACAAGGTCTCCTACATAGCCGCTAACATTGTAGAGATTAAAGAGACCTGACCCCAATCCTGCCAAGCTCTTAGTACTGACAATGGATACTGCCAGTATACCCAGAGCATTGATGATGGCCAGCCACTGACCAATCGTTGCTGCAAAGGCCAAGGATGGGAAGAAATTTCCCAAGGCCAAGAGTAGCAGCCCCAGCAAAATCAGCACCCAAGCAAAGCCTGTATTATAAGCTTCTGCATAATCCTTGAGGCGGATATTTTTCAGACCGCTGAGGAAAAGGCCCGCCAGCACTGTAACAAAGCCAAAGACAACAGAAATAACCAGAATCGTCATGGCGTCTGAGCTGGTGCTAATCAGAGCAAAGGGCAGTTCAAATCCAAAGAAAGAGCCATAAACCAGTCCCCAGATGATGACTGCCACACCCAGCAGGCGGAAGAATCGCAGATTCTTAGCCAATCCCGGCTTGACATGCAAGAAGTGCAGCGCCAGGCTGGTGCCCACAAAGAGCAAAAGGCCGTAGCCAATGTCGGCAACCATCATGCCAAAGAATACAAAATAAAATAGAGAAACGACAGGGGTTGGATCCTTATCACCATACTTAGGCAGGGAATACATCTCCGTCACTAGCTCGAAGGGCTCCACCAAGGCATTGTTTTTAAGCTTGGTCGGAACCTTATCTTCCTCGTCCTCTCGGATTTCTCTGGTCTGGATGAGAATGCTCTGGCCAAACTGCTCTGTCAAGCAAGCCTCAAGAGCTTGAACTTGATTACTTTCGATCCAGCCTTCCAAGGCTGCTAGATTTTGCGTGCTGGCTAACTGATTCTTACTTTCTTGACGAGAGGAGAGATTGCAGAGATAGTCCAGCTGAACCTTGAGCTGATCCAACTCGTTCTTAGAAGCTGCCAGACTCTTAGTCATAGCATCTGCCACCGCCTCCTGCTGTCGAATATTTGCCTTAAGCTGGGCTAACCGCTCAACAGGCAGTTCCGCGTGGTCATACTCAAAAGGCTTAAAGCCATACTCTTTCAAGATTTTGCGAACATCTTCCAGAGAGCCTGTCTTGTAAAAAATAAGAACCCCATGCTCCGTATCATCGGTAAAGACTTCCTGAAACTTCAGGTCAGGATGTGCTCCCAGAGCCAAGCGCAGAGCATCGTCGTCTGTATTGGGAATTGTCCCGATCAACGCTCCCAGATGACTGAAAGTCGCAGCTGCTTGCGGTGTTAGCTCCAACGGCTCCCACTTCTCCAGCGCAGCCACTTCCAAGCAGTCAGCTTCTATCTGAGCTTTGGCTTCTTGCAAGACCTTGAGCTGTTTGCTGATTCCTTCTAACAGCGCCACCTCATCACGAGCCTTCCCTGCCTGCTCTAAAGCAGCAAAGGATAATTCCAAAGGTTCTTCTTTTAAGGCTTCCAGCAGTTTCTTTTTGGACATAAAAGGCTCCAGCTCTGCAATCAGTCTCTCGAGCTTTTCCTGACGACTGAGCAAATCCTGCTGAGATAACTGCTGATCCGGCTGGCCGACTAAAGCCTGCTCAAAGGCTGCCTGCCAGTCCTCTTCCTGCCGCAAGTCATGAATCTGAACCGACTCTAAACCCTGTAGGTAAAAGAGAAGCTGATCCAGCAGTTCCTTGGGCAGGAGCAGAGACAACTGCCGCATTTGACTAATGGCCATAGGCTTCTACCACCTTCTCTACAATGGCTCGCGCCAAGTCTGCTTTTTTATCCGTCAGCGCAGCCTCAACCTTGTCCTCATTTTGCTGGGTTGTCTGCTCCAGTTCTTGCTGCAGGAGCACCAACTTTTGCTGGGAACTAGCGGTTAATTCCTCTGCCAGCTTCTGCGTTTCATCGTCATAGGTCAGCCCCAGCTGCCTGAGATTTTCATCTACCTGCTGCCGCAGCTCCTGAGCCTGCGTCCTGTAGCCCATCAAAACTTCTTCTGCAGCAGTTTCAATTTCCTGCATTTTTTCAAGTGTTTCATTGGCCATCTATTCACCCCCTCGTTTTCAAAAACCTTCGAAAACGGATTTTAAAATCTGCATTCCTGGCTGACTGTCGAACCATCTGGCAAACTCATCTTCTGGAATACAGCTTCGTACTTGCATAAATTATAACATATTCTTTCTGAAAACATCTTTTTCAAACAGAGTTTTTCTCCTGATTGAGAAAATGTCGAACAGCGCCTAATCGCCCGGCTTCATTCCCTAGGACTGCCGCCACCAAGTTTTTAGGCAAAAAGCGCGAATCTACTACTTGCTGCTTCATCAGACTTTCAAGACGTGGCAGAATAAGCTCAGAACGAGCTAATATGCCGCCACCGACAATCAACACCTCTGGATTTAGAATATAGGACAGGGTTAAAAGACCTTTAGCTAGGCGACCCAAGAATATATCAAGTGTTTCCTGCGCCAGCTTATCTCCTTGGTCTACCGCCGCAAAAAAGCTACGCCCAGTATGGCCTTGCTCACCTGTCTTTTGGCTGTATAATGCTAACAAGGCACTTGTTGAGGCCAAGGATTGCCAGTCCTGTCCATCTTCCATGGGCAGATAGCCTACCTCACCAGCAGTATAAGTGGATCCATTGACAATTTTTCCATCATAGATAATGCCGCCGCCAATGCCTGTACCGACAGTAATCATAACTGCAGAAGCATGACCTTTGGCAGCGCCTAGCCAAGCTTCACCAAGAGCAGCACAATTAACATCATTTTCAATCGCAATCGGTAAACCAAATTCTTTTAAAATCCGACTACGGAAATCTGTCCCAATATAGCCTGGAATGGTATAGCCTGCGTAACTAATTTTCCCTGCTTGACTGTCAACTACACCAGCAGATGAAATCGCTACTCCATCTAGCTCAAACTTCTCCTTATAAAATGCTATTAGCTGGCAAACCTGCTCTAAAATCTGATTCGTTTTCTTTTCAAAGTCAATCTCAGTGGCGACTTCTCGAAATTGATTTAGACTACGTCCATCAGACTGATAGAGATCTGCTTTAATCGTTGTCCCACCGATATCTATTCCAACAATATTCACGATTCATGCTCCTTCTCTTCTTGATTTTCTTCTAAAGCTGAAAGTGTATTTGTAAAGATTTGGCTGCGATGATCTCGGTCTAAATCCATATAATAGGCATAGAAAATGTCCATCACAACTAAAACCGGAAACTGAGGAGAGATATTATTGCCCTGTGCCAAGTGCTTCTTGACAGCTACTAGGACCAGTTCATCACACTGCTGCCTCAAGTCGTCGCTGTTATTGGAAGTTACCAGCACAGTCTTGGCTCCGACTTTTTTGGCATTCTGAATAGCCTGCGTGATAATTTTAGTCTCGCCAGATATGGAAATGCCAATAACCAGACAGTCCGGATCCAGCATGACTCTATTCACCCGAATCATATGGTCGTCCGTAATGGCCTTACAAACCATTCCCAACCGCATGAAGCGAAACTCCATTTCCCGAGCCACTAAGCCTGAACTCCCCTGCCCGTAGATATAGACTCGACCAGCATTGTTGAGCATATCCCCCACGCGCAGGAACTGTTCTTCGTCAATCAAGGAAAAAGTCTTATTGAGCAATTCGCCATAATCAGACAAGACATTTCTCGTCAAATCCCTACTGACATTTTTACTTTCTGAGCTGGATTCCTGAAATTCAAAGATAAACTGCCGGTAGCCTGAAAAGCCACATTTTTTGGCGAAGCGAGTCAGAGAAGGCACAGAGACATAGAGCTTCTGAGACACCGCCTGAGCCGATAGATCAGCTGTCAGTGCCTCATCAGACAGAAAATAATCTGCAATCTTCTTTTCCAGGTGTGTCAGACTGCCGTATACAGACTCAATCACTGGCAGAATGTTTTTTTCCAAAGAAAGCATCAGACATTTTCCTCCTGCAACTATTTTCTTTATTGTACCACTTTCTAAAAAGTAATTCCAACGCTTGCTGGCTCAGTCTCCCTTAGAGACTTGCAGCAAAAAACAAAGCTCAAAACTGACTAAAAAAGCTGGGGCAGCATGTTAAGAACAATCTGTCTTTCTCATCCCGCCCGCAGCCTTTTATACAATTTTTACTTTAAAGACAACCTTACGGATGGGGTCGGCTTCTTCAGCGATCAGTCCAGTCTTATGGGCGTCATTAGGATCCAGCAAGAGCAAGCTGCCAGGAGTCAATATCAGGTCAAACAAGGCTTGGCCGGACATCTGCTGCCAGTCTCCCTCCGCATCATAATCCCCTTCTTCCATATTGGACAAAAAGTTATAGTGGATGCGCTCCCGTCCTTCAAAAATCAGATGCACATCGTAAAATTCCCTATGACTTTCCCAGACCCGTTCATCGTCGGTCGTAGTCGTCATTTCAATAACATTGTAAAAGAAATCATCAGACACAGGGTGATTGCCCTTTTCATCTTGGCTGACATCATGTGTCTGTAAAAATTCTAAGACTTTTTTTAAGGCAGGATGCTGAATGTCTCTCTCAACAGCTGCTCCTTTATATTGAACTAGTTCCATTAGTGCCTTACCTCCCATGATTTATCTGCATGAATACTTGCAATATCGTAAACTGTTGTATTCTCTGGCGCAGCCTTGCCGCCAGTTAAGACGGAAACCACATAGCCTACAATCAAGGAAACAACAATTGAAATCAATGAATAAGCCCAGATACTCACCGCTTCTGCTGGCAGAGCGTACTTGATGACTAACAAGACAATACTAGAAGCAATCATAGCCGCATAAGCTCCCTTGAGGTTGGCACGCTTGGTGAAGATTCCCAGAATAAAGATTCCACCCAAGACACCTAGTACCAAGCCCATAAAGCCATTAAACCAAACATAGGCCGATGTAATGCCTGTATGAGCCATCACGATTGAAACTACGGTAGAGAAGACTCCTACACCTAGAGAAACATATTGAGCAATTTTTGTTCGCTTCTTGTCATCCAGATTCCTGGATACAACATCTTGAATATCCAGAGTCCAAGAAGTCGCTACAGAATTAAGACCCGTAGAAATAGTAGACTGAGCCGCCGCATAAATGGCTGCAATCAGAACACCGGTCACTCCAACTGGAAGACCATAGGCGATAAAGTAAGTGAAGATCTGGTCTTGAGGAATAGAGCTGCCCTCACTGCCTGGATGCTGTACTTGATAATAGACGTATAAACCTGTACCAATCAGATAAAAGACAGAAGCGATAAAGATTGACAAAACTCCATTCGTAAACATCATTTTATTGAGTTTCTTCACATTCTGAGTTGTCGTAAAGCGCTGAACGATATCTTGCGAAGATACATAAGAGGACAGGGTATTGATACCAGATCCCAAGATAATTAGGAAAATAGAATCTTTCAGCAAGTTAGGATTGAAAATAGTTTCATTTCCTGAGATAAATTTACCGCTGGCCAGCTCACTAGCAATATCGCCAAAGCCACCCTTGAGATTAGCAATCAGGAAGAAAAGCCCTATAACTGTACCAATCAAGAGTACTGAACCTTGGATAAAGTCTGTCCACAGAACTGACTTGACACCACCGGTATAGGAGTAAACAATGGCAATCGCACCCATCGCGATAATCAAGATATTGACATCAATCTTCGTCAGAGTAGCCAGAGCCACTGAAGGTAGATACATAATGATGGACATGCGGCCGATTTGATAGATGATGAAGAAGACAGCTGACAAAGCTCGCAAGGCCTTAGAACCAAAACGTTTTTGCAGGTAGTCATAGGCTGTATCAATATCTAGACGTGCATAAATCGGCAAGAAGAAACGAATAGCCACAGGAATGGCAAAAATCATACCCAACTGGGCAAACCAGAGCAGCCAAGTCCCTGCATAAGAGTTCCCCGCCAGTGTCATAAAGGAAATCGGACTTAGCAATGTAGCAAAAATGGAAACAGATGTTACATACCAAGGCACCGTTCCATCACCTTTAAAGAACTCTTTACCCTGCATCTCCTTTTTCGAGAACAGCAAACCTGCTACCAGAACAACTAGTAAATACACAATCAGGATAATCATATCGATTGTGGTAAAACCAACATTTCCCATAGAATTTCTCCATTATTATTCATCTCCAGAGCGTGGGGTGGGCAGGCTTAGACTGCCCTAGACTCTGGTGTCACACTCTTTATATTACAAGAAGTCTTCTCTTACCTGCTTAATCATAGCAGCCGCTTCTTTGGCAATCGCATAGTCTCCCTCAGATAGAGGCTCTAACGGTGCTCGAACAGAACCAATATCCAAGTCCTCATTGAGACGAAGAATTTCTTTCATAACAGCATAGAGATTTGCGCGACCGCTGACCATCTTGTAAATCACACTATTAATCGCATGTTGCAGTTCTTTAGCACGATCCAGATCTTTGTCAATGATGAGTTGGTTGAGCTTCAGGAAGAGATCCGGCATCACAGCATAGGTTCCACCAATTCCGGCCTTAGCACCAATAACTCGACCGCTGATAAACTGTTCATCTGGACCATTAAAGACAATATGATCTTCCCCACCTTCTGCGACAAAGATTTGAATATCTTGAGTCGGCATAGAAGAGTTTTTAACCCCAATAACTCGTGGATTTTTACGCATTTCTGCATAGAGTGCTGGTGTCAGAGTCGTTCCAGACAGCTGCGGAATATTGTAGATGACAAAGTCAGTATTCGGAGCCGCTGCACTCATATCGTTCCAGTACTTAGCGATAGAATAGTCCGGCAAACGGAAGTAAATAGGAGGAATAGCAGCGATAGCATCAACACCCAAACTTTCAGCATGCTTAGCCAGTTCCACACTGTCCTTAGTGTTGTTGCAAGCCACATGAGCGATAACTGTCAGTTTGCCCTTAGCCACTTCCATGACATTTTCCAAAATTAATTTCCGGTCTGCTACACTGAGGTAAATACACTCACCAGAAGAACCATTAACATAGACACCCTTAACTCCCTTATCAATAAAGTACTGAGTCAAAGCACGAACACGTTCTGAGCTTACTTCTCCTGCTTCATCATAACAAGCATAAAAAGCCGGAATGACACCTTCATATTTTTCTAATTTTGACATATTCTTCCTCTTTTCTATTCTTTTGTTGCGTCTGCAAACTTCCTTGTAATCAGCTGCGGCCGTGTAATGGCAGATCCTACTACCACACTAAAGGCTCCCAGCTCTAGAACTCTTTTCACCTTTTCAGGACTATCAATATTCCCCTCAGCAATCAGAGGGTGCTGAATCTCAGCTAAAGCTTTTCGGATGATTTCAAAGTCATTGGCTTCAATCTTATCTCCTTCGCTCTGACTAGTATAGCCCACCAAGGTTGTTCCGATAAAATCAAATCCCATTCGATCAGCTTCCAGCATCTCGTCAAGAGTTGAACAATCAGCCATCAAAAGCTGCTGAGGATATTTTTCTTTCACTTTCTGGAAAAATGCTTTTAAACTCTCTCCTTGAGGTCTGCTGGAATTTGTCGCATCTAAAGCGATAATCTCCGGATGGGCTTCCATCAGCTCATCCACTTCCGCTATAGTTGGTGTAATAAAAGCTTGGGCATCTGGATAATCTCTCTTGATAATCCCAATTACTGGCAAATCCACCGCTTCTTTAATAGCCTTGATGTCTATAACCGAGTTAGCCCGAATTCCGCTAGCACCTCCTTCTTTGGCCGCCACTGCCATACGAGCCATGATAAAGTCGCTATGTAATGGTTCGTTTGGTAGAGCCTGACACGACACAATTAACTTATGTCTCAACTCTTCCATTTGATTCCTATCCTCCTTACTCATTTATTGTAAGCCTTTACATTTATTATCTTAACATTTATTGCAATTAGTTTCAATATAATTTTACTTTTAGAAAGTACTTTCCTTTTGGGTATTACTTTTTAACTCAGTTTGAAACTTATACAGACGAATATAGCTAAAATATTTATTTTTTCGTGGCTGTTCCAATATTTTTCTACAACTAAAAAGAACTAGGCGAATGCCTAGTCCCAGGGGGAAGCAGTTTTGTAGACTTCCAGTCTTAAAGGAATCAAAGCTAACAAACACTAAGCTCAACTAGCTTATTTAAAACCCAAATTTGAAGTTTAAATCAGCAGAATGCGAATTAGCAAACCTCTGCCACTTGTTTATCCCAAAAGGTATCAAAATCGTCGGGCATTTCATCTCTTCCGCGATAGTCTAACATTTCTTTAAGTACAGTAGGGTTTTTCATGTCTTATTCTCCCAACGATTCTTGAAACCTCTTTCATCGTACCATAGAAAGAGGAAAATTTCAATAGGTTAATATATAGATTTTCTGTTTTTTCTGAAATTTTACCGATTCACCTCCTAAGAACCTAAATGAAGCAGAAGCAGTAAATAGAACAAACTAAATCCTATGTTTAGGCCAGCTCCGTTAAGGTAGGGGCGTCCGATTCTCAGCTTTTCTACCAGTAAGATAGTCAACAGACTGAGAGGTAAAGGAGTCAGCAGCCCCAGATAAGCAGGCAATATTGTCTGACCGGTAACTATTAGCAGTGAGTAAACGAGCCAGCCTAGACCGGTCAGGGCGATAGCTGTTCGCCAGGTTATATCTAGAAAGAGGACTGCTTCATTGATAAGCTCGCTGTCTTCGTCTGAGCAGACCTGTCCGTTGCTTCGTTTATAAGCCTTTTTGCTGATGATCCCAACGTAGTAAAAGGCCACATGTGCCACCGGCGACAGAGCAAATCCAATTCCTAACAAGGCTATTGACAGATAGGCCCACAAGCCCTTATTTGTCAAACCAAAGAGAGCATAAAGCGAGACTAATATAAGAGGGATTGAGAAGTTAGCCACCAGAGCGCCCAGACGCAGCCGACCGACAGAGCCAGACAGCATCAGCATAGCCAGCTTCTTATTGCCAATCCGACTCTGATCCGTAAAAGAGGCATAGTTTTCCTTGTCTACCTCAAAGCCAACCAGCAGAATATCCCCCAATAACCAGCAAAGACCACTCAGCAGCCCAGCCCACAAAGATAAAAAAATCACATTGCTCTCCTTTTTTCCATTGTCCCCTTATCTTAGCACAAAAGTTCACTCAACCACAAGTAGTTAGAAGGTTTACGTCTTTTTACCCCAGCAAGCTCCTTCCGTTAAGAAACCTAGCGCTCACGTCGCTCCGCTCCTCAGCATCAATGTCTCTAAGCTTGGCTTCGACCAATGGTCTTGCCTCGCTAAGACACATAGAAAAATCCCCCACCAAAGGGTAGGGGATGACCGACAGACTGTCTTATTTTTTATTGAGGAAGCTACTCGCTTATTTGCGGCGTCCTGGGCGTTCCTTGTAGCCATAGTAAGCGTCTTCGATGATTTCCTGCATGTGGTCAACCATTGGAAGACGTGGGTTGGCTGGAGAACATTGGTCTTCATAGGCAAGGAAGGCCAATTCGCGTGAATGTTCTTTCCATTCTTTTTCGTCAATACCTTGAGCCTTGAAGTTCATTTCGATACCGACACGTTCTCCCAGTTCATAAACAGCTTTCGCAAATGATTCAACACCTTCTTCTGGAGTAGATGCTGGCAAGCCGAGTATGCGAGCGATGTCTTGGTATTTCTCATCCGCACGGTAGTAGTTGTACTTAGGCCATGTCGCTGTCTTAGCTGGACGTGTACCGTTGTAGCGGATTACGTATGGCAGCAAGATCGCATTGGTACGACCGTGGATTGTGTGGAACTGAGCACCAATCTTATGGGCCATAGAGTGGGAAATTCCCAGGAAGGCATTGGCAAAGGCCATACCAGCGATAGTAGAGGCGTTGTGCATCTTTTCGCGAGAGTGGAAGTCTGCGTTCTTAACAGAGCTTTCCAGGTTTTCAAAGACTAGTTTGATCGCTTGGAGAGCCAAACCATCCGTAAAGTCGCTTGCCATCTGAGATACATAAGCTTCTGTTGCGTGAGTCAGCACGTCCATACCAGTGTCTGCTGCGACAAATCCTGGAACAGTCAGTACCAGAGCTGGGTCTACGATGGCTACAGTTGGAGTCAGAGAGTAGTCAGCGATTGGGTACTTGCGGTTGTTAGCCTTATCAGAGATAACGGCAAACGGTGTTACTTCTGAACCTGTACCAGATGTTGTAGGGATTGCGATAAACTTAGTCTTCTTACCAAGCAATGGGAATTTGAAGGCACGTTTACGGATATCCATGAATTTTTGAACAAGGTCACGGAAATCCACTTCTGGTTGCTCATAGAAGAGCCACATGACTTTAGCTGCGTCCATTGGTGAACCGCCACCAAGCGCGATGATTGTATCAGGTTTGAAGGTACGCATAATCTCTGTACCACGTTCAACGGTTGTGATATCTGGATCTGGTTCTACGTCTGCAAAGATTTGGTAAACAACCTTATTACGACGAAGATCGAGTTGTTCGATGATACGATCTAGGAAACCAAGCTCTACCATAGCATGGTCTGTTACAATCATGACACGTTCCACATCGCGACATTTTTGCAGGTATTGGATAGAGTCACGCTCGAAGTAAGTTTTTGAAGGGAGTTTCATCCATTGCATATTATTTCTACGTCTTCCTACTTTTTTGATGTTCAAGAGATTCACAGCACTAACGTTATCACCAACTGAGTTGCGACCATAAGATCCACAGCCCAGAGTCAGTGATGGCAGGAAGGCATTATAAACATCCCCGATACCGCCG
This sequence comes from Streptococcus sp. 27098_8_134, assembly GCF_041431675.1. Lineage (NCBI taxonomy): Bacteria > Bacillati > Bacillota > Bacilli > Lactobacillales > Streptococcaceae > Streptococcus > Streptococcus sp. 27098_8_134. The sequence continues at coordinate 55,241 of NZ_JAPVYD010000003.1, read as the reverse complement.
AAAGTAGAAGGTGAGTTGCAAATAACACGGATGGCACGAACAGCCTTACCAAATTCCTTGGTCAATTCTTCATCCGCTGTATGGATAGCAGCTGAGTGACCAAGACCATGGAATTCTACCATTTGACGGGCCTTTTCAACACCGTCTTCACGAGATTCAGACTTGAGAACAGCGATGACAGGTGACAGTTTTTCACGTGTCAATGGCTCCTTTTCACCAACTTCTTTACACTCTGCAGCCAAGATATTCGTATCTTCTGGCACGCTGAAGCCTGCCTGCTCTGCAATCCAAGTAGCTGGCTTACCAACGATATCCGGATTGAGCTTAGCACCGGCACAGTTTTTGCTGTTTGCTTTAGCACCGAAGCAGAATTCTTCCAACAGAGCTTTTTCTTTCTTATTTACAAAGTAGGTATGATAAGATTTGAACTCTGCTACAAATTCATCATAAACTTCCTTGTCAATGATAACCGCTTGCTCAGAAGCACAGACCATACCATTGTCAAAGGACTTAGACATAACGATATCATGCGCTGCTTGACGGATATTAGCGGATTTTTCCACATAAGCTGGTACGTTTCCGGCACCAACCCCAAGAGCTGGCTTACCACATGAATAAGCTGCCTTCACCATTGCGTTACCACCTGTCGCAAGGATTGTTGCGATTCCTTCGTGGTTCATGAGTGCAGAAGTTGCTTCCATAGATGGCGCTGTAATCCACTGTACACAGTTTTCAGGCGCACCTGCTGCAATCGCTGCATCACGCACGATTTGTGCTGCATGAGCAGAAGATTCTTGAGCTGATGGGTGGAAAGCAAAGATGATCGGATTACGAGTCTTCAAGGAAATCAAAGATTTGAAAATCGCTGTTGAAGTCGGGTTGGTTGTTGGAGTAATTCCGCAGACAACACCCACTGGCTCTGCAATCAAGGTCAGTCCAGTCACATCATCTTCTTCAATAACACCAACTGTCTTCGTATGGCGCATATTATTCACAACGTGTTCACAGGCGAAAAGGTTTTTCGTTGCCTTATCTTCAAAAACTCCACGGCCCGTTTCTTCATAAGCGTGCAGAGCCAACTCACCGTGGGCATCCAAAGCTGCTACAGAGGCCTTGGCTACGATGTAGTCCACCTGTTCCTGATTCAGCCTTCTCATTTCCTCGAGTGCAACCAGACCTTTTTGCACCAATTCGTCGACATGCTTTTGCGCTGCCAAAGCCTTGTCTTCTTGTTCTACCGTTTTCTTCTTTTCAGCCATTCTATTCCTCCAATGGTTTTGCCTTAGGTTAGACGAAGAACACTAACCTTTGTTAAATATTTCACAATTCAATTATAACCCATTTAATGATTTTTGTAAACACTTTCACTTAACATTCACAAACTTTTCTCTATTAATTTGTGAAATACATAACAAATTCGCTTATTTTACAGCCTATTCTTTTAGTTATTGTGAAAAAATTTTTTATTTTTTAGAGATTTCACATACTTTTACTTTCACATAATATATGAAAGCGCTTTCTTAGCTTAGATATAAAAAGCTCGGATGAACCGAGCTATCCTTTAAGCATCTAAAAGATGAACCTTAATTTCTATTTTTAATGATAATCTCAATCGTCATCATAAACACGTTCACCATGGATTTTGATGTACTCTTCATGAAGTAGTTCTTCTTCATCCCACAAGGGATCCTCTACAGGTTTCATACTTTTCAGTTCCTCCACACTGATATCAGTTGCTTGATCGTAGGTTAGTGATAAGACGTCCTTGTGCAACTCCTTAAAAGTCTCTACATCAATCCAGGTCTCTTTGTCATCCTCACTAATCTGCCCATCAATAGCAGAAGCCACCTCGACTGCCATGATATACATAGCACGTTTATCAACCATTAAAATGTCCGTATGTGTCGTAGCAATCCTAAGATTTTCTCCACGCTTTCTCCCATCCGTAATAAAATCATTTTCAAATTCCAACTGAATATTTTCATCAGAATACGAATTCCAAGGATTGCTCTTGTCGTATGGTATATGATTCCATCGTTTATCATTAAACCGCCATTTATCAAATTGAACTCCAAAAAAGAAATCGTCTTGTAGCATCTCATCATCACCCACATTAGAAGTAGTAATCAAATGGCCATTCCATTCTTTAAACCACATTTTCCAAACAAGCTCTCTTGTCGTGAAGGTTATTTTTTTAGCATAATTGCCTTTGATGTATAGTCGCATATTGTTCACCTAGTTTCCGTAATAATTTCGACAACCCTTAAAAATCCTATTGATTATCTCTTCCTTTGTACTTGTATCAAGATTTTTTAGTCGGCTATTAGTACGACTGCTTGGCTCTCAATCTACACGTAGGTTCACTTTTCGATTTCCTACTCTACTTCATCTATCCACCACTCGGGCTTCAAATTGAGCGGGTTTATCGTCAATATTAGTGATAGTGATATTATACGGTTTACTTTTAGTAACATCAAAGATTTTTTTATTAGTATAATTAACTACAATTCCATCTTTCTCCAGGTGAATATTTTTTTGATTATTAGATAGTTTTTTAGCATTCGTTTCACCATTTTCATAAAATGATTGAGAGATATACTGTTCCTTAACATAATAGTAAATTCTAGAATTTTTTTCGCTCCAAACTTCAATACCTGTTAATTTGATTTTTTTATCATCGTTCTTTTTTAAAATCAACTCAGAACTATATTCCAGTTGGTCTGCATTAGGATGCACTCCAAGCTCTATGCTTTGACCAGGCTGCAAAGTGAATTTACCGTAATTCAAAACTGCTTGAACATACCATATAAGAAACAAACTATATAATAACGCAATAATAATCCGTGATTTCCTGCTTTTAAAATGACGGAAAAGCAATACTAGAGAAGTAATAAAAACTATTGAAGTTATCATTCTTTATTCTCCTTCTTGTATGCATCAATTCCATCTTTTTCCTCAAACCACATCCTTTTCGCTAGTTCCAAGTAATCAAACGGAATTTCTTTGGTATAATCGCCTTTAAGGTATAGTCTCACTCATCTTCCTCATCGTCATAAACACGTTCACCATGGATTTTGATGTATTCTTCACGTTTCCGATCCAATTCTTCCCAGATAGGATCGTCAATAGCGTCAATAGTTTGAATTTCTTCCAAACTCATCTCATTTGCTTCATCAAAGGTCAGAGATAAGATATCTTGGTGTTTTTCCTCGAATTCCTTAATTGTTAGCCATGTTTTCTTATCATCTTCACTAATTTGTCCATTAAAGATTGTGGCAATCTCAATGGCCATGATATAGAACGCTCTTTTATCAAGAGTGAGCAGTTCAAGATGGGTAGAGGCCAAACGTAAACTGTCTCCATTTTCGCGAAAATCTGTTACATAAGCATCTTCATAATCTAAATTCAAATATTCATCAATTTGTGAATAAAAACGATATTTTATCCCTTCTTGAATAGGTACTTCAGACCAGCGCTCATCACATTCTTGCTTATTTAGTTTGAGATGAGTGGCCAAATCGTTATCTTCCACTATTTCAGGATATCCAGAATAGGAAAGAGAGAGAGCTTTGTCTCTATAAGATTCAAACCACATCCTTTTCGCTAGTTCTAAGTAATCAAACGGAATTTCTTTAGTATAATCGCCTTTGATATATAGTCTCATAAATCTGAGATATCGCCTCCATGTGCTAGTATGTATTCTTTTCGACGAGTAGCTTCTTCCTCCCAAAGAGGATCGTCTACAACATCCATCGTTTGAATTTCTGTCAAACTTAGTTCATTTGCTTCTTCAAAAGTTAGAGATAGAATAGCCTCATGTTTTCTTTTAAACTCCTCAATTGTCAACCAGCTAACCTTCCCATCCTCACTAATTTGACCATCAATCACCTTTGCAATCTCAAGCGCCATAATATACATGGCTCGTTTATCAACTGTCAAAACTTCCAGATGGCTGGTTAAAATTCGGAGACAGTCTCCCTTTTCGTTAAAATCTGTAGCAAATGCATCTTCAAAATTGATTTCAATACATTCCTCAATATGTGAAAAGAGACTTCGTACCCCTTCCTTTAAGGGGACACTAGACCATCTCTTATCCGCAGTACTTTTCCTCAATGATAAATTTGAGAAAAAATCTTCTTGTAGTTGCTCATTGTCTCCAGCATTTGAGTACGATACTTGCTTTTCTTCTGGAAACCACATTTTACCAGCAAGCTCTAGATAACCATAAGGTATCTTTTTTGTATAATCGCCTTTGATGTATATTTTCATTTTTCACTCCTTATTGCGTTAACCATTTAAAAGCTTTCCACATATTTTTGATAACTTCTTCTTTTGCTCCTTTACTAAGACCATTTAATTGAGATTGACTGTTAACCCAGTCTACAATATCCTGTCTACTTGAAATTCTTGAAACCTCGATATCTATGTCAAGACGATAACTTGATTTTCCACTCCCTGACTGAACTTGAATTTTGCGACTATGCGGCTCAGCATCTACACGAATGTTATCCACTTTTTTACCATTAACTCGTCCAGAAACCTTTTTCCCAAAAGTCTTACTCGTCGGTTTATTGGCCTGCCAGCTGTTATAGTTACTAGCTGCACTGAGGGTAACTCCTAAATTCGCTGTATCAATTTCATAAAGAGTTCTAGCAACTGACAAAGTCCCATCTACAACTAGGCCTTCTGCAGTAATATACCCTGCTTCTACAGCTGCTGCTGCTACTAGCGCCGAGCCACCTCCAGTTAGTGGAGCCCACTCCAAAGCAAAAGCTGCTCCTAGAGAAGTACCAGCATAAATACCAAGACCAGCTAAAATTTCTACTACTCCCTTAGCCAAGTCAACAGAATTAGCTTCAAAATTTTCTTGAATAAGTTCTTGGTATTTTTCATTGACCATTCTCGTATAAGCACTATCATACTTTCCATTTTTTAGTACAGAAAAGTTATCATCTTTTTGATAATGACGATCCTTATAAGCTCTAAAATCAAAAATATCAATTATATTGCCTTCATTGTCAATCTTTAGAGTATGGTTATAATCATCAACAATCTTATCCCATTCTGAACGCGGTTTCCCCTTTAACTTTTCCTTGAGTTGACTACGATAATAGGCATCCCCTTCATCCGATAGCATCATATTCCGAGAAGCTTCTTGAATCAATCGTTCTTTAGGCTCTAGATATTTTTTCTTCGAAATAGTCTGAATCTCTTGAGCCTTCATCTTAGTAGACCAACTCATATCTATGCCATCAGTAGAGTAATTACCCTCACTGTCTACCAATACCTGACTAAGCTGCGTCGCTCCTTGGATAGCTAAACCCAAAACCTGCAGACTATCTGTGAAATACTGGGACACCTGATCCACAAACCATTCCAGTTTGTCTATTTTTTCTTGAATTTCTCGAATACCGATATTTAGTTGAGTTTCAACTTCCATTAAAGCAGATGTCTGAGATAAAAGGTCTCCCAACTTACCTGTCAGCAGAGCTCCTGCATTACGGAAAAAATCTTGATTATCTGCAATCTGCTTTTCTACTTTTGCCAGTTGCTCATTTTTTATTTTCAGCTGTTCCTTCAGTAGATCCAAGTCCAATTCGCCATATCCAGCCACCTCGGAATCAGCACTTTTATAGGAAGCAAGCTCTCCCTGAATATCATCAATAGCCTCTTGCAGCTTCTTGATAGCCGGGATGATAATATCAGTAAATAAGCCTTTCCCCGCTGTGTAAGCCGCTCCCTGCAACTCACCCGAATCCAAAGAGGCAATCAGATGGTCGCAACCACTAGATAGACGATCGGTCACCTGATTGGCTACTTGAAGGTTGCTGGTCATCGCTTGGATAAGCTGGGCTGAATCTGCTGCACTATATTTTACTCCCATGGCAAACTATTCCTTTCTTTGGTCAGTTTTTCTCGCTCTTCTTCCATAGTCTTTCTTGTTTGACGACTGAGCTTTCCAAGTTCATCCATCTGAACATCCACATAGTTCTTAACCTGTCGGTTAAGATACTGAGTTTCTGATAAATCACGACTGAGGGCAGCAGAACTTTGAGGGTGCTCATAAAGTAGATGTTCCATTCGGGTCGTCAAGTATTGGAAATCCGTCGCAAAATTCGCCAGGGAAATCTCGTATTGACGTTTCATAGTCATAAATTCGTCTTCTTTTTGGTCAACTTTGAGAATTTTTTCATAAAGTGCCTGACGTTCTTTTTCGCTTTTATCCGCCTTCATCTCAACTCTCCCAGCGCTTGGCTTCCTCAATATCTCGTTTCTCAATTTTTGCAGCAATTTCTGGAAATTTATTGGCCTGAGTCAGAACAGCAGAGCTGAAGTCACCGACAGCCTGCAGCATTTGATTGCAGGCCTGACGGCCAGCTTCCATCCCAGCAATCCCTGTTGTATAGGAAAATTCGACTTGTTGATTTTGTGCATTACTAGTATCAACTCCAACGAGCTCGCTGATAGCAGAGCCAGCTGAAATGGCGCTTGATTTAATTTGTCCCATTGTTGCTTCTCCTTTTGGAATTTATGGTTTCACATTGCCAGAATTTGCTTCATCTATAGCTTGCTTAATGGTATTGGCATAGAGAGTCCCCCCCTCAATGATAGACTCTGAGTTCGAGCCAAAGTGGACATAGTCTGTCCCTTCCCAAATCTGCGGATTTTCGATAGCAGTTTGATGCCAGTCAGCCACAAAGACATAGTCGTACTTTTTGGCTAATTCCAGTTCATACTCCCGCTGCTGGGCTAAAACACCGCCCTCTGAGCGACCGTCATAAGGAGTCACGAGAATCAGTTGATGACCCTTAGGTAGGCTGGAAACATATTCATCCAAAAGTTCATTCGAGTAACCAGACGAATTGGTCCCGAGAGCTAGGACAACCTGCTTCTTCAGCACCCTATTAGCAATATCTGTCTTGTAGACCTCCAAGCCTGTGCTCAAACTGCGACTAACAACCGTGTCTAGCTCGATTCCTGGCAAGATCTGCTGCAATTGTTCGCTTGAGCGTAGGGCAACCGAGTCACCAATCATGGTAATCCCGTCCGCCACATTGTACTCTGTCGCCTTGGACTGATCAACCTGACTGCGAGTTGTCTGCATCTTAGTGTCGGCTTGATTCAGAGCATTGACAATCAAACTCTCCTCAAAAGCTCCGACATTTGGTGCTGTCACCGAGATAAAGAACATAATCAAAGTCAGCGGAATCATGCTGTAAAAGATTGGTCTGGTAAGAGACGATAGGTCCATCTTGGTGCCCATGATAACCGGCTGACGACCAGCCAGAGTTGGCTCCAAGATATAGAAAGACAAGGCTGCAAAAGTAAGAGACAGCAACGTGGTCAAGAGAACAGCCAAGCCATTCCCCATCAGCTGGGTAAAAATAATATAGAATGGCCAGTGGAAGAGATAAACACCATAGCTAGTATCCGCGATAAAGTTGATAAGGCTAGGTTCCTTCACATCAGGGAGCTTATCATGCAGCATCCTGGCAGCCAAAATCATCAGACAGGCCAAAATAGTCGAAGTCAAGAATCCTACCAGGTAGGTCCAAAGATTGTCAAACTTGAGTAGGAAGCTGAGCAAAAGCAAAACAGCTGCGCTGCCCCCCATAATTCCTAACACTTGCTTAAGAGTCAGCTTCTCCTCCAGCATCTTAAAGCGACTGCTGACATGGCCGACGCCAGATAAGGTTGCTAGGATGCTTCCTGCAAAGAAAGGAAAGACGTGGGTCAAACTTGAGAAATAAATATCAGAGAAATTCTTAGTGGTCAAAGCGCCAGCAAACATTGATACAAAGCTGACTAAAAAGAGACCTGCAGAAACCAGCGCAATCATACCGCGATAGCGGGCTGTTGACTTGGCAACCTTGCCCAAGCCCCAAGCTGCCAATCCCCACAGAACATAATAGTGCACTTCTAAAGCCAGACTCCAAGTGTGAATCAAGATGTGCGGCACAAACTGACTCTCATAACTGCCACCTGAGAGCATTTCATAAAAGTTGGTCACAAAGCCCAAAGCAGCCGCAATCTGCGTCCCAATCCCAGCCACAAAATCCTTACGGATTAAGAAAGTAAAGGGCATAACGACCAAAATCATAAAGACCAGAGGCGGCACAATCCGATAAAAACGCCGTTTGAAAAAGCCTTGGATATCGATTTCTTTCTTCTTGGCAAACTCGTCAATAAGCAGAGCGGTAATCAAGAAGCCAGAAAAGGTAAAGAAGATATCCACGCCAATAAAACCGCCAGGGAAAACGCCCTGGAAGTAATGATAAAGCAGAACTAGAAGCAGCCCCGTGATTCTGACGAGCGAAAACCATTTAATGCGCATTTTGATAAATTCCTTGTTTAAACGTTCCTTCATAAACGACATTGCCTTCTGTCGTTAGCTTTCCTTGTCCATCGGCCTGGCCCTTGCTGAAGTCCCCTTCATATTTCCAGCCAGCCTGCGAGGTAAAGGTCCCTTTGCCGTCAAAGATGCCATTGCGAAATTGACCGCTATAACTGTCCCCATTTTGAAAAGTCATAGTCCCCTGACCGTTCATCTTCCCGCGAACCAAGGTCCCGTCATACTTGATCTTGCCCTGATCCAGCGTTAAAATGCCCTTACCAGGAATCCCCGAAGTAAAGACCAGAATTGCTGACAGTACAATGACCGTTACAGCCAAGAGTTCTAAATTCTGCCGGGTCAGATAGACCTTGTATTTATCGTAAAATTCTTTTACCTTATCCATATTCCTATCCATCCAAACGCTCTAGCCACTTCTTGCAGCCAGCCAAGACCAAATCATAGGTTTGGTCAAAATCTCCTGTGTACCAAGGATCCGGCACACTTTCTTCTTCAAACTGATAAATTTTATGCTGAAAATCTTCAGGCGCCATCCGCTTCAAATCTCGGACATTGCTTTCATCCATACCAATGACGTAGTCAAAATCCGCAAAATCCGCTGCCGAAATCTGCTGAGAAGTCTTGTTTCTATCATAAGAAATGGCATATTTCTTAAAAATAGCCTGTGTTCCCCGATGAATGGGATTGCCGTGCTCCCAGCTTGAGGTTGCCCGGCTCTCGATTTTCAGATGGTCTGTTAAACTCTTCATGACAAACTCTGCCATCGGACTGCGGCAGATATTGCCCAAACATACAAATACAATTTTCTTCATAGAATACCTCGCTATCTATTATAACAAAATAATGGCAAAAACTAGTTCTGAATCGTTTACAGTTTCCTGATTCTCGTTGAAAACTGGCAAGCCCTGCCCCTCTCATGTCTGAAAATAGCAAAAAACCACCGTTTGGTGGCTTTTTGTAGGGAGATTATTTTTTAAAAAGAAAAAAGTTTTAGGAGTTAAGTTAATTTCTTAACTTGGTTATAGTATAATATCCATTCCTTAAAACTTCCTTAAAATAACTTAAACATTTTACTCTTAATTTTTACTTATTTATTGGGATAGTGGCATTCCAGCTGAGGCCAGCGTTTCTGCCAATTCTTCTTAGCCAAGCGTTGAGCATAGACACGCTGGCGCTCCTTATTTTCAAGAAAATGAGGAGTCGGTCTGACCTGAAAGTTTAAGATATCCTCCAAACCATAGGGAGCAAAAAGTTCCAGTTTATCATTTGCCAGCAAGCGCAGTCCGATAGCCGTGCAGCGCTCAGGATACTTACTCATGGCTTCGCAAGCATTTTTATAAGGTGCCGTTCCAGGACTATGGCGGTGCATATAGGCTTGATTTCTGAGCTCCCATCGATACTGTGGCCAGTCTGCCTTGAGCTTGGCTTCCAGCCCTATCGTCTCTGCCTCAGCATAAGTCGGATCAAAGAATATGACATCTACATCCGTCTCTGAGTCAAAACCTGGTCGCTCTGACAGCATATTCCAGATAAAATTCCTCACACATCCGGCCGCTAGCCAAGAATCCTTGAGCTCCAGACTGCGAATAATTTCCAAAATCGCTCGGATGTCTGGATCTTGACCTAGTCGGTCTAAAATCTCCTTTTCTGTCATCATTCCTTCATATACTCATATCCTAGATGCTCATAAGCTTTGCGAGTAGCCACGCGCCCAGTCCGTGTCCGCATGACAAAGCCTTTCTGAATCAGGTAAGGCTCATACATATCCTCTACTGTTTCACGCTCCTCAGCAATATTGACCGAGAGGGTACCCAGCCCCACTGGACCGCCACCGTAGACCTCAATCATAGTCTTCAAAATCTTCTGGTCCACGTAATCCAGACCTTCCTGGTCCACATCCAGCATGGAGAGAGCTTGGTCGGTTATCTTATCATCAATCAGGCCATTGCCCATAATCTGCGCATAGTCCCGCACCCGCTTGAGCAAACGGTTGGCAATCCGCGGTGTGCCTCGGCTACGCAGAGCCAGCTCCTTCGCAGCCTCGTGGGTAATATCCATCTCAAAAATTTCTGCCGTCCGCTCAACGATTTCAGTCAGGTCGCCAGCTTCATAATACTCCATGTGACCAGTAATTCCAAAGCGAGCCCGCAGAGGATTGGACAGCATGCCTGCCCGAGTGGTCGCCCCAATCAGAGTGAAAGGCGGTAAATCCAGATGGACGCTGCGACTGGTCTCGCCTGAGCCAATCATAATGTCGATGTAAAAGTCTTCCATAGCGCTGTACAGCACTTCCTCTACTGCCATTGGCAAGCGGTGAATCTCATCTATGAAGAGGACATCCCCCGGCTCAAGGTCATTTAAGATTGCAACCAAATCACCGGACTTTTCAATCACCGGACCTGAAGTTTGCTTGAGATTAACGCCTAGTTCATTGGCAATGACAAAGGCCATGGTCGTCTTCCCCAGACCCGGAGGGCCAAAAAGCAGGGTGTGGTCCAGCGCCTCATCCCTTAGCTTAGCCGCTTCAATAAAAATCTTCAGCTGGTTCTTGACCTTGTCCTGACCGATATACTCCTGTAAATACCGGGGACGCAAGGTGCGCTCCACTAATTCCTCATCGCCCATTAATTCATTATCTAAAATTCTACTCATAGAACTATTATAGCAGAAAATAAAGCCGAGGAAGCAAATCTAATTCGCGTCTGAACACAAAAAAAGACCACCGGATTGGGTGGCCTTTATGGGAGATTATTATGAAAAAGTTTAGGATTTCTATCAAATAAAGTTAGGAGGTCTTCATTTGATACTCATAGTATAATGGCCCTAACTTAAAGAAACCTTAACTTTGTATAACGTATCCTTTAAAATTTAACATTTGAGTTACAATCCGATAAACATCCTGTCTTATTCTAAAATTTGAGCAAAAAAAGACCACCGGATTGGGTGGCCTTTATGGGAGATTATTATGAAAAAGTTTAGGATTATCAAACAAAGTTAGGGGGCTTCATTTGATACTCATAGTATACTGCCCTTAGCTTAAGAAAAACTTAAAGTAAAATTCAGTTAGCAAAAAAAATTTTGCTTTTGATTGTGGAGGCTCTTTCCTTGCTTAAGATTAGCTACTGAAAACATAGTCGCTGAAAACTGGACAAAGAAAAACGGCAGAAGGAGGTACTGCCGTTTTCTGTGCTCTTTCGCGATTGTTTCTTTATAAAGTTGCTGGTACATCAGCAAAATACACTGTCCTGCTGGTAAAAATCTGACCGGCCTTGAGAATGACATCTGACTGCTGGCTACTGTGAATGGCATCCGGCAGGGCCTGAGCTTCCAGAGCCAAGCCATTATGCTGAATCATAGGCTGTCCGTCAAACCGAATAGAATCATTCACGCAATTCGCTGAATAAATCACTAGGCAGGGCGCCTGAGTCTCAATAGTCAGGCGGCGGCCCGATGCTGGATGATAGAGCGTACCTGCCTGGTTTCGGCTTGGGTTTAGATCAAAGGGATGATCCAAGCCAGATACCAGCTGGATTTGCTCGTCAGGCGCATCAAAAATTTCTTTAAGGGAAGCGCCCTTGGTCAGCTTCTTAACAAAGTCGCGCTCTGCATCAGCCTTTTTTTCAGGAAGGCCGTCAGCTGCGATAGGATAGACACCATCAGTATTGAGCTGCAGGATATGGTCATCAATGGGCTGATTGAAAAGACCAGACAGGTTGAAATAGCTGTGGTTGGTCGGATTGACCAAGGTATCCTGATCAGTCTGTACCTGATAAGAGATTTCCAGCTCGCCCTTCTCTGTCAGGGTATAGGAAACCCAGATTTTCAGATTGCCAGGAAAACCGCCAGTTCCGTCAGTCCGCTCGGTATAAAAGGTAAGTCCGTCATTACTGACTTCCTCTACTTCAAAAACGCTACTGTCCCAGCCGCTGGAGCCACTATGGTTGCAGTTTAAGCCATTATTGGCCTCTAGCTGAAAGATCTGACCATTCAGCTCAAAAGCTGCTCCGGCAATACGTCCGGCCACCGGACCAATACTGGCTCCATGCTTGGGACTGTTCCCAATATAGTCCTCAAACTGATCAAAGCCAACGACGATATTGTCAAAGTGATTATTTTTATCAGGAGTGACATACTTGATGACGGTTGCTCCGTAGTTCATGACTATCAGACGATAACCTAGATCGTTTTCAAAAGTATAAGCCAGAATCTCCTGACCGCCCAGCTTTCCAAAAATGGATTCTCGGTAAGATTTCATACCAAACCTCTTTTATCTATCCTGTTAAAAATCACGAACTTGCCAAGTTCTGTCTTCAAAAGGCAGGTCAAGCTTGTCCACCCAAGACACCGCTGTTTGGCGCAAGACTTGATTAAGATCCTCGATATTCTGACGGCCCGTCTCGTCCAGCCACGCTTGAGCTGCTTCAGCTCCCTCTTGGGCAAAGACAGAAACCGCATCCTTCCAGGTAGCCCGTCCGCACAGAACTCCGTTAAACTGTGAGCCCGCTTCATGGGCTAGTCGCAACGTTTCTTGGAAAAGCTCGGCACTGACACCAGCGCTGAGGAAGATGAAAGGCAAGTGCGTCGCATCTGACTGTTCTTTAAAGAAAACTTGGGCTTCCGTCACGCTGTAGACTGGCTCAACTCCTTCTTTGGTGAAGCCCTCGACAAAGTTCATATTGACCGGCACTTCAACCTTTAAGACGTCTACATGATAACGGGGAACTGAAAAGAGCTTAACTGCCTCGTTGACCTTATGCGGCTTAAGCTTGGCATAGTTAGCGTCCAAAACACTGTCACTCTTAGCATCATAGGTCAGAATCTCCAGAAAATAGGGAATATCCTCAGCTAAGCATTCACTGCCCACGCGCTCAACCCAGGCCTGCTTGATGTCGTTGATTTCCGGTTTGTCGTCTACATCATAGTAAATCAAGACCTTGACGGCATCTGCGCCCATGTCTCGGATGCGACTAGCTGACCAGTTAGGAAGCAAGTCCGGTAGGCGGCCCTCGGCTGACACATCATAGCCAGTCTTCTCGTAGGCCACTATCAGCCCGCAGGACGCATCCCGCAGCTCGGCTGCCGGCAGACCGAACTCTGGATCCAACAGAATGGAGCTGGCATAGGGCGTCAGCTGACTGGAGATTAATTCTTTAAACTGAACCAGAGCTTGGTCACCAGATAGCGCATCTTCTCCGCTGGCCAGCATTTTCTTGAGCGAACCACGCTGGTCAATAGCCAAAGCCCCGATAATCCCCTGCTCGTCTGATAGGTTTTTCAAATGGCTCACTTTTTTGTGGCTGATTTGTAATTTCTCCATAACTTTTCCTTTTCTTATTTCCCAAGAGGGTGAATGATAACTCCCTGTACTACACGATTGACTGTTCCTGTCGGAGACGGTGTGTCTGGACGGTTCTTGACCTTGAGCGAGGACAGGAGAGCAAAGAGCTGAGCGTAAACGATGTAAGGGAAGATGCGATAGCTATCTCCCAGAGGCTCTTGGGTACTTAGCACTACTTGCTCGACTCCTTCCAACTGCTCCTCCCGGTCAGTCAGCAAGACTAGTCTGCGGACAATCCCGTCACCAGCCACTTCCCGCACCAAGTCTAAATCGTAAGACTTGGTATAAGCATCTGTCGAGCCAAAGACCAGAACGATTGTGTCTTGGTTAATCAGCGACTTAGGTCCATGCCGGAAACCGACTGGGCTTTCGTACATGGTCGCAATTTGGCCGGCTGTCAGCTCTAAAATCTTAAGCTGGGCTTCATGCGCCAGACCAAAGAAAGGCCCTGCTCCCAGATAAATGACCCGCCTGAAATCCAAATCAACCAGCTGCTGCACATCTGCAAAACGTCCCAAAACATCTTGACTGAGCTGAATCAGAGCCGCAACCTTGGCTTCTTTCTGAGCTAGATTAGCCCGATCAAAGACCAGAAGGGCTGTCAGCATCATGGAGCTGAAGCTAGAAGTCATGGCAAAGCCAGCATCATTAGAAGCTTCTGGCTGCAGGAGCAAAAGATTCCTTTTATCACCTTGGGCCTGCTGGGCCAGCTTGCCTTGGGCAGCACAGGTAATGGTAATCTGGTACAAGTCATCCACCAGCTGCTTGGCCAAGTCCACAGTCGCTACACTTTCTGGGGAATTTCCGCTGCGGGCAAAGGAAACCAGCACTGTAGGCACTTCGCTCTTCAGATGCACCAAGGGATTGGCAACGATATCTGTCGTCGCAATAGCGTTGAAATTCCATTTACGCTCATCATACATCTGCCTGAAATAAGGCGTCAAAGTATCTCCGACATAGGCTGATGAGCCAGCTCCAGCAAAAATGACCTTGATATAGTCATGTTTGTCCTCGATTTTTTTCAGAAAAGCAGCGATGTCTGCGGCCTGAGCCTTGTAACTGTCAAAGGCTTCCTGCCAGACCTCAGGCTGCTGATAGATTTCTCTCGTTGTGATGTCAGCCCCCAGACGCTGCAATTCTTCCTGTGAATAATCTAACATTCTCTTTCTCATTCCTTTCCATTATTTGAAAAAAGAGGGAGCGAGACAGAAATCCAGAAAATCTAAGATTTTCGGCTCGCTGTCCCACCCCCGCAACGATGGCTAGACTTGAAATATACTTTTAACAAGCTTTTTCAAACCAGACAGCGACTGCATTTTGCAATGCTGAACCATCCATTTCCTTAGGTCAAGAGGCATCTCCCAAATTCCTCTTAGACCAATATGCTTGAATCATCCACTGTGGCTTGGCCTTACCTATCAGCAGTCTCCCATCTGCTGACAGCGCAAGGATTTGATCTAACTAGAAGTGATTGTTCAAGCTTTTATTCATCTTCATCATCCATTAGGCCAGCTAGAACATCATTGACCTTAACAATATTCTCTGCTGCCTTGAATGGATAGCTGACTTCTGCTCCTGTCAAAGATGCATTGATAAACTCAATGACCATGGGCAGATTGACCCCCGCATAAAGCTCGATATCCTGTCCCTCCATAATGAAGCGGCTGACTACATTACAAGGAGTGCCCCCCAAGAGATCCGCAAAAACCAAGTAATCCTCAAAGTCTTTGACCGTTTCTAAGAATTTAGCTGCAAAATCTTCTGGACCTTCCTCCGGAAGCAGGGCTACTGCATGGATGTCTTCCTGAGGCCCCATAATCATTTCCGTAGTTGTTTTCAGTTCTTCACAAAAGCGGCCGTGGCTGACTAAAACTAATTTCTTACTCATAAATCACTCCATTACTCTGGTACTTGTCCCAGCAGGAAGTAGCCGATAGCAGAGAAGCTTACTGCCATGATAATGATAATGAAGATAGCCTTAGTAGAGTTCATTCCTTTCTTGCCCAAGAGCCAGAAGATAAAGCCTGTAAAGACCGCTGGAATCAAACGTGGGAAAATCAGATTCATCATGTCTTGGAAATCAATAGCTTTTTCACCGATGTTCCATACCCAGGATACTTCAAAGTTGATCATAGTAGCAATCAAACCACCCACCATAAAGATACCCAATACAGAAGCCGCTTCAACAAGAGCTGTTAAAGTGCTTTGCATGTTGGTAATGAGATTGACCCCTTCTTTGTAGGCAAATTCTAACTGTTTCCAACGGAAAATATCATAAGCAACTGCTACAGCAATCCAAAGGAAAATTCCCCAAGGCTGGCCTGCGATAGCCATGGTAGCAGCGATAGATCCCATGATGGCTGGCACAAGAGAGCCAAAGATAGAGTCTCCAAGAGGAGCAAATGGCCCCATAAGACCTGTCTTGATACCATTGACCGCATCTTTTGATTTAACACCGTCTTTTTCTTCCATAGCTAGGTCAAAACCTGCAATAATGGTGTGGAAGAAAGGTGATGTATTGAAGAATTGCGTATGCAATTTCATCATTTCTTTCAATTCTGGAGTGCCATCTCCGTACATTTTGCGCAGCTGAGGCAAGAGCATGTAGAGATAACCTGACCCTTGCATCCGCTCGTAGTTCCAGCCTAATTGGAAAGTGAACAAGCTGCGTTTATTGATTTGTTTAAAATCTTCTTTTGTTAATTTATAATTAGAGTTCGTCATCTTCAATTTCCTCACTTTCTGAGTTTGTGCTAGCAGCTGGAGCAGCAACTACTGTTCTTTGGCTGTATTTGAAATGCTGTACTGCAAGGAAGATACCAAAGATAGCTACACCAATCATAGACAAGCCTTTGAAGTTGTTGGCAAATGTGATCGCAGCATCTTTTGGAAGAGTTCCAACAATACTAGATACAGCCCCACCCAAAGTTTGAATATTTGAGTAAAGAACAGTCAGCATGGCAGTCAAGCCAAAACCAAGAGCTAAGTAGTGAAGATTACGTTTAACTGGAAGGTAACGAAGCAAGATAGCAAATCCGAGTCCTGGTAACATACGACCAGCCAGTGTCAAACCTGCAGCCAGCCATTTCACACCAGCAACACCATCTACTATCGCTTGTACAAATGCTCCACCAAATGCCAGAGCCAGAAAGACTGGGAGGGCACGAGACAGAGCCCAAGGAAGGGCACCTAAGAGATAGTTGCGTTCAATACCTTTATAGTCGAAGCGTTCAACTGCTGCATCCACACGGTGCGCGAAATAAGTCGTTGTCATACGACCTAAGATATCAAAGTAAGTTAGCAAAGTTGCTACCGGTACTGCGATTGTCGCGATAGCCAACTCTGGCTTAATGCCTTGTGCTACGGAGAAGGCTGTCGCCAAAACGGCACCTGATGTTGCGTCAATACGAGAAGCTCCACCAAATGTTCCTACACCAAGAACAAACAATTGCAGGCTACCACCAATAAACAAACCGGTCACTGGTTTCCCCATAATCAAGCCAGTAATGAAACCAGCAAATACAGGGGATCCTGCTGAAGAAACGATGGTCAACTCATCACAGATTTGATAAGCTGAGTACAAAGTGAGTAGTAAAATTTGCCACCATTGTATCATAACAATGTCCTCCTAAAATTTTGTCTTATTTTAATAACTTCATGAAGTCCTCAACCGGATCGTTGGGAACCATTTGCGCGGTCAGTTTGACTCCTTTTTCGTGCAGCTTGTGAAAGGCTTCAACATCTGCATCTACTACGTTGATAGAGCGGGTAATGGAGCGAGTTTCGTCTGACTGAGACATATTGCCGACGTTCAGCGTTTCCAGCGGAACACCAGCTTCAACCAACCGCAGGAAGCGGTCTGGCTTGCGAGCGACAATCAAGAGTCGCTGTGAATCATACTTGCCGGCCAAGATATTTTCTGCTGCCTTAGCAATCGGCAAGACACTGAGTTTCACACCAGCTGGCGTTGCGAGCTTGAGTCCGCTCTTTTCGATAGCATTTTCAGCCACCTCATCGTCAATCACCATAATGCGTGAAATGTTGAGCTTGGTAGTCCAAAGATTGGCTACCTGTCCATGGATTAAACGTCCATCGATACGTGCACCTACTATTGTCATAGATTTTCCCCCTTTATTGTTTTAAATGTAGGTTGGTTAACTAAGTGAATGGTTTCGCTGTATACCCCTTCTGTCTCAAAGATAATGATGCGATTGTCGCCTTCTCTGAGCAGGCTGTGCGGGATATAAAGCGATAAGGTCGGTCCGACATTCCAGAAGCGGCCAATGCTGACACCGTTGACAAAGACGACGCCCTTGCCAAAGTCGGACAGATCCAGATAAGTATCTTTAAGCGCTTTCATTTTAAAATCAAAAGCGTAGAAAGCTGGTTGCTTTTCCTGCCACCCTTTTGAAAAGTCAATCTTTTCTGGATGATCCAGCGGCAATGGATAATGCTGCCAGTCAAGCAGGAAGTGCAGATCCTTGCAGACACCGGTACGAATCCCTTTCTGCTGGGTATCTGCCAGTAGCTTATGCCCATAATTGACACGGCCCATATTTTCCATCAGAATGTCCAGCTGGTGCTCCGCCTTTTTCTGGCCGTCCACCATGATATCCTGACCGATTTCTGTCTGGTACTGGGTGGCAATGTGCTGACCGTCCACATAGAGCTGCATACGGTCGCGGCCGTCAATGACACGGAGTCTTTCCTGATCAGCATCCCAACTAGCCCAAGTCCGATAGAGCAGGTAGCCGACATTTTGCCCCAGTTCCTCCATCTTCATCGGATAGAGACTTTCGATAGGCTGAGCCAAGTCAGGCAATGTCTCAAAGAGACTGACTTTCTGACTGAGCGGGATATTCCTAAGCTCAAAAGACTCTTTCACCAGCGGCTCCATCTGCGGATACTCTGGATAATACTCTTTCAGCATCCTCTGGACTGCATAGTACTTGTCCGTCGGATTGCCTCGCTCATCGAGTAGAGCATCATAGTCATAAGAAGTTACCTGTGGCAGGTCAATGACACCTCTGGCCGAACAGCCGTTCATGAAGCCAAAGTTGGTACCGCCATGAAACATATAGAGATTGATTGAGCCTTGCTGGAGCACTTCGTGAACAGCTTGAGCCAGTTCGTCTGGATCTCGCTTAATGACAGGCTCTTTCCAGCGATTGAACCAGCCATCCCAGAACTCCATACACATGAGCGGCCACTTTTTGCCATGCTCATCAAAGAATTCCTGCATCTGGGCAAAATTGTAATCTGCCTTGGAGCCGAAATTTCCTGTCACAAAGACATCGTCATCAATCAGCGTACCAGCTTGAAGCGTAGCCCGCCAAGGTCCATCTGAAGTAAAGAGCGGACAGATGACACCACGTTCTTCCATGAGCTGTCTGATTGCTCTTAAGTAGGCCTTGTCTTCCCCATAAGAACCGTACTCATTTTCCACCTGCATCATGAGGATATTTCCCCCATTGTCCAGAAGCCTTGGAGTCAGTCGCGGCAGCAGCTCGTCATAATAGCTGGCCACGGCCTGCAGAAAGGCCTCGTCTGATGAGCGGATGCGCATATTCTCATTGAGCAGCCAGGCCGGCAGACCACCGAACTCCCACTCCGCGCAGATAAAAGGCGAAGGGCGGATAATGGCATAAAGTCCCAAATCCTGAGCAGTCTGTAAAAATGCCTCAATATCTAAAATCCCTTGGAAGTCAAAAACACCTTTTTGAGGTTCGTGCATATTCCAGGGAAGATAGGTCTCCACTGTATTAAAGCCCAGAGCTTTGAGATTATAAAGGGAATGATACCAGTCCTCAGGCTGTACCCGAAAATAGTGAATGGCTCCCGATAAAATCTTAAACTCCCGATTATCCAAACAGAAGGAATGACCAATTTTGAATCTTGCCATCTGATGTTCCCTCAGGTATAAAACCGCTTTCATCTCTTATTAATATTAATATAATAAATTTTTGCATAAATGTCAACATTTTTTTTAAAAATATGTTAAAATCTTAAGTAAGAAAAGTAAAAAAAGAGAGGTGAACAAAATGGCTATTCCAAAATACCAACAAATCAAAGATGAGCTCAAGCAGCAAATCATTTCTGGCAAATTTGAAAATGGCGATAAGTTTTACACAGAGGCTGAGCTGATTCAGATGTTTAATGTCAGCTCCATTACTGTTGTCCGCGCTTTGAATGAACTGGCCAATGATGGTTACATCATCCGCCAACAAGGCAAGGGGACCTTCGTTTCACGTGCAAGAAAGCACAAGCTGGTGGAATTTTCTGACGTTGAGACCTTCCCTATCCAAAAAGATAAGGTGACTGTTCTCTCCATCAAGCGTGGGAATGACCTGAAAATCTTGGATAAGCTAGAACTAGCACCAACGCAGTTCTACTATAAGATTGACCGGGTCAGACGGACTGGCGATAAAATCTATATCTATCACCAAACCTATATCCCTGAGCAGTACATCAATCCGAATTATCCAGATATGGACTATTATAGCTCAATCTACAACCGCTTCAAAACTGACTACCACATTCATATGAATGATGAGCATTTTGAAGAAACCAATGAAATTGTCTTCCCAACACCAAAAGATGTTGCGAAAGTACTGGAAGTTGATACCAACTTCCCGACCGTTCATCAGGTGAAGATTACCCAGCTAGAAAGCACAGGACAGATCTTAGAGTACAGCGAAACTTACAAACGCGGTGACTTCTTCAAGATTAAGTTCATTTCCTGCAATCGGGACCACTAAGATTAAAAACGATGGCTTCTAATCGGCTGTCGTTTTTTCTTTCATCTTGTGTACTTATATCTATTATAAGTCTATCTATACCAATTTGCAATCCATTCTAAGAACTTTTGTTCATTAAAAGGCGAATAGTGTCAAAAATTAAACGCAGGCTATAAATTTGTCCTATTTTTAATCAATTTAAAGAAGAAAGAAATAAGAAATACTGGCTGTTCCCCTGAAATTGGTACAGTGATAAAGCAAAAAAGCTGGGATTGAATTCCAGCTTTTTGATATAAAATGTTCCTTATTTTGCAAATGAAATCGTTCATCAAGTCTTTAGAAAACCTGCTATTTCTTTATTTCTAATTCACGGACCTGAAGCAAAACATTAGGCAAATCTGCCCCAGCCTGAAGAAGAGCAGCAGCCGTATAGGCTCCCTCTACCAAAGGAACATTGTTGATAATGATTTCCTTGTCAGAAAAGTCTGCGACCATTTCTAGATTCATCCGAGCTGAGCCCAGATCGAAAAAGGCCAAAATAGTGTCCTTGTCATTGGCATCTAAAGCTGCCTGAATCCCTTCAAAGCTGGTCCCGATGCTGCCGTCGTCCAACCCGCCCACATAGCTGATGGCCACATCTACCGCCACCTGCGAAATGAGGTCAAACAAGCCTTGGGCCAGGTTTTTGGAATGGGAAACGATAAGAATGCCAGTATCTGCCATCAGCCTGCCTCCGTTTCTAAAAGAGCCTCAAAGAGGAGACCAGATGAAGCCGAACCGGGATCAATATGACCGATAGAGCGCTCACCGACATAGGAAGCCCGCCCCTTGGTCGCTTTCAAATCTTTGGTCGCTTCCACTAGGGAACCAATCTTTTCACGCGTCAAGTCTCCAGACTGCAGAGAAAGAGGAATCTCCGACCAGACATCCACCATGGTCTTCTCACCCGGCACAGCCTTGCCCCGCTTCTGAATCATGTCCAGCCCAGCTTGGATGACTTCTGACAAGTCTTTGCCGTCTTTTTCGGCCTTGGCCATGCCCATGAAGGCCGAGCCATAGAGAGGGCCGGAAGCACCACCGACCTTACTAATCAGCTGCATGGAAACAGCCTGAAAAACCTCAGCCGCACTAGCAAAGTCCTTAGCAGCTAAACTCTCTACTGCTGCTGCCATTCCCCTGGCCATATTGCCACCGTGATCTCCGTCGCCGATGGGAGTGTCGAGATCAGACAGATAGGCTTTCTGGTCCTGGATCTTCTCGTTGAACAACTGCATCCATTTTTTTGCTCTTGCTGCGTCCATAAGCACCTCCTTACCAAGCGGCTGTCGTGACAGGACTGTTGAGAGCTGTCAGCCAGTCTGGCTGATCCAGCTCGATAAAGGTCAGAGAAATCCCTGCCATATCAATGGAGGTCATGTAATTACCCAGCTTTTTATAGACAACTTCGACTCCAACATCTGCCAGAAGATTTGCTACATCGGCCGCAAAGACATACTGCTCCATGAGCGGTGTTGCACCCATACCATTGATGAGGATACCAATTTTCTTGCCAGATTTGAGCTCAACAGACTGACTGAGCTTTTCGACCAATTCTTTGGCTAAGTCCTTAGACGGCTGCATCTTTTCCTTGCGATAGCCAGGCTCACCATGGATGCCAATGCCAAACTCTATCTCATCATCAGCCAAAACAAAACCAGGCTTGCCGACTTCCGGTACGGTTGCCCCGCTCAGAGCCAAGCCGACTGTGTGAATACTTTTGACCAGCTCATCAGCCAGAGCCTTGATTTCAGTCAGAGATTTGCCTGCACGCGCCGCATCCCCTAGAATCTTATGGACAAGAATGGTACCTGCCACTCCACGGCGACCTTGAGTATAGAGGCTGTCTTCCACTGCGATATCGTCATCTACGACGACACTAGCCACCTCAATCCCTTCCATCTCAGCCATTTCCTGAGCCATTTCAAAGTTCATGATGTCACCGGAGTAATTCTTGATAACCATGAAGACCCCAGCCCCCTCATCCGCTTCCTTGATAGCCTGCAAGACTTGGTCAGGTGTTGGCGAAGTAAAGACCGCTCCGCAGATAGCAGCCGACAGCATGCCCTCACCGACAAAGCCAGCATGGGAAGGCTCATGACCACTGCCACCGCCAGAAATCAGGCCAACCTTGCCTGTCTTCTCACTCTTGCGGGCAATGATATCAAAGCCCTCCACCCGATAAACCAAATCGCTGTGAATATAGGCCAAGCCCTCCAGCATCTCGTCTACAACCGCTGTTGGATCGTTGATAATTTTCTTCATAGATGTCCTCCGTTTCTTAGCGTTTCTCTAAAATGAGCAATTTACCCTAAAAAGAAAGCGCTATCATTTTGATATTATTTTAACATTTTATCTTACCGAAAGCAAATTCTGCTACATCCTAGACTAGAGGAAAGCATCAAATTACTTGACAAGAAAAAGTAGACAGCGTATACTAGATATAGATAAGTAGACAGTGTATACTTTTGGAGGAGATACATGAAACGAAATACTGCCCAGCTGAAAGAACAACTCATCCAAACAGGGATTGACGAAATCGGAAAACACGGAATTGAACAGCTTTCGCTCAGGACTGTTGCCAAGGCCTGCGGTGTAACTCACGGCAGCCCTTACCGCCATTTTGAGAGCAAGGAAGGCTACCTCAAGGTGGTTTTGACCCAGCTTTCGCTCTTTCTCAATCAGGAAATCAATGAAAACATTGATGCGACAGGTTCTGCGCGTGATCAACTGACCCAGCTTGGACTTAATTTCATTATTTTTGCTAAGACCTACCCTCATTTTTTCGAAGCTCTCTTTATCAAATTCCCTTTTAAATATATGAAGGTGACGCAGGACACCATTCTCTTGGAGTCGGACTTGCCTGGATTTGATAAATTTAAGGAGCTTGTTTTAAAGCTTCGCAAGGAGGAAAATTTTAGCAATAGCGAAGCGGAAAGTCTTTTTCACTTTTGGAGCTTTATCACGGGTCTAGCTGTTCTGACCAACAGTCCTATCGGCCAAGACCTTGATCCTCAAGCCATCCAAAGCACGATTGAGCACATGCTTGATATTTATATCAAAGGAGAACGATCATGAAAACCTTGATTATTTACACCCACCCCAGCCCAACAGGCTTCAATGCTGCTATTCTCAAAGAAGTTCAAAGCAACCTTTCTAAGAAGCATGAGGTAAAAACCTTGGACTTGTATGCTGAAAATTTTGATCCAATCTTGCGCTTTGACCAAGAACATAGACGCCGTGACCTGCACAAAGATCCCGAAATGGCAAAATACAGGGATTTGATTACTTGGGCAGACCACCTGATTTTCATTTTCCCTATCTGGTGGAGCGGTATGCCGGCCGTTCTCAAAGGCTTTATTGACCGTGTCTTCGCGGCTGACTTCGCCTACTCTTATAAGAAAATCGGCATGCAAGGCCACCTGCAAGGCAAGTCCGGCTGGATTATCGTCAGCCATAATACACCAGGTTTTGCCCTGCCTTTTGTCCAAGACTACGGCAAGGTACTTAAAAATCAAATCTTGAAACTTTGTGGAATTTCTCCAGTCCAACTGACCGAGCTCAACGGAGTAGAACGCAAAACAGACCAACAACGCCAAGAAATGCTCAAAAAAATCGGACAGCTGGCCAGTCAAATTTAAGATAAAGAAAACGGGAGTGGGAAAGAACTTCAAACAAGTTAAAAAAGTTCGTCTTCCCAGTTGATTAGGTCATCTTTGGAGCTTAAAAAGCGAAGGAAGATGCCAATCAACCACTGCGCCATCTATTTTTTCTAATTTATTTTCAAAAGCCTGGACTTTTTGCCCAGGCTCGTTTTTATGTTTAATCCAGCCCCACGCGCTTGAAGATTTCATCCACGCGCTTGGTGTAGTAAACTGGGTTGAAGATTTCATCAATCTCTTCTTGAGTCAGACGGAAAGTGACTTCTGGATCTGCTTCGAGCAGAGGCTTGAAGTCTACTTGATTGTCCCAAGACTGGGCAGTCTTTGGCTGCACCAAGTCATAAGCCTGCTCCCGCGTCATGCCTTTTTCAATCAAGGTCAACATAGCCCGCTGGCTGAAGATAAGACCAAAGGTTGAGTTCATGTTGCGCTTCATATTTTCTGGGAAGACGGTCAGGTTCTTGACGATATTCCCAAAGCGGTTGAGCATGTAGTCGATGAGGATGGTCGTGTCCGGTGCGATAATTCGCTCAGCTGATGAGTGGGAAATATCACGCTCATGCCAGAGAGAGACATTCTCGAAGGCTGTCACCATGTGACCACGAATGACCCGCGCCAGACCAGTCATATTTTCAGAGCCGATAGGGTTGCGCTTGTGAGGCATAGCAGATGAACCCTTTTGACCCTTGGCAAAGAACTCTTCCACTTCGCGCTGCTCAGACTTTTGCAAACCACGGATTTCGGTCGCCATGCGCTCGATAGATGTCGCAATCAAGGCTAAAGCCGAGAAGTATTCAGCGTGGAGGTCACGTGGCAGAACTTGAGTCGAAATCTCCTGCGGACGGATGCCTAATTTCTCACAGACATAGCTTTCTACAAATGGCGGAATGTTAGCAAAGTTCCCAACCGCACCAGAGATTTTCCCAGCTTCCACACCCGCAGCCGCAATCTCGAAACGCTCGATATTGCGCTTCATTTCACTGTACCAAGTCGCGAGCTTAAGACCGAAAGTCGTCGGCTCCGCATGCACCCCGTGGGTCCGTCCCATCATGATGGTGAACTTGTGCTCCCGTGCCCGCTCCGCAATGATGTCGGTGAAGCGACGCAGATCCTCACGAATGATGTCATTAGCCTGCTTGTAGAGGTAGCCGTAGGCTGTATCTACCACGTCGGTTGAGGTAAGACCATAATGCACCCACTTGCGCTCCTCACCCAGTGTCTCAGAAACCGCCCGCGTGAAGGCCACCACATCGTGGCGCGTCTCCTGCTCAATCTCTAAAATGCGGTCAATATCAAAGCCGGCCTTCTCACGAATCAAGGCCACATCTTCCTTGGGAATCTCACCCAGCTCAGCCCAAGCCTCATCAGCCAGAATCTCTACCTCCAGCCAAGCCTTGTACTTATTTTCCTCAGTCCAAATGTTCGCCATTTCAGGGCGAGAGTAACGGTTGATCATGATTATGATACAGAGGGCGTCTAGAAAGCGAAAGAAAAATAGGAGACTGACTCTGTATGTCTACACACTAGGAAGTCTATCTTTTTCCCGACGCTTTTAGCCCGAGTTCAAATGCTTGAACCCTCCCTCTTCTCCTTTCTTGTTGTCAATTTTTTAGTTTAAGTTTTAAGGAAGTCCGTAGCCCGTATTCAGTTAAATTATTACAACTACTTTTGTTCCTTCTTAACTTATTCAGTTTATCCCCTGTTCTTTGTAAAATTAATATAATCTCTTACTTCACTCGGACGTAAATCCCAATACTTTTGTAAAAGTAATACTATTTTCTCTTCATCCACCTTTGCTTCCAAAAGCATCTTTGCAGAAATGAAAATACAATTTTGCCGCTCTCTATTGACCGCATCATCAATCAAAAGTTGTCTATTTGCTCTCATTCGCTCTTGAAAAGTCTCTATAAAATTGCTCATCTCTATTCACCTCAAATTTTTGATTCTATCATCTTTCCGAATCTGTCAGCTGTCTCTGTATATTTTCTGGAATTCCATCATGTGGACAATACCCATGCCAACAATTATCTTTGTGACATTGAAATTCATAAAATTTTCCATCATGATAACCATAAAGTTTTTGTCCATCAGGAATTGCTTTATTCAAAACAATTTGAGCGTCACCATCCCCTAAATCCATAATAGAGACTACCCCTTTCCCTTTTAAGTGACCTAATTGGGAAATATCATGTTTGGGATTTGATTCATAAATTCTTATCGGTAAATAAAACTTATTTTGTTTAAATTGCTCAGTATTAGATATATTTTTTAAATCATTATTATTGATATTAACAATATCTGCACTTAATTCATCTATATATCCATTAGTAATAATTGCTTGATTATAAATAACTCGAGCATTAAATTCTTCCTTATCTATGTATTCAATATTTTTACTAATCATTATTTGAGTGGCGCGGAGAATATCACGATTTATGTTTTTCTTTACTTTCCGCTGTTCAGCAAATAGATAAGTCATTATTGAACAAGCGTTATCTTTACATTGTTTAGTTGACACATAGCATTTTTCTTTATGTATTATTTTCAGTAACTCCTGCTGTAAATAATATAATTTTTCTAAGCTTGTTGAAAAGCTATAAATATCTATCGTGAGTTCAGACTCAGGAAAACTTTTATCATGAAATAAAATTTCCATCATTCTCTCCTCAAAAGATCAAACAATGCATTATCCCATTCATCAAAGAAGCCATCTGGCCAATGCGATAATTGCCCATCATTGAGTACCTCTATATAATCTACCTCATGCACTTCACTATCTCTATAAAAATACATAAAATTAACATTTTCTTTCGAAATTTGTTTATTTTTCACTGCTAAGCGAATCCCATTTATAACATGGTCACTATGGGTTTCTACAATAACTTGAACACCTTTTTCACTGATTTTTGCCAATAACTCTCCCATCTTCCTTTGACCTTTAGGGTGAAGATGGGCTTCCGGTGATTCAATAATAAGTAAATCGCCTTTTTTAGACATTAACAATGCTACAATTACTGGAGCTATATAACTAAGCCCAAAGCCAACATTTATAGATTTATAACGTTGTCTATTGTTTCCAGCATTAAATGTTAATTCAATCACTTGACTACTTTTTGAGTCAGTTAATGTATCAATTGAGAAACCTGGACTTATTTCAGAAAGCCATCTAGAAAGATCATTCTCTAAAGTATCAGCTAAAATCGTTGATTCTTCTTTATTCAACTGATACATATGAGCAAATAATTCTCCGTGTAAACCAACGCTTCTATTTTCTTTTACTACACTATATGATTTACTGTAGATTTTCTGAGGACCGATTCTATCAGAAGAAATGTAATTGAAACCATCCGAAAAAAGATTACAATCATCAGGAATGTGAATAGGGTTAGCTGATTTCATGAAATCACTCTCCGACTCAGAACCTATATAATCGTTCTCCATATTTACGTCACCAAATTGAATATTGATTTGAATATTAGGATCTTTTTCTATGATTCCATCATATCTAACGTCTTGTATGGTTCCTAAATCAATTAAAGTTGAATTTAATAATAAACCACTTTCTATCATTCTTGCATCAAAACTCTGTCTTAAGATGAGCAAAGATTGAATCAAAGTTGATTTACCTGAACTATTAATCCCCGTAAGAACATTAAGATTCTTTAGGTTGAATTCTTTTTTTTTAAAACATTTAAAATGTTTTAAAGAAACTTTATGGATTGTCTTCATTTAAAACCTCTTCGACGATTGAACAAATCGTATTTAAACGCTTTATAATTGAATTTTTATCATTAGCTTTTATATAATTTACAAACTTTGCATCTTCTTCACAACTCTCCGTGAATTTATTTATCAAAATTTCCTT
Source organism: Streptococcus sp. 27098_8_134 (assembly GCF_041431675.1). Taxonomy (NCBI): domain Bacteria; kingdom Bacillati; phylum Bacillota; class Bacilli; order Lactobacillales; family Streptococcaceae; genus Streptococcus; species Streptococcus sp. 27098_8_134. The sequence continues at coordinate 27,250 of NZ_JAPVYD010000003.1, read as the reverse complement.
ATTTTGAACCAATTTATTTTGACTAGATTCGTCTAAACTACTAACAATATGTGCCCATCCTTCAAAAATTGCTTTATTTATAGGAGTTCTCCTATTATCATATCGTAGTTTTCTAAAACTGAACCTACCAAAAATATTATAAATAATTTTCATAGATTGTTGAAATTCTTTATAATATTCATCTAATTGTTCATCAGAAGAATCATTAAGTAATTTCATTGCTAAAATCAAAAATTCATCAATCGAATTATTATAATTTTTCAAAGATAACTTTGTAAAAGCAATATAACGTAAACAAAATTCACGGTCAAGCATCCGATTCGTTTTTATACTATTTGAAGTTGCAGTTAAAAAATTATTATTTTGTGACATTTTTGATAAAAATACTGTTGCTTTACCTTGATACAGAGCATTTCGAATTTCTTGTGCTGTTAAAATCAATCCTCCAGTATTTATCCTCTTAAAAATATTATATTTAACATTTTCCGGAGTGTTTTTTCTCACAAAGTACACATTAAAGTTAGTCTCTTCAATTGTTGAGCGCATACTGTATGGAAGTTCAGAGAATAATCTCCCTTCCCAGTCTTTTAAAAATTCTAAATTTGTTAATCTAAATTTTTCTTGAACAACAAATTCATTTATAGTCGATAGCCTCTGCAAACCATCTATCACTAGCCACTTTTCTTTATTCGAAGAATCAAAATAAAAAGCAGGAAGAGGAATATTTAATAAAATAGATTCAATCAATCTACTCTTTTGTTCAGCATTCCAAAGTCCAGCCTTTCTTTGAAACTCTGATGCTAATTCGATAGCATTATTTTTTAATCTATTTATCAAATTAATACATACTATTCTATCCATTACAATGTCTATCTTTTCTGGATTGAAAGGAACCTCTATTTGAACAGATTCTCCATCCTCATCAACCTCGTCATTACTAATGGATATTCCCTGTTCTTCTAATTTTTTTTCGATTTCAAAGATATCAACATCTAATTCTAAAGATGCAATTTCATTTTCAATATCTATTCTATTGATAACACTTTTAATTTGATATTTTTTAACCTTATCTAATAACTTATCAATCTCAACCTTAGACAACATACAACTCACCTTATTTCATATTTTTGTAAAAACTCCTCAACTGCATCCGGCTCATCACTAAACAAAGTCACATGTCCCATCTTGCGGTTGTGCTTCGCTTCTATTTTACCATACAGGTGGAGGTGGGCGCTTGGATTTTCTGTGACATATTTCTCAGCGGCCTCGACATGCTGGCCGAGTACGTTGAGCATGACAGCTGGCGCATGTAAGTGGATAGCTGGCAACGGTGCTCCGAGAACACCGAGAATATGCGTATCAAACTGGGAGAAATCACAAGCTTCAATCGAATAGTGCCCTGAGTTATGTGGACGTGGCGCGATTTCGTTGACGATGATGTCGTCAGCTGTCGCAAACATTTCCACGCAAAGGGTTCCAGACAAGTTAAGCTGATCTGCGATTCGCACTGCCATAGCTTTGGCCTTGTCAGCCAAACTTTCTGAAATGCGGGCTGGCACGATGGTCTTAGACAGGATATTGTTGCGGTGGATATTTTCCTGAACTGGGAAAACCGTCACGTCCTTGCCATTTCCAGATACGATGACGGAAATTTCAAGGTCAAAATTGACAAATTCTTCCAAAACGCAGTCTGCTGAGTCGGCTAACGCATAAGCTTCTTCCAAGTCTGCTTCTGAGCGAATGACCTTTTGCCCATGGCCATCGTAGCCACCAGTCGCCGTTTTGAGAACATAGTTTTTCGACAGGTCAATATCTGCTAAGTCTTGGCTAAAAGTCACGACCTTATAGGGTGCCACGGTGACTTGGGCCTTGTTTGAGAGAAAGTCCTTTTCAAAAATGCGATTTTGCGAAATGCGGAGCAGGTCCGTCCCTTGAGGGAGCTGACCATCCTTGATAACGGCATCCAAACCGTCAGCATCAACATTCTCAAACTCATAGGTGAGGACATCGCAACGTTCAGCCAGCTGACGAAGGGCGTCCACGTCATTATAAGGCGCCACGATAATCTCTGCCACACGAGAGGCCGGACAGTCCGCCGCAGGATCCAGCGCGATGACCTTGTGCCCCATGTAGATGGCAGAAATGGCCATCATCTGTCCCAGCTGACCGCCACCGATGATTCCGATTGTTTTAGATGAGCTCATTGCTAGACTCCTCAGCGATTTTTCCTTGTTCTTCAGCAAAATCTGCCAAAGCTGTCGCAATAGCCTGATCCTCCACTGAAAGAAGGCGGAGGGCAAAGAGAGCCGCATTTGTTGCTCCTGCTTCCCCAATGGCCATAGTTGCTACTGGTACACCACCCGGCATCTGTACGATAGAGTAGAGCGAATCCACTCCACTAAGAGCGCGTGATTTGACGGGTACACCGATGACTGGCAGAGTGGTTTTTGCTGCTACCATTCCTGGCAAATGGGCTGCGCCACCAGCACCAGCTATGATAACCTTGATGCCACGACTGCGAGCTTCTTCGGCATGCTGAAACATGAGGTCCGGCGTGCGATGGGCAGAGACAACTTTCTTTTCGTAGGCTACACCGAAGCGGTCTAAGACTTCGGCGGTTTTTTTCATGGTTGCCCAGTCAGATTTGGAGCCCATGATGATGGAAATAATTGGTTTCATATTTTCTCCTCTGAATAAACTAATTCTTTTGCTCAATATTTTTTACAGTAGCTGATTCAACACTATAATGTTGAACAGTCTGATTAACCAGATTTTCAACGCTCTTAGGTTTTATCAATAAACGAAGTATAATTGTCACAAGAGGTATAATGCTCGGCAAATCCTTCCAGACAGGTGTCAACACTTCTTCACTATCACGTCTTAAAAGCCAGTACTTTATTGTCTGCAATATTTTTCTTCTACTTTTCGTCTTCTCAGCTGTTCCAATAATCAAAGCCATCAGACTATGCGTCTCAACGCCTGCTTGACCAAGAATGACCTCAGATTTAGCGTAGCTGTGACTGGCTAGTTCTATCATGATTTTTGGAAAATTAACTCCTGCTTTATAGGCGTTAGCAGGCTCTACCATTCTAGGGTTACACTCTATATAGTAAAATTGGTCTCCCCTACGTATAAAATCTAGGGTTAGGCAACCATGCCATTGTATATATTGTCCTAATTTTTCAACATGCTCTCTCGTTCTTTTAGATTCTATGCTTAATCTTGCCGCAGCTGAACCACCCGCGCCAGAACCTACTTTTACGCTAGAATGCACTGCGAGTAATTCTCCATGATCAAACACTGCTTGAACCTGACCATAGTCTCCAACTATGTCTTGCTGAACCATCCATTCCTCATCACTCGCTGTTAATTTGCTCGTCACTTCAGCCAAATCTTTCTTACTTGAAATCTTATAAACCGAGCGACCGGCAGTACCATAATCTGCTTTCAGCCAATAAGGATAGTCTAGCAGGATAGAGTCTACATCTTTCACGTACTCCCACTTAGGTGTGGGAAGTCCTAATAAATCCGCAGTCTCAGCAAAAGCAATCTTTCCAGCCAACTTTTTAAACTGCTCTTTATCAGCAAGGGCGATTGGTAGCGATTGAGGCAAAAATTGTTTCCCATTTGCCAATAACCAGCCTTCTTCATGTGTTGGCAAAATGGCCTTGTAATTGGTTTTATGAAGCAACTGACTAACCTGTCTCAGATAATCTACAGGAAAACGATTCACATCAACTATCGGAACTCTATGGGTTAGACGACTGAAGTATGCAATGGAAAATCTTCTAGGAGATAACACATCAATTTTATAGCCTTCTTTCAACAAGACTGTCGAAGTTTCTCGTGAGGTCAAGCTTGAACCTTCTAAAAATAGCAACCTATTTTTCATTTTTCAAACACCTGAAGTCTATTTTTAAGCCTCACGGCTAAAAGTTTCATAGATTTGATTTACAAAGCCTTGCTTCCGATATCCGTTCGGTAAAAGAGGCCTGTTGTGTTTTGTTTTTTTAGTTGGTCGTAGATTTTTTCCTGCGCAGCTGAGACGGTATCTGCTGTGGTGACCAGCATGTACACTCGGCCGCCATTCGACAGCAGAGCTCTGCTATTTTCCGCAAACTTCGCCCCAGCATAGTAGGTGATAATGTCGCCGTCTGTCTTCTCTGGCAGAGGCAGGCCTTTCTCATAGTCCAGCGGGTAGCCCTCTGAGGCGACAACCACTCCAAGTGTCACGCCCTCATCCATCCAAGTGATAGTAGGCTCTTTCTTGTCCAAGATGTCCGTGATATTCTGCGCAAAATCAGACGTCAGACGGGGCAGGATAATCTGAGTCTCTGGATCGCCAAAGCGCGAGTTGAACTCGATAACCTTGGGGCCATCGGCTGTCAGAATCAGCCCAGCATAGAGCACACCAAGATAAGGACGCCCCTCAGCTATCATGCCTTTGAGAACCGGCTTGATAATCGTCTCAACCGACTGAACCACCACACTTTTTGGCAGGTGAGGAACTGGCGCATAGGCTCCCATACCGCCTGTGTTAGGACCCTTGTCCCCATCGTAGGCCCGCTTATGGTCTTGGGCCGTCGGAAGAATGTAAAACTTACCGCCATTGACAAAGGCAAAAAGGGAGAACTCCTCGCCGTCCAGGAACTCTTCGATCACCACACGCGCACCGCTGTCGCCGAACTTATTGTCCAAGAGCATATCGTGAGCTGCTTCGACTGCCTGCTCCACGGTCTCTGCGACGACCACACCCTTGCCCAGAGCCAAGCCGTCCGCCTTGACCACGATAGGTGCTCCCTGCTTTTCAATGTAGGCTTTAGCTTCCTCAAAGTCAGAAAATGTGCCATAGGCTGCTGTCGGAACACCGTATTTAACCATGATTTCCTTGGCAAAATCCTTGGACCACTCCAGCTCCGCTGCTAAACGAGATGGGCCGAAAGCCTTGAGCCCAGCTTGGTTAAAACCATCTACAATTCCAGCTGCCAGCGCATCATCTGGACCGATAAAAGACCAAGCAACATCATTCTCCTTGGCAAATTCAATTAGTTTGGAATGTTCGGAAATTCCAATATTCACCAAATCCAACCCATCCAAGGTCATGCCATCATTTCCAGGAGCGACAAACACCTGCTCCACACCCTGAGATTCCAATAACTTCTTGGCAATCGCATGCTCACGACCGCCTGAACCAACAACCAAAAGCTTCATAACTGAGATACCTCTATGTTCATATCATAGGTGCTTACGCACCGAGCTAACACATCACGTAAAAATCACCGCATTTTTACGAATTATTTATCTAAATTATATCACAATCGTTCGTTTTATTCCATTCTAATGGGAAAAAGAATATCTCTTCTATAATGATTGCCGTAATTATTGTTGTCTTCAGTCTTCTCCTTTTTGAGTGGATTGTACCTAATTTAGACAAAAAATATTCAGGGCTTGTCAAATTTACTATCATTTTCAAATAAGTTTTCCGAATAATACAGGTGGGCCCATCCAAAACCATTCTCACAAAGGAGTTTTATGAAGAAATATCAAAAACTGTTTTTATTATCTGGAGCTGTCCTAGGTCTCTTTGCGAGCCACTCAACAGTTCATGCAACCGAAACGCCTGAATCTGAAGTCAAAATTCTAGGCCCTACTGATCGTGCCAGCAATGTCGATGTGACTGTGAACGATCGTACAGCCTCTATTAGTTATACCCGTTCTCAAGCTCAAGAACCTTATCTTATTGCTCATGCTGTTTGGTCTGAAGAAAACGGACAAGATGATTTGAAATGGTATGATACACCACAAACACCCATCACTGACATTGACTTAAGAAACCATCCAGGATATGGTACGTTTCATGTTCATACATACATACGGATAGGAGAGCGCTTGGTAGCTCTAAATGCTGCTACCTTTCATGTAGATAAACCAGCTAGTAAAACGAATGCATACGTCTCAGGAGGTACAGGACGCATTAGTTTTTCCCGCAACAAAGACCAAATTCACTCAAAGATTGTCCATGCTGTCTGGTCAGAGGAAAAAGGCAGCGACGACCTTCAGTGGTATGACGCAGGAGAAGAATCAACTGAATTTAATCTTTCCAAACATCGTGGTTATGGACGATACTTCGTTGACACTTATGAAAATGTAAACGGAAAAATGATTTTCCAATCTGGCACTACGTTCCATCTTGAAAATCCGAAACCGATAATCGAAACCAGGTTCCCTCAAACAGGTATCATGGAAATTACTGTCAAAAACGTACCTGACACCATGCATCGAATTGTTCTTCCAACTTGGTCTGATAAGAAAGGGCAAGATGATTTACAATGGTACGAAGCAAGCAAAAATCCGGATGGCAGCTACAGCGCTCGGGTGGAACTCAGAAAGCATAACTACGACACTGGGACTTACAATATCCACCTTTACGGCCAAAGCTATGTTCAACCGGAATCAACTGGTATAGCAGGAACAACAGTTCAAGTTGACAGCGGAAAATTACCTTCGGACGAGGAACAGAAACCTCTTTTTACGGTGGAAAATATCAATCCCAAACAAGGGACCTACACCGTGAAAACTACCGAAACTAGCTTATCTAAACCTATTCAATCTGTCCGGGTGCCAATTTGGAGCACTAGCAATCAGAGCAATCTTAAATGGTATGCAGCCACTCCTAACGGAGATGGCTCCTTCAGCGCAACCTTTGATATCCGTAATCACCAGGCTTTGTCTGGAACCTATAACAACCATGTGTATGTCACCTATAAGGACGGCAGTGAGCGTAGCTACGCAGCAGATGCCGTCTCAATGTCTACCGACCAAATCCAAGCCAAGGTTGCAGTCAGGAAAACTGAGGCTAATCGCTATGAGGTGACAGTGACAGACGCCTACGGAGATGGCGATATTATTCTGCCAACTTGGTCAGAAGTCAATGGGCAAGATGATATCAAATGGTATACTGCAAATAAGGTCGGCAATGGAACATACAAGTTTACCGTAGATACTCAGAATCACAAGGGGAGCGGTCTATTCCATACCCATGTCTATCGTAGAAAAGCGGGACAACTGACTGGTCTGACTGGAACTAGCTATCAGGTTGAGAAATCAAGCATTCAATCAGCTAATATTCAGCCAAACTATGCCGCTGCTAATGCGACAACTTATCCTGTCGGTCAATGTACTTGGGGAGCCAAGGCTCTAGCTCCTTGGGCAGGAAATTACTGGGGCAACGGCGGTCAATGGGCAGCTAGTGCCAGAAGAGCTGGATTCCGTACCGGCAGTACACCTGAGGTTGGTGCCATCGCCTGCTGGGATGACGGTGGCTACGGCCATGTTGGTGTTGTGACTCATGTCGAATCCAATACCCGCATCCAGATTCAAGAGTCTAACTACCTCGGCAAGCAGTACATCAGCAACTTCCGTGGCTGGTTTGACCCAACTGCTTCCTACTGGGGCCGCCTGACCTATATCTACCCTAAATAAGTCGCTTTCGCACTCCTCAAAACCACTTCAAACCAGTGCTTTGAGCAGACTACTCCTGCTTAGTTTGTTCATGAATTTCATTGAGTATAAGTCTACTCAAAAATCCTCGGCTCGAGCCGAGGATTTTTCTTATTTTTTAATGCCTAAAATGCCGTACACCAGTGAATATCATGGTCAAGCCATGCTTGTCAGCTGCTTCGATAGACTCCTCATCACGGACGGATCCACCCGGCTGAATGATAGCTTTGATGCCAGCGGCTGCGATTTCTTCAATATTGTCCGCAAAAGGGAAGAAGGCGTCAGAAGCCAGAGCGGCACCGTCAAGGCGATCTTTAGCTTGCTCAATAGCAATCTTGACAGAAGCCACACGGTTAGTCTGACCGGGACCGACTCCCAGCACCTGACGGTCATTGGTGATGATGATTCCGTTGGATTTGACATATTTAACGGACTTCCAAGCAAATTCCAAAGCCACGCGCTCCTGCTCGGTCGGCTGGCGCTTGGTCACGACCTGCCAATCAGCTGGATTTTCCTCGATAACATCTTGGTTTTGCACGAGGAGACCACCCAGGACACCGGTCACTTCCTTCTCTGCTCCAGAGGCTGCCTGCGCATCAAAAGCCAACTCCAAAATCCGCAGATTTTTCTTTTTATTGGTCAAAATTGCTAGCGCTTCTGCTGTGTAGCTCGGTGCGATGATAATTTCCAGGAAAATACCGTGCATCTTCTCAGCTGTCGCAGCATCCACCTCACGGTTGAGGACGACAATCCCACCAAAAATAGAAACTGGATCAGACTCATAGGCATAGTCCCAAGCTGTCTCGATATCATCTGCCTGACCGATACCACATGGATTCATATGTTTTAGCGCCACAACAGTTGGCCGATCCTTGAAATCTCGAATAATCCGAATGGCCGCATCGGCATCGCGAATGTTGTTGAAAGACAACTCTTTTCCATTCAGCTGCTTGGCGGAAGCGATGGAATAGTCCAGTGGCAAGGCCGTCTGATAGAAATCCGCATCCTGCTGGGGGTTTTCCCCGTAGCGCATGGGCTGCTTGAGTTCATAGGTCAAGGTCAGCTTTTCAGGCTTGCTTTCGCCCACCTGATCCGTGAAATAATCTGCAATCAAAGCATCATAAGCTGCTGTATGACGGAAAACCTTGGCTGCCAAACGTTGCCGCGTTTCATAGGTCGTTTGGCCATTTGCTGCCAACTCTTCCAGAACAAGAGCATAATCAGCCGGATCTACAACAACTGTCACGCTGGCATGATTTTTAGCCGCAGAGCGAAGCATAGAGGGCCCACCGATGTCAATATTTTCCACCGCGTCCGCATACTCCACACCTGGCTTGAGAATGGTTTCTTTAAAAGGATAGAGGTTCACCACTACCAAGTCAATGAGCTCAATCTGATTTTCCCTGGCCGCTTGCAAGTGGCTATCCAAGTCCCGACGAGCCAAGAGACCTCCATGAATGTTTGGGTGGAGGGTCTTGACACGGCCATCCATCATCTCTGGAAAACCAGTCATATCATCTATAGCAATGGTGCCCACTCCTTCATTGTCTAAGGCCACCTTGGTACCACCAGTTGAGATGATATCCCAACCCAGAGCTTTCAGCTCTTTCGCAAATTCTACAATGCCAGTCTTGTCTGAGACACTGATTAAGGCTTTTTTCGTCATTCTATTCCTCTTTCTTTAGGTCCAAGCGCATAGCAACTTCGTTATTTTCTTCTATAAATCCTGTTTCCTGAAAACCCAGACTAGTCAGCAGGTGCTTCATTTTTTCATTTCCAACCACATAATCTGCGATAATATGACTGCAAGCTCTATCCATCTGAGCCTCTTTGATCAGAACTTCCAAGGCTTTTCGACCATAACCTCTTCCTTGGTACTGCTGACCAATCATTATCCGCCAGATAAAGTATTCCGCTTCATCCTTGTCTATTTCCAGCAGGAGAAAGCCAACCACTTGCTCATCCCAATAGATTGCCATCGGAAACACATCTTCATTTTTCCGGTAGAGCCATGCGTCAGCTAAAGAGCGCACATTTGGAGCCACGAAACGTGCTCGTTCATCAGCTTCAGATATTTTCAAATCCAGCACTGCCTGAAAGCTGCTCTCATCTACTAATTTCAGCTCAATCATTTTTTCTCCTAGCAATATTGCACAATCAAAACTTGATTTACTTCTTACCTTCTCCCTACCCCTAAACTCTCCAGCACTTGAGGATAGAGTTGATACTCGGCGGCATGGATGCGTTCTTCAAAACTTTCAATTGTATCATCAGCTAGTCGTGGCACGCGCACTTGCTGGATAATTTTTCCAGTGTCCACACCCGAGTCCACCCAGTGAATGGTCACGCCGCTCTCAGAGACGCCAGCCTGCCAAGCATCCTCAATGCCATGAGCTCCTGGAAATTCAGGCAGATAGGCCGGGTGGATATTGATGATACGTCCTTCATAAGCACTAAGCAAGGTCGGCCCAACGATTTTCATATAGCCTGCTAGGCAAACCAAGTCAATCTGCTGCGCTTCTAGCAGGTCCACAATGGCTTGCTCGTAAGCCGCCTTACTGTCAAACTCTCTAAGCTCAAAGGCATAGCTTTTGACACCTAGCTTATCCGCCCGCTCGAGCACATAGGCATCTCGATGGTCTGAAAAGACAAATTCAACAGGAAACTGCTCAGCAATCACTTGGAAATTTGATCCATTACCCGAAGCAAAAACGGCAATTTTTTTCATTTGATAAGGACACTTTCATTTTCTTTTTTGACAATCCGGCCGACTTCATAAACAGGCTCGTCAAGAAGTTCTTTGACACGATCCACATTTTCAGGAGCTACAGCCAAAATCATCCCTAACCCCATATTGAAGATTTCAAACATTTCTTGATGCTTGATGTGACCATATTTTTCTAAGGCCTTAAAAATCGGCAAGACTGGAATCTTGTCTTCTTCAATCTCAGCAGCCAAGTCATCGGCAAACATGCGGGGCACATTTTCGATAAAACCGCCACCGGTAATATGGGCAATCCCATGAACCAGCTTTTCCTTAATCAGCGGCAGCAAAGCCTTGACATAGATACGAGTCGGCTCAAGCAGGACTTCCTTGAGTTTCTTACCTTCCAATTCTGGCAGTTCTTCCTCACCAGTGTAGTCTGTAAAGACACGTCGAACGAGTGAGTAACCATTTGAGTGGATGCCGCTGGAAGCCAACCCCAGAAGGACATCGCCCTCTGCGACTTTAGAGCCGTCAATAATCTCTGACTTGTCAGCCACACCAACAGCAAAACCAGCCAGATCATAATCATCTTCACCGTACATGCCAGGCATTTCAGCGGTTTCCCCACCAATCAAAGCAGCTCCAGACTGAACGCAGCCTTCAGCCACACCAGCAACAACTTGCTCTAGCTTTGCTGGTTCATTTTTCCCAGTGGCAATATAGTCCAGGAAGTAAAGGGGCTCAGCCCCTGCAGCGACGATGTCATTGACACACATGGCGACACAGTCCTGCCCAATGGTATCGTGTTTGTCATACTGAATTGCCAGCATGAGCTTGGTTCCGACCCCATCCGTACCAGAAATCAGTACTGGTTCCTTGACCCCCGTCTGAGACAGGTCAAACATGCCGCCAAAGCCACCCAGCGCCCCCATGACGCCAGCCCGCTCTGTACGTGCCACATGCTTTTTGATCCGCTCAACAACTTCATAACCCGCTTCAACATCCACACCGGATTGAGCGTATGCATTTTTATTTGTCATTTGTTTATTCCTTTCCCTTAATGGAGGCTCTTCATCCGTCTATTTGTAAAAACTGGTCTTATCCCCTAAGCTTCTACGATATTCTTCTTCATAATCATAGAGAGGCGTTGGGTAGTCTCCGTCAAAGTAAGCAACACAGAGACCGCCATTTGGTGCATCTGTTTCAATCCCGATAGAATCAATCAAGCCATCAATCGAAAGATAAGTCAGGCTGTCAGCTCCGATAATCTCACAGACCTCATCAACCGTATGATTGGCCGAGATGAGCTCGCGACGATTCTGGATATCAATGCCGTAGAAACATGGATATTTAAGCTCAGGACTACCAATAGCCACATGGACTTCAGCAGCTCCTGCATCTCGTAAGAGCTGGACGATGCGTCGGCTGGTTGTTCCCCGCACGATAGAGTCATCCACCATGACCACGCGCTTGCCCTTGACAATGCTGGAAACAGCAGATAATTTCATACGAACTCCTTGCTCTCGCAACTCCTGCGTCGGCTGGATGAAGGTCCGTTGGATGTATTGATTTTTAATCAGACCCATTTCATTTGGCAGGCCAGACTCTTCGGAAAAGCCAGAGGCCGCTGACAGGGAAGAATTAGGCACGCCGACAACGATATCCGCCTCATGCTGGAATTCCTGAGCCAGTCTGCGGCCCATCCGCTTGCGAGCTGCATGAACATTGACACCGTGAATGACGCTGTCCGGCCGAGCAAAATAGACATATTCCATTGAGCAAATAGCCAGCTGGGTATCTGTCGTATAGCTGTCGTAGGTCACTCCTTCATCATCGATAATCACGATTTCCCCCGGCTCAAGGTCGCGCACCCATTCGGAACCCACCACTTCAAAAGCACAGGTTTCACTAGAAACGACCCAGGCCCCATTTTTCATGCGGCCGATGGACAAAGGACGAAAGCCATTAGGATCCAACGCGGCGTAGAGCTTTTCCTCTCTCATGATGAGATAGGCAAAGCCCCCCTGAACTCGTCTCAAGGATTCCTTAAGCTTATCTAAGAAATTTTCCTGCTCGCTATGGCGAATCAAGTGCATGAGAATTTCCGTATCAGACGAGCTGGCAAAGATGGAACCTTTCTTTTCCAACTCCCGTCTCAGTGAATGGGCATTTGTCAGATTACCATTATGCGCCAAGCCCATCTGCATATCATAGAAACTGAAGAAGAAAGGCTGGACATTGTTGATGGAGGCCCCACCAGACGTTGCATAGCGGACGTGGCCGATGGCTGCTTCTCCTGTCAGATTATCCAAATCTGCTGGGTTTTTAAAGACCTCTGCAACCAATCCCAAATCGCGGTGGCGTTTGAGCTTTCCATGGTCGTTTGACAGGATGCCAGCTCCTTCTTGACCGCGGTGTTGCAGGCTATGGAGTCCGAAATAGGTGACCTGAGCCGCCTGTGGATGACCCCAAATTCCAAAAATACCGCACTCTTCATTCAGTGACTTTACTTCGTATGTCATTGTTTTACCTAAATTCTTTTGTCTTGTAAAAGGGAGAAAACCTGGCCTAACAGGCCAAGCAGACTCCTTCTTTGATTGCTTGCTCTTGCAAGCCAGCTTTATTCGTGACTCGCTTGGAAATAACGAACGGCGCTTTCAAACAATTTCTGGTCTTTCTGACCTGGAATATTTTGGAAAAGACCGTCTTCATAACGTTCTGAGTGCCCCATCTTCCCGATGATTTGGCCGTTCTTACTCATAATTCCTTCGATAGCGTAGAGAGAGCCGTTTGGATTATACTTACTGTCCATGCTCGGCTGACCGTCAAAGTCTACATACTGACTCCAAATCTGACCATTATCGCGCAGCTCAGCAAATTCCTCAGCCGTCACGACAAATTTCCCTTCACCATGTGAAACCGGAATGGCATGGATATCTCCCACTTGCACACCAGCCAGCCAAGGCGAGTTGGTATTGGCAATGCGGGTTTCAACCATCTTAGCCACATGCTGGTTGGCATCATTGTAAAAGAGAGTAGGACTGCTAGCCCCTGCTTCTTCAAAGTTTCCATAAGGAAGAAGACCGGATTTTACCAGAGCCTGGAATCCATTACAGATACCAATGATGAGACCGCCGCGAGCGATAAAAGCATCAATGGCTTTCTTAACCTTCTCGTTGAGAAGGATGTTGACAATAAACTTAGCTGACCCATCTGGCTCATCTGCAGCAGAGAAGCCGCCTGCAAAGAAGATGATATTTGCCTTGTCAATGTTGTCAACCATGGTGTCAACGGACTGAACAATGGCTGCTTCATCCAAAGTAACGAACGGAACTAGATTGACCTTGGCTCCAGCTGCTTCAAAGGCTTTGGCTGAATCGTATTCTGAGTTGGTTCCAGGGAAGACTGGGATATAAACCAACGGCTCCGCTACTGTCTCTTTGGCTTTGATAACTGTATCAGCGACAAGAGCCGGCACTTCTTCAATAACTGTTTCCTGTTTGAATTCTGTCGGGTAGATAGACTCTAGTCGGCCTTCAAAGCTTGCCAAAAGCTCTGCTCCCTCAAGCTGGACACCATTGACAATCAGTGTAAAGTCTGACTTGGTCTGACCGATCTTCACTGCACCTGGAATATCCTGCTTCGGACTGGTAAAGACGAATCCGCCCAACTGGGCCTGCAAAACGGAAGGCAAGTCAGCAACATCCACTTGGGCACCGATACGATTACCAAAGCTCATCAAGGCCAGACTCTCTGCCAGACCACCGTATTTAACAGCGGCGGCGGCTGTAATCTGATACCTGGTCTGAATGGCCGCAAAATTTTCAAAGTTATTCTTGATTAAGTCAAAGTCAATATCCTGAGACAGGACCTGTCCTGGCAAATAGTAGATAGACTCTCCTGCCGCCTTAAACTCTGGAGACAGGATGCGCCCAGCAGTTGAAGTAGTCACTCCAAAAGCTACCAAGGTCGGCGGTACGGTCAATTCTTCAAAAGTTCCGCTCATGGAATCCTTACCACCAATAGACGGCAAACCTAGCTGAATCTGGGCTTCAATCGAACCAAGCAGAGCAGAGACCGGCTGTCCAAAACGCTCGGCCTGCTTGTCCATCCGCTCGAAGTATTCCTGATAAGAGAAGCGAGCCTTGGACCAGTCCGAACCAGCAGCAACCAAGCGAGCTGTCGCTTCAATCACTGCATAAGCTGCTCCATGGTAAGGAGACCAAGCTGCCACATAAGGATTGTAACCTTGCGCCATCACAGAGACCGTCTCATTCTTGCCATGCTCAACTGGCAGTTTCTGCACAGAAGCCTCAGTCGGCGTGATTTGGTAGCGCCCGCCGATAGGATGATTAACAGTAGAGCGGCCAACAGAACTGTCAAAGATCGTCTGCAGCCCCTTTTGACTGGTATGATTGAGGTCGCTGAGTAAGCTCTTGAGGTCCTGTTCCAGACTTGCTTCAGAAGTTACATCCTGCCCTGGCAATGTTACTTGAGCATCCACAACCTTGGCATCCACAACCACGCGCACACCATTGGTATCCAGAAAACTCCGCTCAATATCAACGATGGTTTCCCCATTCCAGTGCATAATCAGATTTGGCTTTTCTGTCACTTTAGCCACAACAACTGCCAGCAGATTTTCCTTAGCTGCCGCAGCGATAAATTGTTCCACATCTTCTGGACGAACCACTACTGCCATCCGCTCTTGTGACTCGGAAATAGCGATTTCTGTACCGTTAAGTCCTTGGTATTTGAGCGGTACCTTGTCAAGGTCAATTTCCAGCCCGTCTGCCAATTCGCCAATAGCCACACAGACACCGCCGGCCCCAAAGTCATTGGATTTCTTGATGAGACGAGTCACATTGCCATCGCGGAAGAGGCGCTGAATCTTGCGCTCCTCAATAGCATTTCCTTTTTGGACTTCCGCACCCGCCGTCTCCACAGACGCAGCTGTCTGCACCTTGGACGAGCCAGTAGCTCCGCCGACACCATCACGGCCTGTCTTACCTCCCAGCAAGATGACCACATCACCTGCTGCTGGTTTTTCACGGACAACATTTTCCTTAGGAGCTGCACCGACAACAGCACCCAGCTCCATCCGCTTGGCTACAAATCCTGGATGGAAATACTCACGGACATAGGTCGTTGCTAGGCCAATTTGATTCCCATAAGAAGAATAGCCATGCGCTGCTGTTTTAGAAATAACCTGCTGAGGGAGCTTGCCAGCTCGCGTTTCAGAAATCGGCTGAGTAATATCGCCCGCACCAGAAATCCGCATAGCCTGATAAACGTAAGAACGGCCAGAAAGCGGATCACGAATGGCTCCGCCGATACAGGTCGCAGCCCCACCAAAGGGCTCAATTTCTGTTGGGTGGTTGTGGGTTTCATTTTTAAACATCAGCAGCCAAGGCTCCTTGACACCATCTACATCCACTTCAATCTCGACTGAGCAGGCATTGATTTCATCAGACACTTCCATGTCATCCAGACGGCCATTGGCTCGCTCGTAGCGCCCAAAAATAGTCGCCATATCCATGAGAGTCTGCGGTTTGTCCCCACGTCCCAGCTCATCGCGCATAGCCAAGTATTTATCATAAGTGGCCTGCAGTTGCTTTTCAAACTTGGAAGCCGAAAAATCAATCTTCTTCAACTCCGTCTCAAAAGTCGTATGTCGACAGTGGTCGGACCAGTAAGTATCTAAAACCTTAAGCTCGGTCTCCGTCGGGAAACGGCCAATCGACTTGAAATAGTCCTGAATAAAGAGCAAATCTGCCACTTCCATAGCCAGACCATGCTCCTGCTTGTAGGCCTTAAAGTCCGCTTCCGTATAGTCCTTAAAGAAGTCCAGAACCGGAATGGTCTTGTCAGACTCGGAGAATTGCTCCAGCTGGATCGGCTGCTCAATATCTTTAAAGCGTGAATCAACTGGATTCAGCAAGTATTTCTTGATTGCTGCCAACTCGCTGTCTGAGATGTCTTTATTGACCAAATAAAGCTGAGCGGTCCTCACCAGAACATCTGTCCCAGAGCCGAGCAAAAAGAGAGCCTCCTGAGAGCTGGCTGCCCGCTGGTCAAACTGACCCGGCAGCGCTTCGATGGCAAAAAACGCTGTCTCTGCAAGTGCAGCATCTACTTCTTCCTCGGTCAGCAATCTATCTGTCACCTGCTCGGAGAAAATATGCTTTTCAGCCCGAGCGACCAAATCTTCTGCCAGATGAAAGACATCATAAACTTGAATCATCCGAAGATCTGACAATGTTTTCAACTGAAGATTATGCGTCAGCTCTCTCACCAAGCTCTGTGACTTCACACCGAAGTTGCTCTTCTTCTCTACAAAAATACGCTTGTCCATGATTTTTCACACCCTGCCCTTACTTAATCGCCTGTAATTTTTCCCAAACAACCTGATAGACATCTGTCAGTTCACCAAGGCCACGCCGGAAAACGTCCTTATCCATGTGATGGCCTTCCGCATCCCAGAGACGGCAATTGTCTGGTGAAAATTCGTCTGCCAGAATAATCTTGCCATCTTTGTCAAAGCCGAACTCTAACTTGAAATCAATCAATTTCAGTCCGATTTGGCGGAACCAGTCTGACAAGAGTTCATTAATCCGACGAGTCTCCTCTTTCAAAAAGGCAATTTCTTGATCGCTGGCAATCTTCAAGAATTTCACATGTTCGTCATTGATGAAAGGATCATCCAAATCATCATTTTTGTAGTAAAATTCCACAATCGGAGTTTCAAGCGCGATGCCCTCTTCTACTCCAAAACGTTTGGAAAAAGAACCCGCTGTGTAATTGCGCAGCACCACTTCCAAAGGAATAATCTCCACTTTTTTATTTAACTGGTCTGTATCCGAAACCTTCTCAATGAAATGCGTCGCCACACCAGCTGCATTGAGTTTCTCAAAAATAAAAGATGAAATCTGGTTGTTGAGCACTCCTTTACCAGCAATCTGCTCCTTCTTGACTCCATTAAAAGCCGTTGCCTGGTCCTTGTAGCGTGCCAGAATGACTTGCTCATCATCTGTAGAGAAAATATCCTTAGCTTTTCCCGAATATAATAACTTATTAGACATTTTAATATTCGCCTTTCGTGGTTTTATACCCTCATTTTATCATCTTTGAATACATTTTACAAGAAATTCCGTATAAACTTTCTGTATCCAGTTAAAGAAATCGTTTCCTTTCCAAGATACGAAAAAAGACCGGAAGATACCGATCTTTGATTTTTAATGTTGCTTCTTCAGTTTCTCATGGATATAAGCCACCACATCGGAAATTGTTTTGAAGTTATCCATATCCTCATCAGGAATCTCAATATCAAAAGCTTCTTCCAGATTGATGATAAATTCCATCAAATCAACAGAGTCCACTCCCAGTTCTTCTTTCAAATTCAACTCTGGAGTGACATGCAGCTTACTGCTGTCATGTTCTTGAATGATTTCGACAATTTTTGCATAAATTTCTTTTTCGCTCATGGTTACTCCTTTGCATCTGAAAATTCAATGACCGATTTACCAACAACATCTGTTTCCAGCATGGTCCGAATCTGACGAATCGTGCTATAAACAGCCTTAGCATCGCTAGAGCCATGCGTTTTGACAACAGGCGCTTTCAAGCCAAATAGAACTGCACCGCCTGCACTAGAATAGTCCAGACTATTCTTGAGTCCTCGCAGGCTGTCCTTGAGCAGCCAAGCTCCCAATTTAGCCTTGAGACCACCGCCTAAAATAGACTTCTTCAGCTGACCCATGATACTGATAGCAGTTCCTTCAATTGATTTCAGAACTGCATTACCAGTAAAGCCATCTGCAACGACAACATCCGCCACATCATCCATCAAATCACGCGCTTCTACATTGCCGATAAAGTTAAGTGTTGAATCCCCAGCTAAAAGCTCATAGGCTTCCTTGCGCAGAGGGTCGCCCTTGCTGCTTTCTGTTCCGTTATTCAAGAGCCCCACCCGTGGCTTCTTGATTCCTCGGACATTTTCAGCATAGAAAGAACCCAAAGTCGCATACTGGTGTAAATGATGGGCTGTGTTTTCAGCATTGGCTCCCAGATCCAGCATATCAAATCCCTGACCTCCAACCGTTGGCATAGTAGATAAGAGACCCGGTCGGTCAATGTTCTTAATACGCCCTACGATAAAGAAACCTGCCGCCAAAAGCGCTCCAGTATTTCCAGCAGACAGCATGGCATCTGCCTCCCCTGCCTTCACAGCCTTGGCTGCCAGCACCATACTAGCCTCTTTCTTCTGACGAATGGCCTTGGTCGGCTCGTCGTCCGAGTCAATCTTTTCCTCCGTGTGGATGATGCGGACCCGCTCACCAGCAGTCAGATAAGGCTTAATTTTCGCCTCATCGCCATAAAGGAGAATTTCAATATCCGAAAACTCCTGTACTGCTTGATTGACTCCTTCGACTAGAGCCTGAGGGGCATTGTCCCCTCCCATAGCATCAACAGCTATTTTTTTCATTCGATTTATTCCTCGTTCTTATCTTTTAAAATGCTTCCCCAGTCCCCCAGAGAATCTATAAATTTTTTGGATTTGAGATGGATGCCGACATATTCATCATAGAGCAGATCGATAAAATCCCGCAGCTGCTTTTTAATATCTGGCTTCAAAGAAATGGTCTCCAATTCGCTAAAGCGGACTGCCTGAAACTGATCCAGCAGAAAAGGAAGATTAGGATTCAGATGACAGCGCCGTTCATCCTGATGGTAATGATCAGGGCAAAGGACTCCGCTATATTTGAAAGAGAAGTCAAAAGGCAGACCTGTCCGATGACAAAAGGCACAGTCATGGAAGTTCAGCGAAACTCCAAAACGTGATAAAATCTGAATCTCAAAGATATTGGTCAGCACCTCATAGTCCAGACCATTATTCATCAGCTCCAGGGTTTTCTGCAGAAAAGCAAAGAGCGCCGGATCCGGCTGATTGTCCTGAAGACTGGCATCTGCCAAGGCTGCCACATAACTGGCATAGGCCATGATGAATAAATCCTCATTGATGCGATGGTAGGTGACCACATCTTGATAGTCCTCGATATAGCTAAGACCATCATCATTGATTTTCATCAGTAAGTTCGCCGCAGTCAAAGGCTGAATGACGGGTGCTAGCTTAGATTTCCCAGCATGCTTGACGAAAAACATACGCTTGCCAGCCTGTTCCGTAAAGATCTTGACCAGCTTATCATCCTCACGGAAATTGCGGTTATAGAGAACCAGACCTTGACTTGTTAGAGATTTAAGCATAGTCCTCCATGTAGTCCTTGAGGCGCTTCAGAGCTTCTCGAATCGTCTCCATACTAGCCGCATAGGACAGACGGATATAGCCTTCCCCGTATTGACCAAAAGCCGCCCCCGGGATAAAGGCCACAGCCTTCTTCTCTGCAAAATCCTGCAGAAAGGCGAAAGAATCTTGATTATAACCGTCTGGTATCTTAGCAAAAATATAAAAAGCCCCATCTGGTTTGATAATCTTAAAGCCTAGCTCAGCCATTTTCTCTATGATATAATCGCGACGCTGAATATACTCAGCCTTCATTGGCTCCGCATCATCTTTCCCAACTGTCAGGGCTTCAATGCCTGCAAACTGAGCCATAGTATTGGCCGCTGTTACGAGATACTGATGGCTCTTAATCAGCTGGGCAGTGAAAACTGCTGGAGCAAAGATAAAGCCCAACCGCCAGCCAGTCATGGCATGAGACTTAGACAGGCCGTTGATAACGATGGTTTGGTCTGGCAGATACTCCGCGATGGAAACATGTCCCTGCTCTGTATAGGTCAGCTCAGAATAGACCTCATCGCAGACCACAAAGACTTGGTATTTTCCTAGGACATCCGCCAGAGCTTTGATCTGCTCCCGCGAATAAGTCACGCCGGTCGGATTGGCTGGATAATTGAGAATGACCGCTTTTAGCTGCTCGCCCTGTTCTAAAATAGCCGCTTCCAGCATCTCTGGAGTGAGGACAAAGTTATTGGCCGTTGTATCAATCTCGACAATCTCCGCCCCTACTAAATTGACAATGGGCTCATAGCCTGGATAAGCAGGAGCTGGCAGCAAGACCTTGTCTCCTTCTTCTAGAATGGCTGTCAGTGTAGCCGACAAGGCCTCTGTTGCCCCAATCGTGACCAAGACCTCATCTTCTGGTCGATAGTGCAGATTGTACTTTTCTTTCACAAAGCTGCTGGCCGCCTGACGCATCTCCAAGAGACCGCTCATACCAGTGTAGTGACTTTGATTAGCATCAATAGCTGCCTTTGCTGCTTCTTTGATATGATCCGGTGTTGTAAAGTCCGGCTCCCCTAAGGTTAGCCGAAGAACTCCCGGAATTGCAGAAATTGATTGGTCGAACTGACGAATCAGCGAAATTTCTATTTTTTCTAAGTTTTTATTAAATTTCTTACTTAAATCCATACATACCTCCAGCCGCTCAATAGAACTATTATACTATAAATGCAGAAGCATAGCAAAAGCTATTACATAATTTCCGATGCCGAAAAAAGGACTAAGCTTGCACTCAGTTCCTTTTTCCTTGCCTTAAAATTCTTTACTGCCAAATAATGGATATAGCCACATCTCACGTGACTGGCCAATCAACGAGTCGGAGTATAGGTCAATTCCTTGCCATGCTTGGCCAGAAAATCTGGCAGTTCTGAATCAGGAATCTGCCGCAAATAAAGGTTAGAACGAATCGTATCATCTTCCTCACGGCAGGTTGAGAGAACCAAATACCGGTCACTCGCCTTAATCTGTATCTTAGGATCCTTAGTACGAGCAGCCTCATAGATATTTCTAAGCTGAGTCGTAAAGTCCTCGTCATCCTTAAACTCCGTCCGATAAAAAGCTGTCTCTTCCGGCACGATGACCAGTCCCATAGCTTGATAATAATACTTACGCTCAGGAGTCTCAATCACGACATACCTATGTTTGTCAAAATAATCCTGACGATCATAGTAGTTGACATCATTAAACATGCGATGATCTCCTGCCTTGCTGCCCCGAGCATGCCCGAAAAGCCAAGTCAGACGATCGCTGAAATCTTTATGATTGTCCTTATCCATAAAGACCGCTCCCATATAGGGCTCTTGCTTTCCTTCAAAAGTCTTCAGCAGATAAGTCGCATTATCTTTCGTTTGCACCACTGGCTCATCCAACTGTGTACCAGGAGCATAGACATAGCCTATCGTTTCTGAATTGACAGCCTTCAGTTTAGCAAAACGCTCTGCTAAATATTCCTTTTCTGT
This sequence comes from Streptococcus sp. 27098_8_134, assembly GCF_041431675.1. NCBI lineage: Bacteria > Bacillati > Bacillota > Bacilli > Lactobacillales > Streptococcaceae > Streptococcus > Streptococcus sp. 27098_8_134. The sequence goes on along the minus strand of NZ_JAPVYD010000003.1, from coordinate 5,784 downwards.
CTGACTTGAAGATGCAGATGAGCTTGACGTTTCAATCCTGCTAGGATGCGAAACTCGAAGCTTGCTACCTGATGCTGATGAACGGAAAGAATAAAAAACAGAAAAAATAACCAGAACAATCAGCAGGAGGCAGATGCCAACAACAAGGAGCTGTTTCTTATTCGAAGTTTGACTCCTATCTTTTTCTTGCATAATCTAAAAATCCTTTATTTTTCATTTTTTACAAAAAATATCACCGAACAAAGGCTCAGTGATATTTAGGCGTTAGCACAAATTAAAGACAAAATTATTTGACTGCACTTGTCTTAGGAAGTGACTTTTCTTCAGAATTCTCCTCATTTTCCTTATTCTCTTCTTTTGCTTCCGGAGTTTTTTTTGCTTTATTTTCTGATTTTTTAGCCTTCTTTTTACCTGCTGCTGAAGAGGATGCCGCCGAAGATTGAGACGGTGCTGGAAAAGTCGGAACTGATGAAGAGGCTGTGGAGTAAGGTGCTGCCGAATAAGCCGGTGTAGATGGATCTGTAGTAGATGGTGCCACTGAAGGCTGATCCGCATTAGCCGACTCTCCCTCACCAATAACAAGAACTTTGTTACCAGCTTGATCCTCCATCACAGCACTTTTGCCAACCGGAGCTTTCTTAGCTTCAGCAACTTGCTGATCCAGAGCTGATTGTGCATCTCTATAGGCCTGCAATTCATCCATAACTTTATTAGATTCTGAGTCCGTACTGCCTTGGGGAACTTCATTATTATCAATGTCATTAACCCAAAGACTGGCTGTACCCTCAGCAAATACTGGTGCAGCAGCCGCGAAAAGTGAAATGGCCACAGCACTTGAAAGCAAAACCTTTTTCATTATCTCATCTCCTCGTTACTTTTCAAAAATAATTGTAACTCCCCGTTACCTAATATTACCTACTACTAAGTATAGTTCGAACTCTTAAAAAAGTCAAGAATTTTACTACATAAAAATTTTTAAAACTAAATAATACCAAGGGATGAGACAAATTGTCAATTTACAAACTATTTAAATGGTCATTTATTTATATTTGAAACATCAAGTAATTTGAGTTTTCTTTTAAAGTGAATGTTGGACTTTTTTTAAAAAAGATAGTAGGAATAAAATAAAAAAGAGGCCAGAAATCAAGTATCCCAGCCATATATCTCAGATTATTTTTTGCCTATTTCAAACAAGGGTGACAGTGGCCGCTTTTCATGAATACGGACAATGGCTTCTCCTAAAAGATGCGCAATTGAAATCTGCTCAATCTTATCAATCAAGCGCTCTTGAGGCAGATAAATCGTATCCAGCACAACCAATTTTTTAATCGCTGATTTTTGAATATTATCCATAGCAGGACCAGACAAGACTGGATGAGTACAGCTAGCATAGACTTCTACAGCCCCTGCTTCAGCGAGAGCGTCAGCTGCATGGCAGATAGTTCCTGCTGTATCAATCATATCATCAATTAGGATACAAGTTTTTCCTTCTACCTTACCAATGATGTTCATGACTTCACTGCTATTCATCTTGTCCACACTGCGGCGCTTATCAATAATGGCAATCGGGGTTTTCAGAAACTCTGCTAACTTACGAGCCCGACTCACACCACCATGGTCAGGACTGACTACCACATAGTCTCCTCCTGTCATATTACGGCGCTCAAAGTAATCTGCAATCAAAGGTGCACCCATCAAATGATCCACTGGAATGTCAAAGAAGCCCTGAATTTGCGCTGCGTGCAAGTCAATAGTCAGCATCCGATCCACACCAGCAATTTCCAACATATTAGCAACTAATTTAGATGTAATTGGCTCACGAGCTCTAGCCTTGCGATCCTGCCGAGCATAGCCATAGTAAGGCATGACAACATTAATGGATTCAGCACTAGCCCGTTTCAAAGCATCTACCATAATCAAGATTTCCATCAAATTATCATTGACTGGCGAACTGGTAGACTGCAAAATAAAGACGTGTTTCCCGCGAATAGATTCTTCAATATTCACTTGAATCTCTCCATCAGAGAACTGACGAACAGTTGATTTCCCAAGTGGCAATCCAATCTCTTGAGCAACACGCTGCGCTAATTCTTGATTAGAAGAAAGAGCAAAGAGTTTTAAATCAGAAAAAGACATGATTCCCTCCAGATTCTAAATCGTCTTTCATTGTCCAATTACAACTTTTCCCAACTACCATTGTAACTTTTTTCAGTTGATTTTTCAATTAAAAATAAAAAACGCCAGAGGCGCTTTTTACTGATTAGTTCGGATAAATATATGAAACTGTACCTTGTGCAGTTGTTGGATTAAACCATCCACGGTAGTTACCGATTGATTGTTGTCCAAGGTAGTTTGCTTCTGATACTTGGATGCTTGTAGTAGATTGAACAGCTGTTACTACTGCAACGTGTCCGTATCCACCGTCAGTCCAACATGCGATCGCTCCAACTTCTGGCTGTGAACCAACACGGAAGCCGGCTGCTGCTGCACTTGCAGACCATTGTCCGCCATTACCCCAGTAATCGCCAGCCCAAGGAGCTAATGTCTTAGCACCCCAAGTACATTGACCTACTGGATAAGAAGATGCAGATGAACTATAAACTGGTCTATTCGCACGGGCAACAGATTGAGTTACTGCAGGTGCTGCTGGAGCCGCTGCTTCAGCTGCTGGAGCTGAATTAACAACTGCTTGAACCTGAGCTTGCAGGGTAGTATTTCCTGAAGCTTCAATTGCTTGACGTTTTGATTCTTGCTCTGCTTTATAAGCTGCTTCACGAGCTGCCGCTTCAGCTGCTGCTTTTTCAGCTGCTGCTTTTTCTTCAAGAAGAGAATTCTTTTCGTTTTCAGCAGTCGCTTTTTCAGCTGCAAGACTTGCCTGAGCTGCTTTCAGTTCAGCTTGTTTTGTTGCCAAAGCTTGCTCATCATCAGCTAACTTCTCTTGGTTAGCAATTACAGTATTGATAGCTTCATTATTCGCAACTTGCTTTTCAGCAATTACTTCTTTATCTTTCTTTTGTTGTTCCAGCATTTTATTATTTGCTGAAACAATTTCGCTCATAGCTGCTACACGAGAAATAGCTTCTGTGATAGAGCTAGAATTTACAACTGTATTGATGTAGCTAGTAGCAGTTCCATTTGTTTGAGTACTGCGTGCTTGATTTGCAAGTGACTCATTACGAGCAACAATATTTTTAGACAGTTCGTCAATCTCTGCAGAAAGTTTTGCAGATTCAGCAGACAATTTTTCATTTTCTGCTTTAAGCTCTTCTTGTTGCTTTTGAATAGCAGATACTTGGCCTTGAATCTCGTTAACTTGTGCCTGAGCTGATTGTTGTTGCTCTGTCAAACTATTAATCTTGCTGTCTTGTGCAGCAATCTTTTCATCAGTTGTCTCCGCTTTAACGCTCACAAGTGCAGCTCCTTGTGAAAGGATAACCGTACTCAATAAAATTGATGTGAGTAGTTTTTTCTTCATAAAAATAATACACTCCTTCTTATAAGACATTAACTAGTATACCAGAAAATGCTGTATCATATGTTACGCCTTTATTACATTTTTATTTCTTGTTTATCATAAATACATTTTTTCGAAAATAGGCTGAAAAATGAGGAATATCAGGCCATTGAGAAGGATAGTCGGTACTAAAATGCTAAGAACAAAATCCTGTAAATTCAGACTAGAAAGATTCAAAAATACCGCAAAAGCAAAGCTGGTTAATTCAAATAAAAATACAAGAATCAAAACAGATAAAAAGCGAGTAAATTTATTTAAAAGCATAGTCGAACTTGACTGACAAACCAAGAGACTTAAAAGAGGAAAAAGAATAAGAGCAATACCGATGGTATGAAAATAGTAAACATCATAAATCAACCCCAAACAGCAAAATAAGAGAATATTGTAGTTTCTAGAGAGGTTGATGGAAACAAAAAGCATGAAAATAAAGATAAAATGACTGACTAAATGCCATTGTAAAGGCAGAATATTAGCCAGAAAAGTCGAAATCTGCCCGTCGATCAATAAAACAAAAAATAAAATAATAGGAGTCAAAAGATGTTCTTTAATATCTCTCATATCAGTTCCCTACCAACATTACAGCACGGATATCCGACAAATCCGCAGCCGGCTTAACCAGAACAATCTTGTTTAACTGATCCTTAGCCTCAGACATGGAAAGTACCTTACCGACAGGAATATTTTCTGCATTATAAGCACCCAAGCCACTGGTTGCCACCTCATCTCCCTCTTTTATATCTTCAGCACTATTTAACTGACTGATGATATAAGCAGAGTTTTTTTCATCATAACCCGTAATAATCCCATAAACTGGACCAGACTTCGTTTGAATTCTAACAGAAATTTTAGTTGAGTTTTCCTCGTTAGTCAGTAGAGAAACCAAGCTAGACTGACTACTAGTTTCAGAAACACTTCCGACCAGACCACCATTAGCGACTACTAGCATAGCATCTGTCACATTATCAGATGTCCCCTTGTCAATAGTCAGCTCATTTTTCCAGGATGCTGGCGTACGGGCAATCACTTCGCTGGCAATTTGTATTTGATTTTTATCAGCCTCTTTAAATTCCAGAAGTTTTCGCAACTGCTCATTCTCATCTTCTAAGGAATCTACCTTCCCAGCCTTTTCCTCAACCTCATAAAGATTTTTCTTGAGCTGCTGATTCTCTCTATAAGTAGACATCAAATCTGACATTTCTTCTTTTTTATCAGCTACAAAAGCAAAAGGAGAGCCAACAAGTCTATCTACCAATGAAATAATATTTGAAGTAGTTGATACAAACCAACTAGAAGAGGTAGATAGGATGAGTATCGTCATTGCAACAACTAATACAAAAAAAGAAATCAAAAACTTAGACTTTTTAAATCGATTCATCAGAAAAACCTCACTAAACAGGACGAGAAAGTATAAGAAAAGGAGATAGCAAATGCTAAACTCCTCATTATACGGAGAATGGGGGATTCGAACCCCCGCGCCGGTTACCCGACCTAACGATTTAGCAAACCGTCCTCTTCAGCCTCTTGAGTAATTCTCCAATATTTAATGGGCACGAGTGGACTCGAACCACCGACCTCACGCTTATCAGGCGTGCGCTCTAACCACCTGAGCTACGCGCCCAAGTTCAAAAAACTTGGTATGAACTTTCGTTCAAAGCGGGTGACGAGAATCGAACTCGCGACAACAGCTTGGAAGGCTGTAGTTTTACCACTAAACTACACCCGCATCACCACTATGATAATGTATGGCGCGAGACGGAATCGAACCGCCGACACATGGAGCTTCAATCCATTGCTCTACCAACTGAGCTACCGAGCCAACTATTGCGGGAGCAGGATTTGAACCTACGACCTTCGGGTTATGAGCCCGACGAGCTACCTAGCTGCTCCATCCCGCGTTAATACTATTCGTCCCTAAGGAGGATGTGGGATTCGAACCCACGCACGCTTTTACACGCCTGACGGTTTTCAAGACCGTTCCCTTCAGCCGGACTTGGGTAATCCTCCAAGATAACACTATGGACCTTGTAGGACTTGAACCTACGACCACTCGGTTATGAGCCGAGAGCTCTAACCAGCTGAGCTAAAGGTCCGACAAGATCATTATAGCGGCGAAGGGGATCGAACCCCCGACCTCCCGGGTATGAACCGGACGCTCTAGCCAGCTGAGCTACACCGCCATCTATCGGGAAGACAGGATTCGAACCTGCGACACCTTGGTCCCAAACCAAGTACTCTACCAAGCTGAGCTACTTCCCGAACTTAAGTTATTA
>NZ_JAPVYD010000002.1:0-557568 GCF_041431675.1 Streptococcus sp. 27098_8_134 | reverse complement strand
GAAGCAATAGCAGTGACAACAGACGCCATGTTTTGGAACCATTCGAAACAACACAGCTCTAAAACTGCAGGTCTTCTATCTCTTGGATTTAAAACGTTTTGGAACCATTCGAAACAACACAGCTCTAAAACATTCTGGTTCTAAAATTTATGTTTTAAATCGTTTTGGAACCATTCGAAACAACACAGCTCTAAAACATAATGTTGGATACGTTGAGAAAGTCGGCGGTTTTGGAACCATTCGAAACAACACAGCTCTAAAACTCATAAGCGTCTAACCACAAATGCAATAAAGTTTTGGAACCATTCGAAACAACACAGCTCTAAAACTGTTTATGGAGCTAAAATGAAATCTGATGTGTTTTGGAACCATTCGAAACAACACAGCTCTAAAACCGCTCTTTACCAGTATAAATAAATTTATCAGTTTTGGAACCATTCGAAACAACACAGCTCTAAAACACTGTTGATGCTGTTACGACGTAGCCGTCAGTTTTGGAACCATTCGAAACAACACAGCTCTAAAACAGGTAGAGTTGACTTTGTATCAAGTTTAATGTTTTGGAACCATTCGAAACAACACAGCTCTAAAACTACGCATCAACGGCGATGCGCCATTGAGAAGTTTTGGAACCATTCGAAACAACACAGCTCTAAAACACTCAAAGGTCTGGATGATTCAGTCATCGAGTTTTGGAACCATTCGAAACAACACAGCTCTAAAACTCAGTGATGTCATTTAGCTTAACTGAGTCTGTTTTGGAACCATTCGAAACAACACAGCTCTAAAACGTACAATCTTTACTTTTGATGTAACATCAAGTTTTGGAACCATTCGAAACAACACAGCTCTAAAACAATTCTATGCTTGGTCTTTCATCTCTTGGTGTTTTGGAACCATTCGAAACAACACAGCTCTAAAACAAAAAAATATTGTTATAATTTTTAAAAATGGGTTTTGGAACCATTCGAAACAACACAGCTCTAAAACATGAATTATATCATAAAATGAATTTAGGAAGTTTTGGAACCATTCGAAACAACACAGCTCTAAAACTCTAAATCCTTGTATTGCCCGTCTAGTTGTGTTTTGGAACCATTCGAAACAACACAGCTCTAAAACTATACGACATGATTTTCGGCTCTTTGAGCAGTTTTGGAACCATTCGAAACAACACAGCTCTAAAACGCAAATGCCTGTCGTTACTTGATCCGTTTTGTTTTGGAACCATTCGAAACAACACAGCTCTAAAACAACGGATGAGGATAGCGCAGACTCTTATCGGTTTTGGAACCATTCGAAACAACACAGCTCTAAAACAAAGAAGATTTCACACTTTCAACTAATGACGTTTTGGAACCATTCGAAACAACACAGCTCTAAAACACTAACCGTGTTGCACGTCGTAATATTAACGTTTTGGAACCATTCGAAACAACACAGCTCTAAAACCAAACAGTACACGAAAGATATGATAGTTAAGTTTTGGAACCATTCGAAACAACACAGCTCTAAAACTGTCAACAAATGACCAAATTACTAAACTTTGTTTTGGAACCATTCGAAACAACACAGCTCTAAAACTTATTGCTATGATGATTGTTTGGTTTATTGGTTTTGGAACCATTCGAAACAACACAGCTCTAAAACCTCGCAGAAAAATTTTTCTTACGAAATTTCGTAATCGCGCTATTTATCTCAGCTAGACTTCAGTTCGTTTGATTCCATTTATTACTCTTATTATACCATATTTTCAGGGTTTAAGAAATAGTCTTGATCCAATACATATTGCGGAAAATCGTAGACTTTTCTAGGTTCGACAAATAAAATATCTTGTTGAGTTAGTTGGATATACTCGATTAATCTATCCAACTCTTCTTTTGATAGATAAGCTACCACATTAATGAAGACTAGTAGTTTCTTTTTTGAGAGATATTTAAAGACTTGAATTATTTCTGAAATTTTTTCAAAAGGTGTGTCGCTCATGGTCTCGACTTTGACACCAAGGTCATCAATCAGTTCTTGGATAGTGATTTCATCATATTCTAGATCCAATTCGTTTTCCAAACACTCAAATCCCAGCAGTTCTGTAATCTCAGCTAACAACTGTTCGATTTTTGACTTTACTTCAGGTTTATCATTAAGTTGATTTTCCAGATCTGTATGTATCAGTTTGAGCGTTTGTGGAGAGTTGAGATTGTAACCCAAAATATCTGTAATCAGAAGCAGCTCTGATTCTTTTAAAGCTTTTAAATGAGTGTCAAATAATTTCAGCTCTCCTTCATTAGAATATTGGTAAAATTGCTTGACGGTATTTGAAAAGATAAACTGATCTTCAAGCACCAAAAAGGTTGTATTTTCAATAGCTAATGGTTCATCCAACAGCGGGAAATTAATCTTCATCTCCAGGCTCCTCTCCTAGAAAGACCAAGCGTGTATCCAAGTTTGCTACGCTGGTATTTCGCTCACCATTTAAGTAAATCATGCGAGAAAATTGCTTTTCCGTGACAGTTAAAAGAGTAATGTTTCCCTTTTTAGGATTGTGCGTCTTAAGGCGTTCAATCATAGCACTGTTGGCAGAGTTGTTGAGCAAGAGCTTGCTATAGATGGAGAATTGGTGCATGATAAATCCCTCATCTATGAGGAACTTCCGAAATTTTCGATAGGCCTTGCGTTCCTCTGCAGTATCAACCGGCATATCAAACATTAAAATCATCCTCATATATCGATAACTCATATCCTAAACTCAGGAACTCCTTTCTCTGGTTGATTGAGTGCTTGAATGACTTTCTTAGTATAGTCACTGACGATATTGGTCAGATACATATCCTTGCCATTATAGTGAAAGGTATCCGAGAAAATAGTGAAAAGTTCTCGCTTGATTTTGACAAAGGAACTACTTCGATTTTCATAGACGATTTTATCAATAATCGGACGAAAAGGTTCCATGATATCGCTAGCTAGATTGAATTGATTGAACTGATTGGCATGTTTCAAGCCAAACTGAGTCATACAACCAGACAAAACAATCTCACGCGCAAACATGCTTAAAATCAAGGTATAGCCGTAGTCCAAGGCTGCATTGACATCACTATCCTGTTCTCGACTAAAATCATTTCCAAACAAGGTGTTGAAATAAATCCGAGCTGCGTGTCCTTCACGATTGCTTGGATCAAATAAATCCAACCCATGATAGAGATCGATGACAGACTGAGATTTTTCTAGAAAACCACAACTTCCCAGATAAAAAGCTTGATTGAGAATTTTTTGTGCAATAATGGCGGTCCAAACTTGTGCTTTGCCCTCTTCGCACCAAGCAATTTGCCGAGAGAGTTGCAAACTGGAATCATGCCGACCGTAGTAGGGCATTAAGCATGCTGTCGGCAAGCGTTTATCATCACAAAAGATGAGCAGAATATTTTCATCCACCAAGCGTTTAATTAGCATAGTGGAGAGAACGATATCCGTCGTCTCCAAAAGTAAGATATCCACCTCGGACAGGTGAATCAACTCTGTCCGAGAGGCATCTTTAAAAATCAAGTGATTGTTCTTATAGGAGAGCTTAGAGTGCGTATTAACAATAACGGTTCTCCAGCCCATTAGTCTTCTCCTAGTTTGCTCAAGTCAATCCGGGTTTCGTAGAGACCAGTGATTGATTGGTTGATAAGGGTAGTATCTAAAAATTGTGAATTGGGCTTATATCTTACACTTGACTGACTAATTTCAACACCAAGAAATTTAAAAGCTCCAGGAGCTCCAAATGAGGTGAATTTCAAAAGTGAGATAAAGGATTCGCTTAATTGATAAATATCTTTATCAGCTTGGTCAAATGCTTGTTGTAATAACGATTCAACATTTGGTTTTTGGATGTATTTTTTAGATAAAGAAATGATTGTTGTTAGTAATTCTTCAAATTCATTTTGATGTGTTTCAACATACTGTTTATGAATTGGTTCACTAATTTTATTAATTCGCTGTGCATGGTAAAGCAAAGCAGTGAGATGATAAGGTAAAATCAATTCATTACCTTTTTGCAACTCAATAGAGCTTGCTAATAATCTTCGTTGTCCATCATTGAACTCAAAGAGACTATACTTAGGTAGTTTTATAATAAGATCAGAATTAATATTTTTATAACCACATTCTTCAAGGTAGGCAATTGGGTTTGATTCAAATTTCTTTTTATCTTGAATGGTTATTCCAACTATCTCTTTGATCCTCTTTAATTTTTCAGCCTTTCCTTTTTCAATATCTGCTAAAACAAGGACTGAATAAGCGATTGTAGGTCTTGCATAGCCACCATAGTTTTCAGGTGATAGACCGGATTTGATAGGGATTAGTTTGCTTGCGTCAACTACTTTTTTCTTGGACACAATATTATTATCAAACAGACCGCCGTTTTGTCCAACGGTTTGTTCTTCTGTTTTCTTCACAACATTCACCTGTGGGTAGGAAAGTACTTTTTTGATTGTTGCAAAATCTTTTTCCTTATTCCAAGCGATTTCTCCAGTGTCCTTGGAGTATTCGATATTCTCTCTTTTTACGATTGTTCCGTCTGCGTAATGCACCTCTTCTTTAAAGAAGTTCAACAAGTTTGAGTAAAAGAAATACTTTTCAGTTGCTTTCTCAATTTCTTTTGGGGATTTGGATCTTGAGATGTATTTCTTAAGGTCATACTTTTGATAGTCACCATATACGAATTCAGGCTCAAGTTTAGGATATTTCTTAAGGATGGCCTTAGCCACCACCGCATTTAAGTAGGCATCATGCGCATGGTGGTAGTCATTGATTTCCCGCACCTTGTATAACCTAAATTCTTTACGGAAGTTGGAAACCAGATTGGATTTCAGAGTGATGATTTTGACGGTACGAATTTTCCGGTTCTTATCATTAACTTCTGTATTGAAACGAGCATCCAAAATCTGTGCAACATGTTTTGTGATTTGCCGCGTTTCAACTAGTTGGCGTCTGATAAAGCCAACTTTATCACGCTCATCTAGTCCACCTCGTTCAGCTTTGGTTAAATTATTAAATTTACGTTCTGAAATCAATTTGGAATCCAATAATTGTTGCCAAAAAGCTTTTCTTTTTTGAACAACCTCTAAACTTGGAACATTATCGGATTTACCACGATTATCCTTTGAACTAGTCAAGACACGGTTATCGATTGAATCATCCTTTATAAAGGCCTGTGGAATGATGTGGTCAATGTCATAGCTGCTCAGTTGGTTGATATCAAGAGGTTTCCCAGTATACATATCCTTCCCATTTTGGAGATAGTAAAGGAAGAGACGGTCATTTTTTAGTTGAACATTATCTGTAGGATTTTCTTTTAATATATTTGAATCAAGCCTAGGTGCTAAATTTTTTAATGCATCTTCAATACGTTTATATCTTTGTTGGGAATTCTTTTTCCCTCTGGTGGTTGTCTGATTTTCTCGTGCCATTTCAATCACAATCAACTCAGGAGCATAGCCCATAACCTTGACAAGTTCATCAACAATCTTGATACTTTGTAAAATTCCTTTTTTGATAGCAGGACTGCCTGGAAGTTCTTGGACAACTTGCTTCACATCATCTGTTTTACCAACTACTTGTGCTTTTTGGATAATTTCTTTGAAGGATAGTCCGTCATCATTGATCAACTGCATAAAGTTACGATTGTTATAACCATCATCAATCAGATAATCAAGAATCGTTTTGCCAGTTTTTTTATCACAGATACCGTTAATCAGCTTGGCAGAGAGTTTTCCCCAACCAGTATAATGTCGACGAGTCAGTGCTTTAATCACTTTTTCATCAAAGATGGAGTCATATTGAGCAAGGCGTTGCTTAATCATCTTACGATCTTCAAATATTGTGAGAGTATGAACTATATTTTCAAGAATCGCTTCATTTTTAGGGTCATCCATAAATTCTTTATCTCTGATAATTTTGAGTAAATCATGATAAGTAGATAGACTAGCGTTAAATTGTTTTTCAATTCCTTTTAGTTCGATTCCATCGTAACCATCAACATTGTGTAGATAATGAATGAGATCATTTTCAGTTACTTTTCTTTTCTCTTTGAATAATTGATTGACAATTTGCTTCTTCTGCCCACTATCAAGAAATTGATAATCTCTCAATCCTTCTGCAATAAATTTTACTTTTGTTAATTCATTATAGACAGCAAATATTTCGTATAATAGGCTGTGCTTAGGTAGAACTTTTTCCTCTGGTAAATACAAGTCATAGTTGGTCATTCTGTGAATGAAGTCTTCGGCAGATCTTGCCTTATCAACAACTTCTTCAAAATTCCAAGGTCTGATTTGCTCGTCCGAGTTTCGAGTAAGCCAAGAAAAATCACGATTGTCACGAGCCAACGGGCCAACGTAGTAAGGAATACGGAAGGTTAAGATTTTCTCTATCTTTTCTTTGTTTTCCTTCAGAAATGGATAATGTTCTCCTTGTCGACGGAGAATGACATTCATTTCTTGAAGATGAATTTGATGAGGAATAGAACCATTATCAAAGGTGCGCTGTTTTCTCAAAAAATCTTCACGTTCAATTTTATCAAGGAAATAATCTGCTCCTTCGAATTTAGAGAGAAGATTTTTGATATATTTGTAAAATGCTTCTTGAGTGGTCTTGCCATCGATATACCCAGCATACCCATCTTTAGATTGGTCAGAAAAAACTTCATCATATTTTTCTGGAAGATTGTTTTTGATGAATTGTTTTAAAGCTGCTAAGTCTTCTTGGTGGTTTTCATAGCGCTCAATCATAGAGGCTGATAGTGGAGCCTTGGTTGAAGGATCTGTAACAGTTAAGATTCCTGATAGAAGAATGGCGTCATAGAGTTTTTTAGCAACTAGGAAAAGGTCTGCAAAACCATCCCCAATTTGTCCGAGTAAGTTTTCCAAATCCTCATCATAGGTATCTTTAGAGAATTGTAGTGGAGATTTTTCTTCTAAATTAAAATGTTTCTTAAAATCAGCTTGATTCCCTACAATCAACTTGAGAAATTCTGAAAATAAACCAGTGGATTTTTCATCAGGAAAGAGTTTTAAAACGTGTTCTCTCTTTGCAGATTTACTAATTTTATCAGTAAAAATTGCTTCGACTTGTGCGTTTTGTCCACTAAGTGTACTTCCTTCAAATGTGTTGTCGTAAATGCTTATAAATTCATTAAAGATTTTTTGGATATCATTGTTTTTAATATCGAAGGATTCCTCATATAAAAAATGTCCGCGATATTTAATCATATGAGCTAATGCTAGGTAAATTAAGCGCAAGTCAGCTTTTTCTTTCGAATCTGCAAGTTGCTTTCTCAAATGATAGATAGTTGGAAATTTCTTGTGATATTCTTTTTCTTCTGCTAAGGTAGCAAAAATAGGGTATTTACTTCCTCTCTTATCCTCAGGAACTAAAAAGGAGTCATCTAGTCGATGGAAGAAGCTTTCATCTATTTCATTCATTGATTCTGTAAAAATTTCTTGAAGATAAAGAATACGGTTGCGTCGGCGAGTATAGCGCCGACGAGCTGTTCGTTTTAGACGTCTACTCTCTGCAGTATTTCCATCGTCAAATAATAAGGCGCCTAATAAATTTTTCTTAATATGACTTCTATCTGTATCCCCAAAAACTCTCATTTTCTTAGCAGGAACTTTATAATCATCAGTTACTACAGCCCATCCAACGCTATTTGTTCCTATATCAAGTCCTATTGAATATGGTTTCTTCATAAAAATCCCCTTTTATAAATTTGTTTTTTTATGTCAATATTTTAACACAAAAACGTTTACATTTAAAGAAAAATATTATATAATTACTTTGTTGGAACTATTCGAAACAACACAGCAAGTTAAAATAAGGCAGTGGTTTTTATAAGCTCAGTCCGTATTCAACTTGAAAAAGTGCGCACCGATTCGGTGCTTTTTTATTTACTATACTAACCGTATTGTACTCCTATTTCCTAAAAACAATTTATTTTAAAGATTTTTTATTTAAAAATAGAAAAAAACTACGTTTCTTAACGTAGTTTTTCAAATCCATGTCCCCTGCCGGAATCGAACCAGCAACTACTCCTTAGGAGGGGGTTGTTATATCCATTGAACTAAGGGGACTTAGAGAAAAACTCTGCCCAACGACAGAGTCTTTCTAAGATTAACGGCGAATTTCTTTGATACGCGCTGCCTTACCTTGCAATGCACGAAGGTAGTACAATTTAGCACGACGGACTTTACCGTAACGAACGACTTCAATCTTGTCAACACGTGGAGTGTGGATTGGGAAAGTACGTTCAACACCGATACCATTAGAGATCTTACGAACGGTGTAAGTTTCTGAGATACCAGCACCTTTACGAGCGATAACCACACCTTCAAAGATCTGGATACGTTCGCGAGTTCCTTCGACAACTTTTGCGTGAACTCGGACAGTGTCACCAGGACGGAATGCAGGGATGTCAGTACGAAGTTGACCTTCAGTCAAGCTTTGGATTAATGGATTCATTTTTTCTACTCCTATCTTACTAATCTTAAGGTTCATGACCGCAGCGGATTAGCCGTTTTTTGTGCTTCCATTAGGCACAAACTATATTATATCAAAATTTCTAAAAATGTAAAGATGTTTAAATGAAAATTCCCAAAAGAATCGCTAAAAAACCGAGGATATAGGTCAAAGCCAAATAGAGAAGGAATTTCTTTCGCTCCGAAAAGAGCTCTGCCAGCTCAGCATTCAAGGTCGAAAAGGTCGTCAAACCGCCACAGAAGCCTGTTGCCAAAATCACATAAAGCTGCTTGTCTTCTATATGATTATAAAAGTAACCGATTAGAAAAGCACCTAGCAAGTTTGCCAATAAAGTCCCAACTGGCAGAGAGTATATACTATTGACCTTGGAGAAAACATAACGCACGAGAGCACCAGCGCCGCAGCAGATTAAAACCGCCCACATCATGACTTCACCTGATTTCCAGCCCATAGGGCGATTGCAAGGCCACCACCTACACTTAAGACTAGATAGATAAGAAGCTCCATATAGCTCCCTGAATCTGTTAGTTTGATACTGTCTAGCAGAAGACCAGAAAAGGTCGTCAAACCTCCGCAAAAACCAGTCGAAAGCGCTAAAAGCAGACGCTGGGACTTAACTTTACTGCTAAGATAGCCCTTGATGATATAGACCAGCAAAAAAGTTCCCAAATAATTGACCAGTAAGGTACCTAGCGGAAATGAATCATCAAAAACTGATATGAGCGCTACTTGGTAACGTAGCCAACCGCCTGCCATAGCAGATAAAGCCACAGCTATCGAATTCTGTACTTCTTTCATTAGATATTTTTATTCTGAAATTCACGCGAACGTTTTAAAATGTCAGAAAAGGTCGCGACAACAGTTTCCTTATAGTCTTTGTTTTCAACCTTATCCGCCACTCTGGCAAAAATCACATCTTCTCTCTTGCTATCCAAGACAGCTGCGCCTGTTAATTTTTTTAAAGCTACGACTTGGCCAACCAGATTCATTCGTTGCTCCAGCAGGGCAACGATTGCATCATCAACTTGATCAATTTCCTGTCTGATTTCTTCTAACGTCATCTACTTCCTCCTTGTATTCTATCTATCATAACAAAAAATAGTAAAATTTTCTAGTTCAATTCTAAATAAAAAGGTCCAAGTAACGTGATTAAAAGAAAACTCGCTTATGCGAGTTTCAGAACGTAGACAAACTCTATCGGTAATTAAAAAAATGTCCTTATCGAGGTTAGTTGTCAAATAGTGAAAACTCTTAGGAATGCTGATCTAATGCTATTTTTAAGAGTTTTTTTTATTTTCTCTAGTAAAAGAAAAAGATTGAAGAAAATTGTCCAAAATGGACTTTTTCTTCAATCTGAAACAGTCTCCCAAACCTTAGATTAAGGGGGACTTGCAAAGGCGAGCCCCTATCTACAGATTAAAAAGGTCCACTGGACCTTATTAAAGGGAACTCACAAAAGCGAGTCCCTATCTACAGATTAAAAAGGTTCCCCGAACCTTTTTAACCAACTGAGCCTTCCATACTCATGTTGATGAGTTTGTTGAGTTCGACGGCGTATTCCATTGGAAGTTCCTTAGTAATGGGTTCCATAAATCCGTTGATAATCATAGCTGTGGCTTCTTCTTCGCTTATTCCTCGGCTCATTAGGTAGTAGAGCTGATCCTCAGACACTTTTGAAACCTTGGCTTCATGCTCTAGCGCGACATTTGAATTATGGATTTCATTAAAAGGAATGGTGTCGGAACTGGACTCACCATCCATCAGAATGGTATCGCACTCGATATGAGATTTGGAGCCAGCGCTATTCTTGCCAAAGCGAACCTGACCACGATAGTCTGTCTTGCCACCATCCTTGGCCACTGATTTAGAAATTAAGGTACTGGAAGTCTTGGGTGCATTATGAAAGACCTTGCAGCCCGCATCTAAGTGCTGACCATAGTTGGCAAAGGACATGGATAAAACAGAAGTCCTTGCATTGCGGCCATTAAGAATGCTACACGGATATTTCATATTGACTTTGCTGCCTAAGTTACCATCAATCCACTCCAAGGTTCCGCCTTCTTCAACAATCCCCCGCTCCGTTACGAGGTTATAGACATTGTCCGACCAGTTTTGAATGGTCGTATAGCGGAAAAAGGCATCCTTTTTGACAATGATTTCGACATTCGCCGCATGAAGGCTATTGCTTGTATAAGTCGGTGCTGTACACCCCTCGATATACTGGATAGAGCCGCCCTCCTCAATAATCATCAAGGAGCGCTCAAACTGGCCAGCATTTTCACCATTGATTCGAAAATAGGTCTGAACAGGAACTTGACACTGGACATTCTTAGGCACATAGATAAAGGTTCCGCCGGACCAAACTGCACTATTAAGCGTAGAGAATTTATGCTCAGCATTTGAAATCACAGTACCAAAATACTGCTTGACCAAGTCCGGATATTCCTGAACAGCCGTATCCGTGTCAGTGAAGATAATCCCCAGCTTGGCAAACTCTTCCTTCATATTGTGGTAAACCACTTCAGATTCATACTGAGCCACAGCTCCAGATAGAAAGCGCTTCTCAGCTTCTGGAATTCCCAAGCGGTCAAAGGTTTTCTTAATCTCTTCTGGGACTTCATCCCAACTGCGAGCCCGATCTCCGCTTAGCTTCTGATAGTAGATAACATCATCAAAGCGAATCCCTGACAAATCCGGGCCAAAATCGGGCATCGGCAGTTTATGAAAGAGTTCCAAGGAGCGCAGACGATAGTCCAGCATCCACTGGGGCTCATTCTTGATTTCTGAAATTTCTCGAACCACTTCTTCTGTCAGGCCTTTACCAGTCGAAAAGAGCGGCTTGACATCGTCATGAAAGCCAAAGGCATAGTCGCGTTCTTTCATAGGGACTCCTCCTTTATCTGATGGATAGCGCTTACTTACATTATACTCCTAATCATGAGAATTGTCAGAAAATAACACTTTCGCAAAATAAAAACGGCCGTAGCCGTTTCCTCTATTTATCACTTTAAACTTTATTAACCAAGCCTTCTGCAAAAGCTTCCAAGCGCGCAATATCATCATCTTCTGCAGATAGGTCTACTTTAACGCTTTCTGCACCCTTCACCGCTCCTGTAGCAGCAAAGGCAGCATCAAAGTCATCAACAGCCTTGCAGAATTCATCATAGAAAGTATCGCCCGAACCGACCACTCCGTAGACCTTGCCAGACAAATCCAAACCAGACAAGTCTTCGTAGAAGTCCATCATCTCATCAGGCAGCTCACCATCACCATAGGTATAGGTCGCTACAATCGCAATATCTGCTTCCAAGAAATCTTCTGCATCGACAGTGGTGCACTCGTCCACTTCAACTTCTACATCCAGGTCTCTTAGCTTATCCGCCACAATATCAGCAATTTCCTCGGTGTTTCCAGTCATGCTGGCAAATACAATTTTCGCTAAGGTCATAGTTTCCTCCAAATTCTAATCTGCTCTCATTATATCATATCTTTTTTATTTTAAAAATAAAAACTCTTATGCTACAATGGGTAAAGAAAGTTGACGAGGTTATTTATGACTCTTTATCATGATATTTTAAGTAAGATCAAAGAATACGATACTATTATTATCCATCGCCATATGCGGCCAGATCCTGATGCTCTTGGCAGTCAGGTCGGACTGCAAATGCTGCTTCAGTACCATTTCCCAGAAAAGACAATCAAAGCGACAGGCTACGATGAACCCAATCTCATGTGGTTGGCGCAAATGGACCAAGTCGCAGACGAAGAATACCAAGAGGCCTTAGTCATCGTCTGTGACACTGCTAATACAGCCCGGATTGACGACCAGCGCTACACGAATGGCGACTTCCTCATCAAAATCGATCATCATCCTGATGATGAGGTTTACGGAGATATTTCTCTGGTAGATACAAGTTCCAGCAGTGCCAGTGAAATGATTGCTCTCTTTGCCTTTGAAAATAACTTAGACTTGAGCAAGGAAGCTGCAGAACTCCTCTATGCTGGAATCATCGGCGACACTGGCCGCTTCCTTTATCCTTCTACTAGCGCCCGCACATTCGAAGTAGCTGCCAAGCTGCGCCAGTACGATTTCGACTTATCATCCTTGTCTCGCAAAATGGACTCTATCAGCCGTCAAGTAGCTAAACTGCAGGGCTATGTATATGAGCAATTGGAAATAGATGAAAATGGTACTGCGCGGGTCATTCTGCCTCAGGAAGTTTTACAAGCCTATCAATTGACCGATGCTGATACTGCGGCCATTGTCGGGGCACCTGGACGAATTGAAGAAGTCGGTCTGTGGGCTATCTTTGTTGAGCAGCCTGAAGGTCACTACCGTGTCCGCATGCGCAGCAAGATTATTCCTATCAACGGTATTGCTAAAAATCATCACGGCGGAGGACACCCCTTAGCCAGCGGAGCCAATGCATTTTCTAAAGAAGAAATCGAGCAAATCTACACCGAGATGAAAGAATTGGCAAAAAAGTAAGAAATTAGTCTAAAAGTCTTGTCAAATCAATCAGAATTTGATAAACTATCAAAGTAACTAATCTATGGCTCGCAAAGAGACCATGGCAGAAAGGAAATTTTTGTAAAATGAGAAAAGATATTCATCCAGAATACCGCCCAGTTGTCTTCATGGACACTTCTACCGGCTACCAGTTCCTTAGTGGTTCAACTAAGCGTTCAAACGAAACAGTTGAATTTGAAGGGGAAACTTACCCATTGATCCGTGTAGAAATTTCATCAGACTCACACCCATTCTACACTGGACGTCAAAAGTTCACTCAAGCAGATGGACGTGTGGATCGTTTCAACAAAAAATACGGTCTCAAATAATCATAAGCACCAATCGGTGCTTTTTTTGTATTTGAACACTTAACAATAAAGTACTAGAATCATCTATATGAAAATACATAATTTTTTGTACAACATTTATAAAATATATTGATTTATGTCATCACTCTCACGGCTATGAGAATTTTATAATTTACGACTTGAACGAGCATTTCTCAATAGTACCCTGCTCTGACTGAAAGAATCGGCTATTTGAATTTTCATCACAGTAGCTAAAGATTATGATAACTCTCTATGTAGAAAAATAAGCAAAACTGACCTTTTTAATTACTTTATAATATTATTGATGGAACATTGCTAAAAAATCTGTAAAATTAGCCTAAATGAAATAGTGCTATCTTTTTAATCTGACTCATCAAAGAGATATACATCATCGTAATAGGGAAAATTTTTATTCTATCATACATAATAAATTTCGATAATATTATCATTGGAAATTTAAAAAAATCATTCGCTATATCTTGGTCAGACTTACTTTTATCAGTCTCTAGCACTTCATACACATCGCAATCTAATTTCTTGGCAAAAACACTAACATTATCTATAACTAAAATAAATTATAATAAAATGTATCATCCTCTAACAACTTATCAAAAAATTCTTTAAGATTCTTAGAAATTTCCATATCATAATAGTATATTTTCCCATAGTTATTAGAACCAAATCCTATTGAAATCATGACAGTTTCATTGGCTTCAAAAAATACTAATTTGTCTTCTTCGAAGTCATCAAATATTTCAATGTCTGGATAAAACTCAAAGTCATTTTGTCTCAATCTAAAGTCTAAAACTGATTCTGGATCCATGACACGGTTTACATTATCCACCTTACTTTTAATAAAGCCATATCCAACTTCTATATAAAATTCTTTAAGCAACTGAGGTATATCAAGACCTAACTTTGATTCACTCTTTTTAATTGCATCTATATTGAGCAGATAAAACTTATTTAAAGGATTTAATTTAATTTCTTCAAACATTTAATATACCCTCTTTAATTAAATAATTCTCTAGCTGGTGATTCAGCTCTATGTATACCAGCTTGATGTTCATTTGGAAATCTAGCAGGGTGAATATTCCACCATTCATTATTACCACCATAAGAATTTTCAATAATATGATGAGCGTCATACTTAGAACCTGCTTTTCTCACAACATTTCCGTTTTTGCCGATGACATCTTCTAAATATGTAGGCCAAGTCTGACCAGTTTTCAATTCCCATTCGTCAATTAGAGAATTTTTGAGCCTATTAAATTCTGCACGATGTTTAGCCACCTCAACTGGTGAGAGTTTTTCGCACTCTCTCAGACGTAATGCATTCTTTAATTCCTCAATCTGATTATTAGGGATGTTCCTATTGTATTTAGTTTAACATCTTTCACATATTCTTTAATTAAATTACCATTAAAAGAACTCTCTACAAATTGATCTGTAAGATCTTGTCTGGTAGCATCTTTCACGCCTTTAGCTACATCATCACTATGCTTAGCCAGTTGTTCACTGGCTTCTTGACGGAATTCTTGGCTGATTTTCCGACTACTCTGCTCAGCTGCCTCGCTATAAAGGGCCCGACGCAAGCGTTGATACTCTGCTCCTTCACTCGTACTCTGGTACAGGCGAGTTGTGTGCTTACCGATGTCATCCGCATAATGGAAATCATCCAAGCCCGCAAAGGCGAACTTCGTGCGGCTAAAGTCATCCCATAGATTGCCAAATCGACTAGTAAAGAAGTTCTTGGTCGCCCCATAACTTTCTCGAGCCAACATACCCAGATGACTGTTAGCCAGCATAGTGCGAGCTTTTTTAAAATAAGATATCCCCTTCTGAATCTTGGGCATCTGAGCCAAGCGGCTGACCAGCTTGCTACCACCAGCCATCTTAGCTAATTTAGCAGGTCCAATCCATGAAACAATTTCACTAACGATTTCACCTGTCGCATAAGCACTTTTGTAGCCAGAAAGACTACTTGCTTTCCTGATTTTATCACGAATCGGTTGCTGCATCAAATCTTTTGCATGACGCACATCATGGAGAATCGCTCCCATAGTGCTACCATCTCGAGTACTGTCGTCTAGGTCATTAATTAGATTATTCACTTCTGGAATCATTGTGACCAATCCAAACACATTTCCAAGCGTATTTAGAACAACGTCTCCAAAAGTCTCTATCCCACCTTGTAAATCATCCTTCATCCACTGTGGAGTCTCATTTCCCATGAGAGAATTATAGCCTAATATCACACCTTCAGTGGAATGGCATATCTTACCAAAGCAAAATATAGTGTCCTTATCTTTATTTAGTATACCATAAATAATTTTTCCCACACTTAGAAGTACAGAGCTATGAATCTAATATTGGCACAATCAATTATGATATGAATACTAAAGAAATAAGTCCGATGATAAAACCGAACTTACTCCAATATGATAACTAGCTTTTCACTAATTGAACAATATCTTGAAAATCATCTGAAAGAACACCATATTGATTGTCCTCATATAGGAAGTAGCCTTCTATACCTCTATGAATAATAGCATTTACAGTAGGGTGAAATTCTCTATCTGTCGCATCAATCATAAATTGCGTCATCTGATAAGCAGTTTCCGTTGGATAACTGAGTTTATCAATACCGATACGAATCATCAGCGCTTGGATATCGGTTGGTGGTATTGATTCTTCATGAGCTTTCCCATTCAACATTCCAAAGATATAAGCTGCAACTAACTGTCTATCAAGGTCATCTTCCAAATCAATCGTGACTAAACTTAAAAATTTGTCGACCATTTCGATAGCTTCATTTACAATGTTTTCTTTCATGTTTTCTCCTTATAAAACCTTATAGTACCCCTTGGCATAACCGCAAGGGATGTAACCTGCTTGATATAAAGCATACAAATCATCATAAAATGTTGACTCAGCTTGGGGAACCTCTTTTTTGATGGTCAAGTAGATAGCCAAGCCGATGATATCAAATATAATCTGATCTTTCATGGATGCTACCAGTTTACCTTCCCCGATCAGGTTATCTAATCGTGCTTCAATTTCAGGAATTATTTCCTCTTTTGCACTATTTGCAAGTGAATTCCAGTGTTTATAAATGTCACTCTGGTTTTTAAAAAGATAGACACTAAAATCACCATCTTTCTCTAATACAAAATTCTCCCACTTCAAACTATTAATATTCTTCTCCGCTTCTTTAAGTCTATTTATCTGTTTTATGAGAATAGTAGTTTCTCTGTTTTCCTTTAAAAAGGGGAGCGAAATCAAACTTTTAATAACGTCATTATATATTTTCATAAATAACCTCTATTTTAGGAAGATTCATTTCAATATTCTAATTATTTGTACCGTACAGTCGCTACAAATTCTGTGTTATTTGTTCGTGGAACATTGCTATCAAACTGATAATTATATATCAAAATCAATGTATTATTGGGTGCAATATTGGCCTTTATGCCTTTTTGCTTTAAATTTTTTACAATAATGTTGTCATAGGATGCGCCCTTTAGCATGTCAAACAAATTTGTAAAGCTGGTTTCAAAAACTTCTTTTTCAATTAGATAATCATCAATATCATCAATATCAATGTTATATTGATGGTAAAACATTGAAGGAATCACCTCTCCTTCATCATCGTATTTCAAAGTTATAAACTCATCTAATTCTAAATTAGTATCAAAGTTGCCAATCCAAATTGACACTGTATTTTCTGTTTCCATGATTATCCTTTCTATTTTCCAAGAAACCTTAGTCCCTCTGGCAATGAAGCTATTCCACTATCTAGTCTATAATTTGCCCAATTATTTAACCTTCTGACAAAAGTTTCATAATCCAAAGAACTATCAATTATCCCTAGCAACTCATTATGAGCAAGCGTTGAACCTAGACCACCATGAACTCCGGTCGGATTCACAAATTTTACATCTGATATTGCCGTTCTAAGATCACGTATCTGTTCAGTATTAATCCCCCATCTCTTAAATTGAGGTGCACGAGAAACAAGACGCCATTCATGCATTCCACCAGGCGCTCTTAACTGTCTTTCAATTTTGCGTCTTAAATGTTTATTATCCCAAATTTGCTCTAATTGTTCAGGTGTTAATCTGTTGAAAAATTCTTCAAAATTACCAGATTTAACAGTTGGAATATCCTTAGGAGATAGGTTATCAATTACTATTGACTCTTCCAGAGCTTTAGCTACATCATCATTATGTTTAACTAACTGCTCGCTGGCTTCTTGGCGGAATTCTTTACTGGCTTTCTTACCGACTTGTTCTGCCGCGAGCGACATCATCAGACGCATTGTATACTCTTAGTAAAGTCGTCACTAATGTTTGCTGGCTCTACAATCCTAGTATACCACAAATCATATGTACCAACGTTTGTTAAATCATAAAAGACCACCTCAAGGGTGGTTTTTTCTATCAATCATCCATTACTCCGCCTGTAAGCTGATACATGAGGTAAATATACTCCAAGACTTTTACCCTAATATGGTCTACATCTTTTACGATTCCCAAGGATAGCAGGGAAGTAAAACCAAAAGTTAAGACTTTGTTTGTATTATACCAGTTCCAATTTTCCTAGTTCTTTCAAAGCATTATCTTTTGAAGGTGATGAGTCACTTTGCACAAAATTTTTCACTTCCTCAACATGATTATAAAAATCTATATTAATTTCTTTTAAGTTTTCAATAAATAATTCTATTAAATTTGAATCAATATTTTCCAAAGGGGAAGGCAGCTGCTTCTGATTATCAAATAAGTAAGCTTCTTTAGCCGTCGAGCCAACTGCATAGCTAATATTATCCCATGATGGAACGTTAGTTTCATCCTCATCTAATTGCATATAGATAAAAATTCCATTAAAATCTGTCCCATCATCCAATAAAGTATAGAGTTCTTTTCCTGTTTTATTTTTGTTTTCCAAAAAACTCCAGCAATCATCCAAGGCGGCTCGAATTTGAGGCTTGTATTGCGTTTTCATCTGATTAAGAATAGCCTCTGAATAAATTAGCATAAAATAAGTATCAATCATCTTATCTCCTTATTATAAAATTTGTCCATTTTTTATTATGAAGTTTAACTTGCTACCAATTTCTGCAGATTCCGTTGTAACTTCAATTGTTAAATTAGGAAATTTTTCTGAAAATTGTTTAAGAATTCCTGGACTTACATCTGGATTTGTTAGCCCTTGCTTACATGCACCACAAACACCTGAAGAATTTGACTGATGCAGTTTAAATACTCCTTCAATTTCATCATCAGGAAGTTCCCAGTTCTTCTACACTTCTAACAAAATCTTGAATAACATCTTCCTCGGCATGACGTGTAAAGAAAGCATTTTTACGAGGAGACTTAATTTCTCTATCCGGAAACGCATCATCTGAGTCTGGCAAACCAGTCTCCTTACGAACCTTAGGTGAACCACCTTCAAATACTTTTCCTTCAAGACCTGGAAAATCTGTTTTCCCAACTGCAATCGTGTCTGTTTCAGGGACATTCCATTTCTCTCTCAACTTGCCTAATTCATTACTGCCCCAGTCAGAATCATCAAATCCTTTCAGTACATCATCGCTATGCCTAGCTAATTGTTCACTCGCTTCCTTTCTGAACTCTCGACTGACCTCACGACCACTCTGCTCAGCTGCCTCGCTATAAAGACCTCGACGTATTCGTTGATACTCTGCTCCTTCACTCGTACTCTGGTACAGGCGAGCTGTGTGCTTACCGATATCATCCCCATAACGGAATTTATCCAAGCCCACAAAAGCGAACTTCTTGCGGCTAAAGTCATCCCATAGATTCCCTAAACGACTAGTAAAGAAGTCCTTGGTTGCCCCTTAGCTTTCCCGAGCCAACTTACCCAAATAACTGTTAGACAGCGCTGTGCGAGCTTTTTTAAAATAAGATATTCCCTTCTGAATCTTGGGCGCCTGAGCCAAACTGCTGACTAGCTTGCTCCCACCAGCCATCTTAGCTAATTTAGCAGGTCCAATCCATGAAACAATTTCACTAACGATTTCACCTGCCGCATAACCACTTTTGTAGCCTGAAAATTGACCAACTAATTTGATTTTATCATGAAGATGATTGATTGAAAATCAAGAGCAAATTCAATTTATTATATCATACAAACGCAGAATGTAAAAACCACCTCAAAAGGTGGTCAAATTAGGTATTATCTATCATCCTGAACCAAGAGGTCATATGGGAAGAAATCCAAATCCTTGAAACGTTCATCGTAGATACCCCTCATCTTGCAAAGGGCAGCAGTATCAAAACTCCAATAGCCATAATAGGCATCATCTGTCTTATGCGTGTCATACCATGAGGCTTCTGAATGGGCATAGTACCAGAACTTCTGTGCTTCAATGACACTATCCGCATCATTCCCAATCATATTGAGATACTCTAGATGAGAGCGGAAATTTTCTACTTGACCTTCTAATAAATAGAGAGCTAAGGTATCAATGTAGCCGTCTTCATACTGTTCACCTGCATCTACAAAGGACTGATACTTACTGAAAATCTTTTCTATATCTTCAATAAATTCTTCTTTACGATCTTCAAATAGAACAGCTAATGAGAAGTAATCCATCAAGTCATAGATACTTTCAAAAGCTCCATAAGAAAGTTGGTAGTATCTCAAACTAATCTTGAACCATTTGAATACTTCATCTAATGAATTTCCAAGAGCATAATTAATTCTTAATAATTTTTCAGCATAAGTAGACTGAGATATATAATATTTATTGATGTATTGTGGTAAAACACGTTCTTTATGTTCTTTCCCTTCTCTCCTTTCAAATGCTTTAAAATTAAAATCATACTTTTTCTGAAAATAATTTTCATCTTTATATTTGTCTCTAAACATGCTTCCCTCACTTCATTTTCTTAGCCATTTCATCTAATTGATTGACAATAATACGCCCATCTTGCTTAATATTAAACAGATGGCTTTGAACATCACCAAATTCCATGGCATCCTGAATAGCCGCAATACGCTCTTCTCCAACAGCATTTTCCAATCTTCTATCAATCCATCGTTCACTCATCTGCTTACCATCAGAAAGTGTATTTCCAAGCTTAGCTTTATTATACTTAGCCTCCGAAATGATATAAGGTGGGTGACCATTTGGATTGTAGTAAACACCATCAATCCCCTGACGACCAGCATCATCTAAGCCTGTTACCATGTCTTTGCTGATGCGCTCATAACCAAACTGACGATAGTAACTCTACAATCCTAGTATATCACAATTCATATATACTAGAGTTTGGCAAACCTCAAAAAAAACCACCTCAAGAGGTGGTCGAATTAGGTATTATTTATCTTCCTGAACCAAGAGGTCATACGGGAAGAAATCCAAATCCTTGAAACGTTCATCATAGATACCTCGCATCTTGCAAAGGGCAGCTGTATCAAAACTCCAATAGCCGTAATAAGCATCCTCTGTCTTATGCGTGTCATACCATGAGGCTTCTGAATGGGCATAGTACCAGAACTTCTGTGCTTCAATAACACTATCCGCATCATTCCCAATCATATTAAGATACTCTAGACGGGAACGGAAGTTCTCTACTCGGCCTTCTAATAAATAGATAGCTAATGTCTCGATATAGCCTTCTTTAAACTGCTCACCTGCATCTACAAAGGACTGATACTTTCTGAAAATCTTTTCTACATCCTCAATAAACTCTTCCTTACGGTTTTCAAATAGAACAGCTAATGAGAGGTAATCAATTAGTGTATAAATACTTCCTTTGGTTTGATAGTATTTCTGATAATAATTGAGACTAATTTTAAACCACTTAAAAACTTCATCTAACGAGTTTCCTAGTGAATAATTTATTCGCAATAACTTCTCAGAGTAACTTGACTGTGATAGGTAATATCTATTTAGATATTGTGGTAAGACACGTTCTCTATGGTCTTTTCTCTCTCTCCTCTCGAATGTTTTCGAATTAAAATTTAACCTTTTCCCAAAATACTCTTTGTCTTTATATTTGTCTCTAAACATCATATTCCTCACTTCATCTTCTTGGCCATATCGTCTAATTGATTGACAATAATACGACCATTCTCCTTAACATTAAACAGATGGCTTTGAACATCACCAAATTCCATAGCATCTTGAATTGCAGCCAAATGTTCTTCGCTTACTGCTCTGTCCAAACGATTATTGATCCACTCAAGATCCATCTGGTCCGTTCCATCCGCTAAGCCTTTACTCAATTTTGCTTTATTATATTTAGCCTCTGAAATGATATATGGTGGGTGACCATTAGGATTGTAGTAAACACCATCGATTCCCTTGCGCCCAGCATCATCTAAGCCTGTTACCATATCTTTGCTGATGCGCTCATAACCAAACTGACGGTAGTACTCGTCTTGAACCATTTCACCAAAGTTACCCTTCTTCAAACTAGAAGAAAGCGCCTCTTCGCCATAGCGGACTTTTAAGATCTCAGCTTGTTGTTTAGCTATCTCCTCTACTGTATGTACTTCAGCAGTGACTGGAACATTATCCGCCAACATTTTTTTATGGAGTTCCTCCAAATGGCTTTCCCACTTATGACCTTCCCAATGGACTTCAGGATGAGGTTGTTCAATAGTCTCTTTGAAAACTTTAGCCACATCATCTCCATGCTCAGCTGCCTCGCTATAGAGCTTCTGGCGCAAGCGTTGATACTCTGCTCCTTCACTCGTGCTCTGGTAAAGTCGAGCTGTGTGCTTACCGATGTCATCCGCATAATGGAAATCGTCTAAGCCCGCAAAAGCGAACTTCGCGCGGCTAAAGTCATCCCATAGACTTCCAAATCGACTAGTAAAGAAGTTCTTGGTCGCGCCATAACTTTCTCGAGCCAACATACCCAGATGACTGTTAGCCAGCATAGTGCGAGCTTTTTTATAATAAGATATCCCCTTCTGAATCTTGGGCATCTGAGCCAAGCGGCTGACCAGCTTGCCCCCACCAGCCATCTTAGCTAACTTAGCAGGACCAATCCATGAAACAATTTCACTAACGATTTCACCTGCCGCATAACCACTTTTGTAGCCTGAAAATTGACCAACTAATTTGATTTTATCATGAAGATGATTGATTGAGAACCAAGAGCAAATTCAATTTATTATATCATACAAACGCAGAATGTAAAAACCACCCAAACAGGTGGTCAAATTAGGTATTATCTATCTTCCTGAACCAAGAGGTCATATGGGAAGAAATCCAAATCCTTGAAACGTTCATCATAGATACCACGCATCTTACAAAGGGCAGCGGTATCAAAACTCCAATAGCCGTAATAAGCATCATCTGTCTTATGCGTGTCATACCATGAGGCTTCTGAGTGGGCATAGTACCAGAACTTCTGCGCTTCAATAACACTATCCGCATCATTCCCAATCATATTAAGATACTCTAGACGGGAACGGAAGTTCTCTACTCGGCCTTCTAATAAATAAAGAGCTAATGTCTCGATATAGCCGTCTTGAACACTTTCGTCTTGCTCAGAATATTGTAGATATTTATCAAATAAAACTTTTACATCATCTATAAACTCTTCTTTGTGATTCTCAAAAAGAACTGCTAGGGACAGGTAGTCAATAATCGTGAAAATACCTGAACTCTCATTATATATTAAACTATAGTAAGACAAACTATCTTTAAAACAACTAAATACACTTTCAATATCTTCACCAATAGAATATAAAACTTGAGTTAAATTTCTGTAATCTCCAGCAAGGTATAAATTTAATAAATCCTTTTTATCCATTGGTAAAGTCGACTGTAAAGATATAAATTCTCTGGAACTCTTTTCTAAAAAAAGCTTTCTTGCTAAAAAATATTCCTTATTTTTATACTTATCTCTAAACATCATATTCCTCATTTTATTTTCTTGGCCATATCATCTAATTGATTAATAATAATATTACCATCACTTTTAATATTAAATAGATTACTTTGCAAATCCCCTTGTAATGAAGCAAGGCGAATTTTGTTGTAGTTTTCCTCCCCGACAGCTTTTAATAATCTATTGTCAATCCATTCCTTACTCATCTGCCTGCCATCTGCAGTTTTTCCAAGCTTAGCTGTATTATATTTAGCCTCTGAAATGATATATGGTGGGTGACCATTAGGATTGTAGTAAACACCATCAATCCCCTGACGACCGGCATCATCTAAGCCCGTTACCATGTCTTTGCTGATGCGCTCATAACCAAACTGACGATAGTACTCATCCTGAACCATTTCACCAAAGTTACCCTTCTTCAAACTTGAAGAAAGCGCCTCTTCACCATAGCGGACTTTTAAAATCTCAGCTTGTTGTTTAGCTATCTCCTCTACTGTATGTACTTCAGCAGTGACTGGAACATTATCCGCCAACATTTTTTTATGGAGTTCCTCCAAATGGCTTTCCCACTTGTGACCTTCCCAATGGACTTCAGGATGAGGTTGTTCAATAGTCTCTTTGAAAACTTTAGCCACATCATCTCCATGCTCAGCTGCCTTGCTATAGAGCTTCTGGCGTATGCGTTGATACTCTGCTCCTTCACTCGTACTCTGGTACAGTCGAGCTGTGTGTTTACCGATGTCATCCGCATAATGGAAATCGTCTAAGCCCGCAAAGGCGAACTTCGTGCGGCTAAAGTCATCCCATAGATTGCCAAATCGACTAGTAAAGAAGTTCTTGGTCGCCCCATAACTTTCTCGAGCCAACATACCCAGATGACTGTTAGCCAGCGCTGTGCGAGCTTTTCTAAAATAAGATATTCCCTTCTGAATCTTGGGCATCTGAGCCAAACGGCTGACCAGCTTGCTCCCACCGGCCATCTTAAATAATTTAGCAGGTCCAATCCATGAAACAATTTCACTAACGATTTCACCTGCTGCATAACCACTATCATAGCCTGAAAATTGAGCAGCTTTATTAAATTTGTCATGAATCGGTTTCTGCTTCAAATCTTTTGCATGACGCACATCATGAAGAATCGCTCCCATAATGCTACCATCACGAGTACTGTTGTCTAAGTCATTAATCAGATTATTTACTTCTGGAATCATTGTAACCAATCCAAACGCATTTCCAAGCGTATTTAGAATCACGTTCCCAAAAGTCTCTATCCCACCTTGTAAATCATCTTTCATCCACTGTGGAGTCTCATTTCCCATGAGAGAATTATAACCTAATATCACACCTTCAGTGGAATATTGAACAAGATCAACGCCAAACTCAAGAACTCCAAAAACTGCATCCCCTACAGCCCCAAAGGCTGCATCCCCAAAACCTTTTAACCATTTCCAGTTAGGATCATCCTTCATCCCTGAAGTATGCTCGTCTAGGAAATCAGAAACTCCCTTACGCCAATCTCGTAGTGTTGCTTGAATCGGGTGATGAAGACGCCAATCTTTTTCTATTCGATCCCTTTCCTTTTCTTCCAATTCCTTGGCTTTTTGTGCCTCTAACTTGGCTTTCTGGACACTCTCATCTATCTGATCATCAATCTCCTTGACCTTATCTGCTATAGGAGAAAGATTATTGACCACTTGGCTAATGATGGGATCGCTATAGTCAAGCCCATCTGTCTGGTGCAGTTGGCCTAGCAATTCTTGCAGATTCTGGAGACTGGTTTCAGTTGTTAGAGCAGTACCCTGGCTATCCCAAGCAGAAACTTTTTCTATTGTATTGGTTACTACATCCTTAGCATTGGAGAGATTACCACCAAAATATTCATAGTTCTTAGCATCGCTGGTCACAGAGACTAGGTCACTGACGCTATCCGTTGCGCTATTAATTGTTTTTCTAATTTGATCAATCTCACCTTTTAGGGTATCAAAATATTCGCTTGTAGACTTCAAATAACTATGGCTAATTATCGCTGTACTTGACTTCTCGCCAGTCGCTGATTGAAAACTCTCAACTTCCTTAGAAAAGTCACTTTACAGACTATAAAGAAGATCCTTTAGTTGCATTAGCAGCATATTATGCGAACTATTAATCTCACCAGCGATAGCCTGTCCTACATCTCCGTACATAGAATTAGAAGTAATCACAGAATTATAAGAGCTTTTAGCAGTCTCTAAGCTGGCAATTATTTTTTCTGACTGCGATTGAAGCCCCTCAAAAAAATTATATAGTTCTTCTACATCGACGTAAAATCCATCACTCATCTAACCCCTCCTTCTCTACTACTTTCTCATTCAGAAAAGCTAAATAAGCCAACTGATCTACCATAGTCATAAAGGCTGTAGACAACTGGTGATTTTTGATATAAGTTTGGCGAATGACTTCTTCAGATATCCGCTCTTCCCATTCATTTTCATAACCCAAATGAACGACATTCTTAATCATCATGTTGCTAACAAATACAGGCGGAAAAGCAGCAACTTCACCAAATGGCCACACCCGACCAAAATAATCTATCACGTAAGGATCAAAACCTTCTGCCAAAGGAGCCTTACGTCCCGTCAGCATGACAAGCGCCCCTGGCTCCTCAGAAAACATCTCCTTAAGCTCACTGTTCAGCAAATCCAAATCAATCTCAACAACTGAACCAAGGGGATAAATTTTCCCAAAATAGACATCTAAAATTGCTAAAAATAGAAAAAAAGAATCCTCAGGCCAGACCTGCTCTTCGCCATTAAAAGAGAAGGTAATTTGACCGTTCTGAGTACGGTTAAAAAGAATAGTTGTACCCAGCAATGAATTGTATTCATACTGAGATTTTTTCAACTTGATTAACTTATATAATTCTCTCATTAAAGGAGGTCGATCTCCCAGAAATTCTCCAAATTTAACAACCGTATCTGTTATTTCAAAATCGGTGTTCGGCCACGTCGACAAGACAGTACGAAAACTCTCTAACTCTTTAGTACCTGTCATTAGTTAAACCTCACATAATTCTTATTCTTATCAATTTGACTAGCATAAACAGCATCATCCTCAACGATTTTCTCACCCATTTTAGTCATCATATCCGTCCTCGCTTCTCCATACGACTTATAAGAAGTTAAAGCTGAGTTCCAACTATCTTGAATAGTATTAAATTTTTTAAAGCGCGAAAGAGTTGTTTTACTAATTTCTTTTTTTGACAAAGTTATAATCCCATGAACGCCTTTCTTAGCATTACTAACAACGCTAGACCATTCTTCTGGTTGTACACCTACTTGATCTTGAGACATATTTTCTCCTTTTACTGAATAGAATTCCACCAAGATTGTGCTTGGTCCCAAAAACTTTGGGCCGCTCCCAATAAATCTATCTGAGAAGCTTTCAATTTCACTAATTCACCATTAATGTTTTTCAAGGTATCTTGATAATTGTTTTCCATCTCAGACAGATTTTTAATTCCACGCTCGAAATGAAATTTACATTCGTTTTTTAAATCCCCTTTCCAATCACCTGCAGATCCATTAAAAAATTTTTCTGCACCATCAATTTTTCCATTTAGCAGAACTAACTGTTCTTCTAAAATTTTCTTCGCGGCGTTTAGTCGCTCTATTTTTGCGCCTGCATTATCTGCTTCTTGCTTTTTTTGATCTCCATTTATTTGGCAATTTCTCGCATTTTGAGCATATATTTCATTGTCAACGATTTTTCCCATTAAGTTCCCTTTCTTCTTTTTCTTTAGGTTTTCAAAAAAGGACTAGGACAAGGTCCTAGTCCTTTTATCAAAATGTGCATTAACCTTTGAAACCGAAGCTATTAGCATCTGCTGTATCACGCTCGGAGACAGTGTTTGCATAACTTACTAATTGTTGGTTAATAGATGACAAGAGCTCTTGAAATTTCACTACATCACCGTGGAGTTGGTTATATTGATCCAAGTATGACTTAAAAGCACTACCCTTCCAATGGGCTTCCATCTCACCATTAGCTGCATTTACTGTCTGAATCGCTGTTTCGATTTGATCACGTGCATTTGAATAAACTGCCGCTTGAGCAGTTAGTTCTTCTGGAGATAATGAAATTGTTGACATAGTTGACTCCTTAATTGTTTTAATAATAATATTATATAGTTTAGAAAAATAGATGTCAATAAAAAATAACATAAGTTTAACAACTAAATTTAAAATTTCTTCTATTTACTCTATCTAGTTGGTAAAAATAGAACAGTAAACAATACTTTCATTGAATGCTTTTTTCTATTCCAAATAATGAAATATTAAAAAGAGAAGACCTACTTGGTCCTCTCAATTCATAAAGATTCTTCAACTATGAAATAGTTAGTAAAAAACTACAACAAATTGATTAAATTTAAAAAAGTTGAAAATTCCTTATTATTTATAGCTGTAAGCCCAGTAGTATACGCCATTTCCGTCTACAACTGTCGCTACTGCCCCTTCAGTTACGTTAGGATCAAGAAGCAATTCTCTCAGACCGCTGTTAGCCCATTTCTTAACGACAACAGATGCATCTTCGTCACGACGTCCAACAAAGCCTGAACTATCGTATTGACGTGAGATTTCATTTACTTTTGGAAGTGCTTGATTTTGATAAATGTCTTCTGACCATGTCAACTCTTTCAAGCCTTGAGCTTTACGCTCTTCATTGATTTTAGCGAAAGCTTCTTTAGCTTTTGAAACATAGTCATAGTTTGTATCGTTTGTTGCTTCAACACGGTAAACAAACTTAACATAACCAAATTCTACATCACTGTATTTCTTATCCTCAACACCACTCTTAAGGTTTGCAATCAAGACATAATCCTTAGCATATGGGTTTTCTTTGGTTTTCTCAAAGATTTCTGGATCTTCGATTTCCCACTCAACCTTAGCATCCCATCCTGCGTTATCAAGGAATTTAGGATTCATCTTTTCGATAACGTAGTTCTTGAACTCTTCAACGTTCTTGAATGGAAGCGGCTGACCAGCTTTAGCAGTTGTCACTAGATTAGTTGAGTACAATTTCACGCTAGAGTCTTTATCACTGTACATGTATTCATCATCTGCAGTGTTTTCGTGAAGTTTAGGATCAAGAGCTGGATCGTTTGGATCAGTCATACCTTGAAGTTTCCATTTGTCACCAAACCATTTCCAATATGGAGAGTATCCATTAGCTTCTGAGTCAGATGGTATACGGTAATAATGGGTAGAACCATCAAAGTAATAGTTAGGATCTGACTCAAGAGCCTTGTCACCTGGTTTTCCAGTTGGGTAGATAATTTTTGGAGCTCGTCCATTCGGTGCCCATGTCAAATGTTCAAGACCTTCTGCTGGTTTTTCAACATATGGCGGGATTTGATCTTCACTTGGTTTATCAGTTGTTACCAAGCCAGGAGTCTCTGGCACAGCAGGTCTTGTTGGAGTTTCTGGTTTTGGTTCTGCTGGTTGCTCAGGTTTCGGAGCAAATGGATTGAGGTCGCCTTCTGCACCGTTAATTGGAGGATTTTCTGGCAAATCAACACTTGGTACCTCAGGTTTTGGTTCTGCTGGAGTTGTTGGTTGTTCCGGTCTATCATTTGGAGCTGGAGTTGGTTGCTCTGGTTCCGCTGGTGTCGGAGTTGGAACTTCTGGTTTTGGTTCTTCCGGCTGGCTTGGAGTTGTTGGATTAGTTGAATTATCAGCAGAATCCTTAACAAACACCCACTTACCATTTTTATAGTAGTAATAGTCACCATTATCCAATACATAGTAATGATAACCATTTTCATAACGATAGTGTGGATCGTTTTCCAGGTTGTTATTGGATGTGCTGTTATTGTTAGTATTTGTCAATGGCTTCCACTCACCATCACGATAGATACGGTAAGAACCATCTGTCATACGGTAGTAATGGTTACCATTCCAGTAAATATAGTTCTCATCATTTGCTAGATTGTTGTAGTTATTCCAACCATTATATCCGTAGTTGTTGCTATAGTTATAATTCCAGTTGTTATAGCCTGGATAATAGTTATTATAACCATAGTCATAATTATAGCCATTGTAACCATAGTTATAGTTATTATAGCCATAATTGTAGTTATTGTAACCATAGTTATAATTGTTGTAACCATAGTTGTAGTTATTGTAACGGTAGTTGCGGTTGTTACGGTAATTATAGTTGTTATAACCATAGTTATAATTGTTGTAGCCACCATTCCAGTAATTATAACCTGGTTGATAGTAGTTATAGCCATAATCTTGAGCCTGAGCATTATTCGCAAGAGCAATTGCTGGAATAATAGCTGCAGCCGCTACAACAGATCTTGATAAGAGTCTGAAACGATTGTTCATATTAATTAAACCTCCAAAGTGACCAACATCACTTTATTTTTTGTGGGGGGGAATTTATTTTTTGTGCACAACTTCATAAAAAAGAATTTCACGAAAATACTGCCAGCTGACAGTTGACTACTCCATCATTATCAAACGCAAAAAAACGAATCACTAGTTAGTGAATCCACCTGATTAAAGGTTGCACATAAATGTTTTTATAGCATTTGATTTAGAAAGAAAGAAGTCAATATGCTTGAAAATACTTTTTTATGCATATCTCACCCTCAAGACGAATTATAGCACAAGAAATTTTTGAATGCAAGCATTTTAGTTAACAAGGTGTAAATTATTTTTATGGGTAATTTTTTATAGTTCGTTTTTTTGTTTATTTTTCTATTTTTTAGCTTTAAATATCTATAAAATATTATTTTTAACGAACTAAAATAATAGAAAAATGTTTATAATTTGGTTTACACGGTGTAAATTATTTTTATTGTTTATTTATAAAAACTTCTCACCCTCTCATTTCGATTTTTTATTTAAGTTTATTTTAAGCTTATCTTAAGCCTTTTTTAAGCTTATCTTAAGTTTGTTTTAAGAATCAAAGAATCTGTTTATGAATCCCTTTCTTATGGGTTTTTATTTACAGAAATGAATAAGTGTTAAAAAGTAGTAAAAAATACTAGAAGCATTTATTTCAGCTTCTAGTATTTTGAATTTATTAATATTTGAGTTGTTTGATAACCAAGAGGTGGCTATCTTCCTCCCCGACCAAGCTGTGTGGCTCATTGGGCTCCATCGTCAAAAAGGAACCTGCCACTAACCGAACGGTTTGTTCGCCAGCAGAAAAGCTTACATCTCCCGACAAACAAACAACTGTTACTAGTGCATCAGCACTTTGCTCTGGTACTTCTTTTCCTTTAGCAAGATGCAGATGATGGATGATTCTGCCTTCTTCTTGCACAGGTGTTTCTGCAAAATCATTATTGGGATTGGTAACAAAAAATTTCATTTTCTTCCTCCTTCTAATGGATGATGTGACTACTGATCTTCATAGCCTCCACCGGTAATGCCGAAATATTCTTCTAAAGATTTGCCTGATTGAGCAATTTCCTTGGCTTCTTTACCAATATAGCGCAGATGCCAGCTTTCAGGCATATAGCCAGTTGAACCTTCCTTACCCTCTAGATAGCGAACGATAAAACCGTATTTATAGGCGTTATCTAGAAGCCACTGACTTGCTCCAGCTTCTTGTACGAGATTGCCATTCTTGTCAATCAAGTCAAATGCCAAACCAGTCTGGTGCTCGCTGTAGCCTGGTCGAGCTGAATAGCGGTCTGCAGCTGCCTTACCATCCTGATTGACATAGTTTTGATAGAGCTCGGTCTGAGTATCATAGCTGCGGAAACCACTGTATTGGTCGCTAATGGCATAGCCTTGTGCCTGCATGTCTGCAATCAGTTTGAGCAATTCTGCTTTAGCAGTCGCATTCTCACCTGGGTTATAGGAAGCAGACAAAGGATAGTGTTTGTTGACAACAAGAATCTCATCATATTTCCCTTTGACACTGTAGTAGCTGCCGTTATAAGAAACATTTTGATCAAGAGTTTTGGCCTCGTGATTTTGCTCTTTTTTAGTATCAGCGCTATCTGAAGATGTTGTCGTATCTTGGTTAGAATTTTTGTCTTTTTCAGCATCTTGTTTCTTAACTGTGCTAGTTGAGCTAGCCGCTTGTTTATCAGAGCTATCTCCAGTAGTGTCTTTACCAGACGAACACGCGCCTAGAACAAGAACGGATGCCGCAAGAAAAATTAGTTTACTGTATTTCATTGTCATAATATCAACCTTCTGAAACTTCAAGATTATAGATTACAAAAGAATCCCCGTTAGGTTTCAAGTAATAAGTCTTATTTTTACGATTTACACTATTTGGAGTGTTATCGGTATAGTGGACCGTATAGTCCTCATATGTTGTCACGATATAGGAACCATTTTCTTCCTTGATTTCGCGGATATCCAAAGCTCCTGGCTCATAATAGTTAATTTTCGCTTTCTTAACACCACCACCAGAGGTCCACTCAACCATTTCTCGATATACTGCACTAGAGGTATCGTAGTATTGAGAATAGTTGTTGCTCCTGTTAGAAACTGAGCTGAAAACAGCACTGCGGTAGTCATTAAGGAAAGTAGAGACTTTTGCCTTTTGAGCCTCAACCTTTTTCGCTTCTTCGTTCTTTTCTCTAATCTTAGAAACTACTTCCTTAGGAAGCGATAATTTCACATTAGTAGTATCATTTTCCACAATTACTGTCTCTTTATTGGTAGTAAAGGTAGTATCAGAGATAGTAAACTTGGCATAAATTTCAAGTTCTTGATAAGGAACAAGCTGCAACTCAGGGGTTAAACTGCTACCACTTTCTTTACCATTAACAACGATTTTAATATCTGTTGCTTTTGAAGTTTCAGAAGGCATAGTAATTTTTAGCTGTTTCTTTTCAGACTTGAGATCCAGTTTGATTTCATTATCCTTAGCCGTAGCTAAATCAAGCTGAACCTTACTCTCTACATCTCCAACATCCGTCTTACCTTTGAGAGTAAAGTCTTGTTTAATGAAGTGATATTCACCCAATTCAGTGTCTGTATTTTTCTTAAGAGTAATAGTTTTTTTCTCACCAGGTTTAATGGTAGCATTATCTAAATTAGTATTGACTTTAACTTTGACTGGATAGGAAACCATCTGATATTCCTGGAAAATACCAAATTTCTTACTCTTTTCAGTAACACCTAAAATCTTATTATTGTTGTCATCGATATAAGCAGATTTGCCATTTGACTCAACAATGTTATCTAGCTCAGTTTCGAGATTAATCTCCTGGCTCTCTAGGTGCTCAACTAAAGCTCTTGCTTCAGCACGTGTCCACTTATCGGATTGAGTAGAGAGAAGACTTGCCACTTCATCAAAGTCTTTACTAGAGACGGCTTTTGCAAAATGGTCTGTAACTACTTTAACTCCGGTTATAGAGTTTAGATAGAAGAAAGCTCCAATCAAAGTGGCAACTAAAACGGTTGGAGCCCCAATCATGATTGCTTGCTTCTTTGATATTCTCTTTTTAGCCTTTTTTACTGGTTTCTGTGGTAATTGCGAATCGAGCAGTTCAGACCGAATAGGCAAGTTAGAGAACCCTTGACTCTTAGCTTCTGCAAATTCTTCTTTGGTAGGTTTTCGACCAATATTATTTTCAAAAGCTTGCAGCCAATTCTTGCGAAGTTCTTCATATTGGCTAGATTCAAATGCGCCTTGCTTCTCATCTTGGGAAGATGGTTGAACCGATTCTTCTGTGACAGAATCTTCAGAAGGTGTCTCCTGAACAATATTTTGATTATCAGAAGCTTCATCAGTAGTATTTTCTACTGACGAAGTATCTGTGGTTTCTTCCTCTGCTTCACCTGCAATCTCCTTAATCTTTTTTGGATCAAAGTTAGATTGTTTGCCGGCTTGGAACTCACTTGCAGTTGGTTTTCGACCAATTACTTTTTCAAAGAGATCAACCCATTTTTCTTTTGTTGCCATAAATCTCCTCCAAGATTACATCATTGCGATACTAGTTAGTAGAGAAAAAGCGATGAAAGAGAAGAAAAGTGTAATCACACCATTGACAATAATGGCCAATAGGTATTTATAAAAAGGATCCATAGAGTTGTTTGTCTTAGAATAAATCAAAGCAAAGGTCGCTCCAACTCCGACTAACAAAAGACCAATCCATGTGAAAAACAGAGATAAATGAATAATACCCAACAGAGCAAACAGAGCAGAAACAGCAATAAATGGAAGAACAATAGCATACAGTCGGCCATACCAATCAAAAGCCTTATTAAAGGTAAAACTTCTATCTTGGTAGACCAAACGCTTCACAACAAAACCACCTAATATAATAGAGAAAAGGAAGAGAGCCGCTGCTATCAGAGAAACAAAGAAGACTTTGAAATTAAAAGTCGGTCCATTATACATACCAAAACTCATGATACCAATGGTACTGAAAATATTGTAGTTTGCAACAATAGCAAAAAAGAACGCTGTCAAACCTAGAGAAAGGTAACCATTCACCTTGCTGCTCTCAACTTCAGATGTCGGTGATTTCCAAGCTGAAACGAGCCAAGCCCAGAAACCTTTCATTGTTTTAGAAAACTCGCTGGGTTGAGGAGGTTGTTGACTGTAATAAGCCTGCGGTCCTTGTTGAGGTACTTGTGAATTGAACTGTCCTTGCTGCGGGTTGTTCTGATAAGCTTGCGGACCAGAAGACTGAGGCTGGCCAGCAAAGGGGCTCGCTTGCTGAAATCCTGGTTGCTGATATGCTTGATTCGCTTGTTGCTGTGGAGCTTCCTGGTACTGTTGAGCAAAAGGTTGTTGGAAGTTTTGCGGCTGAGCAAAGTTTTGTGGTTGACCTTGTGTTTCAACTGTTTGAGCTTCTTGTTGAGGCTGTTCAAAACTTGATGAAGCTGGGCTAGCGTCACTAGGAGCTTGCTCCGCACTTACCTGTTCAGCCTCAACAAATTCTCCAGCAGCCAAAGCTTGAGCAATTTCTTCCTCTGTAGCCGAGCGTCCATTAACGGCTTCAAAATATTCAAGCCAATCTTCTTTTGACATAAAACATCTCCTATCTATAAATTATTATACTACTATAGTATACAAAAAAAGGGCCGGAAATTCAATCTATTCCGGCATTTGCTCTTCTTAATCGCTTGTCATATCGTCAATTTAGCAGGAAAAGCTTCCACTCCTCCTTCGACATTGATTACTTGGTAACCTTTGGCTTCCAAAAATTCGCAGGCACGCGCTGAACGGCCTCCTTTTTGGCAGATGATATGGTAGGTGATTTGTTTATCCAATTGCCCATAATTCTCCGGTAGGCTGCTGAGAGGCAAATTCTGAGCTCCAGAGACATGTCCAGCTGTAAATTCGTCCACCTCGCGGACATCAATCAACTGCAGTTCTTCTGCCTGCAATTTGTCATAAAAATCTTTCGCACTAATTTTTTGCATCATTTTTCTCCTATTCATTCATAATCACAATTTTTCCAAAACCTGCCGTCCCCTCTATAAAAGCATGAGCTTTGGGCACTTGCTCTAGGGAAAAGACACGCCTTGGTGTAACATTGACCTGGTACCGGTCAATATAGTCAAATAATTCATTCATCAAGTCTTGACTCACATGAGCAGAGTGAAAACTTGTCAGAAAACTGTTATTTCTAATTTCCTCAATTGGGTTGAAACCATTCAACTCCCACTGGCCACCCAAGAGGCCAGTTACACAGATAATCCCGCCCTCTGCGATATGGTCAAAAGAATCCTTGACAGTCGCTGGGCCGACCAACTCCAGGATTTTATCAAACTTATCCTCTGTTTCCAGTTGGCCATCCTGATCTATGATGATATCGTCGTAGGCTTGGTGCTTGAGTAGAAACTGTTTGGAACCACTATTGACCGAACCCACAATATGTGTGTCTGGAAACTGTGCCTTGACCAGACGAGCAAAGGCCAAACCGACACCGCTAGTGGCAGCCCGAACCAAAATCTTGTCATTGGGCTCAATGCACAGATTTTTCATAGAGCCTAGAGCAGTATAATAGGTCTCTGGCACTGCTGCCAGCTCAGTCCAGGTCAGATTGGTCTCAACTGTATAAATTTGATTGTTCGGCAAGAGGACATACTCAGCATAAGAACCGTCAAAAGCTCGCCCCATTTCACCCATGATGGAAACCACTTTCTGGCCAATCTCTAAATCAGGCAGAGTCGTCTCGGCCACTTGGCCAACGCACTCAATGCCTAAAATCCGAGGAAAGGTGACACTAGGCGATAAACCCTCACGAGTAAAAATCTCTGAGCGGTTAATCCCAAACCCTCTGACCTTGACCAAGGTCCAGCCTTCTTGAAGTTCTGGAATCGGTCTTTCTTCCAGCAGAAGCTTTTCTGGACCACCCGCTTCGTAAATGACTATAGCTTTCATCGTATCCATAGAATCACCTCGCTTTCTACAAAGTTTAGCATTCTAAGCTTAGACTTTTCAAAAAATCTGTCAGATATTCCTGCAAGGTATAATAGTTCTTTTACAAAATCATCAGCCGGCTTCTTGAGGGAAACCAAGTTGCTGGATACGTCTTTCATCCAAGTTCAAGACGCTAGCAAATGAGTGATACCAATCCGCTAGGTTTGACAATCTTAGAGAGCAGCTGGATAGTACTACTCTATCTCAGCAAAACAACTTACTAAAGCTCCAGCACTTGGTAAGAGTAGCCTAAATCTTGCAGGAACCTAAACAAATCTGTTGTAGAGATAAAGATGGTCTTTTCATTGGTATTAGGATGGAAACTCATGCGTTCTTCGTTGATAATCTCTTTATCAAAATAAACATGAATATCCTTCTCCTCGTTGTTGAGCAGACCAAAAGGCGATACAGTTCCTGGTGGCAGCTGCATTTTTTCAAAGAGAGAATCCGCTGAAGCCATGCGAATACGGTTAGCTGAGACCAGCTCTTTAAACAAGTCCATATCC
Source organism: Streptococcus sp. 27098_8_134 (assembly GCF_041431675.1). Lineage (NCBI taxonomy): Bacteria > Bacillati > Bacillota > Bacilli > Lactobacillales > Streptococcaceae > Streptococcus > Streptococcus sp. 27098_8_134. Next base: position 521,444 of record NZ_JAPVYD010000002.1, on the reverse strand, counting down.
AGACTTTTCTTGTCATCCATAATCAGCAGGTAATACTGGGTTTTCTTCTTATTGGTCAAAAACATGGACTTAGTTCGAACTCCTTCCATGCCTTCAATATAGCTATCTGCTTGCTCTGTCGTAAATGCAGGTGGGTGCTCCACCACATCAAAGGTGATTCCCAACTCGTGCAACTTATTTGCTACTTGTTGATAAGCATCCATAGTTTTTCTCCTTTATTGATGAATAATCTTTTGTACCAATGCTTGCAGGTCTGGCACAACCTGCTCTGCAAACCAAGGATTTTTAGCCATCCAGATTTGGTTGCGGGGCGATGGGTGTACCAAAGGGAAAAAATCAGGCAGATAGTCTTGATAATGCTGAACTGTCTCGGTCAGCTTGATATTTCCTTTTTGATGCAGATAGTATTTCTGTGCATACTGACCAATCAAAATGGTCAGCTCAATATCTGGCAAAAGCTCTAAAATCGGCTGATGCCATTTGTCCGCAAAGTCCTTACGAGGTGGTAAATCTCCAGACTTCCCATGTCCCGGAAAATAAAAATCCATGGGTAAAACCGCAAAGTAGCCAGAATGATAAAAAGTCTCTTCATCGACACCCAGCCATTCTCTCAGCCGGTCACCACTCTTGTCCTTCCAGTAAAGCCCTGCCTCTTGAGTTTTCAGCCCCGGCGCTTGACCAACAATGTTAATCCGAGCATTCTTTGGTGCCGCAAAGAGCGGCTTGATTCCCTGCTTTGTAAATTCTTGATTTTCTGGGTCGGCCATGATGGCCTTAGTAATATCTTCTAATGTATGCATGGCAGCTCCTTGCAAAGAAACTCATTTGGCAAGACCAAACGAGTTCTTCTTTTTTATTTGATTAATTCGTAGATAGCCTCCGCATAAATGGCCGCAGCACGGAAAAGGTCTTCTACATCAGTAAATTCGTTGGCTTGGTGCATGGTGTTGACATAGTCTGGGAACATGGCGCCAAAAGCCACACCGCGCTTCAAAAGACGGCCAAAGGTTCCACCTCCAATGACTTGCTCATGTCCTTTGAGACTCGTTTGTTTTTCATAAACACTCAAAAGAGTTGCTACCAATTCATCATCTGCTGGGACATAGTGTGGAGTGTGTCCGTGCTCAGATAGGCTTACTGACACAACACCAGCAACTTTTTCAAGATCGGTTTGAATTGTTTTCGGATCAGTTCCTTGCGGGTAACGGATGTTCAAAGCAATAGTATTATCAGCTTTAGCACTGTCAAAATGGAAAACACCAGCATTCATGCTAAGAGCGCCCATTTTAGCATCAGTATAAGCAATTCCTAATTTCTCACCAGCAAAGTCCTCATGCAGAACTTGAGTTGCCACTTCCAGATAAGCCTTAGCGTCACCACCAAAGTCAAATTGGTTAAGGAAGAGAGCTAAATAGGTTGCTCCATTGATACCATCCTCTGGTGTAGAACCATGAGCTGATTTCCCAATAACTGTCACTTCAAGAGCGTCGCCATTTTCTTTTAGACTAGCTGAAACCTTGTGGGCAGCAGCAAAGTCTTGTAATTTGACATCCAATTCCGCTGCATCAACTGCTGCTGTAAAAATAGCTGTCGCTGATTCTGGCACCATATTCTCGCGAAGTCCACCTGTGAAGCTCTTGAGTTTAAAGCTGCCATCATTACTGTTACCAAAGTGGAGATATTCTGTGATATTCCCTTTTTCACCATTAATGATTGGAAATTCCGCATCTGGTGAGAAACCAAAGTCTGGCTCAGGCAAACCGACATGCTTGAAATAATAGTCCATGTCTTGCCAACCGGATTCCTCGTCTGTCCCCACCACAAAGCGCACACGCTTCGATACTGGCAAGCCCAAGTCTTTGATGATTTTCAAACCATAGTAACAAGCCATAGTTGGCCCTTTATCATCAGATGAACCACGCGCATAAAGCTTACCATCAATAATTTCAGGTTTGTAAGGATCTGTATTCCAGCCACTCCCGGCAGGGACTACATCCATGTGAGCAAAAATCCCAAGTTCTTCCGGACCCTCACCAAAAGTAAAGTGACCAGCATAATTGTCCACATTCTTCGTTTCATAACCATCGCGTTCAGCAATTTCTAAAAACTTATGCAGAGCTTGAACAGGTCCAGGTCCAAAAGGATGTTCCTTATCCGCCTTGGAATCGTCCCGCTCTGAGTTGATTTCCAAAAGACTGAACAGGTCAGCTAAGAGAGCTTCTCTGCGTTCTTCAACTTCCGCTTTAAAATCAATTGTCATTATATTACCTCAATCTATAATTCGATTTAAATCGATATTATTACGAATTAAATCACAAACGCAATTATATCAACGTTTCTCAATGATTTCATCAACCGGCAAACGATAACTTGGTTCTAGTTTTTCATCTGTATAACCAACCGTAATCAAGAGTTCTGGACGGAAACGCTCATCAATTTCCAAAACCTCATTAACCTTTGATTTATCGAAACCTAAGATAATGTTAGATCCGATACCTTGGTCAGTCAGAGCCAGAACAAGATTCATGGCCACCAGACCAGCGTTGAGAGCTAAATAATCGCTCTTTTGCTGTTCACTATAGCGAGCAAACTCAGCTGGCAGATTCTGCATGTAAAACTGGAGTTGCTCATCAGAGAAATTCTTAACTCCAGCCACACGCGCAATCTTGCGAGCCCGTTTGGGCAAATCTGTATCCGTAAAGAGAGCAATGGTCACTGGTGCTTCCTTAATCTGGTCCACATTTCCACCGAAAGCTGTTTCAGCCAAAGCTTGATTATGCTCCCGCACCACAACGAACTTCCATGGCTGACTATTGTGGGCACTGGGTGCCAACGTTGCAATTTCAATGGCTGTGCGAACATCCTTTGGATCCACAGGTTTGTCGTTAAAACGCTTGGTTGCATGACGCTTTTTGTTGAGTTCTAGAAATTTCATAAGTTGCATCCTTTTCTAAATATACTAGCTTCATTTTATCATATTTTGTAAGAGTTTGCAGTTTTTTTCCTTTCATAAATTTCACTAAATCATTATTAGAAATGCTTAAATTATGCCTATTTTTATTTATAATTGAGTATAAACAATATTTTATTTAAAAATTTTTTGATTCAATCTTATCTTTTAAGTCACTTAAATTTCCATCTATTTTACATTTTGCTACAAAAAAAGCAGGTGATTCTTACCTGCTTTGTTAATATTATTGTCCAGATTTAAGCTGACCAAGAGCTTTATAAGCCCCTTCAATAGCCTTCTTCATAGCATCACGTCCTGTTTTCAATTGCTGAGCAAATAGAGCACGATTTTGTTCTGGAATTTCTGTATCATCTGAACCAGCACTTGAGAGCGTTTCATTAAAAGTTTCTCTTGAAGTTTCCATAGATTGAATAGCTGGTTCTACTTGTTGATTGTATGCTTCTTTCCCAGCCTCAGGTACTTTGTTCCCAATTTCATCAATGTACTTTTTATAATTATCAATCAACTTACTAAAGAGAGCTTTCATGTCACCAATTGTTTTAGCATTGTCGATTTCTTCATCTGTCAAAAGAACAATTTCTGGGATTTCTACATCTGAACTAGCTGTTTTTGATGAAGTTTCAGAGCTACTTGATTTACTCTTTGAAGTAGATTTTTTTTCTACAGAACTTGAAGCTTTTTCAGAAGAATCTGATGTTGTTTTTCCAGAACATGCTGCTAAAGTTATAACCGATAAAAGCGCTACACTAGCTGTAATAATTTTTCTCATTACTGTCTCCTATTAATAAAGAATAGACATATTATAATACAAAATTATTTTATTGTCAAACATTATAGGCATTATAATAGACCATCCATTTCTGTTAATTTTTTCCTAATTATTAAAAAAATTCTGCAAACACTGTCCTTATATGAGATTTGTCTATTCTAAATCCACCTGTGGCTCTGCTACTTCAGGCAAGGAAGTTTTCTGCTGATCTACTAGATTTAATTTAGCCCACACTGCTTCTGCCACTGCTCGTGGTACGCCGACTTCGACGATTTGGTCAACACTGGCTTCTTTAATCTTGGTTAGAGATTTGAAGTGTTTCATAAGATTTTGCTTGCGTTTTGGTCCCAAGCCTTCAATGCCATCTAGCTGCGATGAGAAGGAATTCTTAGACCGGAGCTGGCGGTGGAAGGTAATGGCGAAGCGGTGGACTTCATCTTGGATACGCTGAAGCAGGAAAAATTCCTGCGAATTCCGGGATAATTCTACAACTTGCAGAGGGTCACCAAAGAGCAATTCATGGGTCTGGTGCTTGTCATTTTTTTGCAGTCCAGCGATGGGAATATCCAATCCCAACTGGTCCTGAATAACTTCTTTAGCGACATTGACCTGCCCCTGTCCACCGTCAATGACAATCAGATCGGGCGGAGTCAGTCCATCCCGAATCACTCGACTATAGCGCCGCTTGATGACCTCACGCATACTTGCGTAGTCATCAGGTCCTATCACAGTCTTAATCTTATACTTGCGATAGTCTTTCTTGCTGGGCTTGCCATTGACAAAGACCACCATAGCTGATACAGGACTGGTCCCCATGATGTTGGAGTTATCAAAAGACTCAATACGAACAGGTGTCGGAATGTTAAGAAGCTGACCTAAATTTTCGATTGCACCTTGGGTCTTTTCAATAGATTTCTCCAAAAGGTCAAATTTCTGCTGGAGACTGACTCGGGCGTTTTTGATAGCCAGATTGACCAACTGCTTCTTCTCGCCTCGCTGGGGCTTTAGCACCTTGGTATCCACCATGGCCCGTACAGCTTCTTCGTCAATATCTGCCGGAATCAAAATTTCATTGGGCTTGAGGTGGGATTTTTCCTGATAGAACTGGCCAATATAGGTCAAAAAATCTTCGTCAGGATCATTGTAATAAGGAAAAAGATTGACATCGCGCTCGATTAACTTGCCCTGGCGGACAAAGAAGACCTGTACGCACATCCAGCCCTTATCTACATAGTAACCAAAGACATCCCGATTCTGCAAATCCTTGGCCATGACCCGCTGCTTGGTTCGCAGGGTGCCAATGGACTGAATCAAGTCGCGGTACTCTGCCGCTTTTTCAAACTCCATAGCTTGCGCTGCGCCAGCCATTTTCCCCCGTAAATCCTCAATAATCTGGTCATCCTGTCCCTTGAGAAAGGCAGCTACCTCCTGAGCCAGCTCTTTGAAATACTGGCTGTCTACTTGGCAAATAGTGTGAGCCTTGCACTGCCCCAGATGGTAGTAAAAGCAGACCTTTTCAGGCGGATTTGTACACTTGCGGAAAGGAAAGAGTCGATCCAAAAGACGCTTAATTTCATTGGCCGCACCGACATCCGGATAAGGACCAAAATAAAGTCCACAGTCCTTTTTGACTTGGCGCGTGATGATTAGGCGTGGATAGGTTTCGTTAGTAATCTTGATAAATGGATAGGACTTATCGTCCTTGAGCATGATATTGTACTTGGGCTGGTTTTCCTTGATTAGATTGATTTCCAGAAGCAAAGCCTCAATGTTAGACTCGGTGACAATAAACTCAAAATCCTCAATCTCAGAAACAAGAGCCTCCGTCTTGGTATCATGACTACCACGGAAATAAGAACGAACCCGGTTGCGCAGATTCTTGGCTTTGCCAACATAAATAATGGTATCGTTTTTGTCTTTGTGAATGTAACAGCCGGGACTGGTCGGCAACAGTTCCAGCTTTGATTGGATTAGCTTGTTCATAGGTCTATTATAGCAGAAAAGGGAAGCATTCAACAGGTAGACACTAGATTATTAGAAAATCATAAGTTTGATTCTTTTCATAGGTAATACTGAACTTTAACTTGTCTTTATATCTTCTTGCAAGTATCAAAAATCAATCTCAAAAGAAACATGATTTTCTTTATAACAAAGCATTTTCTAAGCAAAAATCAAGCAATCGATTGCACAGCCATTTTAATAGGCTTTGATTAAATAAACAGAAATAAAATAGAAAAATTTTAGAAAAATTAATATATTTTTAAAAAAATTTCAAAAAAAGACTTGACAAAAATTGCAAACGGTTGCATAATAGGATTGTAAATAAAAATTCCGGGAGGAAATAGGAATGAAAACATGGAAAAAAGTAGTATTGGGCAGTGTCAGCTTGCTGGCTGCAGGAACGCTGTTAGCAGCTTGTAGCTCGAACAGTAGCAAGGAGAACTCTTCTTCTAAAGCCGATAGCAAGACCTTGAAACTTTGGGTACCAACTGGTTCTAAAGATTCTTACTCTGATACAGTTAGCAAGTTCGAGAAAGAATCAGGCTACAAGGTTGACGTAGTCGAAATGGAAGATCCAAACGCTCAGGAAAATCTGACAAAAGATGCTAGTACTGCTGCTGATGTTTTCTCTCTGCCACACGACCAACTTGGTAAATTAGTTGAAGCTGGAGCTATTCAAGAAGTTCCTTCTAAAATGGCAGAAGAAGTCAAGAAAAACGATACTGAACAAGCAGCAATTGGTGCTCAATACAAAGGCAAAACTTATGCTTTCCCATACGGTATCGAATCACAAGTAACCTACTATAACAAGTCAAAACTTTCCGCTGATGATGTTAAGTCTTATGAAACCATCACTTCTAAAGCTAAATTTGGTGGAAACTTGAAAGAGGCTAATGGATACATCACTGCTCCACTCTTCCTTTCTGTTGGCGACACTCTCTTTGGTAAAGATGGTGAGCAAGTAGACGGAACAAACTGGGGTAACGAAGCCGGTGTCAACGTTCTGAAGTTCATCGCAGCTCAAAAGAATAACAGCGGTTTTGTGAACGTAGATGCTTCTAACCTTCTTGCTAAATTTGAAGATGGTTCAGTTGACGCTTTCCAATCAGGTCCATGGGACTACGCAGCTGCTGAAAAAGCTGTCGGCAAAGACAACCTTGGTATCTCTGTTTACCCAACTGTTAACATCGGTGGACAAGACGTTCAACAAAAAGCCTTCCTCGGTGTAAAACTTTACGCAGTTAACCAAACACCTTCAAACGGCGACACTGACCGTATCGCAGCAAGCTACAAACTGGCTCAAGTGCTTACTAGCAAAGAAAGCCAAGAAAACCAATTCAAGTTTGAAGGACGTCACATCATCCCTGCTAACAAAGAAGTGCAAGAGTCTGAAGATGTTAAGAAAGATGCCTTGGCACAAGCTGTTATCACAATGGGATCTTCTGATACCTACACAACAGTTATGCCTAAACTTAGCCAAATGTCTGTCTTCTGGACTGAAAGTGCTGCAATCCTCAGCGATGCTTACAACGGTAAATTTGGTGAAGATCAATACCTCGCAAAATTACAACAGTTTGATAAAGATTTAGCAGCAGCTAAATAATCCTCAAACGAATAAAAATAAGCATTGAAGTGAGGAGGGCAGCCTCCTCACTTCTTTCTTTGTAAATATAAGGAGAATACTATGACTCAGTCATCTTATGACAATGCATCCATGGTTCAGGTCTTTAAAGAGGGAACTTGGGATGTCAAACTCTCTTTTCTGGTAATGGGACTGAGCAACCTTGTAAACAAACAATTTATCAAGGGGCTGCTCTTCCTCTTCTCAGAAATTGCTTTCCTGATTGCTTTTGCAGTCCAAATCATACCAGCTATTGGTGGCATGATTACATTGGGGACTCAAGAGCAGGGAGAGGCTATCAAAAAAGTTAACGGTTTGGAAATCACCGTTCAAGTAGCGGGTGACAACTCTATGCTGATGCTGATTTTTGGACTTGCTTCTCTTATCTTCTGTGCAGTCTTCGCCTACATCTACTGGTGTAACCTGAAAAGTGCTCGTCACTTGATGGCACTCAAGCAGTCCGGTCAGAAGATTCCTAACTTCGTTGAGGACTTTAAGACGCTTGCTGACGGCCGCTTCCACATGGGTCTAATGAGCATTCCTCTCATTGGAGTACTGCTCTTTACCATCCTGCCTCTGATCTATATGATCTGCTTGGCCTTTACTAACTTTGACCATAAGCATCCAGCTCCTAAGTCACTTTTTGACTGGGTTGGCTTCTCTAGCTTTGGTGATGTTTTCTCAGGTCGCATGGCTAGCACCTTCTTCCCACTTTTAGGCTGGACCTTGATTTGGGCGGTTGCTGCGACAGCTACTACATTCTTCTTCGGTATTGTTTTAGCTCTCTTGCTCAATACCAAAGGCCTCAAGTACAAGAAAGTTTGGCGCACACTCTTCGTTATTACTATCGCAGTTCCACAATTCGTATCCCTGCTCTTAATGCGTAATTTCCTGAATGACAATGGACCTTTGAACGGATTATTGCAAAGCCTCCATCTCATTCAGCATCCAATTCCATTCTTGAGTGACCCTGTTTGGGCTAAGTTCTCAATCATCCTTGTCAATATGTGGATTGGTATTCCATTTACCATGCTGGTAGCGACTGGGATTATCATGAACCTACCTAGCGAGCAAATCGAAGCTGCTGAGATTGATGGAGCTAGCAAGCTTCAAATCTTCAAGAGCATTACTTTCCCTCAAATTCTCTTGATTATGGCGCCATCACTCATTCAGCAGTTTATAGGAAACATCAATAACTTCAACGTTATCTACTTCCTGACAGGCGGTGGACCTACTAACTCTTCCTACTATCAGGCAGGCTCAACTGATCTTTTGGTTACCTGGCTCTATAAACTGACCGTTTCTGCCAAGGACTACAATCTGGCATCTGTTATCGGTATCCTGATCTTTGCAATCTCTGCAGCCTTCAGTCTCTTAGCCTATACTAGATCCGCATCATTCAAGGAAGGAACTGCTAAATAATGAAAAATAGAAAAAAACTCAGTTTATTAGGGATTTATGTCTTACTGGCTGTTTTAGCACTCATCTGGCTAACGCCGATTATCTGGATTTTTCTGACCAGCTTCCGTGGTGAAGGCTCTAATGCGGTCCCTTACTTCTTCCCTAAGACCTATACTCTTGACAACTATATCAGACTGTTTAATAACAACACATATCCTTTTGTTCAGTGGTTTATGAATACCCTGATTGTTGCAACAGCAACCTGTATCCTGTCTACTTTGATTACTGTGGGTATGGCTTACTCACTCAGCCGTATCAAATTCAAGCATAAAAATCGTTTCCTCAAGCTGGCTCTGGTTCTTAACATGTTCCCAGGTTTCATGTCTATGATTGCGGTTTACTACATCTTGAAAGCACTCAATTTGACACAAACCCTGACTTCACTGATTCTGGTTTATTCAGCTGGAGCAGCTTTAGGCTTCTATATAGCCAAAGGTTTCTTTGATACAATCCCATATTCCTTGGACGAATCCGCTATGATTGACGGAGCAACTCGCTTCCAAATCTTCCGGACTATTACATTGCCGCTTTCAAAACCGATTATCGTCTATACAGCGCTTATGGCTTTCATGGGACCTTGGGTTGACTTCATCTTTGCCTCTGTGATTCTAGGCGATGTCAAGGAAAAATATACAGTGGCTTTGGGACTTTTCCAAATGCTTAATAAGGACGCCATCAATAAATGGTTCTTGCCTTTCACATCTGGAGCAATTATCATCGCAATTCCAATCACTCTTCTCTTCATCTTCATGCAGAAATACTACGTAGAAGGTGTAACAGGTGGAGCAGTCAAATAGAATCTATTATGTATATCAAAAACTTCCGACAATTAATATCGGAAGTTTTTATCTTTCTTAGAAAATGTGGAACTTAACTCCTCATCCCTTTTATATGAGATTGCTTATTAACTTGGACAAAAAAATGAGTCTGGAAATCGTTCCAATCTCATTTTTTATTTCATTAATTATAATCTTCGTCTCTGCGACGGCGCTTGTTCGTTCCCAAAAAGGCAGCTGCACCAAGTGCCATACCAAAAATTGCAAGGCGTTCTGCTTCTGAGCCAGTATTTGGCAGAATAGCAGGAACTGTTGGAGCCTTATCAGCTGTCGTAGCCACGCTAGCAAGTTGAGCTGCAGGATTTACAACAAAATCAGTAAACGCACCACCACCTGCCGCTTGAACGGCACCCGTAGTGGCTCCTTTGACTTCACGAGTGTTCGCATGAACTTCTGCAGTCTTAGCATCTGAATCTTTCTTAGATTCATCCTCTGCACCTGGACCAGCAGCTCCGCCTTTTACAGCAGTTAGAGTCTGTTTATCTTCACCTGAGCGATAGTTACTATTCAGAGCATTTCCATACAGGAGAGCTGCTTGATTCAAGATATTCAAGAGAGTTTCATAATTCGCTTGAAGACTGTTGTAGGATTCCTCAAGGACAGCTAAAGTTGCAGTCTCTTGATTTAAGATTGCTTGTTTAGCTTCAAAATCAAGCTGCGCTTCTGCCAACTCCCGCTCTGCTTCTGCAAGTAACTGAGGAGCATTTTGAAGGTCAATAACTTTCTTTTTAGCTGCAGCTAATGTTTTTTGAGCAGACAGCAAGTCCTCTTGAGCAGTTGTCAAACTAGCTTTCGCAGCTTCTTGAGCTGACTGAAGTTCTGCCAACTTATCCTTAGCTGCTGCTAAAACTGCCTGAGCATTGCTCAAGTTAGTCTGATAAGGTGCTAGGTTTGCTGCAATCTTAGCTGTCGCTCTGTCGAGAGCTTCCTGCTTAAGGGCAACATTTTGCTTGGTCAATGCCAGATTATTTTCAGCAGTTGCTACCTTCTGACGAGCTGCTTCAACTGCTGCAATTTGAGCTGCCGCTACCTTTTGAGCATCAGCTAATTGAGCATTGAGGATATTGATAGCTGATTCCTGACCAACTTTTTGAGCCTTAAGTTCAGCTAACTGATTCTTAAGCGCTGTAACATTTGCGTTAGAACCTGCAGAACGACCGCCACCAGCACGTAACAACTGATCCATAGCCGCAACAGTCAGCAAAGTACCATTATTAACACGTTGGTCAAAGTTGCTAATATGATGGAAACCAACTTCGGATGTACCATGAGGAGTGCCCCATTGGTTTGGATGCTTATCATAAGCCGCTGAGATAGCATTGGCTTTATTGTCCATCATCTGAACATAGTGACCAATCTGAGCAAATACACCCGCTCCAACTCTCATATAGATAGCATTAGCATCAATCTGAGTTTCATCTGTAGGCAGTCCATATTGTGCTGCAATCTCTTGGTAGCGTGCTTTTTCACTATGCCAGAAATTAACAGCTCCTTGCGGGTCAAAACTAATCGCTACATTTTCGTTACCAATCAGCTTGCCCATATGCCAGTTATTGCGCTCAAAGTAGATAGTCTGAATCTGGCTCGCCACATTCGCATACGGATCAACCAACAACTCTTGTAAGCCAGCATTACGACGGTAAGCATTAATCGCCTTAACCAACTCTAAAGCTTGCAGGTTATTTTCTAAATTAGCTGGACTGGTTGGGTCAGAATTAACTGAGATACCAAACTCATTTTGTCCACGTTGATAAACTGCAAGAGCATTATTGGCAGCATCACGAATTTCTTGATTAGCCGCATTGTTACGAACATTTTCTAAAAATTGAGAATAAGTCGTATTGCGAAGGTCAACAGGAGCTGTTGCTGCTGCTTTCTCGGCAGCCGGAATCTGTCCTTCAAGCGAGCTGATAGCTTGATTGGTTTGGCTCAAAGATGCCTTTGCCTGATTGATTCTATTCTGAATATCAGCCTGCACCTGTGGAGCAGAAGATGCTGCTTGCTCTGCCTTTGTCAGTTCAGACTTTGCATTGTCTAAAGCAGTCTGTGCTTGACTTTGCTGACTCTTAGCAGTTGCTACAGCTTGCTCTTCTGAGTTAAGTGGTGTTTTAGCTTGTTTCAATTCAGTCTCTGCAACATCTACCAGAGATTGACTCGCTTTAATAGTATTTGCTTGATCTTTAACAGCTTGGTCAGCCTTGGCAGCTTTAGCCGCTGCTTCTCGAACAGCAACGCCTTTCGTGCTAACCTCTTGCTCTGCTGTTTTTACTTCTGTCTCCGCTTTAGCAACATTTTCTTCTGTTGCTTCTGCCTGTATTTCTTTAGCATTCTCAACAGCGGCTTCAGCCATTTTCACGCTAGTTTTTGCATCTTCAGCTTCTGTTTTAGCAGTATCTACTATCGATCTTTGCTCATCGAGTTTAGCTTTAGCAGCTTCAGCATTTTCTTGGGCAACAGCTACATCTGCTGCTGTCACCGGTTTTCCAGTTACTTCAGTCGCTTGTGGAGCTGTTACAGTTGATTCAACCAACTCATCCGCGTACACTTGATGGGTCAGTCCACCAGAAATAATAGTTGTAGCTGCGATACCAGTCGCTACAACAGACTTGCCTATTTTCTTTTCCATAATCAATCTCCTTTTTATAATCTCACATACTATAATTACCCTGGGTATAGCAGCCCGCATAGTAATATACTATCACAAAACGCTAGTATTAACTAGTAGCAAACGTATAGTTTTAATAGTTTTTTTATTACATTTTAGTTACAAAAATGTTTTATTAGAAAAATAAGCTGGTTTTTCCAACAAAAATGAGCATTTCTGTATCAAATAAAGCAAAAACTCCTAGATACTTTCTAAGAGTTAACCTTGCTTGTCAGTCAGATTGAGCTTGTCGAATTTCTTCTAACATTGCTTCTTCTTCGGCCGTTATTTGATAGCGTTCCAGCAAGTCAGGACGTCTTAGATAGGTCTTTTTCAGACTTTCATAGAGACGCCACTTACGGATATTTTCATGATGGCCACTCATGAGGACTTCCGGAACGACCATACCCCGATAGTCATAGGGCCGAGTGTACTGAGGGTATTCCAAGAGTCCAGACGAAAAACTGTCATCTGTATGACTGGCTTCCTTTCCAATAACCTCTGGAATCAGGCGAACGGTAGCATCAATCATGGTCATAGCCGCCAATTCTCCCCCAGTAAGAATATAGTCCCCAAGCGAGATTTCGTCTGTCACTAAAGTCTTGATCCGCTCATCATAGCCTTCATAATGGCCACAAATGAAAATGAGTTCCTCTTCCTTAGCCAACTCCTCAGCATAGGCTTGGTCAAAAGTCCGACCAGCAGGATCCAGCAAAATCACACGAGGCTGCTTCTTCTCAATGTCATCATAGGCATCAAAAATAGGCTGGGCCCGTAGCAGCATACCCTGGCCTCCGCCGTATGGCTCATCGTCCACATGGCGAGACTTCTCTGCATTTTCTCGGAAGTTATGATAATTGATTTCCAAGAGGCCTTTTTCTCGCGCTTTTCCTACGATAGAGTGTTCCAAGGGCGCAAACATCTCCGGGAAGAGAGTCAAAATATCAATTTTCATCGTCCAATCCTTCCGGTATCTCTACATCAACCCGACCTTGCTCGATGTTGATTCCCAGCACCACTGGCGGAATGTAAGGCAGCAGCAAATCACGCTTACCTTTACGCTTGACCACCCAGACATCATTGGCTCCTGGCTGGAGAATCTCCTTAATCGTACCTAGCAGAACATCATTTTCATAGACTTCAAGGCCGATAATCTCATGGTAGTAAAATTCGCCATCTTCCAAATCAGCCAAGTCTTCTTCGGCTACTTTCAGACTAAAGTCACGAAATTTCTCGATGTCATTGATATGGTACATGCCCTTGAACTTGATAATATCAAAGTTCTTGGCCTTGCGGTGGCTGGCAATCTCCACATCCATAACAAACTGGTCTTTCTTATCGAAAAGGGCCAGTTTATTGCCTTTTTTAAAACGCTCTTCCGCAAAATCTGTCACCGACAAAACCCGCATCTCCCCTTGCAAACCTTGGGTATTGACGATTTTACCAACATTAAAATAATTCATTTTTACTCCAGTTAATCTTTTTACTATTCGTTTTATTGTATCATTTTGCTGGCTTTTTCTCAAGATAGGCAGCTGGCTCAGACAGCGGAAAAGCTTATAAGTCAATGCCTTTTTCTTTGAGATTTTGCAGGCATTCCTCATAGTAAGCTGCGTCATGCTCGGAGTAAATAGGGCTCGCCACAGCCATTTCTTCCAGATGCACATAAGCTGGACAAGTCTTGCCACGATAGTCCCGCTCCAGCCATTCTGGAGACACACGATAACCTCACTTGCTCATCTCCTCCATAATCAGCTCATGGTAGCGATAAAGCAAGTAAGGAGAGTGCGTAAAAACATAGTCAACGGTCGCATGTTTCTTGCCCCAGCCATTGCCACGAAGAGCGTAGCATTCCCGATGCTGACCAAGTAGTTGCGGACGGGGAAGCTTGGGAATCAGTGCTTGATGCCAGAGTCTCATTTTATCCTCCGTTTAGTAAAAACAAAGCAATCTTTTATTGCTCAAAATCGCAATTGAGCTCCAGAGAATTTCCTTTTAATAATCGCTGAAACGTCTATGTTTGATTTCAAAGTCGAAATAATTCTCCTCCTGAATTCGGCGGAAAATGTCTCGGTAGGCTTCTTCGTCAAAAGAATTCCCTCGATAAAGGATTTCAAAGCTAAGATCCTCATATTCCAGAAAGGCATTAGCTGAGCGGAAGCCTTTGCTGTGATAGAAATCCCAGCGAGCCTGACGCTGCGCAAGATTGTCACATGGCTCATCCAGACGCTCGATTTCTAAAATCATGGTTCGCTGATAAAAATTGACCAGCTTTTCGATGATTTCACCACCATAGCCATGGCTGCGCAGGTGAGGCATAATCGCAAAGAAACTAACATAAAAGGCTTGCGAGTTGGAGATAGCAAAGGCAAAACCAACAAATTCCTTTTCATGATAAAAGGCGAAAAAATTAGCATCTTCCTGTTCCTCATATCGTAAAAATTCACTGAGCGGTATCCTTTCCTCTTCTGGGAAAGCTTCATTATTCAAGGCTTCTACCTTATCCAAATCCGGAAAATCTGCTGTAATGATCTGGCTGGTTAAGCTCATAAAATCACTCCTTTTCTAGTGATAGTATAACAAATTTTACAACTGGTTTCAAAAAAGAGCCCTGAAAGAGCTCTTATGTATTTATTTTTCTGAAATGATAGTAAGGTGCCGAATTACTAGAAAGTGCCAATAGGACTTTCCAGCGAAGAGGACCTATCCTAGCTACTACTTCACTATTTCACGTAAATCGTCCAAATGCTGGTTATCAGTCACAGCCATAATGCTGACTCCTGCTAGCCAGACAAAGTCTGGAGTAAACTGGCTTTCCAAAGGCTGATTTTTTGTCAGACGATAGCCGATAATATTAAGATGATACAACCTACGAGCATCTACTTCACGGACCGTTTTCCCGACCCAGCTAGCAGGCAGCTCAAACTCAGCCACCACTACATCGTCATCCAGCTGGAAGACCTCAATCGAATGGTTAAAGAGAATGGTCTTAGCCAATGAAATACCAGCCTCCACTTCAGGCAGGATAACCAAATCAGCTCCCACCTTTTCCAACACCTGCTGGGTCACTTCATCCTTGACCTTGGCAATGACATTTTTTACGCCCAATGCCTTGCAGTGCATGACCGCTAGGACGCTGGATTCCAGACTTTCTCCCGTCGCCACGACGACCGTATCACAGGAACCGACATCTGCGGCCTCCAAAAGCTCCATATCAGTAATGTCCCCGATCACACCGACGGCAATCATGTCTTCATACTGATTGATTGTCTCTTCGTGATTATCAATTGCAATGATTTCTACATCCTGAGAAATCAAGGCCTCAATGATACTCTGTCCAAAAATCCCCAAGCCAAGGATTCCAACTGTTTGATTTGCCATTTCTTTTCTCCTATCCAATCATAATGTCCGCCTTGCTGTAGTGCAAGGTAGTCGCCTTCTTCGGTTGATAATGGTTAAGACTGACCATAAGAGTCAGCGGCCCTACCCGTCCAATAAACATCAGCAGCATAATCACAATCATACCAGCTGTATTGAGGCTGGTAGTGATATTGGCCGTGACACCAACTGTAGCCAGTGCTGACACAGTCTCAAATATCAGGTAAATAAAGCGATGACTGCTATCAGTCACTAGCCCAAGAGCCAAAAGACCAAGTAGAAATGTCAGCTGAAAAATCACTGTCACACCAAAAGCCTTCTGCACTAGCTGAGGAGCCAGTGTTCTCCGCCCCATATTGGTATGAGGCAAGCCCAGGATTTCCTTTCGAGCAAAAAGCAAAAGAACTAGGAAGGTCGTAATTTTCAGACCGCCCGCTGTACCACCCGGAGCCCCTCCCAGAAACATCTGGAGCAGATAGATAAACAGGGTTACTGGACGAGCAGCCGTATAATCTATGGAAGCAAAGCCAGCCGTCCTCATGCTGACTGTCTGGAAAAAGCTGACCAGTAGCTTATCGCCAAAGGAAAGATTGCCAATCGTTCCAGGATTATTATACTCCGTCCAGAGACTCGTTACCGTCCCAAAAACGAGGAGACCAGCAGTCAGCAGCAAGACTACCTTGGTATGAAAGTGAAGCTCCTTCTGTTTTCCTCCCAATTTAGTCGCCAAGTCAAACCAGACCATAAAGCCCAGTCCCCCAGTGATGATGAGGAGAGCCAAGGTGATATTAACCAAAACATCTGTCTGAAAGCCCAGTAGGCTATCATTACCAAAATTATCAAAGCCCGCATTACAAAATGCAGAAACGGCTAAAAAGATAGAATTAAAAATCCCTTTTCTCATACCAAACTTGGGAATGAAGCGAATCATGAGAAGGAGCGCACCCAGTCCTTCGATAGCAAAAGTCGTGATAAAAATCGAACGGACAAATTGACCTAAGGTACGATTGTGACCATAACTAAAACTATCCCGCAGAATACGGCGATCCTTGAGGCTGAGCTTTTTCCGACTTTCCATGGTGAAAAATCCGATAAAAGTCAGGATTCCCAAACCACCAATCTGAATCAGCAACATACAAAGGAGCTGTCCCCAGACATTGTATGTATCCACAACCGATTGAGTAAAAAGCCCTGTCACACAGACCATCGAGACAGCTGTAAAAAGATGATCCAGATAGCTCGCTTGGGAACTTGCCGTCTGCACCCAAGGCAGACTGAGTAGCAAGGAGCCACAGAATATCACCAGAAGAAAAGACAAGATAATCTTTTGCGCTGGTGACAAGCGTGAAAATAAATGCTTCATAAAGTTTCCTTTCCTGATCTAATAAAAGCAGAGGCTAACTCTATCTGCCCTTCTCTTTCCTTGACAGCCCGCTGCAAATCATCTGGACTCTGCAAGTTTCTGACTTTGATGGCATAATCCGCTGCGACAATAGCATGACCTCGCATGTGGGCTGTTGCAACCGCTTGAGCAAAGACACGCGCGGCATACTTGCTGACTTGTGATTGGGCTTGCTGCGACAGTTTGTTAGCCAAGAAACCAGCCTGCCTTAGTTCATAGGCAGATGCCCTCCCATCAAGTCGAGCCTGAAAAACCTCTCTTACCTGAGTCAAAATCTTCTGCTTTTCAGACTCATCTTCCGCATCAATCAGAGCTATAAAGCTTGACGCCATTTTCATAGCCCATCGAGCCAGTTGCCCCTGAGGAAGTTCCTCCAAAACAAGCTCCAATTCCAATCTCTTCTCACTATCATCCAGAATTTTTAGCTTATAAGGGCTCGGTAAAATCACTTGATCATTCTCATAACACTTGCGCTCATGAGTGTTCCAAGCATAATCTTCTGACTTCATATGTCCTCCAGTTTCGAATTTCTCTAAACTCGCCCCTGCATTTCGTTTTTATCTTAAATGAAGTACTAGTTCTCGCGAAGCTCGAACTGCATCAATGCCCCTAAATTCAACTACGCCTAAAGGCTTGTTTCATTAAGGGCCATAGAAAAAGCGGGACACATAGCCCCGCTGCTTCTTATTTCTCATCAATGACGATGCGAACCTTTTTGTACTCGGTTGGGACAGAGTAAACAATCGTCCTTATAGCGGAGATAGTACGACCTTTACGACCGATTACACGTCCAACATCACTCTGATCAAGATCCAGGTGATATTCTAAAAATTCAGGTGTATCCTCAATCTTGATAGTTAAGGCATCTGGCTGTGAAATCAAAGGTTTCACTATCGCAATAATTAGATTTTCAATCGTGTCCATATGTCAACCTACGCTTCTATTATTTAGAGTATTTTGAATCGTGGAATTTCTTCAATACGCCTTCTTTTGAAAGGATGTTGCGTACAGTATCAGAAGGTTGTGCACCATTACCCAACCACTCAAGGATACGGTCTTCCTTCAAAGTCACTTGGTTTTCAGCTACAAGTGGGTTGTAAGTCCCAACTGTTTCGATAAAACGTCCGTCACGAGGTGAACGTGAATCTGCAACATTGATACGGTAGAAAGGTTTTTTCTTAGAACCCATACGAGTCAAACGGATTTTTACTGCCATTATTAAGGTCTCTTTTCTTTATTTTTTTCTTTTGGTGAAATAGCAGAGCTATTAAGCACATGTTCTATTATAGCAGATTAAAAACAGCTGTCAAGTTTTTTTCTTGACAGAGTTAAAATTTTTTTAGATTAGTCTTTCTCGTTATTTAAAATAATCTGTTCAGACAAATTTTCATATTTTTTAAAATACAATTTGACTGAAGCGTCTTTAGGAAAAGCGCCTAAATCCATATACTTATTAATGGTCTCAGGTGCATAATACTCTGTGCCTCCACTCCGACTATTATAGGACCTGCTTTTTACCTCGTCTTCTGATATATTTTTCTCATCCAGTACTTGGTCTGAATGAAATTCGAAAGACCATTTTAAAAGACCTGCTTTATCCATTTTTTGGACAATCTCTTTTAGCTTATCATGATTTTCTGGATTCTTCCTGAATTCGACTAAAAACTTACTATATAGCATAAGATATTTATTTAGGCTGTCTGAATCATCAACCTTTTTAGAGGACGACACGCTTATAGTCTGAAATTGAGCTCTGTCAAATTCTGATTTTTGCTGGTATTCAGCTGTCATGTCATGTTCCGTCTCGCCCTTAATCTCATCAATTAAGCTAGTTATTTCTTGGTCTACCAAACAATCCAGTAGCTGATCTGCTGTTCTCTCTCCGTAAAATATCTCATAAAATTCGATTTTACTGCCCTTTCGATCTGGGTGGTATTTTAGAATAGCGTACTTTTGGATATCTTCCTCGGTGAAATACAAATCTACTGTAGCACCACCTCCCTCATAGTGGTAACTCCCATCAGAAGTAATTTTGATTGGTTGAAAAGGCATTTTTTCAAAGAGAGCCTTCGTCGTGCGGATGCTTTCGTCGACTTCCTCTTTCTTAGCATAACAGGCTGTCAGTAGCAACAAACTGGCAAGAAGAGAAAACAAGGCAAGGATTTTTTTCATTTACAATCTCCTTATGGAGGCAAGAGTCTGATAATGTCGTCATAAGAATAGGCGGTATAGGTCGGCTGAAAAAGATTTTTATTTTCTAGCTGCTTGGGATTGTACCAGATAGAGTCCAATCCAGCATTATTAGCACCAGCAATATCTGCAGTCAAAGAATCTCCAATCATCAAAGTCTGAGACAGGTCAAAATCTGGTATCTGCTCTGCTATTTTTTCATAAAACAAGGCTTCGGGCTTCTGAGTCCCCATCTGCTCCGAGATGAAAATATGGTTAAAATAGGGCGCAATGTCGGAATGGGCCATGCGACCGTTCTGAATAGCCGTGATGCCATTGGTCGCTCCGTAAATCTCATAATCAGCTTCTGTCAGACTGTCCAAAAGCTCGCTAGCACCAGCGTAGGTTTGCCCTTGCTGAGCAATATGCTGCTGATAGAGAAGGGCTAACTCGGCGCCATCCTTCTCAATGCCAAAATGAGCGAAAAGACGAGAAAAGCGAGTATTGACTAGCTCAGGCTTGGTGATTTTCCCCTGCTCCAGATCCCGCCAAAGCCCCTTGTTCATGGGGATATAATAGTCTTTGTAGGTCTGAATCTCCGTCACGCCCTGCTCCTCCAAAAAATGAGTCAAGGCGATGTCTTCTGCCGTATCAAAATCCAGCAAGGTATGGTCAAGGTCGAAAAGTAGGAATTTGTATGACAAGGTAGAAGTCCTTTCTGTAACTGTAGTAGCTTCATTATACCACAATGCATAAAAAAACCAGCCGCTCAAAAATGAACGGCTGATTTCTAATCTATTTCACCACAGGTATCCAGAGTGCCATTTGATAGTTTGGTGGCTATTGTTTTGATTCTGCTGCATTTCCAAACAGCATCTTCGCTTTTCCCACTTCTTCTACTCTACTTTATAGCGAAGGCACAAATCTCTAAATTTATTATCTAGTGCTGCAATATCAAACAAGACTTCTGATAGTTTCTGGTAATCTTCCTTGATACAACATAGATGAGCTTGGCCGAACAACTTTGCTAAATTTTCTTTTAGTTCAGATCTGACCGTATCGTGGTCTTTTAAGAAGTTGCTCATGTATAAATTTCTGATAGAAGCTAATTTGAAACTAAAGTATTGATGAAGATGTTTTTGTTCTTCATTCAAGCCATTGTTCGCTACCGACTTAGCATATCTTGCTATCACATTCTCCTCGCCGTGCTCATATCGTTGCTTCATCAACATAGATGTTTTCTGATAAATCTCTTTGGAAGTTGGAGATTTGATTTTTTTGAAGTTTCCCCACATGGAGAAAGAACCTCTTTTATAGTCAATGTTTTTAGCTTCCCAAGCATTCGCAAATTCTGACAAACTCATTTTCATACAAGCAAAGCCTGCTGGATCATGGAAATAGATAAACTCATCATCTAGATCATAAACTGAAACAAAATGGTCCACCCCATACAAATGGATATGATTGGGATTATAAGTCAGATAACCCATATCCAAAGGACCAAGAGCAAGAGACCCGCTGAGCAAGAACTTACTTAACATTTCTCTGATAGAGAGAAGATTCACTGTATTAGAATCCTTTATATAGTATTCGTCATATGTAAAACCCAGAATGTTTAAAGAATGACTGATAGAACTATCTGGCATCCCATTATCAAAGAAGACTAAAGGGTGTTTTTCATCTTCCTTTACAATACTAGCGCCATTTCCCATTACCATAATGGCTTCCAAAAACTCAGGGCGAACATCATAACCATACGAATTCAGCACCATCGCAAGTGAATATGTATAACAAAGAGAAACATCCCCAAAATACATCTGCATAGCATCATCCTCCTCTGTAATCTGTAATCGACACCTAAAAAATAACTTGCAATCACCATTCTATTTCACCACTGGTATCCAGAGTTCCATTTGATAGTCTGGGGAGAACATATCACCCTCGGTGTAAACTTCAAAATCTGGTGCTCCTGAGTGGCGATAACCTGTTTCTGGGAAAAAGGCTTCCAAGACATATTTCCAAGCATGGTGGATACTTGCGGGAATTGCTCCTTTGACTGGTACGATGGCATATTCAGCTTCCGGGATTTCCTTGATTGACAGACCTAGTTCTTCTGCTTTCGCTTTATCCGCCACATCATAAGCGACCATATAGTTGATGATTTCGCCTTCTTTGACATCCGAGCAGACGCCAAAAGATTGGCCACTGCCCAGACTTTCCAGGCTTTCAAAGCTGTGATTGGCATAGAGCTGCTCCCATGCAGACGGGCACTGGCTATTGTCAATAGCTTCTAATAGGACGCCAGCCACAGTAAAAGCAGGTTTCTTTTGAATCTTGATATCCATGTTCTTTCCTCCTGTAATCTTTAAGGATAATTGAAGTCTAGGAAAGACGCGATAAGGTTTTCCATTTCGAACTTCTGAGGGAGTCGCACCATGGAATTTTTTGAAGGCTGCGCTGAAGGCATCCGAAGACTCATAGCCGTATTTGAGTGCTATGTCAATGACTTTCTCAGAGCTTTCCCGCAAGTCCGTTACAGCTTCTGACAGCCTACGATTGCGCAAGTATTCTGCTAAAGTCATATCTGCTAGAATAGAAAAGAGCCTGCTAAAGAGAGCATAAGAATAGCCCGATAGCTGCTGAAATTTCTGCAAATCCACTTCTGCGTCCAACTTACTTTCCAGATATTCCATGGTTCGATTGAATTGATGCATCATATTCTTTTCTTCTTACCTCCTATCTATAGTCTAACAGATATAAGATACTTCCGCCCTAGAATTTTTGTACAAGATTTAGAGGGGGATTCTACAACCTATCCCGCAGCTTCTCCACAAAAAGATAAGCCGCTGGGCAAGTCAGGGTATTTTTGATTGTTAGATGATTAATTTGATGAATCTTCTTGCGGTCTGTGTGAGGGAACTCTCGGCAGGCCTTGGGACGGACATCGTAGATCGAGCAGAGATTGTCTCCACCTAAAAAAGGGCAAGGCATAGTCTTGAAAACCTTGTCACCGTCTTCGTCCACCTGTAGAAATTCCTCTTCAAAAGCCGGCAGCTTCATCTTGAAATACTTGGCAATACGGACAATATCGGCTTCCTTAAAGTCTGGACCCAGCGTCTTACAGCAATTGGCGCAGGCTGTACAGTCAATCTCCTCAAAGACCTCATCATGAATTTGCTGGGCAATCTTATCAAGGTTTTTTGGGGGCTTTTTCTTGAGACTGGCTAAAAATTTTCGGTGCTCTTTCTGCTTTTGCAGGGCTAGCTGGTGGTATTTTTCAAGGTCGATTTCTTGAGTCATATATTTTTCTTTCTGTATTCAAATTCTTTTTATTATATCATAAAATGAGCCTTCTTAAATCTTATCAAACTCAAAGAATATGATATATTCCATCTCACAAAAAAATCTGAGAACGAGTCCCAGATTTGCTTTTTATGAACTTAGAGAGCAATCATCAAATACCGTCACTAAATGCTTTTTCCACCGTCCTTGCTGACGCTCCACGTATCTTCTATATAGGGGATAAATTCATACAGAGTGTCTTCATCGCCTTCAAAGGACATCATATAGACCTTATCGCCTTGTTTGAAGACCCAAACCGTTAGATTTTGAGTGGATTTTAAAATAACATTAATCTGAAAGGCTTCATTTCCGGCTACGGTACTCTTTGCTCCCCAAAAGTCATCGACTTCCTTATTATCCTTCCAGTGGTAAGCGATCCGCTGGGCAATGGTTTCAGCGTTGAATTCTTCACCTTCTCCAATATTGGCTTTTTCTTTTGTATAGGCATTCATCGTGACAATGTTATAGCCACTTCCATCCGTATACTGGACACTATCGCCACCATCTACGTCTGTAAACTTAATCCAATTATCAGGAATACTAATATAGCCATAATCATCAGAGCCAACCCGCTGTGTACCAGTAGTCTTTGACGATTTTTTGTCTCTACTGCTGCTACTGCTTGTATCACTGTCATCTCTCAGGGAAACCCGACTGGAAGAATCAGATGGTTTCCGACTGCTATAACTCTTGATGAGGCTACAGGAAGACAGAGACAGACCGGCTAAGATTATCAGGGAGAGCAGTAAGTACTTCTTTTTCATGGTCATTCCTTCCTAAATCTAATAAATTTTACTAATACTAGTTTACCATATTTTTAGGACGAAAGGAAAGAGAGACATTGTCACATCCGATTTCTTTTCCGTTTATAGGACTATGCTTTTTTAGCAGCCTTATTCCACTGGTACCATCCTACCAAACTGTTGATTAAATAAATCAAATATTTCCCTTGAATCTGAAGACTCTCACCCCACCAGAGGTAAATAGAAAAAATATTGGTCGCTGCCCAGAAAATCCACTGTTCACGATAAACAGCCGTCATCAGGATTTGCCCTACACCATTTGTCGCATCTGTGATTGAATCACGATAAGGACGATTAGCCCCCACAGATTGGTAAATCAAGCCAAAGACCAACCACCAAAGCACACTGAGCGATAGATATTTTGTCCATCCTTTGGCATCTAGCTTACGAGCAACAAACTCTTGCTTTTCTTTTTTGAACTGGCCTTGGTAAATCCACACCAAGAGTCCAATTGGCTGCATGATGGTAAAGTAAAGAGTCGTCAGGACCTCGCCATAGAAGCCTTTCTGCAAAGCCAAAATCAAGTAAATCACAGAATTGATCAAACCAAAGAGGTAATTGCTAGCACGTCCTTCAGAAACGAAGATCACACAGATAATCCCAGTCAGACTGCAAATCATCCCTGTCCAATCCACGATGCGATGTTCATATATCAGCTCCAGCCAGAGCGGAAAACTCCCTAGAATCAAGAGATAAACCCATTGACCTAGACTGCGATGAGCAAACAAATCGTCCCAAATAAGCTTCAAGGTACCAGAAAAGCCGAGCTTCTTCATACTAGTCACCATGCGTTTATAGCCACCAGACATTTCAGAAAGCGTCAGCTTCATGTTTGCGATTTTCTTTTGGATATAAGTATTCATTCTTTCTCCTTTTGTTTTTTAAGAGCCGTGTCAAATTGACTTACGGATGCAACGCTCTATTATTTTCGAACACGCATAAGGTCTGTCTTATACAGTGTTCACATTTTATCATATTCCTATTTCAGAAAATGTCAAGTAAAATCTAAAAAAGATTTCCTAACGTTCGGATTTCAAGAAAAGGCCTACAAATTTTTGTAAGCCTTTTTGCTTGGATTTGATAGTAGTCGAACGTTTTTTCTGATTTATCACTATCTTTTTGTGAAACATAATTAGCTTCTACACTGAAAAAAACAAGAGACTTAATAAATAGGCCTCTTGTTTTTTAAACTATTATTCGCTGACTGCTCCCTTGCCATCAAGGCTCCAAGTATCTTTCATGTTTGTAATGAAATCATCAAGAGTTTCTTCGTCGCCTTCAAAGGATAGTATATAGACTTTGTCATCTTTTTGGAAAACTAATGTATTAGCAAGTTGTCCCGATTTCAGAATGATGTTTATTTGAAAGGCTTCTATTCCTGAGACAGTACTTTTAGAGCCCCACATCTTCTCAATATTATCTTTTTGACTCCAATTATAGGCTACATGCTGAGCAATTGTTTCTGCATTGAAAGTCTCACCATCTGCTACTTCAGCTTCTGCCTTGGAAACAGCATTCATGGTAACGATATTATAAGCAGAACCGTCGGTATATTGGATAAGTCCCTCAACCTCTGCATCAAAAAATTTAATCCATTTACTTGGGATATCGATATAACCAAACTCTGGAGAACCAACACGTTTTGTTTCTTGATTGGTTTTGTTCTTGCTTTTTTTAGAAGAAGAATTTGAAGACTTCTTTTTCACTTGTGCACTGGAACTGGTTGAAGAACTAGATTGACCAGTCTTTTGTCCAGAATTGGCACACGATGCAAGAGTAAGTGAAGTTAATACCAGAACTGCTCCAATCAGATATGATCGTTTCATGATTTTCTCCTTTTGGGATATATTACCTAGAGATATAAAGCTTTATTCCTCATCCATACTCAGGACACTGAGGAAGGCTTCTTGTGGGACTTCGACAGATCCAATAGCTTTCATCCGTTTTTTACCAGCTTTTTGTTTTTCTAGGAGTTTGCGCTTCCGGGAAACGTCACCACCATAACACTTGGCTAAGACATTCTTACGCAGAGCCTTGATGTCTGTCCGAGCTACGATTTTCTGACCGATAGCGGCCTGAATAGGTACTTCAAACTGCTGACGAGGAATGATTTTCTTGAGCTTGTCTACAATCAGCTTACCACGCTCATAGGCAAATTCCTTGTGAACGATAAAGCTGAGAGCATCAACCTTGTCGCCATTGAGGAGAATATCCATCTTCACCAGCTTGGACGAGCGATACTCGGAGATTTCGTAGTCAAAGCTAGCATAGCCACGAGTAGAGGACTTGAGCTTGTCAAAGAAGTCAAAGACGATTTCAGCAAGCGGGATTTGATAGATGACATTGACCCGATTATCATCGATATATTCCATGGTCACAAAGTCACCGCGCTTGCGCTGAGCCAACTCCATCACCGCTCCGACAAATTCCTGCGGTACCATAATCTGCGCCTTGACATAAGGTTCCTCAATGGAATCAATCTTGGTCGGGTCCGGAAACTCGCTCGGATTGGACACATCCAGAGAGGCACCATCTGTCATATTGACCTTATAAATAACGGATGGAGCCGTCATGATTAAATCAATATTAAACTCACGCTCCAAACGCTCCTGAATAACATCCATGTGCAGCAAGCCCAAGAAGCCACAACGGAAACCAAATCCTAACGCCTGCGATGTTTCTGGCTCAAACTGCAGACTGGCATCGTTTAGCTGGAGCTTTTCGAGAGCCTCGCGCAAATCGTTATATTTATTGGACTCGATAGGATAGAGACCAGCAAAAACCATCGGGTTCATCTGCTTGTAGCCGGCTAATGGCTCTGCAGCTGGATTGTCCGCCAAGGTCACTGTATCTCCGACCCGGGTATCCTGTACCGTCTTGATAGAAGCCGCGATATAGCCAACATCCCCAGTAGCCAAGAAAGCACGACCGATGGCTTTCGGAGTAAAGATGCCGACCTCAGTCACGTCAAAGGTCTTGCCATTGCTCATGAGCTGAATGGTATCCCCCGGCTTGACCACGCCGTCCATCACCCGCACTTGCAGGATTACCCCACGATAGGCATCATAGACTGAGTCAAAAATCAAGGCTTTGAGTGGTGCTTCAACATTTCCAGTCGGAGCTGGAACTTTTTCCACAATCTGCTCTAAAATTTCCTCAATTCCGATGCCAGCCTTGGCAGAAGCTAACACGGCTTCGCTAGCATCCAACCCAATCACGTCTTCAATCTCTGCCCGTACCCGCTCTGGATCCGCAGCTGGCAGGTCAATTTTATTGATAACAGGCAGGATTTCCAAGTCATTGTCCAGCGCTAGATAGACATTTGCCAAGGTCTGAGCTTCAATCCCCTGAGCCGCATCCACAACCAAAATAGCCCCTTCACAGGCCGCTAATGACCGAGATACTTCATAGGTAAAGTCCACGTGTCCCGGCGTGTCAATGAGGTGGAAGATATAGGTTTCGCCGTCCTTGGCAGTATAATTGAGCTCGATGGCATTGAGCTTAATGGTGATACCGCGCTCCCGCTCCAAGTCCATGCTGTCCAAGAGTTGGGCCTGCATTTCCCGGCTGGAAACCGTCTCCGTCGCCTCCAAAATCCGGTCGGCCAAGGTTGATTTTCCGTGGTCAATGTGGGCAATGATGGAGAAATTGCGGATCTTCTCCTGACGTTTTTTCAAATCTTCTAAATTCATTTGTCTCATCCTTTTAGGGTATTCTATTTATTATAACACAAGACCAGTGATTTTTCCTATAGACTCGGACTTTCTCTATAAATTATGCTATACTAGTCAGAGAATAATTTTGGAGACACTTTATGATTAAAATTCTTGCACTTGATATGGACGGCACCTTGCTCAACAGCAAAAAAGAAATTCCCCAGGCTCACATCGAAGCTCTGCACCGAGCTATTGAAAAAGGAGTAAAATTGGTTCTCTGCACAGGCCGTCCCTTAGTCGGCGTCAAGCCCTATTATGACAAGCTGGGTCTTGCACAAGAAAACGAATATGTCATCGTGGACAATGGCTGCGCTACACATCAGACCAGCGACTGGAGTTTGGTGGACTGGCAAGAGCTTAGCGGTCAGGATATTCGCTATCTCTACAGCCTGTCTGAAAATAGCCCTGTCCAGCTGACTCTCTTTGATGAGGAGCATTATTTCGTCGTCGGAGAAAAAGCCAGTTCCTATGTCGTGAATGATGCTAGCCTAGTATTCACCACTCCAACCGAGATTAGTCTGGAAGAGGCTTGCAGCGGTAAACACAGAATGTTTCAAGCTATGTTTTTAGGCAGCCAAGAGCAAGTAGATGCTTTTGAAGCCGACTTTGGCCAAGAAATCTGCCAGAGTTTCAGCGGTGTTCGCTCCCAGCCAGTCATTTACGAGGCCATGCCGTCCGGTGTGACAAAAGCCTTTGCCCTAGAGCGATTGGCTAAACAATTGGACGTCAATCCTCAGGAAATCATGGCAATCGGTGATGCCAACAACGACATCGAAATGCTGGAATATGCTGGCCTCGGTGTTGCCATGGGAAATGCTTCAGACCATGTCAAAAGCCTAGCCGATGCCGTCACAGACAGCTGTGAAGAAAATGGGGTTGCTACTGCTATTGAGAAATTTATTTTGAATCCGTAAAAGTATAAATCCCCAGAAGTAAAACTTCTGAGGATTTTGTTTTCAGTCTAAGAATTAGCCTGCTTTGAGGCTAATTTTTTCTTTATTTAATAACAGCAAAACCAGCTGTCCAGTTGATTTTCTCACGTACAGCAAGTGTTATTTGCAAGAACCCCATTGCCTCTAATTCACGGGCACGTTTGAGCTCGCCCGCATCAATCGTATCTAAACCACCTTCTTGGATATATCCAACAAGAATCTTCTTAGCTTCTTGGTCAGCCGATGCCAATTGAACAATTGTTTTTTCTTTACCAGCGACTTGTTTCGAAGCAATTGTCGCCGCAAAATTTGTGTTAAAAGCTTTGACCACACGAGCTTCAGGAATTAACTTAGCAATTTCTTCTGCTGCTGAACTCCCAGCCGGTGTAAGCAATTCATCCATATTCTCAAAGTTTACAGGGTTAGAAATATCTACTAAGATTTTTCCAGCGAGCGATGCTTTATTAGCTTCAAGAATGCTTGCAATTGCGGCGTATGGAACAGCCAATACAACAATATCACCCGCACGTTTTGTAAGACCTTCTTTCCCTACAAAATCAACTTCATGTCCACCTGAAGTGAATACACTTGCGATTGCTTGTCCCATATTTCCTTGTCCAAAAATTGTAATGTTTGCCATAATATGTTCCTCCTTTTAAGTTACAATTTTTTTGTTGTAATTTTATTTGTTGCATCTAAAATTACAACACATAGAATTGTAATGTCAATAATTACAACTCGGGAAATTTTAAAAAATTTCGAGTTCCTAAAATCACTAGTATTTTTTCCAAAATAACATACAAAAAAGCTAGTCATAATATCTAGACTAACTATGTTTAGGGAGCAAACATAGTTTAGAGTTTAGCAGCCCTTGAATTGCTTCCCATTTTTCGAGAATGAAACAGTCACTTACCAAGACATTCGGCAGTTTTGAAAACATGGACTTGAAACAAAAAAGGAAGAGTGCTGTATCTTCCTTTTTTGTGCTATGGTCTTGGTACTTGGAAATCAGAAAATTTCTATTCCTTTCTCTTTCAGATTTTCCAAGCATTCTTGCAGATAGGTTGTGTCATGCTCCGGATAAATGGGATGTTCGAGCTCCTCAGCCGGCAACTTCTGGTAAGGCGGGCAGGTCTTGCCACGGTAGTCCTTATCCAGCCAAAGGCTATCCGGCTGATAGCCCCGTCGTTGCATCTCCTCCATAATCAAGAGATGATAAGCATACAGGCAATAAGGGCTGTGCTCAAAAACATAGTTGACCGTCGCATGCGGCTTGCCCCAACCTCGTCCACGTAAGGCTGCACACTCTCGGTGCTGGCCTAAAAGCTGCTGGCGCGGAAGTTTTTCAATTAAATCTTGGTGCCAAAGTCTCACGGTTTTCTCCTTCTAGAATAATCTTATAAAATCATCAATGAATATGAACAATCAGCTCTTGGGCAGTTTTCCAGCTTTCTCCAGCATTTTCTTGACAAAATATGGCATCTTAACATTCTCACGCCCTTTTTTCTCAATCAGTTTCTTGACGAAATCTGGTATTTTCAGCTCTTCATCCTCTGCAAGAATCTGGCTGCTCTCCTCCGACGGCTGTAATTCATCGAAGGTTTCTTCTTCTGGAAAACATTCTTTGAAGGGGTCATGCTCATGGCGGCGGATACTTTGAATCAGGGCATCAATTAGACGGTCATCTGCATTGGGCATAGGCGGTCTATGATAGGCAACTCCCAGATCTTCGCAAAGTTCCTTGCACTCCACGTCATTGTCAAAAAGGACCTCTATATGCTCACTGATAAAGCTAATCGGCACAAAAATATAATGCTGCGGATGCGTTTCTTGCTGGCGCATGTAGTCCAGCACATCAGGCTTGATCCAAGGGAGTCCGATGTCACTCTCACTTTGCCAAACATTGAGATAATCCTCTTCTGTCAGACCTAATCTTTCAGCAATCAAGCGGGCATTGTCATAAATCTGATCAATGTAAGGATCTCCGAAATCCAAGGCCAGAATAGGCACACTGTGGGCTGAGAAGAAAATCTTGAAGGTCTCTTCTCTAACCTCTTCTGCAAGAATCTTTCTCAGCTCCTCTGCCCAATAATCAAGAATAGCTTCTTCCTGATACCATTCCTTAATGATATTAAAGCGGATGGAATCACTCTGAATAAACTTCTCATAGCCCATGACAGAATAGTAAGAAAAATGCGGCTCTAGAATCAAACAGATACATTCCTCAATACCATCCTCTTCCATCTGCTCAATCACATCTGAGATAAAAGGACGTGAGAATTTATTGGCAAAATAAACCGCATACTCACCAGACAAACGCTGACGGACCTTTTCCACCTCTTCTAGACTGATACGCTGCAGAGGCGTTCCGCCAATGAGGACATAGTTATCATAGAGGGTCTGAATTTCATGGTCTTGCGGCCTGACACCGCGGCGAATATTGGTAAAAAATTCAGCCACTCCCTCAAAGCTAATCTCCTCTGGCGAGCCAAAAGTCATCATTAGAATTGCTTTCTTCATCATCTTTCCTCTTCAGTCACTCCGAGAAAGCCAAGCTGGCTTTCCAATGACTTGTTTGTAATCACTTTCATTTTAACATCTTAAAAAAGACTTGAATAGACCAAAAAACCTATTCCTTGAAAAGAATAGGGAAATTTAATAATTCAGATATTTTAATATTAGAGATATGCTTTAATGGTTTGTTGAGTTTTCCAGTTATAAATCAACCTTAAGCAGCCGCGCCAGCTCTTGATAGAGAATCTCTGTAGGCTGATATTCTTTGCTTTGCTGGGCAAGAGTTTTCAACTGAGACCAGTTCGTGCGATTCGTCAATTCCTTAAAAAGTCGCAGCACTTCAGTATCAGTTTTTCTGCGAGAAACCAGCCCTACTTGAGCTAGCTCAGCACGAACGGCATTGTCAAACTGGTCATAATCCTGCGGCAAAATGAGACTTGGAATCTCATGCTCAATACAGGCCATCATGATACCTGTCCCTGCATGGTGAATTGCAAAATCTATCTTATCCAGAATATCTGTATAGGGCAGATAGTCAAAGAGCAGCAGGTTTTCCGCCAGTCTGTGCGGAGGATTCTCCAAGCCACTAGCTTCTCCCAAGGTGACGTAAAAAAGATAGTCTGGGTAGAGTTTGCTTAGCTTTTTCGCCCGCTCCACCATGCGCTCCTTCTCCCATTTTAAATGCGTTCCGCAAGTCACTAAAACCCGCTTCTTATCAGTCTCAAAATAAGACTCATGATCTGTAGGCAGGCGATCAAAGGACAGGCATTTGTAGCCAACCCAGTGAAGGTGCTTAGGAAAATCATCTCGAAACTCCAGCTCTTTCATGCCCAAAGCCAAGATAGAGTACGGCGAATAAATGGCTTCTGTACCATCTTCCCGATAGAGTTTAAAATCTTGATAGTCTCCCAAACTCTTCTGGACCAAAGCAAAGGCCATTTTCTTTCCACAGCGAATAGCTTGCCTGCCTAAGGCATCTCTGAATTGGTACAGGGCACCCTGATGAGGTTTCCAGCCCCCTAAATAGGTCGGAGTTGTCGTCCGGCACTCAATCGCAACCGGACTCGGAATCGTGGTTATCCATGGAATACCAAAGCGATCAGAAATCAGGCCTGCTGGCGAAGCAACAAAATCCGCTATGACCAAATCCGGTTTACCATCCTCTTGCCAAATTCGATTTAATTCGTCTATAACTTCTGGAATTAGTCTGGAATTGGCCCGAAACTGCTGATAGGCAATCAGAAGATTGCTTTGCTGCGGAGTATTGGCGATGTCTTCCATCACTGTCGGCCTTTCTGGAAAGAGGGCTAGACAGTCAAAACCAATTTCCTCTACTAGCTCTTTCTTTTGGCAGCCAGTGATGACCCGAATGCGAAAACGTGGATCCGCTAGCAGAGGCTTGACTAAGGTCAAAGTAGGCAGCAGGTGGCCACTAAATGGCACACTAATCACATCAATCTTTATCACTTTTTCTAATCCATTCATAAACTAATCCTTTCACATCTTCCCTATATTCATAATCAAAATGGTTGCTATCCACCATCACATCGGCTGGATGGCCATCTAAAAATCTGCTGTAAATATCCTTCCTGCCCTTGATGACCAGCAAGTCAATATCATTGCGATTTAGGAGTCTCCGTGAAACAGGCCCTAGCGCAATCACTCTCAGTCTGAAGGGCAGATTTTCCTCACCCAAATCCTCCAGCCACTGGGTCAGCATATTGAGCCCCGAGCTCTTGCAGATAATGACAGCCTCCTCAGCATCCAGTAAAGGAGACAAGTGACGCTGCAAAGCCTCCTTAAAGCGAGAATTGTAGAGAGTATGCCAATAGTAACGGATATTGGAAATGGAAGCTGTTAACAAGGAAACTTGGGTTTGTCTCCCATGCTCAAATCCCTGATTAAATGGAAAATTACTGGGCACCACTGAGAAATCCGATGGACAAATCTGGTCAAGAAACTCAAGCTGTCCTGCAGTCAGACTAGCACTCTCCAAATGACTGCTGCCACTGAGAAAAAGCAAGACCTTGCTAGATTTCAACATGGTTTGTTCTAGCGACAGAGTATTCATCTTATCCAAGTACTGCTTCATCTTACTCATAGCGAATTTTCCCATCCGTCACTCGAATCTTCCTTCCCCGCCAGTTAATCAAGGGCTGACTAAGCAAGACATAGAGGAAAAGCCAA
Organism: Streptococcus sp. 27098_8_134; assembly: GCF_041431675.1. Taxonomy (NCBI): domain Bacteria; kingdom Bacillati; phylum Bacillota; class Bacilli; order Lactobacillales; family Streptococcaceae; genus Streptococcus; species Streptococcus sp. 27098_8_134. Next base: position 488,698 of record NZ_JAPVYD010000002.1, on the reverse strand, counting down.
GGCAAGACTAGGTCATTCAGCACTTCGTAAAACACCTCATCAGGATGTGGCCGACCGGATAGAATGTAACGACGATAAGCCAGCATCCAAACCGCCTTGACCAAGAGCAAAAGCAAAGCCAGCAGCACAAAAGGCCAGCCAAAAAAGAAACTAATGAGCAAGGCAGGAAAGGACAGAAAACTAGGAAGAACAATTAAAATAATAACCTTCCAGTCCAAGTGCTCTTTCAGATAGATAGAGCTAAAAAGCAGCCAACGCTTCATTTGCAGCAAATATTGCTTGGCATCCTTGATGGTAGTCCGCACATTACAGGTCACCCGTGTCTGGATAATCTCCACTCCCTTGCTGCGCAGAAAATCTGCTACAGCCAAATCATCACATAGATAGTCTTTAATAGCACTGAAAAGCTTCTGCTCTCTAGCCAGTTCAAGTGGCAGGATGTAGAACATTCCATTAATCGAGTGATTGGCTTTGACCTCTGCCATGGTAAAGTAGGTAATGAAAGAATTGCCATTGACAAAAGCTGCCACTAGCTTGGACCAGAAATTACTTCGCTCTTGATTATAGGGAATGCCGGTCAGAATAACATTCTCACCCAGATAATCTGTCAACTCCCCCATTTTTGAAAAATCAATAACACTGTCGTCATCGAGAACAATCAGATATGGCCGGGTCAGCTCATCTATAATCTGCTCAATCTTATAGCTCTTAGGATTAATCCCTTGAGGGACATCCTCCATGAGAAAAACGCGAATACGCTGGGCATAAGAAGGATTTTGACAAATCTTGTCAGCTACTCGCTGAGCCTCAGGGTCAGATTGATCAATCAGCCAGTAAAACTCAACCGCTTCTGTCTGTTGGAGATTGGCCAATAAATCATTTTCCAAACGAGGGTCACCAGATAGGATGGGCTGAACCACCGTATAAAGCTCCTCTTGAAAGTCCGATGAAGAGCTCTGCCCTTTTTTCAAATAAGTCAAAGACAAAAGCCAACGCAAGATAAAGAGAAGCAGGTAAGCAGCAGCCAGCAAGAAAAAAATAAGTTTCATGATCAAAGCCCCTTTCGTAGATAAGCGCCAATCCAACGGATAATCCATCTTTGCGGAAGTAGCTTCATGAGCCAAGCCAGTAGCCGATATCTCTTGCCCACTATCGCATAAGAACGACCTTGCTGGAGCAGTCCGATGATGCGTCGTGCCGATATCTCTGGGCCCATCTGTAATTTAGCACCACCCAAAGCATCCTGCAGCTCTGGAGGAAAGATGGCAGTCCGAACCGGTCCCAGTATATAAAGACAAACTCTCATTTCAGAGCCTTTGAGGCTCAGCTCTTCTTGCAAGGCTAGACAGTAAGTCTGCAAAGCGGCCTTACTAGCGCTGTAAGCCGCCAGATAAGGATGGGGACAAAGTGCCGCTAGTGATGAAAGCTGGACAAGTCTTATCTTGCAATTACGCTCCGCAACTTGCTTGATCAACCGAATCGGTGCTTGGTAATTGACCTGCCAGAGGGCATTTTCAGCAGCTTCTGAAAGAGATAGCGCTGGACCAAAATTCGCCAGACCGCAGCAATTAATCAGTAAATCTGCCTCTAGCTGCTGAGCAAAATCGTCTACCGCAGCCGTATCCAGCAAATCCAATACTCTGTAGGAAAGCTTGGCCTTGACTCCAGACAAGTCCTCTTGCAGTTGAGTGAGCTTTGCTTTATCTCTGCCAACCAAGACCAGCTGGTCTGTCCTTGTAGCCAGTTCCCTAGTCAACTGACGACCTATACCTCCCGAAGCCCCCAAAATCACAGCTTTGCTGATTGTTTTTTCCATTTGCATAGATATAGTTTACCAGATTTTGACAAGATATAAAACTAATTGCTAGATTTTGCCTTTGCCCTCAAGAAACGAAAAACATTTCTCACTCTCTCCTGAATATGCTAAAATAGACTTAAATGAAATGAAAAAGGAGCACTCATGAAATATCCTAATCTTTTAGATCGTTTCCTGACCTATGTCAAGGTCAACACGCGCTCAGACGAGACATCTACTACTACACCCAGCACCCAGAGTCAGGTGGACTTTGCCAAAAATATTCTCATCCCTGAAATGAAGCGGGTCGGCTTGGAAAATGTCTACTACCTGCCCAACGGATTTGCAATTGGGACTCTACCAGCCAACGACCCTAGCTTTACCCGCAAGATTGGCTTTATTTCCCACATGGATACAGCAGACTTCAACGCAGAGAACATCCAGCCGCAGGTCATTGAGAATTATGATGGTGGTGTGATTCCGCTGGGGCAATCTGGCTTTAACCTAGATCCTAAGGACTTCGCCAGTCTCCATAAATACAAGGGCCAAACCTTAATTACAACTGACGGCACAACCCTTTTGGGAGCAGACGACAAGTCAGGTATTGCTGAAATCATGACTGCTATCGAATATCTGTCTGCCCATCCAGAAATCAAGCACGGAGAAATCCGAGTTGGCTTTGGACCAGATGAAGAAATCGGTATCGGCGCTGATAAGTTTGACGCTGAAAACTTCGATGTGGACTTTGCCTACACAGTAGATGGCGGACCTCTAGGTGAGCTCCAGTACGAAACCTTTAGCGCTGCTGGAGCAGAGCTGACCTTCCAAGGCCGCAATGTCCACCCAGGAACTGCTAAAGACCAGATGGTCAATGCTCTCCAGCTGGCTATTGACTTCCACAACCAGCTTCCAGAAGCAGACCGACCAGAGAAGACCGAGGGCTACCAAGGCTTCTACCACCTGATGAACTTGACCGGTACTGTCGAAGAAGCTCAAGCCAGCTACATTGTTCGTGACTTTGAGACAGAGGCTTTTGAAAATCGCAAAGCTGCTATGCAGGCTATCGCTGATAAGATGAACCAAGAGCTAGGCAGCGAGCGTGTTATTTTGACCCTTAAAGACCAGTATTACAACATGAAGCAGGTCATAGAAAAAGACATGACACCTATCCATATCGCCAAAGCAGTCATGGAAAGTCTGGACATCCAGCCTGTCATCGAGCCTATCCGTGGCGGAACTGATGGCTCTAAAATTTCCTTTATGGGCATTCCGACACCTAACCTCTTTGCCGGCGGCGAAAACATGCACGGCCGCTTCGAATATGTCAGCCTAGAAACCATGGAACGCGCTGTCGATACCATCATCGGTATTGTTTCCTATCAAGAGTAAAAAAATAAACCACAGAAGTTCAAGAGGAATTTCTGTGGTTTCTTCTCACTCCAGCAATTCTACCTTCAAGCTCATATCTGTTGGTTGTAACACTTTCTGAACAGCTGCGAGAAAGGCCAATCCATTATCAGATGGAGAATATTGGAAAGTAATATGAATGACTTTTTTTTCAAAGTTATCGCCGTATCGTGTCACATACTGTTTGCTTTCGAGGAAGTAGATATAGTTGTTAATTTTTTCCTGCAGAATTTCCAGATGGACTGCTTCTATCTCCTCTTGCCAATCAACTGGATCCACTAGGAGAAGTTCCAAATGATTATCAACTGTACCAATAGCGTCAAGTTCAGTCGGCTTTAGTTCTGAAGAAATGGCTTGAGTGGCGATTTGTCTAAATTCTTCTGCTGTAAAAAGAGGACGGCTATTTTTAGGGTTTTTCAAAATAAAGGAAGGATGATTTTCGATGAAGAGCTTACCAGATTCTTCTCGTGTATACTGTTTTTTAGATTTCCAAAAACCATAATCTGCATAATTCATCAACTCTTTGCCAGTATGTTCTCCCGACATGTAACTATCTGCAACTTCTTTGGGGATTTCTCTAATCACTTCTGGATAAGTAATATTAAAAGTTGGGTAACGCAAGAAATACTTATCACCATCTTGACAGATTTCCAACATGTCTTTTTGACTTAAATAAATCGTTTTCATTTTTATTACCTTTCTCGTTCTTCTGTTGTTTTTAATTTTGTTTGTTCGTTTTTATAAAGGGTACAGCTATTACTTCTTTAAGCCACTAATGCTATCACTTAATTATCTCTTAGTATACTTTAGACTTCTGCACCCTCAGCAACCAAATCATAAGGGAAATACGGGACACCTTCCAATTCCTTGTAATCCAAGCCCTTGAGTTTGCAGAGAGCGCCAGATTCAAAGGACCAGTAACCATAATAATTATCAATATTCTCTTTATGCAGATCATACCAACCTGTATCCCTATGTCCTGGATACCATTTCTTAGTTACATATTCTTTGAGCAGTTTGAGTGCCTGTTCAGCATTCTCTTCTTCAATAATTTTCCGAGTAAAGCCATAAGGTCTTGGAAAATTATAGTTTATCCGAATCTTCCAATCTGGATGACGAGACTGAATCAAGTAATCAATCAAATAATCCTCTGGATCATCCTTTTTGACCAAATCAACTAGCTGATCAAAAATCTCATCATTAATCTCCAAAAGAATCCCAATAGAAAGGACCCAAACCATTTGAAGATAGCCAGAATTGCTCTGCCAAACTGGAAGCAGACTGTTGACAAAGTTAATATATTCCTCCTTAAAATCTTCAAGAGGATAACCAGCTGTATAGGTGGCAACTAGTATTTCTTCGGTTAATACATTAATCGTCCCCTTGATATTTGCAATAACTTCGTCATTTGTTAGCTTGTATCTTTGAACTCCTTCCTCCGTATCCTTAATTAAACCATTAATTTCTTTTTGCTTTTCATTTATTATTCTTTTTTCAAAATCAATTAACTTTAGTATTCTATCTTTTGTAGTCAATGTATCTCTAAAAGTCATTTATTATCCTCCTACGGCCATAAAGCGCCTTCTTTTAGGTTAATGAATTTTCACTTATTCACAGCCTTATTGATTATTATTCTGATTTTCTTCCTCACGTTGTTTATGTAAATCCTCGAGAAATTCCTTCTGAACTTGCTTTAGCATACTACTGTTCGGAATTTTACTATTAGTAAAGCTGTCTGCTTTCGAGGAAGATGTATCTTCTCTATTTTGCTGTTCAGACGATTCTTCTAATATCTCTGATGATGATTGGGCTGGCTCCTGATTCTCAATGCTTTCATATACTTTAGGATCAATGATAATAAATGGCTTTGTCACAACTGGCCTATAAAGCGAGAAGAAAGAAACAATGAGTACAAGCCCAACGCCAAGAAATATCGAAACAGATTTTAAAAGATTTTCGCTTAAAATCTTTATGTCTTTTCCCTTAATTTTCTTCCAATCAGGATGCTCAGCTTCGATTGCTTTTTTGCGTTGCCAACAAGGAAACAAAAACCCAAAATTAAGTCCAAACATCGTAATTGTAAAAATAGACATAAAACTATGATATGGAGAATGATTTGCAATCATAACAAGTGATAAAACAGCTCCTAAAATCACAAGCAATATGATGAAGAGCAAGCGAAGATTCGCTTCTTTCTTTAAAATTAAATATTCTTCTTTGGTCATTTTTCTCTCGTTTCTTTTTTATGCTTCAAATTTCACTACTTAAATATTCTTAATTTTTTTAGAAATCAATACCTTAATCCAACTTTCAAATTATAAGTTTATCTATGTCTACTCCCCACTTTCGTCTTGTCCGACCGACGAAGCATCTGATTGATTATCCCCCTGACTGTCGCCGGTGCTGGCTGAACTATCCGATTTTGGAAAATCTAAACTATACTCAGTTTCTGTACTAATCGCTGGAAGTTCAATATCTACTATCTCCTGATTTTGAACAGGATGATAATAAGCGAAAAAGACCCAAACCATATAAACAAGAATGGCTGGATATACAATCAGATGTTTTCCCCAAAAATTCCCAGAAGCTTCAGTACCTCTTGTAGACATTCCTTTCAATTCTGGATACTGATTCTCGTATTGTTTCTTTTTTGTCCAATACGGCCTTGATATAACAATACCTGCAAACACAACTAAACCAATTGAAACATTTTCAAAGATTAGATTCCTAGATTTTGAATAGACCAAAATAAAGGATAGAATAGCTCCTGTAACGGCCGTTAGCAAGAATATAAGGCGGCTATAAATAGCTTCTTTTTTTACTCTAGGATATTCTTTGATGAGTAAGTCTTTGTCTGTCATGATGACAATCCTTTCATCTATCAGTCTCTGACTATTTTAACACAATATCAATCAAATAAATATAAGAAGTCCGAAAATCAAAAACGAATGATGGTCTTAGACTCGGCTTGGTCTTCATCATTCGTTTTATTATTGTTTTACACCAAAATGTAAGCTTAGCTAATCTGAACATTTTTTAGCTGGCCGTCAGCTCCTGTAAAGCTGATGCTTCTGGTTGCTGGATTGTAGCTGAAAGTCTCTGGGCTGATTCCATAGAGCTGAGAAAGTTCCTGCAATTTCTGATTGAATGCTTCCTCTGTCATGCCAAAACTCGCTGCTAAGCTTGATTGACCAGCTGGATTTGCAGTTGTCGAAGCTTCTGCTGGCTTATCAGATTGGTTTTGAGCTGTTTCTGCAGTGGCAGATTCAGAAGGTAGATTGCCAGTTTGCGCAGTTTCTGGAGCACTGCTACTTGCTAGCTGACCAGAAGCAGGTTGTTCAGCCGGTGCTTTCAAGAAACCTTTTTGCACCGCATAGGCATCTGCAGCTTGACGCTCAGCTTCTGACAAGTCCTTCTTGTAAATATAGTGCTCGTGGTCCAAATGAGCTACCCGATAGCCTTGCTCGTCCGCTCCGACCATATCCTGCAGATTAAAGTGATAGCCATCAGCGTCCCTATGCTGAGAATCGGACTCGTTTGTTCCCTCAGGATGGACGAGTGACTGCTGGAAGGCCAGGATTTCCTTAAGCAGCTCTTTCTTATCTGTAGCTCTCTGTCCAAGCTTATCAAAAAGCTGGTCCAGCTGCTGGTATTGCTGCTCACTTCCTTGATTCTTTTCCAAATACTGATGGATAGACATGAGTAGATTATAAAGCTGCTGATAAACTTCCTGATTTTCCGTATTAGCTGGCTCTTCCTTTTGTCCAGCAATTGTTCGGCTCATCTGATCCAAAAGCTTCTGACTTGCTGCCAGCAGAGCTTGCTTATCTGAGCTGCTGCTCTTTAATTCCTTACCTAGTTCTAAGATTCTAGCTGCATAGTCTGCTCGGCTGTTTTGGTCCTTTATTTCTCCAAGCAGTTCCTGCGCTTTTCCAAGGAAGACAAGGGCTTGAGCACTCTTCTCGCTATCATCCGAGGTGCCAAAATCATCATAAATACCCTTCAAAAAGTCATAAATCATGGCTTTGTAGGTTGGCTGATCGGGCTCGCCCTGATCTAGTTCTGTCTTTTCAGAGGACGGAGAAGGCTGACCGCTAGCAAGGGCTGCTGCAATTTCTTTCTTAGTCTGATAGAGGGCAGGGAAAAGCTGTTGGAGATTGGTTGCTTCTATAAAGGCTTGAGACTTATAGAGAGTCAAGGTCAGCTCGGCTGCTTTTCTGCGCAGCTCAGGGCTCAAACGCCCATCCTCTAAAGCTTGGTAGAAATAACGAATATAATCAACCGCTGTGACGCCTGTCCGATCATGATAATCTTCTAAAGCAGATAATACTTGTCCTAGCTCTGCCATTTCAGCTTGATTCTGGCCAGCATAAGCATTTTGCAGACGCTGCAGCAAGTCAGCTTTCTTCAGCCCATAGCTATCCGTGTCAAGGAGGTTCATTCTCTCCAAAAGCCCTTGATAGGTCTTGTCTAGCTCGGTCTCTTGGATTGGCTTGACCGTCTGATCCACATGGATAAACTGCTTATCAAAGTTATCCAGACTGCTCAGGTAGCCAGCAGTTGAGTTGCTAGGCAGCTTTTTCATAGTTTCCACAAACTGCCCCAAAGCTAGCTCAATCCGCCGCTGCATAAGAGGATCATCGGCATAAAGACGCTGACTATCTGCTTTCAGACTTTCTACTTTCCGCAAAATAGCAGCCTCATCATAATCGCCTTGCTCATACTTAGATTGAATCTGAGGCAGACGATTTTTCAAGGCTTCTGCTGCGCCCTTGGACTGGATCTTGATATAGTGATTATGGTCGCCATGAGGAATGACAAACTGACCATCTTCCACTTGCAGACTGTAAGGCGACAGACCTGAACGCAGGGCTGTCGTGTAGAGCTCATTCATGAAGTCCAGCTCTGCATTGCCTGTTACCAGAGGAATGCGAACATGCTCCTTGCGGACAGCATAGGGGTGGATATGAGTCGGATCATAGGCCTGGTCTGGGTTATTAAAGACAAAGAAACCATTTGAGATGCGAACCGCCTCCTTGGGAACGCCATAGGTTTGGGAGATATAAGCAATCTTTTCCTCATCACTGGCATCGCGTGAATAACGTTCAGCGTCATTGACTACTGCTGAAGGTTTTGCTGGCTGCTTGGCCAAGACTTGCTCCGCTGCTTGAATCTGTTCAGCAGTCAAGTCTTTCTTGTAAAAGTAATGAGCATGATCTCCATGCGATACCATGTAGCCTTGGTCGTCCTTGCCAATGACAGCCTCCGCATGGAAACCATGATCGTGATCAGTCTGTGACGGTAGCTGAGGCTTCAAAGCTTGGAGAGGATCTCCTAGCGGCTGGTAAGTATAACCAATAGGAATCAAGCGGGCAATCTTAGCTTCCAAGTCTGACAGCTTGTCATAAGGAATGAAATGATGGTGATTTCCGTGGGGAATAACGACTCCATTTTCTGTCCGACGGCTGATTTTCAGCGGATCAAACACCACACCGTCCCCTTCATGATAGCGCTGAGACTGAGGCAGGGCATAGAGTTGCTGCAGCAGACTTGGCAAGGATGGTTGAGACGGTTGAAACGGCTGGAGCGGATTGGACGGACTCGGCTGAGTAACCGCTAAGCCAGGGCTTGGTTGCTCAATCTTTGAATGATTTGACAGCTGTGGAGTCGGATTTGAGACTGGTCCACCCTGATTGATAGCACTATTCTGGTTCCAAGTATTGGAAGAAGCAATCGTCCTACTGTAGTTAGGCGGATTCACCCTTCCGCCAGCCCGCCTGCTATTCCAGTAGCTCTGAGCCGCAGCCAATTCTGCCGGCGACAGGTCGCTCTTGGGAATGTAGTGAAAATGCCCGCCATGCGGCACGATAAAAGCATCGCCAGTATCCTCGATGACGTCAGAGGGACTGAACGTATAACCATCATCCGTCCTATATCCCCCTTGGCCTTGATAAGAAACTCCTGCAAGATCTGCGGCTGTCTTTCCCGCAGCTAAGGACTTGCTAGGCTGGCTGAAATCGCGGGTCTTGCTTGATTTTGTAGTGGAAGATTTGCCACTATCGCCTTCTTCCTTGGTCTTATGTAGCTTCTTCTGCCGAGCAATCTCATCCACCGAGCGGACATTACTGGTATGCTTGGCATCCTTGAGGTAGAGATAATACTTCCCCTCCACCTTGATGATATAACCATCTTTGACCTCATTGACAATATCTGCTTCCTGCAGCGTGTAGTTAGGATCTCGGATAATCAGCTCTTCGCTAATAATGGCATCAAAAGGCACCTTCCCGTCAAAGTAATGATAATGGTCTCCATGAGAAGTGACATAGCCTTGATCTGTGATTTTCACGACAATCTGCTCTGCTTCAATCCCTTCCTCATCATTGATTTGGTCAGATGTCAAACTTTTATTTTTATCCGTCTTTTCGCCCGAAGTCTTGTCCTCAATATAGGCTACTTTGTTATCTTTGGTCTGAGGTCGGAGCTGAACTTGCCATTGGATAAGTCCGTAAGTTCCGAGACCGAGAGCTAATACAGCAGCTGAAGCAAGGAAATATTTCTTTTTCATGGTTGTCTTTTATCCTTTCAAATCTTTAGCTAAAATAGCTAAATTTTTTTCTAAATTTTCTAAATAAGATAGTTGGTTGGCTGGGTCTGCTTCCAAAGGATTCAGCTCCTTGATTTGTACACCAGTCGCCTTGACAAGGGTTTGGGCCACTTTGGAAGAAGAATTGCTTTCCACAAAAATGGTCTTCACCTTGTGCTCCTTGACAAAGTCTTCTATCTCTGTCAGCTGACGCGGACTAGGCTCCTGCTCTGGTGAAATACCAGCAATGCCCAACTGGGTCAGCCCGAAGCGCTTGGCTAGATAAGAAAAGGCGGTATGCTGGGTGACAAAAGTCTTGTTGGGCACTTTATCAAAAATATCCTGATAGCGTTCTGTCAGCTCTTTGGCCTCTTCTTGAAATTTTCGGGCATTGGCCTGATAAGTATCCCGATGGTCGCTATCCAGCTCCGACAACCTGTCGGCGATAATCTGGGCTTCCTCTGCGGCTTTCTGAGGATCCAACCAGGTATGAGGATCATAGAGCGTCTTCTCATCCACTCCCTCTCCTGCTTGGACATCTTCCAAACCAGCGACTCGATCCAGCTTCATACCCTGGGAAGCCTCAAGGACTTGAACCTTGGAATTCTTGAGACTAGGATTCAGCTCGCCAGCCCAGGACTCCAAGGTCCGTGAATGATAAACAAAGACATCTGCATCATAGATGGCTGCCACATCATTGGCTGAAGGCTCAAAATCATGAATGCCACTGCTAGACTGAATCATGCGCACGTCATTCAGATCGCCCGATATAACCTTTACCATGGAGTAGATAGGATAAAAGCTAGTTACAATTTCCAATCCTTGCGAGGGACTGGATTCCTTTTGAGACTGACAAGCCCAGAGACACAAGGACAGGACCAGCAGACTAAGGCAGGCTAAGAATTTTAAAACTCGTTTCACAATTTCTCCTCAACTTATTATTAACCGGTTTATTAACTGGTTAATATAATACACTTTGTCAACTTCTTTGTCAAGTTTTTTTAAGAAAATAAAGCAAAGAGGAAGTAGGATTCTTTCCCACTTCCTCTTTGCTTTTAATTCATTATATTTGAAATGTTATTTATTTATGACTATTCAAGGACAGAATAAGCTTGGACAAATGCTTCTCTCAAGCTTAACTGTATGAGATTACTTTTCCGACTTGCAGACGGTAAAATGACAATCTGGAAGTCAAAAATCTAGCTCTATATCGCCTCTGTAGTGAAACTACGGCTTTCCAGAACCTTCAGCATGGCATCAGCTGTGTCCAAGGCTGTGAAGAGGGGCACTCCATGCTCAATAGCTGAGCTACGGATAATTTGACCATGCTTATCTGCTGTTCGCTTGGTTCCGACCGTGTTGATAATAGCCTGAACCTTGCCCTTGCGGATATAGGCTGGGATGTCCTTGTTATCATCACTGCCGATTTTTTCGACCAGACGGACGTGTAGGCCGTGGTTTTCAAAATAAGAGGCTGTTCCCTTTGTTGCCCAGATACCATAGCCAATATTGGCAAAACGCTGAGCCAGCTGCAGGGCTTCTTCCTTGCTATCATCTGCGATAGTAAAGACAACATTACCAAAGTTTGGCAGATGGAGATAGGAAGCCTCAAAAGCCTTGTAGAGAGCTTTTTCTAGGGTTCGGTCACTTCCCATGACTTCGCCGGTAGACTTCATTTCAGGTCCCAAGAGACTGTCGACCTTCGCCAGCTTGGTAAAGGAGAAGACTGGCGCCTTGATATGAACCATGGAACTTTCTGGATGAAGACCGTCTTCATAGCCCAGCTCTGCCAAACTCTCCCCAAGAATCAAACGAGTCGCCACTTGCGCCATCGGAATATCTGTCACCTTGGACAAGAAAGGAACGGTACGACTGGCCCGTGGATTGACCTCAATGACATAGACCTGCTCATCTTTGATGACGAACTGAATATTCATCATGCCGATACAGTTCAGTCCCAGAGCCAACCGTTTGGTATAGTCTGCAATGGTATCCTTAACTTTCTGCGATAGGGTTTGCGGCGGATAGGCTGCCATGGAATCCCCTGAGTGAACCCCTGCCCGCTCGATATGCTCCATAATCCCAGGAATCAAGACCTGACGGCCATCAGAAATAGCATCCACTTCGCACTCATCCCCAAGAATGTAAGAATCCACCAAAATCGGATGGTCTGGACTGGCCTTAACCGCTGTCCGCATATAAGAGCGTAGATCCGCTTCGTTTTCTACAATTTCCATGGCACGGCCACCCAAGACATAGGAAGGCCGCACCAGAACAGGGAAGCCAATCTTACGAGCAGCCTCTACTGCTTCCTCTTCATTAGTGGCTGTCTGACCTGGCGGCTGCGGAATATGCAGTTCTTTCAGAGCTTGTTCAAAGAGATCCCGATCCTCAGCTCGATCCAAGTCCGCCACTTGGGTACCTAAAATCTTAACACCAGCCTTGGACAGAGGCTCTGCCAGATTAATGGCTGTCTGACCGCCAAACTGAACGATAACACCTTTAGGCTGCTCCAGCTCAATGACATTCATGACATCTTCAAAGGTCAGCGGCTCAAAGTAGAGCTTATCTGAGACAGAAAAGTCAGTCGATACAGTCTCTGGATTGCTATTCATGATAATCGCTTCATAGCCAGCTGCCTGAATAGCCTTTACAGAATGAACAGTCGCATAGTCAAACTCGACCCCCTGCCCGATTCGGATAGGACCAGAGCCCAGCACCAGAACTGATTCCTTGCTGGATTTAACAGATTCATTTTCAAAGCCATAGGTGGAGTAGAAATAAGGTGTCGCAGACTCGAACTCAGCAGCACAGGTATCCACCATCTTGTAAACCGGCACAATCTTTTGCTCCTGCCGGATGCGACGCACCTGCTCAGCTGTCATACCCCACAAGGATGCAATCTTAGTATCCGCAAAGCCATTTTGCTTGGCTTTCTTAAGCACATAGCTATCTCCGATATGACTGGCCAGCTCCTGCTCAATTTCGTAAATATGGAGCAGCTTATCCAGGAAAAAGACATCAATCTTGGTCAGCTCAGCAATTTCATCCGGACTGTAACCACGACGAATGGCCTCTGAGATATAGAAAAGTCGGTCATCTTGCGCCTTGACAATCTTCCTCATCAGCTCATCATCGCTTACTTGACTGAGAGCAGGCAGCTCGTTGTGGTTCACACCAACTTCCAAAGAACGGCAGGCCTTGAGCAGACTCTCCTCAATATTGCGGCCGATAGCCATGACTTCCCCTGTCGCCTTCATCTGGGTTCCCAGACGGCGCTCACCCTGCTCAAATTTATCAAATGGAAAGCGTGGAATCTTAGCGACCACATAGTCCAGAGCCGGCTCAAACATGGCATAGGTAGAGCCTGTCACTGGATTGATGATTTCATCCAATGTAAGCCCGACCGCGATTTTCGCTGCCAGCTTTGCAATCGGATAGCCGGTCGCCTTAGAGGCAAGGGCTGATGAGCGGGAAACCCGTGGATTGACCTCGATAACATAGTATTTGAAACTATGCGGGTCCAGAGCCAGCTGCACATTACAGCCGCCCTCAATCTTCAGCGCTCGGATAATCTTGAGACTGGCGTCCCGCAGCATCTGGTATTCATAGTCTGAAATGGTCTGACTAGGTGCAAAAACGATAGAGTCACCTGTGTGGATGCCGACTGGGTCAAAGTTTTCCATATTACATACGACCAGCGCATTGTCTGCGCCATCCCGCATGACTTCGTATTCGATTTCCTTAAAACCTGCTATGGAGCGCTCAATCAGACACTGGGTAACCGGAGAGAGTTTGAGGCCGTTTTCTGCGATTTCCTGCAGCTCTTCCTCATTGCTACAGATACCGCCGCCAGTTCCTCCCAGTGTAAATGCCGGACGGACAATGACTGGATAGCCGATCTCAGCCGCAAATTCCAGTGCTTCATCAACTGTATTGACAATTTCTGACTCAGGGATGGGCTGGCCTAGCTCTTCCATCAGCTGCTTGAAAAGGTCCCGGTCTTCCGCTTGGTCAATGGCCGACAGCTTGGTTCCCAAGAGTTCCACTCCCAGCTCTTCTAAAAGCCCTGACTTTGATAATTCCATGGCCATATTGAGTCCAGTCTGGCCGCCCAGAGTAGGCAGCAGAGCATCCGGCCGCTCCTTACGCAAAATCCGCGCAACAAACTCCAGCGTGATAGGCTCGATATAAACCCGGTCCGCAATTTCCTTGTCCGTCATGATGGTCGCTGGATTAGAATTAACCAAGACAACACTGTAGCCCTCTTCTTTCAAGGACAGGCAAGCCTGAGTCCCAGCATAGTCAAACTCCGCAGCCTGACCGATAACGATAGGACCAGAACCGATGACCATAATTTTCTGAATATCTTTACGTTTTGGCATAGTGCACCTCTCAATCTTGCTTCCTAGTAAGCCTGATGGGCATCCATCATTTCCATAAACTCATCAAAGAGATAGTCTGCATCATGCGGTCCCGGCGCAGCATCGGGGTGGAACTGCACAGAAAAGGCAGGATAATCCCGATGGCGCACACCTTCGACAGACTTATCATTGATTTCTTCATGAGTCACAATCAGGCATTCCGGCAAATCCTCACGGCTGACGGCATAGCCGTGATTTTGACTGGTAAAGTCAACTTGGCATGTCGCAATCTCCCGCACCGCATGGTTGAAACCACGGTGGCCGAACTTCATCTTATGCGTCTTAGCACCGTTAGCCATGGAGAAGAGCTGATGTCCCATACAGATCCCGAAAATTGGAATCTTGCCCTGAACACCACGAATCATGTCCAGGGCCTCCGGCACATCTTCCGGATTGCCCGGTCCATTGGACAGCATGACTCCATCAGGATTGAGCTGGAGAATTTCCTCAGCGTTGGTATCATAAGGTACTACTGTCACGCTGCAGTTTCGTTTGGCTAACTCCCGCAGGATAGAATGCTTGAGACCAAAGTCCACCAATACCACGCTGCGCCCCGTTCCCGGAGCTGGATAGGCCTGCTTGGTAGAAACCTGCTTGATATTATCAGTCGGCAGAACTGTCGCCTGCAGCTGGTCCTGCAGATGCTCGATGCTATCCTCTGCATTGGCAATGGTCGCCCGCATAGTTCCATGCTGGCGGATAATCTTGGTTAGCGCCCTTGTATCAATTCCCGAAATGCCTGGAATCTTCTTGATTTTGAGGAACTCATCCAAAGACAATTGCTGGCGCCAATTGCTGGCACGACGTGCATACTCATAGACCACCACTCCCTTACAAGTCGGTAAAATGGACTCATAGTCATCCCGATTGACACCATAATTTCCAACCAAGGGATAGGTAAAGGTTAAAATCTGGCCGTTGTAAGACTGGTCCGTAATCGATTCCTGATAGCCAGTCATGCCTGTGTTAAAGACGATTTCGCCTGTCACAAAAAGATCCGCTCCAAAAGCTTCCCCTTCGAAAATCATGCCATTTTCTAATATTAAAAGTCTCTTTGCCATTGTTCCCTCCTGTCCAAGATGCAGACCGCCTACGACCATCCACATAAGGTATATAATAATAGGGAGTGGGATTGCTTCACATAGCTTCACCCACTCCCGGCCTACTGTCCGAGATTATTGACGGCCTTTCAGAACCGCTTCGATAATAGCCATTCTAACAAAGACGCCATTGGTCATTTGTTCAACGATACGCGATTTTGGTGCTTCGACCAGATGATCCGCAATTTCTACATCGCGGTTAACTGGAGCCGGATGCATCAGAATCGCCGTATCTTTCATGCGGTCATACCGCTCTTGAGTCAGACCATGAAGTCTGTGGTAATTTTCTTTAGAAAAGATGGACTCGTAGTCATGACGCTCATGCTGCACGCGCAGGAACATCATGACATCCACTTCTTCAATCACCTCATCAATGGTGACAAACTTACCATAGTCCGCAAACTCTTGGCTCCGCCATTCTTCCGGACCTGCAAAGTAGAGCTCTGCCCCCAAGCGCTTGAGAATTTGCATATTTGACTTAGCCACGCGCGAATGGTCCAAGTCACCAGCAATCGCAACCTTGAGTCCTTCAAAGCGACCAAACTCTTGATAAATGGTCATCAAATCCAGCAAGCTCTGGCTAGGATGCTGACCAGAACCGTCTCCTCCATTTACGATAGAAGTCGTAATGGTTGGGCTTTCCACTAGCTCTTTGTAATAGTCCACCTCTGGGTGGCGAATGACACAAACATCAACGCCAAGGGCAGACATGGTCAGGATAGTGTCATACAAGGTTTCTCCTTTGTTGACCGAGCTGGTCTTGACATCAAAGTCCAGAAGATCGCAGCCTAACTTCAACTCTGCTACTTCAAAGGCCTTGTGGGTCCGTGTAGATGACTCAAAGAAAAGGTTAGACACGATATGCTGCTCATCATAATGGACTTTAGCGCCATTTTTAAATTCGATTCCACGTTTAATCAAGGCCATAACTTCTTCATTTGACAGAGTTTCCATAGAAACAAGATTCTTAAGAGCGATTTGATTGGATGACATGATGTAATTCTCCTTTATGAAAGAATGAGGGCTGCCAGAGTGCTGCAAGTAAAGTCGCTCTGAGAGCAAGCTATTTTTGAACGAAAGTTAATGATTTAGCGCCTAGCTCAATCCTTGGGCTCAGGCAGGACAAGATAGAGGACAATTCCCAGAATAGTTGACAAGGCAACTCCTGAGATTTGCAGACCCGACAGCTGCAAGGTCAAACCGCCGATACCAGATACCAAGATGACACTGGCAATCAAGAGATTCTTTTTGTTGTCAAAGTTGGTCTGTGCTTCGATCAGAATCTTGAGACCGCTCGAAGCAATTACTCCAAACAGGGCGATGGAAATACCACCCAGCACAGGACTCGGGATAGATTGGAGCAGGGCTGAAACCTTGCCCACAAAGCTCATGACAATAGCCAGCACTGCTGCACCTGCAATGACATAGACGCTGTAGATTTTATTAAGCGCCATAACTCCGATATTCTCTCCGTAGCTAGTCACTGGTGGTGCTCCGAAAAGCCCTGCAATAATCTGAGCCAGACCATCTCCAGTCAAGGTCTTGTCCAGTCCTGGATCCTTGAAGAAGTCCTTGCCTGTCAAGCTATTCAGTACCATGACATGCCCGAAGTGTTCTGTCATGGTTACAAAGGCGATAGGCGCCATGGTTAAAATCGCACTAGGATAAAATTTCACATCATAGTCCAAGAAAGGCAGACTCATGGGCGGAAGGTGGAACCAAGAAGCTTGCCCAACCTTTGCAAAAGAAACGATTTCCTGCCCAGTCACAGCCCCTAGAATCAAGCTAAAGATGTAGCCGACTATCAAGCCCAGCAAGACTGGGATAATTCCCACAATCTTCTTACCATAGATATTAAAGAGGATAACTGCCAAGAGAGTGACCATTCCGATAATGAAGTAGGTCAAATCATACACCTTTTCGCCATTAGCTGCAGTCTTGTTCATCACATCGCTAACAGCTGTTCCAGCCAAGCTCAGACCGATGACCATGATGATAGGTCCTACCACTACTGGCGGCAGCACCTTGTCAATCCAAGCATTGCCAGCAAACTTGACAATCAGGGCTACGATGAAATAAACCAAACCACCGGTGATGGCTCCCTGTGCAACCGCTCCGATGCCATCAGTCTTCATCAGCATCTGCATGGCTGCGATATAAGCAAAGCTGGAACCCATGTAGGCCGGAATCTTATACTTGGTAACAGTCAGATGGGCCAGTGTTCCCAGACCGCTTGAAAATAGAGCTACCGCTGGGTCAATTCCCACCAGAATTGGCACCAAGACTGTCGCCCCAAACATGGCGAACAAGTGCTGAAAGGATAGTCCTAAAAGCAAACCTGGCTTTGGCATATCATGCACATCATACTTAACATCTTGACTCATTTAGCTTATTACTCTCCCATAATCAAAACTCGATCTTGACCGTCTGTCTCGGTCATCTCAACAATAATCTCCTCAGTTTGGCTAGTCGGAATATTCTTGCCGACATAGTCTGCCCGTATCGGCAGCTCGCGGTGACCACGGTCTACCAAGACAGCCAGACCAACGCGAGAAGGCCGCCCATGACTGACCAGATTATCAATAGCCGCTCGGATGGTCCGTCCTGTGTAGAGGACATCGTCGATCAGGATTACTTGACGGTCGGTAATATCCACTGGAATCACTGTCGTATCTTCCTCAACCTTGATATCATCTCGGAAAGGCTTGGTGTCTATTTCTGCGACCGGAATATCGATATTCTCCAACTGAGCCAATCGCTTTTGAATCCGGTGAGCCAAGTGAACCCCACGGGTCTTAATCCCAGCCAAGACCACTTGATTTAAGTCCTTGTTGCGCTCGATGATTTCATAGGTAATCCGCGTAATCGCGCGGTTCATGGTGATATCATCGACAACTTCTTTTGTTTTCATTCTTTCCTCCTCAAACAACAGAAAAAGTCTCCTCATACAAGGAGACTTCAGAAAAATCTAGTCAGGCAAGCTAAAACAAGACGCACTTGCTTACACTCCACCCATCTTTTTACTTGCTCCTTGTCTATCTCTCTGGATAGAATTAAAGGATTATTTAATTTTTTATACTATATCACAAATTCAAAACTATTTCAAGAAAAAAATTGTATTTTTTCTGTTTGACTGGATAAGGGTTAGTGAAATCTGTTTTTCATCTACTAGCACATATCTCTAAGAAGTCTTCTTCTTTGAGAAAGAGATGGACTTTATCCCGTAAAAGACAAAACCAAAAACCAGATAGGCCGCAAAGATAATCAAACACATCTGGATGACATAGGGCCAACCTTTCTTAAAGACATTGAGGAAAAAGTAGGGAAATGGATTGTCCTTGGATCTTGGAATATCTATTTTCAAGAAAAAGCCATTAAAGAGGGCAAAGGCCATGTAGACCAAAGGCACACTTGTCCAAGAAATCGGATCAAACCAGCGGTACTGACGCGCTTTGTCAAAGATTACTGTATCCAGAAGAAAAGCCAAGGGGACTATATAATGACACAGAAAATTCTCTAGACGGTAAAAATCTGTCGCAATCGGGGCCAGCAAGAGGTGATAAACGACACAAGTAATCATGATGGACATGGTCACCCCACCCTTGATTCTCAAGATTTTCGGTGCCTTCCAAGCATCTCCAGGTCTCATCATCAGATAGACCAGATAGCCCGTAAAGAGCAGGACCAAGAGATTGGACAAAACCGTATAGTACATGAGCATGCCCACGCCATACTTAGTGATTTCCAGATACACACCCAAAAAGGCCAGGATAAAAAGAATAATTCGATAAATTAAGATAAAACGACGATTCATAGAGACCTCAAATTTTCTTAACAAACTCTGACTTGAGCTTCATCGCACCGAAGCCGTCAATCTTACAGTCAATATTATGATCGCCTTCCACGATGCGGATATTTTTCACGCGCGTTCCCTGCTTGAGATCCTTAGGTGCTCCTTTGACTTTCAGATCCTTAATCAAGGTAACTGTATCGCCATCAGCCAGCTTATTGCCATTAGCATCGATCGCTACTGGACCTTCTTCTGCTTCTTGGACCTCAGCTGGATTCCATTCATAGGCACATTCTGGGCAGACCAAGAGCGTTCCATCTTCGTAGACATACTCTGAATTACATTTGGGGCAGTTTGGTAAGTTGTTCATTTTTTCTCCATTTCTAGTCAAGGCTGCTAAATTTCCATACCAGCCTTCTATATATGATTAAGCTCTTCCTTCATTTTTCAAGTCCAGCAGAACACTAAGCTATGTGAAGGTCAACTAAATCCTAAAAATCTAGTTTTCTCCTATTTCCACACCATTCTAGTATAAGCTATTTTAAGCATTTTGACAAATCTCTTTCAGGATTTTTACAGGTCTTGACCTTTCTGCAAAAACAGTTTACTATACTAGTGTATATACAGATAAAAAGGAGTCACTATGAAACCAAAATCTAAAAATCAGTTTATGACGCTGACCGCTTTTTTGACTGCACTAGCTATTGTTATCCCACTAGTTATGCCAATTAAAATTGTCATTCCGCCCGCTTCCTTCACCTTAGCCAGCCACGTCGCTATCTTTCTGGCTATGTTTATCTCCCCTCTTATGACGGTGATTGTCGTGATTGGCTCTGCTATTGGATTTGGAATGTCCGGACTTCCTTTTATCATCACGCTTAGAGCCCTGTCCCACTTGCTCTTCGCTAGCATAGGCGCTCTTTATCTTCAAAAGCACCCTGACACACTGGACAGCCAGAAGAAGACTTGGATATTTAATTTCCTGCTAGCCTTGATTCATGCCTTTGGCGAAGTGGTCGTCTGCATCCTCTTTTACACAACGTCTGCCTATCCAGCTAATGCTTTCTATATCTTATTTGGTTTGGTTGGACTTGGTACGGTCATCCATAGCATAGTCGACTTTGTCATTGCTAAGTTCATCTATCAAGCGCTTAAAAAGATTCGCTAGAGCTTGAAGATTCCTGACTTTTGGTTTACAATGAAGCTATGACCAAGCAAAGACGAGAAGAACTATTAGACCTTTTGAAAACATCATCTGCTGCCCTCAATGGCCAGTCACTTGCTGAACATTTCCATGTGACTAGGCAGATTATCGTGCAAGATATTGCCCTCTTGAGGGCTGATGGTGCACCCATCCTCTCAACCAACCGTGGCTATCTTTATAAAGACCGCCAAGAAAATGCTGCTGTTCATCAGCTTTTCAAGGTTCAGCATGGGGCTGAGGATATGGAGGCTGAGTTGCTAGCTATCGTGGATAATGGCGGCCGCGTACAGACTATTTTGATTGAGCACCCGGTTTACGGCGAAATCCAGACTTACCTGAAGCTGACCTGCCGCCGAGATGTCCAACATTTTCTCCAACAGGTCGCATCCTGTGCCTTTCGCCCCTTATCTGAACTGACAGATGGAGTCCACTATCACCTAGTACAAGCCGACTCCCAGCAGGATTTGGACTATGTAGAAGCCGCCTTGAGAGACCTAGGATTTTTACAGGAATAAATAGCAAGAAAAAAAAGACTGATTAGGCCCCAACCTAATCAGTCTTTTTAGTACATACTCTTGCGCCAACCGGCTTTCAAATGATAGATAGTCGCTATAAAAATTACTGATAAAACAATCAAACTATTCTTTAAAAGAAATTAAAAAAATTAATATTCCAGAAAATACAATACTAATAATTGACAAGACCAAGACCCTATTCTCGTTTAAATCTGTGTACAAAGAATAAAGAAAAATGAGCAAATTAAGCAAAATCACTGATCTATAAAACCTAGATTGACTCTGCTTCCATCCTTTTAAAGTATGAAAAGCAAATGGAAATCTCAAACCGAATCCAGCATTTCTAGAAGGAAAAAAATGGTTTAAGCCCAAAAGAAAAAATGCAACAATAGCAATCCATAATGAAATCATGACAGTCATCCACCTTTCTATCTTTGCACTTCAGATACAAAAGGAAACATTTTTTAGTACATACTCTTGCGCCAACCACCTTCGATACGCTCGTGATAGTAATATTCGGATAATTCCTCATCTTCCATCATACGAAGGAGTTCCAACATATCGTAGGCCAAGTCCAGCTGTGGCAGGCTATCCTTGTCTACCCAAGAAATCTCGCCCTCTTCACTCGAGTGAATCTGACCAGAAAATTCAGTCGCTTTGTAACAAAAGACGATGTAGCGAACCCCTTCATCCGTATGCCAGTTCTTTACCCCAACCAATTTCGGATGACTAATAGTCAAACCCGTTTCCTCTAAAATCTCACGGACAACCGCATCATGGAGAGACTCTCCCTTCTCAATATGCCCACCTGGGAAGGCATAACCAGACCAATGATAGCGCTCAGGAGAGCGATATTGCATTAGAAGTTTACCGCGCGACACATCTTCAACAAGGCAGATGTTTGTTAGGATTGTTTTTTGGGAACGTGACATGGATTCACTCGCTTTCTAAGTTATTAAAACATATCTTCGTTATATTTCACTTCTGACTTCATGATAAAGGGATTGATCAATTCATGATGTTCATAGGTACTATGGACCACAAAACCTCTGACAATGATAATTTCTTTATCTTGTATATGATAGTCTATATTGATGGGAATGACTGAATCCGAGATGATTGACAAAGCAAAGAATGCCGAAAACCAAAGATAAAGCGCCACCAATCCACTGAATAATTGAAAAATAAGGTCATACCAGTGAAAATCTCTTGTCCTAAAAAAGACTATCCAAGGATGGATAAAGAAGGTCAAACAAAGAATAAAAAACCAACTATTCCACAAAACTGGAGTAAAGGATAGACCAAAAGGTAACAAAATCAAATGAAGAATGACAAAGGTTAGCAAGGCCAGATAGAGTGTTTTAAATGAAAATAACTTAGATAGATTTTCTTTGGTCATGTTTTTTCCTCTTTTTTTCATTATATTTTAAAATCAACATCGTTAACGCTGGAATGAAGAAAAAGATTAGATAGGTGGCAATTGGAAACCAAACATAGCGAGGATTCAAGTTCCACAATGGTGGCAGAAATCCCTCTCCGTCTTCTAATGCTATTCCTATAAAATAATGTAAAAGAAAAAGTAGACCATTAAGATAAAGAAAAACTTCTGAAAAACCTTTCAACGTGTTGAAGCCTTCTTCTCATAGACTTCCAAACCAGGAATAATATGGAAGAGCAATCAAGACAACCAAATTTATATACAAAGGGCTAACATATTTAAATTCTCGAAGCGGACCCGGAATTGACTTATTTTCAAACGTTAAAAATCCCACTCCAATCGCAACCATTATAAAGAATATATAACCTAAAAGAGCTTCTAATATCCAATGTTTTTCCAACCAAAGGATAAACTTATTCCCCTGAACTTTTACTTTTCTCTTGTTTTTATTTTTCTTTTTGGTTTTACTTTTCATTTACCAACTCCACAATCTTCTGGAAAGTCTTGCCGTTTCGGATAGTCAGTTGCTTGTAAAAACTGGACTTTAGCAGTTTCTTATGGTAGTTGGACTTGAGATAATCCGCTTGGTCAGCATTTCTATAAAAGAAAGCCGTCTGCCCAAAATGCAGTTGCTCCTTGTCATTCGCCCAGCTGCCTGCCAGCTCTTGAACGCTCTCCTTGTCTGTCTCCGGCAGATAAAAGAGAACATCTCGCCGAAAGGCTGTTTCATCCTGCCACCAAGTAGGCAGATTGGCTCTTTCTTTTTCAAGCATGGTAGAGCTGACAAGGACGAAAGGCAGAGGGAAATCGTAAGACTGACTGAAATAAGCCGACAATATCTCCCGAATCCTCTCCTCCTGCTCCTCGCTATCAAAGAAAAGATTGCCGCTGTTGATGTAGGAAACTGGATTTTCAAAACCCAACCCAGCTAAATCTTTCTTCAAATCAGCCATAACGACCTTGTTTTTCCCGCCGACATTGATGCCGCGGAGTAAAAGTACATAACGCATGTGATGCTCCTTGCTTGTATGTTTAAAAAATGGTTATTTTCTCTAACTATAGGGAATTTTCGAACTTTTTATCTCTATATCAGGATTGGCAAGTTTGAGATAAGGAGCAATATAGTCTGCATCTGTAACTTTTGGACCTAGAATGACTTTTGAGTATTTCAAAGGAGCCAGATTAATGTATACAAATAGATCGTATCTGCCATTATCTTTAGGGCTTAATACTATATACTTCCTAAAATCGTTATAGTTAACTTTATCAAAAATTTCTAACCCAATATCTTCTTTCTTCAAGGATTTATCATTTAATAAATCTTTATTTTTATCTAAACTTTTATTATGATTTTCAATAAGTGTTTTTACAGAAGTATCATCTAGATTGATTAGAATACGATACTCCATCTCATATTCGTAATCTTTTACTTTAAAAAGATAAGAAATCTTTTTTAATTTTTCCGCCAAGTCACTTAGTGGAGTTTCACCTTCAAACTCTTGCATTTTTTCAAAAATTTGTTTTAGAATATCTAGAGCTTTACCAACATCTGATTCATCTTTAGCGCCAGAATTCAAATCTAAGTAATGAATTTTAACAAATTCAATAGATTTATGAGCAACAATATGTTCAAGATAACTCATGTCATATTCAAGGAATGCTCCTTGACATGAATCTGCGTATTCTTTCCACATAGGTAGGCTATCAGAAACTACAGTTAAGGAAGATATAAACACATTGGAAGTTTGATAGTTATGGAAAAATGTATTATCAATACCCAAATAATCGTGTATTGCCCTTCCTTCCATTGGATCGTTTAACTGTTTTAGATTAGTAAGTCGTAAAAATGTATGATGAGTTTCAGAATTATTTTCATTTTTCCAGTCTGCTTTTATAAGAAAATTTGTTAAAGTATCAATCTTAGTATAATGTCCAAAAGAGCCGATTGTTTTTAAATCTTTAGAAGCAATAGTCAAATTAGAACGAATATCATCAATAATAGCTTCTGCTTGATTCAAAAGTTCCTTGTAATTTTCAGACAGTATAAATCCAGAATCACTCTCCTTTTTTAAAATAGCGCCTTCATCACTACTATTACGCTCATCATACATTTTAACTAATTTAATTGCTTGATCTCGAATTATATCAGAATCGTTTTCTTTTGCTATCTTTCGAACAACATCAATCGATTCTTCAATTATATCATCAAAATGCCTTGATACAAAATCTAGATATTCACCAACATTTGCAGATTGAGGATTCTCCATAAAATGGTCATTTATCAATTTTAAGTGGTCATTTTGAAAAATTGAAATAAACTGTTCTAATTCAAAATACCAAAATATAATATGTTCAAAATCATTATTTTCAAAATCATTATTTTCAAATATAAAGCTGATGAACTGTTCTAATTTACTTTCAAAATAAATTCTTTTTTCTTCTGGTAAACTGTTCTGTTCGAATAGTTTAACAAAAACTGAAAGTAAATCAGAATAAATTATTTTACTTTTCTCTAGATTATCTTTTAATACTAGATCAAGAATTTTAAAAAAACAACTCTCGTTTTCAAAAAATATAGAATATTCTTCGTATTCTTTGGTAAGATATAGATAATTATAAAGAATAGATAAATAGTAAAAGATTTCATACCAACTATATGTTTGTGGAGTTTTTGATAATATTTTATTTAGAGTCTCTAAAATCTTTTTTTCTATCGTTTTATCAATTTTCGCTTCAAAATTACTACAAACATAACAAACATGGTCAACATATTTTAATTGTTCTTCTTCAGATAAATGTAAATATTGATATACAAAGTTTCCAATTTCATATTTCAGTTCTTTATTATCTAAAGAATTAAAATATTTTCGTAATTCATTTGTATTAAATTCACCTGAAAAATAATTTAACTCTTTCATTTTATCTCCTTCTAAAATTTCAATCCATCGCCTTTATTTCCAGAATCATATCGCGAATCTGTGCAGCCAGTTCGAAGTCCAGAAGTCCAGCAGCTTCTTGCATCTGTCCTTCCAGTTTCTTAATCATGTCCTTGCGTTCTTGCTTGTTGAGGCTTTCGATTTCGACAGTTTCTTCCTTGTCTGGCAAGGCAGCCTTGGTCACACTGATCAGGTCGCGGATTTCTTTTTTAATGGTCTGCGGTACAATGCCATGCTCTTCGTTATATGCCATCTGGATTGCCCGACGGCGGGCAGTTTCATCAATAGCCCGCTGCATGGACTGGGTCATAGTATCTGCATACATAATCACATGCCCCTCACTGTTGCGGGCTGCCCGGCCAATAGTCTGGATAAGACCGCGTTCGTTGCGGAGGAAACCTTCCTTGTCCGCATCAAGAATTGCCACCAGACTAACCTCGGGAACATCGATTCCCTCGCGCAGCAGGTTAATCCCAACCAGAACGTCAAAGACACCCAAGCGCAGGTCTCGGATAATCTCGGTCCGTTCCAAAGTCTTGATGTCTGAGTGCATGTACTTGACCTTGACACCCATTTCCTTGAAGTAGTCTGTCAAATCTTCCGCCATCTTCTTGGTCAGGGTTGTGATAAAGGTCCGCTCATTCTTTTCGACACGAGCATTGATTTCGCCCAAAAGATCATCAATTTGCCCCATGGTTGGACGGACTTCCACTTCTGGATCCAGAAGCCCTGTCGGCCGGATAATCTGCTCAATAACAGTATCCGTCTGTTCATTTTCATAGTCGCCCGGCGTAGCCGATACATAGACAATCTGGTGAACATGGCTCTCAAACTCCTCCCGGCGCAGCGGACGGTTGTCCAAGGCAGATGGCAGGCGGAAACCATAATTAACCAGCATCTCCTTCCGAGAGCGGTCGCCATTGTACATACCGCGAATCTGTCCCATGGTCATGTGACTCTCATCAATCATAATCAAGAAATCATCAGGGAAAAAGTCCAGAAGGGTATAAGGCGGCTCTCCTTCACTTCGACCATCCATGTGGCGAGAATAGTTCTCAACTCCATTCGTATAGCCCATCTCGCGCAGCATTTCGATATCATACTCTGTGCGCTGCTTCAAGCGCTGAGCTTCCAGAAGCTTGCCTTCCTTCTCAAAGATACCAAGCTGCTCCTCCAGCTCGGCCTGAATCTTAGCAATAGCTACTTCCATGTGGTCTTCATTGGTCACGAAGTGAGTGGCTGGGAAGATGGCCAAATGGTCCACCTCACCCAAGACTCGTCCTGTCAAGGCTTCAACCTCACGAATCCGGTCAATCTCATCTCCGAAAAACTCCACCCGAAAGGCATGCTCATCCCGAGAAGCTGGGAAAATCTCCACCACATCACCACGAACCCGGAATTTCCCCCGCTGAAAGTCAATGTCATTGCGCTCAAACTGGATATCTACCAAATCATTGAGCAGCTTGTCACGGGAAATCTCTAGTCCAGGACGCAGGCTTATCACGCTGTCAGAGTATTCCTTAGGCGATCCCAGACCATAGATACACGAGACCGAAGCCACGACAATCACATCATTACGCTCCAAGAGGGCTGATGTCGCTGAGTGACGGAGCTTGTCAATCTCGTCATTGACCGAGCTATCCTTTTCGATATAAGTATCACTGGAAGGCACATAAGCCTCTGGTTGGTAGTAATCATAGTAGGAAACGAAGTATTCCACCGCGTTATTGGGGAAGAACTCCTTAAACTCACCATAAAGTTGGCCGGCCAGGGTCTTATTATGGGCGATAACCAGAGTCGGCTTGTTGACCTGAGCGATAACCTGACTCATGGTATAGGTCTTACCAGTACCCGTCGCTCCCATGAGAATCTGAGCCTTCTCGCCCCCCTCAATATTGTCCACCAACTGCTCAATAGCCTGGGGTTGATCTCCTGAAGGCTCGTACTTGGAAACCAATTCAAATTTATTATCTGTTATTCTGTTAATCATCTTTTATTCCTTAAATTGTGCTTCTATCATTTTACCATATTTGCCCTATTTTCTCTGGATTCGGGTATAACTAAGAAGCTCATACTTCTACCATCTTATATCCCTTGTCACGCATCTCGTTAAAAGACATAAAAAATGCCCAGCTAAACTGGGCGAAATGGTTATTTCTTAAAGATCAGCGCCTGAGGCAGGCGATTTTCTTTCTTTAATGACCAGTAAAGATAGGCAATGCAGCCAATCAGGACGATACTGGCAAAAATAGATCCTTCAGCTCCAAAGGCTCCACCGGACAGTATATCGACAGAAGATTGCGAGCTATAGTTCAAGATAGAGGTAGATGCTCCTTGGCCACTGACCTGAATGCCATAGATATTTCCTTGCACAAAATTCCAAGCGCCGTGCATACCAGCCAGTACCCACATATTGTCATACTTGAGCATAAGGAAACAAGCAAAGATACCGTCTAGTATGATATTGACAATAGAAAGAACGGTCACACCAGGGTTAAAGAGGTGCAGTGCCCCGAATAGAGCACTGGAAATCAAGATACCAATGAAGATATTTGACTTAGCACTAACTGCTGGAAAAAGCCAACCACGCGTCACTAGTTCTTCTGTTCCGCCTTGGAGAATCCAGAAAGGAATGATTGCTAGGACGAAAATCAAAGACTGCAAGTTAAGCTGACCTAATTTCAGACTGCCTGTCCCCGTTACCAAGAGCAAGACAACAACCAGTGAAAACTGAACGGCTCCAATAAGGAAGCCTTTTAGGAGATTTTTGAACCAGTCCTGTTTATAAAATCCCAGACTAGAAAAAGGACGCTTCTCACGATATCGAACCCATAGAAAGACAGTGAGAGCGATAAAAAAGAAACCAGCTAGCTGAAAAAAGACCGTATAGTGACTAATGGCTGCCATTGCTTCTGTCCGATTAATCGTCGGATCTGCAAAGCCAAACAAGAGTCCGACAATGATACCGATTGGCAACATTCCGACAAAACTTAAAATTCCTCCTCCATAAACAAAACCAATAGCAATCAAGATAGCCAACCAAATCGGCGGAATATAATGCGATTGCTTGATAGCATCCAACATACGAGATTTAAACATATAATTATTCCTTTCCTCATTTTAATTTATTGTAGCATATTATTTTAGGGTGAGCAAAAGAGAACCGTTCGAACAGTTATTCTGTCTTTCCCACTATCTCTGTCAAACTACCGTCTTTTTTCATCTTTAGAAGCAAATAGAGGACAGCCATCAAGAGAATGAGCGAGCTGAAAATAGAAGCTTCAGCGCCGAAAGCTCCACCAGTCAGCCAGATCCATTCCGTCTTTGGAATAAAGTTCAGGACTGCCGCGTCCACACCAGTACCACTAACACTGAAACCGTAGATATTGCCTTGGCTAAAGTTCCAAGCAGCATGAAGTCCTATAATCCCCCAGACATTGTCCATCCGGAGCAGATAGAGACTTGCAAAGAGGCCAAATAAAGCAATGTTAAGAATGGGAAGAATACCAATATCTGGATTGCCTAGGTGCAAGAGGGCAAAGAGCAGGCTTGAAGTCAGCAAACCGATGGGCAGGTTGGTCTTTTTGACAGCAACTGGCAGCAGCCAAGCCCGTGTCACTAGCTCTTCTGCTCCACCCTGAATCATCCAAAGCGGAAGCAAAATCAAGATATAGAGAAAAGGTTCCAGTGTCAGCTGTCCCCATTCGAAAGAGCCAGCTCCGCTCAACAGCATAAGCAGAGCGACTAAACTAAAGAGAAGAAAACCTACTGCAAATCCTTTGACTAGCTCCACCAAGCTTCCTTTTTTGACAAAGCCTAGAGTCGCGAGCGGCCGTCCTTCAGCCCAGCGCACCCAGAGAAAGAGAGCCAGTATCATAAAAACAAAGCCAAACAAGAGAAAAGGCAGGGCAAAATTGAAGAAGATTTCAAAGAATCCGTCTTGCCCCAAGAAACTTAGCATAAGACTAAGGACAGCAGAAATCGGCTCCAAAGCCAGATAGGCCAACTGCTCTCCTCCTTGCACGAAAACAACTGCCAGCAAAAGAGACAAAATATAAGGAGGGACAAAGCGAGCTTGATTGACTCCGTCCAAGATACGTGATTTTTTCATAAGAACCTCATTCTATCCTTGCTTTCATTTATTTCCAGTATAGCAGACTTTGCTCTAAGAACAAAGAAAAGTTGCGGCTCAACTTACAAAAACAGAGAGTTTTATATGTTAGAAAACCTAACATGAAAACAGGGAAAATTTGCCTAATCATTGTTTTTTTGCTATAATGCTAGAATGCTAAAAAGGAGGAAGAAAATGAAGAAAAAATTCTTAGCAGTCTTGCTAACATTATTTCCATTTTTTGCGTTAGGGGCAACAGCCCAGGCAGATACGGTCAAAATCGTATCCGATACTGCTTACGCACCATTTGAATTTAAAGATTCTGATCAGACTTACAAGGGGATTGACGTTGATATCATCAACAAGGTCGCAGAAATCAAGGGTTGGGACATTGACATGAGCTTCCCAGGCTTCGATGCAGCCGTCAATGCGGTCCAAGCTGGCCAGGCGGATGCCATCATGGCTGGTATGACCAAGACAAGCGAGCGTGAAAAAGTCTTTACCATGTCTGATACTTACTACGACACTAAGGTCGTTATCGCGACGACCAAGGCAAACACCATCAGCAAATATGAACAACTGAAAGGAAAGAAAGTCGGTGTCAAAACTGGAACGGCTGCCCAACGTTTCCTTGAGAAAAACAAGGATAAGTACGGCTTCACTCTCAAAACCTTTGACACAGGTGACTTGATGTATAATAGCCTTTCTGCTGGTGATGTTGATGCAGTGATGGACGATCAGCCTGTCATTGAGTACGCCATCAATCAAGGCCAAAACCTGAAAATTTCTATGAAGGGTGAGGCTGTCGGAAGCTTTGCTTTCGGTGTCAAAAAAGGCAGCAAACATGAGCACTTAGTTACTGAGTTTAACGAAGCTTTGGCGCAGATGAAGAAAGACGGCAGTCTGGATGAAATCATTAATAAATGGACGGCTTCTAAAGGCAGTTCTGACTCAGCTGTTCCAGAGACTTCTACTCCTGCCGGTCAAAAAGCTAGTCCGACAAAAGACAAATACATCATTGCCAGCGACTCATCTTTTGCTCCTTTTGTCTTCCAAGATGACAGTAACCAATATACTGGTATTGACATGGAGCTGATTAAGGCTATTGCCAAGGACCAAGGCTTTACTGTGGAAGTAACCAACCCTGGCTTTGATGCAGCTATCAATAGCGTTCAGACCGGTCAGGCTGACGGAATTATCGCCGGCATGTCTGTCACAGATGCTCGTAAGAAAACTTTTGACTATTCTGACCCTTACTATACAGCCAACTCTATCTTGGCAGTTAAGGACAGCAGCAATATCAAGTCCTACGAGGAACTCAAGGGCAAGACAGTCGGTGTCAAAACTGGTACCGCTTCTCAGACTTTCCTTGAGGAAAACAAGAGTAAGTACGGCTACTCTATCAAAACATTCTCAGATGCAGCTTCCATGTATGACAGCCTTAATACTGGCTCCGTCGCAGCTGTGATGGATGATGAACCCGTTGTCAAATACGCTATCAAACAAGGCAAGAAGCTTAAAACACCTATTGAAGGTACACCAAGCGGCAAAGTCGCTTTCGCAGTCAAAAAAGGCAGCAATCCTGAGCTGATTGAGATGTTTAACAATGGACTGGCCAACCTCAAAGAAAGCGGCAAGTACCAAGAGATTTTAGA
The DNA here is from genome assembly GCF_041431675.1 of Streptococcus sp. 27098_8_134. NCBI lineage: Bacteria > Bacillati > Bacillota > Bacilli > Lactobacillales > Streptococcaceae > Streptococcus > Streptococcus sp. 27098_8_134. Next base: position 457,740 of record NZ_JAPVYD010000002.1, on the reverse strand, counting down.
CAAGTATCTGGCTAGCGAGGAAAAAGAATCCACTGTAGATGAGTCCACTATTTGGGGCTTGCTGCAAAACAACTACCAAGAACTTCTTAAAGGTCTGGGAGTGACGATTGCTTTGGCTCTGATTTCATTTGCGATTGCTATGGTCATCGGGATTATCTTTGGTATGTTCAGCGTCAGCCCTTATAAACCGCTGCGCTGGATTGCAGAAATCTTTGTTGATGTCATTCGTGGTATTCCACTGATGATTGTGGCAGCCTTTATCTTCTGGGGGATTCCTAACTTAATCGAATCCATGACCGGTCAACAAAGCCCAATCAATGCTTTCGTCGCAGGAACCATCGCCCTCTCTCTCAATGCTGGCGCCTATATCGCTGAAATTGTCCGCGGGGGTATTCAAGCCGTTCCAGTTGGACAGATGGAAGCCAGCCGCAGCTTAGGCATTTCCTACTCCAAGACCATGCGCAAGATTATCCTGCCACAGGCAACCAAGATTATGCTGCCAAACTTTGTCAATCAGTTTGTCATAGCACTCAAGGATACAACGATTGTCTCAGCTATTGGACTGGCCGAGCTCTTCAAAACGGGTAAGGACATCATCGCCCGCAACTATCAGAGTTTCCGGATGTATGCTATCCTAGCCGTGCTCTATCTCATCATTATCACGCTCTTGACCCGCTTGGCAAAACGCTTAGAAAAGAGGATTAAGTAATGGCAAAATTAAAAATCGATGTGAACGATCTTCATAAATACTACGGGGAAAACGAAGTCCTAAAGGGGATTACTGCTAAATTCTACGAGGGAGATGTGGTCTGCATCATCGGTCCTTCTGGATCTGGTAAGTCAACCTTCCTGCGCAGTCTCAACCTACTTGAGGAAGTGACCAGCGGGACTATCACGGTTGACGGCTTTGATTTGACGGACAAGAAGACTGATGTGGATCTGGTCCGTGAAAATATCGGTATGGTCTTCCAGCACTTCAACCTCTTCCCGCACATGACCGTTCTGGAAAATATTACCTTTGCTCCTGTTGAGCACAAGCGCTTGACCCAAGACGAAGCAAACAAGCTGGGTATGGAGCTTTTGGAAAAGGTCGGCTTGGCTGATAAAGCTGATGCTAGTCCAGACAGTCTGTCTGGCGGGCAAAAGCAACGGGTAGCTATTGCTCGCGGTCTGGCTATGAATCCAGACATCATGCTCTTTGACGAGCCTACTTCTGCCCTTGACCCTGAAATGGTCGGCGATGTTCTCAACGTTATGAAGGATCTGGCCCAGCAAGGTATGACCATGCTGATTGTGACTCATGAAATGGGCTTTGCCCGTCAGGTAGCCAACCGCGTTATCTTTACCGCTGATGGTGAATTCCTAGAAGACGGCAAGCCTGACCAAATCTTTGACAATCCACAACATCCACGTCTTAAAGACTTCTTGGACAAGGTGCTGAATGTATAAAACCAAACGAAGAGCCAGCTTATATGCCGGCTCTTTTCTTGTTTCAAAATTTTTAAACTAGATCACCCACCATTGGTAAAGTGACCAGTAAAGAATATTAGCTACTATGGCGAGGGCGGAAAGACTAGTCAGAACCGTCAAGAAGAGGCGGCCTTTTCTGAGACCCTTTTGAGCCTTGCTAAAGAGCGGATAAACCGCACATCCTGCTAAGAATAGGCCCAGTCCTGCAAAGACCATATAACGCCACTGAGAGATGATACTGAGATCCGTAGCGTTGGAGCTAAGCAGGAGCAACAGTAAATTGCAAGCTACGGTCACTACTCCTGCAGTTGTTAAAATGTGCCACCATTTCCAAGCTCGATTTTGCTTGCTTTTCACCTTGCCAAAGGCCAGTCGATAAAGGACCAGCGCAAGCCGCACAAGTAGATTGACCAAAGCATAAACAAGACTAAGAGCAGCCAAAGCAATCAACCCAAACTTAGTCCAGATTTCCCAGTCAGGAACTCTCTCAAAATCACTGACCATAGTAGCGATTCGCGTTTTGCCATTTCCACTTTTATAAATAGTCCAAAACGAACGATCCATTCGCTCCGAAGACGGCTTCTTCATATGAAGCAAATTACCTGGAAAGAGCTGATACAAAGAAAGCGGACCTTGATTAAAATTCCGAAGGATTTGATAATAGCCTGGTTCGAACTTTTTCTGAGTCTCTGCACTGGCTGTCGGACGTTTTCCGAAAATCAATTCTGGCATGCCATCATTATAAATTTCTTCCACGCCTTGATTGGTCATGATCACCTGACCGATACCATCCTTCAGATCCAGCAGGAGATAGCTGGAAAAACCATTTGTATTCCCTCCGTGCCCTAGCACTGTAACGCCAAATTCACTGGCCTAGAAGCCATGAGCATTACGAACGATGTCTGTACCAGGATAATAGGAAGTGCCGGTGTATAGTTTGTACCAAGTCTCTGACCGAGTAAAGAGAGTTTTGCGACTCAGCAGAGCCTGAGCAAATTTTTGAAAATCACTCGATGTTCCTGTTGCCCGACCAACAGGATACAGTCCGACTTCATAAAGTGCATCGCCTAACAGACTGCCATCTGCCGCATATCCTTTTACTTCCTTGCGCTTTGCTTGGACATAAGCATTGTCAGACAAGTCTTGAGCTATGGCCGTTCTCTCCATGCCCAGAGGCTGGAAGATATGCTCATGAACATAATCAACAAAGGTTTGCCCAAAAATTCGTTCCACAATATAGGCTGCTAACCCCGTACTGTAGTTGGAATAAGCTGTCGTTGTTCCCGGCTCAAAGGACTGAGCCGGCTGATATTGGAGCAGTAAATCCTCTAAACTCTTGCCCCTTTGCATATAGAGAGGAGCTTCGTCAAACCCCGCCTGATGGTTCATCAGGTCTAGCATGGTGATGGGCTTGTCATAGCGGAGATTTCTAAGAAAGCCTTTTGGCAGATAGGTGCGAATATCTTCTTCTAGGTTAATCTTCCCTTGCTCCCAGAGCTGCATAACAGAGATCCAGACGGTCAGCTTAGTCACGGAACCCCATTCAAAAACGCTGTCATCATCGGCTTTGATTCCCTTTTCCTTATCCATATAGCCAAAGTTTCCTTGATAGATAGTGCCGTCTTTGTCAAAGACAGCTGTTGCCATGCCGGCTGTTGTCTTTTCGTGCTCTTTGACATAGTCTTGGATCTTCTGACCAATTTTGTCTCGGTCTGTACCAGACGGCAACTTCTGCTCTTCAGCTAGCGCAGTGGCTGGACGAAAAAGCCCCAATGTTAAAATAGCTAGAAGTGTGAAAATAAATGTTTTTTTCATGAGATACTCCTTTGCAAAATTACACAGACAAAGCCCGCCTTCCCAAAGGAAGGAAAGCAACTTATATCACATCACCCACCACTGGTAAAGCGACCAGTAGAGAATATTGGCTACGATAGCGAGTGCAGATAGACTAGTCAGAACTGTCAGGAAGAGGCGACCTTTTCCGAGATCCTTTCGAGTCTTGCTAAAGAGCGGATAAACTGCACATCCTGCTAAGAACAGTCCCAGTCCTGCAAAGATCATATAACGCCAAGATTGAACAATTGAGTAATCCTGATTCATGGCAGCCAGTAAAAGCAGAATGAGATTACCAGCAAACAGCAGCATCCCTAGAGAAGTCAGGTAATTCCAAACCTTCCAAGAGCGAGGAGCCGAACTTTTTGCTTTACGCAGGATGAGACGGAAACTGCCAATCAGAAAACTAATCAAGACATTTCCCAGAGCAAACACGAGTGCCAGACCTCCGAGAAACACGACTAGATAATGCCTAAAGAGAACTGAATCGGAAATCCTTTCTGCATTAAGGACACCGAATTCGAGGCGGTCAGCACCTTGGCTTCGGTCAATAGTCCAGAAAGTGCTCAGCAGATCGGGCTGATCTGAGACTTTGTTAATCTTTTGGATGGCCCCGGGCATCATGAGCATGAAGGACAGTGGCCCCCTATTATAGCTTCTCAGATAGTGGTAAGAGCCAGGCTTGAATTGCTTTTTAGTAGCTTCGCTGACAGTCTGCATCTTGCCAAATATCAGCTCCGGCATTTGAACATTGTAAACTTGTTCATACAGTTGATTTGTTAAGATGACTTGACCTATGCCATTTTTCAGATCCAAGTAAAGATAGCTAGAAAAGCCATCAGCATTACCACTGTGTCCCAGCAAGGTAACACCGTAGTGACTGGCCCAAAAGCCATGAGCATTACGAACAATATCCGTACCAGGGTGGGTAGAGGTTGTTGAGTAAAGCTCGGTCCAAGTTTCTGGACGATGAAAGAGCGTCTTACGTTCCAGCAAGGCTTGGGCGAATTTTTGCAGGTCTCCTAGAGTTCCCACAGCCCCTCCGACTGGGTACATCCAGAGCTTAAATGGTGTATCACCCAAGAGCTTACCTTGGTCATCATAGCCCTTATCTTCCTTGCGCTTTTCCTGTACATAGGCATTGTCCGATAAGTCAGGCAAGATAGCTGTTCGATCCATGCCCAGCGGCTCAAAAACATGCTCATGGACATAGTCTGCATACTTCTGCCCAGAAATCCGTTCCACGATATAAGATGCCAAAGCCGTGCTGTAGTTAGAGTATGATGTTGTCGTACCTGGCTCAAAAGACTGAATAGGCTGGTAATCGCGGAACTGCTCTTCCAAGTCGCTCTTGTCTCCCTTTTTGTAGAGTGGCATTTCATCAAAACCCGCTTGGTGATTCATCAGATCCAGCATGGTGATAGGCTTATCATAGCGAAGATTGCGGAGAAAGCCTTCTGGCAGATAAGTTTTGATGTCTGCTTCCAGGTCGATTTTGCCCTCTTCCCAGAGCTGCATGACAGAGACCCAGACCGTCAGTTTAGTGATTGAAGCCCATTCAAAAACACTGTCATCGTCAACTTTGACTTTGTTTTCCTTATCCACATAGCCAAAATTTCCCTTGTAGATTGTTCCGTTTTTATCAAAGACAGCTGTTGCCATACCGGCCGTTGTCTTTTCATGTTCCTTGACAAAACTTTCGATTTTTTGACCGATTTGGCTGCGCTCCGTGCCAGAAGGGAGCTTCTGCGAGTCAGCTAAAACAGCGCTCGGTCGGAAGATTCCTAGCGTCAAAATGGTTAAAAGAATGATTAGAATAGATTTTTTCATAGCATTTCCTTTCTGTTCAACTCAAAGATTCACATAAGCTAAGTTCAGATAATTGGTGCAGTCTCCTTTCAATTTTAGAATCAGGCTATTCTTATTTTTTAATCATGCGTTTTTCTCTTCCTTATCCGCCCGATACCAGAGATAAATACTGTAAAGGGTCAGAATGCCCATGCCGCCAAGGTAAATGAGGGAGTTAACCTGAGAGAAATCAAACTTATCAGCTAGGTTGATGCCGACAAACGTTTCTATCAGAATATCTAGTAGGGCATGGAAAATCATGCAGGCAAGGACAGATTTCGTCTTCTTATGCAGTGCAGCGAACCAGATGGACTGGACTATAGTTACAATGATATAGACTAGAAAGGGATTCTGACTTCGATCATAAAAGCGGTCATAAAACCAGAGAGGAATATGCCAGCAAGCCCAAGCTAGTCCAGTTATCAAGGAGGCGATAAGCATAGAGAACTTCTTTTCCAAAGCCGGCTGCAGAAAGCCTCGCCAGCCAGGCTCTTCCATTCCACCAGCCAAGGTCATAAGGTAGATAAAGGATCCAATAAATGAAAGCAGAGCTCCGTCTACCAGCTTGCCTCCGGAAGCTAATGCAAAAGTCACTGCCAGACTTCCACTGAAGAGTAGGAGATAGAGCCAAGTCCCTTTCTTGCTTGAGAAGATAAAGGAACAGATGGCTTTGAAGCCTTTTATTTTCAGCACTATTAGGCTTGCTATCACCGGTCCGAACATACTGAGGCTCGTTAGGAGGCCTTCCAGAGTCAGATAGAGTATAGGTGGATTTTCCGGCCAGAGATTTTTGAGAATGATAGCTAGCAACATAAATCCCCAAGTCCAGCCGAAGTTCCAAGCTAGGAAAGGCCAGACTAGTTTTGGTTGTGGTTTGCTTCTTGTTTCATTGGTCATCTGATTTTCTCCTTTAAATGGTTTGATTTTATCTGCTTGCTTTTTGTAGTCTGATAAAGTCCTTGATTTTTTTGCCTCATTTAGCCGCGCTCTGCATAAAAGACAGCTATTGTACTTAGGCTCCTGTTGAAAAATCACTAACCTTAAAATTGTAAAAAGAATTAATCAAACGGTTTCTCTCATGAAATTGTCCATTCCCCAAAAGAAAGCGGGAAAATAATCACAATGCCCACCACTGATAAAATGACCAATAGAGAATATTGACAACGATAGCTAGAGCTGACAGACTAGTCAAGACAGTCAGGTAGAGTCGGCTCTTACTCAGCCCTTTTCTTGCCTTGGTCAGAAGTGGGAAGACTGCACAGCCAGCCAGAAGCAATCCCAGACCGGCAAAAACAATGTAGCGCCAGCTAGCTAAAAAGGTCAGATCGCTGGTAGCAAATGTATTAAAGAGGAGGAGAAAATTTACAGCCACACCTACTCCAGCCAAGGAAGTTAGGTAAGTCCAGATACGAAGAGGTTTTGGTGTTTTAGATTGTCCTTTTTTGAAGACCAAGCGGAAGAGATCCAGTCCGCCCCGTGCCAAAAAGAGAATGATACTGAAAACAATTCCGACTGCCGCTGAAATAAGCAGTGCCCAGTCTGTAAAGAACTCACTATCCTTGACTCTGAAGTTGTCACCATAGGAAGCTGTTACCTTAGTCTCGTCTCCACTACCGCTGACTACTGAAAAATTCTGGGTCAAAAGCGGATTATCCTTGGATTTCTTCACAAACTGAGTGTAAAGTAAGATTCTGGAGATAGACATAGGACCACTGGCAAAGGAGCGAGCAGATCGGTAATTGCCAGACTTGAATTTGTCAAAGGTGGCTGAGTCCGTCTTTTTCTTAGGTCCAAAAATCAAGGCTGGCATTTCATAGTTATAAACCAACTCATGATCTTGATTCGTCATAACGGACATACCTATACCATTCTTCAAGTCCAGCAGAATATAAGATGAATAGCCAATCGAGTTTCCGCCATGGCCAACAAGCGTCGTACCGTACTCCCGTGTCCAAAAACCGTGCATATTGAGCGGCATGTCCGTTCCTGGATAATTCGAGGTTGCTGTGTAAAGGGTTGTCCAAGTCTCAGCATGCTTGAAAAGTTTTTCTTTCTTCAAAAGCGCTTGGGCAAACTTCTGGAAGTCAGCCAAAGTGGAAACGGCATTCCCCGCTGGGTAAAGCCCAAGATGGAAATAGCTAGTGCCCATAGATGTCTGACCGTCCGCCCGATAAGAGATCTGCTCCATCCGCTTCTGGTAAATCTTTGGATTTTCCTTAAAGTCGGCTGATAGAGCAGTGTCTTTCATCCCTAGTGGTTGAAAGATATGCTCATGGACATAGGCCGAGAAGTCCTGACCGGAGATTCTCTCAACGATATAGGCTGCCAGACTAGCTGAAAAGTTCGAGTAGGCTGTCATGGTGCCTGGTTCGTAAGACTGTTCTGGCTGATTAACTGCCAGAATCTCCTCAATAGACAAGCCCTTATCTTCCTTGTAGGCATGGGTAGACTCGCCAAAGCCGGCCTGATGGTTCATGAGGTCTGTCATAGTGACGGGCTTGTCGTAGCGCAAAGTCTTCATAAATCCCTCTGGCAGATAGGTGCGAATGTCTTCGTTAAGGTCAATCTTGCCCTCTTCCCAGAGCTGCATGACGGAGACCCAGATAGCTAGTTTCCCGACTGACCCCCATTCAAAGACGCTGTTGTCGTCGGCTTTAATGCCTTTTTCCTTGTTCATATAGCCAAAACTACCTTGGTAAATAGTCCCGTCCTTATCAAAGACCGTCGTCGCTAAACCAGCTGTTGTTTTTTCATGTTCCTTGACAAAACTTTCGATTTTCTGACCGATTTGGCTGCGCTCCGTGCCAGAAGGGAGCTTCTGCTCCTCAGCCAAGGCAATAACCGGCTGGAAGAGCCCTAGAGTTATAATCGTTAAAAGCGTTAGAATAAATGATTTCTTCATGATATTTCCTTTCTATTTAGCTTCAACAATCGCATAGGCGATACTTCTGTATACCATTCGGATAAAAATTCTTAACATAGCTTTCTCCTTTCTTAATCAATGATTTGCATCATCTAATCAAAGGTCACAGTTTCTACAGCCACCCTTGTCGCTTCATCTTTCTTGACATAGTCCTGAATTTTTTGGCTAATCTCAATGACCGCCGTGTTAGACTTCAAAGATTGCTCCATCGTCTTAGCTTGAGGCGTTTTTACTAGTCCTAAGCTTAGGACTGTCAAAAGCCAGAGAAATAAAGTTTTTGGCATGGTTTCTTACTCCTTAGATACAATTTAAAATGACGACTGGAATCTATCCTATCCCATTCCAGCTCTTCTTATCTTTTACAAATTTTAGGCCTATTTGTATAATCATTTTATATATATTATTTTTATATACAAGATGATTATATATAATTTCTTGGTATATGTCAAATTTTTATATAATTAAAAAATTATATATCAAAATCAGCTTAAAAGCCTTGAAATCAATATTCTTAGAGAGTTTATAAAAATTGGCTCCAAAATCTTTTAAAAATTTTTATTTATTTGAAAGCGCTTGACGAATCTGCTATCTTTTGCTAGACTTAAGACAGAACTATTTCGGAGGTACACGGAGACATGAAAAATTAAGTCTATTTTTTAAAGGAAACTTTATTTAGTAGATTTTGTCATGTTTCTGCATATCCGCGGGATGTTCATTTTTTTGTGCTTTCTAGCTTCTATTTGCTTATCTTTAGATCAATCCTGTCACTTCTTTGACAATACAAGCTGGAACCCTATAGATGAATTATCCTACTGGGACACTCCTGTGTCTGCTTTGTGCAATTAAAAACAGCTCTGCTAAATAAAGCAGGGCTGTATTTTGTGTTATAAAACGAAGGAGACATCTATGCTTCAAATAAGAAATCTAACCATTACCCATCTAAAAGACCTGAAGGAGTTAGTCAAAGATTTGTCACTGACTGTCAATCAAGGAGACAAGGTCGCTATTATCGGTGAGGAGGGCAATGGCAAGTCCACCCTGCTCAAGCTCCTGCTAGACGAGCGACTGGTCAGCTCCTATGTCAGCTACAGCGGACAGATTGATAAGTCCTATACTGCTGCTGTCTACTTACCCCAGCAGCTACCTTCAGAGGATGCCCAACTGACGCTCAATGACTATTTCTTTGCTGATTTTGAGACAGAGCTGGACTATGCCAAGCTCTACCGCTATGCTGGAGAGCTCAACTTTGACAGCCAGCGTTTTGCCAGTCAGCAGCAGCTCTCTAGCCTATCTGGAGGAGAAAAGCTTAAAGTTCAGCTTATCAAGAAACTAGCCAGCGATTGGGACATTCTCTTTCTTGATGAGCCCTCTAATGACCTTGATCTCGAAACTCTGACATGGCTGGAAAACTTTATCAGCCACAGCCAGAGAACGGTCCTTTTCGTCTCTCACGACGAGCACTTTCTCGCTCAAGCTGCGACCAAGATTGTTCATCTGGAGCGAATCAAAAAGAAGCAGGAGGCTAGAACCAGTGTCAAGAGTCTGGACTATGAAAATTATCGCCATCAACGTCAGGAGGCTTTTGAAAAACAGGGGCAACTAGCACGAAAAGAGCGAGAAGAACACGCCAAGACCATGGAAAAACACCGACGGGTTAAGCAGAGTGTGGAGCATACTTTACGAAACACCCATGACGCTACTGCAGGTCGACTGGTGGCTAAGAAGATGAAAAACGTCCTCTCGCAGGGCAAACGATTTGAAAAGGCAGCTGTTGAAATGACCGAAATCCCGACACAGGAAGATGCCATCAGCCTTCACTTCTCAGATATAGAAGCTCTGCCATTGACCAAAAGAATCCTGAAATTAGAAGGAATGAAGCTGAAAACAGACGAACGACAACTGGCGGAAAATCTGACTCTGGAGGTCTGTGGCCAGGAAAAAATCGGACTAATTGGTGCTAATGGTGCAGGCAAATCCACTTTGCTTAAGGAAATATGGAAGAGACTGCGTGAGCGAACAGATATGCGAGTAGGCTACATGCCCCAGCATTATGGCGACTTGCTGGCTGATGAGAGCAGTCCTTTGGACTTTCTGGCTCCCTCTGGCGACAAGTCCCAGGAGGAGAAAATCCTGACGCATCTAGCCAGTCTCCAGTTCACTCGCGACGAGGCCCGCCACCCGATTGGGCAGCTTTCCGGCGGTCAAAAAGCCAAGCTCCTCCTGCTCAAACTAGTCCTAGACCGTCCCAATGTCCTCCTCCTGGACGAGCCAACCCGCAACTTCTCTCCCACCTCCCAGCCTCAGATTCGCCAGCTTTTGGCGACCTATCCGGGCGCCATCATAGCTGTCTCCCACGACCGTATCTTTCTCAAAAAAGTCTGCCAGAAGATTTATCGACTTACGGAGACAGGGTTGGAGAAAGTTGAACTTGAAAAGTAATTCCAAAATTTTCTTCACTATCTTTATTGACTACTTATGGTCACTTCCTTTATAATGAAGATAGTTTCATAGAAAGTTCAGGTTTTAAACATGGGAGATATCATAAATATTGCTGCTGAAAACACACTTAACAAAAAGGAGATTTTTAACGAACAAACCCAATTCGTTGAACTCACAGATCAGATACTTTTACAAACTCGTTCTGAAATTGAACAACCAACTACAATGAAGTTACCAATTATTGAATTGTCAGAATTAGGAACTACTGTAGCTTCTCTTATCCCTAATTTGACAAAAGTTGTCCAAGGAAATAATGGCGAAAAAGCCTATCGCATTGTTAATAAAACTGCTGGCGATACCTTAAAAAAGGCAAAAAATGGTAACTACTGGGGAGCTCTGCGAAAAGCAGATGGAGGCTCGAAATTTGTCCAACTTCAAGAAATAAGTGAACTTGCAAATGAAGGATTGATGATTCAACCACAAGTTATCATTGTCGCTGCACTCTTATATTCTGTTGAGAAAAGATTAGACAATATTGTTGAACTTGAGAAACAAATTTTATCATTTTTAGAAACCGAAAAAGAGTCCTCAATTGAAGCCGATGCCGAGACATTGATGGATTTAATTAGGAAATATAAGCATAATTGGGACAATAGCCACTTCGTCTCCAGTAGCCATAAAATGGTAATGGATATTCAGAGAAGTGCGAGACAGCAAATGACTTCCTACCAAAAAAAATTAGAAGAAGATTTAAAGTCTAACCCTCTTCTTATCATCCAATCAGAAGTTTCATCAGCTAAGAAAAAAATTAGTAAGAAATTTAAATACTACAGCTTATCTCTATACACCTATTCACTGGCATCTTATATCGAAATTATGCTCAGTGGAAATTTAGCTGAAAAAAATATATTATCTATCAAAGAAGAAATCGAAAAACTTTCTTCTGTCTATTCTGCCATGTTTACAAAATGTCTAAATTATTTAGAAAAAATGAGCGAATCCTCTATTGAATCCAATGTATTGAAAGGTGTAGGAGAAGCAAGCAAAGCAATAGGCGGTTTCTTAGGAAATATTCCTTTTATCAAGGACAGCCCTGTAGATGAATTTCTCCAAGACGGCGGAGAAGAGCTAAATAAAAGCGCAAAGAAAATGGAAAAAGATATAATTAAATCATTCAAAAAATTAGAAAATGCTAAAACATCTGTTTTTATTGATAGGCTCAATGAACTGAACCAAATCTACAACCATACATCAGATGTATGTATAGACAATGAGAATATTTATTTTATTGTTTCATAGTACTATAGTCTATAAGCAAAAAGAGTTGGAATTTCCAACTCTTTTAGTTTTGTTTATCATCAATCTGTGAACTTTAATAAAGCTCTTCCTTCTACTCCTGCGCCGTCTGCATTTGGTAATAAACACCTCTGGCTGCCATGAGCTCCTGATGATTACCATGTTCGACGATATCACCATCTACCATGACGAGGATGATGTCAGCATTTTGAATAGTGGACAGGCGATGGGCAATGATGAAGCTAGTACGACCCACCATGAGCTTGCTGAAAGCCTCCTGAATCAAGACTTCTGTCCGGGTATCAATGGAGGAAGTCGCCTCATCCAAGATTAGAATTTTAGGAATAGCGAGAAAGACGCGCGCGATGGTTAAGAGCTGCCGCTGACCTTGAGACAAGGAGTCCCCTGCATCTGCCAAGTAGGTATCATACCCCTGAGGCAGTTGCTGGATAAAGAAATGAGCATTGGCCTCCTTGGCAGCTGCAATAACCTCTTCTCGGCTGGCGTCTGGCCGGCCAAAAGCTATGTTGTCATGAATGGTCGCCGTCTTGAGCCAAGTCTCTTGCAGTACCATACCGAACTGCTGACGATAAGAGGATCTGGTGTAATGCGTGATGGGAGTACCGTCTAAAGAAATAAGGCCACTATCAACATTGTAAAAGCGCATGAGGAGATTGATTAAAGTAGACTTGCCCGCACCAGTTGGCCCGACAATTGCGACCTTGCTAGCTGCTGGAATCCTTATATTCAAATCCTGAATCAGCTCTTTTCCAGGCTCATAGCCAAAAGCCACATGCTCAAAACTAATCTGTCCTTTGACATCTTCAGACTGAAGAATTTCCTGACCAGGCTCCGCTATTTCTTCTTGGTCCAAAACGCTGTAAATCCGCTCCGCACAAGCTAAAGCGCTCTGCAATTCCGACATGACTGACGATATATCATTGAAAGGCTTGGTGTACTGGTTGACGTAGTTGAGAAAAGTTACCAGCTGCCCAACCGTAAAACCTGTTCCCTGAATGATTCGGACAGCCCCAAAGCCCACAATCAAAGCATAGATCAGGGCATTGATAAAACGAGTCGAAGGATTGACTGTCGAAGAATAGAAAATAGCCGCCTGAGAATAGTCTGCATAGGTTTGATTACTGCGAGTAAAAGCTGTATCAAACTGCTCCTGAGCATTAAATACTTGAATCAAACTCTCCTGGGTCAGACTTTCCTCAATCAGCTGGGTCTGAGCTCCCCTCGCCTGCGTCTGATGTTGGAAAAAGCTAAAACTCTTTCTAGCAATAAAGCGAGCTAAGAAGAGAGAAAGGGGCGTCAAAAGCAGAACCAAAAGCAGGAGGAAAAAGTCCAATCTGGCCATGCTAATGATGGTCACTAAGATTGTCAGCAAACCCACAAAAAATTGATTGAAAACCATAAGTAGGCCATTGCTGAGCTGCTCCAAGTCCGTCGTCACCCGACTAACCAAGTCTCCGGTTCCCTGCCGATCCAGATAAGCTAAAGGCAAATAATGAACTTTCTTGATAACACCCTGTCGGAGCTGCTGGCTATAGCGATAGACCAGCTGATTATAGAGCAAGGGATTGAGCCACTGAATCAGCGTATTGGCTAAGATAACCAACAGAATCTGACCCAAAATCGGCATCACATGCTGCTCCGCATGAGGGAGAAGAACACTATCTACCGCATTCCCGATAAAAACTGGGAGAAGAACAGTCAGAGCCACTTGAGCCATCGTTCCCAGACTAGCTAGAAGAAAGAGCCAGCGCGCCTGCAGCAAATCTCGAGCCAAACGCCTCAAGCTACTAGGTGATGTCTTATGCTTCATGCTTTCCCTCCTCTCCTTGACTATGCTGTGAGTGATGAATTTCTCGGTAAATAGCAGAGCTAGCTAAGAGTTCCTCATGGCGACCAAGAGCCACCTGTTCTCCCTTATCTAGGACTAAAATTTGATCCGCTGAGCGCAAGCTATTGGTCCGCTGAGAGATCAAGACCAAACTGGTCTCAGTCAATTCATTCTTAATAGCCTGCAAGAGTCTAGCCTCTGTCAGATAGTCCAAAGCAGAGGTTGCATCATCTAAAACCAAGAAAGGCGCCCTCCGCAAGACAGCTCTGGCAATGGTTAAACGCTGACGCTGACCGCCAGAAAAATTCCGGCCGAAGGCCTCTACAGTCGCATCCAAGCCACCTTCCTTCTGAGAGACAAAGTCCGCCGCCTGAGCAATCTCTAAAGCCTGCCACAAGTCTGCGTCTGTTGGCTTGTTTGACAATCCTAAAGTCAGATTGGAACGAACAGTTCCTTGGAAAAGCTCCGCCTTCTGAGGCACCAGACTAATCCAAGACCGCCATTCTCTGAGATTTTTAGGACTGAGTCCTTGGGAAAAGATGGTCAACTGACCAGCAGCCACAGGATAAAGATGAGCCAGCAGCTGAACCAGAGTAGACTTCCCTGAACCTGTCCCGCCAATAACACCCAAAGTCTGACCTCTTTTCAAATCAAAAGTCAAACCTGTCAAGGCTGGACTAGCTGCATTAGGGTAGGAAAAGCTAACTTCGTGAGCTTTAATAGCTTGATTCGGCAGAGCTGTTTCCTGCACTAATTCCTGCAGGACATCTTCTTCTGCTTGCTCGAATACCTGACTGATACGACCTGCACTGATATAGCTTTGATTGAGTGAATTGACCAGCATAGCCAGCTTGAGCAATTCCACCAAAATTTGCAATAAATAATTGACCAAGGCCACTAGCATCCCTTGGGTCAGCAAACCTTTGCCAATAAAAGCATTCCCCTGCCAAATCACAGCAATCAGAGTACCATTGACTGTGAGAAAGGTCAGAGGACTAATCAAACTAGCCAGAGCTCCCGTCCTGATTTGCCAGGTTTTATAGAGCTCGTTGCGATTGCGAAAGGCCTGAACTTCGCGCTGGGTCTGACCGAAAGCTCGTATAACCCGCATGCCCTGCAGCTGCTCACGCGTCAAATTGACCAATTGATCTGTCAGCTGGCGAATCTTAGCATAGAGAGGGTTCATCAGACGAGACATGAAAACGATAATAGTCGTTAAAATTGCCACCATGAGCAAGAACCATAAGGTAATGACCGGACTGATAGTAAAGGCCATGATGATGGAGCCAAAAACGATGATAGGCGCCCTCAGAAAGAGACGAAGAAATTGATTGATGCCCGTCTGGATTTGATAGGTGTCGCTCGTCAGCCGAGTCACCAAGCTAGAGGTTGTCAGCTCATCCCGACTAGCCTTGGGCAAGCGCAGGATTTTTTGATAGAGGTCACCTGTCATCTGGCGAGTAAAGCCTACTGCCGCCTTTGACGAATAATACTGGGCCACCACTGCTACCACCACACCCAGCGCAGCCAAGCCCATCAAAAGAAAAACCATCCAGTAAAGATGGGAGCTGTCGTGTCTAGGAATGGTCTCGTCCACAATTCCCGCAATCAAAATCGGAACCAAGAGTTCAAAACTGGCCTCCAAGAGCTTGAACAAGGGCCCTAACAAAGACTCCCTGATGTATCCCTTGAAATATTTCAATAAATCTTTCATACCGCCTACTTCTCCATTAAACTGTATTTATTTTACCATAATTTTCAAAGGGTAAAAAATATTCTCCTTCTGACCAGCAGAAAGAGAACATTGATATTAGACTTCTTGTAAGTTCTGGCTTATTTTCTTTAGACCCATATACAAAAATGGTGTCGTTGCTAATAATAAGCCGCCTAACACTATAAAAGTCCAGTCAAAGCCAAAATAATCAATCAACCAGCCTGTCACGGGGAAGATGACAATCATACTCAGGCTGAACATCATAGAATAGACACTGAGCATGGTCGCCCGTACTTTACTTGGCAGCTGCTTTTGCAAATCATTGTCAAAAATCGGCTGGAAAAGAGCATACAAGGCGTTGCTGATTAGATAAATCAAAATATAGATGATTGGCGTTCCAAAATAGGACAGCAGGTAGCTTGCTCCAGTTAGAAGGACCACCGAAGGAAAGAGTTTCAAGGCAGAATACTTCTTTCCAATCACACTCGCCAGATAGACTGCTAAGATATTCAAAGCACTGCCAATCAGCATGACTACCGAAATCTGCCAATCTTTTAAGTCAGGCAATTGATTTTGATAATAAAAATAAAACATACACATCAAGGTGCAGATGATTTGCGACAGAATCATCCAGGTAAATAGACTGGGATTCCTATGCAACTCCTCTTTGACAGCCCAGATAATCTTTTTCATGGTCAGACGTTCTGCTTTCTCTGCTTTAACACTTGGCTCCTTCAACATCCAGGTCAAGAAAAGAACGATGATAGAGGTACCAATCATGATATAGTAGGTCAGATGCAATTGTCCATGGACAAAAAATCCGGCCCAGACCGTTCCCAAAGATCGGGTCGCTTCAGCCACTCCAGACATAAAGCTGGAGATGGATAGGTAACGTTCCTTGAGTCCGGCCTCCACAGACGAATCATAGACCATGGCTGCGCTTGTCCCCGAATCAAAATTATAAGACCAAGCACTAATCACCATAGCCAGAGCATAAATCCAAAAGTTCCCCTGCCCGGCCAACATGAGAACAGAAGACACAATCCCAGCTATCCGGCTCAGATACAAATTGGTCTTGTAGGAAAAGCGATCCGCCAACATCCCAGAAGGAATCTCACAAATGACGCTAGTCGCATGAAAGATACTTTCCAAAAGCCCAATCTGCCAGAGGGACATGCCATTTTGACTTAGAAATAAAATCCAAAAACTGGTAATGCCTAGAAAGGCAAAAAATTCAACTCCGGCCATAAGACCGATATTTTTCCGATAACTTCTTTTAAACATATTTTCTCCTTTAACAAGTGTTTTTTAATGTCATCCTTTATCACTTGTTGATCTGCTGTTTACATGACTCCTACCTCTTCTTTCTCTAAAATTCTGTTTTTGGATTATTTCATAGTTTACTGTTGAAAAAACGCCACATGGGCGTTTTCATTGATTTATGGTTTAATACGGTGCAGCATACGTGGGAATGGGATGGCTTCACGGATATGCTTGGTCCCTGCCACAAAGGTTACCATACGCTCGATACCGATACCGAATCCACCGTGCGGAACTGTTCCATACTTACGAAGATCAAGGTAGAATTCATATTCTGTCGTATCCATACCCAGTGCATTCATTTTAGCAACAAGAGCATCGTAGTCCTCCTCACGCATAGAACCACCGATGATTTCGCCATAGCCTTCTGGTGCAAGCAAGTCTGCACAAAGGACACGGTCTGGATTTCCAGGAACAGGCTTCATGTAGAAAGCCTTGATAGCTGCTGGGTAGTTCACGACAAAAGTAGGTACTCCAAAGTGGTTTGAAATCCATGTTTCATGTGGAGAACCAAAGTCATCACCATGTTCCAGATGCTCATAGTCAGCATCCTCATCATTTTCATGGGCTTGCAAGAGATCAATCGCTTCATCATAGCTAACACGCTTGAAAGGCTCTGCAATATAGCGTTTCAAAAGTTCCACATCACGTTCCAGTGTTTCCAAAGCTTGAGGAGCACGGTCAAGAACACCTTGAATCAAGGCTTTAACATAAGCTTCTTGCAAGTCGAGTGACTCATCATGCGTCAAGTATGAATACTCCGCATCCATCATCCAGAACTCAGTCAAATGACGACGGGTTTTTGATTTTTCGGCACGGAATACAGGACCGAAGTCAAAGACACGACCAAGAGCCATGGCACCTGCTTCCAGATAAAGCTGACCTGACTGACTCAAGTATGCTGGAGTTCCGAAGTAGTCTGTTTCAAAGAGCTCAGTTGAGTCTTCTGCTGCATTTCCTGACAAGATTGGGCTGTCAAACTTCATAAAGCCATTCTTGTCAAAGAATTCATAGGTAGCGTAGATGATGGCATTGCGGATTTGCATCATAGCTACTTGCTTACGAGAACGCAGCCACAAATGACGGTTGTCCATGAGGAAGTCCGTTCCATGTTCTTTCGGCGTGATTGGATAGTCATTTGACTCACCGATGATTTCGATATCGGTGATGTCCAGCTCATAGCCAAATTTTGAGCGCTCGTCTTCCTTGACAATCCCTGTCACATAGACAGAAGTTTCTTGGCTAAGCTTTTTAATCGTATCAAACTTCGCCAATCCTTCTTCTTCGCCAAATTTCTCGATGAAGTTAGGCTTGAAGGCCACCCCTTGGAAGAAGGCTGTTCCGTCACGCAGCTGCAAGAAAGCAATCTTACCCTTACCTGACTTATTGGCAACCCAAGCACCGATGGTCACTTCTTGACCAACATAATTTTTCACATCAATAATTGTTACGATTTTCTTTGACACGTTTTTTCTCTTTTCTATTTTTTATTCTTTATGACAGACTGCCTCGACATTATTACCATCTGGATCCAAGACAAAGGCTGCATAATATGACGAAAGGTTCCCCCGATAATTTGGCGCACCGTTGTCTTTTCCCCCTGCCTTTAAACCAGCCTCATAACAAGCTTGAACCTGCTCATGGTTTTCTGCCAAAAAAGCAAAGTGAATCGGAGACTGCTCTCCCTCTCCCAACCAAAAATCTCCACCAGGATGTGGGCTGTTGGGAGCAACAAAACTGAGTAGAGAACTACTTCTAAAAGCCAATTTGTAGCCTAGAGGAGAAAGAAAACTTGTATAAAAGTCTTTTGAAATTTGTAGATTCCTGACCTTTATCTCAAAATGATCAATCATATCTGCCTCCTAGATTGGTTGCTAAATGTCACTTTATTTCAAGACAAATCTTTTGGACATCTGTTCTATATTTTACCATAAAGCGATTGCAATAGCTATCCTTGAAGAGTCTAAATCTCAGAAAAATTAAAAAACCAGCCTCTTAAAGGCTGGTGGATAACTCTCTCTTAATAAGAGGACTAATTTTTTGTTCCATATAGCAGTCGATCAACCATGTCATCATCATAGTTCAAGACTTTTTTCAAAGCCATCTTAAAGCGCTGATCACTGAGAATCTGACCTCCTGGACTCTGGTCAATCGTCGCATAATTCCCCTCCCCGTCCTGAGTAAAGGCTACAGTGAGCTCTTGGTCAGGGTCTTCACAAACATCTCTCTGAGGATTTTTGGAACTGGTAGACGGTCGAAAGTCCATTCTTTGCAGGCGAAACGACAGTTCTTTATGAAAAGCCGCAATATCCTTCTGACGATTGACCACTGGCTCATGTTTGTCCAGCCAAGTCAAAACATCTTCTCTTGTAATATATATCATCTTCCACTCCTAAACCAAATCAAAGTTCGCCCTGTAAATGACCGTATCATAGCTTGGGCTAGCTGCTGACAGAGCTGCTTGAATGATATGGAGCACCCGCTGCTGTTGACCTTCGAAAGCTAAGGGCAGAAGCATATTGGAGACATTTTTAACAATCACTCCCTTGATGAATTCCCCATCTTCATAAGAAAAATCCTGCTGATGAAAAATGGTCTTGGTCTTAAATTCAATCACCTGTCCTTGCAAGATTAGCTTATAAGTCTTCTTCCAGTTGGTTCTGCCACCAAAGCGATAAAGGACCAGGTAAATCCCCCAATCATGATCGGCGACCCAGTCGCCCGTCTCAAAAACTAGCTCGTCATCAATCCCAGCCTTCTTTAAAATCTCAATCCCTTCTTCAGAAATCATCTCGTGCACGAACTTCCAACTTCCTTCTTGGGGAAGAGATACTGCTCCCTCAGTCTCCTTCTGAGTGCTACTACTGACTTCTTTGAGATGAACTCTTTTAGGAGTATATTCTTCCTCCCAAGTCATCTCTTCTTCTATGTCACTGACAGCCCGCCTAGTCGGGAAAAAATCCAGACACTTTTCTAATAATCCCATATCCTATCTCCTCTTTATCTGTACTCCACGTGGTTTACTTCCCTTATCTTTGTATCATAATAAGGGTTAATCTGCGACAGGGCATGTTGAATCACTGTTATGATCTTGTCCTCTCGTCCTTTTAAAACCTTGGGAATCACAAGCTGGGAGATTGTTTCTGTTGATAGACCTTTTACACTTTGATCTTCCTCATTGCGAACTGGATATCTATCGGCCCGCTCTTCTTCTAGGCGAAATTCAAGCAAGTGGCCACCGAGAATCATGGCTAAGACCTGATATTTCCCTTCCCCGATACGAAATTGCTTGACACAGAGAAAAATTCCTCTCTTCTCATCCTCTAGTAAAAATGGCAAAGCCAGTTCTTTTTCTTCAATAGAAAAATCCTCGAGAAGCTTCTTCTCTCTTTCCCCTATTTCCTTTCTGATAAAACCCATTTTATCTCCTTTTGTACAAAATAATCTTCATCCCTATTATTACTTAAGTAAAAAGACCATGAGGAACACACTGCAAGTCAATAGAATGCAGGGCTAGACCAAATGGACTTCTTTTATTATACACCGAAACACCCTCGTCTTCAACTAAATACTCCTCAAATTTTTAAGTCGTCTGGTGTTTCCTATCAGAAAGTGACTTATACTTAGTTAATCTGCCATTGATAGCTGCTTTTTAATCAACAGGCGGATTATCCTTTACCTCTTCTTCCGTCTTCCAGTAAGTCATGCTGCTTTTCTTAGTGTCTACATCTCCCTTATCATTAACTTCAATATGTACTTTAAAATAGGTTCGCTCAATCTGAGGATTATAGCGAGTCTCATAAACCATCGTAAAATCCGCATAGCCCGTCCCAGAAAGTTCCTGCTTTACAGATCCCCCTTCAGTATTTTTTAATTGCTCACTATTCAAAGTTCGCATCTTTAAATTTAAAGCTGGCTGGTAATTATTCAAGTACCAATCCTTACGGGCCGAAGAATTCTCATAATAGTGGATACGATAGTGATTATCTTTTGCTTGTAAGCTGTAGCTTGGTTCATCCGTCTTAGACTGGGAAATTGTGGTCCACCCTTGCTCTGAATCAACAACAGAACAAGCAGCCAATAAAACCAAACTGACTGCCATGAATAAGAAAAATAAATGTCGTTTCATATCCTTCTCCTTTCACACTTATTTAGAAAGCATAGCAACTAAATTCTAACTGCTCCCAGCTTTTATTTTCTGAACAAAATCTTCTCAATTCGACCAGAAAATATGAAAGCGATTTTATGAATTCTATATTATTTTACCATTTTGTCAAATTATTTGCCAGTGCAGTTGAGGGGAATTGAAAAGGACGAACTCTGAGTCCGTCCTTATCTATTGTTCATAAATCTTCGAAAGTAGTGTAAGATTGAGAGCTCTATTTACTCTCCATAAATTGCTGCAGGCGCTGAACGGCTTCTTTGAGTGTTTCCAAATCTGTCGCATAGCTAAGACGGACATTTTCTGGAGCACCGAAGCCTGCTCCGGTCACCAGAGCTACACCAACTTCTTCTAAAATTGCTGTCGTAAATTCGGTCACATCTGTATAACCTTTCATTTCCATGGCTTTCTTGACATTTGGAAAGAGATAGAAGGCCCCTTGTGGCTTGACCACTTCAAAACCTGGCACTTGAGCCAAGAGAGGATAGATGGTATTGAGACGTTCTTCAAAGGCCTGACGCATCGTCTCGACCGTTTCCTGGCTGCCAGTCAGCGCTTCGATAGCTGCATATTGAGCCGCTGCTGTTGGGTTAGAAGTCGTCTGACCTGCAATCTTACTCATAGCTGCTATAATCTCTGGCTCACCAACTGCATAGCCAATCCGCCAGCCTGTCATGGAGTAGCTCTTAGAGACACCATTGATGACCACCGTCTGCTTGCGAATCTCCTCAGACAGACTGGAAATTGGCGTAAATTTATTACCGTTATAAACCAGACGTCCATAGATGTCATCTGCCAAAATCAGAATATCATGCTCCACAGCCCAGTTCCCAATCGCCCACAGCTCATCCGCTGTATAAATCATACCCGTCGGATTGGACGGCGAGTTCAAAACCAAGACCTTAGTCTTGTCAGTACGAGCAGCTTCTAACTGTTCCACCGTTACCTTGAAATTATTTTCTTCAGTAGCTTGGACAAAAACAGGAGTCCCCTCGGCCATCTTAATCTGGTCACCGTAACTAACCCAATAAGGCGTCGGAATGATAGCTTCATCCCCTGGGTCGAGCACACTCATAAAGAAGGTATAGAGGGAGAACTTAGCTCCGGTTGCCACCGTCACTTGATTCGGCTGGATTGTGTAGCCGTAATAGTTGGCAAAATACTCTACCACTGCTTCTTTTAGCTCTGGCAAACCGCTAGTCACCGTATAAAAGCTAGCACGCCCATCCTCAATGGCAGCCACAGCCGCATCTCGGATATTCTTAGGCGTCGGAAAATCAGGCTCTCCCAGAGTCAGAGACAGAATATCCCGCCCCTGTGCTTTCAAAGCCTTAGCACGCGCTGCTGTTGCCAGAGTCACGCTTTCTTCCATCTTTAAGACACGATTTGATAATTTCATAGTCCCTCCTTGCTGACCAACTGTCTGCTTTCAAAACCAATCAGGTAGTAGGTGCCTCCCGACTTGACTTCCCAGATGAGCTGATCTTTAAAATAGCCCATGGTCACCTTATCAATAGTTCCTGCTCCATTTTCCTTGGCAATGCTCTCCGCCTCTGTCTGACTGACGCCTTCGTCCAGTCGATAGACCCGAATCTCATTGGAATCTTTAGCAATCAAAACAGCTTTTTCGACACCTTTACTAGTCTTACCAAGCAGACTGTAGTAAGATTCCTGCCCATTGTAGATGGCAAAAGAATCAACTTTTTCAAGATCTGCGTATTCCTTGGCCAAGCGTCTGCTTGCTTCCTTAGCCGACTGTCTCGGCTGCATAGATACTTGCAAAACTGCAAAAAATGAAAAGACAAGAACGCTGAGAACGATAAAAATACCGATAAGGTACTGCCAAATTGGAAAACTGGCTTTATTTCTATTTTTATATTTCACTCCGTCATTATACTACAAATACTCCTATTTTTCTATCTTTTTTTGATGAGAATATTCTCAAAATTCTAAAGCAATATCCTTGCATATGATACTATTTATTGGTAAAATATTGTTATGAAGATTACAGACGATTTAAGCAAAGAAACTCTGCTTGATTTGAAAACCATGATTGTCTTTCACAAGGCAGCAAGAACCATCCGTGCCATTGAAGCCCAGATTTTTAAAAAGCATGATTTGACTCCTACTCAGTTTTCCGTCTTAGAAACCTTGTACAGCAAAGGGGAACTGCGTATTCAGGATCTGATTGACCGCATATTGGCTACTTCTGGCAACATGACTGTCGTCATCAAAAATATGGAACGCGACGGCTGGATTGTCCGCACCTGCGACCCAAATGACCGCCGGGCTTTTTTGATTGGTCTGACGAAACAAGGTAAAGCTAAAATTGAAGCCGCCCTACCTGACCATATCAAAAATATCCAGCAAACTCTTTCTATTTTTGAAGAGGAAGATAAGCAGGATTTGATTCGTATTTTAAAAAATTTCAAAAAATTGAGCTAAATAATTGCTAACTAGTAATTAATGTTGTAACATATATTGTAACAAGAGAAATTTCTCTTTATTTTATAAAAAAGGAGACAATGCAATGTCTAAAGTATTATTCATCGTCGGCTCGCTTCGTCAAGGTTCTTTCAACCACCAATTGGCTGAGCAAGCTGAAAAAGCTTTGGCTGGTAAGGCAGAGGTTTCATATCTTGATTACAAAGATGTACCATTCTTCAACCAAGACATCGAAAGTCCTGCTCCAGCTGCTGTTGCTAAGGTTCGTGAAGAAATTTTGGCCGCTGATGCCATCTGGATTTTCTCACCTGTCTACAACTGGGCTATTCCAGGAGTAGTGAAAAACCTCTTGGACTGGGCTTCACGCGCTTTGGATCTGTCAGATCCAACTGGCCCATCTGCTCTGAATGCTAAGGTTGTTACTGTTTCATCTGTAGCTAACGGCACATCGCCAGACGAAGTATTCAAGCACTATCGCAGCCTACTGCCTTTCATCCGTATGAATGTGGTAGAACCATTCACAGGTGTTGGTATCAACCCAGAAGCATGGGGAACTGGTCAACTGACTGTCGCAGAAGACAAACTTGCTGAACTCTCAGCACAGGCTGATGCTCTTTTAGCAGCCCTTAACTAAAAAGAGAAGATTATAAAAAGAAAAGAAAACTTATAAGACACTAACCCCCCGCAAATAATTGCGAGGGGTTTTTAGAATACTTTACTGACAGGAACAGGTATTATAAATCAGCTAAAGAATATTTAGGATAAGGAATTTGAGATAATTTATCTTCTATTTTTGCTAGCATTTTCTCTTCTGATTCATCTATATACCCCTCAAACCAAACTTTTTCAATATCTTCTTGGTTAAAAAAGCAAGCTTGATTATCCGTCATACCAAAAGGATATACACAACCGGAATAGTCTAAATAACCAATTTCACCCTTATTATTATATAGAGGATAACGGTTAATAATCATAATTTTTACTTGTCCATTTTTAAGTTGGACAACACTCCCTATCGGTAGTAACTTGGACATTAGAAACCTCCTTTAAAAATCTTCTCGAATTCTAAGTATTCTTCTTTTTTAATCTTTTTAGAACTTTTATCTGTTTGAATAAATGGGATCTTATGAGACAAAAATAAACAATCAAGAAGCCAATATCACTTAACAAATAAGAGACATAGACACCTCTGCTTAGATACTCAGTTGCATGATAAATTGCAAAAAAGGTAAAAAACAAACCGAATACAAGCTTCGCATATACATTTCGACTAAAAATATATAAAAATTCGTCCTTAATGGGAAGCGTTTCAAAGCGAAACTCTTTAAATGACAGTTCTTTCTTTGTTCTCACAAGTAATTCTACTAAATACCCAAGAATAATATAACCCAATACTAGAGAAATCAACTTCCACAGGAAGGAAAACTGGCTATTCGAAATAGAAGTAAATCCATGAAGCAGCAGAATGCTAGCTGCAGGAACATAATTCGTGAGATCCAGATGGAATGTTGGTCTATCTACATTGACATAGATTTTATTAGTTTTTGGGTCAAAATAATAGTTTCTACCCTGAAAAGCTAAGAGTTCGGTTAAATATTCTTTTTTCTTCATTTTAATTGCTTTTCCAGTCTTTTAAGGATAATCAATTTCTCTAACGGTCTATTTCCTATTAACATGAGCCCAGATGCCGGGAGAAAACCAATTATACCCATAAAAGAAAGGAAGCTTCCTGAAAAATAATAATCAATAATAAATTTAATTGACGTAAAAAATAGTATAGTCCCAAAAAACAATATTCCTTTACTTTGCATTTGTTGGTTATAAAGAAAATTAGACCAGTCAAAATAAAGTTTCTGATTAAAATTTTTCATAGTTCCTTTTCTAATATTTCTTAGAACAAATATTATCAAAACTAAAACGCAGAGAATAGTCGAACACAAAATAAATATTCTGATAGGCACACTGGCAACCTGAGGTGCTGTTGCTTCTGAATAAATGTTTCGTAAAAGAAAGGAAGCAGGAAGAATAGCCCAAGTGAGATTAGGAGCTTTCTCTTCTTTCTTATCTATAGAGTATAGTTGTCCAGTTTTTCTATCATAAAAAATATTTTTATCTCTGAAATTACCCAACCAAAATACATTCTTATTCATTGATTTACTCCAAGTAGAGACGGTTCATAATCATAGCACTTCCATTCAATAATTGTTCATACATTACCTTGATCCATAGATTATAAGCTAAAACTCTTTATTTATTTTTCATCAATTGCTTTACTGCCGTCATTCTTTTCATAAAATTGCTTTTGGCTATTGCCATATAAAATATAAAATAAAAGGCAATAACTTCTATTAAGTTTGTCATAGTAGGAGCGTTCAAATATTCTCTCATTTGAAAAACAGTTAAGAAAGAACTCACTACAAATGTAATAAGAAGAATATATAATCGGTTTCTCTCTTCTTCTAAAAAATTCAACCAACCAACATGTTCATATAATTTGGGATTAAACGCCTCAACGTTTTGCCCTAAATACTCATCTTTAAATCCAAAGTGACAAACCAAAGATATAAGAATAAGACACGCACTCAAAACAATTACTCTTAAAATAGGGGATTCAATTTTTATATTGTTTACTTGAACGAGAAAGGCATTTCCTAGAATTCCAAAGGATATTACTAACCATCTGAGATTAGGAAAGACTCTCTCATTTACTTTATTAGAATATACTTTTTTTCTTTTCACATCATAAAAGATGTTTCGACCTTGAAAGCCGCCTATGATAACCATAGATTTCGTTTTCTTCATTTTTCAATACCATCATATTAATAAAAAACTAGGACTGAGAGAAATCAAATTCTTCCTAAACTTTACCTATCTACCACTTGAGCCTCAAATTTAACTGGTTTATTGTCTACATTGGTGATGGTGATGGAGTAAGGTTTGTTGTTTGTCACATCAAAAATTTTTTCTCCTTGATACTGAATAATTAAATTTGATTTTTCTATATAAATATCAGCTAAATCACTATTTTCTACATAAGATTCAGTCAACTCTCCCGACTCATCTCTGACCCATTTGAACACATTTTGATTACTTAAATCATAATGTAAATCACTACCACTTACAGACCAATACTCTCTACCATTTAATTCTATTTTATTTTTATCATTTTTCTTTAGAATTAACTCTGAATAATATTCCACATCTTGTGTCCGAGGTTTGACTTTCAGGCTAATAGACTGGTTAGGTTGAAGGGTAAATTTACCAAGATTTTGTGCCCATAGATAAAATAGAATACTACCTGCCAGAATTCCAACAAGCAATAAACTACAACCTAAATTCCAATTCCATTGTTTTTTCAAGGTCATTTGTGAATCTCCTCATAGACCCCATATCATATTAGGACTCTATCCATTCTGCAATATTTCATCTTCTTTCCGTTTTCTCTGCTGACCCGACCACTTAATACACAGCAACAATACTATCATACGAAGAATCAAATAGACCAAACGAAGAATTTTCATCTTACCAAGAGCAGACAAAAACTCCTCCCTTGCATGTCCCACTTCTTGACCTAACTGTTCAACCGTTTTGCCTGTTTCCTCTTTAATAACAGCTGCATTCTTTGAAATCAAATAATAATTTTTCTCTAAACTTGTGGTATAGGCTCTGGATATTGGTTCATCTAAGAAAAAATATACTCTATCAGCATACTTATCTTCAGACAGAGTATAGTATATTTCAGCTTCACTCTCCCATTTTTTAGGAAAACTAGTTATTCTAATATTTTCATAATCTAGATGCATAATTCCATTTAATACGTCACTAGTCCATTCTTCCGCATAGTGATAAAGAGTTGCCTTCTTATCTACCATTGGCCAAACCATAACATACCGACTATGCATGAATTCCTTGGTCAAGGCCGAATTGCTAGCTAAACTAGTCGCACCAATCTCATATAAAGACCAAACAAGCACAATGAGCATTAAGAAAGCTTGAGTAGGTTTGTTTTTAAAATAGTTTTTCATTTTTTTTAACATTTTACTCTCCGATAGAGGGATTGGGTTTATCTAAATCTTTTTGGAAATGTTGGATAGCATCCATGAAATTTTCGAAGGTTGATGATTGTTCACTAGAATGAGAAGAAACGTATAAATTATAAGTTTCTTCTAATTTCTTCATTCCTTTCGTGTAATCTCCTTCTCCAATATTTTGAACAAATTCATAAGTTCTATAGCCAGATGTTCTCTCAACGCTATCGTAGTATGAGTTTGTAACATCAACCAGGCTATCCCCATCCTTAATTTTGTGATAAACATTAACAGCATCTAAATCTGAACGATAGTCATCGTTACCAAGACTCGGCGGAAGTCCCATAGTACCTGCTACATCACCTTGCCATCCCGCTAAATCATCTTCATTTTCAATAAAATGATTACCTGTATAATGTGCAGAAATAGTTGCAGCCATATGGGAATAGTCTATGGTTCCTCCAAATTGAGACAGTAACTCTCTAACTCTTGCTTTCTGCTTCTCGTCTAATTTATTATAATTTACTTGACCATATGCTTTCTCAGAAGCTAAATTCAGTTTCCCTTTTATCTCATCATTTGTATCTCCCTCTTCAATATTTTCCAATCCCGTAAAATTATGCTGATTCTGAATAGCTTTCTGAATCGTATCAATTTCATCATCTTTTAAGCCATATTTTCTCAAAACAGATTTCATTCTATAATTAATACCAACATTTATACCGTTTACCCCATTCGGGCTATATAATCCACCGACCACTTGCCAAGCTCCATAAGATTTATCACCATAAGAGTAAGATGCAACTATTTTAAAGAATTCTATATTTGCTTTCTTGGATCCATATTCCTTTTCTAGCTTTTGATATAAATTTAGTAATATCTCTGATTCAGTTCGACTAAATCCATACTGTTGTCTAATAGTTTGAATAAATTTCTCTTTTTTAGTTATTGGTATGTATGTCTCAATCTTCTGTCCCTTCATTTTAATAGCCCAGCTCATATCTACACCATCAACTGAGTAATTTCCATCACTATCTACTAGGACTTGGCTTAGCTGGCTGGCTCCTTGGATAGCTAGACGAAGAACTTCTAGACTATCGCTGAAATATTGGGAGACTTGAGCGACAAAGAACTCCAGCTTTTCAATCTTCTCTTCCAATTCTTTGATTTGTGATTCAATTTGCGACTCTGCACTAGAGAGAATCACCAGAGACTGCATGTGAGAAACGATATTAAATGTAGCAATAGACTTCATGCGCTCTAAGAATGATTCTTTTGCTTCAATAGCCTTTTTGACAGAGGCTAGTTGCTGCTCTCTCAATTCTTTTGTCTTCTTCAGCTGATCCAGGTCGAGGTTTCCGTACTCAGCTACCTGAGCATCTGCAGCTCTGTATGAATTTAACTCCGTTTGAATGTCGTCCACTGCTTCCTGCAGTTTCTTAATGGCAGGAATGATGATCTCTGAAAAGAGGCCTTTCCCTGCTGTGTAGGCTGCTCCCATGAGTTCTCCAGAGTCTAGGGTAGCTATCAGGTGGTCACAGCCCTGAGACAATCGGTCTGTCACCTCATTGGCCACTTGAATATTACTAGACATGGCCTCCATCAGCTGTGAAGACTCTGACGCACTGTACTTTACTCCCATGGTAAAGAGTTCATTTCTTTCGTCAATTTTTCTCGATTTTCATCTAATTTTTGCTGAACTTTCCTTGTTTGTTTGGAAACATTGTCCAACTCCTGCTCTACGTAGCTATCTATTGTTTGCTGCAAGGCTTGGTTTTCTTCCCATATTTTACGATTGGTAGAACTAGTCTCTGATACGGGATCTATCAAATTTTCTATTTGGGCATTCATCGTCCAAATATCTGTACGAAAATCCATTACCTTCTCTTCATAACGTCTTTTGAGAACTAAAAGATCTTCTTCTTGATTCTCAAGCTGAATGATTTGCTTATGTAATTGCTCACGTTTTTCTTGATTTTTATCTTTTATCATCAGTTGCTCCAACGTTGCGCCTGCTCTACATCACGCTTTTCAATTTTATAAGCTATATCAGGAAATTTATTAGCCTGAGTCAGGACAGCTGAGCTAAAGTCACTGACAGCCTGCAGCATTTGATTGCATGCCTGACGACCCGCTTCCATCCCAGCAATCTCTGTAGTATAGCTAAACTCTACCTGCTGATTTTGCTTGTCACTTGTATCTACCTCAACCAATTCACTGATAGCATTCTGAGCGGAAATAGTATCCGACTTGATTTTTCCCATAGTTCTGAAACTCCTTAGAAACTTCATTTGTTTTATAACAATTTTATCACGGAAATTTTACAAAAATATTACAAGAACTAATTTCCCCTTTTCACACTTCCTTGACATAAACCAACTCTTGTTCACTAGACAGGTCAGGTCGGTAAGTAAAGCCTGCAAAGCTTAATTTTTTCATCTGTTCGACTTCTGTTACTTGGTTAGTTATTAGAGTTGTTAAAAACTCACCACGCGCTTTTTTAGAAATGGTCGAATGGACTTTTAGCTTGCCGCCTCGGTCTTCCAGAAACTTAAAGCCTATCATGCGCTGGCGAATTTCCTTGGAAAAGACTGTTTCAAACTCGCTGGACAGGAGGGAGAAAATCACCTCCTCTTCTGCCAGAGCTTGGTTATAAGCTTCTTTCCAAAATGCCTTGAGACTCTTCCCATCTAGCTTGAGTGGCATCATAAAGTCCAAGCGATGGGGCGCTATGGGCTCCAGGACTGGGATGACACCGTAAAGTACTGATGTGATGGCAAGATGCTTCTCGATATACTGACTTTCTTCCTTAGTATAGTCCTGCCTCTTGATATGGCGGTACATGAGGCCATCAAAAAGATAAAGTGCTGGAGCATGCTGCGCAGTTCCTTCTCGCAAAGCCTGAATGGCTTGCCACTCTACCTCTGCTCTTTCTGGGGAGATTTTATAAAATGATGCCAAGTCAGCTACTGACATGGTTGCTAACTCATCCAACACAGCCTGAGTTTGTGCTGAAAGTGGATTCGGGATTGCGGATGGCGCAGTTAAATTCAACTCTTTAGCAGTTGGGATAAGAATTTTCATAGTTTCCTTCTTTCATTTAGTGAATATAGCGGACAACCCATTTACCCAAGGCTGTCTCTAGTAGATAGCTACCAATGATGAAGCCTAGCAGATTGGTCAAGATATCACCCAAGTCAAAAATGCCAAGGTGAAAGAGATACTGGCTCCCCTCAACCAGACTGATAGCCAAGGTAAAATAAGCCACATGTTTCCATGACAGCTTGCAGAGAAAGCCCAGCGGAATGAACATAATGATATTCATGGTGGGTACTAGCTTATCTCCATAAATCCAATTATAGGCAAAAGACTGAAGGTCCAGACTGAAGCCCTGCCTACCGATATTTTTCAAAAAGAGGGCATAGAATAGAATGAGAAAATAGAGGGTGTAACTGGCTAGCACCAGCCAACGAGGAATGTGGCGACTGTAGAGGCCGCGTATAAAAAGCGAGCTAATGGCTGTCAATGTTAGGATGATAGAAGCTGGTATCAGCAGGTTCCACTCTGGCTGATTCTTGTAAAAGACGACGGCTACATAGGCATAAAAAAAGCGCATATAGAGCCAAGACCAAAAAATTAGACTGCCTAGGAAGGCTGCCATATCAAAGATTGTTTGTTTTTTCATCTGAAACCTCCCTTTCTTCTTTTTAAAATTATATCAAATTTCAATGGGACATTCTATTTTTTGCTTGACTTTGATTTACAGAGATGTTATCATCTAGTTATAAAGACTAGATAAGAAAGTGATAAAGATTTGAACGCTCAACAAGTTTTTCCCAAGTGGGACGAATTACCAGAACTGGACCTATATTTGGACCAAGTCCTGCTCTATGTAAACAATGTCTGTGGCTCTTCTATTTCAGCTGCTGACAAGGGACTGACCGCTTCTATGATTAACAACTACGTCAAGCATGGCTATATTGCCAAGCCGGTCAAGAAAAAATATCAACGTCGCCAAGTAGCTCGCTTGATTGCCATTACGACCTTAAAAACGGTCTTTTCTATCCAGGAAATTTCAGCTACTTTAAATATGCTGCATAAAGAAGCAGATTCGCGAGAACTCTATGACGACTTTGTAGACTATATGAACGGCAGCAAGCTGGAGGTGGCACCCATCATTTCCACTGCCTGCCAGACAGTCAAACTCTATCAAAAGACCTTATCCCTAATCCAAGTACCAAGTGAGGAGGAAGAAAACCTTGAACTACGCGCTTAAACTCAGTAAAAAACTATCCTTCGGAGAGGAAATTGCCAATGCTGTTACCCATGCGGTAGGAGCCGTCCTGATGCTGATTCTGCTGCCTATCTCAGCAATTTATAGCTATGAGGGGCACGGATTGGTGGCTGCTGTCGGAACTTCTATCTTTGTCATCAGCCTCTTTCTCATGTTCCTCTCTTCAACAGTCTACCATTCAATGTCCTATGGCTCGACCCACAAGTATATCTTGCGCATTATTGACCACTCCATGATTTACATCGCCATTGCTGGCAGCTACACGCCAGTCGTCCTGTCGCTGATGAATAACTGGTTTGGCTATCTCATCATTGCTATCCAGTGGGGCACGACCATCTTTGGCATTCTTTATAAGATTTTCGCTAAGAAGGTCAATGAAAAATTCAGCTTAGCTCTCTATCTGATTATGGGCTGGCTGGTGGTCTTTATCATTCCGCAGATTATTGGTCAGACTGGACCAGTCTTCTGGGGACTCATGCTGGCTGGTGGACTATGCTATACTGTAGGAGCTGGCTTCTATGCTCAAAAGAAGCCCTACTTCCATATGATTTGGCACCTTTTCATCCTAGCGGCCTCTGCCCTTCAATACCTTGCTATCGTTTACTTTATGTAAGAGAAAAACACAAAAACCGTCTGAGAATTCTCAGACGGTTTCTTTGTTTATGCTGATTATTGATTCATCCTTGCTTTTCAATGGCCTTCTTTGCTTGTGCGCTTTTCTGACTTGCTGAAAGATTGGATATAAGATTGGGACGGCAATGACTGTGGCTAGACTGGAGCCAAATGTACCAGTAATCTCAGTTACTGCCAGTAAAAAGGCTGCTGGTAAACTACTCCCGCCAAACAGTGTTCCTGTCAGAGTGTACTTGAAAATATTGAGCACAATTTTCACCAAAGCTGCTGCTACTGCTGTCACAAGAATATTTCTTAGTTGATCCTTTCTCTGAAAAAGTCCTTCATACAGAAAATGAATCACCGCGGCCACCGCAAGAGCTTCTAGCAAGATAACTGGGATTTCCGTTGCATAACCATTTAGCAAGTCAAATATTCCCAATCCAATAGCAGCCGCTAAAAAACCGAGTTTACTGCCAAAAATCAGACAACCCACTACCACCAGCGCATTCCCAAAGTGAATAAACTGAGCTCCCACAGGAATTTTAAAAAACTGAATGCTCAAAAAAATCAAAGCAGCAAATAAACTAATCATGGTTAAGGTTTGCAAATCAAGTGTTTGTTTCTTCATATTTTTCCTCCATTAAGGCTTGAAAATCAGCGAAAAGCTCTCCTAGATAGGGCTGGTAAACAACGCCCTTCTTTGGATCTATTTGCTCTTTAAAGCTAAAGGCCAAGCTCTTTTCAATAAATTTCAAAATCACCGGCAGGGCTTGTTTGATGTCAATCCCCTGAACAAAAGCCGCAACTACAAGTGTCGTCAATATATCACCCGTTCCAAAAAATTGCTGGGGCAGAGCTGGACTAGAAAAGAGGTTAAACTCTTCTGTTACTACATCAAAATAGGCCACACCAATCTGATTCTCTTTCATGGGCAAGCCAGTCAACAAGACCTTGCTCGGTCCTAACTCAGCCAAACGCTTGCTAAAGTCCTCCCATCTATCTTCTGATAAACTCTCTTCATAGGGTTCCTCCAACAACAAACAGGCTTCCGTCAAATTGGGCAGAACCAAATCGGCATGTTGGCAGAGGCGACGCATATGCTCTAGATGGGCATCTGAGAATCCCTGATAAAAAGTCCCCTTGTCTCCCATGATAGGATCCACGATAAGGGGCAAGCTTTTTTCTTCTTTAAAGCGCAGCAAATTTTCCACCTGTATGTCAGACTTCAAATATCCTGTTACCAGAGCTGAAAAGTCGAACTCCAGGCTCTGCCATTGTTTCAAAATAGCAAGCATCCCATGCGTGTAATCATCTATATAGATGTCGGAAAAACCGCCTGTATGGGACGATAAAATCATGGTTGGCAAGAGGGCAACCTCTAGCTGGCAAATTGCAAAGAGCGGCAGGGCAGCTGTTGCAGCAACCTTACCTAAGCCAGAAATATCTGTGGCTAGAATAACTGTTTTTGTTTTCATGACTCCTCCTACTTGCTCTCTATTGTAAAATATCTAAAAATGAGTTACAATATGAAAAAATCAAATCTGTATGGGGACAGTTTTATGGTTAAAGCAAAATACCAACGCATCGTTGATAAGATTACTAAGGATATTAAAGAGGGAAAACTGGCAACTGGTCAGAAAATCCCTTCTGTCCGCAAGCTTGCAGAGCGTTATTACTGCAGCAAGGATACTGCGCAGAAGGCTCTGATTGAGCTCAAGTATCAGAAGTACATCTATGCCGTTCCCAAAAGTGGCTACTATGTGCTGGAGAATGCTCAGGAAGAAAAGCAGGATTTGGAGCTGCCTGTGAGGGATGACCGCCACCAAGCCTACGAGGATTTCCGCCTCTGTGTAAATGAAACTCTGATCGGCCGGGAAAATTATCTCTTCAACTACTACCCTCAGCAGGAAGGGCTGGAGGATCTGCGTCGCTCTGTGCAAAAACTGATGCTGGACTCTGCTGTCTATGCTTCTAGAGATCAGCTGGTACTGACTTCCGGCACCCAGCAGGCCCTCTATATCCTTTCACAGATTGACTTCCCAAATCAAAAAGAGCATATTCTGGTGGAGCAGCCGACCTACCATCGGATTAATGATCTTCTGCTAGCGCAAAAACTTCCTTATGAAACCATTGAAAGAACTCCACAAGGTATTAATCTGCAAGAACTTGAGAGGATTTTTCAAAGCGGAAAGATCAAGTTCTTCTACACCATTCCGCGTTTTCACTATCCCTTGGGCCACTCCTACAGTCGGCAGGACAAGGAAGAGATTCTTCGACTGGCACAGCTCTATGATGTCTATATCGTAGAAGATGACTACCTATCAGACTTTGATAGCCGGCGGGAGCTAACCTTTCATTATCTAGACAATAGCCAGCGGGTCATCTACATCAAGTCCTTTTCTACCAGCCTTTTCCCTGCCCTGAGGATTACTGCCCTGCTCCTTCCGCCCCAGATTCAAAAGACCTTTATCGCTTACAAAAGCGCCGTGGACTATGACAGCAACCTCATCATGCAGAAGGCTCTATCGCTCTATATCGACAGTCTAATGTTTGAAAAAAATAGGCTGGCGCTGCTGCAGCTTCAAGAAGAGGAAGCAAGAAAGGCGCAGACACTGCTAGAACAAGCTCAGCTTCCACTATCCAGCTATCTGACCAAGGATGGCATTCTGTTAGACTTGAGGTCACTTTCTTCCGTCAGTGCTCTCAAACACAGTAGCCTGCCGCTTGACTTCTTTGAACAGAGTTACCTTGCTAGCTGTCCTTACCAGTATGCTAAGCTGCCTTATGATAACTTAGAAGAAAATGTAGAGAAACTAAAAGACTATTTAAAATAGGTGTAGAATTCCAAATGAATTCTACACCTTTCACTTATAATCAGGCTTTTCAAGACTCCATCATCCCAGCCTGCAGTTGGTACATTTTCTTATAGGTTCCATCCTGTGCTAACAATTCTTCGTGGCTGCCAGATTCGATAATGCGGCCCTTGTCTAAGACATAGATGCAGTCAGCATCCTGAATGGTAGACAGACGGTGGGCAATGGCAATGGTTGTCCGCCCCCGCCGCATTTTTCTCAGTGAGGCTTGAATCAACTCCTCTGTCTCCGAATCAATATTGGCTGTCGCCTCATCCAAAATCAAGATTTTAGGCTTAGTAGCGATGGTTCTGGCAAAGGCTAAAAGCTGCCGTTGACCGCTGGAAAAAGTCGCTCCCCGCTCAGTCACAGGGGCATCATAGCCTTGAGGGAGCTGACTGATAAAGCCATGAGCATCTACAAACTTAGCCGCTTCTATAATTTCTTCTCGTGTCAGCTGCTCTTGGTAAAGCTGAATATTGGAAGCAACGGTACCGTGATAAAGGAAGGGATCCTGTAAAACAAGACCAATCTTTCGCCGCAGCTCCTCCTGACTAAAGTCTTTAATGTCACGGCCATCAATCAAAATCTGCCCCCGCTCAAACTCATAAAAACGCAGGAAAAGATTGATAATAGAGGACTTGCCAGAGCCAGTCGAACCCACAAAGG
Source organism: Streptococcus sp. 27098_8_134 (assembly GCF_041431675.1). NCBI lineage: Bacteria > Bacillati > Bacillota > Bacilli > Lactobacillales > Streptococcaceae > Streptococcus > Streptococcus sp. 27098_8_134. Next base: position 421,983 of record NZ_JAPVYD010000002.1, on the reverse strand, counting down.
CAATCGTCTGGCCTTTTTTGACAGAAAAGGAGATATCCCGCAAAACATCACGCTTTCCATCATAAGAAAAGGAAACGTGCTTGAATGCGATGCTGCCATCTTGGATTTGCAAGTCTTGGTTAGCCTGCTCAGGCTCGTAGTCAGTGCGGTCTATAATTTCAAAAACCCGCTCCGCAGCAACCATAGATGTCTGTAAAACAGAGTAATTCTGCATAACGTCAATCAAAGGATTAAAAAGCTGATTAACATACTGGATAAAGGCATACATAATACCTGCCGTAATTCCCACCACTTGCCAAGTCAAGCCAAAGTAAGTCAGAATCACTCCATAAGCCAAGATTTTCAGCAGAGACATGGCCGGTCTCAGAAAGAGACTGTTGATATTGAGATAGCGATTGGTAAAGCCTAAATGCTGACCGTTGATTTCTTCAAATTCCCGCAGCAAGCGCTTCTCTTGCCCAAAAGCCTGAATAATCCGCATTCCTTCAATACTTTCAGATAGCTTGACATTCAAATCGCTGAGCTTATCCCGGACCTGCTTCAGCTGACGATTGGATAGATGCTGATAAAGCAAGATAGAAGCTGCCATCAGAGGTAAAAAGAGAGCAATCATCAGGGTCAATTGCCAGTTGAGGGCAAACATGGCGCTCAAAGTAACAACTAAAATCAGCAAGGAGCTCAAAAAATTAGAAAAAATCTCACTGAACATATCTGCGACTGCCTGAGTATCATTAGTCAGGCGGGAAACGATAGCACCAGCTGGCGTCCTATCAAAATAAGCCATTTGCAGACGCTGGATATTGGCAAAGCTTTCCTGTCGCAAGTCCCGAACCACACTTTGAGCCACACGCGCAAAGAAATACTTTCCCAAGAAGGTAAAAAGTACACGCAAGAGGAAAAGGCCATAGTAAAGAGCCATCAAAGGCAGGCCAGCCCAGGCTTGATTGCGGCCGATAAACTGATCAATAAAATAGCGGGCCAAGAGTGGCAATGCCGTTGTGACCATAGTCGTCAGCAGGATGAAGGCCAAGGCCATGCTGCTCACTATCCTGTAGCGCCACATATAGCCTAGGAGGCGATGAAAAGTTGCTTTCTTTTTCATATTAATCTTCCTCCTTCAAGCTTTCTGCCAGCTGCTGATTGTGATAAGTCTGGGCATACCAGCCCTCTTGCTCCAATAGCTCTTGGTGAGTGCCCCGCTCCTTGATCCGCCCCTCTTCCATAACTAAAATCAGGTCTGCATGCACCAAGGCTGACAGCCGATGAGCTGTGATGATGGTAGTCTTGCCAGCACGCTCTGACTTTAGATTTTCTAGAATCAGATTCTCCGTCTTGGCATCAACAGCCGACAGGGAATCATCTAAAATCAGAATTTCAGGATTGGTAATAATAGCCCGACTCATCGCCAAGCGCTGCTTCTGACCGCCAGATAAGGACAAGCCCCGCTCACTGACAACCGTATCCAGCCCCTCTGGCATAGCCTGAATATCCTCATATACACCACAGAGTTGAGCGGCAGCTAAAACTTGACTATCTGTCAGCTGGGGATTAGTAAAGCGGATATTGTCCCGAATGGACAGAGCAAAGAGCATCTGTTCTTGTGGTACGTAGCCGATGAGACGGCGCAAGTCTTTGAGGCGGTACTCTCGGATATCATGGCCATTCAGATAGATAGCCCCCTCCTGGATATCCTGCTCCCGCAGCAGCAAGCGCAGAAGAGTGGTCTTCCCTGAGCCCGTCTGACCGACAATTCCCAATGTCTGTCCTTGCTCAATGGAAAAATGAATATCCGATAAACTAGTCTCCTCGACATAAGAAAACTTCTGAATGTCATAATCCAATCGACCATTTTCCGCATGAGAAAGGGGTTGTTCAGCTTCCTTGACATCTGACTCCTGAGCCAGCAACTTCTCAATCCGCTCATAAGAAACAGCACCTCGCTGGCCGATGTTAAAAAGATAGCCAGTAGCCTGCAGCGGCCAAACCAACATATCCAGATAAGTGATAAAAGTAACCAACTCTCCTATGGTGAATTGCCCTTGGGAGATAAAAATTCCACCGAAAATCAAGGTCAAAACATAAGAAAGACCGATAAAAAGCAAAACCAAGGGGTCAAAAAGAGAATCGTACTTGGCAGCCAAAACGTTTTTTTCGTAGACCTCCTGATTGGTCTTGGCAAAAGACTGAGTCTCCGCCTCCTGATAGCCAAAGGACTTGGTCACTCGAATCCCTGAAACGCTCTCCTGAACCTTATTGTTCAAATCTGAAAAAGCCTCTTGAGCAGCCTTAAAACTTTCATGATTTTTTCGACCAATCAAGCCTGTGCCCCATGACAAGAAGGGCATGGGCACAATGGCAATCAAAGTCAGCCGCCAGTCCAAAACGAAAAACATAGTTAGCAGTGTCACCAGGGCTGTAATAGAAGCATCCACAGCTGACATGACTCCACCACCAGCCAGACTGACAACTGCATTGATATCGTTTGTTGCATGAGCCATCAAGTCCCCTGTACGGTATTTCTGATAAAAAGAGGGAGACATGTAAGTAAAGTGCTCGAACAATCGAGAGCGCAGAATCCGTCCCAGATTATTGGACGTCCCTAAGATATAAAGGCGCCAGACATAGCGCAGGCCGTACATGATAAAAGCTGAAGCAATTAGCAACAGCAAATTAAGGAGCAGCTCTTGAGAAGTCAGATGTTTGCTAGCAATTCGGTCAATAACCTGACCGATGACTCTGGGCGGTATCAGATTGAAGACACTGACCAAGGACAAGGCCAAGATACCGATGATATAGCGCCGCTTTTCCAACTTAAAAAACCAGGCTAATTTTCTAATGAGGTTCATAATTTCTCCTATTCTTACTAGTCTTTTTATTATACTGTTTTTTGAGGAAAAATGAAACACAGCGGATTGGAGCGCTGTGCTTCGATTCTATTTTTTACTGGTCAGCTGGTAACTAACAGCCAGTAAATCAAAGATTTCTTGATCACTCAGGGTATCATCCAAGGGCAGACTGAGCCAATATTTCTTATTCATGTGAAAGGCCGGGTAAATCCCCTTTTTCTGAATCAGCTCCGCCACATGATCATTCTTAACATTTAGCACCTCAATAGCGCCGCTTCGCTCTGCTTCAAACTTAGACCAGTCTGTGTTCAAAAAAGCTCCGTACCATTTTTTACTATCCTGGTGACGGAAAACTCCAGCCTTGGTCGAGCTCTTTCTGGAAGACTTCTCCCAGAGGTACTCTATTTGCCCCTGATAAACCTCAGCCGCATGATCCCGCAGTCGCTTACTCTGCTCATAGAGAAAGCCAACCTCGTCAAAACAGTGCTGACGGATAGCCAGCAGTTCTGCCTGACAAGCTTCACGAACCTGCCCAACAAACTCACCCGTCACCTGCTCCATCTTGACCTGCAGATAGGCGTCATCAGTATCACAGTCAAAGACCTGATAATCTGGCTTCCCATCTCTGATAGTTACTTCCAAGCGAAAGTCACCCTTCATAATCTCCTGCGAAAAATGGTAAGCTCCATCAGACTCCTTAAAACCGTAGGTCTGAAGCTTGTCTGGATTAGCCTTGTATTTTTCAAATAGTTCCAACATCTACTTATCTGCTGCCAGCGCAGCTTAACCCTCCTTAAAATACAATTTTAGTTCCATGCAGCTGGTCAACTGCCAGACTGTCTATAATTTGCTGACGATTGCCTAGATGAATGCCACCGCCCGGCATAATATCAATCCGATCAGCAGCATGCTCGATTAATTCGTCCAGCCAAGCAAAATGCTCCTCAATTGGCTCACTGTCAGGTCCTCCGTGGGTCAAAATTCGCTGGACACCGTTCTCAATCAGCCAGTCCATTTCGCCAAACTGGTATTCAGCCGGTATCGCATCAAAAGCCATGTGGAAGACTACTTCCAGTCCCTTGCATGCCTCCAGCAGGCGCTGCATCTTCGAAACATCTATTTCGTTCTTCTCCGTCAAGACACCAAAGACCACTCCCTGACTGCCGGCTTCCTTGGCTTTTTGGATATCAGCCAACATAATCCCAATTTCAAGGTCAGTGTAAACAAAATCACCGCCCCGAGGCCGAATCATGGTCATCACTGTCGCACCGTAAGGCTTGGCTAAGTCAACTGCTGCTCGAATTACGCCATAGCTGGGCGTCGTACCACCGACAGCCAGATTATCACAGAGTTCAATCCGTTGGGCCCCCGCCTTCATAGCCTTTTCTAACAAGGTTACATTTTCCGCACAAAATTCATAAAGCATCATCTCACCTCTGATTTAATATATTGATTTCCTTTATCTATTATAACACAAGAGCTTCGCGATATCAGCTCTTATCAAATTTTCTAGCTTCTCTCTTACACCAATCAAGCCAATTAGTCTGATAGTCTTCCTTGGACAAGATGCGGTTCTGTAAATCAGCTATCGAGAAGATGCCTCTTTCTTGACAAGCCTGGACACAGTATCGATAAAAGACCCAGTTAAGCTCGTCCCTATCATAATAGATGGGAATATGAGAGAGGCCAGCCTGATAAGCCTTAAAGGCTCTGCTATGTCCATCAGTAAAGAAAACTTTTCCATCCATACGCTTGACAGGTAAAGCTTCAAGTTCTTGTTAGTCAAAATCAATACAAATCCTGTCCAGCTTTTCCCGTGAAAGGTAGAACTGACTGGGCTGGATCTGCGCTATGGACAAGGTCAAATCAAGTGTATAGGATCTGCCTTTCTCTGTAGCAAGGGTTGGATAGAAACCAAGCGACTCAAACAAACTGCGAGAGGGCTGATTGAAATCGTAAATTTCTTGAACTGCTAGTTTTTGATAGTCTAGATTGCGTGCGCGCTGTATCAAAGCAGAAAGAACTTTCTTGCCAACTCCTTTCCTACGGTAGTCCGCATTTCCAATGATAATAGGCAAATCATCTTGCCAAAAGGTCACATCCCCAATGGCCAGCCAGCACTCCTGCTCCAATACTTCAATAAAATACACTTCACCTTGCCTAGCAAGATATTCATACATCCTTTGAACTCGCTCCGGCGAATAGGGCTCTCTTCTGCCATCAATCATATAAATCATATCTGGATCTTGGTACCAGTCCAAGGCTAGTTCAAACTGACCATCATAGGCCCGCAAACGCAGATTGTCATCAATAATAATCAGCTCCTCTTGCTGGATATTAGGAATAGGCATCTTTTCTCCCTCACAATGCTATTTCTCAAATAATAGTATAAAAACTCCATTTGATTCGGAAGACTTCTTCCTCAAATGAAGTTTTCTTTTTTAGATTCCATAACCCATGCTGAACTGGATTTTAGCAGCTCCGTTCTGGAAGCTGATTTTGTTAATGCTGAATTGACTCTGCGGCAGAGCTAGAAGGAAACTATCACCCTCCGTTGTGATAGATGAATTAGAGGCCTGCATTTGTTGCTTCAGCATGCCTGTCACCCAAGATTTAGGGATAGGAAGAGAGCCTAGCTTGGCACTATCAATTGTGATGTGCAAGACATTATCCCTCACCGTCACATCCACCTCTAGGTCCAGCTTACTGCCAATGAAGAGCAGTTTGACTGGATACTGGATGCGCAGCTTATTGCCTTCAATACTGTAAACACTGTTCAGCAGCTCCTGATTCTCAGAGTCAGTCAGAGAAGACTTGAGCACCTGATTAAGCTGGACGCTATTGAGAGAAACTTCCGTGCTAACTCCCTGAGCCGTCACATTGGCGTTGCTCAAAGCTGGCTCAATAATACTCATCCAGGAAGCACTGCCTTGAACATTCTTTAATTGTTGACTTTGATTAACAGATGCAGGAACCAGAAACAGCACCGCTGCAAGCAACAGCACCAAAGCAATTCCCACTACTCTTTTTACCATTTTCATGTTTGTATTCCTTTAATTTGAGAAAATCCCTTTAGATAAAAACACAGAAAGGATTTATCTTATTTTACACTATTTTTGCATAATTTTCTGTAACAAACATATTAAAAAACTAACAATCCTGTGAGAAAAGGCTGGGACAGATAATCCCAGTCTTTTAATCACATAACGTTATTTTTACAAGGCTCATCATAGAGAGGCTTTGTTTACTTAATTACTTCTTGAGTCTTAGCATAGTTAGCCTCGACTGCTTCTTTTTCTGATTTCCACCAATCTTGGTTGTCCGTGTACCACTTGATTGTCTCTTTGAGACCTGCTTCAAAGTTGGTAAACTCTGGCTTCCATCCTAGCTCATCTCGGAGCTTGCTGGCATCAATAGCATAGCGAAGGTCATGACCCGCACGATCTGTCACATGGTCATAAGCGTCAGCTGGCTGTCCCATTTCCTTGAGAATCAGCTCCAGAACTTCCTTATTATTCTTCTCACCATCAGCACCAATCAAGTAAGTTTCACCGATTTGACCCTTGGTCAAAATCGTCCAAACACCTGATGAATGATCATTGGTATGAATCCAGTCACGAACGTTTTTTCCTTCACCGTAGAGTTTTGGCTTGATACCGCTCAGGATATTGGTGATTTGGCGCGGAATAAACTTCTCGATGTGCTGGTAAGGACCATAGTTGTTTGAACAGTTAGAAATCGTCGCTTTGACACCAAATGAGCGCACCCAAGCTTTAACAATCAAGTCTGAAGCTGCTTTAGTTGAGGAGTAAGGCGAGCTTGGATTGTACTTAGTTTCAGCGGTAAATTTCTCTCCTGGCCCTTCTCCATGACCTGGTAAGTCTTCACGCAAAGGCAGGTCCCCATAGACTTCGTCAGTTGACACATGGTGGAAACGAATGTCATATTTACGAGCTGCTTCCAAAAGTGTGTAAGTTCCGATGAAGTTGGTGTGGATAAATGGACTCGGATCATTGAGCGAGTTATCATTGTGGCTTTCTGCCGCATAGTGAACGATAGCATCAGCTCTAGAAGCCAGCTTATCTACCAAGGCTGCATCAGCAATATCTCCAACAACCAACTCAACGCGGTCGCCTAAAATTTCTTCAATATTGGCGCGATTACCCGCATAAGTCAGCTTGTCCAGTACTGTCACATGGACATCTGGAAAGTTATTGTAAACATAGTGAACAAAGTTAGAACCGATAAAACCAGCTCCGCCTGTTACGATAATTTTTTTGTATTCAGTCATTTTTATTCCTTAACTTTTTTATAATTGCCTTAAGTGGTAGGGACGCAAGCAAACCTCCGGTTTCATTGCTTATTTTTGAGCCTAATGTCTCAAAAATCCCCTGTCATGTAACAAACTAAATAATTTGTTACATGACTTACACCACAGCGGCAATCATTTCTTCCACTCGCTTTGCTCGGATAGGAGCTGAGCTTAATTATATATTTCAGTATCGATTAATGAATCAGAAAAGAATTCTTCTTACAAATCTTCTTTTCTTAGAGGTTTAACATCCTTAAGTAGTGGATGGTTCTTGTCTGCTTCTGAGACTTCTGCTGCTTCTAAGTTTTCCCACTGGATGCCTAAAGCTGGGTCTGCATAGTTGACAAAGGCATACTTCGGTTTGAGTTCCAAAGCCCAGTAGTCATTCACCAGATAGCTATAAGAAACCTTGTCAGAAAGGACTTGGAAGCCGTTGGCTACACCACGCGGCACAAAAATCCCCTTGCTGGCATCAATTACTGTCTGGTAGGTATTGCCAAAAGTCTCACCTTCACGCAGGTCTACCCAAGTTCCCAACACCTTACCATCATCTGCGACTGAGATGTACTTGTCCCAGGGCTCTGCATGAAGACCACGCAGGACATTTTTACGAGAAAAGCTGACATTATTTTGCAGTTTTCCTTCTGCAAAGAAGCTTTCAGGAAAGCCTAGCGGCAGCATTTTTTCCTTTTGGAAATTCTCCTTAAACCAGCCTCGATTGTCCCCACGAACAGGGATATCAAACTCCAGCATTCCAGGAATTCCAGGAACCTCACGCGCTGCTAATTCCTTATCAAAAAATTGTTCCGTCATCTTCTTATTCTTCTCCAATCAAGCGCAAGAGATAGTGGCCATACTCATTCTTTTTCAATGGCTGCGCCAATTCATGCACTTGCTCTTTAGTGATATAGCCCATACGATAGGCAATTTCTTCTAGATTTGCCACCTGAACGTTCTGCATCCGCTGAACTGTTTCGATATATTGAGCAGCTTCTAAGAGACTTTCGTGAGTTCCTGTATCCAACCAGGCAAAACCACGTCCCATAAGCTCAACAGACAAATCGCCACGATCCAAGTAAGCCTTGTTAACATCAGTGATTTCCAGTTCTCCGCGAGGACTTGGTTTGATGTTCTTGGCAATTTCTACAACATCGTTATCGTAGAAGTACAGTCCTGTCACTGCATAGTTAGAGCGCGGCTGTTCTGGTTTTTCTTCGATGGAGATAGCATTCATATTCTCATCAAATTCTACAACACCAAAGCGTTCTGGATCCTTGACATGATAGCCAAAAACAGTTGCTCCTTTTTCCTTAGCCGCAGCATTTTGGAGCATTTTACTTAGACCAGGTCCATGGTAAATATTATCCCCAAGAATCAGCGCCACGCGGTCATCTCCAATGAAATCGGCCCCAATGATAAAGGCTTGTGCCAGCCCGTCCGGACTTGGCTGCTCTGCATAAGAGAGCTTGATACCAAACTCAGAGCCATCACCCAGCAGATCCTCAAAACGAGGCAAATCCGTCGGAGTGGAAATAATCAAGATGTCCTTGATACCAGCCAGCATAAGAGTTGACAGTGGATAATAAATCATGGGTTTGTCATAAACCGGCATGAGCTGTTTTGACGCAGCGCGGGTCAATGGGTACAAACGAGTACCAGAACCACCTGCAAGAATAATGCCTTTCATATGAGTTTCCTCTCTTAATGTATTCTCCTTATTCTACCATTTTTGAAAGCGGATGTCATCCTTTTCACTACCCTTAAATAAAAGAAAAATAGCGGAAATTCCGCTTTCTTCCGCTATTTGATTCCAAGTTGCTATCACCCCAAAGCCACATCCAAAACCATCATGAGAACAAAGCCCACCATGAGACCTAAAGTCGCTACATCTGTATTGCCATTGGTCTGCGAATCCGGTATCAGCTCCTCTACCACCACGAAAATCATAGCACCCGCCGCAAAGGATAGGGCATAGGGCAGAATAGCCGTCATGGCCATAACAGCAACTGCCCCTAGAACAGCCCCAATTGGCTCTACAATCGCAGACATGGAACCCCAGTAAAAGGCTTTAAGCCGAGACTTGCCGTCCGTCCTAATCGGAATGGACAGAGCCGCTCCTTCTGGGACGTTCTGCAGGCCAATTCCCAAAGCTAGCCCAATCGCACCGACAAAGGCTTCCGGACTAGGATTGGCGGCCAAAGCACCAAAGGCTACTCCGACTGCCAAACCTTCTGGAAAATTGTGAATGGTAATGGCTAAAAAGAGCAGAGCCGTCTTAGACAGCTTCTTTCGGCTATGCTCAGGAACACTCTCAGCCTCCGAAATGTCTTTGCTCAAGTGCAAGTGAGGCACCACCGCATCAATCAAACGTAGGAAAAAACCTCCCACTAAAAAACCAATCGCTGCAGGCAGCCAGGATAGCTTGCCATAAGAAACTTCCGCATATTCAATCGACGGTGCCAGAAGCGACCAAAAGGAAGCCGCAATCATGACGCCTGCCGCAAATCCCATCATAATATCCAGCAGCTTGCGACTGACTTGTTTAAAGAAAAATACAACAGCCGAGCCCACAATGGTACATCCCCATGTAAAAAGCCCCGCCAAGAATGCCTGCATAACTACAGGCTGCGATCGTAACCAATCCATAACTTCTCCTTATTCTCTAAAATCAATCATACAAAATCATCTTGGTTTCCCCGATACAGTGTTCTTCCTCATTCCAGTAATGAATCCGCTCGAAAGAGCCTTTCCGCCAGTAGAGAGGCAAACGTTCACGTATGTCGTCCTGCATATCTATTTGGTCAAGTTCAGAAATCTTCCACCATTTGGGCTCCCCTTCATGATCGTTTCCCCTGACGTGCCCTTCAAATGCAGTACAAAGAAAATCGTAATACACATACCGTTCTTTTTTACTTGGATTGGTGAAGCCTGAAATCCCTTTCAATTCCAAGTTTAGAGCAGTCAGCCCCGTTTCTTCTTTTAATTCGCGCCTTGCAGCTTCGAAAAAAGATTCTGGAAACTCCACCTTCCCGCCTGGTTGTATCCACCCTTTAAAGTTATCATGCTGGCGATTAAGCAGTAGGATTTCTTCATCTTTTTTTACACAAATATTGACCCAATTCAAAATAGTTTCTGTCATATCAAACCTTCTTCACATACCGTTCAATTGGATAGTCAGCTGGATTCAGCAGCCCTGCTTCTCCTAAAGCCATCTGGGCCAATTGGCGTCCGATAAGCGGGCCAGTTGTCAGACCAGAAGAGCCTAATCCGCTGGCAGCGTAAACATTCGACAAGTTTGGAACAGCTCCAAAGAATGGAGCAAAGTCGCTGGTATAAGCCCGTGTTCCCACGCGTTCGCCTAGAATCTCTGCTTTAGACAGCCTCGGCAAATAAGTTTCCGCTTCTTGCTGCAACTGATTCAATACCGTCTTATCAACTGTCAAATCAAAGCCCTGATCATTTTCATGACTGGCACCAACACTGACCTTGCCTGCCAGAAAGGGAATGATATCCAGCTCGCCCTCAGGCATAACAACTGGGTAGCCATCCGTCTGCTCAGCCAGTTTAAAATCACGTAGCTGTCCCTTTTGCGGCCGAACATCTGTCTTATAGCCCAGTGGCTGCAAGATTTCTCCTATCCAAGCACCCACAGCTAAGATGACACAGTCAAAGTCGTGTCCGTCCACAAGAAGTTGCTCTCCATCTACTGTCAAGCTTGCCTTTTTCTCAACCAACTCTGCCTTGCTAGCTTTCAGAAGCGTCTCCGTCAAGAGTGCTCCCTCCACATGGGCACCGCCGGAAGCATAGAGAAGTCGCTCAAAGCCTTGCAAGTCTGGAAATTTCTCCTGAGCTTCCTGACGGCTGAGAAGACTCAAGTCCCCTATTAAGGGCGACTCTTCACGACGATTAGCAGCCAAATCATAAAGTTCCTGTAGCTTGCTCTCGTCTTTTTTCAGCAGATAAACTCCTGTCTGTTGGTAAAAGTCTGTCTGGATACCAGCAGCTTTCAAATCCGCAATTAAATCCTGATAAAAATCAGCGCCCAGACGCGCCATCCTGTACCAAGCTTTGTTGCGACGCTTGGAAAACCAAGGACTGATAATGCCTGCGGCTGCCTTGGTTGCCTGCCCCTTGCCATCATCAAAGACAGTCACTTCCACATCTGGGGATTTGGATAGATAGTAAGCGGCTGTTGAGCCAACAATCCCAGCTCCAATCACTGCTACTTTTTTCATGTCGCTCCCTCTCAAATATGCCGGAAAGGATTGGTCCAAGCCTGACTAGCCAGAATCTCAATCTCCCATCCCTCTTCTGTCTTCCAAAGTTCAAATTTTTCTTTCAATTTTTCCGTAAAAAGAACCTCGATATGGTGTCCAGGATCCAGCGCCAAAAGCCCCTCTGTCAGCATTTCCTGAGCTGTATGATAGTAAATATCACCTGTAATGTAGACCTGCGCTCCCTTGGCAATAGCTTCCGGATAAAAGGACTGACCGCTGCCACCACAAATAGCCACATGCTCAATCATGCGTTCGAGATCTGTTTCATCATAAGTAATCAGACGCAAACTATCTAGTCCAAAAGTTTCCTTGACCTTAGCCGCAAAATCCCCAAAAGTCTGAGGAGCAATCTTCCCCACGCGGCCAATACCGTAATCTGGCCCCGTCTGACTAAGATAACTTGTCTCCTCAATCTCTAAAAGCTGGCAGAACCAATCATTAAGCCCGTCCTCCACGACATCGATATTCGTATGGCTGACATAGACAGCAATATCATGCTTGATAAGGTCTAAAATCATCTGATTTTGAGCCTTATCTGCCACTAGGTCCTTGAGCGGGCGAAAGATAGGCGCATGCTTAACGATAATCAGTCCAGCACCTGCCTCAATAGCCTCCGCCACCGTCTGCTCGCGAATATCCAGAGCCACTAGAACCTTGTCAACTTCTTTGTCCAAAGTTCCGATTTGCAGACCTGAAAAGTCGCCCTCCATGGACAGTTCTTGCGGGCAATAGGCTTCATATCGGGTGATGATTTCACTTGCTAACATGGAGCACCTCCTTGATATTTTCGATTTTTTGGGACATAGCAGAGCGTTCCAGCTGATTCTTTTCTGGGATATGGGCTAGAGCTCCTTCAAGTTTCTTCAGTTCTTTCTGCCATCTTAACTGAAAAACAGACGATTGCTTTTTTAGCAGGAAAGGCCCGAAGCGTTTTTCTTGCTCTGTCAAAGTTTGCTGGCCGGCTTCTGCCACTAGGATTTCGTAAAACTTACCAGCCTCTTCTAAGATATCCTCAGCCAGCAAGCGAAAGCCGCTAGATACCAGCCAGCTGCGAAGCTCATCCTCTCGGTTATTAGGCTGCAAAATCAAGCGGGAAATAGCTCCAAGCTTAGCTCTGCCATTTTCCAAAATCTCTGAAATCAAGCGACCACCCATGCCAGCTATAACGATGGTGTCAATCTGATCTTCCGCTTCAAAAGCCGCCAGACCATTGGCAAGACGAACCTCAATCTGCTCCGTCAGCCCATGCTCTGCCACATTTTTCTGGGCAGACTGAAAAGGCCCCTCTACCACTTCTCCAGCCAGAGCCTTCTCAATCCGTCCTTCCTGAATCAGGTAAATAGGCAGATAGGCGTGATCGCTCCCAACATCCAGCAACTTTGCCCCATCCGGCACAAAAGCAGCCACTCGCTCCAAGCGCTGGGAAATAGTCTTTTTTTGCATTGCTTACTCTTTTCTAAACATTCTTCTATTCAGTATATCATTTTTAAGGGTATAAAAAAAGCAGCGGAGAAAAAATCAGCCTGTTAATAAGCCGATTTTGTCTCGCCACTTGGTGATGGGATGTTCCCACCCGACACTTATTTATTTAATTTCCTGATACTCGGCAGCTAAACCGCGCTGGACTGCCGAACGAGCTGCAATCTTCTCCGCCCAAGCAGATAGGTGTTTGTAGTAGGTGGCATCCAAGAACTCAGCTGCGCCTGGATAGAGCTTATCCTGCACCAACTGCCCATACCAAGACCAGATAGCAATATCAGCAATACTGTAGTCATCTCCAGCGATATAAGCTTTCTTTGCTAATTCTTTGCCCAATAAATCCAGCTGTCGTTTGGCTTCCATCGTGAAGCGGTTGATAGGATATTATAGTTTTTCTGGTGCATAATTAAAGAAATGACCAAATCCTCCTCCCAAGAAGGGCGCCGCGCCTGTCTGCCAGAAGAGCCAGTTGAGCACCTTAGTCCGACTAGCCAATTCTGACGGAATCAGCTTTTCAAACTTCTCTGCCAGATAGAGCAGGATATTGGCTGACTCGAAGACAGGAATCGGCTTATCAGCTGACTGGTCCAACAAGGCCGGAATCTTGGAGTTGGGATTGATTTTCACAAAATCTGAGCCAAATTGGTCGCCGTCCATGATGCTGATCTTATAGAGGTCATAGGCAGCCTCTGTCACACCTGCTGCAAGTAGTTCCTCTAGCATAATCGTCACCTTGACCCCATTAGGAGTCCCAAGTGAATAAAGCTGAAAAGGCTCTTTACCGACAGGAAGCTTCTGCTCAAAGCGCGCGCCAGCAGTAGGCTGATTAATACCTGAAAATTTCCCTTGGTTGCTGTCCGCAGCAGACCAGACTTTTGGCAATTGATACATCATACTTTTCTCCTTTTTTATAAAACCAAGGGCCTGTCATATCTAACAGGCCACTGTAAATCAAATAAAGTCAGTCCTTCCACAAATTCATGGCATTGAGGAAATCATCTGAAACGGTCACATTTTGAGGATTAGCTGCTTCACGTTCTTCCCGTTTGACTTCTACCTGAGCAAGCGTAGTGATGCCTTCCTTGCGCCAATTACGCAAGATAGCCTGAATATACTTCCAGTTGGCCTTGCCATTAAACACAGCCTCACGAAGGGCAGCCTTGACCAAGTCAGGATTGGTTTTGTCGTCTTGGACAGTCTTGGTCAAGTCCTCAATTTCAAAGGGTGTCAGGAGACGGCCCAGCTCCTGCTGGAAGGTCTCCACCAAGTCTTTCAAAACATTTTGAGGCGCCTTTGCCACAATCTGCTGACCGCTTTTAGCTGCCAGCAGTTCATCCAGCTTTTCCAAAGCCGGCGAAGCATCAAAGATAACCTCTGTCTCTCCATTCAGCTCAATGGTCTTATACTGCAAGAGACCTTTCTCCGTCAGATGGGACATAGAGCGATTAACTTCTGACAGAGTCTTACCAATATGCTCCGCAATCTGACTAGGCGCCAGCTCTTCCAGAGAAGTCGTATTTTGCAGATAGAAAAACTGCCAGACCAAAAAATCATCGCTGGAATCAAAGATGTCCTTAAAATGCAAAAGAAGGGCACTCGGGATTACAAGATTGCCCGATTTAAAAGCTGATAAATAAGTCATGTCACCTCTTATAGATAAGCAAAAAACGATACATCATTTTCAGGGCTCTCCCAGTCGAAAGGTGTCTCCTGATAGACAGCATAATTGACCCAATTGCTGAAAAAGAGTGCCGCGGCCGAACTCCAACGCAAGGCCGGTGTCGCATGGACATCATCGTTTTTGAAATAATTCTCTGGAATATGTGGGTTCTTTCCTGCCTTCAAATCGCGGAAATACTCCTTGGATAGAGTATCGCGGTCGTATTCCATGTGACCGAAGCTATACACCTCTCGCAAGTCTCGGCTAGCCAGCACAGATAGGCCCGTATCCTCTCCATACGAGAGAATTTCCAGATTGGTCAGATTGACAATATCTTCCTTCAGAACTTCAGTATGACGGGAATGCGGCGCATAAAACTCATCGTCAAAGCCACGAAAAAGCAGATTGCTGCTGTCAGCTGACTGGCTATAGACACCCGATAATTTGCGCGTCATCTGGTGCTTGTCCACGCCGTAGCGAGCGTAAAGTCCAGCCTGAGCCCCCCAGCAGATATGCAGAGTCGAAAAGACATGGGTCTTGGACCATTCAATCACCTGCTGGAACTCTTCCCAATAGTCGACCGCTTCAAAAGGCAGATGCTCTACCGGTGCACCAGTGATAATCAAGCCATCAAAATAGCGATTTTTAACCTCATCAAAAGTCTTATAGAAAGTCTCCATATGCTCTGCACGTGTCGTTTTAGACTGATGAGAGCTCATGTAGAGGAAGTCAATAGTCAACTGCAGCGGAGTATTAGCTAAGTGGCGCAGTATCTGAGTCTCCGTCACCATTTTCTGGGGCATGAGATTGAGTACCAGAATATTCAGAGGGCGGATATCCTGATGGTCCGCCCTATCGTCATCCATGACAAAGATATTCTCAGAACTTAAAATGTCAACAGCTGGAAGTTTCTTATCAATCTTAATTGGCATGAAAATATCTCCTTCAATCGTTAGAAAGGCTTGGAAATACTTTTCCAGCCTATTCTTTGTTTATCCAATGTACTTTCATTATACTGAAAGGAGATATAGTTTTCAATTATACTTTTTCTCTAACTAGATATAGCTAGAAACTATGTATTAATAGTGCATCAGAACCTTGTAGTCGTAATCACCGATAACTTCGCGACCCTTGAGCTCATCCAGCTCAATAAGGAAGGCGCAGCCAGCCACGACACCGCCAAGGCGCTCGATCATCTCAATTGTTGCCTTCACTGTACCACCAGTCGCAAGAAGATCATCTACGATTAGAACGCGCTGACCTGGCTTGATAGCATCCGCATGCATGGTCAGGGTATCCATACCATACTCTTTTTCATAGTCGGCTGAGATAACTTCACGAGGAAGCTTGCCAGGCTTGCGGACTGGAGCAAAGCCGATTCCTAACTCAAAGGCAACAGGACAGCCCACGATAAAGCCACGAGCTTCCGGTCCAACAATCATGTCAATCTTCTTGTCTGTCGCATACTGAACAATCTCACGAACAGCGTAGCTATATGCATTTCCATCTGCCATCAGCGGGCTGATATCACGGAATGTCACGCCTTCCTTTGGATAATTTTCGATTGTTGCAATGTAGTCTTTTAAATTCATGATATACTTTCTTTCAAAAAAATTTTTACTCTCTATTATATCACTTTTTCATCCAAATGGTAACAGAAAACTTACTTTTTATTGGTATCTATTATTTAATCTAAAAAATCATGTCTGAGTCATTTATAGACCATCATATTGAGGCCTGGATTGAGTTGGTTAATCTTTAAAATCGTTTTTTCTAGACAAGTCAAAATCAGATGTATAGCTCTAAATAAAGTGGTGTTGCTATTTCTTGTTCATAATTTTTTACAATATCCTTCGTAAATAAGCCTAATAAGTCCAAAACATTAGATGGATTAATCTCAAATGTTGAAAATACAGAGTTTTCAAGAAAATTATGCAATTCTTTATAATTTGTCACATAGCTATACCCCTGAGGAGCGTTAAATCTTGGCGATAATTCTTTAGCTTGATTTAATGATATAGGCGAGTCAAGAAGAGATAGGGAGTAAATTGGAGAAAAATACTTAGCACCTGCTTGCAAATGGTTTTCCAAATATGGACGACTACTATTTTCTAAATCTGAATTTTCTAAAAAATCTTGGATCTTATTACGCTGACCTAAAACCATTTTTCCGACAATCATCTTAGCGGGTGAGGAAAGATATAAATAAGCTACCGTTTCTTTTTCAGGAATCCTTGAACGATATTCGAAATGCTTTTTTCCTGTTAGCAAAGCTTTAAAAAATTCTGGTTTAAAACTCAGGATAATTTCATTCATCTAAAATGTTCTCCTTTGCAAGACTTTGGCTTAGTCTGGTACCATCTCATCTCTCCATCAAATAATCATAAATCTCTTGTACGGTGCCCAGTGCCATGAGTTCTTGTTCCTTGACTAGGCGCTTGAGGTCTTGGTAAATGTGACTGCTGTCAATTTCTTTCTTTTCTGCTTCTTTATTAACCTTCATGACGCCTTCGGTAATGCTGACAAAGCCCAGTTCTTCAAAAATCTGAATCATTTTGACCAAGAGAATAGGATCAATTTTCAGGTAAGCTGCTAGGTCCTTGAGCTTATAGCGTACATCAAACTCGGGGAACTGATAGATAGTCTTGTAGAGTTTGGCAAACTGCTCACGGTTGCCATAACCAGTCAGATAGTAAGGTTTAGCAATCTCATTCTTAAAGTAAATCGCTTCAAAATCCTGAGACTGAAGAATCTTCTTCAAGTCTTGCAAATCATCAGGCAGGTCATAAACCACAACTGCTCTGTTATTTGTCAAATCTGGAAACTCCTCTGTGAAACGCAAGACAGGAACCTTGTCAGGCAGCGTCGCATTTTTGCTGCGGATATTGAAAAGCTGAACACCGTCCACACGGGCATCTACCAGCATGAGCTGGAGACTGGTCTGTCCATTCCATTTATTGACAGAGAGGCTGACAGCCAGCTCCAGATTCTTGGTTTGGGCAAATTCTGTCGCCAGGTTTCCTTGCCCAAAAGCTACTACTTCAAAAGCAGCATCTTCCTGAGAAATTTTCAGCTTGAGATGACTGTTGCCAGCCCCCATAGTCCGAGCATTGTCCACTTTAAAGTCCTTGAGGTAAAAAAGCGGCTTCTTATTGTCCATACCAAAAGGCGCCAGTTTTTCAAAGCTTTTGAGTGTATCAAGGGTCAGTTCTGGCAGATGCAGCTCCTCATCTAAATACAGAGCAGTTTTGCCAGTCAAATCCAAATCATTGTCTAAGATGTATGCTGTCAAGATATCAGCAAGCTCCGTCAGCTTGTCTGCTTCGAGAGTCATTCCAGCTGCTCCAGCATGACCACCAAAGGCAACAAAGAGGTCACGGTGGCTGTCCAAAGCCTCAAAGATGTTGACCGCTTCAATACTACGGGCGCTGCCCTTAGCGATGCCATCCTCGATATTAAGCACTATGACTGGCTGGTGCAGCTCTTCCAGCAAGCGCCCAGCGACAATCCCTAGCACACCAGGATTCCAGCCTTCCTTGGCCAGCACCTGTACTGGTCTCTTAGGGTCCAGCATGGTTTGTGCTTCTTCATAAATCTGCTGGACAATTTCCTTGCGTTCATCATTTTTCTGATTGATCATAAGCGCAATGTCACGAGCTTCTTCGTCGTCAAAGCCTGTCAAAAGCTCAACCGCTGGATTGGGGTCATCCAGTCGTCCCAAGGCATTGAGTCGGGGGGCAAGCTGGAAGCCAACTGTTTCTTCGTCCAGTTCGTCAGGCTGAATGCCAGCGATTTTGAAGAGTTCCTGAAGTCCTATTCGCTGGGTATTTTTGAGGACGGAAAGGCCGTATTTGACCAAAATCCGATTTTCTCCCGTCAGACTGACCATATCAGCAATGGTACCAATAGCAACTAAGTCCAAAAGTTCGACTTGTACTTCTTCCAACAGGGCTGTTGCCAGCTTAAATGCCACCCCGCAACCAGCCAGATGCTTGAAAGGATAATCCGCTCCGCTATGTTCCGGATGGACAATCGCATAAGCGTTTGGCATCTCCTCAGGCATGGAGTGGTGATCCGTCACGATAACATCCACGCCCAGAGACTGGGCTAGATCGATAGCTTCAAGTCCCGCAACACCATTATCTACTGTAATAATGAGCGAGATGCCTTGATTTTCAATAAAATACTTGTAAACACTGCTATTAGGACCATAGCCGTCCGTAAAGCGATTAGGCAAGTAAACCTGACACTCAGCCCCCAACTGCTCCAAGGCTTCCTTGACAATCGATGCCGAAGTCATCCCATCAGCGTCATAATCGCCATAGATCAAAATCTGCTCGTAATTCTCAATCGCTGCGCGAATGCGCTCCACTGCCCGCTCCATATCACGCAGGTCATAAGGGTCGTGAAGCTGGTCTAAACTAGGCTCCAAAAATTCCTGTAAAGCCTCTTCAGTCTGCACACCTCTTTGGTAAAGAAGACTGGCAGCGGCGGGTTCCAATCCGGCTTTCTTGGCCTCTTTTAAAAATTTTTCGTCTGTAAAATTTGTGGCAAACTGCCAGTCGTATTTTGAGCTAATCATGATGAGTGATACATTTTCTCCGTTCAATCTTGTCTGAATATTATAACATGAAAAGACTGGTTCAACCAGTCTCAAACTTTCTATCTGCGAGCAAGTTCCTCAGCCTCATTCATCCAGGTAAAGTCCCTTAGCAACACTTTTATCAATAACTTCCTGGGCTAATTCCCAAAGAGTTTCAGAGGTTTCTTGTATAAAGGATTTTTTCGCAACAACCTGCGACTTAGTCAGGCCATGAGGGTTGTCGTGGGGCTGAGCGACTTCCAAGTGATTGAGCAAAGGAACCAGAGCGTCCAGCACTCGGGCATATTTAGCCTCTATGCTAATGCCGGTTTCAAATTCCTGCCAAAGCTCTAAAAAGGAATCCTGCTGATCTAGTGGCAGCCTATCCAAACTGATTTTCAAGGACTCAAGCTCTCTATCGTAAGAATCGCTCTTGCCTGCATCGTCAAAGATAAAAGTATCGCCAGCATATATTTCGCCCAAATCATGAATTAGTAACATAGACATGACCTTTTCCAGATTGACCTCTTCGGGGATATATTCTCGAAAAACTAGCGCCATGAGCGCCCCCTGCCAACTATGCTCAGCAGAATTCTCAAAACGATAAGCGTCCAAGGTCCGATTGTTGCGATGAGTGGCTTTCAGTTTTTCCAGCTCATTGGTAAAAGCTAACTGCTGCTGTAGACGTTCAAGCATGTAGAACTCCTTTGAAATATTTTATAGTTAATTCTATTCAAAATTGATAGTTGCTCTTAACGCTCTATATGATCATCTTCAAAAAAACTAAACTTTCACTTCTTTTCTGTTTTTTTCCCTTGCCATCGAATCACCAACTCTGATGTCAGGTGGGTCAGGATAATTGTCAGAAGGAAAGTCCAACGGCCATTTTCCCATTTGGTCAGCTGCTGGGATTTGAGCAGAAAGAAAGATAACTCAATAAAGATAGGATGGAGGAAGAAATAAAGAATACTTAGATCTTTTAAATGTCGCCAGTTTTTTTCACGCTTCCACTGAGTTTTTAACAGCCAATTGAATAAGAAGAGCGTAAAGGGAATGAGAGCAAAGAAAAAGTTTTTATCCAGTCCCTGCCTGATGTAAACCAGCACTCCTTCGCCCACTAGGAAAAGACTTGCCAACAGAAGAGACAGCCAGCGTTTTTTCTGAAATAAGGCTATCTGCCCGTAATCAGCTAGAAAGTAGCCTAAATAGATAAAAATGGGCGAATAGAAGAGACCATTCCTGCTGGTGAAAAAGAGCTTGGCATAAGCATCGTACCAGTCCGTCAGCAGGCTGGGCGCCAGGTAGGCGTGATATGTCTCAATAGCACCTAAGGCATAGAGAACCAGTAAAATGCCAAATGTTTTCTTGGGACCCAACTTCCTATACAAAAAATGGACCAGCAGCAAACCTAAGAGAAAGGCAGGAATATACCAGAGCTGGTAGCTCATTCCGATGTAGAAGAGCGCTGCTAGAATAGCCAGCGGAGCTAGGTAGAGGGGCAAATGCAATGATTGGAAATAAGTCAAAGCATAGGGAAGATAGACCAAGCTCCAAAAGCAATAGACCTTTAAAATGCCTTTGATATACAGAGTCAGTTTCGTAGAACCGTGCTCTCGCTTCCAGCGTACTCGGAAAAAAATAGGCTGAAGAAATTAAAAAAAACGGCACTGCCATTCGACCAAACATACTCTTTTGAACAAAATGCAGGGCTTCATGTTCAAAAAGTCTCTGGCAATGGATCAGAATTACCAAAACGGAAGCGATATATTGAAAAAGGCTGAGCAGGGCATAATTGACTGGCTGCTCTGACTCTATGACTTCTCTCCTTTGCATCAAGCTTTCTCCTTACGGGGGTTGTTTAAGATGTAAATGAATACTTTTTCATTCGATTTAGGTCTTGACTAGGCAAACAATCTGAAAGACGACAATCTGCCTTTCTTACTACTTTCTATTAAAAGATCTGCAAACTAGATTATTTTAAAAATATAGGATAGTAAACTCGATATGTTAGAAGAAAAACTAGTAAAAAATTAATAACTTGGGAAAGATATAGAATTTTATTGCTTTTCTTTCCTTTTCTCCCATACTGGCAATAGAGATAAAGAGAAAATGTCAACACAGAGTAAAGTTGACCTAGAAATATTTCTGATCTGTATTGACTAAGTAAGTTAAACCCCTTGCAGATAAGAATAAAAACAGGCAGCTGATATATCATCGTCATTATTAAACTAATTGGAGCTGCAAAAAAAGATGATTTTCCCGTTTTCAACGAGTTTCTTAGTGATTTAAACCACATTACAAGGTAAAAAATCCCATAAATACCAATCAAAACTAAAAAAAGAAAACCTAATAGTATACCCGACTCTAAAGAAGAAGTTTGACCTGTACTAAATGCTTGACCAAAACCAAAAGCAAGTAGAATTAAGGCAAAAAAACTCAAGGGAGGACCTATTAGTAAAACCAACCAATTATAAATGTAACATAAAGCATAATAATCCTTTTGTTTCTTTAAAAATTTCATGTAAATCCTCTCATTTTAAATCTCTCGATCCTTCCTTAGCCAAACATGCTGAAAGGCAGCGATGTCTCGATAAGGAGATTGGTTGCAGACAGCCAGCTCCATCTCAAACATCTTTTGAGCCCAGTCAGGGGCAGTTTTGTAGTCATTGGCTTGCAAGCCGTAAAAAATCCGTAGTCCTTGATAATCTTCAACTTCTAATGGGAGACCTGAAATCACATCTTGGATCTGATAGACCTTTGCAGCTCCCATGCTGTGAGTTTGATATTCCTGACCCGCCAAAAGCTGCTGGGCCTTTTCTGGGTCATTTTCAAAAACCACTGTATGCATAATGCGTCCAACCTCGTGATGCTTAACCAGAGAAATTTTGCCGTCCTTTTTTAAGAGGCGGGAAAATTCTGCTAAATAAAGAGCAGGGTCAGATACATACTCTAAGACATTATGACATACGATGACATCAAAAGACTGGTCAGGTAATTTTTGCAGAAGATCCAAGCTGCCTTGCAATTGCTCATAGAAAAAGTCCTGCTTGCGCTCGGCAATCATTTCTGAACTAGGCTCGATGGCGGTCACTTCGTTCTTTTCCGCTAGAAAATCAGCTACAATTCCAAAACCACTGCCGAAATCCAAGATTTGCTGACCCTTCAGCGACTCTAGAAAGGCAAAAACAATATCATACTGAAGCTTGCCCCAAGGAGCCTGCAGATGAGCCTTGTACGCTTGTAGATTAGCTGTCATAAAACCTCACTTATAGTTAAACATATTGGCTGCCATCTTGTCAGCAATTCTTGGAAAAAGGGTATAAAGCTTGTGCGCTAGATTGAGAATCCCAGGTAGATTAATTTCCCGCTTCTTTTTGCCAAAGGAGCTGACAATTTTGCTCGCTACAAAGTCAGGCTCAAGGATATACTTGTCGACTGCTTTTACATAGGAACCATCAGGATCCGCTTGATCGAAAAAGGAAGTTTTAATAGGACCTGGGTTCACCGTCGTGACATAAACCCCAAAAGGCAGGAGTTCCAAACGCAGGGCATTGGAAAAACCAATCGCTGCAAACTTGGTCGCTGAGTAAAGACTGGACTTGCTACTGGCAATGAGGCCGGCCATACTAACGATATTGACGATATGTCCTTGACCTGCCTGCTTCATCCGAGTCCCAAAGATACGGGATAGGTTCATCAGGGCAAAGGTATTGACCTCAAACATGGCCTCGATATCGCTAAAGGTGATTTTGTCAAATTCTTCAAAAATCCCATAGCCAGCGTTATTGACTAGGACATCTACGTGGCCATACTGGCTGTCAATCCGCTCAGCAAAGTTTTCCAAAGCTGAGCTGTCTGTGATATCCAGCTCCACTAAGTCAAGATTTTCCCTTTCTCCATATAGTTTTTCCAGCTTAGCCTTGCTCCTTCCGACCAAAATCAGTCGGTCATGAGGCAAGAGCTTAACTATTTCCTGGGCCAGTCCACCGCTAGCCCCTGTGATGATGATGGTTCTCATATCTCCACCTCTTCCAAGTCTTTGACCACATGAACCTTTTCAAAGACAGCACTTGCATCGCGACGCATTTGGCTGATGTCCTTGGCCAAAAAGCGAGCACTGATATGATTGAGCAGGAGGCGCTTAGCACCAGCTTCCTTGGCTACTTCTGCGGCTTGCATATTGGTAGAATGACCGTGATTACGGGCAAGTTTTTCATCTCCCTTGCCATAGGTCGCTTCATGGACCAGCACATCTGCTGCCACTGCCAGACGGACGCTGGCAGCAGTCTTCCGAGTATCACCCAGAATAGCAATAGTTTTGCCCGGACGAGGAGCTGAGATATAGTCGGCTGCGATGATTTTGGTACCATCTTCTAGGACGATATCCTGACCATTTTTGACTTTACCAAAGAGGGGGCCAAAGGGAACGCCCACTGCCCGCAACTTGTCCGCATCTAGCGTTCCTTCCAAATCTTTCTGCATCACCCGATAGCCCACACAGAAAATTGTGTGATCCAGCTTATCCGCATAAACTGTGAACTTGTCCGTTTCAAGAATCTTGCCCAGACTATCTTCATCAAATTCATGAAAATCAATCCGATAAGGCAGACGAGAACCAGACACGCGCAGACTAGACAGGACAAAGTTCTTAATGCCTTTGGGACCAAAAATCTCTAGGTCCGTCTGCTCTTCATTAGCCTGAAAAGAACGACTGGATAGAAAGCCCGGCAAGCCAAAAATATGGTCGCCATGCAGATGCGTGATGAAAATCTTGCTGATTTTGCGCGGTTTAATCGTCGTCTCCAAGATCTTGTGCTGGGTTCCCTCACCGCAGTCAAACATCCAAACTTCATTGATTTCCTCCAAAAGCTTGAGGACTAGACTGGACACATTGCGAGCCTTTGATGGCTGACCGGCTCCGGTTCCTAAAAATTGTAATTGCATGTTTTTCTTTCTAAATGATATAAATAATGGCAGAACGATTCTGCGAGTGATAGTATTTTCTGCCAGCATAAGACTGAGCCAGCTGACTGACTTCATCTTGATTATAGCCAAGAACTCTTTGGCTGCCATCCGCAAGCTGCTGCCAATCGGTCAAGGCAGTCAGTTGCTTACATTCCACGACTTGAGACTCAGCTTTGAGAGGCACCATTTTTATTCTCCCAGCTTCTTCGTAGACCAAGTACTGTGGAAAGACTTGCGCGATTTCAAAGAGTAAGTCAGCTGTTACCGGCTCTAGCTTTTCAGGGAAGACCAAGCCGACTTCCTCGCTCTCATAGCAAAATCCATAGGACTTGCCAGAAAGATTGAGTCGGACAAAAGGTTTACATTCTACAAAGCTAGGCTCCGGATTCCACAAGTCCAGCGCCTGACTGATTTCTAGAAAATAGGCTGTCGCGGCTTCTGGACTTTTCTTTTGATAAAGCTCAGCAAAGTAAGCATTGATAACGCTGGGTGGCGGAGTGATAAAGCTACGCTTCTGTTCCTCTGTCAGGCCAGCCAATACTTGCTCTAAGTAGACCCTGTCTAGGCTTGTAAAACCGCCGTATTTCAGGGCCAGGTCAATATAATCAGTCATAAAATTCTTCCAGTTTCCATTTGTTTTTCTCGGCAATCCAACCTGAAATGGTTTCGACATCGTCTATGTATTCTCGGTTCCTCATAATTGCGACTTTCTCTAAATCATGAATCTTGTAAGCTTTAGCCGGTGCTACCTTGATGGTAAAAGGCAAAAAGAGCTCTTTCATCCGCTCCAGCAGGACTTGCTGCAAAAGAGCCCTGCTATTGTGCGCCTTAGCCGAAATCAAAGAATAAGGAGTCAAGGTCGGAGTGAAATGCTCCGCCTTGTCCGCTTTGTTATAAAGAGTCAGCCGGGGAATATCCAGCATGTCCAGCTCTTTCATGATGTCCAGAACGGTCTTTTCATGCTCCTCATGATGAGGATCGCTGGCGTCAATAACATGGACCAGCAAATCGACATTTTTACTCTCTTCCAGTGTGGACTTAAAGCTGGATACTAGCTCTGTAGGCAAATCCTGAATGAAGCCAACTGTGTCTGTCAGAGTGACATTGAGCTGGCCACTGAGGTTGATGTTCTTGGTCGTGGCATCCAGCGTCGCAAAAAGCTCGTCTGCCTCATACTGGCTCTTGCTGGTCAAGCAGTTCATAATAGTGGACTTTCCAGCATTGGTATAGCCAATGAGGCCGATTTTGAAAATACTGGATTCCAGCCGTTTTTCACGAACAGTAGCCCGATTTTTCTCCACTGCTTTGAGCTGGCGCTCAATATCATGAATCTGATTGCGGACACTGCGTCGATTGAGCTCCAGCTGGCTTTCACCAGGACCGCGAGAGCCTATTCCACCTGCCTGACGGCTGAGCATAATACCCTGGCCAACCAAGCGAGGAAGCAGATACTTAAGCTGGGCCAGATGCACCTGTAGCTTGCCCTCATGACTCCTAGCTCTCATGGCAAAAATATCCAAAATCAGCTGCATACGGTCAATGACCTTGACGCCCAAGCTTTCCTCCAGATTGACATTTTGCCGAGGTGTCAGACGGTTATTGACAATGACGGTCGAAATCTCCTCGGCATCAACCAGCTGCCGGATCTCTTCTAACTTGCCAGAACCGACAAAGGTCTTGCTGTCATACTTTTCCCGCTTCTGGCTATAGGAGCCGACTACCTCAGCCCCTGCAGTCTTAGCCAGACTTTGCAGCTCCTCCATAGATAGGTCAAAATTCTCCGTGTCTGCTAGTTCCACACCGACCAGAAAGACTCGCTCTGTTTTTTTCTCTGTTTCTATCATCTCATATCCTTACTAAGACTTGGTCAGCCAGCTACTTGTCCAAAAACTTCCTGATGTCCTCCATAACCTGATTTTTATAGTCTGGATTTCCCACCTGATAAAAGGTCACGGACATCCGGTTGCGAAACCAAGTTAGCTGGCGCTTGGCGAAACGACGGGTATTCTGCTTGAGCTTGTCCACCGCCTCTTCCAGGCTCATCTGACCTTCAAAGTAGGGGAAAAGTTCCTTGTAGCCAATCCCCTTGCTGGCTTGATTGGTAGGAGCTTTCTCAAACAGCCAGCGGGCTTCTTCCAAAAGTCCAGATTCTATCATCAGGTCTACTCGCTGATTGATTCGCTCATAAAGTCGCTCCCGCTCATCATCTAGACAAATCAACAAAGCTTCATAATCTGGCTGGCTGTTTTCTAGTTGCCCGCCTAACTGAGCAATCTCCAGTGCCCTCATCGCCCTGCGTCGATTTATCTGAGGAATCTCGATACCCAGCTCTGCTATTTTTTCAAACAAATCCTCATCTGACCAACTGTCCAGCTGTGCCCGATAGGCCAGAATCTCCTCGTGAGGGACAGTGCCACCCAGATGATATCCCTCGAGCAAGCTCTGGATATAGAGCCCTGTGCCACCGCAAATGATGGGAAGCTGATCTTGAGCCGCAATCTCACGAATAGCCTGAGCTGCCTCAGTCACAAAATCATAGGCAGAGTAGTTTTCTCCGACCTCCCGCACATCCAGCAGATGATGGGGAATGCCCTCCTGCTCTTCAGGACGAATCTTGGCCGTGCCAATATCCAAGCCACGATAGACTTGCTGGCTGTCACCGCTGATGATTTGGCCATTGAAGCGCTTGGCTACTTCAATACTCAGAGCTGTTTTTCCGACCGCCGTAGGCCCCACTATCACAATTATCTTGGTTTTCATCTTTTTTCCTTGAAAAAATTTTGATTTTTCGTTACTATTAATTATAACATAAATAATAAAAGTTCAGAAAAGGAGAAATCACATGGCTAAAGGATTTGGAAAAGGCGTTCTTACAGGAGTTGCAGCTACTGTTGCTGCTGTGGCAGGCGCAGTATATGCAGTTAAGAAAAAAGTCATCGAACCTGAAGAACAAAAAGCGGCTTTCATCGAAGAAAACCGTAAAAAAGCAGCTCGCAAACGTGTAGCACACTAAGCCTGCACATGTCACTAAAAAGCCTGGAAAAATCCAGGCTTTTTATTTTTTGAAAAAACAGTAATCAAAGCTATTAGACTTTAAAAGCTCTTTCTTTCTTGGACGGTTGAATGCCATGAGAGCTAAAGATATAATTGCTTAAGAGCAAGAATACTAACAACTCAAGCACAAAAAACAAATCGAAAGCAGGCTTGGAAGACAAGGAAACGAAAGGAATCGCAAGACACACAATTGTGACATAAAAGATTTTCAAGCGTTTGATATAAAGCCAGAAGAGTTCAAGGCTTTGCCTGCCATTAATCTGCGACTTAGACTTACTTCCAGAGTACCAGATGATAAATACTTCCGCAAAAAAGAATAGACCTAGCAAAATGATCATTCTCCAAAAATGAACCTGCAGTAGATTTCCCACTGCTAGCAATAACAAAACACCCAAGCTCAGCGCTAGCACCGCTCGCCTAGCATTAGTCATAAAATCAACTCCTTTAAATGACTACGAAGAACAGTCAAATTCATTGTTGCTAATTGATTAGATTGCTCTAGGAGAACATATTTTATTTCGGCTTTATTTTACCACTTGGCAAGAAAACTTACAAATAATACGATAAAGCATTTGTAGAAGTCATTGGTTACTGAAAAAAGCCACCATCGGTGACTTTTCTACATGCCTATTTCCCTTGCATAAACTCTTGGAAACGATGAGTATCAAAGTAAATAGTGGATGCAATTAATTTGTCTGATTCATCAAATTTTAAAAATTCCGCCACATCCAACTCTAGTTGATTTCCTTGTGGTGACTGCAGGCGATAGCGATTTAAAGCTGTTGCTTCTCGTCCCTCTACCAATAACTTCTTCACTTCAAGATGCTGACTTAAAGCATAGAATTGACCTGCACCTTGCAGATAAACATCACGACCTCGCCTGATTTCCTGACTGTCGCACATTCCATAATTAAAGTTTTCAGCTACGAAATCCTCCCATCCGCCTTTATTGACTGCGGTAAAATAGCTTTCTGCTAATGTTCTTGTATCCATTTGGAACCTCCAAAAATAATTTAGGCAAGCACTCAAACAATGAGATCTTGAAGCCATTTAAGATTATACAAAAAGCAATATGACTACAGTCTGTCATATTGCTGAAGATTTTTTTGAAGAGTATGAATTAATTTATCCTGCAGTTCTTTTGGCGATATGACTTTTACTTGATGAGCAAAACTTAAAATCAATTCGAAAAAGTCCGATGTCAATGCTCTGAAAGCATGGACCTTTATTCTGGTTTGCTCAAGAGTGATTTCTTCTTCTGTGAAGTGGTCATAAATTTTTGGAAGCGCAGATTCTGTGAAAATTAGATCTACTTCTTCTTTACTGCCCTCAACTTTATCTTTGGATGGATTTAAAAAAAGCTCTAACTTTTCTTGAGATAAAAGTGGGTAATCTCCAACATCGACAGCCTCTTCTACTGACTGCAAATCACGAATCCTGCTGAGTTTGAAAAAACGAAAATCTAACTTGTCTAAGCAATAGCCGATAACATACCAAGCATTTAGTTTAAAAATCAGACGATAAGGAAGAATCGTTCGCTGGCTTTGTTCTTGTTTTTTAGAATAGTAGGAAAAGGAAATTTTCTTCCCAGTTTGTATAGCCTGTTCAATCTCAAGTAAATAATTTGTATTGAGAGACCACGAAGTAAGATCGAAGTAAAAAGGATTAACCTTATCGGCCGCCTCTTGAGAAGTAAGCTTATGCTCAATATTGTCAAAACTCGGACGGCCAACAATTTTGCCAACATTTTGGCTCATATTGATGATAAACTGCTTTTCTTCTTCTGTGAAAAAACTGCTGTCCATCTTGTAGTCATCTGGTATATAAAAACCACCCTTATCTCCACGTTCAGAGTAAATAGGGATTCCAGCTAAGCTGAGCGTATCCATATCTCGATATACTGTGCGGGTAGATATTTCAAAACGTTCAGCAATTTCTTTAGCTGTTATCTGTCTCTTATTCAAAAGGGCTAGCAGAATATAAATTAATCGTTCTAGTTTCATGAGTTTTCTTTTCTTATTACAATCGGCACAACATCAAATAATCATCTTCCCTTTCCACAACAATGACAAAGCCCAGTCTTTGATAAAAGCCAACGGCGGGATTGTCTTTGGAAACGGATAGGGAGACACTTGGGTAGTCTTTGGCCTTGAGCAAGTCCAGCATGGCCGTCATCAACTGCTGACCTAGTCCTTGGCCTCTGAAGTCAGTCAGAAATGAAATAGACAGAGAGGGCGTCCGGTCGTCATAATAGCCATAATCTTTCATGATGCGAACCCAAACAGCTCCGACCAGCCGGCCGTTCACTTCTACTGCTAAAGCCCAATCATCTGGCTGCTGACCAAAATCCTTGATATACATCTCAAGTTCTGGCTCCTTCAAGATACTTCTGGGCAGCGGCGCTAGACCTTGGGGTATGAAAATAGCTTGGTAAAGAAATTCCTCTAAGAGCGGGATTTCCTCTGATTTTAAGGACCTAATCTCAGTCATGATTTCTCCTTCTAGATCAACTGCTCTTCACCTATGCCGGCCTCTACTAAGATTTTGGCGACTCGATCAAATTGTAATCTAAAATGCTCCAGCTTGTGGCCGTCTGATCCTACTGAAAAGCGCTGACCGCCCAGCTCCTTGACTAGAGAGAGAGCAGAGATATAGAGTTCCTCGTGTCCATAGAGGTACATGGACTTGCAGTTGAGCTCAAAGGCCAGACCATGGTCAATCATCTTTTGAAAAAGCTGTCGCAGCTCTGGTTCAAAAAATTTTAACTCCTCTACGGTAAGCGCAAATTTGCGAAAACCATAGTCAAAGTGAGCTAGTACATCTGCCGGCACAGCCTCGATAGCCTCTTCCAACTCTCTAAGGTAGGAGGGAATCAGCTCCATCTTGTCCAGCTGTAGGACGGGTTCTTCCAGATAGTCAAAACTGCCATTGTGGTGGACAGACAATAGTTTCAGGTCGTAATCCTTGTCCGCTAGGAAAGCTAGGATATCGTCTTTACGC
Source organism: Streptococcus sp. 27098_8_134 (assembly GCF_041431675.1). NCBI lineage: Bacteria > Bacillati > Bacillota > Bacilli > Lactobacillales > Streptococcaceae > Streptococcus > Streptococcus sp. 27098_8_134. The sequence goes on along the minus strand of NZ_JAPVYD010000002.1, from coordinate 391,808 downwards.
GGAGCGTAATAGCCAATTTCAATGCCCTTTTTGATGCGGTTGCCATATTGCTGGTTCAGCTCTGCTATTTTTGCTGAATAGGCCACATAGTCAGGCACATCATCGTGGGGCGAGGCAGCTTCGTAGGGGTAGGGATTGGACAAATCATAGTGCTCAGTGGTGACAATCTCGCCCTCGTAATGGTCCAGATAGTCACAGAAATCTGCCTCAGAATCATAGGAAAAATAGGTATGAAGATGGTTGTCGCGCATGCTGAACCGCCTTTCTACAAATTTTGTGTCACTTTAGTAATGGTCAATTTCAGGTCGATCATGAATCCGGCTTTGCTTGCCCTGACGAGCTTGGAGAACGGCCTCTACCTTTTCCAGGCTGACACCAGTCTCAACGAGAGCGACCGCCAGATGGTAGAGCAGATCAGCTGTCTCATTGGCCATCTCGTTCTTATCATCATTTTTAGCCGCAATGACCACTTCAGTCGCTTCTTCACCGACTTTTTTGAGAATCTTGTCCAGCCCCTTGTCATAGAGATAGCTGGTATAGGAGCCTTCCTTGGGCTCTTTTTTGCGTTTGAGGGCTTCTTGATAGAGAGTTTCTAGCATAGTATCTCCTTGTTACTGTCTTTATTTTACTATAAAAAGCAATTCTTTCCAATAGCAGGCCGGAAGCTCGATACTAACTTCTTACTTTTATTTTTGCATTTACCAAGTACTAAAGCAAGGGAGCTTTTAGTCAGTTTTGCTGTCTTGTTCATCCCAGATTGTATGGAAAAAGCAGGATTTGGCACCGGTGTGGCAGGCTGCTCCCAGCTGGTCTACCTCGATCAGCAGGGTATCTTGGTCGCAATCAGCTGTGATTTTTTTGACAGTCTGGTAGTGGCCGCTGGTGGCTCCCTTATGCCAAAGCTCCTGACGTGACCGGCTCCAGTACCACATCTGACCGCTGGCGCGGGTCAGCTGGTAGGCTTCTTCATTGAGATAGGCCAGCATGAGTACTTCTTTGCTGGTGTGGTCTAGGATAATGGCAGGTATAAGACCGCCTTGCTTTTGAAAATCTAACTTCACTTCTGTCATCAGATGCGCACCTCCAATCCAGCTGCCTGCATGGCTTTTTTGGTCTCTGCGATGGAGACTTGACCATAATGGAAAATCGAAGCTGCTAAAGCACCTGTCGCTGCAGTCTTTTCAAAAACTTCTAGGATATGCTGGCTACTGCCAGCACCACCAGAGGCGATGATAGGAACGGAGACCACTTGGGAGACGGCTTCCAGCATTGGCAAGTCAAAACCAGACTTGGTCCCGTCCTTGTCCATACTGGTCAAAAGAATTTCCCCCGCTCCAAGACTGACAGCTTCTTGAACCCAGTCTAACAGGTCGCGACCGCTGTCCTTGCGGCCGCCAGCCAGATAGACATGCCAGCTGCCATCCGCTTCTTTCTTAGCATCTACGGCCAGCACCACACATTGGCTGCCGAATTTCTCAGCGCAGTCAGCTAAAAGCTGAGGATTTGCCAAAGCTGAGGAATTAACTGCAACCTTATCCGCCCCAGCCTGCAGCATCCGCTTCATGTCTTCAACCGTACGAATGCCACCCCCAACGGTAAAGGGAATGAAAACCTGCTCCGCCACGCGCCGGACCATCTCGACCGTCGTGTCTCGCTCCTCATGGGTGGCGGTGATATCCAGAAAGACCAACTCATCACAGCCGGCTTCATAGTAGGCCTTGGCAGCATCAACTGGATCGCCCACATCAGTCAGATTGACAAAGTTGATGCCCTTGACCACCCGGCCGTCCTTGACATCTAGACAGGGAATGATTCGTTTTTTTAGCATGGCTAGCCCCTTTCTGCTTCCTTGATCTGCTCTAGGCTAACTCGTCCACTGTAATAGGCCTTGCCCACAATGGCACCAGCCAAGCCCAGCTTTTTCAGCTCTTCCAAATCCTCTGCTGACTGAATGCCGCCAGAGGCAATGACTTGAGCATGCTTGAGAGCTGCCAGCAATTTTTGATAATGCTGGATATTGGGGCCAGTCAGAGTCCCGTCTCGGTCCACATCCGTATAGACAAAGAGACGGACGCCGATTTTTTCCATGGCCAATGCTAGGCTGATATAGTCCTGATTGCTGGTTTCCAGCCAACCCTCTGTCGCAACCAGCCCTGCTTTCGCATCAATGCCAATCACGATTTTGCTGCTTCCAAAGCGATCCAGCGCTTCCTTAACAAAATCAGGATTCTTAACAGCCATAGAGCCAATAATGACACGGTCAATGCCGACCGCTAGATAATCTTCAATCTGTTCCAGACTGCGAATGCCGCCCCCTACTTGGATAGCTAGACCAGTCTCCGACTTAATTCGGGCAATCAAATCCCGATTGGCCGCCCGACCTTCTAATGCCCCGTCTAAGTCAACCACATGAATCATGGTAACCCCGGCTTCTTTGAAAACTTGAGCTTGCTCCAAGACATCGGGATTGACCACCGTCTTCTGGCTAAAATCCCCTTTAAAAAGGCGGACGGCCTGGCCGTCTTTGATATCAATAGCGGGCAGTATTTTCATAGACACACTCCTTAAACTTCTCTAGGATACCGAGGCCAACAGCACCGGACTTTTCTGGGTGAAACTGACAGCCAAAGACCGTTCCTCGGTGAATCATGGCTGGGATAGGTCGCCCATAATCAGCCGTCACATCCAAGTACTCCTCAGGAACATCTGTATAGTAGCTATGGACAAAATAGACTGACTGGCCCTCAAGATCAGCTGTCAAAGCAGACGACTGCTGCACCTGTAAGTCATTCCAGCCCATGTGAGGCACAGGCAGACCAGCCTGGTCCGGAATCCGGCGGCAAACACCGGGAATCAAGCCCAGTCCAGAGCTTGGACCATTCTCCAATCCAGACTCCAGCAGGAGCTGCATGCCTAAGCAAATGCCCAAGAGAGGCTTGCCGTCAGCCACAGCCTGCTGGATAACGGAGGCCAGCCCTCGCCTTTCCAACTCCTGCATAGCCGCAGGAAAAGCACCGACTCCTGGTAAAATCAAACCATCTGCATCCGAAATTTCCTGCGGATCAGCTGACAGACGCGCTGCTACTCCGACCTGAGCCAGAGCGCGGAGGACATTGGCAGTATTTCCCGCGTCATAATCAATAACAATCATCATCTCTACATCAACTCCTTTCACTCAGAAGGGCAAGCTAGAGTAAGCCCTTGGTGGAGTTGACTCCATGAATCTCTGGATTTATCGTAATAGCCTCCCGCAGAGCTCGTCCAGTCGCTTTAAAGAGGCTTTCCGCCTTGTGGTGGCTGTTCTTGCCATGAAGGATTTTCAGGTGCAGATTCATCTGCAGATTAAAGGCTAGGGCTTGGAAAAATTCCTCCACCAGCTCGGTGTCAAAATTCCCAAGCTTGGGATTGTCAAAATCCGCCTCAAAGATCAGATAGGATCGGCCTGATAAGTCCAGACTGGCCATGCCTAGCGTTTCATCCATAGGCACAAAGCTAGTACCGTAGCGATTGATGCCTGCCTTGTCTCCCAAAGCCTGACGCAGAGCCTGCCCCAGCACGATGCCCACATCCTCAACCGTATGGTGGCTGTCCACCCATAGGTCGCCTTCAGCCTTGACCGTCAGAGCAATCCGACTGTGGCGGGCAAAAAGGGTCAGCATGTGGTCAAAGAATCCGACACCGGTCTCGATAGCTACTGGCTCCTGTTGGTCGAGATTGACAGCCAGTTCAATATCGGTCTCCTGTGTTTTACGCTTGATTTCAGCTTGTCTCATGGCAACTCCTTCTATTTTTCCTGTCTGCGGGCTTCGATGGCCTTGGCATGTCCCTGCAGGCCTTCTGCATAGGCCAGACTGGTAATATCCTTGTCAGCCGCCCCTACAGCAGCACGGCTGTACTGGGTGTACTGGATGCGCTTGATAAAGTCATAGACTCCCAGAGCTGATGAAAAGCGGCTGGTGCTGGTGGTCGGCAAAACGTGATTGGCTCCCGCATAGTAGTCACCAATTGGCTCACTAGTATAATGTCCCAGAAAGACAGAGCCAGCATTTTCAACCTGATCCAGATAGCTGTAAGCATCATCCATGGCAATTTCCAAATGCTCCGGTGCCACCTGATTCATGAGCTCAAACATAGATTCCTTAGAAGGGGCAAGGATAATGCGGCCGTTGTTCTCAATCGAAGCACGCGCGATTTCCTCTCGCGGCAGCTCTTTCAACTGTCTGTCCAGCTCTGCTTCGACTTGGTCTGCCAGCTCCTCCGAGTCGGTCACCAGAATAGCCCGAGCCAGCTTGTCGTGCTCAGCTTGCGAAAGAAGGTCGGCAGCCACATAGACTGGACTGGCTGAGCTATCTGCAATGACTCCAATCTCCGAAGGTCCAGCAATCATGTCAATTCCCGCGACACCATAGACCATCTTCTTGGCCGTAGCCACAAAGATATTGCCCGGCCCAGTTATCTTATCCACCTTGGGAATGCTCTCAGTACCGTAGGCTAAAGCTGCTACACCTTGGGCTCCGCCAATTTGGAAAATCCGATCCACACCAGCTAGCTTGGCTGCGACCAAAATCGCTGGGGTAAAGTGCTCTTGGGGCGGTGTAATCATGATGATTTCTTTGACACCGGCAATCTTAGCTGGGATAACATTCATGAGAACGGAGGAAGGATAGGCTGCGGTGCCCCCAGGTACATAGGTGCCGACCCGCTCAATCGGTCGAATCAACTGACCACGGATAACGCCCTCACTGGGACTGTCCTCAAAACCAGTCTCCAACTGCTGGCGGTGGTAGGATTCGATATTAGCTTGGGCATTTTTCAGGGCTATCAAGACCTCTTGGTCAATCTCCTCAAAGGCCTTGTCAATTAGCTCCTGCCAAATTTCAAAGTCTGTCACCTCAACCTTGTCAAAGAGCATGGTATAGTCTCTCAAAGCTTGGTCACCGTCCTGTTTGACCGTTTCAATAATCTCAGCCACTGCTTCTTCCACATCTAAGTTTTGTTGGCTGAGCTGCAGCTGCTCTTCGTATAAAATCCGTGAAATTTCTTCGTTACTTCCGCTTAAACGTTTGATAATTGTCATTTAAAAGCCACCTCTCTTCTTCCTACTAGGGATTCAATCCTTGCCACAAAAGGCATGATATCCGGGTTATTTTTCAGGGAAGCCTGATTAGCAATGAGCCGGGCAGACACCCGACAAATGTCTTCAAAAACCTGCAGGCCGTTAGCTGACAGGGTATGCCCCGTCTCCACAATATCGACAATAGCATCCGCCAGACCCAGCACTGGTGAAATCTCCACACTTCCTTGAATGGAGATGATTTCCACATCTTCCCCTTTTTGATTAAAATAATCAGTCGCCACCGTCGGGTACTTGGTCGCAATCCGCTTGCGCTTGTGATCATGAGGGTCGTAGCTAGGCACCGAGGCCAGTGAGAATTTACAAAGGCCAAAGTTCAGATCCAGCAGCTCCAGATAGCCAGTCGGATGCTCAAAGAGAATGTCCTTGCCGACAATACCCAAATCAGCGACTCCATGGCGCACATAGGTCGTCACGTCAGGCCCTTTGACCAAAAGAAAGCGAAAGCGACTGTCTGGACTTTCAAAAATCAAGCTGCGCCCCTTGTCTGCCATGAAGGACATATCAAAGCCAGCCTGGGTCAAGAGCTTGACCGTATCTTCCTCAATCCGCCCCTTGGTCAGGGCAATGGTAATCTGACTCATCTGCCATCACCTTCCTTTCCGCCCTCGTCCGGCAGGTCATCATGAATGGCTTGATAAACACTGTCAATGTCTAGGGACCAGCCGATAGCTGTCAGCTCTGCTGCCCCGAAGCGCTTGAAAAGCTGGTCATAGCGACCACCAGATAGAAAGGCATCTGGTACTCGGTCGCCAAAGACCTTGAAGGTAAGGCCAGTATAGTAAGGCATAGCCGCTACCTGCCCCAAGTCCATAGTTGTCTGATCCAGCAAGCCTGATAGGCTCCGCAAAACTTGCTCCACATCATCTAAAGCCATCAATATCCGCTCGTTGTCAACTATCTCTCTAGCCCTAGCTAAAACCTGTTGGCTAGGACCAAACAAATAGGGCAGCTCCTGCAAAAAATCATCAAATTCACTAGGTCTGGTCTGGGTGAATTCAAAGAGTCCTGTCCGATTTTTCTTGCGAATATAATCAAGCAGCTGGGCCTCCTCCTGCGAATCCAAGGCCAGACTCTCTAGGATGGTCTGCAGGATCGCCGCATGGGAAAACTCGAACTGATAAGACTTAACCTGCGCTAAATCCAGCGACTGCTTGGCTGTCTTGATAGCCTCAAGCACCGCTTCGCGAGCTGGATAGCCAATAATCTCAATACCAGCTTGGCTGAGCTCGTTGGCAAGACCACGCAGCTCTTCTTGATAGTGAAAGACCTTGCCTGAATAAGAAAACTTGGTTGGCGTATGAACCCTGGTCGATGCAATAACCCGACCAATCTGGCTGGTCACATCTGGCCGTAGCACCAATAGCTCGCCTTTTTTATCGAAAAGATGATAATGATGGGGCTCCACATGGTCACTGAAGACCTCGAAGTGCTCCAAAGTCGGCGTGTCAATCCGATTGAAGCCCTGAGCCATCAGAAAATCGCTGATGTCCCGCTCAATCTCGTAGGTCACACGTGCCCTCTTGAAAAGCTTGTCATGCATGCCAATTGGAAGGGTGATTTTATTCATAGGCTGCTTTCCTTTCTTGCTCTATTCTTACACTAGCTGGCTTTGAGTCAAACTCTCAGCTGCTGCAAATTTCCTTGATAGCTTCTAGGACAGTTTCCATCTCCTCTCGCCGTCCGATGGAAATGCGCAGAAAGTCTTTGATTCGCTCTGCTTTTGGAAAATACCGCACATAAATCCGACGCTCCTCTAGCTGCTGGAAAAGCTCTGCTGCAGAGATTCTAGTTGGCTGAGCTAGGACAAAGTTGGTCTGACTAGGCAGGACTTGGAAATCCAGCGCAGCCAATTCTCCAGCAAACCAATCTCGGGTCTCTCGAATGGCTCTGCCGGTCTCCAAATAATAATCCCAATCTTTCACCGCTGCAAGAGCCAAGCGCTCTGCTAACATATCCACTGAGTAAGGATTGATGGAGTCCTTGACAGCTTTCATGACAGCTATTAAGTCTGGATGGCCGATGCCGTAGCCCACCCGCAGACCAGCCAAGGCCGCATCCTTGGAAAAGGTCCGTGTGATAAAGAGGTTGGGATAGGTTTCTAGAAGAGGCAGGGCAGATTGACCGCCAAAGTGAATATAAGCCTCATCCACCACCACGACCACATCTTGATTGGACGCTAGAATTTCTTCCAACTGATCCAGCGTCAGATAGATCCCCGTCGGGGCATTGGGATTGGCTAGGATAATGCCGCCATTATCTCCAAAATAATCGGAAGGATGGACCTCAAAATCAGCTGTCAGTGGGATTTCTCGAAAAGGCACGTAGTAGAGGTCCGCCCAGACCTTGTAAAAACCATAGGTCAAATCCGGAAACAAGACCGACTCGCCTCTGTTAAAGAAGGCCAGGAAAGCCATGGACAAGATGTCGTCACTGCCGTTACCAATAATGAGCTGGTCGGGCGATACACCCAAGTTTGTCGCCAAAGCCTGACAGAGCTCTGCCTGATCCAAACTGGAATACTTGCGCAAGTCCTGGGCATCAAAGTTCTGCAGGGCCTCTGCTACTTTAGGACTTGGTCCATAAGCATTTTCATTGGTATTGAGCTTAATCATGTCTGGCTCATTGGGCTGCTGCCCCGCTACATAGGGATTGATCTGCCTGAGACCATTTAGCTTAACCATCTTGCCACCTCTCTTTCACACACTAGCCATTATCTGACTCTGATTATCTTTTAAAACTTCTAATTAAATGAAAAACGAAATTTACCGCTTTGCTAAAGGAAAATAGGGGGAATCTTCTAGTTTAAATATAATAAAAAGCCCTCGCAAAAAAACTTTGCAAGGACGTTGACACGCGGTTCCACCTTTATTCGGACCTCAGTCGCCTGAGGACCCTCTGGGAGTACGAGACTCCAGATTGATAACGGCAATCAGCCGTCGGACACTAGTCTCAGACTGCTGACTGATTTCGCATCCGCACTCAAGAATGTGTCGTCTAAGGATTGCATGCCGTCTCACCATCAGGCACTCTCTGTTTCTTATCTTAGACTTTTTCTCTCATCGCTTTCAATTTATTGTTGAATATTCTACATGAATTTTTATTAAAAATCAAGAGGAAAATTGAAAAAAATTAATTATTTTTTTCCTTTCTAAATAAATTAACGTTCTTTCAGCATAGAGCTAGACAAATCCAACAGATTAATCGCTGTTTCAAAATGCTCCCCCATCAGATCATAGACAGCATCTTCGCTTAAGACGCCGCAAGCTATATTTTTAGGGAAATCTGGTCCATTCGAGAATTCTAAATCATCAAAAAATTCCTGACCAGTATAGTAGTCCCTCAGCTGGATATAATCTGACTGGTAGCGCTCCAGCTCAGATAAAGCTTCCTGAGCTCTTGCCAATACCTGAGAATATTTATTCAGGTGCTTTTCCATTTTTTGAATGCGTTCTAACTGTTCCACAGCTTTCCTTCCTTTCTGGACATGACAAACTAATCAATCCACCCTAACCACCTGCAGCTGCTCACCGCCTAGCAAAATCAAATATTTTTCAATCTGAGAAATACCATAAGAACGGCTGAGAGCTTGAGCATATAAGTCTAGCTGGCCATGGTAGCGAGCAATCAACTCAGATGGCTCCTTATATTTATCCGTCTTGTAGTCAAAAAGGATAATCCGGTCTTCAAAGAGCAGGTAACCATCCAAAATCCCCCGCAAAACAAATTCCTGACCGCTGGCCTCATCTCTCTTGAGCATGGCAAATGGTGCTTCTCGACGAACTCTATCACTGTTCTCAATCAAGAGTCGTCCCAAATCTGTCTCGAAGAAAGATGCAATCTTAGACAGCTGAATCTGCTTTTTGACCGCTTCATCGGCCTGAACCTGAGCCAAGGCAGAACGAAGTACAGCCATACTGGGCCTGCTATCCAAAGTAATCCGCTGCATGAGTTCATGAACAGCACTGCCGACTTGCGCTCCAGTCACTTTGGCTTTCTTGCCAAAATCAGGCAACTCAAAGCTGGGCTGAGGCCGAAAAGCTGCTCGCTCATCCATGATATCCAGGCCATCCGTATCCATGATTGGCTCATAAAACTTCTTAATCTGGCTTGGAGTTCGTACACTAGGTAACTCAATAGCAGAGCGATACTGGCTATTAAATCGATCCACGCTTTCTAAAATATCCAGAGCCCGACGGATGTCATCCGTCTGACGATTATCCGCCAAATCATCCGCTGGAAAGAGTACAGGTTCCTTAATCTGTCCTATCTCTTCAGCAGTTAGCTCCTTATCAGTTACAAAACGGGTCTCGTAGGCAAGATTCTTATCGGAAAAAACAGCCTGAATGGCATAGAGCCAGTCTTGGAAATTACTGAGCTGGTTGCGCAGACTGGCAGACAAACGCCCTTGTTGGCTCTTGCCCCACTGACGCTTATCCAAAACCTCCTGACTGCCCTTGCCGACCAGATAGAGCTTGGTTTCAGCCCGCGTCATGGCCACATAAAGCAAACGCATCTGCTCAGACAGACTAGCCAACTGCAGCTCCGCTAGATTCTGCTGATAAGGCAGCGTATCCATGGAAATGCGCAGCTGATTCGGTGCATAGGGATCTTCCACAGACACCGATACATCCGCCACATACTTGATGCCAATTCCCTTGGTCCGGCTAAGGATAATAGCAGAGCTGCTATCCTGACGGTTGAAGGCCTTGTCCATATTGAGCAGGAAAACATACTTGAACTCCAGCCCCTTACTCTTATGAATGGTCATGAGACGAACGGCGTCCTTAGGCGTCGCCACTGGCACACTGGCTAGATCATGCTGATTTTCCAAGATACGGTCTATCATCCCGATAAAGCGAGAGAGACCTTTAAAGCTAGACTTTTCATACTCATTAGCCCGCAAAGAGAGGGCATAGAGGTTGGCCTGTCTCTGGGCACCATTGGCCAGAGTCCCCACCATGTCATAGTAGAAACGGTCCTGGTAGATCTTCCAAATCAAGTCATACAGCGAATGCGTCTTGGAATAAGTCCGCCAGCTTTGCAGGGTCTCATGGAAATACTGCAGCTTTTTCTGCAGTTCCTGAGTGACTAAATCAGAGTTCAAACCTCTTCCTTGAAGGGCATGAACCAGCTTTTCATAAAGATTTTCCTGAGAATGCTCTTGACTGGCCTGCAGGGACAGCCGAGCCAGCTCGTCCTCACCAAGGTCAAACATGGGAGACTTGAGAAGGGCAGTCAGGGCATAGTCATTCAGTGGATTATTGATGGTCCGAAGGGTATCCAGCATAACCAAAACCTCCACTGACTGCAGATAGTTTGCGGCGCCATCATCTGGTGCCAGCGGAATTTGGTGCTGCTCAAAGGCAGCTAAAATCAAATCATTGCGGGTTCTGGAAGCCGTCAGCAGCGTGATATCTTTAAAAGCCACTCCTTCTTCATTGTGCAGGCGGATAATTTCCTTGATAACTAGATCCACTTCCCCAGCTGATACTGCCTGCGGCAAGCCCTCATCACCCTCCTCTTCCAGGCTCTCCTTGGATCCTTCATAGATTAGGAAGGAAGCGAGGTTAGCTGGATTAGGCTCACATTTAGCTGGATTGCCAGCCACCAGATAGTGGGTTTCATTGTAGTCAATTTCCCCGACTTCTTCATCCATCAGGCGTTTGAAAACATCGTTGGTCGCTTCCAGCACCTCAAGATGACTGCGGAAATTTTCCTTAAGGACGATTAGCTTGCCCTGACTGCTATCCTCTTGATAGGCCTTAAACTTATCACTGAAAATCTGCGGGTCAGCTTGACGGAAACGGTAGATAGACTGCTTGATATCACCCACCATAAAGCGATTTTGGCCCCTAGAAAGCAAGTCCAGCATGCACTCCTGCGTGTGGTTGGTATCCTGATACTCATCCACCATGACCTCGTGGTAGCGTTCCTGATAAAAGCGCCGCACCTCTGGAAAAGTCTCTAAAATCTCAATAGCAAAATGGCTGATATCACCAAATTCAAAGGCATTTTCTGCTTTCTTACGCTCCAAGTAAGCCTGTGCAAAGTCCGCCACAAAATCCCGCAGAAGCTCAACCAGAGGCAGGCACTCATCCTGATGCTGCTCGATAAAGTCCAGCTGATAAAGCTGCTGGTCAAAGCTACGCAGCCGTTCAATCATAGGCTTTCTGGCTTCATTGTAGTCCTTGGCCATCTCTTTTTTGAGCTCGTCTGCATTCTTGCCAACCCGAGCTGTAAAGGACTGGCCATTGGACAGTTGGGAAAGTGCCACAATCTGTTTGAGAATCTGAGCTGTTTGCTCTATCGGTGACAGTTCATTCAGGCCTGCTAAGACGGTCAGAGCGTCTTGGACATTTTCCTGATATTTAGCACCTGCAAATTCTCTTCCCTCATGCTCCAGATGGGCAGAAAAGAAAGCTTCCAGCTCCCAAAGAGCTGATTTGATTTGACTAAATATCCTCTCTCTCTCTGCTGCAAAATCACTGTGCTCATAGCCATAGAGGAAGGTTTCTTCCAGCCAGCGCTGAGGACTGCTGGTTGACTGCAGAAAGCTGTAAATCCGATAAACTTGCTCCCGGAAGCCTGATAAATCCTTGCGCTTACCAGTAAAGTTCTTTACCAAACGGCTAAACAAAGCCTGACGCTTGCTGTCATAGTAACGGTCAAACACTTGACTGAAAACTTCATTTTGCAGAATCAACTGCTCACTGGCAGACTGGAGAATCCGAAAATTCGGTGCCCAACCAAGCAGGTAACCATGGCGACTCAGCACTTTCTGGGTAAAGGCGTCCATAGTACCAATATCAGCATTTGGCAGATCAGCTAATTGCTGGGCCAAATGTTGCTTGAGTTCAGGACTCTCGGCCTCTTTCAGGGCCTGACCCAGTTCCTTCTCCAGCCTCTCTTTTAGCTCACCTGCCGCCTTGACGGTAAAGGTTGAGATAAAGAGCTGACTGACAGCAACACCCCGAAGAATCTGGTCTATGATTCGCTGGACCATGACAAAGGTCTTACCTGATCCGGCCGAAGCGGAGACCAGAATATTCTGGCCAGAGGAGTAGATGGCCTCAATCTGCTCTGCCGTCTTTTTCTGTGGCTTGTCCGAAGCAGCTTCTTGGGCTTGCTTAAGAGCAATTTCTTCTGCAGTTAAAAAAGGAATTCTCTTCATTTTTCCAGCTCCTCCCTCATCTTTTCTAGCCAGGCCTGGCGTAACTTCTCACCAGTCGGCCGCCTATCAAACTTGCTTGCATCCAACTTTTCTAGCTGGCGTGCCTGTCCCAGATGAAGATTGGCTTCAAAGCCAGTAATGGCCTTAAACTGCTCCACATAAGGAGCAATGCTGCGCCCATTCTCCGTGTAAGGATTGACTGCAAAATGGCCCGATAGAATGCCTTCTGCTGCTTTTTTATAGAGATAAGCATTGTAAGTCAGCAGCAAGTCCAAGTCTTCCTGACTCAGCAAGTTTGTCTTATTTTTTTCATAGAGCGGACCAAGCTCCTTGACAGCATCAGCCACAAAAAGTCCCTTGTACTGGAGTGGCTTCATAGACTGATTGACTGCATCCGTCAAGGTCTTAGTATCTTTAAGCGCCACAATCGGATCGGTCATCTGCAAATACATGGCGCCAAAAGTACCCTTATCCTCTTGATAGTCTGCTAACTCCTCAATCGCCGCCAGATAGGTCGGCAGCTGAGAATTAAGCCCATTAAAGAACTTTTCAAAGCTGAACTTAATATCGCCAGACTTATAGTCCACCACTCCCAGACTCTCGGTCTTGGTCAGACGGTCAATCCGGTCCACCTTACCGCTCACGGTCACTGCTCTGCCATTTTCCAAGGTCAGGAAAGGCTTAGAAGCTGAGCCAAAGCCAGTCTCCTCGCCAATAGTCTCAATCCCGCTTGGATGAGCCAGCACCCGGCCGGTCGCCCGCGCCGTATCTAGCAAGAGCTGGCGCGCAAAACGGGTCTGTCCTGACTCACTGTAGATACTCTCAAACTCGGTCTCTCGGCTGGTCTCTTCCATAGCCCGCGCTAAACGCCGGTCAAAATCTGCTGACGAATCATCTTGCAGGACCTTTTCAAAGATCCGGTGAAGGAAAATCCCATGACTGCGAGCATCTGGATGAATGGTCCACTCTTCCTGCAGACGCAGAACATACTTGAGAAAATAAGCATACTGATGCCGGAAATACTCGTTGAGAGCAGACGCTGAAAGTCGGAGAGGCTGTTCCTGAGGGTAGAGGGCTTGCAGAGTTTCCGGCTGCAGAGACTCTGTTTCCAGTACCTTGCTGATTCGCGGCATGCTGATGCCTTCTGCTGCCAATTTCTTGCGCAGAACACGCACAGCCACCGCCCAAAAAGTCTGCTCCTCTGCCGTCCACTCTCGGTCAATCTCCTCTTGATGGAGCTCGATAATTTGAGACAAGAGAGCTCGGTAGCTGCCAATATCGTCACTGGAAGCCTGAGGCTTTTTGACAATGATAGGCAAGGAAAGCGGAGCTGCAGTCAATTCCAGCAGATAGGTCGACATGCTGTCCTCTACTTCATTGACCAAAGCTGGCGCAGACAAGACCAGCTCTTTGGTAGCAGAATTTATCAGCGACAGTGCTGTGTAACGATTCTTCTTGAGATTTTCTGAGCTAGCAATCTGCAATTCCGCCTGAGAATCCGTTGCGTCATTGAGCCGAGCCCGATCTTCATCACTAAGCAGACTCTTGTTTTGCGCGATTTTAGGAAAACGCTCCTGTGTCAGTCCAATCGCATAGACATAAGGAGCTGCTAAAGGCTCTATCAGGTCATAAGACTGGACCTTGACCACATCTACCGTTGCTGGTACCGTCCGATAGTTGGACAAAAGCATACCCGACAGAATCAAGGCTAGAAAATCATCCAGTTTGACCTTGCTATCTACAAAGACTTGAGCAAACTGCTCTAAGACATGGCTGAAAGCCTTCCAGACTTCCTCATGACGCTCCTGCTCCTGCTGACTTGCTCCCTGTAGCAGAGCCGTCAAATTGTCAGACAAACTGGCTGCTTGGACAAATTCTGTAAATTTAGCTAAGAGCCCCGACGCCGTCTGGCTGCGGGATTTGAAAAAGTCTTGCAGTGGAGCCATGACCCGGCGGCGAATGTGATTGAGACGGTCTAGGGCAAATTTCCCTTGGCTATTGGCCGTGAAATCCTTAGCTAGCTTGCTCGCACCCTTGATGTCCGCAAAGCGCAGATATTGCTCAAAATGATCCAGCTCCTCCTGAGTCAAATCTCCGTAGAGCCCCGTCTTTAAAAGATTGAGCAGGTCTTCCAGTTGGAAATTATAGCGCTTGAGCCGCTCCAAGGACTCGACAAACTGAACCAGCGGATGCTGAGCCATTGACTCGCTCCGCCCTAAATAGTAGGGAATCTGATATTGGTCAAAAATGGTCTTGAGCTGAAGCTGGTAGGCTTCCACATCTCCCAAAAGCAGACGGATATCCTTATAGCGTACACCATCATGAACCCGCTGCCGGATGGACTTAGCTACATACTCCAGCTCTTCTTTTTGGTTCATAGTAGCCCAAATTTGAAGCTGTGAGCGGTCCGTCTCACTAAGACTAACCGTTGATTCTGAAAAGTCATAACGACTCTCTAAGATCTTAGAAATCCGTCCAAAGGCATCTTCTGCTTCTGCATGAGGAATATAGTCAGGTTTGACCTGATAGTCCTCGGCCAGTTTTCTCAAAAAATCCACGCTGGCCTGATAGAGATTGCCCTCACGAAAGGCTGCTCGATAGGCTTTTTGGCTGGCATAGGTCCCGATGATAATCTCCACACCTTTTCGATGCAGGAGACTGACCAGGTATTCCTCTTCGGCAGAAAAACGAGTAAAGCCATCGATGACCAGGGCCAAATCTGCCAGCTCCTCATCTGTGTCGCCAGCTAGAATATGCTGAGCAAAAGCCGCAATCTGAGAAGACGAATCAAAATCACCCTCATTCAGAGCAGCAGTTACCGCTGTAAAAATCTTGACCAGATCCTCCCGCTTCTCAGGCTCCTCAAGAAATTCCAAATCCGCAAAGGACATCTGGGCCGTCTGCAATTCATGGTAAAGATCCATCAGTTGCTGGATAAACTGGGGATCCTTCTTAATCCTGCCATAGACCTTAAGCTCTCCATCATCTAGCTCTGTCAAGGTCCGATAAATCAGCATTCCCAGACCAATATCATCCAAACTCTGCCCTTGCCGAACATCATTGAGGACAAAGTACCGAGCCATCTGGGCAAAGCGCGTCACCGTAATGGCAAAGGAAGCCTTGTTCTCTAGGCACTCCAAAACCGCTCGCTCCTTCTCAAAAGAAAGCGAATTTGGCGCAATATAAAAGACTCGCTTACCAGCCGCCACCAAGCTCTCAGCCTCAGCCACTAAAACCTTGGTCAAAGAATGGCGAATATCTGTATAAAGTAATTTCATAGCCTGCCTTTTCCTCTAGAAAATATAGGTTTATTATATCATTTTTACCGATAATTCTCATGGAGAATAGTCCCAAAGCCCGATTAAAACCCATCATCTAAAGATAGTCTTAGTGACCATCCTCATCATATCCATAAAAAACGAAAAAGCCACTGCTTCCAGTGACTTCCTATGGCTCTCACTTCTTTCAAAGTAAGTACTCATTTAATCTTATGCTTATTCATCTTTTCTTCAAAGATGCTTGTCATAATCACGCGCAATTCTTCCCTTTCCTTGTCAGGAAGTTCGCCTTGCTGCTTAGCAACAGCGAATAGTTCAGGATATTGCTTAGCAACTCTCTCAACCGTCTTGGTCGTCGCATGCCCTCTCACGAAGAAAGGAATCCTCTTAATCCACTCTTGGGGCACAAGTGCCAGAATCTTTTTGGCAGCTTCTTTATCGGAAATTTCTGCAGTGCTAAGGCCTTGATTGATCTGCTCTTGCTCTTTTTCTGTAAAATCTTTTAATTCCATACGCTAAATCTCCCAGTTCTATTTTCTTAATGCCAACTAAAGCAAACTATTTACCCTCTACCCACTTATCGTTGTCCATGATAAAGGGCTTGGCCAGTCCTTCCCCTGTGTAGTCCTTATATTTTGTCTGCAAGTATTTGTAGACATCTTCCTTGGTCGCAAACTTGATTGCTTGGTATGGCTCTTCAAAGGTCAGCTTTTCGATAAATAAATATCCGTCTTTATCTGGAACCAAGACGCCGACATGCCCGACAAAGAGAGAATCACCGTCAAGATTGTCGTGAACAATGACTGAAAGCATCCTCGCCTTTTCGCTAAACTTGAACTGTTTGAAGTATTCCTCCATCTTCTTAGCATGGACTTTTACATCTTGAGTCGCTTCAGTCTTGACTCTTGAAAACAGAATATTAAATTCTTCCTTATCCTTGGCATCAAAGAGCTTGCCCTTGTCAATCGAATCATTATCTATGAACAAGAGTTCGTCATCTTTTTCTATTTGAGGGATGTCGATGCTATTTTTCAGCAAAGTGTAAGTATTAATCCGACAATTTGTCCCGATAAAATCGCCCTTTTTTGCCTGCCACAGAGGATTGATTTTTTCTACATCATATTCGGTTTTGGTAAACTTAGTGAAATCGCCCGTTAATCCAGTAGAACCAACAAGTCCATTGTAGTCATTGACTAGATTGAGAAAGTTATCGACACTGTCTTTATCCAAGTCGGCAGCCAACAAATTCTTGACTTCTTCGACACTCTTTTTACTGTTTAGATTTGAATAAGTCGATGTAGTTTGACTTGTTTCTTTATTTTTCTGGGAACTAGCGCATGCTGCCAGCCCAAAAGTCAAAGCTAGGCAGGCGCAGGACATGATTATTTTGCTGTATTTTTTCATTCTTATTTCTCTCTAATTCTTGTCTTCTGCAGACTATTTTGCTTTACAATTTTTCTGATGAGCCTTCAACTTTTTCATGGCCCAATCATAATGGCTGGAAGTTGCGCTTACAAAATAGGATCCTAGCACAGTGCCTCCGACCCATTTATATACGTCTTTTGAAAACAATTCTTCATTTGTAAATGTGCCAGCTAAATCCAAAACATCTTGATGGGACTGATGAAAGATCTCAATTGCCTCTTCAAGAGAAGTATTTTGATGCTTCTGCCAAAATACCAGATTCAGCTCGCCATAAGTCTTCCAGTTATAGTGCGCAGGAAGAAAGGGCTGCTCTTGCCCCTTTTGATTGGAATGCACCCAATTCAACAAGAGCTGATGCCATTCATAGAGGTGAATCAAAACATCTCTTAGATTTTTATCCCGTCTCCAATGGGCCTCTTTCTTCTTTTCATCCCGAGAAAAATCAAAGGGTGTATTTAATTCTTGATCAGACAATTTGGAAATGAGAGTTTGTAGCTTCTCATAGTTTTCCTTAGCAGCTAACATCAAATCTTCTTTAGTTTTCGGTCTAGGCATAAGATTGCACTCCTTGCATAGTTAAAGCTTAATCGTTATCATTACGAAACGAATGTTCAGAAACCCATTTTGAGTAGCTTTTTAAATTTTGCTCCGACAGTGATTCAACCGCTATTCTTACACACATTTCAACTGCTTCCTCAAGCGTAACAGTAAAATGATAACCGTTTAATCGTAAAAATTTTACTAAAACATAAAAAGCCGTTCGTTTATTAGCGCTAGCAAAAACATGTTTTTTTATCAATTGAACAAATAAAATTGTTGCCTTATCAAAAATCGATGGATAAAGAGGTTTCCCAAAAACAAATTGTTCAGGTAAGTTCACAATCATATTTAGTGCTGATGGACTAATCGTCTTGATTTGTTCTTTTGGAGAATAGCGCTGAATAACTAAAGTATTAATCTTTGCAATTTGAATTTCTGTTAAATAGACTGTCATTTTTCCACTAAAGCTTTAAAAATATCATCGTATTCATCAAAAATATTATCTAAATCCAATTCAAAAGATTCGTCAGAAATATAAGTAACCTGATTTTCAGTTTTTTCTGGAGTAAAGACAATTTCGCCACTCGGTAACAATTTAGCATCGTAATGCACGCCACTCGGAATATTAAATTCACTTGGAATCGTTATTGTTATAGAATTCCCTTGTTTTCTAGTTTTTACTGCCATCTTGCTTCCTCCTTAGGGATATTATAACAGATAATTACAGTAATTACAAAATAGAATAATCTTTCGACTTATCTTACTTAGAATACAACATGAGACTAAGATATTAGCTAAACACATCTCAAAAGCAAGACTCATCAAAATAAACTACAACTCCCTTTGGTAAGATGACAAGTTTCTCATCATCAGTTTGGCAATGACTCACCAAATCAGCTGAATCTCTGTCTAAAAAATAATTTTCTTTGGACTGATTAAAGATAGCCCGGATTGCTTTATGATCATGTTCCCACTCTAAAGCCAGCACATTAGGCTCGATTTCTTCTAAGGTAAATTTCCCATGCTGAATAATGTCCGCAGTTTCCTTGCGAAGCTGAATCAAGTTCTTCATAAAATTGAGCATGTCATTGCTACTTGAAACTCGGTCCCAAGGCATGACCCGTCTACAATCCGGGTCCATACCTCCACCTAATTCTAGCTCGGTCCCATAATAAATACAAGGCGTCCCCCTTTGTAAAAAGAGAAAGGCGAGTGCGGATTTAACAAGCTGGATATCACCTTGAGCTGTCGTCAAAATGCGTTCCGTATCGTGCGAATCCAAGAGATTAAACATGACCTCAGAAATCTGCTGCTTGTAATACATGGACTGGCAGTTAATCTCAGATATGAATTGACTGGTCTTCTTGCTCCTACTCAAAAAGTAGTCCTTGATACTATCTGATAGAGGATAGTTCATGACAGCGTGAAACTCATCTCCATTTAACCAAGGCTGAGACGTATGCCAAACTTCTCCAAGAATATAAAGGTCAGGCTTTTTGGCCAAAACAGCCTTACGAAAATCTCGCCAGAATTGGTGATCAACCTCATTGGCCACATCCAGCCGCCAAGCATCAATGTCAAAAAGTTCAATCCAATAGGTTGCAACGCTTAAGAGATAGTCTTTCACCTCGGGATTTGCCGTGTTTAACTTAGGCATATAGCTGGCAAAGGCAAAGCTATGATAAGGCAGTTCTTTGGGATTCACAAGCTTGTCATTCGTCACTGGGAACTCTTGAATGTGGAACCAGTCTTTGTAAGCTGACTTTTCACCATGCTTGAGAACATCCTGCCATTGAGCAGATTGATCGCCCATATGATTGAAAACCGCGTCCAGCATGACTTTCATGCCACGCAGATGAGCTTGCTCCACCAGTTGACGGAAGGTTTCCTTATCTCCGAAATGTCGATCAATTTCAAAATAATCCGTCGTATTGTACTTATGATTACTTGGCGATTCAAAGATGGGGCAAAGGTAAAGCCCTGTAATCCCTAAGTCTTGCAAATAATCCAGATGGTCAATAATCCCCTGTAAATCCCCACCAAAGAAATCCGTACTTTTAGGTCTGATAGATGAATCCCAATCTAGAGCTCCTTCCGGTGTAAGTTCAGCATTTCCATTGGCAAATCGTTCTGGGAAAATCTGATACCAGACCGTTTTTGAAACCCATTCAGGAACCTGACAGCCGTCAATTTCGTGAATATAAGGGAGTTTAAAGCCATTGCCCTCTATAGCAAGGTTTTCTGGACTATTGTCAGTGAAGCCTTTATCTCCATACAAAATGCTTTGACCTTTTTTATCCTCAAGCTCAAACAGATACTGGAGCCTAGCAAAGCACACAGAGACAGCTACTTGCCAATAATCAAATAAGGCATCAGAGGTCACCTTGACCATCTCTTGTACATATTCATAAGAATCCTCAAGAAAAATAAAGGGATCGCCATAGTGCAAAACGATTCTCTCTATATCCTCTTTCTTAGTCCTTATTCTGATATGCACTTGACCTTCTTTATAAAGATAGGCATACTCCGACTCCGGTCTATGATAAATGGCTGTTAATTCCATACTTTTCAACTCCTAGATTTCTCTGTTTAAACTCATCGCAACTTTATGCAAACGATTCCATAGCTTAGCCCTAGTATACTATTTTAAAAAAATGATTGCAAGCTATTGTTCAAGTTTGGGAATAAGAGGTATAACAGAGAATATTAAAAAGCCTTGGAGACAAGGCTTAATAGTAGTTTCAATTTTGAGATTTCATTTAATTCTTTTCTTTTTCCAAATTGATATTCCAATGTTTAAATTATTCAGTATTATTCTTGTTCTTATACCAACTTGGGACTAATTGGTTCATATAATCATACCATTCTAAAATTTCCTTAGCTTGATTTTGCATTACTGATACTTCTTCTTCTCCATAAGAAATAGCCCATGGAAGAGCACCAACTAGGTTACTTAGAATGTAAACGGCAAGAAGTTTCCAAAATAAATCTGGAACCTTGTCATCAAAATATCCATCTATCATACCTGATGCAAAAGAGGGAGATACTTGAGCTGACCACACAATACGATTGAACTCCTCCCAAGGATCTCCAACATCAAAACGATCAAAGTCAATTACATAAATCTCAAGATCTTCTCCAATCATGAAATTCCCAATATGATAATCTCCATGTTGGAAAACTTGGGGTCTGTTCTTTAGCAGTTCACGATTTTCATTCAAAAAATCAATAAAGATTTGACCACTTTCATATTGGACGGGACATTCTTTGTATTTGGAGATTTTATTATCAATTTTTCTATTAAAAAAGATTTCCCAGTCTTCACAAACTTCTGTAGCAGGAATTGTATGAATCTTTCTAAGCATTCTTCCTGCTTCTACACCGTATGTGTATTGTTGGTTTTCTGAATAAGTTAAAATGGTATCCATTGCATCTCTTCCGTCTATCCACTCGTGTATAGAATGCACTTCGTCACCACAGAGTTCAAATTTAATCGGTTTACACATACGAACTCCAAGAGAAGCAACTTTCTCCATCATATCAAATTCAATTTTCTTAGAATCAAACTTCTCTTTATCAGAAACACGCAATAAATATTTTTGATTGTTCTGGTCTGTAACACAATATTTTTTATCATCTGACCATCCTTTATTTATGGCTATCTTACCAATAAAATCCATCAATAACTCCTCGATTAACTTTACAACATTACTATATTCTTAACTAATGAAAAGTAATTCGTAGTCCGTCCATTCTTTCACACTTCCTAAAGATACATAAATTTTGACCACGTTCTGAAATTATAATTTCTTCTTAAAATGAATAATTCTATTTGCCTCCTGAAATCCAATATTGAGATGAAATCTTATAGAATCCGTATTCGTTAAAGTACAGTCACTTGCAAATTCCTTACATCCTTTATTTTTCGCCCATTCCTCACATTTTGTACAGAGATTTTTAGCAATATCCTTTAAACGATATTCCTCGTCGACAATAATCCCTTCTAAGAATCCAACAGGACTATATTTACAACCTTCAACATAATCAAATCTGAGTGAACATAGTGCTAGACCTACAATTGTGTCACCTTCAACTTCAGTAAAGATTGCAGTATTTTTGCCATTCGTATATCTTTTTACTTCATCAATAGCTTCTTTATCGGTCAATTGGGGCCATAATTGTTTCATTAGTTTAGCCGTTTTTATAGAATCTTTTGTTATTCCATCCATATTGATGTTCCTCCGCAAATTACAAGTAAATGTTTCGAATCATGCTGTTACTTTGTTACTCATTGATTGATACCAATACCATCCCCTTCTACTTTTCGACTGTCTCAGATCGAAAGAGCAGAGCCACGCACTCAGCAGTTTAGACTTACCGTATCATTTCGTCGGTTTCCCTCCTCATTCTACTAGTCCTATCCCATGGGCGGAGCATCTACTTCTACTTCGCTGATGCCTCAGCTCGTACAAGCAGAGCTACACACTCAACATGTCTTGACTGTTATTCCCAATACTATGAAACAAAATGATATCCCTCTGAAGATTTGAATTAAACTATTAAACGTAAGTGTTAATTTCGAAGTCTGTTTAAAAATCTTTATGAGGCTCAAGCTGCCTTCAGAATAACAGTTCTTCCAATTCAAAATTTCGCATTTTTTTATGAACTACATAGATTTTTCTTGGCAAGTTATCTCTTGTAAGATAAAGTTTCTGATTTTCTCTAATCCCTTCATCAAGCTTCTCAAGTGCACCCTCAAAAGATTCCACTTTATAAAATAACAGTCTTTCATAGTGTTCTATACCATCATCATTAAATTCAGCGGTGTTATTGAGGAAGTCATATATTACTTTCTGTTTTTTGCCATCATCATATTCAAAAATAAAATTCTCACTGTAATGTTTGAATCCACGAATTTTCCTGCAAAGATTGTCAAATTCATCATATTCCAGGATTGCTAACTCATATTTTTTCTCTTCAGGAATTATGCAAGATCCTAAAAGAGTGAAATATAGATAAATAGCATTCTGTCGCGTTTTATCAACCAAATTCCAATCATTAAGATTATGCGTGTGGAAGAAACCGTTACGACATTCAATTCTAAAGCAACTAATCATATCAGCAATCAATTTTGCTTTTTGTGGGTTTGAAAAAATATTCTTATTATTTCGTAAGAAGTGTTCAAATGCCCCAATTGAACTATCCATATATTCTTTCTGAAGACTAGTAAAGTCTATATAAGGATATTGCGTAAATTCATAACCTTTACCATTTCTTTTTACTAAAAGCTTCTTAAAACCTTTACCAGTTGACTCATAAGCTGTGATATTCTTATTATATACCTTTTTTAGTAAATTATTTTTAATGGCTATCTTACAATTGTTATCGATGTTCAGCATTACAATCTGATACAATAACTGTTCAATGGATTTCAAATATCCACTGATAACCGACGTATAATCAAAGTTCTTTTTTTCTTTTAGGGAATAATAAAGCCATTCTGATGTAATAAAACTCTCGGCATATTCATTAGCACCAACCATTGTCCTATACAGTTCACCTGCTACATAAGCTTTTTCCATATCTTCAAAATTATCATTAATAGTGTTATCATGTGAAATATATAAATAGTTTCGAACTAATTCATTGTTCACGTCAATAATCTGGTATCTATAGTTTTTATAATCCCACTCAGCAAGAATCTTTTCCTCAAATAGCTTTAGGGAAGCAAGATTCATAGTAGAAAGAAAACTTATAGACTGATAACCTGTAATCTCTCTCGTAGCCTTTAAATAATCATCTATTGAAGCAATGAATGCTCTGTATTCTTCTTCTCCAAATTGGTTTTTATAAAAGTCATGAATGGATACTGCTCTTAATTTTAGTCCATCCTCCTCGTACTGTTTGTTCTCATGTGATATCCAGTCAACCGATCTATCAGAAACTTTCCAAGTTCTAAGTATTACAGCCCCATCAAGATTAAGTTCCTCAACAATTTTGTTAACATCTCCATAGTCGTAAAAATCGTTAAATCTAAACCCAATTTTTTTATTATTATAGTAGAGTATGAAGTTAAAAGGAGAATTTCCAGAATCCTCAATAGCTACCTCATATTCTATCATTACCCGACAAATTATATTAATCAATAACTGCTCGGTGGTATTTTCTTGTCTGTCAACACAAAAACGATAAAAATAGTAATCATCATCCGCATATTGAAAAAGTTCTTCATTCCAGTTTGAATGTGAGCTCATCCACGCTTCTCTGAAACGTTTAAGTGATTTTATGAATCTTTCAGTTTCTTCTTTATAAATATCTCTACAATTAATTCTTTTCATTTTATTTCTCACCATTAAATATTTATATCAAACTAAAAAGGCATATAATCATAAGATTATGTGCCCTTTTTAAGTATAGGAGTCAACAATTACTGTTAATAGAAACTGCGTACTCCTTACTAGCTTCAATCGCATGAATCGAAACTCTCTCAACTGCAGACTCATCAATTTTCATAGCGAAAATTATGCCAACTGCAGTTGCACCAAGGGCAACAACGAACTTCCAGTCAATCAAGACAGTCAAGTTCATAGCTCTCACCTCCTTTCTGGTTTTAAGACCAAGAATATATAGGTGGCTATTAGTTACCCTTGAAAACGTCCTAATTGGACAGTTTTAGTATACTGCTAAGATTATAATCTGTCAACAAATTTTTAAAGTATATTATCCCATAAATTGTTCACTAAACAGAAAAAAAGCTAATCATCTTATTTTCCAATCCACAAAAAGAGCGGCCTCTGCCACTCCTTTTTGAAATCTATGCCTCCACCTATCTATCCAGTTTTATCACCTTATCATAGCGCTTCAAGTCCTCTTCGCTATAGTGATGAATCACTTCTACGATTGCTTGTGGGAGAGAGAAGAGAAGTTGATTGATTTTCTCTTGGTTTTTAAGGTCCAGATTGGCTTTGACTTCATCAGCTAGGATAAATTGGCGATTGTGATAGAGAGCACGGGCAATTTCCAAGCGCTGCTTCTCACCACCTGACAGGGTTTGATTACTGGATGTTTTGCCTTGGAGAGCTTTCAGACCGGTTTGCTGCAGGATTTCCTCCATCCTAACGGAATCCAATTCTTGTCCCAAAGCGATATTTTCCTCTAGTGTCAATCCATCAAAGACATGACTGGACTGGAGAATGTAGGCTCCTGCCTGATAAAGTTCATCCGAGCTTAGCTCTTGTCCATGGTAGCGAATCCGACCTTGACTAGGCTTGATTTCTCCATAGATTAGGTTCAATAAGGTTGTTTTCCCAGACCCACTTTCTCCGATAATGGCAATCTTTTCTCCTTCCTCAATGGTAAGATCGCAAGGGGCTAAGATTTCTTGGCCATCACACTCTACTCTGACTTGCTCTAGCTGGATAGGAAAGACAGAACTTTCAAGAACAAAAGGCGTCGTCAAGTCCTCTCCCAGCAATTTTTGATATTTATCACAGAGAGACTTGGCTGATTTTCTAGTATTGATAAAGTAAGATAGCTCCTGAAATTGGTAGCCAATATTATGCGATACTAGGTAAATCCCAACAAAGCTGGCTGCAGATAGGAAGTTATAATAAGTCATGAAACCACCAATGACAATCGGCGCGACCGAGCAAAAGGCATCAATCCCATTGATAAAGAGACTGTTTAAAGTCCGTTGCTTTTCATAGGCGATTTCTTGCTTTAAAGCCTTGTGTAAATCTTTGGAAAACAGTTTGTAAAATAAGCTTTGTCCCAGATAATACCGTATCGGACGAGCACCCGCAATCATATTGGTCACTTGAAAGACGTAGCCTTGGTTAGCTAGGGATTTCTGCTTAGTAATCGTATCCAAGCGTTTAGAGCCAATTCCACTGCAAAGAACAGGTATCGAATAAAAAATGATAAAGAGCAAGCCGAGATAAAAATTTGTCCAGAGAGCATAACAGATGGAGACGGTTGTAAATCCCAAAGAAGAAAAGATAATGACAGTCGGCTCAATATAGTTATCTTCTAGCTGTTTTACATCATTTTCCAGGTCGGACAAGACCTCTTCATCCGCTATCCGACGGCTATATAAGAAAGTCTGAAAGATAGCCTGCTTAATGCCCGACTTGAAGTCCGTCACCACTCGTGCATAGTAATAGCGTTTCCCCGCCAAACCCAGCAAGAGAATCAAATTCCCCACAATCCCCCAAATCAAGACCTGCCACAGCAAATGCAACTGGTGATTGGTAAAACTAGAGACAATATACTGAATCAAAGCTGGTGTAATGACAGCCTCCAGCCAAGTAATCATAATCGCCACAAAATAGAAGAATAAATACTTTTTAGTTACATAAGATCTAAGCATAGCGTATAAACCTCCTGAAGTTATTTACCAACTTAGATAGTCGTTTTTTCTAGACGGGAATATAATAGGAGCCTGAATATTTGAATGAAACCATTAAACGTAGGGCTACTTTATAATCTTTCAGAGAAAGACTTAAATAACTAGTTCTAAACATAGCAATTTACTTTTATTTTTTATTCAAAAATATATTCAACATATCTGCATAGCTAACAAAGGGAGCTGGAAATACTAGTCCAGAATAAAATAGCATTATGGTATTAAATAAATTCAATAAGACGGATACTCGTTTAAAGTGCTCTGTTAACTTAATTGCCATGGTATATAACACAAAAAATACAGCATAATTAAGTACTGACATCAAAATCAAATCCACTAAATGGAATGAGGGCATAAAAAATTTTCCATTAAAAAACATATGAGATAGAATAATTGAAATCAAAAAAATGAGCGTTGACCAAATAAAATAAGTTGTTGATCTAGCAATATAAATCATCATTGGTGTACGTCTAGTTGTTTTGATATTTGTATATTGATTAGTGCGAATTTCAAATTCCAACTCCTCATTAGCAAGCAATATCACATTAGTTATGGAATAATAAATAAAAAAATAGAGTAGATTTATCGGTTTATCACTATTGAAAATAATAATGATTCCTGTAATAAAAATCATGGAATAAATCACTTCGCAAATACTATCAAACGTGTATCGAACTCTATAATTAAAATATCTTCTTAATTCACTAAACATGGAAAAGGCTCCCTCTTTTTTTAGCAATGTTCAATAAAGTGAAAAATAGGAAAGTTCCAGCTGACCAATAGACTGCACAATAAACTATAATTAAAAAAACACTCTGGTAGGACGGAGAAATAATAAAATTTCTCAAGGCATAGTAAGGGAAAAGCTTTCCTATAAAGCCAAATAAACCACCTAGCGGTGTTAGTATGCCAGTAAAATACAGCATGAAATAAGAAATTAACGATGTAATGCTAGAAGTACGATTAAAAATGAAGCAGAGACTTGATAGGCAAAAGCCTAAACCATATATGCTAATAATAGTTAGCATACATGCAGCGAGACTCGCAACTAACTTTAAGATACTATCCGGAAAATCAATATCATTTAACGTGGATAAAATAATAAATATAGGTATGGCTTTAACTAGATCCACCAATATCTGAACAATAATTTTAAACATTAAAACATGAAAAACACTCTTACTACTCTGGATTACACTAATCAAAGTTCTGTCATAAAGGTCATCCTCAATAAAAAAAGTTGGATGCGTAATACTATGACTCGTAAAATACCAAGTAAATAACAAACATAACAATAAAAATTTACTTTGTGTATTTTTAAAGTATTGAAGATAAGCTGAAACCATTATCAAAATTCCAAAATTTGAAAAAAATAAATTAAATTTAAACTGCATCATCTCTTGCAGCTGCCTCTTTAACTCCCTTCTTATTTCTTTAATCATCATTGATAACCTCATACAATATTTCTTCGATGCTTTCCTCAACTTCTTCAAAAAATATTATCTCAAAATTATTAAAGATATTATTTTTCACCTGACTATCTTTTACTTCAACAATCAATCTTTCGTTTTCTACTTGATAAGATAAATCAGGAAACAGCCTCTCAAAAGCATCTTTTTCAGAATCTGAAATACCAATTCTATATTTAATCCACCTAGTATTTTTCCCAAAGATTTCTGAGAAACTACCTTGCTGTATTATTTCGCCTCTACTCATGATACAAATTCTTGTTGATATTTCTTTTGCAAAATAGATATCATGAGTAGTCATGAGAACAATGGTTCCTTTTTCTTGACTGAGAGTTAGTAATAATTTCGCAAACTGCTTTTTTGCAATGACATCCAGACCATTGGTTGGCTCATCTAAACACAATACTTTTGGCTTACAAAGTAACGCAATAATCAAAGACAATTTTTGTCTCGTTCCTTGTGACAATTCGGACACCAATACATCAACATAGGGATGGAAAGCTAGTTTATTAAATAAATCCTCCAATTCATCCTTAACCTGACCACGCGAACTTTTATTCAAATGTAAAAAGTAATCAATATTTTGATTTGCCGTCAGGTATTCGTAGTAGCCTCTACCGCTTTCTAGTACAAGCTTGACATTGTTATGAATATCTTTCGAAGTATTCTTACTGCCAAAAACAAATACATCACCTGCATCTTGTAACATTAAGCCAGAGATAATTTTTATGAAAGTTGATTTACCCGCACCATTGGTGCCCACTATAGAAACAATCTCTCCTGAATGCGATTCAAAGCTAGGAATGTCCAATACAACTTTACCACGAAAATTTTTCTTTAGATTACGTACAATAATTTCATTCATACTCGCATTAACCTATTTCGATTACTAATACTTTGAACTGTCAAAAATTTAAAAACAAGGATTTTTGAATTACTTTCGCTTAAATATTCCTAGTTTTTCACCAGCAAAGCTACACACTCAGCGGTTCAGACTTTCCGTATCATTTCGTCGGTTTCCCTCCTCATTCTACGAGTCCTATCCCATGGGAGGAGCATCTACTTCTACTTCGCTGATACCTCAGCTCTTACAAGCAGTGATACCGCCTCAACATGATGCGTCTGCGGAACTCAAAAGGTTTGGGGAACCTTTTGAGGATTAGCTACGTTTCACTAACAAGCTTACACACTCGACATGGTGCGTTTGAGGAAACAAGTCCACCGGCTGCACTTTCTTCAATTCATAGCCCAATTCTTGATAGAGTTTGATATCACGCGCCATGGTTGCGACATTGCAGGAGATATAAGTGATTTTTGGGGGCTCCATGCTGACGCTGGCTTTGATGAAGCTCTCTGTCAAGCCTTTTCGTGGTGGATCGACTAAGATAACATCCGCTTGGATGCCCTCTTTAAGCCAGTTTTGGATGGCTTCTTCAGCAGGAGCGCAGACATAGCTGGCATTGGCAATGCCGTTGATTTCTGCATTCTTTCGGCTATTTTCGACCGCTTCTGGGATCACTTCCACACCATAGACCTGCTTGACATGTTTAGCAACAGAGAGTCCAATCGTCCCGATACCGGAGTAGGCATCGATAACCATATCATCTGCAGTCAGTTCGGAAAAGTCAATGGCTGTCTGATAAAGCTTTTCTGCCATTTCGGTATTGACTTGGTAAAAGGCGGGCGCAGCAATCTGGAAGTCATTTCCCAGCATCTGGTCGGTAATGTAGTCTTGACCATAAAGCGTTCGCCAGTCTTTTCCAAAAATCGCATTGCCGGGCTGGTCGTTGATATTCTGCATGATGGACTTGATAGCTGGGAAAGCCTCTGTCAAGCGCTCCATCAGCTGCTCTACTCGGAAAATTTTAGGTCGGGTTGTCACCAGAATTACCATGATTTCCCCTGAATAATGGCCACGACGGACTACCAGATTGCGAATGAGTCCAGTCTTTTCTTGCTCATCATAAGGTTTGAGGTCAAAACGACGCAGCAAATCACGTGTAAAGAGGATAACTTGGTCAATGACTGGATTCTGAATATAAAAATCTTCAATCGGCAGGAGGTCATGGGAATTTTTCCGGAAAAATCCTGTTTCCAGCTGGCCATTGACACGGCGGACAGGCACTTGAGCCTTATTACGGTAGCCCAGCGGCTGCTCCATACCAAGTGTCGGCGGCACCTCTACATCGGACAAACCAGCAATCTTATAGAGACTGTCCTTGACCTGCTTGCGTTTGAAGTCTAACTGGGCTGGATAGTTCAGATGCCCTAAGTCGGCAATCCCCGTACGCAGATAGGCCATATCAAGATTTTCATTGCGCTGGTCTGAAGTACGGAGAAATTCCTCCACCTTGCCAAAGCCGATTTTTTTGTTGACCTTGAGCACACGCATACGGATGAGTTCACCCGGTAGGGCATTTTCCACAAAGAAAACCAGGCCTTCTGCCTTGGCCACCCCTGCTCCCTCATGGCTCAGATCCACGATTTCAACTTCAATCATATCATTCTTTTTTAACATATTTTTCTCTTTCTGCTTTATCGCTCTGCCATTTCCCAAAAGAAAAGGCAGGACATCGTCCTACCTTTCATTATATCATATATCTTATCTGAGACCCATTTGCTGCAGTCTTTCTTTATAGGCTTCAAAGTCAATCAAGAGTCCTTGGCCACCGTACATGTCATAGGTATCAACCCAGTCGCCATTTTCCGGAATCGTAAGGCGCTCAACCCCATTGCGGGAATCTCCTGCCATAGAGAGACCATTAGTCAAAAGGAAGCTGTAAGGCACATTGGTCGAAGTCAAGGCAAAGACCTTACCAAGAGCCTCTGACCCGGTAAAGAGCTTGGTCGGATCTTTGACCTGCTGGAAAACAGCTGTCAAAACTTCCTGCTGGCGGCGGGTCCGGCCAAAATCACCCTCGTCATCCTTACGGAAGCGAGCGTAGTTGAGCAAGGTCCGACCGTCCATCTGCTGCTGACCAACCTTGATTGTTTGATTAGGCACCACACCGTCTTTCATATTCAGGTCATCTGGCACTTCAACTTCAGTCACTTTCTCCCCATCAATCGTTGAGAACTGAGCATTCATGCTGACGCCATTTGGGAAAAGGGTGTCAATAGCTGTCGCAAAGATCTGGAAATCCACCAGTGCATAATATTTGATGTCCAAATCGAAATTATCTTTGAGCATCTGGCGAACATAGTCTGCACCGCGGTTGTGGTTTTGCTCCCCAATCGTGTAGGCAGAATTGAGCTTTTGGTCATAGTAATCTGCCTGCGATGGATCCGTGTACTCATTGCTAACGCCATCAATGTGAATAAGGGTATCACGCATAAAGCTGACCAATTTTACCTTATGGTCCTTATTACCAACATTCAAGACCATAATGGAGTCGGTCCGTGTCTCAGTCGAGTCATCACCAACTCGGCCGTCCGTTCCAAGAATGAGGATATTCACTCCGTCCTTAGTATCCTTGCCGTCAAAGAATTCTGTTTCTGCTGGTTTAGAATTTCCATTATGAGCTGTCGTCAAGCCTTTGATAAACATGAAAATCATGCCCCCCAAGACCATCAGCAGGAAAATCCCTGCCCAAAGCAGAATCCGTTTCAAGCGAATTTTTTTGCGGGGTTTCTTGGGCTTGTCTTGTCCCAGACCAGCTCCTGCCAGAGCTTCGGGTGCCTTCTTTTGTCTTCTGCTGCGAGAAGAACGCTCAGGGTACTTGGGCAAGAGGCCAGAAGAATCCATTTCAACAGGCTCTTGCTCATAGGCGTCACTAACTGTATGCGGCTGCTCTTCATGGTCCGGCGCACTGGCTGAACTGCCAATCCCCTTGGACTTCTGACGCAAATAGTCAAATTCTTTCTTTTCTTTATCGTTTAGATAATAATAATTTTTATAGAGATAATCTAAGCGGAGCTGTTCATGATGGCTAAGATTTTCTGGTTTCTTCATCTCTTCTCCAATCTACTGCTACTTGTCCTGAATCAGAAACACACTGTAGCTACCAAAAATTTTATAAGTAATTCCAAGACTTGTCAACTCTTGATAGGCAAAATCCGCCAATTTTTTCTGCTCGTTGTCAATGTCAATAATGAAGAAATACTCTCCCAGAGCCGTTTTTAGAGGTCGGCTCTCAATCTTGGTCAGGTCAATCCCTCGCCAAGCAAAGGTTGATAAAGCCTTATAGAGAGCACCTGGCAGATTGTCCGGCAAGGTCAAAGCCAGTGTCTGCTTGTCTCCTGTCTTAGTCAGTTCAAGCTCAGGTATCTCATGACCTAGAATCCAGAAGCGGGTATAATTTTCTTCCATTTCCTGAATGTCGCTGGCCGCTACTTTGAGCCCGTATTCTGCTGCAGCCGTGCGCGGGGCAATAGCCGCAAAATTCTTTTCAGAATGCTCTGCTACAAAACGAGCTGCATAGGCTGTACTAGCTGTCACCTCAATGGCAGCCTGCGGATAATGCTGACGGATATATTTCTTTCCTTGGGCAATAGCCTGCGGATGAGAAAATATTTTCTCAATTGGCTTTTCTAAATCAGTCACTAAAAGCTGCTGCTTAATGGGCTGAACGATTTCAGCAACAGCCTGAATATCTGACTGATGAAAGAGATAGTCCAGCGTCTCGTGGACACTGCCCTCAATGGAATTTTCCACCGGAACGACCGAGTAATCCACTTCCCTAGCCTCATAAGCCTTCATGACATCGGTGATATTCTGATAGGGCACCAAGTCCTGGCTGGGAAAGGCAGCTTGGGCTACATGGTGAGAAAAGGAGCCTCTGGGACCTAAAAATGCTATTTTCATTGAATTTCCTCAATAATTTCCTGCGGGCTTTTGAGCCTCGTATCGACAATCTGGGTCGCTACTTCCTCATACCAGGCCTGACGCTGCTCAAAAATCTGCTGCAAGTCTGACTTGATCTGGTTTAAGAACAAAGGTCGCTCCTGCTTAGCATCCTGCTGAATTCGCTGATAGAGCGTTTCAAAATCTGCTTTCAGATAGATATTGTCAGCGTTCTGAGCAAGTAATCTGCGGTTTTCCGAGCTGACGACTACACCACCGCCAGTTGAGACGACCAAGTTCGTATCGATCAACTCAGCCAAGAGCTGGGCTTCAGCAGACCGAAAGGCCGCTTCACCTTGCTGATCAAAGTAGTCCTTAATAGACATGCCCAGCCGCTGGCAGAGCAGTTCATCCATATCGACAAAGTCTTGGGCTAAGCCTCTAGCCACTGTGGATTTTCCAGCTCCCATAAAGCCCAGCAATATCTTAGCCATGCATCAAACCCTCCAGGTCTCTGAAGAAGCTTGGATAGCTAGTCTTAATAGCTTCAGATCGTTCAAGTTCCACCTGACCGCTTTGAGCCAACAAAGCAGCAATCGCCGTCATCATCCCGATGCGATGGTCGCCAAAGGTATTGACCTGGGCGCCGTGAAGAGGTGTTTTCCCTTCGATAATCATGCCGTCTTCCGTCGGGGTAATAGCTGCACCCATGCTATTGAGAGCGTCTGCTACTACCTGGATACGGTCAGTTTCCTTAACTTTGAGCTCCTCTGCATCACGAATGACAGTCCGTCCCTGAGCCTGAGTCGCCAGAAGCGCAATAATCGGCAACTCATCAATCAAGCGTGGGATAATCTCACCGCCAATCTCCGTACCCTTAAGCTCAGAAGTCTCAACGGTGATGGTTGCAGACTTGGCTACTGGATCGACATCTGACAGCGTCATCCGTCCTCCCATAGCCTCTATCACTTCTAGAATACCTGTACGAGTTTCATTGATGCCGACATTTTCTAAAATAATCTTAGAGTCCGGCACAATCAATCCAGCTACCAGCCAGAAGGCCGCACTGGAAATGTCACCTGGAACCGTCACTTCCTGAGCAGTGAATTCCTGACCGCCCTGAATGCGAATTTCCTTGCCCTTGACCTCAATTTGCCCGCAAAACTGGGCAATCATATCTTCTGTATGATTACGGGTGATTTCCTTTTCTATAATAATCGACTCTCCCTGAGCCTGCAGGGCAGCAAAAATCAAGGCCGACTTAACCTGAGCAGAAGCCACTGGCAGCTGATAATGAATAGGCTGCAGTTCCCTGCTTCCCTTCATCTTGAGCGGTGGTAAATCACGCTCAGTCCGACCAGCAATCTCGACTCCCATCTGCCGAAGGGGAATGGTCACCCGATCCATAGGCCGCTTGGATAGACTGTCGTCACCAAACATCTCTGCTTCGAAATCCTGGCCAGCCAAAACACCAGAAATCAAACGGATAGACGTTCCAGAATTCCCCATATCCAGCTTATTTTTCGGTGCTTGCAGACCTTTAAATCCTACGCCATGTATCTTGACTAGATTTCCATCGTCCTCAATCTGCACGCCTAAGTCACGAAAAACCTGCATGGTAGACAGCACATCTTCTCCTCGCAGAATGTCACGAACAGTAGTGACCCCCTTGGCCAAACTTCCAAAAATAATGGAACGGTGGCTGATGGATTTATCTCCAGGTACGCGGATACGGCCCTTCAGGCCTCTTACATTGGTTGATAATTTCATAGGTGACCTCGTACTTTCCTTTGTTGCTTCTTATTTTATCATAAAAAGACCAGAAATTCTTAAAATTTCTGGAATCCTAGCTAAAGCTAAAAGAATCCGGGTATTCATCCCAGATTCTTCTTTTTTATTAACTTACTTAAGCAAATCCTGCACCGGATCAAAGATGATACGCTCAATGTCCGCTAGATAGATGGACAGTTGCTGCTGCTTATTGAAGAATTCA
Organism: Streptococcus sp. 27098_8_134; assembly: GCF_041431675.1. NCBI lineage: Bacteria > Bacillati > Bacillota > Bacilli > Lactobacillales > Streptococcaceae > Streptococcus > Streptococcus sp. 27098_8_134. The sequence goes on along the minus strand of NZ_JAPVYD010000002.1, from coordinate 357,608 downwards.
GAAAGAACAGCATTGCCCTGAATCTTCTCACCAAAGGAAGTCATCTTGTCCTGCACCTCCTGAGTCGGTACCTGACCAGTCTGAGCCAGCTGTTGCAGTTCTTGCTGGAAAGCCAGATAATCTGTAAAAATAGCCTTCGCTTCGCTATCAGCATCCACTGCTTTCTTGCTTTCTGCGACGGCCTTGTACTCAGGCAACTCACGCAGATTTCTGCTCAGTTCATTGGCTAAATCATAAATATTTGACATAGAGTTCTCCAATCTATATTAGTCTTCGGACACTAGGTAATCCGTATTTTCTCTTACTATTTTAGCAGATTTTTCCAAATCTTGGTGATTTTTAAAGGTGATTTGCAGAATACCGTTGATATCTTCACGGTTTTCCTCGTTGATACGAATATTGACGACTGAAATTCCCCGCAGGAGCTCCAAAATACCCAAAATCGCATCTTCTTCGTCGGGCACCTCAATAAAGAGGTCGTAAAAGCTATCTACACCGGCCCGCTTATGAATTTCCATCTGCTTGCGGCTTTGTCGCCCTCGGTCGAAAAATTCCCAGATAGCTGTCTCGTCCTTAGCCTCAATCACTGCGGCCACCTTGTCTAACTGATCTTTAAAATCTTCCAACCGCTCCAAGATAGCTTCAGGATTAGTCAAGAGAATAGAGGTCCACATACCCGGCTCACTCTCCGCAATCCGCGTCATATCTCGAAAACCACCGGCCGCAAAAGACTGGGTCAGCTCATGCTCCTGGCTATAAGCTGCCGCTTGCTCCATAAGGCTGGAGGCTAGGATATGCGGAAAATGACTGATTTGACTGGTCACTCGGTCGTGCTCGGCTGCGTCCACCTGGATAAAGCGGGCATGAAGACCACTTAGCAAGTCTTTCATTTCCTCAAGCGTACCAGACTTGGTCAGGCTAGAGGGCGTAAAGATATAATAGGCATTTTCAAAGAGAGTGACATGGGCAGCCTTGGCTCCGGTCTTGTGACTTCCGGCCATCGGGTGAGCTCCGACAAAGCGGACGGGCTTATTCTGCAGATACTTTTCTGCAGCTGCCACAATCTCAGCCTTGGTCGATCCAGCATCTGAGATGATAACATTTTCCTTCAGGTCCAGCTCCGCTAGATCCTTGATAAATGCTATGGTCTGCTTGATGGGCACAGCCAGAATAATCACATCAGCCAATGGAGCAAAGGCGGCAAAATCATCCGTTACCCGGTCTACCATTCCTCGCTCCAGGGCAACCTGTCTTGATTCTTCACTTCTGTTATAGCCGAGAATTTCAATCTCAGGATGAGCTCGCCTGATGCCCAGAGCCAAAGAAGCTCCAATCAGTCCCAGACCTGCGATATAGACTGTTTTTCTCTCCATGCCCACTCCTTTCTTCTAAAAGTTCTTGACAAATTCCCGATGGCGGGCTACCGCATCCTTCAGTTCTTCCAGATTGTCCGAAGAGAACTTCTCCAGAACTTCGGTGGCTAAAACTGTTGCCACCACGCTTTCCATGACAACACCCGCCGCTGGCAGAGCTGTAGGATCGCTCCGCTCTACTGTCGCCTTATAAGGCTCGTGGGTCTCGATATCTACGCTCATCAGTGGCTTATAAAGGGTTGGAATGGGCTTCATAACGCCGCGTACAACAATTGGCTGACCATTGGTCATACCGCCCTCAAAGCCGCCTAGATTATTGGTCCTGCGAGTGAAGCCATCTTCCTCAGACCAGAGGATTTCATCCATTACCTGACTGCCCTTGAGACGACCGGCTTCAAAGCCCACGCCAAACTCGACTCCCTTGAAAGCATTGATGGACACGACTCCCTGAGCAATCTTGGCATCCAGCTTCTTGTCCCATTGGACATAGGAGCCCAGACCAACCGGAATACCGCCAACAACAGTCTCAATGACACCACCAATGGTATCCCCGTCTTTCTTAATCTGATCAATGTAGGCCTTGATTTCTTCTTCGCGCTCAGGATTGACAATGGAAACCTCTGACTGGGCAGCTCTTTCCTTGATTTCTGCTACAGTTAGATCGGCCGGCACATCAATATCAATGCCGCCAAAGGTTACGATATGGCTGGCTACCTCCACACCGATTTCTTCCAGCAAACGCTTGGCTACTGCTCCGACTGCCACACGCATGGTCGTTTCGCGGGCAGAAGAACGCTCCAGAGAATTTCGCAAATCATCAAAGCGGTATTTCATACCTCCGACTAAGTCCGCATGGCCAGGGCGTGGTTTGGTAATCTTGCGCAGCCCTTTTTTCTTTTCATCCACATCTGCCGCACTCATAATCTCCAGCCACTTCTGGTGATCCAGATTTGTGACATTGAGGGTAATCGGACCGCCCATGGTCAAGCCATGCCGAACCCCAGACGTAATCTCGACTTGATCGCTTTCAATCTTCATGCGGGCACCACGGCCGTACCCACCCTGACGACGCTTGAGCTCAGCATTGATATAGTCAGCGGTCAGAGGAAGACCAGCCGGCACCCCCTCAATAATAGCTGTCAGACGTGGTCCGTGGGATTCTCCTGCTGTTAAGTATCTCATACATTTTCTCCTATTTCTGGGATGGAAAGAACTGGACAATCTGTCTATTTTTATCCAAACTGTCCAATCGTCTTAAACTCCATCTGGCACTCATTTCTTCAGAAATTCTTTCATCTCTTCCAGCGGAATCTGGTGAATACTAGCCGAACCCAACTCAGGCACCAGTACTAGCTTGATAGAGTTGCCTCTAGCCTTCTTATCATGGGTCAGTGCCTGATAGAGAGCATTCTCATTCCATGGCTGGTAATCCACCGGCAAGCCAATCTTCTGACACATGCGGATAATGTCTTCTGTAATCCCAGCTGGCATGAGGCCTTTCTTTTCAGCGACGCGGGAAACCTGTGCCATGCCAATCGCCACAGCTTCACCGTGCATGACTTTTCCGTAGCCTGCTGTCGCTTCAATAGCGTGCCCAATAGTATGGCCGAAATTCAGATAGAGGCGGACGCCATTATCCAGCTCGTCCTCAACCACAATCTTACGCTTGACATCACAGGAATGGTAAATGATGCTCTCTGCATGCTCCAAAATAGACTCTGGACTGCCATCCATTTCTGACAGCTCTTCCCAGAGTTCCTTATCCTCAATCAAGCCGTACTTGACCACCTCGCCCATGCCTTCAATCAGTTCCCGCTGACCCAAAGTATGCAAGACTTCTGGGTCAATCAGAACTCCGTCAGGCTGGGTAAAAGTGCCGACCATATTCTTAGCCCAAGGCGTATTGACACCTGTCTTACCACCGATAGAGGAGTCCACTTGAGCAGTCAGACTAGTCGGAACCTGCACGAAATGCACGCCCCGCATATAGGTCGAAGCAGCAAAGCCTGCCAAATCTCCGACAACTCCGCCACCCAAGGCCACGATACCATCGCTGCGGGTCAAACCAACCTTGACCAAAAACTCATAGACTTTGTTGACCGTCTTTAAGTTCTTGCTGGCCTCACCCTCCAAAAAGTCAAAGACAAAAGTCTCAAAGCCAGCCGCTTCCAAGCTCAGCTTGACCTTTTCCGCATAGAGTCGAGCCACTCGATTGTCCGTGACGATGACTACCTTCTGAGGCTGCCAAAGCTGACGCAGCCAACTTCCAGCCTGAGATAAAGACCCCTTTTCGATGAGAATATCATAGGGATGATGCGGGAGATTCACATTCAGTTTCATAAGCGCCTCCATTCCGAGTCAATCAAAAAAATTATACTTGCTTCCTAGTATATCAAATTACGTCAAATATTTCAGTATCAGTAGCTATTTCTAGTCTGCTTATTAATACTCTCCTGTGTGTGTCTAGTAAAATGAGACATCTATATTCTTTTTATTAACTTTATAAATCTGTTCAACAATCTCAAAAATACTGTTTTGAGAGACTCACTCTGTTTAGTTTGGTGAAAACTTTCGTTTAGTATATCAGAGAAAACTAATCCTCCTCATATCCTTGGCGACACAACCGATCCAGCTCCTGTTGAAATTTCTTCCTTTCAACTTCTCTCTCATCTTCCAAGCGTCTTTCAAAGCGCTTCAGTTTGACTTCAAACTCCTCTTGTAGGTAAAACAGCTGATTAGAAATCGAATTAAAATGTCTACTTGATGTCCGACGATAGAAATAATAAACCCAGTCAGCCAAGTCTTCTGTATGCCTTTGCACATCCTTTCGCAAATCCTCACAGTCCCATTCAAACTCATTAAATTGCCTCGTTTTTTTAATATATGCGTTTTCTAACTCTTCAATATTCTTTTGGCGTAGAGTCACAGTTTATCCTCCAATGATTGGACTTGTTAAGTTCGGCTGGGGTACAGACTGCAAAGCACTCTCCGCTGCCTCGGCAGCCTTACCAGTAAAGCCACCTTTCAAATCCGCTACCAAGACCGTCGCCGCAAAAGACTTCATCTTCTCAGCGTGACCATTAAACCAATCCTGCAATTCAATCCCTTCCTGAGCAATGACTAGTTTCTTAGCCGCAATAACCGCTCGAATAGCTGTCCTTTCTTGCTCTTTCTTTAGTTCCTTCAAAGCATTCTCAACTGACAGCTTATCAATAGCTAAAGCTCCTCCTACCATTTCATCCTCCTATCATTTTGATAAACCAAACAAAGCAGCCTGTTCCTTATCCAGAGCCACTATTTTACCAGACGCAGCTTCCAACACCTCAGCAATCTCAGATAATTTTCTTGCATAGCTAGCCGACTGCTCAAGTGTCCCAGTTTCCAAACCAGCATCCCAACAAGTCTCCAAGGTAAACTCGCTCAACAAAGTTTCCACTTCCGAACTTGATAAACTCTTTGCCATTTGGTATGCTGCCTCATGCACCTCAGATATATGGTTTTCCGCGCTTTCTTTAGCCTGTGCCAATTTCTGATCAACTTCTGACTGATACAGACTGCCTTGCAAGCGAGCATTATCAGCTACTGTGGCTACCAATTCTTCCCGCAGACTGATGAGCTTACTTCCTGAAACACTCCCCATTTTCTTGTGCAGTTCCATAATGGTCTTGTTATTCAATTTTACTTTATCAACTGGCTCAGGTTCAAAAGGACCATATTTCTCCAAATATTCTTTGACATAGACTTCTGGATCTGTACTGTCAAACCATGTCCCCCAATCCAATAAATTAGTTTCTTTCGCTTTTTGAGCCTTTACCTTAGCAATCTTTCTTACCTGCGCTTCGCTCATACCAGTAGCAAACATATTTTTCTTATAATACCAGTCAATATCCAAACGGTTCCCCTTCAAATGGAAAAACTCTGGAGCATGATCTCCCCAAGGAGAATTGATACCATGAGTACCTTCTGCTGTAAAAACCTTTCCATACACAATTTTTCCCCCTCCACCGTCTAAGGAGGTTAAATCTTTGCCAGAATCGCTATATGAGTGTGTATGACTATTAATATACTCTAGTTCACTCTTTGTAAATACGCCACTATTTAGAGCACCTATGCCACCCCAATCTACAAAAGTAGTTATTTGGGGAACCTTATATTTAGCCCCTATTTTTACCCCAGGGACACCAGACTGACTATAAGCAGAGAGATTGGTAATAGTTCCATTATGTTTAGCAACCTCTTCTGCTGCATTTTTATAGAACAACTCCATATCATTATACTGAGGAGACAAAGCTTCACGGGCTTTTATGGCATTTCTAGTTGATTCGTTTGGAACAAGAATTGGATCCGTCGGAGTAACCCAAACCGTCTCTAATCCAACTTGAGTTCCTAAATAAACCACACTAGTTTGTGTATAATCTAAATTTTTCCCCTCTGAATCCGAAGGCACGAAAGCAATACCTTGAGTTGTTTCGTTTTTTATTTCTATAATAGTATAATATTTTCTATTTTCATTAGTACCTATATAGAACACGGTATCTTCATTTTGCTCAATTATTTCTTTTCGTTTTGCCATAACTTGTTGAATTTCTTCATCTGTCAACGCCATTTCCGATAATTTCCTTTCTGAATTTCTAGGTTATAAACAATTTCGACTTGAGGACTACCACCCTCCTTTTTCTCGACATTTTTCAACTGACCATCTTTTACTAATGCACTTATATTATCATCAATTCCATATCCTTTAGACATTTTTGCATTCTCAGGGAGAGTCTTAGCGTCAGATACATCAATATCTCCACCAGCTTTCGAATTCTCTAAAACAATAATTTCTTCATTATCAATCCCAAAATCAAATTCAACACCAAAATGCAAACCATAACTGAGGAAAGATGTTTTTCCTACTTTACGTCCCAAATAGGCCTTATTTCCTTCTTGATCATAAATGACTGGCACAACTTGAATAGATAAGTAATCATTAGGTCCTCCTTCTTCAAAAAAGATAGGAGAAAATTCAATTTTATTAATACCAGCATAGTTTTCCTTAATATAAAGAGCTGTTTGTTCTTCAAAAAGAGAGAAAGCATGCTTAATCAGCTTGTCTCTTCTAGATTCTAATTTTGAATGTTCTATTTGTTGCATAAAAATAAATCCTCCTAAGATAATAATAAACAGAATAATAATTAATACCATAATTTTTTTCTTCAATATCTTGCTCTCCTCTTATTCAATTGTTGTACAATTCTTCTAAACACTGCCAAATTTCCTGACTGGGCATGGTCTTGCCGGTCCAAAGCTCAAAGGCTTCTGCTCCCTGATAGAGCAGCATACCAAGTCCATTGACCGCTGTGACATTTTGATTTCTGGCCCATTTGAGAAAGGGCGTTTCAAAAGGTTGGTAGATAACATCCGCAACTAAAATCTGGTCAGGTAGTTCAAGCTGTTCAGGTAGGGGCATGCTGATGCCATCCATACCTAGACTAGTCCCATTGACCAGAAGGTCTGATTGATTGATTGTATCCTGCAAACTATCCGCATCTTCCAAGGTTAGTACCTGGATAGAACTCTTGGTTTGGCGACTGATAGCTGCCATCTTTCTGACAGTCTTCTCATAGGAAGACTGTCGAGTGAAAACAAAAATTTCCTCTGCATTGTCCAAAGCTGCTTGGGCAATAATCGCTGTCGCTGCTCCACCTGCCCCCAAAATCGTCATTTTTTTGCCCCGAATAGCAAAAGAAGGCAAGCTCTTAAAAAATCCCTTGCCATCTGTATTATAACCAACTAAAATTCCATTTTTATTCACAACCGTATTGACTGCTCCGATAAGGCGAGCGCTGACATCCAGCTCGTCCAGATAAGGGATCACTTCCTGCTTGTAGGGCATGGAAAGATTGACACCAAACATATCGTATCTGCGGATATTTTCTATACTGGCCTGCAGATCCTTCACTTCTACTTCCCAAGCTAGATAGACACCATTGACACCAGTCTTTTCAAAAGCCATATTGTGAATAAGAGGAGAAATACTGTGCTTAATTGGCTTGGCAACCACAGCAGCCATGCGGGTGTGGCCATTAATTCTCATTCAAAATCTCCTGAATTTTCTTCATATTGCTCAGAGAAATCTGACCGGGTGCTGACGCCATATCCTGACTGGCAAATGACCAGCTGGAACCTGTCAAATCAGCCGCAATGCGAGAAATCTTGCCGACTTTTCCCATGGAAATAGTAACAAAATCCTGCTCAGGGTTTAAAGTCTTAAAACCGCGAGTATAGTTCATCAAGTCCAGCACATCCTGCTCATTGTGAGCCATGACAGAAACCTTGACCACCTTAGGGGTCAGAGAAGTCAGCTCAGACAGGATTTCCATCATATTTTCCGGTGTTTCCTCGAAGTTGTGGTAGCTCAACACCAGATTAGGAAACTCTAGCATTTCTTCAAATTTTCCCTTGTGAGAGAAATATTCAAAGTCGATATAATCCGGCTGGTAAAAACCGGCCACTTCCTTGATAAGAGCTACGTATTCATCATCGGACAGTTCAATTTCTCCGCCTTCCTGACGGGTCCGTAGCGTGAAAATCAACTCACGTCCGGCAAATTTTTCAAAAATAGCTGGCGCAACATTTAAAATGTCATCCTTGGCCAGAAAATCTGCCCGCCATTCAATAATATCCGCTTCTTCGTAGCGTGATACATCAATTTCTTGAGCTTCTTCTAAACTCTTGGGCATTACAGAAACGACTAATTTCATTGGTCCACCTTTATTGTAAATACCTTGAGGTAATTACTGCTCCCGTCTTTTTTATTATAGACAAAGTCTGCTGGCAGGCCATACTCCGCAAGATAGCGGTGCTTTCTGCCGGCAAGACCTTTTTCAATTTCTTGTTTAAACTTACTTTTGGAAAGATTGGCTGCATTGGTGCTTAAAATCATGATTCCCTGAGGATTCAGGATTTCCAAAGCTTGTGCAACCAAACGATGATAATCTTTAGCAACTGAGAATGTTCGCTTCTTATTTCTAGCAAAGCTAGGCGGATCTATCACAATGACATCAAAGCTTAGATCGTGACGCTTAGCGTACTTGAAATAATCAAAGACATCCATCACCTGAAAGCGATGCTGATCCAGTGTCAGACCATTGGCCAGAAAATGAGCTTCTGACAGCTCACGGCTACGCTTGGCCAAATCAACTGATACTGTCTGACTGGCACCGCCCATGGCTGCTGCTACTGAAAAAGCAGCTGTATAGGAAAACATATTGAGTAAACTTTTACCAGCAGCCAGACCATCTACCAGACTAGCACGCACCTCGTGCTGATCCAGAAAGATACCGGTCATGAGACCATCATTCAGAAAAACCTGATAGCGAACACCGTTCTCCAAGACTGTGAAGGTTTCTGGAGCTTCTGCTCCGTAGAGATGAGCGGATTCGTAGTTCAAACCCTTGAAACGAATCTTTTCATAAGCTCCCTGAATCTCTGGGAAAACCTTAGCGAAGGCTGTCAGAATCTGCTCCTTGATAGCAACGACAAAGTCATTGTACCAAGAAAAAAGCGCAAAGTCATTGTAGAAATCCACCGTGAAGCCACCGAAGCCATCCCCCTCTTGATTAAAGAGTCGAAAGGCTGTCGTGTCAGACGAATGAAAATAAGCAGAACGTCTGCTCTTAGCCTGCTCAAAGAGACCTTGAAAAAAATCCGAGTTTAGCTCTACCTTCTTCTGGGAAATCAGCCAGCCAACTCCCTTATTCTGCGGAGAGAGATAGGCTGTGCCTAAGAACTTTCCCTGACGGTTTTGCAGCTCCACGCATTGATTCTGAAGCGAAAGAGCACCAAAATCCTTTTTATCTAATAAAAGAATGCCCTTTCTCAGTTTTTCTTCTGCCTGTTGAGTAACAGTAAGTTTATTCATAAATTATATTATACCAAAGATTGTGAAAATTCTCAAAACATATTTTACATTTGAGTTAATAAAAGATTTCACAAACGAGTGCAAAACGACTATAAACCTCTCTATAGAGAGGATAAGGCTTTTATAGGAATATTACAATTTCGCCGATTTAAAATATCTCAAATGCGGCTCAAATTTTCCTTAACTGGAGAAATTATGTTATACTTAGAGAAGAAAATTTTTAGGAAATAAGACAAGGAAGGCAGAGAGGTATATTACCACAAAAAACCTCTCAGAACTATCTTCAAGATTTCTGAGAGGTTGTTCATTCATTCAGTAATATTCCAAATAGTATCTGAAATTATTTCTCCTTCAGACTGTCATTCAAACCATCTCGAATAGGGTCAAGGAAGTAATCTAAGATACTTCGATTATCTGTTTTTATTTCAAGTATTCCTGATAGACCTGAAACTAAGTCAATTCCTTTGTGCAAATGCTTCTTGTCAATCGCAACTTGGACTATATATACCATCCCTTTTCCTTTAACTTGAAAAGCAGTCGGGCTGATATAAGTCACTTTAGCAGGAATGGTTCCATAGTCTGAATAAGGATAGGCCTGTAATTTAACAACAGCCTTCATACCTTTTTGAATATCTGTTATATCCTTATCAGATACCTGAGCTTCAAATATCAGTTCTGAATCACTAGGGACGAGCCTTGCTACTGGATTTTCTGCACTAACTGTCTGTCCAATATGACTGACGATTAAACTTGCAATCTGATCAGTCGAAGGCGCCTTAATCGTTAGATACTCTAAAATATACTGTTGCTGAATCAATTCTGCCTCGGTCTTACGTTTATTCTCCGTTAAAGCAGCCATTTTTTGTGCAAGGCCGGTATCATCATGATGTAACTTGTATACTCTTTTCCCATTATTAACTCCTATTCTTCTATAACTGTTTCGCTAAAATAATATTTTTCTGACCGTTCTACCGATAATGTTAAAAAATATTTATCTTGTTTGTCATATTTTGGATATCCCCGAAATTCTAATAATGTCTTGCTTCCTTTGGGCAAATTAATGTAGCTGTTGATGTTTTCATTCGTAATCTCATAGCGGATGCTGTAATCACCTGTGACCGGACTTTCCGTAATAGCGTCTAAATCTAGAGACTTCAAATACTGATAATCAATAGGTAGTTGAGTAAAAAGAAATCTAACATTCTCTAAACTAGAATCCAGAACTTGACCATCTGTAGTTTGGAATCCATTCTTATCACTATAAGTCACAGTTGAAGTCATTATTATTTCATCGTTATATGGTTGAATTCTTACTTTCGTGTAATCTCCGATAATCTGTTTGGTAGTATGATCACCCCTCAGTTTAAACTCGTGAAAAAATGTTTTATTGTTAGTCAGCTCTTGTCTTATATATACAATCCTGAACCCCTTGGGAAACTTCTTAAACAAATCCTCCGCCTTGGCTGTCGGATAAACCTCTGAGATTCTTGAGAATCGCTCTTCATACTCCTGTCTTTTAGCGTTTTTCATGATGGAACACCCCGCTAATATAGTTCCTGCAAGAAATAGGATTGCTAATGCACATAGTTTTTTCATCTTTTTCTTCCTTTCCATTTATTCTCCAACACTTTCACCCATTATCTGCTAAATATGCTGGAATGAGCGAGATTTTCATAGCCTTCTTCATCATCTCCCCTTTAAATAGACAGCATGCATTTATACTATAACAATAACTAGTAATAAAACTCTGCGCCAACGACTTTTGATATATCAACTTATCTTAATTATATGTTTTCCTATGTTTTTTGTAAATATTTTTTGAGTGTTTTTTTAGATATTTTCCTGCTGTTTTTCAAGTTTCTGGCCAACGATATTTGATTCTATTCCACTAATGTCTGCGGCAAAATGATCTTCATACAATAATCCTAAGAAAGCTTTCTCCATTAAAAACTTAAATATTTAACTGCTTCAAACATTTTCCTCAGTCAAAAAGAGGTCAATTTTTCCTTGCGCCGTCTTTTTATGTTATACTTAGAGGAGAAAATTTTTAGGAAATAAGACAAGGAAGTAACTTTTTGTGAAAAAAATAACCAAGAATTTACTCAATTTCATGAGTACGAGACTAGGTTTTGTCTTGATTTTACTGGTCCTCTATTGGATAAAAACCATGTGGGCCTACACGATTGATTTTAACCTCGATATTCAAGGTCTTTATCAAGTATTTTTAGCTATTATCAACCCTTTCCCTATCAGCCTCTTGCTGCTGGGACTGGCGCTTTATGTAAAACGAACCAAATTATTCTACAGCCTTGCCTTCGGAATCTATCTGCTCCTCTTTGCTTGGCTGGTATCTAACTCCATTTACTACCGCGAGTTCAGTGACTTTGTTACAGTCAATACTATGCTAGCTTCTAGCAGCGTTTCAGCTGGACTTGGGGAAGCAGCACTTGAGCTCTTCCGCCCTTGGGATATTCTTTATCTGATTGATTTCCCGATTTTGGCTTTCTTATTCTTTAAGAAATACATCCGAATGGATGACCGGCCTTTCAATAAACGCGCCAGCTTTGCTGTGACCTCCCTGTCTGCCATGCTGTTCTCTGCCAACTTATTCTTGGCTGAAATTGACCGGCCTGAGCTCTTGTCACGTGGATTTTCCAACTATTATGTCGTTCGGGCTCTGGGCTTGCCAGCCTTTCTAGGTTACAGTGCTAACCAGACATATACCGCCAATCGTGAGCGCTCCAAAGCTTCTGAAAAAGACTTGGAACCAGTAACAGAATATATTCAATCCCACTATGCGGAGCCTAATCCAGAATATTACGGGATTGCTAAAGGCCGCAATGTTATCTATGTCCATCTGGAAAGCTTCCAGCAGTTCCTGATTGACTATAAGCTGCAGGCAGATGGGAAAGAGTACGAGGTGACACCTTTCCTTAATTCCCTCTACCACTCCAATTCGACTCTGGCTTTCTCTAATGTCTTCAACCAGGTCAAGGCTGGTAAGACTTCTGATGCTGAAACCATGATTGAAACTGGGCTCTTCGGTCTCAACCAAGGATCCTTTATGGTTAACTACGGTGGTACTAATACCCAGCAAGCTGCACCTTTTATTCTTTCCAAAAACGGCGGCTACACTTCCGCTGTTTTCCACGGAAACACTGGAAGCTTCTGGAACCGTAATACAGCTTACAAGCAATGGGGTTATAACTATTTCTTCGATGCGTCATACTTTACCAAGCAGGACGATACCAACTCCTTCCAGTATGGTTTGAACGACAAGATTATGCTGAAAGATTCCATCAAATATCTGGAACACCTGCAGCAGCCTTTCTATGCTAAGTATATCACGGTTTCCAACCACTATCCTTACACGACTAGCTTGATTGGTGACGAAATTGGCTTCCCGCTGGCTAAGACCAAGGATGAAACCATCAACGGTTACTTTGCTACTGCCAACTACCTAGATTCTTCTGTCAAGGCCTTGTTTGACTATCTCAAAGAATCCGGCCTCTATGACAACTCTATTATCGTTCTCTACGGAGACCATTTTGGAATTTCCCAAACCCGCAATCCTAACTTGGCCCCTCTTGTAGGCAAGACTTCTGAGACTTGGTCCAACTACGACAATGCCATGATGCAGCGCGTGCCTTACATGGTTGTAGTCCCTGGCATGGACAAGGGAAAGATAATTGATACATACGGTGGTCAAGTAGATATGCTGCCAACATTGGAGCATTTACTGGGCATTGACTCTAAAAACTACCTTCAAGTTGGACAAGACCTGCTGTCATCTCAGCATCAGCAAATCACAGCCTTCCGCTCCAGCAATAACTTTGTCACTCCAAAATACACTAGCTTCAACGGACGAACCTACTACACCCAGACCGGTGAAGAAATTACCAATCCAGATGAAACCATCAAGAAAGAACTGGATGAGATTCGCAATGCCGCCAATACCCAGCTTAAGATGAGTGATGCCATTCAAACAGGTGACTTGATTCGCTTCTACAAGGGAAATGACTTAGGCAAGGTCAATCCTAAAGATTACTCTTATCTTAATTCAATGAAAGCCTTGTTGGCTATTGAAAAGGAAAAAGGCGACCAATCAACCAGTCTTTACTCTAAGCGAGGCAATGTCTCCACTGTGGACCTCTTTAATTCGCCAAGCTATCGTGCACTGCATCCAGAGCAGTTCCAAACTAGCAGCAGCGACGAAGACAGCAGTCAAGAAGATTCAAGTTCTTCCAGCTCTAGTTCCACAGCCAATCCGTAGATAGCAAAAGCCTTAAGTCCAATGGACTTAAGGCTTTTCTTGTACCAATATCTTATTGAATAACTTCAAAAACAGAAACCGTCAGATTTTCAACATAGAAAGGCTTCTTATGACGGCTATTGCCAACTACGAGGCGCAGCTTATCTGCATTCGGCAGATAGTAAGGCAGGCCGCTGGCATTAAAAATGACTTGATAGTGCTTGTCATCCTTGATTTCAAAGATAATCAAGCCACTGCCCTGCTCTGCTGATTGGACAAAGACATGCTTATAAATGTCTTCATAGGTCTGATAAGAAAAGGCCTTGCAGGATGTCTTGAGACGAATAATGTCCTTGATAAAATCAATACTCTCTTGATGGTCCTGCAAAATATCCCAATTCACCTGATTGACTGCATCTGGCGCATTGTAGCTGTTCATAGCCCTTTCGCGATCGCTATGCAGAACTTGGCCGTCTTCCCCCGTAGCTACAAGCTTAGTACGAGAAAATTCCTGTCCGACCTCCATGAAAGCCATACCCTGCATGAGCAGGTTCATGGCAGTTGCCAGCTCAATCCGCTTGGTGCGAGTCAGAACATCATCGTCGGGATGCAGCTCCGCAAGCAAATCATGTAAATTGAAATTGTCGTGAGCCTCCACGTAGTTAAGAACTTGATCAGGACTGAGATAGCTGCCTAGCTCACTGCTGCCAAGGATAGACTTAGCGACAATATCCTCCGTCGCCTGACCACTGACAAAGCCAGCCTTGATGCCGCCATAAACTTCCGCTCCTTTGACTGCATCCCGCTCTGTATCATTGAAAAATCCAATCCGCGGCAACTGATAAGCATTGTCCTTTTTGGCCTTGTCTTCTGGCCTCAAGCCCGTTCCCATATCCCAGCCTTCTCCATAGAGCAGGATTCTCGGATCCACCTCATCCATAGCTTGACGGATGGCATTCATCGTTTTTACGTCATGAATTCCCATCAGGTCGAAGCGGAAGCCATCTACATTGAACTCCTTTACCCAGTAAAGCAGAGAGTCAATCATAAACTTGCGGAACATCTCGTGCTCGCTGGCCGTCTCACTCCCCACTCCAGTTCCATTTTGGAAAGAGCCGTTAGGATTCATTCGATAGTAATAATCCGGTACCGTAGCTTGAAAAGCAGAATCATAGGTCGAGTAGATGTGATTGTAAACAACATCCAGTGTCACAGAAATCCCCGCATCATGGTAGGCCTGAATCATCGTTTTCAAATCGCGAATAGCCTGCACTGGGTCAGCAGGATTGCTGGAAAAGCTAGTCTCCGGAGCATGATAGTTCTGTGGGTCATAGCCCCAGTTGTAGATTAGCTCTCCAATTTCATCATAGTCCTTGTGACGATCAGACACGGGCTGAAGTTGGACAACATTAACGCCTAAATCACTGATATAGTCAAAGCCTGTCTTTTGCCCTTGATGATTGGTAGTGCCTTTTTGACAGGCTCCCAAGAAGGTCCCGCGCAGCTGACTATCCACGCCAGAAGTTTCCGACTTGGTCAAATCCCGAATGTGCATCTCATAAATCACTGCTTGATTGGGATTATCCAAGCGCCAGAAAGCTTCTTTGCCTTGCAGAACTTGAAAACCAGCTACTTCTGTCTCATCCGCTCCAAGAATCGCTGAACGCTTGCCATCTGGACTGGTCGCAATGGTATAAGGATCGCGAGTATAAAAATTACGGTATTCAAAGCTAACATGATAGTGATAAGTTTTGCCGGTCAAGTCTTCTGCTATTTCAGTTGACCAGACACCGATGGTGTTTTCCTTATGGTCGTGAGAATATCGGTCTCCTTTTTGCATTGGGAAAATTTTATAAACAGGAGCTTGATTGTCAGCCGATTCATAGACTACTAGTTCTACCTTCCTAGCTGTCGGTGCCCAAACTTTGAAAGTATGTGCGCCGTCCGTCTGACGGTGTCCCAACCAGCCTTGATAGCCCCAGCATTCATCAAAGTAGTCTGTTCTCAGGGCCATATCAAAGTTATGCGGCCGACGGCGTGAATACTGGTGACTTGTCGTTGCAGCCTGCAGGGAATAATAAACCTGCGCATCTCCCTCAATCAGCCAAATTTCCGTCACCAGATGAGGAGGCAACAAATCAATATGATAGTCACAGGACTGGCTGGACCAGTCTGAACGTTTGATAATCACATGAGCGTGATTTAAGGGCTCCCATGTCTCAAATGATAATTCCCCCTGAATACCAAAATAATCAAGTTTGGAAAAGGCTGCTTCCTTTCCCCATTGGTTTATTTGCCACTGCCACATATCATAGGAGAAATAATCTCCAGTAGGATTGTGGTAATGGACTAAGACTTTATAGTCTAGCATGTTCTTTCATCTCTTATCTAAAATTATTCTATTGAAAGGGCTGTCTGACTGATTTCATCAATATTGGCAAAAAATTCCAAATGTCCGTGCAGCACTTCCAGTTCAACAGGCGTATCGCCGCCGTATTCTCCATCCAAATTCAGCATAAATGAACCTTTTTTATCTAAAACTTCCAGCTGCAGCTTGCTTGTTTTGAGGTATTCTACATTGATATCGCCAACGTGCTGACCGCCATTGATAGCCTGCATCATCAGACTCAGCATATCAAAGAGATTGGCTGTCTTGACCAAAATCAAGGTAAAATTCCCGTCGTCTAATTTAGTATCTGGCGCTAGCTTTTCAAAACCACCGATAGAGTTGGTCAGAGCCGCAAACATCAGCGAAATCTTCCCTTCAAAGACACCGTGATCGTGCTTGATACGGACTTTGCGGAACTTAGAGCGAGGGAGCTTTTTTGCTCCTTCTGCGACATAAGCAAAGTAGCCTAAACGAGACTTAACCTCACTTGGCACACTGTAAGTCAGCTCGGTTAGAGTCCCAGCCGCTGCAATATTGATAAAATACTTGTTCCCATAGGCCCGGCCAATATCCATCTTTATGGTCTGGTTCTTTTCAATAATGCGGGCTGCCGCTACTGGATCTCCCATGGGAATCTTCAGAGCACGCGCATAGTCGTTGGTTGTGCCAGTTGGAATAAAGGCCAATTTAGGCCGTTCATCCAGATTCGCCACGCCATTAACTACCTCATTGATGGTACCGTCGCCGCCTGCCGCAATAATCAAATCAAATCCTGCTTTTGCTGCTCTTTCAGCTTCTTTTTGAGCAGAAAGAGGCGCTGGAGTGGTTTGGTAGGCGCTGGTTTCATAGCCCACATCCTCCAAAACATCCAGAACTTCCGCTATATTTTTCTTAATAATTTCCTGTCCCGAAGTCGGGTTATAAATCAATCGTGCTCGTTTAATCTTATCCTTCATACTTCAGCCTCATAAGCTATCAAGCCAATCTTCATCCCGAATTTCAATTCCTAACTCCTGAGCCTTAGCCAGCTTGCTGCCGGCATCTTGGCCAGCCACTACCAGATCCGTTTTTTTAGAAACAGATCCGGAAACATTAGCACCTAGACTCTGCAATTTTTCTTTAGCTTGATTGCGTGTCAATTTTTGTAATTTACCAGTCAAGACAACCGTCATACCTGATAGGGCTGCATCAGCCACTGCCTTTTGCCCCAGATAGTCTAGATTCACACCTTCTTCCTGCAGCTCCGCCAAAAGAATCTGAGAGCCTTCCTGCTCAAAATAGGTATGCAGGCTTTGGGCAATCACAGTTCCAAGACTGTCAATAGCCGCAATCTCTTCTTGGCTGGCCTGAGACAGCTTAGGAATATCATGGAATTTCTCCAGCAAAATTCGACTGGCCTTGCTTCCCACATGGCGAATTCCCAAGCCAAACAAGAGGCGTTCAGCCGAGTTCTCCTTGGAAGCTTGAATAGCAGTATACAATTTATTTGCTGATTTTTCCTTAAAGTTCTCTAGTTCTAGTAAATTTTCTACCGTCAGCCGATAGATTCCAGCCACATCCTTGACTAGATTTTGAGCAAAGAGCTTCTCTACCACTGCTGGACCAAGGCCAGTAATATTCATGGCATCCCGGCTGGCAAAGTGAATCAAGCCCTCCTTGATCTGAGCTGGGCAGAGCGGATTGATGCAGCGCAGAGCGACTTCATCTTCAAAGTGCACTAGCTCACTCTCACAGCTCGGACAGTGACTTGGTATTTCCAGAGGCTCCTCTGAGACACGCTTGGACTCAACCACTCGCAAGACAGCAGGAATAATATCTCCCGCTTTATAGACGATAACGGTATCTTTCTGACGAATATCCTTCTCCGCAATATAGTCCACATTGTGCAAAGTTGCTCGGCTGACAGTCGTTCCCGCTAGCTGCACCGGCGTCAGATTGGCTGTCGGAGTCACAACTCCCGTCCGCCCCACTGTCCAGTCAACAGACAGAAGCTGGGCTTCCTTTTCCTCAGCTGGAAATTTATAGGCGATGGCCCACTTGGGTGCCTTGACAGTAAAGCCAAGCTCCTCTTGCACCGCCAAGTCATTAACCTTGATGACAATACCGTCAATCTCATAAGCCAGACTGTCCCGCTCCTGAGCAATCTTTTCGATAAACTCCCAAACTGCTTCGATAGAATCCGCCAGAATATGTGTAGGATTGACTGAGAAGTCCAAATCTGCCAGCTTGTTTAAGACGGCTTCTTGGCTGCCAACCTGAGTAGGACTGGCTTCTTGGTATAGGAAGGTTGCTAGATTGCGCTTGGCCACAACTGCTGTGTCCAGCTGGCGCAAGGTTCCCGCTGCTGCATTACGTGGATTGGCAAACTCAGGCTCACCATTTTCCTGTCGCAGCTGATTGACCGCATCAAAGGATGCCTTGGGCATATAGCACTCTCCGCGAACCGTAATGTCCAGCGGTTCTTTCAAAGTCAGTGGAATATCCTTGACCCGCTTGAGATTTTCAGTAATGTTTTCACCAACAGAACCATCCCCCCGAGTCGCTCCTGCTACCAAGATTCCTTTTTCATAGGTCAGAGAAATAGAGAGCCCGTCAATCTTGAGCTCACAAAGATAAGAGACCTGAGGAAATTCCTTGCGAATCCTCTGGTCAAAGGCTAGTAATTCTTCACGTGAAAAAGCATCCTGCAAACTAAAGAGAGGATACTGGTGTGGATATTTTTCAAATCCTTCTAAAATCTTCCCTCCCACCCGATGTGTCGGACTGTCAGGCAGGATATCGGTTGAGTACTTTTCTTCTAACTCCACTAACTCACGATAGAGTCTGTCATACTCGCTATCCGATACACTTGGCCTGTCTGCCGTATAATACTCATGGGCATATCGGTTGAGCAACTTTACTAATTCTGACATTCTTTCTTTCATACTTCTATTTTATCACAAATACACAAAATCTTCCTCTATTTGTTCCGAATTCTTCCTAAAAAGCAAAAGGACATAAAAAGAGCGGAAATTCCGCTCTCAGCTGTTTTATTTTGTCAAATCAATCCTTTTCGCAATCTGGTTAATAAGGATAGCTCCAGCAATCAAGGAAGCAAATTCTCCAATGGCTGTTGTAAACCAAGTCAGGAAGAATGGCAGACCTTGCAAGAGGTGTAACTCTGCAGCGATGGTCACCATCGAAACAGAAAAGAATACTGCAAAATAGAAGTGATCCAAACGAATCAAGCCTTTAATCAGATATTGATTCTTATAGCTACTGAAAAGATAGACACCCAGTGACAGGAAGACCAAAGTGGACCCACCGCCAACAAAGACATCAACGATTCCAAAACTATAGAGATTGGCAATCATACAGCCAATGGTCACACCCATGATATACTTACGATTATAAAAGGCCATAAAGTTCATCATTTCAGAAATTCTGAACTGGTATGCACCATAGCTAATGGCATTTAAAGGCGGAGTAATCGTAAGAGCTACATAAATAGCAGCAACAATGGCAATCTGAGCCAAATCACGAACTGTCAGTTTTTCTTGTTTCATGTTTTCTCCTTTAGCGGCTTTACCGCGTGTAATATGCTTGGCGAAAGAAGCTAAGCGCCAAGGGTTGCGTCACATGAGAGGAGCATCATTAGATGATTCCCCCACAGATTTGGCAACCCAACTAGTATAGCATAAATCCTAGAAATATGATAGACTATCTTTATGAAAACTTTAATCAAAAAATTCTTTGACAATGAGGTTCTGTCCTATCTCTTCTTTGGTGCGGCAGCAACACTTGTTTATATGACTACTCGTCTCCTTATTTTCGCTCTTACGGGACAAACATTATTTGCCACCATTACTGCTAATATCACAGCAGTTCTTTTTGCCTTTATCACAAATGATACCATTGTCTTTAAGCAGCAACGCAAAGGTTGGCAAAAGCGACTTTTTAAATTTGCTCTGGCGCGTTCTGGCACTCTTTTGCTAGACATCATTCTTGCAAAATTATTAGTGGATACTTATCCTAATATTATCGGGCAATTTGTCAACAATAACCGCAATCTTATCAACTCTATCGAGTCACTTTTTTCTCAAGTACTTATTATTGTTCTCAACTATGTTTTCAGTAAGGTCTTTATCTTTGAAAACAAGAAAAACTAATTGGCTATGGTGCTTCAACCTCAAAATATCAAATCTGGACCAGATAATTCTGATCCAGATTTTTTTAGTCTCAGATTTCCAAGCTTGGATTATCAAGCGTCAGATGGGTGATTTCACCTTTGACACCAGAATAGTCCTCAATCAGAGTCTGAAGCTCTATCATAGCTGCTTGAGCACGCACGGCCTGCTCTTCGTTGATGGCCTCGATAACCAAGATGGCATCCTTGGTCGCTTCTGTCAGCATAGTTCGCTGGGCTTCTCGCCAGTTAAGGCAACGGCAGACAGCCCCCTCTTCATCATAGTAGATGATTTCTTCTGGCAGAGCCGGCGCGTCACTCTCAGCTCCCAACGGGAAAAAAGCTTCGCCACCCTTGGCTTTTCCTAGATGAAGACCTCCGACAATCTTATCCAAATCCTCACCGCCACATGGAACCGCATAAGACAGCGAGACATTGTTGTAGATATCGACCAAAGGATTGATTGGATGAAATTCCCGCCCCTGACTAACCCGCTTGAGCAGGGCTTCGATAGAGGATCGTGCTCCTTTCTTGGTCTTGAATTTGCTGAAAGCCTGCCGCCACTCCTGAATGACTTCATTTTGAGTGAAGTTCTCATCTAAGATAAAGTCCTCAGCTCGTTTCGCTCCCTTATCCAGCAGGGATTTGAAATATGGGTCCTTACTTTCATCCACACTATTATCCAGCCCCTTGACCACTAAAATACTAATCTGACCTTCCGGAAATACTTGCCAAAATTCATTTTCAACTGTAACTTTCATGATGCACCTCTTTAATCTTAATAGTTTCTTTTTTGTCCTTTTTTGACGGCTTCCCAGTTACCTGTGATGTTTTCACGCACTCGGACCAGCATTTCCTCCAAGGCTTGAACTTCCGCCTGAGAAAAGCCCTGCAAGGACGTCTCTTCAGAATAGTCATTTTCAGCTAGGATAAAAGGATAAAGTTTTTCTCCTTTTTCCGTCACAAACCATTCCTTGTTCTTCTTGTTGTCCTTGGCTGCCTTCTGCTGCACCAAGCCCTTGGCCTCTAGCTTCTTAACAGAACGGGCAACCGTTGAGCGATCCACCTTGAGAAGCTCCGACAGCTCCTCTTGAATGATCCCTGGATTCTCCGCGATTCGAACCAGATAAAGATATTGCCCCCGCGCCAGCTCTATGTCGCGGAACTCAATATTAGCAATGGAATCCAAAGCTCGGGCTATAATCCCAATTTCCCGCAATACTGACATATCCCCTCCTTTAAAATTTTATTTAAACATATTATATCACATTTTATTGCAAATGCAATAAAAACACTAAAAAATGAAAAGAGGAAAATCCTCTTTAAATTTGGCAAAAATGTCTTTTTCTAGTTTTCATCTTCCTTGTAGTATTTTTGCAATTCTTCCGCCGAATTAATGACATGCTCCTGTCCATCTATTGAATATTTAGCTGGGATAGTCACGTTCTCAAATACATTCGTTCCAGGCGGAAAGAAGAGTTCGGTTACGTTTTTTACTAGCTCAACATCGGTTTCTCTATTTAAGAAAGTAACACGAGCATCTTTTTCATGCATAATCTTATACACTTGGGGATATTTACTTGATAGAAGTGAATTCTCAAATTGTTTTTCTGAATAAGAACTTTCCAGAGACATCCATGTTATATGAAGTGCAACACCTCTTTTTTCCATACGTTCATCAAAATTAGTGAAGATTGTAAAACCATTAGGAAGTTTTCTATATGGATTGATTCCCTTATCTGAAACAATTCTCCCTTCATCTAGATTAATACAATATGCCTTTTTTTTATCAGTTGACTTCTGTCTTAAATAGATTACTGCATAATACTTTTGAGTGTTTGAGTCCGCTATAATATCTGAACGTATTTTTATCGGAATCAAATCAGAGTCGTAGTTACGTACCATCTCAAAAACATCAAATTCTCTCTTTTTTAATTTTTTATTCTGGAATTTGTAGACTGCCAACTTCCAATATTCCCCTTTTTGAGGAATATTTCGATTAAATTCATCTTTATTCAATAGATTTGGATTAGCTTTGAGCTTCATGTAACTATTGACGAAATATCCAGAGTCAAACTCTCTTATAACATCATAATCAGGATCTACTATATATGATTTTGCTTTTTTCATATTTTCCTGTTCTTCAGAATTTACAACGTTCCAGTTATAAGCAATAGCCTTATCGTTTTCAAGAAAGCTATAAACAGGTTCATATTCAGGAGAAAAATACGTAAACTGCCCGTACTTTTCTTGGAACTTCTTTGCCTCTTCCTTGCTCCAAATAAAATACGTTGCAGCCCCTAGAATCAAGACTAGAGCGACCACAATACTCTTCCATTTAGTTAGTTTTTTACTTTTCATACTTATTTGTCCTTTTTCACTCTAAAACTACATCAGTCCTCTTCTTCATCCTGCTCTTTCTTTTTGAAAGTAAAGCGTCCAGTGCTTTCAACTTGAAAACCTGACTCACAGCAGCTCTGGATACTGGCATTGAGCACTGCGCCAACAATCAAAATTTTAGCAATCATGATAAACCAAAACATCATCACAACCATAATGATGGAGCTGAAAAAACGAACATCAACCAGGTGATTTAAGTAATTGTCCATGTAAACGGAAAAGATATTAAGTAAAGCTAGAATGATCAAGAGCACAAAGGCGCTGCCAGGCAGAACATAGCGTTTTTTGTTGATTTTCACATTAGGCAGGAAATAATAGAACATGACCAAAACCGAAAAGAGTAAGGCGTAAATCAATGGCTCGGTAAAATTCTGCAAGTGCTGATAGAGTTGGCTATCTAGCTTCCAGTAAGTACGGAGGAAATCCAGCGACATATGGCCGAACATAGTCAGAAAGAGGGCCAAGGCAAAGAGAATCTGCAGACCAAGACTCACAAATAGACTCATGACGCGATGAGAAATCAGCCCCCGGCTCTTGGCTACCCCATAGGCTTTGTTAAAGGCAATCTGTAGGAAATTCATGGACTTGGAAAAAGTCCAAAGAGCCGACAAGACTGAGAAGCTCAGCAGACCAGTGGAAGGCTGGGTCAGCACTTCACGCATGACTTTTGCTACAACATCATATAAAGTCTCCGGCAGCATGTCCTTGATGGCTGTCAGAAAATCCGCAATTGGAATATGGAAATAAGGCAGAATATTGACGACAATCAAGAGCAAAGGAAAAACGGAAATCAGCCAATAATAAGCAACTGCAACGCTGCTCAGCTCACTATCTGCCTCTTTATAAAAACGGAAAAATTCTCTTAACAACTGATTTTTGCGAACCTTACTAAATAATTTCTTCACTCTCTTCTCCTTCAAAAAAAGCTGAGGCAAATGCCCAGCCTTTGATTTCTAATAAGTCCCTTCTTCTCCCTGGCTGGTCAGAATGACAGGGCCATCTTTTGTAATGACAAACTGATGCTCATACTGACAGGACAGACCGCCATCCAGCGTTTTATGTGCCCAGCCGGTCTCAAAGTCCGTATCAATTTCCCAGGTACCCGTATTGATCATGGGCTCAATAGTCAGAACCATCCCCTCACGCAAGCGCAAGCCGCGTCCTGCTCGACCGTAATGCGGCACCATAGGCTCCTCATGCATGGTTGGGCCGACACCGTGCCCCACCAAATCACGCACAACGCCATAGCCATGACTTTCAGCATATTCCTGAATTGCTGCGCCAATGTCGCCGATGCGATTGCCAACCTTGGCAGCCGCAATTCCACGATAGAGACATTCCTTGGTCACATCCATCAGCTGCTGAGCCTCTGGTCTAATCTTCCCTACTGCATAGGTCCAGCAAGAGTCTGCCACACCGCCCCGGAAGCTCTCTGTGTGCTGCTTCATCTGCGCTACATTATCAAAATCTAGCTTTGACACATCCAGCTCTGCCTTATCGACCAAGCCAACCACCATATCAACGCTGATGACATCACCTTCTACCAGCTTCTGATGACGAGGAAAGGCATGAGCCACTTCGTCATTAAGAGAGCAGCAAGTCGCATAAGGATAGTCCATGATAGAGCCTTCAACACCAATCTGCAGAGGCAGCGCATTGTCTTCTTTACAACGCTTGCGAACATACTCTTCGATGTCCCACATGTCAATGCCTGGCTTAATCAAGTCTCTCAAACCAATATGGACCGAAGCCAGAAAATCTCCACTCTTGTCCATCAAGTCAATTTCACGCTGTGATTTTAAAGTAATCATTCTTTCTCTAAATTCCTCTTCTTAATTAATTTTCACTGTAATCGTCGCTTTGGCAACCAGCATCGCTTCCAGATACATCTCAAAGTCAATAATAGCTGTCCGCCTAGTCTGACGGATAATGCGCGGCTGGATATGCAGCAGGTCATCAATCTGGACCGCCTGAAAGAAATAAATCATCAGTTGATCGATAATCAAGCTGCGGCCGCTGTTGACCATGAGCTGCTGGGCAATCCGAGTCAAAATTTCTGTCAGCACACCGTTGGCCAGCACACCATTTTGCTCCAGCATAAAAGGCTCAACGGTAAAGGAAAACAAATCATCCTGACGACTAATCTTCTGTCCTACCTGCTCACTGAAAGTCGGCAAGCTGGAAATCTGAGAACGGCTCATTTTTTCCATAATATCCCGACGCGTAATTACACCTAGCAAGGTCTGATTGCTACGAACCACTGGTATCATTTCAAAATCTTCTGCAATCATGCGCTGACTGATATTGGCAATATTGGCAGATAGACCAGTCATAAAGACGTTTTTCGTCATGACCTTGTCCAAGGTTGTCAGAGGAGACTTATCCCCTGCATCCCGCATGGTTACTACTCCCACCAGCATCTGCTGTTGGTTGATAACCGGAAACCGGCTGGCGCGATTGCGACGAACTAAGTCTAGATAGTCACGAACAGTATCAGTATCATGCAAGAAGCCGTACTCGTGGCTAGAGCGATAGACCTGCTCCACTGTTAAAATATCGGTCTTGATCTGCATATTGGACAGGGCACGATTAATCATAGTTGCGACGGTGTAGGTATCGTGCTTGGTCCTGAGAACCGGTATATTGAGCAGATTAGCCATCTTCAGAACTTCCGAGCTGACTTCAAAGCCTCCGGTTACCAGCACCGCATTCTCATTTTCCAGGGCCAAAAGCTGGATTTTCGTCCGGTCTCCGACAATCAAAAGACCGCCCTCTGTCAGATAGCGTAGGATATTCTGCTCCGTCATGGCTCCGATAGAAAATTTATTGAACTCTTTTTCTAGACCATCTTCTCCAGCCAATACTTCTGAGCCAGTAATATCAACGATTTCCTTATAGGTCAGATGCTCCAAGACAACTTTCTTGGACTTGACCCGAACCGTACCACTCCGAGGCCTGGTCTCAACAATACCGCGGTTCTCCGCTTCCTTGATCGCTCGATAAGCCGTTCCATCGCTGACTCCTAGATAGTTTGAGATACTGCGGACACTGACCCTCTTACCGATTGGAAGATTTTCAAGATAGGTTAAAATTTCCTGATGCTTACTCATTAAAATCTCCTCTCTCATAACGGTACTCCAGATAATCTCTCATCTTCCTCGTGTACCGATCGCTCCCTTTAAACTGCCGGTAGAGGCTGAAGCCAGATTTTTGAGCGACCTTTTGACTAGCTAGGTTCTCTGCATGAGTGATAATACTGAGGCGCTTGAATTCAAAGCGGGTAAAAGATAGAAAAGTAATCTCTCGAACAATTTCTGTCATCAGCCCTTGTCCCCAGTAATCTTGCCGCAGAAAATAGCCTAACTCAGCTTCTTTCTTGATCTCATCCATCTTTTCAAACTTGACAGATCCAATCATTTCCTGCGTTTCCTTGTGACAAATAGCCCAAATCCCCAGAGGATTTTTCATAAAGAAATTGGCAATGACGTATTCACTTTCCTCTAGGCTTGCTTCTGTCGGAAAAATGAATTGAGTATTTTCCGGATTGGACGCAATCTTATATAGGGCTCCTGCATCTTCAAATACAACGGGTCGCAAAAAAGCATGCTCCGTCTCAATAAATGAGCAGGCTGCTAAATGTGTCCATAAATTCATCTGCTACCTCTACAAAAAATAAGCGAAAAACGCTTATTCTTCTATCAACTGGATATCTGCACCCAGACTTGTTAATTTTTCAATAATATTAGAATAGCCACGCAGGATAAACTCGATATTAGTAATCTCTGTCTTTCCTTGAGCCATCAAACCTGCAATAACCAAGGCAGCTCCTGCTCGTAAATCGGTCGCCTTGACCTGAGCTCCCTGCAGTTGATTTGGCCCCTCGTAGACAATCTGGTCGCTGCTGGTCGAAATCTTGCCTGCCATCTTAGCCAGCTCCGCCACATGGTTAACCCGCTTCTCATAGATGGTGTCCGTGATTTTACCGTGGCCATTAGCCGTCAGTAAGAGCGGGGTAATCGGCTGTTGTAGGTCAGTTGCAAAGCCTGGATAAGGGGAAGTCTTAATGTTTATAGCTCTCAGAGTTTGCTGCTCTTCGACAAAAATGCTGTCTTCAGAAACCGTCATCCGAACACCCATTTCCTCAAGCTTGGCAATAAAACTCTCCAAATGCTCATAAAGGACATTATTAATCTGAATTCCCTGACCAATAGCTGCAGCAAGAGCGATATAAGTTCCTGCCTCGATACGGTCTGGAATTACTTGATGACGAGTTCCATGAAGGTGTGGAACCCCCTCAATCGTAATAATATCAGTTCCTGCTCCACGGATATGTGCTCCCATATTATTCAAGAGAGTTGCCACATCGATGATTTCTGGCTCCCGCGCTGCATTTTCAATAATGGTTCGACCTTTGGCCTTGACAGCAGCCAACATCGTGTTGATGGTAGCGCCCACGCTGACCGTATCCATATAAATGCTAGCGCCTTTCAGCTGCTGACCTCCTGTGGATAGGTTCATGTAGTTGCCATCCATGGTCATCTTAGCCCCCATCGCTTCAAAAGCCTTGAGATGCAAGTCAATAGGACGCGGCCCCAAGTCACAGCCACCAGGCAGACCTACCGTCGCTTCCCCATAGCGACCAAGCAAGCTGCCATAGAAATAATAGGAGGCTCTTAGACTGTTGATTTTTCCATAAGGCATAGGGACATTTTGGATACCACGCGGATCAATTGTCAGACTGTCCTCAGAGCGAGTAACACTAGCCCCCATGGCAATCATAATATCAATCAGACTATCCACATCCGAAATATCCGGAACGCCATCCAACGTTACAATATCATCCGCCAGAATCACAGCCGGAATCAAGGCAACAACACTGTTTTTAGCACCATTAATAGTCACCTCTCCTTTTAAGGGGCGACCACCATGTATTACAATTTTTTTCATGTTTAAAATAAAGCTCTTTCAAGGTATTGCCATTTATTATACCACAGATTCGGGAAATTTCCTATACTTTTAGATAAATAAGACAATTGAAATTAAAATGAAACAGGGAAAACAACTTTTTCAATAATTTTTCAGAAAAACAGTATTGCAAAAAATGAAAGAAGCGCAAGGCTAGACTGCTTGCCTTGTAAAATCCACCTATAAAAAAAGCTCTCAATCATTACGATTGAGAACTGTCATCTTACTGCACTGCTGCTTTCAATGCCTCTACCTTATCCAACTTTTCCCAAGGCAGGTCAATGTCTGTCCTACCCATGTGGCCATAAGCTGCTGTCTGACGGTAGATTGGTCGTTTTAGATCCAGCATTTGAATGATACCGGCTGGACGCAGATCAAAAATCTGACGAACTGCTTCCTGCAATTTGCTTTCTGCAACAGCACCAGTGCCAAAAGTATCGATCCGTACAGAAACCGGCTGAGCCACACCAATGGCATAGGCTAACTGCACTTCTGCTTTCTTGGCCAGTCCCGCCGCCACTATGTTTTTAGCGATGTAGCGAGCTGCGTATGAAGCTGAGCGGTCGACCTTGGTTGCATCCTTACCAGAGAAGGCACCGCCACCGTGACGAGCATAACCGCCGTAAGTATCCACAATAATCTTACGTCCAGTCAAGCCAGAGTCACCTTGCGGGCCGCCAATTACAAAGCGACCGGTTGGATTGATGAAGAATTTCGTCTTATCATCCAAATACTGGGCTGGAATAACTGCTTTAATTACCTTTTCAATCACATCACGATGAATCTCTTCATTGGTCACTTCTGGGTCATGCTGGGTCGAAATAACCACCGTATCCACGCGCACAGGCTGGTCATTTTCATCATACTCAACGGTCACCTGTGACTTAGCATCTGGACGCAGATAAGCAATCTCTCCTGATTTGCGCAATTCCGCCAATCGACGGACTAGCTTGTGGCTGAGCGAGATAGGAAGCGGCATGAGTTCTGGCGTTTCATCCACTGCAAAGCCAAACATAAGCCCCTGGTCGCCAGCACCAATCAAGTCCAATGGATCTTGATCCGCATTCCCACGAACTTCCAGAGCTTCATTGACACCCTGAGCAATATCTGGCGACTGCTCCACCAAAGATGGATGAACACCGACCGTCTCTGCTGAAAAGCCATACTCTGTATTGGTGTAGCCAATTTCTGCAATGGTATCACGAACCACACGATTGATATCCACATAAGCTGTGGTCGAAATCTCACCAAAAACATGAACCGAGCCCGTATAAACAGCTGTTTCAGCAGCCACATGGGCGTCTGGATCCTGACTCAAAACAGCATCCAAAATAGCATCGGAAATTTGGTCTGCAATCTTATCAGGATGCCCCTCCGATACAGACTCAGACGTGAAAAGTTTACGTTCTGACATAGAAATGTCCCCCCTTAAATAAATTGTTATAGAGTTACAAAGTACTGATAGAAAGAACTACCACCTTATCGGGACTATATAACTTCTTCATTATACCACTTTTCGCTAAAAAATTCAGAATTTTTTAAATAGAAAAAGTTATAGCCAGAAACTATAACTTTATTCTTTGGATTTACTTGGATTGAATAGGCCACTAAACTCACATATTCAAAGTACACTATACCAAATCCGTCTGAGCGATAGCCTTCTTGACATCATCCAGCGGCAGATGAACTAATTCCACCTCTTTTTCCTTGTAGAGATATTGAGCATAGTCATCTATCCGATATTGGTTGATGTAGACTACCCGCTTGCAGCCGACCTGAAGCAGTTGCTTGGTACAGTTGAGACAGGGGAAATGGGTCACATAAGCCGTAAATCCCTTGGGAACCCCCCGCTCGGCTCCTTGCAAGATGGCATTGACCTCAGCATGCAAGGTTCGCACGCAGTGACCGTCAATAACCAGACACTCGTGGTCAATACAGTGCTCAGTCCCTGAAACCGAGCCATTGTAACCAGTTGAAATAACCTTATTGTCCTTGACCAAGACAGCGCCGACTTTGGCTCGTTTGCAGGTTGAGCGATTAGCGATTAAGAGAGCCTGAGCCGCAAAATACTGATCCCAAGCTAAACGATTCTCCGACATAATTTCTCCATTCTACTGATTTTTTATTCACATAAGTATCTGTTTTTTCTATTATATCGCAATTCCCTATTTTTAACTAGCTTTACCATGAAAGCTGTCTTATCAGTAACAAGCCTTTATCTATACTATAAGTGGCATAGCGGGCTATTTCTTTCTTTATACTTTTCATTAATAGTTATGGAAAAAGAACCAAGGAAATCCTCAGTTCTTATTTTAATTATTTACCAAGCTTAGCTTTAGCTGCATCTGCAAGAGCTGTGAAAGCTGCTGCATCGTTAACAGCCAAGTCAGCCAACATTTTACGGTTAACTTCAATCTCAGCCAATTTCAAACCATGCATCAATTGTGAGTATGAAAGTCCGTTCAAACGAGCTGCCGCATTGATACGAGTGATCCAAAGTTTGCGGAAGTCACGTTTTTTCTGACGGCGGTCACGGTATGCATAGTAGTAAGAGTTCATTACTTGCTCTTTTGCAGTACGGAACAAGATATGTTTTGCTCCATAGTAACCTTTAGCTAATTTTAAAATACGTTTACGGCGTTTGCGTGATACAACGCCACCTTTAACACGTGCCATTTATATTTCCTCCAATATTTCCTAGATAATCGTTACAGTAGCTCTTATTTCAGACCTGTAAGCATTGCTTTGATACGCTTGAAATCTCCTGCATGCACCATTCCTGCTTTGCGAAGATGACGGCGTTGTTTCTTAGTCTTTCCGTGGAAACGGTGAGAAGTGTAAGCACGGAAACGTTTCAAGCCACCAGAACCTGTACGTTTGAAACGTTTAGCTGATGCGCGGTGTGTTTTTTGTTTTGGCATAATGTTTTCTCCTTTTTCTATCTTTCTGACAATCTATTTTTTGTCAGGAATTGGCGCCATCTGCATGAACATCTGACGTCCATCCATCTTAGGCTTTTGCTCAATAATAGCAACATCTTGAGTCGCTTCAGCAAAATCTGCTAAAACTTTAGCCCCGATTTCTTTGTGGGTAATCATCCGGCCTTTGAAGCGGATAGATACCTTTATTTTATTTCCTTTTTCAAGGAACTTGCGTGCGTTGCGAAGTTTAGTGTCAAAGTCTCCCTTATCAATAGTTGGACTGAGACGGACTTCCTTCACAGTAACAACACTTTGTTTCTTGCGTTGTTCTTTTTGTTTTTTCTGGTACTCAAATTTGAACTTGCCATAGTCCATAATTTTTGCAACAGGTGGTTTAGCTTGTGGCTGAATCAGGACCAAATCGACATTTGCTTCATCCGCAAGAGACTGCGCTTCGCTCAGCGGTTTAATACCTAATTGTTCGCCGTCAAGACCGATCAAGCGAACTTCACGCACACGAATTTCATCATTGATGAATAAGTCTTGTTTTGCTATGGTTTTCACCTCTTTTTTTATTTTTAGAGAAAAACAAGTGCGGACCTGCTAACGCAAACCCGCACTACACGATAATATTTCATTACTGAAACTGAATCCTGTAGAGCCAGACAACGTTAGTCGCAAGGCGAGAAGCTCTCACTTCTGCTTTTCTCAACTCTTCCATCATACCAAGTTTCATTTTATTTGTCAATGATTTTTTTCGCTTTTTCTTCGATAAATGCAACAACTTCAGAAATGCCAATACCAGTGGTATCAAAATGTATGGCATCGTCTGCCGGTCTCAATGGCGAAACCTCGCGATGACTGTCCTTATAATCTCGCTCTGCAATTTCTTCTTTCAGTTTCTCCAAGTCAGCAGGAATACCTTTTGATAGATTTTCCTTATAACGGCGCTCAGCTCTTTCCTCGACCGAGGCTACCAGATAAATCTTGAGCTCAGCCTGAGGTAAAACAACCGTTCCAATATCACGGCCATCCATGACAATCCCTCCCTGAGCTGCAATTTGCTGCTGCAAGGCCACCAGTTTCTCACGAACTTGAGGAATGGCTGATACCCAGGAAACATTATTAGTAACTTCATTTTCCCGAATCGGGTGAGTCACATCCACGTCGCCGACAAAGACTAGCTGCTCGCCATCTTCTGCTCGACCAAAACTGACCGAATGATTATTGAGCAAGTCTACAATTTCAGTGGCATCTTCTTCTGTTAGATGATGCCGCAGAGCCAGATAGGTTGCAGCCCGATACATGGCTCCTGTATCTAAATAAGTATAGCCAAAGTCCTTGGCAATAATCTTGGCAACGGTCGATTTTCCACTGGAAGCTGGACCGTCAATCGCAATTTGAATCTGTTTCATGGCTGGCTCCTACTCAATCTTCACAACGTCACCTGGATTGGCATACCAAGAACCAGTGGACATATGAGAAGGGTTAAGCTGTTCCAGCTTGGCAATAGAAATACCTGCACGCGCCGCAATGGCTGCTTCTCCTTCGCCAGGCTGAACAGTCAGAGTTCCCTCAGAGGATTCTGTGGTATTTGCCGCTGGCTGCTCTGCTGTAGAAGACGCTTCACTGCTGGAACTTGCTGCTGAAGTGCCGTAGAAACCTTCCATTTGGGTTTGTCTATTACTCCCTCCAGTAGACAGATAGGTCAGGAAGCACACCACCGCAACTACTAAAATACAGAAAATAATGGTTAATATGGTCAACAAGCGATCTGCATTCAAGGCGCTAAACTTCTTGGTTCGTTTCAACTTATCTTCTCCGTTATCGTATACATCTTCTTCCCATGGTTCTTTTTCCATGACTTCCTCCTTGAGTTTTTCTTAAAATCTTATTACAATATGGGTATGAAAGTAACACTCATTCCCGAACGGTGCATTGCCTGTGGGCTCTGTCAAACCTACTCAGATCTTTTTGACTATCATGACAATGGCATCGTCAAATTTTACCAGGACGACCAGCTCCTAGAAAAGGAAATCGCTGAGGATCCCGATGTCGTGGAAGCCATCAAAAACTGCCCAACCCGAGCTCTTTTGAAAGACTAGGATTTTTTGGACTGACTGCCATAGTAAGCTTCAAAATAGTCAATATGGGTAAAATTATCTACTAATTCTACCTCACCCTTAAAATGCTCATTAAGGGCTAGGGCATTGACAAAATATTTCTTAGGCCACTTGCGCATACAAAAACTCCGGCTGCGGCTCTGCCCTTTAAAATATAAGGTAATTGACGTCTTGGTCACTTCGACTTTTTCAATATCTGAAATCTTGACCTTTATCGGAGTAAAGGGATTGGCTGTGATAATTCGCAAGGTTCCATCATCATAAATGGCAAAATAACGATGAACTCCCATTCCCAACAAAACCATGAACAAGAAGAAAGAAAACAGAACAAGAGTCGGCACTCGTGAGCTTTCATACATCAAAGCTAAGCCAACAAAAATCGGAATGACCGATAAAGACCAATATATTATCAGGATGGCTACATCTGGCTGCCAATGATAGCGAACCTTACCGAAAATCTTTATCATGCTCACACCCCCATACTACTAGTTTAGCATAAATTAAGAAAAAATAGAACAGGTAGACTTGCCTATTCTATTTTTTTATTTATGATTTTGCTGTCTTAAAGAAGCTATCAGACAAGTAGCCCTTGCCTCTGACCATATCATATTCAATCAGTTTCAAATCATCTGCTATTTCTTGAGCTTCTTCGTCCAATTCCTTTTTATCTATACTGGCCTTATGCAATACTTCTGTTAACAAAGCATAGTAAGGTGATACTTTGGAATTTGTCTGCTCCAGTAAGAGAGCGGAGAAATCACTAGAATTGACTCTTGGATAATCGAGTTTAGGAGTTTCATAATTACTCCAAACGAAATAATCTGTCAGATATTGGCTTTCTGGATTTTCTTTAAAGGCTGACTGAGGATAGAGACCAGGCAAATGGTCACCGTAAAAGACGACTGTTACTTTTTTATCTACCTTTGAAAGCTTCTCCAAAAACTCCTTGGTCGCCTGATCTGTATGGTAAAGCATTCTGACATAGCTGGAAAGAGATTCGTTCCCTTCCTTGCTAAAATCAGGATAGCTGGCAGACATATAGACAGGATTGGGCTCACTCCAAGGCATGTGGTTCTGCATGGTCATGACAGAGAAAAACTGTCCCTGCTTGCCATTCAAATGCTCCAAGACTTGATTATAAGTCGTTTTATCGCTGTAATTACCACCTATATTATCCCCCTTCAGGCCTTTGGTACCATAGTGAATAAAGGTATCAAATCCCAAATCCTGGTAAATGACATTTCTGGCATAATTGCTAGGGGAGGCCAGATGGATTACTGTCCGATTCTTAGATGAATAAGCATCGCTAATGGAAGGGAATCTATTCATCCTCGGGACAACTTCAGTATAGAGAACCGAAATAGATGGAGACAGATTATAAAAAGGCAAACCAGTCAGGGTTTGAAATTCCATGTTGGCCGTTCCCCCACCATAACCATCTGACTTCATAAGTCCACTGGTGGTGCGAGTTTTAACTTCCTGAATATAAGGAATTGGATTCTCAGACATAGTAACGCCGTCAACCCGATTCGGGTCAGAAAAACTTTCACTCAGGAGATAAATTACCGTTTGATCTTCGATTTTATTCTGGCGTTCTTTGTTAATAGCTTCCGCAATATTCTTATACTTTTTTTCTATCTCTTGAATCTTTTCCTTAGAATAGCCACGCGGCTCAATCATGGTTGTATCCGACATCTGTGAAAACCAGACAAAAGAAAGGGAGCGAAGCTGTGAATTGACAGTATTTCCCATCCAAGTCAGGTCATGGTAATTATTCAAGACCGAAATGACTGGGATATTCTCTACTATTTTGCCATTCTTTTTAGTAGCAAATATATCCATGACTCCCAAGAAAAAGACCAGGGGCAGGACTAGCAAGAGGAGCTGGTATTTAAGAACGGTAATGAGCTTGCCTGGCAAGATTTTCTTACGCAAATACCAGTAGAGAGCGCCTAAAGCAACTAGTCCCAAGATAGCATAAAATCCATAATTGCCTCCGAGAAAGTCAAAGAGGGTCTTGGGATTTCTCAGCCAGACCATATCACTAGGCAATATTGGCTCTTGGCGATACTGAAATTTCAGACTGCTAGCTATGGTGGCAATCACCACTAGCGCTGTTATCAGCATGGTTGGCAGGAGAAAATGATTGAAAATCAGGTAAAGAGCCATAAAAATCATGAAAAAAACGATGATTTGAAAGAGACTGGCTCCAGTGAAAAGATACTGATCCAAAACAATCACGTCTCCTCGGATACTATTTTGAATGGTGTAATTAAAGATAAGAGCAAACACTGCACTCAACACAAAAGCTACAGACACACTAGCTTTATTCTGAGCAAGATCGCGCAATCCCTTCACAGCTAGAAAGCTAGGGAGAGAAAGCAGGATAAAGATAAGTGCGATAAGGCAGAGGAAAGTTAGCATAAAGTTCTGCGTTATATCCAACTTGCCTTCCTCAAGGAAATTCACTAAATAGCTTTGGTGATGCAGCAATTCCGGCATCTTATCGTCCATCAAAGCAAGAAATAGGAAGAGTTGGGATAGAAAAAGATTTTCCAGTACCTCTCTATTTTTCTTATTAACCTGCAAGAACTTACCTGGGAAGCGTTTTTTAAGCTTTGGAAAATGGATAAAAATATACGCAAATAAGAAAATCAAAAGCAAGCCAGGCAGGGAGTTAAACTGCCAAAAATGATTGCTAAAAACTCGATCTGCTTTGAACTCAAAATCATTGACATGCTGCGTTACTGTCAGTAAGTAAGAAAATCCCGTATAGAGAGCGTAAATAATAGCTGACCATATAAAGAATCTTTTGCTGAAGAGCTGAGACAAAAGCTTGCCCAAGCCAAACAAAAGAGGAAGCAACATCAGAAAGGCCAGCCACAAGGCAGGATAATTCCGCAAATCTTCGCCTTCCTCCAATAATAAGACTGTTGCAACAGCGACTATATCTAAAAGTAAAAAACTAATCAGCAGGTATGAGAACTGCTTATAGTGATTGAGTAAAAATTTCATTTTTCTTTCTGGTAAATAGTTAAATTCTCTAGCGAGATTTTTGTGAATTAAGAATCTCACTTTTTCTTTAAAAGATTGGACAAACGATTTCTAATCTTTTGAGATAAATTTTTCTGACTTAATTTTTCTTTTTGCTCGGTCAATTCTGCCCTCTTCCTCTGCCAGTCCAGTAAAGGGGGGAGGGAAGATAAGGGCATAATCTTGAAATCATAATGACTGTCCCAAGCTAGATAAACCAATAGATGCTCTAAAACATCAGACAGCTCCTGATCAGAGGATGGCAAACTTTCTAAGCTCTTCATCTGGAACCAACTAGCCAAAGCAGAATATTTGAACCATAAGAAACCGCCATAGACTCTCGTCAGAGAAGGGGTGCTCATAAAGTTAAAACACTTATGCAAACCAGCATCCTGCCAGACAGAAGTCAGCCTTGGACGCGGCGGTTCTGACTCAAACAAGCCATCTCTGACTAGACGCGGCAAATCGGGTATGACAAGTCCTAGATCAGAATTCTTTTCCAGTGCTTCTATGCTTGCATCCGCAGAATCCACCATCATATTTATCAAATCAGAGCGCATAGCTTGGTCAAAAACTGCCTGATTCTCTACCAATCTATGAGTAGATAGATGACCGATATAAGCATAGTTTTGCAGAATTTCCTTCTGCTCCAGCATGGCAAGCCAGGCATGAGATTTCTGACTTAGGACAATCTGAACTTTATTGCCCAGATGAGCCAGCGATGTCTGCAGCTGTTTTAGCACTTCTGGCTGACCTGTTGTCACTAAATACTGGTACTGAGACGATAGAGAGAATAGATTGTCCTGATACTGCTGAAAAATAGGAAAATCCGTTACATGGATATGCAGGAGGACAGGCTGCTCTGTACAATAGTTCGAAGTTGACTGGGACAAATACTTGTCCTCTAGTAAACAAGGAAGGTCCGGACCAAAATGATAGAAAAGATGTTCCCTAATAAGCAAAATCGGATAGGACGAGTTTGTTTCAAGATCTTCCAGCAAATACCTAGCCAAAAAAGGATTGCCTGTGAGAGCCTTCACCTTTAGAAAAGGAAGCTTTGCTTCCAGAATCCGAAGAGGCTTATAGTATGAAAAATCTGGATGAACCAATTCTCCTGCTTCTTCCTGACGGGTATCAAGGAGAGCTTGATATCTGAATCCTGCCTCTACAAAACGTTTGGTAAACTTAGTTTCGTAATGGTCTATTACATCTTGAACGTCAGCAAAATCTTCTATCTGCGACCAAAATTCTCGGAAAGCCTTGTCTTTAAGAACTGACTGCTTAAAGGTGACAAAGTAGCTCTGCAGGTGTTCTTCAAAGTATCTGGTCTTGCGAAAATTAGTCATTCCCCAAAAATCAACTTGCGAATCCTCTTCAAAACGCTGATAAATCGGCGCTAAATCCCATAGCGGACCAAAGCAAGTGTCGTTCATGAGAGTCAGAGAATCTGAGTTCTGCAAAGTGTCAAAACCCAGCCAGTTCATACCATCACGCCAGGCTGCAAAATCAAAGCCTCGATTATCTCGCTCAAGCAAGTCAGAAATGCCCAACTCTTCTCTCAGCCGGCATTTGCCCTCATTGCTCAAAGGACTATTTGAAATAAAAATAATCTTAGAAAAAAGCGGCTTTAACTGCTCCAATTGATAGAAGACATGACCGCTTATATGATTGCATTTATTGAAATGAACATAGAGTAATATTCGTTCCATGAAAATACCTTATTCTTTATGATTGAGAAATCTTCCAACTGCCATTACGCTGGATTAAGCCAGTAGCAGAATCCTTAGCAGAGACATCGTCATCCTTAATATCCTGACGATTGACTAAGATAACTGGGTTGTTCTGAGAGTCTGCAAAGGCTAGAATTTGTTCTTCCTGATCCCGCACTGAAACCTGCAGTTTTAACTTAGCGTTATTTATCTGTGACACATGGCACTTGTAAGTCAAGCGCTTCTGTCCCGGTCCTTCTGTCGGCTGATCCATGGAGTTATCATTGTAGAGCCAGATAGTTCGATCGATATCTGTCAGAGAAAAGGAAACATAGGTCGGAAGGTCTTGATTTACCCGATAAGAAATTTCAAATTCAATCTCTTGTTCAGGTGAAATCTGAGGCGAATGCAAGAGCTTAACCTTCAAATCAGAAACCGCTGCATTCTCAACCTGGAATCCTTCGTTCATGGCTTTTGTTTCAGTTGCATTGTCCAGACTGTACTGGTTGGCCACATCGTCTGGATTGCCGATAGCCTTGACCAAGCCATTTTCAATCAAGACAGCCTTATTACAATACTTTTTAACAGCTCCCATGTCATGGGTCACCAGAATGGTCGTCTTGCCTGATTCCTTGCGATCTTTGAAGTAGTCATTACACTTACGCTGAAAGGCTTCGTCCCCGACAGCCAAAACCTCGTCCAAAATCAGAATATCACCCTGAGCCTTGATAGCCACTGAAAAGGCCAAACGCACCTGCATACCGCTGGAGTAGTTCTTGAGTTTTTGGTTCATAAACTCGCCCAACTCAGCAAACTCCACGATATCATCGTACATGGCGTCTACTTCTTCTGTTGAGAATCCCAGCATTGCACCGTTCATATAGACATTTTCGCGGCCAGTTAGTTCTGGATTGAAACCAACACCTAGCTCAATAAAGGAAACCAACTTACCGTCAATAGTTACCTTGCCCTTCTCCGGAATATAAATCTCAGAGATAATTTTCAGGAGGGTGGACTTACCAGAGCCATTGCGGCCGACAATCCCGTAGAAGTCCCCTTTTTCAACTTCAAAGGAAATATCTTTCAAAACATGCTGTTCTTTGTAGCCTTTGATCCCCTTAAAACGATTGACTAAACTGGTTCTCAAACTCTGAGTAGCCTCAGTAGGCAATCGAAAGAATTTACTTACATGGTCGACTTTTACTGCAATATTATTTGACATTATAAAATCTCCGCAAATCTCTTAGCATTTTTATTAAAGAAGAACAAACCTAGAGCCAATATCACAAAAGGAATCAAGTAGGGAATGAGGGCGATTAGTTTGTTATTCACGATGTCCCAGCCTCTGACATTGACAGGAGAAACGATGAAATGGCGCATGTCCTGCAGCATCTGGGCAATCGGATTGAGCATCATAATTTTAGCGACAAAAATGTTTTTACCTTTCAAAAGGAAGTTCAGAGAGTAGATAATCGGGCTGGCGTACATTCCAGCTTGAAGAGCCACTTCCCAAATCGGTCCAATATCGCGATACTTTACAAACAAGGAAGACAGCATGAGGGCGCAGCCCATTGCCAAGACCAATACCTCAAGAAAAAGAGGAATAATCACCAGCGTATGCAAGCCGAATTCCACCTGATTAATCAAAGCGAAGAGGAAAACAACGACCAGATTAATCAGAAAATTGATAGCTGCTCCAAGAACTGATGAAAAGACGATGGTATGCTTTGGAAAGTTCAATTTACGCAGCAAATCTCCCCGAGAAACGATGGAAAGCATGCCCATATTGGTAGCTTCGGTAAAGAAAGACCAGAAGACCATCCCCATCAACAATCCTACAGTATAGTGGGGGGTTTGATCGTCAAAGCGTAAAAAGCGGACAAAGACCAGATACATGATAGTAAACATCATCAATGGCTTCAAAATCGACCAGAGATAGCCGACCAAGGATCCTTGATAACGCAACTTAAAATCCGTCTTGATTAATTCTTTTAAAAGAATTCGATTTTTTTTACTAAAAAAATCCATGAATATTACTCCTTATAAGCAAACTTTGTGAGAATGAGGCTCGTAAAAACAAGCGTATGAAAAGTGCGGTTTTTACGATAGCCATACTGACGAATCCTACGCCAGCGCTCCTTAAAAGGCACCTCCATAATGGTCACAAAGTTCTCAATTAACTCTCTATTTTCAGCAGTCAGCGGCAGGACCAGCAAATTTCTGGCCTGAGTCTGACTGTCTTTTATCAATTTCCAATATTTGGCAAAAAGAACATGGGGACGCACCCAGTTTTTTACGCGTTTTCTGAGCGTTCGAGCTCCTAGCACATTATTTGAATGCTGACGATAGAGCTCACCCGGCTTGTCAATATAGACTAGATTGCCAAAAGCCGCAGCAAGCAAGCCCAGATACCAATCGTGCATGAGCAGTTCATGCTCTTCCTTCCCAGTCCAAAGTTGGGCCAAGGCGCGATTTATCATAGAAACTCCACCCGTCACCGTATTCTCCGTCAACTCTTGGACTAGTTCTGTATTAGCGTGATCTGACTGAGTGCGAATCATACTTTCATGAACAACCTGTAGCTCTTGATCCACGACCTTCAAGTCAGTATACACCAGCAAGGGCTGACTGCTATCATACTTGTCTGCCTCAGCCAATTGCATGGCAATCTTGTCTGGCAGCCAAACGTCATCTTGGTCGCTAAAGAGATAGAAATCCGAATCTTGGTATTGAAGCAGGCTATGAAAACTCTGAATGACACCCAGATTTTGTGGATTTTCCCGATTGATAAAGGCAATGCGGTCAT
Organism: Streptococcus sp. 27098_8_134; assembly: GCF_041431675.1. Classification (NCBI taxonomy): domain Bacteria; kingdom Bacillati; phylum Bacillota; class Bacilli; order Lactobacillales; family Streptococcaceae; genus Streptococcus; species Streptococcus sp. 27098_8_134. The sequence goes on along the minus strand of NZ_JAPVYD010000002.1, from coordinate 317,563 downwards.
CCTTGCGGCAAAAGTCCTCAATGACAGCCCGCGTCCCATCTGTAGAGCCATCATCACGAATCAGCAGCTGCCAATCCCGATATGTCTGCTCTTGGATACTCTTAATCTGCTCGGCCAGAAACTGTTCCCCATTATAGGTGGACAGAAGAATGGTCACTTTCATGATAAAAATAAATCCTCGTATTCACCCACAATTTTTTCCCAGGTGTAGTTTTCTTTCATATTTTCTTTGGCGGCTTGACCTAGCTCCGTAAACTCTGTTTGAGTATCTACTCGGTCAATCAGCTTGGCCAGCTGGTCAGGTTCTTTTTGCCAGTACAGAGCCGTTTCTTTTGCTACCTTACGGTTAAAGTCCACATCCAGCACCAGATTGGCATCTGTCTGAGCCAGTGCTTCCAAGAGTCCCGGATTGGTCCCGCCAACCTCATGGCCATGTATGTATGCAAAAGCATGATTACGGATATATTTGAGCAGATTCTGATCATAGACCGTCCCAGCAAATTTAATACGAGAATCACGGTCAAAGCCTGTTTTCTGCTTGAGTTCTTCAAAATAGGGATTGCCCTCATGATTGCAGATAATCAGCAAATCACGTTTGGTTTTGGATTTCATGAATTCTTGAATGATGGTTTCATAGTTGTTTTCCGGAACGAAGCGTCCGACAACGAGGTAATAGTCTTTTTCCTTACTGGCCCACTTTTCAAAGAAGACCCTGACCTTGCCTTCGTTTTCCGTCAAATTGGACAGATAAAGGTCGGTTCCATAAGCGATACAGGTCGTTTTAGACCAAGGATAAGCTTTTTGAATATAGCTTTCGATGCCTTGATTATCCGCAATAACCAAGTCTGCATGCTTAGTCATGACCTTTTCAGAATACTTGAGATAGGTTTGAACTAGCTTGGACCATTTGGCCCGCTTCCACTCCAACCCGTCAGGATTGATAAAGAATTTACCGCCTGCCTGATGGATACGACGAGCAAAGGGAAAGATAAAAGCACCAATCGTATTTCCAAGAATATAGAAAATAGGCTGTTCAATCCGCTCTTTTTTAGCAAACTTGAGGGCATAGGAGACAGCCATCATATCATAGGCAATTACGCGGGCTGGGCCAAGCTTAGGTGGCTTGACTGTAAAACAGTCAACTCCCTTGTAGTCAAAATGATGAAAAGCTTCATCATCTGATAAGCAAGCCACATGATACTGGATTTGAGAAGAGATTTGATGCTCTGTCAATTTTTCGACAAAGGTTTCAAATCCTCCATATTTGGCAGGAAGTCCCCGACTCCCAATGATGAAGACATGTTTCATGATTTCCCTCAATTCAAGATTTTACAATCCATTCTATTATACCACTTTCTAGTGTGTTTGTATAATACAAAAAGGACAGGTAGAGCCACGGCTACACTTGTCCTTTTCTTTCTTTAACCTCTTCTACCAGAAAGCAGCTTATTTTTCACTTTGCGTAAGAAAGAGCTGGCTGGTTGAGAAGGTAAATTTGTATCCAATAAGCACTTGACATGGCGCAGAGAGTTAGCCTGATAAATTTCAGTGTTTTCAATCTTATCCAATAAGTTTTTGTAAACCCTCTGAACTGTGTAGCGCTCTTGGATTTTGCCAAGATTTGCTACCGACTGGTCTTTTAATCTCTCAAAGTTTGCCAAGGCAAGGTTTATCTTATCAGCCAACTCCTCGATATTACCAGATGAATACAGCTGGCCTTCTTCAAAGATTTCATAGGCGGATAGATGACCAGGATTGTCCGACAAAATGGTCGGAAGGCCATTCATAATCGCTTCAATATAGACTAAGCCAAAAGTTTCCATCGCAGACGGAAATACCGCAAGATCTGCTGCCATCACCTCTGCCCAAGGATTGTCCTTGTGCCCTAAGAAGCTAATATTTTTCACCTGATGTTCCGAAATATAAGTATCGCATCTTTTTTTGTACTCATCATCCCAGGAACCGATAAAAACTAAGGCAGGTTTTGGCTGAGATAACTGGTCATAGGCTTTTATCAATTCTAATTGATTCTTCCGCTCTGTCAAGCGTCCGACTGACACGATACGCCTTTCGGCCCAATCCTTTTCTCCTGTATCAGTAGGCTGAATTTTCGTAAAAGGGGCAAAAGACAAGACTTTTCTGTTTGGCAGCAGCTCCTGTAACTGTCTCTGCAAGGCTCCTCTAACTGCAAATATTTCCTGCGAGTAATCACTGATAAAATCTAGCTTTTCCTTATAGTAACCAAACTCTCCGTCAGGAAATTCATGAATCAGCCAGAAATGCGGAACATTCTCGCAGGCCGCTGCCACTGCACCTTGAAACATATTGACCGTGTTGGTAATAACCAAATCAATCTTTCGCTCCGTTAGTATCTTTCTGAGCGCTGAGGTATTTTCTTGATAAGAGCGAGCTCTAGATTCAGGACTGTCCGGCAGACCACCAGGCGCATCCTCCCACCACCATTTAACTGACGGCAAGGCTATAGTCTCAATATCCAAGGCTGCCAAGCTGGATATATAGTCCTGCTGAACAGCTACATGATAATCCGGAATCGCATTGATAACCTGATGGCCCGTCTGGATCAAGTATTCCATCAAATTGACAATAGAGATTTCAGCTCCATTATCCAGCGTTCCAGTCGGCGAAATGAATAATATCTTTTTTTTCATAGCTTATCCTAATACATTCCAATAAAAGGGCACCATCAAGTAGAGGGAAACCAAGAAGTTAGCTACCAGAGTCCCAACCATCATTCGATTCACCACTCTGTCTTTAATGTCCAAGGTTCCTAGATTAGCAACAGTTGGTAGCAGTAAGATCAAGAAGGGTGTAAAATAACGTCCCTGAGCGCCAACCGATATCATGGCACCTTTACCGAGGACAATGGGCGTCCACTGCAGATACATAATCGACACAACAGCAATCACTTGAACTAGAAACAGATAACGCGACATGACTGTGTAGCCCTTGGTCATAAAATCTTTCTGCGACTGCAAGAAGATTAGCGCCAAGACTGCCACATCGATAAAAATCAACCAAAGCGGCAGCTGGATAGTAAAATTCCCCAAAAAGCCAAACATACCGATTGTCAAAATCGTATTCAAGTCGCCATTAACACTTTGCTTAAAGAGCGTATTCAGTAAGACTTGGCCATAGTGCACGAGCCCTCCCTGATTGCGAAAGGCAAGATGCAGGGCAAGAAAGAAAGCGGAAAAGCCAAGTACATAGAAGATAGGGCGATAACGAGCTACAAAAGCTTTGGTTGCAATAAAAGGCTTGTTCAGAACCGCAAGGAATCCTTCAAACTCAAAGTCAACAAAAGGCAGCAAGCCTAACAAAAGAACATTATTCGGTTTGGTGACAAAGAGGCCTATAGAAATCACCAAAAGCTCCAGCACATTTCTGTTGGTAAATTTCTTATGGTAGGCAATATTGGTCAAAAAGCCAATCGCAAGCATAATCTCCAGATAGTTCATCACATCATAAGAGAGAGAAGCTGCCTGCTGGACCATAATAGGCAAAAGAGATAGGAAAAGCAGAGCTTTTTTGCCATATTTGAAGTATTTAATCAGCAGATAAACCCCGAAGATATATGCCAAGGCATTAAAGAGCCGCCCCATCATCGCGATGAAGCCTACTGACGGATAAAGCATGCTTCCCAAGGTCATACCTAGGAGCTGAGGCAGGAAAGAGATGGCCTTGAGATTAAAGCCAAAGGTAAACTTTTCTTGCGCCAGATCTATCTTCTCTGTGAACAGCTGCTTGTACTCTGCCAGCGAAACATTCGGAGTGGATGGAATTTTGTCCATCCATTTATATGTCCGACTGGTCGGTTTATGGAAGATTTCCCATGTCATACGAGCGTGATTGGTCTCATCAGGCACCCGATTAATCGGCTGTGCAATCATAAAAGTCAAGACAAAGACAGTTGCTAGCAGCAAGAAAATATTCTCAACTTTTACTTCTTTATTTCTTTTCAAAATAAGTCACCATTTCATCTTTTTTATCTAAACTGCAATTTTCTAATACAAAAGCGTAGGCATTCTCGGCCAGTTTTCTGCGTAAATCAGCAGAAAGAATCAGGCTTCCCAGCTTTTCTTTCCATTCACCATCCTTGGCCAAAAGTCCAGTCTGACCATCTATCATCATGTCAGCAAAGGCACCGATATGACTGGCAATCGTTGGCACTTTGACTAGAGCAGCTTCTATCCACTTGATTTCTGACTTGGCCCGATTAAAGACTGAGTCTACCAGTGGAGCCAGATTAATATCAACCTGACTAATCAACTGAGGCAAGGCTTTCCAGTCCACATAGTCATGGACGATAATACGCTGCGAATATTGTTTCATATCCTGCGGGATATCCAAGTGCCCTACAATATGAAGCTCCACGGATGGGTAGTTGTCCAGCACTTCTTTGATAGCCGGTTTGATGAGCTCAAAATTTTCATTGTGGCTAATAGATCCAGAGAAATAGCCGATTTTGATTCTGTCGTCTGCACTAAAGTCTTCCTTCAAAAACTGCGAGCTAACCGTAATCAATTCGCTGGACGCCAGATTACGATTCAGCAGGACTAAGCCCTTGTATTTGAGCAATTCCTCTTTTAACTGATTAGTGGAGGTAATCGCCCCATCACAAGCCGCCAGCATTTTCCCGTAATTCTTCACCCCTGCATCATAATTGCCCTTTTCCTTCTCAGACAAGCCTTGGGTATAACTCAGTTGGTCTGTATAAAGGGTATCAAAGACCAAATCATCAATATCAAAATAGACTGGCTTATGCTCCTCTCGAGCCAAATCACATAAAAGCTGGAGCTGGGCGGACCAAGGAGCGCGGTAGATAATGATGCAGCTCGCATACTGGGCTTGAGCCAGACTAAACTCGGACGCATTGACCACTTTCACAGCAAAGCCATTCTTTCTAAGCTGCTCTGCCTTATTGAGCACACGGTAGCGCGTACACTGCGGAATGATATTCTCTACACCATCAATGATGAGAATATATTGATTACGAGGCACATCTTTGAATTTTTGAACGATGTTCTCAAGAATCTCCACTGGGTAGTCTGTCTTCTCCCGAACATAGTCCAATACATCAGGAACCTCTGACTCTCTTTCCAGACCTTGCCATAAAAACTGCTGATCATCATAATTCTTCAAAGAAGTATACTTAATCAGAGGACTGCCCGCCTTTAACATCCTTAATGGATGAATATACATAGCCGAATCCCGATTTTCGTGAACCAAGGCATCGTAACGATAGCCCAAGTCAGCAAAGTACTTGGTAAAAGTCGTTTCATGCTTTCCGATAGCTTCTTCCCGTGAATCCGTGTCAGTCAGCACTTCCCAATAGTCGTAAAATTCTTCGGACTGAAGCAGCAAAGGCTCAATCACCAAAAAATAAGACTGTAGGTGGTTGGGAATGTAACCATAGCGGTTAAAACCAGTGATATCTTCCTGAGTTTCACCATAGGAAATTCCCCAAAAATCAAGATTTCGGCCAACCATAGTTTGAAAGACAGCCGCCAGATCACTCATAGGTCCGATATTGGTGTCATTGACGAGCATCAGCTGAGAGCAATGCTGCAGCTTTTCCTTTCCTAAGGAAAGAATGCCTTCACGAAAAGCTGCTGTATCATAGCCGGTATTATCCCGCACCAAGACTTGCCCATACTGCTCTAAAGTTTCTAAATCCTCTGCAGCCAGTCCGCCGTTAACGACGATGAGAGTCTTATCAGCCAAAGTTGCTAATTTTTCTAAAAAGATAACCTTATACTGCTGCAAGCGAGGCTCGGATTCAAAAATGACATAAATTAAGACTTTTTCGCCGCTTGAAACTGAAGCAAGAGCTTTTTCCCTTTGAGAGTTCCGCAGCCATTGATAATAATAAACTTTAGGAGACTTAACTTGACGTTTTAGACGAATCAACTGTTGCTTAATCCGACTTAAAACAGCTTTGATACTGCGAGGATTTTTGACTAATCGAGCCAGACGTTTCAATGGGGTAATCACACCATTCCCCAGCCGATAGGAAATAGATCGGCGAATACGAAACTGCTCCTGAATAGCCTCATCTCGCTGTTCCTTTATCGTTCTCAGTCTGGATTTCAGAGAATCTAGATTTTTATGTAACTGTCGCTGATCCTCCTGCAGTTCAAGAACATAGTCGTTCACTTTATCCATATGCTGAATCAGTTCATCCAAACGGCCTTCCAGAGTAAATATGTTCTTGCCCAAAGCTTGATATATTTCATCTGGTATCTTTCTCACATACTTACGCAAGATTTTCAGATACATTTCGTAATGATATCTCGTAGAATCCCGTTTAGAGATTGATTCCTTATCAAAGACCCGGTAATTCAGCTTTGTTTTTGCATCATAAACTGGTCTCGCTCCTTGATTGATAATTAAGTTTAAAAGGAAATCATAGTCCTCCAGTTTTTCACGATTCAGCGCTTCATCATAATAAATACCATCAGCAACCGAACGACGAATGAGGGAACAGTTGGAAATATAATTCTCTGTTAAGAAAGCTAGCTTGTCATAGGGCCGTGATTTAAGGTAAAACTCCTTTTTATCAGGATCATACAAATCCCCATAGACAATATCTGCTTCCTCTTGCACCATGGTTGTGTAGAAGCTCTCAACATAGTCTGAATCCAGAAAATCGTCACTATCCACAAAAATAAAATAAGTGCCTTGAATTTGCTGCAAAGCCTTGTTTCTTGTCTTGACAACCCCCATATTTTCGTGGCTTTCAAACTGAGTCGGAAAAGGGGAATCCGCCAAGACAGCCTCTATGATTTCAGCAGAATAGTCAGAGGAGCCATCATCCAATACCAGTAACTCAATATTTCGATAGGTCTGAGCAAAAATACTGCGCAAACACTGTTCAATGTAATCTTGATGGTTGTAACAAGTTACAACAACAGATATTAAATCTTTCATATACTTTCCTTGTAAATAACTCTATTAGTTTGAGTTAGCATCTTGACTCTTCATATATGCTTTATTTATCAGATTAGCCATCCACTTAGGCCAGAAAAGCTGATACATAAACAAGTCCTCTTTGGTTCGAGTATTATCTGAAATAGTCTTGGTTGTTTCCGACTCTCCATGAATCCGGTGGCACATAAGCTTCTCAGAAATATAAGCAAAGCGACCCTTATAGGCGCTAATCTTGTACCAAGCATACCAATCCAGACTCACGCGCATTTCCTCATCAAATCGAAAATCCCTTAATGCCTCTAAATTGTATGTCACCGCCGGACAGGAAATGGGATTGCCAAAAGCTAGAACCCGATTTCTCCAAAAACGACTGGATGGCATCAGATTCAAGGTTTTAAGCATGAGAGTCTTGATTTTCAGATTGGTATTAGCCGGAATTTTAACTCCATTTTTCTCTTCAAAATAGTCTGTATAGGCAATGAGAATGTCCTTCGACTGCTCTATTTTTTGCATCACTACTTCTAGATAAGTTGGCTCATAGTAGTCATCCTGATGAGCAATGGTAGCATAAGAAGTCTCAACAAAGGTAAGGGCATTATTCCAGTCCTTACCGATACCACCGCCTTCTTTCGTGTAAAAAGGAATACCGTACTTCTGGCACAGCTGCTTGATTGAATCCAACGGTGTTGAGCTATAGCAGATAATCTTTGATGACAAGGTTTGGGCTTGCAGAGACAGGATACAAGCTTCTAAAAATTCACTTTCGCCATAGGCGCAAATCACCCAGGTATGGTTATTTTTCATCTTTTTCACTCTCTAACTTAGACATTCTTTGCTTCATGATGGACAGTTCTTGCACCAACTGCTTGATTTGCTCCTTTTGTTTGGAAATGGAAATAGTATGTAAAAAAACAATAACCAGCAGGAAAAAGATGGCCAAGGACATGACAAAGTTTGAGGTCAACTCAAAGCCTAACAATTTGGCAATCGAAACGGGAATCCAATCAAAAATAGAAATAACAATCAGAACGAAGCCAATAATAATCCACATAAAGGCTTGCTCAAACAAAATATTGTTTTGATTGATATTCCGAAAGACAAAATACAGGAATAGGACTGAAGCCACTAGCATAACAATAGACAAAATGGACATTATTCACTCTCTTTCATAAAAGCAGCAATCAAGATCGAAGAGCAAACTTCAATCATATAGCGAATGGACTTAATCGGAGTAATTGAAGAGACTCCTCCTGCACGTTCAAACATATTGGCTGGTGCTTCCACCACTTTATATTTCCGCTTCAAGATATGGACAATCGATTCTGGCTCAGGATATTTTATAGGATAGCGCGCAGCGAATTGTCGAATAATGTCACGATTGGCCAAACGATAGCCTGACGTGGTATCCAGAATCCTTTTGCCTGTTGTTAATTTAATAAAAGCTGAAATAATGGTAATGCCAAAACGCCGCATAAAAGTCGTCTGAAATTCCGAAGACTTGTCACCGATAAAACGAGAACCAACAACCAAATCAGCCTGCTGACGACGAATAGGCTCCAGCAAAGCATCCAGCGACTCAATATCATGCTGACCATCTCCATCAAACTGTACGGCCACATCATAATCCTTCTCAAGAGCATACTTATAACCCGTCTGAACAGCTCCGCCAATCCCTAAATTCATAACCAAATGAATAGCATTCAGATGATGGCTGTCCAAAATATCCTTGGTTCTATCAACTGACCCATCATTGATAACTACGTAGTCTAAGTCAAAATCAACTTTCTTCCGATATTCTACAATGCTCATAACCGTATTTAAAATACTTTCTTCCTCATTATAAGCAGGAATTATCATTAAAACTTTCAATTATCTTTCTTCCCTTTACAATAAATTTTAGCAAATAATGGAACTAACCTTAACTTCTCTATGCTCAAAAAAACAATAAGTGAAATTTTAGTCTGAAACCTTTCGCCCTGAACCTTCTTAGACAACGGAGAGATAGTACTGATGAGTTTATTCTCTTTTAACCATTCCTTGATCCTAATATACTGATGAATAAACTCCTGATTTGATGAGGCTCTCCCAGAAAAAAGCAAATACCAAACATAATATCTTTTCAAGTAGTATACTACTAGCTCAGATGGCTTACCCAGCTCTAATATTTTTGAAAAAAGAACTAAAATATCAATTTTAGGAGAAAAACCTCTCTGAGAAGTGTTAGAAATACTCTTATTATTGTAATACCAATTATATCCTTTATAGTCTAACAATCCTATTTTATCTGTTGTCTTATAGGCAGCTAGGTTAAAAGTGATATCTTCTCCTATACCATAATCAAAAAATTCTAGATTGTTCGTTTTCAAGAACTCGGTGCGGTAAACTTTGGCCCAAGGAGCCATTATAATATACTTGGACCACTCTGACTGCTGTATATCTTGACTAAAGATAATCTGGTTATCCTGATTGACACGTTTGTACCCACCAATAACCAAGTCTAAATTTTTCTCATGGATAGCCTGATAAAAAGTTTCAATGTAATCACTATCAACAAAATCATCATTATCCATGAACATAGTATATTCTCCCTCAGCTAGAAGAATCCCCTTATTTCTAGTTACTGCAACTCCTTCATTTTGTTTGTCAATTACTCTTACAAAACTATACTTCAATTCATATTCTTTTAAAATATTTAAAGAGTTATCTTTCGAACCATCGTTCAGAAGAATAATTTCAAAATTCTTAAACGATTGATTCAAAAGAGAATCTACACAGCGTTTAATCCCGTCTTGTGCATTATAAACTGGAATAATAACTGAAATAGCTGGTTTAGACATATCTTTCCTTTCATAACTAATCCGCTCTATTTATAAAACTTCAATAAAACAGGAAATAGTTTTATTGAAAATTTTATCCCCAATAACTTGGCTACTAGGCCTGTTAATTTAAATGCTCGGTTCTCTATATATTTTGCATACTGTAGCAAATACTTATACTGATAAAGCAACTCTTTAATTTTAAAATTATCAATGTATTGATTTACATAAGGTAATATAGAGATAAAAGAGATTGCAAAATAGATATTTAAGGCTTTTTGAATTTCAACTGAATAGTTTTTCAAGTCAGAAAGTCCCATCCTGATTCCTTCAAGAGTATCTTGAACATTTTTTTCTTTCACGACATTAGTCAAACTTCCTTTGCGGTTCTGTCGATACATGTATTGAGTACTATTAAGAATTGAAAATTTCTTTGTCATTTTTAAAATCCGAGAACAATATAAACTATCCTCAGATACCATTCCCTCTGGAAATTTCAGGCCGTTTTGAAATAATTTTTTCGATACACACTTATTCCAATTTGGACCATTAAATATTCCAAAGCAAGTAGCTTTTAAAATATTTTCCTCAAACATAGATATAGGGAAATCTATAATTCTATCATCATAAAAATAACTGTAGCCAAAAACGATAACATCATCAACGCATTCTGTAGTTATTTCATCAAGTTGATTCAAAAAGTGTTGATCACTCCAAAAGTCATCACCATCTAAAAACAATAAGTACTCTCCCCGAGCAGACTCAATACCTGTATTTCTTGCTTTTGAAGCTCCACCATTTGTTTGATTTAACACCCTTACTTTATTGGTATTCTCCACAGACAATTTATCAGCGACTATTGCAGTAGCGTCAGTTGACCCATCATTTATGATTAAAATTTCATAATCTTTAAATTCTTGAATTAAGACACTCTTAACACATTTTTCCAAATAATCCGCTACATTATAGGCAGGTATAATAATTGAAAATTTCATAAGTTCCTTATTTTTTCCTTCTCAAAAAAGTATATGGATTCGTCATAAAATAAATAATCAGCGAGACACTCAACCAAGCAATCATAGAGATAAGAAAAGACAAAGAGGCTCCAAAAATTCCGTATTGGGATACTAGTGGTTCAGCTGTAAGAATGGATACAAGATACCCCGCTAAGAATGAAATGACTAAATAATGATGTTTTCTAAAAACAGTTAAAATATTATCACATACTGTAGAAAACGTACTAGCAATACCACCTAACAAAAGAATGACGAAACTAATTTGATATTGATCCAACCTTGTCCCATAAATGATATTTAAAATAGGTATGGCAACAATCGTCCCACCAAGACAAATCAAAACACTTGTTCCCCATAAAATTTTAAACAAGTTATTTTTATACGTAATAAAATGAGAAATTTTATTCTCTTCTTTGAAAATTGCTAGTTGTGTAACCATAGGGCGTAAAAAAACAATCATTAGATTCATTGCAAAAATTGGAGTGAATAAAATACTAAAGTCTCTCTGTACTCCCGCTTCAATCAATCCTCTATTAAAAATATCGTTTAATGCATACTTAGGTTGGTTATAGATTGAAACTAATAAAAAAGCATTTATAAATAAAGGTAAGCAGTCCTTTAAAATACTATAAATATCTTTTAGCTTTACTGTAGAGATATTAATACGATGAAACAACTTAGATTTTGGAAAATCAAAAAAAAGAACTACTATGAAAGAGGTGAGTGTTTGAAAAACAATAGATAAAAGAAGATTTTTAGAAAATAATAACAGAACAGCAAATGTTATTGTTGAAATCATATTTCTAAAAAATAATGATTGACCAGCTATATCTAATCGTTCTTTTTGCTGAAATAAACCTTGAAATACATCAGACAGCGCTTCGCTAACTCTGAAAAAAGATACCCAAAATATAATCCAAAAATTTTCATGAGTAGAAGAATTTAAAATTAAATAACCTAATAAAATTAATATCATTAAAATATTAGTTAGAAATCTAGTAGTCAAATATGCATCAAAAGAATATTTTTCTTTAATATCTGTTGCTTGAAAATCTCGAACTTGAAACCCCGCAACAATAACTAGTAAATTCGCAATTGCATAAGAAAAACTATATAAGTCAGCTGACTCACTAGATAAAGTCCGAGTAACTATAAATAATAAAATAACAGATACAGCTGCTGAAGACAGACTGCCAAGAATATTCCAAAAGAAAATCTTTTGTGGCGATACCACTTTCAATATAATCAAACTCTCTTTCATTATAAATAAAACTTTATCCAATTATACCATAAATTCCTTTAAAAAAAGTAACCTTAGGATACTAGATACTTATTTCTTCCCCAACCTAACTAAAAAGGGCAAAACTTCTATCAAGCTTATATCTATACTTCTTCCCTTCCCGCCTCTTAAATCATCTTCAAGATGCTTCTGCAAAATTGAGCTATCTACTCTGGAGATTACTGGTCGCCTTTTATTCTTCTTTATTTTTTAAAACAATTACAATACTAAAAAACCCCGTTTTCACGGGGTTTAGTGTCTGACTATAATTGTTATTTGGGAACGGAATCGAATTAAGCTTCGATTTCTGTAACCATACCTGAACCAACGGTACGTCCACCTTCACGGATAGAGAAAGTAGTACCTTGTTCAACGGCGATTGGGTGGATCAACTCAACGTCGATTGTTACGTTATCACCAGGCATTACCATTTCAGTACCTGCTGGAAGTTCGATTGAACCTGTAACGTCAGTTGTACGGAAGTAGAACTGTGGACGGTAGTTGTTGAAGAATGGAGTGTGACGTCCGCCTTCTTCTTTAGTAAGGATATAAACTTCACCCTTGAATTTAGTGTGTGGGTTGATTGAACCTGGTTTAGCGATAACTTGTCCACGTTCGATTTCATCACGTTGGATACCACGAAGAAGTACACCTACGTTGTCCCCTGCAAGACCTTCGTCAAGCTGTTTACGGAACATTTCAACACCAGTAACAACTGCTTTTTGGATTTCTTCTTTGATACCAACGATTTCGATTTCGTCGTTGACTTTAACGATACCACGGTCGATACGTCCTGAAGCAACTGTACCACGACCAGTGATTGAGAATACGTCTTCGACTGGAAGAAGCAATGGCTTGTCAGTATCGCGTTCTGGTTCTGGGATGTACTCATCAACAGTGTCCATCAATTCCATGATGATGTCTTCATATTTAGAGTCACCTTCAAGAGCTTTAAGAGCTGAACCTTGGATAACTGGAAGATCGTCACCTGGGAAGTCGTATTCTGACAAGAGGTCACGGATTTCCATTTCAACCAATTCAAGCAATTCTTCATCGTCAACCAAGTCAACTTTGTTCATGAAGACGATCAAGTGTTTAACACCAACCTGACGTGAAAGCAAGATGTGCTCACGAGTTTGTGGCATTGGTCCGTCAGTTGAAGCTACTACAAGGATAGCTCCGTCCATTTGAGCGGCACCAGTGATCATGTTTTTAACGTAGTCCGCGTGTCCTGGGGCGTCGATGTGAGCGTAGTGACGCTTAGCAGTTTCATACTCAACGTGCGCAGTGTTGATGGTGATTCCGCGTTCGCGTTCTTCTGGAGCAGCATCGATAGACGCATAGTCTTTAGGTTGGTTAACTGCTGAAGGCAAGCGACGTGCCAATACAGTTGTGATAGCTGCAGTCAAAGTAGTTTTACCGTGGTCAACGTGTCCAATGGTACCAATGTTAACGTGTGGTTTACTACGATCGTATTTTTCTTTTGCCATTTGAGTAAAAGCCTCCAATAAAATATATTTTATAGATAGACAGTAGGCAATACAGTCTAACTTTCCTTACTATTTTATCAAATTTAAATGAAAATGCAAGTCTTTTAGCATTTTTTTGTGAATTATTCCTTGTCTAATTTGTAGTAGGCTTGATACCAAGAAAAGCGGTTGAACTGTCACAAATATAACGAATTAAGTAGCCCTTTGGTTACAAAAATAGAAAAAACCGGAACAATTCCGATTTTCTCTTTGTATTAGCCAGAGTTTCGCAGACCAGTCGCAATACCGTTGATGGTGATGTGAATCAGTTTTTCTTGATCAGGTGTGAGCTGGCCGTTTCGCTGACGCTTGATCAATTCTAGCTGGATATAGTTCAAAACATTGAAGTAAGGCATACGATAGTGCAAGCTATCTCTCAGATAGGTGTTTTCTGCTAGGAGCTCATCATGACCTTCAATCTCTAAAATGACATCCTTAGTCAGCTGCCACTCATCCAAGATAATATTGAAAATATCTCGCACATTCTGATCTTCACAAAGCTGCGCATACTCAAAAGCGATATTCATATTTGACTTAGACAGAACCATGTCTACATTTGACAAGAGTGACTTGAAGAAAGGCCATCTCTTATACATAAATTGCAGAAAAGCTAAGTTATTTTCTGGGTCTTCATCAATGAATTCCTTGAAACTCGACCCAACACCATACCAGCCTGGGAACATAACTCGACTTTGAGACCATGAGAAGACCCAAGGAATAGCTCTGAGACCACCGATTTCAGTGATGGTTTTACGAGCAGCTGGACGAGAACCGATATTAAAGCTAGAGATAGCCTTGATTGGGCTGGATTCAAAGAAATAATCGTAAAAACGCTCGTCGCCAAAGACCAAATCACGGTAAATCTGATAACTGCGATTGACTACTTGGTCCATGATTCGCTCATATTTATCAGAAGTATGGCTATCGCTCTTCTTATGAGTTACCATGCGGTTAATGGCGGCAGATACCAGCATTTCCAAGTTATAGTAGGCTGCGTCTTTGTTTCCATATTTATTTCCAATAACTTCCCCTTGCTCAGTCAGACGAATCCGGTCATTGATACTGCGGAGTGGCTGAGAAGTAATAGCTTCATAGGTTGGGCCGCCACCACGTCCCACCGTACCTCCCCGGCCATGGAAGAAGGTGATTTTCACGCCAAACTTATCACCGATGGCTGTCAGCTGCTGCTGAGCCTTGTAGAGAGTCCAGCAAGAAGATAGGTAACCACCGTCCTTATTACTGTCTGAATAGCCCAGCATAATTTCCTGGTAATTATCCTTAGAGGCAATCCACTTCTGCGCAATTGGCAGAGACAGGTATTTCTCCATAGTATCACAGGAATTGTCCAAGTCCTCAATGGTCTCAAAGAGCGGAACAATCTGGACACGTGCCCCGTTTTCATCAATCAGCCCTACTTCCTTAAGCATAATAGCCAACTCAAGTAGATCTGATACACTGGTCGAGTGAGAGATAATATTCTGCTTAATGACTTCCTCACCAATGGCATCTTTTAGCTGACGGGCTGTTTTGAAAATCTCCAGTTCTTTTTGCAGGAGTTCAGACTTAGGCTCGTGAGTAGCTGATAGGATACGAGGATCTTCAAGCAGCTGCTTGAGCAGTACTTGGCACTTCTCTTCCTCAGACAGACTACTATAATCTTGAACAATATTAGCTGAAGCCAAGAGCTCAGCCACACAGGCCTCATGAACGCTGGAATCCTGCCGCATATCAATGCTGGCCAAGAAAAAGCCAAAAACATCAACCGCTTGGAGAAGTTCAGTCAAGTCCCCATTTACCAAGGCTTCGCCATGATGTTCGATAAGAGAATCATAAATGACCTGCAAGTCTTCCTTGAATT
This sequence comes from Streptococcus sp. 27098_8_134, assembly GCF_041431675.1. Classification (NCBI taxonomy): domain Bacteria; kingdom Bacillati; phylum Bacillota; class Bacilli; order Lactobacillales; family Streptococcaceae; genus Streptococcus; species Streptococcus sp. 27098_8_134. Next base: position 302,117 of record NZ_JAPVYD010000002.1, on the reverse strand, counting down.
CCTGAGCTGTTTTGTAAGAAGGTGTCTCCTCTTTCTTGAGCTCAGTCAGAGTCTCGCTGATACGAGACTGGATATAGTTAGGAATGATTTCTCTTCCTTTATTGCTGACAGAAAGGTTAGCCTTCGCAGAAAATTTTTCCTCAGCTCGGTCAGTCAATCGCTGACCATCATTTGAGAAATTGCCTTCTTTTAGGTAAAGCAAGGTTTGAATCAGCTTGGACTGGATATAGTGAAAAGCACGGCGGTAAGGCTCATTTTCCCGATAAACAGACTTGTCTGTAGACAGAGCTGCCATTTCTGCTACTGCCTGACTGGTTTCTGATAGGTTGGTCGAGAGCGAAAAGGTGCGATAGAGTGTATAAACCTTGTCAATGTAATAGTTGAGGATGACTTCACTCTGGAGGGTGGCTGACAGTTTAAGGGTTTCTGCGGTTACAAAAGGATTGCCATCTCGGTCACCGCCAATCCACATTCCCATGGTAATAGGCTTAGGATTATCCAGCTTGATGCCCCGCTCTTCTGCCAAGCGTCTGTATTCGACCATAAAGTTGGTGATTGCTTGTAGGAAAGAGCTGTTATAGTACTCCATGACATTGGTAATCTCATTGGTCACTTTCAGCTTCTTCTCACGGATCATATCTGTCTGCATCATAAGCTCAATATAGCGGCGGAGATTTCCTAGCCACTTCTTCTCATTGACTAGTCCTGCTTTAACATCTCGATGCTGACGCAGCAAGCTATGGATATGATTGGTTAAGTCCAGAATAGTCTTGCGCTGAACTTGAGTCGGGTGAGCAGTCAGTACTGGCACAACATTCAGATTTTCCAAGATTTCCTGAGCGTTTTCCCGCGTTGAAATCAGGTCAATAGTTGTTGATAGCTTTCCAAGATAATCTTGATTAATATTGTTCTGGTGGTTGATTTCATAAGCTAAGTCCACGTCTTCTGAGATATTAATCAAAAGCGGCAAAATAGAGAAATAACGAGAAATATAAACCATTTCATCTGTCGTTAGCTCTTCTACAATCGCTTTTAACTCATGATATTTGGAGTTAACTGCCAACTCCTCCATGAGGGAGATTTTTTCAAAGGTCTCAGGGCTGAGAAGATTCCGAGTAATATCAGCAAGCAAGTCTGTCAAAATAGCGACTTCTTCTCGAATCACTTCTTTATTGCTGTAGCTTTCTAATTTGTTAAATGACATAATCTGCACCTTTCATTTTTGCAACAACCGTTCATACGAACTGAGTTTAAGCTTCCTCAGACTGGTCTTGCGCCTCCGCTTCCATCTGTTCATAGAGGGCATCACGTCGCTCATTGGCATCAATATTGAGTACCAAGGCGATGGCTACTGACAAGACCAGAAGACTGTTCCCTCCTTGCGATAGGAAGGGGAAGGTTACTCCTGTAGAAGGAATGAGACCTGAGATTCCACCGATATTGATGAAGGTCTGCATGAGTATCATACCGCCGATTCCCAAAGCCATCATGGAGTTAAATGGATTCTTAGCCCGAATCCCTACCAAGATAATTCTCAGAATCAGGAAAAAGAGCAAGGCCAGAATCAGACTGGCACCAAAGAAACCAAACTCCTCTATCACGATAGAAAATACAAAGTCCGTATGAGCTTCCGGCAGATAACCGCGCTTCTCAATAGAGTTACCCAAGCCTAGACCAAACCAGCCGCCATTACTCATAGCATAGTAGGAATTAGCCAATTGGTGGCCAGAGCCAGACAAATCCTTGAAGGGATTGAAGAAAGCGCTGAAACGCTTGGCCACATACCCAAAGACTGGAATCTTGGCCACGCGCTCAACCCCAATCAACCAAATGCTCGCCAGAACCAATCCCGAAACACTGACAATGGCTCCCAGCATCGTAGAAAACCATCGATAGCCAATCCCGCTGACAGCTATCATTATTACGACGGTCAAAAATAGAATAGTCGCATTTCCAAGGTCTGGCATAATCGCTACAATCCCAATCAGAATAGCCACCATGGTCCGCCAGTCGTTAAAAGCTTTAGGAAACCAATGATTGTGAGTCAGAGCTTGATAATCATAGACCTTTATCTCCTCCTGCCTCTTAGTGAAGCGAAAAGCTAGATACCAGACCAGAATAATCTTCAAATACTCCGCAGGCTGAATACTGAAAGCTCCAAGCTTGAGCCAACCATGGGCGCCGTTAATAGTCCCTGTTATAAAACGAGATAAAAGCAAGAGGATAATCTCAGCAAAGATAACTATAGTCAGGATGCCTCCTTTTTTCAGGAAACCCAAGCGGATTCTATATAGGAGCGCAATTATAAAGAGACTTATTACCCAAAAAATCCCCTGATTCAAGACCATGCCAAAACCATTTCCTCCGGCCTGAATCGAGGTAGGACTCGTCGTTGAATAGACCACAATCAATCCCAAAACAGATAAAATCAAATAGGGAATCAAGATGGAATAATTCAACAAGTGCTTCTTGTCAATTTTCATATTTCACCATTAAACTTCTAAAAATTCAATTCTCATTATACCACCTTTTGGATTGAAAAAAAAGCATTAGTACAGAGACTGGAATAATAAGGACTTGCTTTCGCCTTTTTACATAAAACTGTGATAAGATAGGAGGCAAACAAAGGAGTATAAGATGACAGACATTTATGATATTGAAATTAAAAAACAAGACGGAAGTCTGCAAAAAATGAGTGATTATAAAGGAAAGATTCTGCTGATTGTCAATACAGCGACCGGCTGCGGCTTCACTCCTCAGTATCAAGAACTGCAGGAACTCTATGAGCGCTATCAGAAAGACGGATTTGAAATCCTGGATTTCCCCTGCAATCAGTTTGGCCAGCAGGCTCCTGGAGACGCTGCAGAAATCAATAGCTTTTGCAGCCTTAACTACGGAACGACCTTTCCCCGATTTGCTAAGATCGAGGTCAATGGCCCTCATACTGCTCCACTCTTTGACTGGCTCAAAAAAGAAAAAAGCGGCCTTCTGGGTGAGAAGATTAAATGGAATTTCACAAAGTTTCTGGTCAGCCGAGATGGAACAGTCATCAAACGCTTCTCTCCGCAAACTTCTCCCAAAAAGATTGAAGAGCTCATTCAAAAGCTATTATAAAAAGTAGGAAAAAGCAAAACGATTTATCCAACGGCAACTCACCGTCCACAGCTTAGCTAAGCTCTTTTAAAAAAACAAGACATTTTGAGCTTTCAAAACGTCTTGTTTTTGCATTATAATATTTCAATTATATTACATTTTATTCATTTTCCAGCAATTCTGGGGATATTTTTTGCTTTTTTATTTGTTTTAAGTTAAAATAAACCAGTATGAGGAAGAGGATTAAACCGCTTGCAATCCTAATTTTCTTTGCTTCCTTTATCACTTTTATTTTGATAAGCAAGCAAATTACTGACTCTCAGGAAAAGCAAGCACAGGCAAAAATTTCACAAACTAAACAAACTCCAAGTTCCTCAAAAAAAGAGGAAACATCTGACGATTCGTCCTTGGATGAAGAGTTTATTTCCAGACCAATCATTGACATTTCTGGCTGGCAGCTGCCAAGTGAGATTAATTACGACTTACTCGCACAGAATGTTTCAGGAGTAATTGTCCGTGTTCATAGTGGAGCGCAGGCAAAAAAAGAAAACGCAGCAACCCATCTGAATGGTCTGGACAAGTCTTATGAAAGACATATCAAAGAATTTCAAAAGCGCAACATCCCTGTCGCTGTCTATGCCTATGTGGCCGCCAATAGCAAAAAGGAAATGGAAAAAGAAGCTGAAAGTTTCTACAAGGCTTCTGCCAAGTACCATCCAACCTATTATTGGCTAGACGTCGAAGAAAAAACCATGTCTGACATGAATGCGGGAGTTGAAGCTTTCCGAGCCAAGCTAGAGTCACTTGGTGTTAAAAATATTGGTATCTATATTGGAACTTATTTTATGGAGGAGCATAGCATCTCTACCGATAAGTTCACAGCAATTTGGATTCCGACTTATGGTAATGACGACGGCTACTACAATGCCGCACCAAATACGGAGCAAGATTACGACTTGCATCAGTACACATCACAAGGACAGCTGACTGGTTTCTCTCATTATCTTGATTTGAACCAGCTGTCAACCTTGAAAGACCAGACAGCTACCTATCAAAAGCTATTTACAGTTCCTAAAGAAAGTCAATAGCTCAGAACGACAGCTCAATTCTCAAAGACTGCTGTCGTTTTTTATTGTCACAAAATAGGAAATTTCCAGCCATTCCCTCTTAATAAAGCCTATATTTTATGATATAATGATTTGATAAATGAAATTAGAAAAGGAAAATACAATGATTTCTTGGTTGAATAGAATTTTCAAAGGAATGGTCATTGCACTTGGCTTTATTTTGCCGGGAGTTTCAGGCGGTGTTTTAGCAGCTATCTTAGGTATTTACGAGCGCCTGATTCATTTTTTAGCACATTTAAAAGAAAACTTTGTCGAAAATGTTCTCTATTTCATACCAGTTGGAATCGGAATGATTTTAGGAATTGCTGCTTTCTCCTATCCTGTCAATCTGCTTCTGGACAACTACAAAGTGATTGTCCTCTGGGGATTTGCCGGAGCTATTATCGGGACTGTTCCCAGCCTCATTAAAGAGTCTGTTGCTAAAAGTGAGCGTGATCGGACTGATATTCTCGTTTTCTGGGTCAGCCTCATCCTTTCTGGAATCTTTCTTTATTCCCTAAATGGGATGGTCGGCACCTTGCCAGCCAACTTTCTCTCTTTCATCTTAGCAGGAGCTTTGATTGCACTGGGCATTTTGATTCCTGGACTCAGTCCGTCCAACCTTCTCTTAATTTTAGGACTCTATGCCCCCATGCTGAATGGCTTTCGCAAACTGGATCTCTTGGGCACCTTTCTTCCGATTGGAATCGGAGGCGCCTTGGCACTGATTCTATTCTCTAAGCTGATGGATCATATTTTGAAAAACTACTACTCTCGTGTCTATCACTTTATCATTGGCATTGTCCTATCCAGTACACTTCTCATTGTAGTGCCACAAGCAGGAAACAGTGAAAGCATTAGCTATCATGGAGTTTCTATATTGACACTTGTCCTTGCAGCCTTTTTCTTCGGTCTGGGAACCTGGCTGGGACTCTGGATGTCACAATTAGAAGAGAGATACACTAATGGCTAAAAAAACAAAAATCAAAAAAACACTGGTCGAGCAAATTTTAAGCAAGGCTAAGATTGAACATCGAGGTCTGCAGCTAAATGCCTTAGCAGAACAGCCAGTCGATGGTTTGGACCGTTCGCAGATTTATAAAACCTTGGCCTTGACAGGAGACAAGACTGGCATACTAATCGGTATCCTGCCAATCACAGAGCATCTATCTGAAAAGAAAATGGCCAAGATTTCCGGCAATAAAAAAGTCAGCATGATTCCTCAGAAAAACTTGGAAAAGACAACGGGCTATATCCACGGAGCCAATAATCCTGTCGGTATCCGGCAAAAGCACAACTTTCCAATCTATATTGACCAGTCAGCTCTAGAGCGAGATAGCATCATCGTTTCTGCTGGCGAAGTCGGCCGCAGTATCGAAATCAAAGCTCGAGATTTGGCGGATTTTGTTCAAGCTGACTTTGCAGACCTCAAGGAAAATCCTAGCTCATAATTCTTCAATATTGCACCTAATATTCTCAATAAACTCTAATAAGAAAGAAACAATCAAGCACTATGAAATTATACTTTGTCCGACACGGAAGGACTGAATGGAATCAGGAAGGCCGCTTTCAGGGAGCTAGCGGTGATTCGCCACTGCTGCCAACCGCCGTTGAAGAACTGCAAACCCTAGGAAAACATCTGGCTCAGACACAATTTGACAAGATTTACAGCAGCGATCTCCCACGTGCCGTTCGCTCTGCTGAGATTATCCAAGAAGAAAGCCAGTTTCCGACTGAAATCGTATCAGTACCTGAACTGCGAGAATGGCAGTTGGGAAAACTGGAAGGCGCAAAAATCTCTACCATAGAAGCCATCTATCCGCATCAGATGGCTGCCTTCCGCCACAACCTTTCGCAATTTAATCATACTTTTTTTGACGCTGAGTCGGTCTATCATACGACCCACCGGACCATTTCCTTTATCAAGACCTTAAAGGACAAGAACTACGAACAAGTGCTTATTGTCGGGCACGGAGCCAACTTAACCGCCAGCATTCGAACCATGCTGGGCTATGACACACCTCTCCTGCGCAAGAATGGCGGTCTGACCAATGCCAGTATCACCATCCTTGAAACAGAAGACTTTGAGAATTTTGAGCTGATCACTTGGAATAATACGGATTACTTACTTGAAAAGGCAGAAAATTAAAGCTGGATTTCTAGCTTTTTTTCTTACTTTATAGCCAAATATAGATGAATTTCCCTATCTTTTGTGATAAAATAGGTAGGAAAACTTTTGGAGGAAAAACATGACTACTGAACATATCGAGGAATTAAACGACCAGCAGATTATCCGTCGTGAAAAAATGGCTGCGCTGGCTGAGCAGGGAATTGACCCTTTTGGCAAACGCTTTGAGCGAACTGCTAACTCTGCTCAACTGAAAGAAAAATACAACGATAAAGATAAAGAAGAATTAAACGAACTCAATGAAACAGCTATTATCGCTGGCCGTCTCATGACCAAGCGTGGCAAAGGAAAGGTTGGCTTTGCCCACATCCAAGACCGTGAAGGCCAAATCCAGATTTATGTTCGTAAAGATGCGGTTGGTGAAGAAAATTATGAAATCTTCAAAAAGGCTGACTTAGGAGATTTCCTCGGTATCGAAGGTGAGATTATGCGGACAGATATGGGGGAGCTTTCTATCAAGGCGACCCACCTTACTCATTTGTCTAAGGCTCTGCGTCCCCTACCTGAAAAATTCCACGGCCTGACAGATGTCGAAACCATCTACCGCAAGCGTTATTTGGATTTGATTTCCAACCGCGAAAGCTTTGAACGCTTTGTCACTCGTTCAAAAATCATCTCAGAAATCCGTCGTTACTTGGATGGACAAGGTTTCCTTGAAGTTGAAACTCCTGTTCTGCATAACGAAGCAGGCGGTGCTGCTGCTCGTCCATTTATCACCCACCACAATGCCCAAAACATTGATATGGTACTGCGGATTGCAACTGAGCTTCATCTTAAACGTCTTATCGTCGGTGGTATGGAGCGAGTTTATGAGATTGGCCGTATCTTCCGTAACGAAGGAATGGACGCAACTCACAATCCAGAGTTCACTTCCATCGAGGTTTACCAAGCCTATGCAGATTTCCAAGATATTATGGACTTGACTGAAGGCATTATCCAACATGCTGCTGTCTCTGTCAATGGAGATGGACCAGTCAACTACCAAGGAACTGAAATCAAAATCAACGAACCGTTTAAACGGGTTCACATGGTTGATGCCATCAAGGAAATTACGGGTGTTGATTTCTGGCAAGATATGAGCTTTGAAGAAGCTGCTGCCTTAGCTCAGGAAAAGAAAGTTCCGCTTGAAAAGCACTTCACCGAAGTTGGTCATGTTATCAATGCTTTCTTTGAAGAATTTGTGGAAGAAACCTTGATTCAGCCAACCTTTGTCTACGGTCACCCTGTAGCAGTGTCACCTCTGGCCAAGAAAAATCCAGAAGATCCACGCTTCACGGACCGTTTCGAGCTCTTCATCATGACCAAAGAATATGCCAATGCCTTCACCGAGTTGAACGATCCAATCGATCAATTATCTCGTTTTGAAGCACAAGCAAAAGCCAAAGAACTGGGCGATGACGAAGCAACTGGCATCGACTATGACTTTGTCGAAGCTCTGGAATATGGTATGCCACCAACTGGAGGTCTGGGAATCGGTATCGACCGGCTGGTTATGTTACTAACCGACGTGACTACCATTCGCGATGTCCTGCTCTTCCCAACGATGAAATAATCTGTATTTTATACGATATTAAGAATGCAAATCCTGCTGGAATTCCAGCAGGATTTTTTACATCACAAAAAAGTCTGGGAAACCAGACTTTTTGTTGTATTATTCATACCTCAATGCTTCAATTGGATCTAGTTTAGAGGCCTTGTTGGCCGGCAGGATACCGAAGAGAACACCGATGGTTGCTGAGAAGAGAAGGCTAATGATGCTGACTGTGAGTGATACCGTCACTGGAGTTCCTTCCAGCATTTGACTCATGGCCGAGCCTAGTACAGACGCAAGTCCTGCAGCTAGAACCAGTCCAATCAAACCACCAATCAGTGTCAAAATCATAGACTCAATCAGAAATTGCATCAGTATGTTGCCACGTGTTGCTCCCAGAGCTTTTCGTAGACCGATTTCACGAGTCCGCTCAGTGACCGATACCAACATGATATTCATAACGCCGATACCACCAACAAAAAGTGAGATCCCGGCGATAGCACCGATAACTCCTGTCATGGCACCATAAATATTTTGCACTTCCTGATAAAGGGCACTATCATCTGTCACTTGATATTCCCCCTGTTGGAGACCAGCAATTTCTGTTAATTTCTTGGCAACCTTAGGACCAAGTTCTGGAACCAAGCTGGTATCATTCACTCGAAGAACAATCTCTGAAATCTCATCTACTCCAAAGTTGGCAGCTATGAGAGTATTCGTCGTAATGGCATTGCCACCATAGACCTGCATGGAGCCAGATGCAGCAGCAGTTTCAGGATCTCTATAAACCCCAATCACCCGATAGTTACTGGCACCCACTGTCACAATTTTATTGATTGCTTCTTCAGCGGAAGAAAAGAGAGTCGCAGCCAGATCTTCGTCCAGCAGCACAACACTTGCAAAGCCTTGATAGTCTTGCTGCCTCAAAGCACGACCAGCAATGATTTTGTATTTTTTTACCTGAATATAGGTCATGTTTGCACCGACAAAGTTGACGCGCTCAGCCTGCTTATTTTCGTAGCTAAAGGTTTCCATAGCTGAGTTGGTCACATAGTAGCCGTCCACTCCCTTGATATGGGTCAATTCCTTAACCCAGGCTTCCTGGGCCTTGGGTGGTTCCACCACTTCCTCGCTTTCATCTTCCACATTTACTGAATAAAGATCAGCCGTTTGTGTGTAGGAGCCGTCCTTGCTCTTTTTAGGAGAAAAAACGAGACGCATGTTTTTCTGACTTTTGGTAAAACTCTCATTAACTCGCCGGGTAATAGAATCTCCTAAGGCCATGATAACCACAACCGAAGCCACTCCGATAATAATCCCAATCATGGTCAGGAAAGACCGCATCTTGTGTCCAAGAATGGAGCTAATGGCAAATTTCCAGTTTTGCATTAGACTAGTCCTCCTTCCTTAGAGCTATCAGATGAGATGACACCGTCACGAATGACAATCTGCCGTTTGGCATAGGCAGCAATCTCAGGCTCGTGGGTTACCATGATAATGGTTTTCCCTTCTCGATTGAGCTCAGTCAAGAGCTCCATAATTTGCTCACCAGTCTTGGTATCCAAGGCTCCTGTTGGTTCGTCAGCCAGAATCAAAGAGGGATTATTGACCAAAGCACGCGCAATGGCTACCCGCTGCTTCTGTCCTCCGGAAAGCTCTGAAGGCAGGTGATGCATCCGCGTGTCCAGCTCCACCTTGGTCAGAAACTGCTCGGCCAAGGACTTACGTTTAGATAGACCGACACCTGCATAGATTAAGGGCAGTTCCACATTTTGCAAGGCATTGAGCTTAGATAGGAGAAAGAACTGCTGAAAGACAAAGCCGATTTGCTTATTTCGAACCTTGGCCAGCTTCTTATCACCTAGCTTAGCTACTTCTTCGCTTCCCAGATGGTATTCACCAGTGGTCGGACGATCCAGCATCCCAATGATATTCATCAGTGTAGACTTACCAGATCCAGACGGTCCCATGATGGCAACAAACTCGCCCTCTTCAACTTCCAGACTGATGTCTTTTAATACCTGCAGTTCCTGGTCTCCATTGCGATAGCTCTTATTAATATTTTTTAACTCAATTAGCTTCTTCATAAGATTTCACCTCTTGACCGTCTTTCAAGCTATCTGTCGGATTGATGATAACTTTACTATCCTTTGTCAAACCAGATGAGATTTCTTGATTTTCAGCATCAGCATTTCCGAGCGTCACTTCTGTTTTCTTGGCAACTCCTTTTTCCAGAACCCAAACATAGTTCTTGTCTCCATCCATTACCACACTGCTGACTGGCACAATGAGTCCCTGAGTATTGTTTTTAACTTCAATGTTGACAGAGAAACCTTGCTTGAGTTCACCAATCTCGCTGGTAATGTCAATTGTAAATGGATATTTGGAACCTGAAGCTGTTCCGCTGCCACCTGTTCCAGATGGTTGAGCTGCTGCCTGCTGGCCGTCTTTCGGATAGTTGGAAATGTAGCTGATTTTACCAGTCCATTTCTTGTCTGGGTAAACTTTTGATGTAATGGTCACTTCTTGACCGACAGACAAGTTAGCCAGGTTGTATTCGGATAATTCACCCTTAATCTGCAGATTCCCATTGCTGACGATGTGAACCAAGGTTTGAGTGGCACCCGTTGTTGATTTTGAAACATCACGGTTGACTTCTACGACCGTACCATCTGCAGTGCTTGTCACTGTCAAGGCATTGAGAGTAGCTTGTGCTTTGTTCATATTATCCACTGCATCAGCTCGAGCATCGCGCAGGTCAGCTGCCTGAGACTCTACAGAACGCTGAGCCTGAGCTTCAGACGCCCCATCTGCTTCTTCGTCGCCAGTCGTATTTACAGTCACACCATTGGTTTGCAAGTCATGCAATTGACGATCAGCTTTGCTAACCGCCCGAGCAGCCGCATCATAAGCTGCCTGAGCCTCTGCACTTTTATAAGTTACCAACGCTTGACCGGCAGTCACTTGGTCACCAACATTGACCAGTACATTTTCCAAGTCACCTTTGGTGCTGTCATAGTAGATGTACTGCTCGTTGCTGGCTGTGACATTTCCTGTCAATAAGACTGAAGAAGCCACTGAGCCTTCCTTGGCCTTCTGAACCAGCGGAGTCGTATCGACCGGTGCCTCAGAAGGATTCCCTCCATTTAGAAACATGAAGAGAATTGCTCCTGCAACAACTGCAATCGTAGCTCCAATAATGCTAAATAATTGCCATTTCTTTAACTTTTTCATCTCTTTTCCTCCTCTTGATGAAAACGATTTTCTTTTGTTATATTATATCACAAGGCTATCATAATTCTTCTAAAAAAATTTACAGTTTCTCACAAATGGTTGCTATTTTATCTCAGATAGTCACTCCACTTAAATCCGTAGCAGATTTTTGCATTCACCTGCTAAAAAAGGTACAATTACCTCATATAATAGAAGGAGATTCTAAAAAGATGAAAGAATTTGATATGATTGCTATTGGCGGTGGCAGCGGGGGAATTGCTACCATGAATCGGGCCGGCGAATACGGTGCCAAGGTTGCCGTTATTGAAGAAAAGAAACTGGGTGGCACCTGTGTCAATGTCGGCTGTGTCCCAAAGAAGATTATGTGGTACGGAGCTCAAATCGCTGAAGCTATCCAGCATTATGGACCGGACTACGGCTTTACTTCTGACAATCAAACTTTTGATTTTGCTACCCTTCGGAAAAATCGTGAAGCTTATATTGACAGAGCACGTTCGTCTTACGATGGTAGCTTCAAGCGGAATGGGGTTGAGCTGATCGAAGGCCGTGCCCGCTTTGTAGATGCAAACACTGTCCAAGTCAACGGTGAACTTATTCGTGCCAAGCACATTGTCATTGCGACCGGTGCTCATGCAGCTATCCCCAAGATCCCTGGCGCAGGCTACGGAGAAAATTCTGATGATGTCTTTGCTTGGGAAGAATTACCTGAATCTGTGGCCATTGTCGGAGCAGGCTATATAGCAGTTGAGCTAGCCGGCGTGCTCCATGCTCTGGGAGTTAAAACAGACCTTTTTGTCCGTAAGGATCGACCACTACGCAACTTTGACAGCTATCTGATTGACGGTTTGCTCCAAGAAATGGAAAAGTCTGGACTCCAGCTTCATACTCATAAGATTCCACAAAAGCTGGAAAAACTGCCTGATGGTCAGCTCAAGCTCTACTTTGAAGATGGCAGCAGTCACACAGCCCAGCATGTTATCTGGGCAATCGGTCGTAAGCCAAACGTTCAAGACCTCAATCTGGAAGCAGCTGGCGTCACTCTCAATGAACGTGGCTTTATCGCTGTAGATGAGTACCAAAACACTGTGGTTCCTGGCATCTATGCTCTCGGCGATGTAACAGGCGAAAAAGAATTAACTCCTGTTGCTATCAAGGCTGGACGAACTCTGTCTGAGCGTCTTTTCAATGGTAAAACAAATGCTAAAATGGACTACTCAACTATTCCAACTGTCGTCTTCTCCCATCCCGCTATTGGGACAGTCGGCCTAACTGAGGTAGAGGCTATCAAGACTTACGGAGCTGAAAATATTCACGTTTACACATCTAGCTTCACATCCATGTATTCAGCTGTCACCCAGCACCGCCAACAGGCCAAGTTCAAGCTCATCACTGCCGGTGAGGATGAAAAGGTCGTTGGCCTTCACGGTATTGGCTACGGAGTAGACGAGATGATTCAAGGTTTCGCAGTTGCTATCAAAATGGGTGCTACTAAAGCTGACTTTGATGCTACAGTTGCTATTCACCCGACTGGCTCCGAAGAATTCGTGACCATGCGATAAAAAATTCAAAATCAGAAGAGGTTTGGTATTCCAGCCTCTTTTTGATTTCTGCTACCATTTTATAATAAAGATGATGACCGTTCCATAACCTAATCTTTCATTTTACTGACAATTCTTACATTTTTGTAAGATTGTAAATTTTAGCTATTTCAGGTTCATTTGATATCCCTTTGAAATATCCACTTAATGAAAGAAAGTCAGATTTTTTCAGACCATAAACTTCTACATCACTATTTTAAAAGATAATTATCAAATATCCATCAAGAAATATTAAAGAATTTCTAAAGATTATGAAAAACATGCTTTACTTGCTAATTTTTATAGACGATAAGGAGCCTGAAATGAAATCTCAGACTCCTTTTTCTTTATGGTAAAATAGCTATAGCCCTCACTGGTGAACCGCTGGCTTGATGCCAGTTGGGAAAGCTAATAGAAATGAGAGCACCCTTAGCCGGCAGCTGATCCAGATTGGTCATAACTTCTAGCTGATAAATATCCTGCTCCAAAAGATAGTATTCATTGAGCAGCCCATGCTCCGCTGTAGGAATACCCGCATCTGTATCAAAAGTTTCGTGACCTACCGCCTTGACACCACGCTCATGGATGAGGAACTCTAGAGCATCTCGTCCCCACCCGGGAGTATGCTGAATCTCCTGATCATCCAGATTGCGCATAGCTGATTGACTCGGCCAACGCTTGGACCAGTCTGATCGAAAGGCAACAAATGTTCCTGGCTCAATCTGCCCGTGCTCCGCTTCAAAATCTAAAATATCCTGCTTGCCCAGAATAAAGTCTGGATTCTCTGCTACTTCTTTAGACTTATCAATAACCACCAAGGGCAGGAAAAGATCTTTTAGCTCAATCTCTTCCAACCAGCGACCACCCTCCACAAAGTGAATCGGAGCATCAATATGAGTCCCGTACTGGCCAACTACAGAAAACTGCTGAACATGAAAACCGTCTTTCAAAGTGAAAATGTCCTTCTTCTCCAAGGCAGGTAGAGCTGGAAAATGCGGACTATCTTCCTTGATCTGATGGGACAAGTTAACCCATTTTTTCTCCTGTAGTTCCTGATAAATTTTTAATAAATCTGTCATAGCCTTCTCCAATCTAGTCAGTCTTGCTTTAGGAAGATGTTGATTACGCACCCACACCTCTAGCAAAAACTCTTATTTACTTTTGCATTATTATATCAATCAAAGTGTACTGCTGCAATTCTTTATAGCACTTTTAGATAATTCTTTTTTATTGATAAGAATATAGTTTGAAGCTATAGCTAATTTTTCTAATGAAGCCTATTCAAACATTGAAAATTTTGATATGATAGTACAAAGCAATCCAGAAATGAGGAAAACTGATGAGTAAAACAAAAAAACTTCTTGCGGCCTTGGGCATCCTTTTCTTTAATATTTTTGGTCTTATCGCCTTCATCGTCTTGCTCATCAGAAGCAAGAAACGAAAATAAGAATCTGTCTGTATAATTGTCTCGTCCGATTAAGAAGGACTTGACTTTTTTTATTTAGCCTTTAAAATAGTTACCATAAAATTAAAAAGAGGTTTACTATTTATGAACAAGAACAAAGCTTTTCTTCTTGCCCTCCCAGCTATCGAAGCAGCTTTTCTAGCTGTCCTGTCCCAATTTACTATTTCCATCGGCCCCATTCCCATCACGCTGCAGACTTTTGTTATCGGTCTGATTGCGACGATTTTCAAACCTCGCGAAGCGGTTTTGTCAGTCATTATTTATCTATTGCTGGGAGCTATTGGTCTGCCGGTCTTTGCTGGAGGAAGCGGTGGTTTTCAGGCTCTCTTTGGTCCAAGCGCCGGTTATCTCTGGTTCTTCTTACCCTTTGCGCTTGTGACATCCAGTCTGACTCATAAGGACAGTCCTTTCTATATGATTTTTATAGCTAATGTATTGGGTGCCGCTCTCGTCTTTGTCGGTGGTATCTTAGGGCTGCAGTTCTTTGGAGGACTTGATTTCTCTAAGTCAGTAGAGGTTGGCCTAACTCCTTTTATCCTGCCTGGATTGATAAAAATTATTGCCATCACCATTATCAGCATCCCTATTTTTAAGAGTCTGAAGTTTCATCCCTACTTTTCAGAGAAATAAGAATCTGTCTGTATATTTGCCTCGTCCGATTAAGAAGGACTTGACTTTTTTTTATTTAGCTTTTAAAATAGTTACCATAAAATTAAAAAGAGGTTTACTATTTATGAACAAGAACAAAGCATTTCTTCTTGCCCTCCCAGCTATCGGAGCTGCCTTCCTAGCTGTCCTATCCCAATTAACTATTTCCATTGGCCCCGTTCCCATCACGCTGCAGACTTTTGCTGTCGGTTTGATTGCAACGATTTTCAAACCTCGCGAAGCTGTTTTGTCAGTCTTTATTTATCTGCTACTAGGAGCTATTGGTCTGCCAGTCTTTGCTGGAGGAAGCGGTGGTTTCCAGGCTCTCTTGGGCCCTAGCGCCGGCTATCTCTGGTTCTACTTACTCTTTGCCTTTGTGACATCCAGTCTGACCCATAAGGACAGTCCTTTCTATATGGTTTTTATAGCCAATGTATTGGGTGATGCTCTCGTCTTTGTCGGTGGTATCCTAGGACTCCATTTCTTGGGAGGATTTGATTTCTCTAAGTCAGTCGCGGTTGGTCTTACTCCTTTTATCCTGCCAGACTTGCTAAAAATGGTTGTCATCACCATCATCAGCATTCCTATTTTTAAGAGTCTGAAATTCCATCCCTACTTTTCAGAGAAATAGAAAAAACTGATAGAGCTTTCTCTATCAGTTTTTAAATGCATCCACGAGAACTTGGAATTCTTCATTAGATAGTGTAATTCCCTTGCCCATTTTGCTGTGGTCTGGACTCCAAGTCCGAATATCATACTTAGCTGGTGCTCCGTTAAAGCTAACGCGGTTGAGCTCCTTGGTCCAGCCCTTGTCATTTTCAGACAGGACCAGAAGTTTTTCTTCGATTTCGAATGTAAATTCTGCCATATTTCACCTCTTGTTTTATTTTCCAACTAATAATTCGTAAAAGAATTTACAATTTAGGGAATTTTGTTATATAATATATTGTAACAAGTTATGGAGATTTTAGCTATGAAAAAATATCTCGAAATGATTTTACAAAGAGCCAACGAATTTATCAGTGGCAAAAAGAATGAACAAGGACCAGAGGACAGCGGCCGCATCCTGCGTACCATCGAGCTAGCTCTGCGAAAACAATCTGGTGTCCACGTTATCTTTCTGGATAAAAGCTTCACTGGCGATATTGTTAAATACGATCGCGAGCGCCTGCAGCTGATTATCAAGAATTTCAAGAAAAGTATGACCACTATTATCCGCGTGCAGGACATAAAGCGAATCAGTCTCGTACCCAATAATATCCGTGAAGCCCAAAAGAAGGACATTCGCATCACCAATCGTCGTTTCAAAAGATAGCTCTTCCATCCAGCTGGATGGAAGAGTTATTTATTTGTCTGAAAATAAATTGATCGATGCTTCTTGCATCCAGGATTAAAAGGATGAGCGCAGAAAGGGCAGGTATCCTCACAGCCAAGGTACTGAGAAATAGTCAGCTCAGTCCTGCAATGGCCGCAAAGGACTACTCGATCTTCTGACCGACTCACAGGATAGGCCAGAAAAGCATGATCTTCGTAGCGGTCATGGCAGAGAAAGCAAGGATAGTATTTCTGACAAGCAAAGCACTTAAGAGCTATGATATCTCTCTCACTGTAATAATGCTGGCATCGAGTCTCCTCATCAAGAATATCTCCGTAAACCTGAATCATGCTATTTCCTCTCTGAAAACCTGTATTCATAAAGATGGCTTTTAGATTAAAAAGCCACCTATGAATATAAGATTAAGCTCGGACTGTCACGCTAGTGCCATCCTCCTTGTATAGATTAATCAAGCCTTCCTTGCGAGCCCGCACCATATCACCTGCCTCTACGGGCTGATCCAAGTGAATAGTCAGAAGCTCCATCGGATTAGGAGCCCGATCAATTCTATTCCCTTCAGCATCACGAAGATCTGTGACAAAGGTTTCAAAATGACGGAAGCCCGGTCCGTAAAATTCAACCTGATCGCCTTCATGGATAACATTGCGCTGACGGATAGTCGCTGTCTGACTGTCTGAGTCATAGGATACTACTTCTGCTACAAATTTGTATTCTGGAATCTTGCGTCGCGCTCCGAACAGCTGCTCATTCTCAGTTGGAGTATGATAGTAGAATCCTGTGGCCAATTCGCGTTGAGCAACCTTCCACATCTCATCAACCAAGTCCTGCTTGATAGCTTCAAACTTTTCAGGACTTTCTAGATAAGCATTTACAGCTGCTTTATAGCAGTTAGTCACCGTAGAAACGTAATGAATAGACTTCATCCGTCCCTCAATCTTCAAGCTATCCACTCCATTTTCAATCATGTCTGGTATGCGGTCAATCATGGACATATCAACTGCGGACATAGAAAATTCTTCTGGAACTTCACCCTTCAAGCTCTTACGTTCTTGTCCAAAAGGCATGTCGTAGAGGTCGTATTTCCAACGGCAGGATTGCGAGCAGCCTCCACGATTGGCATCGCGCATACTCATATGGTTGGATAATGTACAGCGTCCAGAGTAGGAAATACACATCGCTCCATGAACAAAGGCTTCTATTTCAACGTCAGTCCGTCGGCGAATTTCAGCCAGCTCAGCCATAGAAACTTCGCGAGCTAGGACAACTCGAGTCAGACCTAGATTTTTCCAGAATTCCAGCGTTTCATAGTTGGTCGCACTGGCCTGAGTCGATAGGTGGATTTCTAGACCAGGTGCTTCTGATGCTGCGATAGCAATCAAAGCTGGATCTGAAACAATGACAGCCGCAATCCCGATGTCTCGCAAACGGCGGAACCACTCACCAGCCCCCTCTTCATTGCCCTCGTGCATGACCATATTGGCCGCGACATAGACCTTGGCACCATAACTAGCCGCAAACTGAACCCCTTCTTCCATCTGTTCAAAGGTAAAGTTCCCAGCCCGGCTGCGCAGACCATAGGCTTGACCGCCAATAAAAACAGCATCTGCTCCATATCGAACAGCTACTTTTAGTTTTTCCAAAGTACCAGCAGGTGATAACACCTCTGGTCGTTTCAACTTTCTTGCCATCATTTTCTCCTATTTGCAATATAAAAGTGTTGATGTCTAATCCTTATTATTTTATAGTAATTTACACCTAAAAGCAAGGTTCTTTGAATTATTTTCACAATTTTAATTTTTAGATTATTCGAATTAATTCAAAAAAATATTTTAAAACATCTATTTTTTAGTTCTACTTTATCAATGTTTTTTTGTTCTCAAAAAAGAACTCCTAAAAAGAGTTCTCGTTTCTATATTATTTTACCATATCGGGATCATAGTCATAAAATCCTGTATCGAGAAAACGATTTTTCGGATGCAGTTTGTGAATCGCCTCATCCAGCACAAAGGCTTGATCTAAGCTAAACTTGCCTGCTTCAATCAAATCTTTCGCCTCTACAAAAATCTTAGCAATCTCGACAAAGTTGTGACCTGGTGTGTAGAGACCTTCCAACTTCCAGTTGCAGAAGCCATGGTCAACCAATTCTATCAGCTTGGTCATCAAATCCAAGTCATTATTGGCAAAAATATGAGTACCATGATTGTCCTCAAAAATTGAATAATGACTCTGCGGATCGCTTGGTTCTGCCAGAAATAGATCCCGTTCTCTCGTCTTCTCATCATCGATATGAGTAAAATTATAGTAATTCTGCAAAAGAGGACGCTTGGAGTGATGGATGACACTAGCCCCATAGACCAAGACTTCAGCAGGAATTTCCAGAATTTCTGGCATCTTAAAAAGCTCAGCAGAAGGAATCTCACGCGCTAGGACAGCTTCTGAAACTCCTGCGTTCTTAGCCCAAAAGTTAATCTGACGGCTACTGGTAACCATGGTCGAGGCATCGTAAATGGTTTTTAATTTATAACCGTCGCGCTGCAGCACATAGAAAACACCAGCATCCCCAACGGTAATATAATCTGCCCCAATCTCCTGCAAAAAATCAAGGTAGGGCTTGATATTATCCATCATTTCCTGATGCATGAGCGCGTTCACTGCAACGGTCAACTCTTTTCCTGCTTGGTGAACCAAGTCAGAAATTCGAGTTAATTCGTCTAAACTAAAATTATGAGGCAACCGAAGGCCATAATTTTTCTCACCGACATAAATTCGATCGACATTCGCCTCCAAAAGTTCCTCAACTTGCTCTATACTTTCAGCTGTTGCTGTAATAATTATCTTTTTCATAAAACCATTATAGCAAAAAAATATAAAGGAGTGGTTTTTCATTCGAATTTATTCGTTTTGTAACTCTTTTGTAATATTTAAAACTGCAAAAAAATGGTAGAATTAGAGGGTACTGTAAGGAGAGAGAATTATGCACGTAAGAAAATACCAACAATATGATGACCCAACTGACTACTACTACCAAGAAATTGAATCTGAACAAACACCACTCTATCAAGAGTACTTACCTGAAGCAGAAACATCACCAAGATTAAGTGAACTCTTTTTCTTCTTAAATATTGCTGTTTTCTGTGTCTTGACAGTTTTGTTTAGCTTTGTATTTTTGAGTTTAAAAATGAATACATTTATGTCCTTCACTTTGGCCATTGCTTCCAGCCTGATTAGCATTCAATCTTATCGCCTGTTCGCAAAGAAACGCCAAACTAACAAATAAACCAACCTTGTGATTCTACGATTTTAAAATATAAGAAAAACCGACGACGCTTTAAGTC
This sequence comes from Streptococcus sp. 27098_8_134, assembly GCF_041431675.1. NCBI lineage: Bacteria > Bacillati > Bacillota > Bacilli > Lactobacillales > Streptococcaceae > Streptococcus > Streptococcus sp. 27098_8_134. The sequence goes on along the minus strand of NZ_JAPVYD010000002.1, from coordinate 282,604 downwards.
CTCGGTTCTTTTTTTCATTCTTGTAAACAAAGAAGACTAGCAATTTTGCTAGTCTTCTTTGTTTTATTTTTCTTCTTGACTGTCTATTTCAACAGCCTTTTCTTCTTGTCCTTCTGTCGCTTCTGCTCCGAAGTCAATGATGATTTCTTCTGAAGGTTCTTCTCCCTCTTCGAAGATCACAGGTTCTTCCTCAGCTAAGCTGCTTTCTTCTTTATCAAATTTTTCTTTGATTTCGTTAAACTTATCTTGTGAGTAGTCAACGACAGATTTTGTCGTTTCTTTGACAGATTCGATGACTGTTTCAGTTGTAATCTCGCCTTTCTCAACCTTTTCTTTGGTTTGTTGAATTGCGCTAACAGCTTGATTTGAAAAGTCTTTAGCAGACTGAACGACAGCTTCATGGATATCATCAGGATTTTCTTGATATTCCTTTACAAAGTCCCGAACCTTATCTGTCGTTTCCTTTCCTTTCTTACTGGTCAGGAAATAGGCAGCAGCTGCACCAGTGACAGCTCCCAATAACAGTGATGAAAATTTTCCCATAATAGACCTTCTTTCTTATTTTTTAAACAATTTTGAAGCAAAACGCAAAGCAGATAAACCAGCTGTAGTTTTGACTGTTCCCTTACCAGCAGACACTGCTTTTTTACTCAGCGTACGCGCCTGAACGTTTAAATCTGAAACAGATTCAGATAAGTCCGCCACAGCTGTAAACAAAGGATCAATGGTTGCGACTTTTTGATTGATGTCGTCAGTTAAGACATTGACCTTGGCCAGCAAATCATTGGTTTGGTGAAGGGTCACGTTGACATCAGAAGTCAAGACCTTAATGGTATTTTCTGTTTCATCTAGCATCTTACCAGCTTTTTCGCCCAGATTTTTGACAGTAATCGTCAAGTAAATCACGAAGATAATGAGCGCTACCGCTAGTAATGCATAAGCAATTTCAATTATCATATTTCTCTCCTTTCATTGCAGACATCTCTTACAAGAGTCAGCGGCTCTAAGCATTTCTTATTCTTGATAATAAGGGGCTTTCTTTTTTCTTTGGTAAATGATGATGCCGATTCCAACAAAAATAAGAATCAGCGACAGCCATTGGGAAACACGCAGACCAGCAAACATGAGACTGTCCGTCCGCATACCCTCAATAATCATCCGGCCAAATCCATACCAAATCAGATAGAAGGCGGCGATTTCTCCTTGTCTCAGCAACTTAGGCCGACGGCGGAGAACAATAATCAAAATAAAACCAATCAGATTCCATACAGATTCATAGAGGAAGGTTGGCTGTCTGTAGCTGCCTTCGATATACATATTTTCACGAATAAAGCTAGGCAGATAGTCCAAACTCTTAACTGCCGCACCATAGGCCTCATGGTTGGCAAAATTTCCCCAGCGACCAATACTCTGGGCAATCATCACACTTGGTGCTGCAATATCCAGAAAATCAACTGGGTGAATCAGCCTTCTCCTACAAAAAAAGTAGAGAACGATAGCACCAGCTATCAGCCCGCCGTAAATAGCAATACCTGCTATTCCGCCATTCCAGAAATCAATGATTTTTATCAGATTCTTACCGTAATAATCCCACTCGAAGGCCACGTAATAAAGCCGGGCACCCACGATGGCTACGGGAAAAGCCACTAGGATAAAATCCAAAATATCATCAGGAATAATCTTCCGACGCGGAGCCTCTTTCATGGCAAGATAAACGGCTAATACTAAGCCTGTGACAATACAGATGGCATACCAGCGAATACTGATAGGTCCTAGTTGGATAGCTACTGGATCAATCATGTTTCACCTCATTCCGGCTAATTAAATCGGTGAGGCGCTCTTCAAAGATCTTTGTAGCATCATAGCCCATTTGCTTTGCTCGATAGTTCATCGCCGCAGCCTCAATCACGACAGAGATATTGCGACCAGTCTTTACAGGAATCCGAATACGTGGAATTCTGACACCGGCAACCTCCAGCTCCTCTGTATCATTACCTAGACGGTCAAAAGTCTTTTGAGTATCGTAATTCTCCAAATAGACAGCTATCTGAACTTGAGAAGAATCTTTCACAGCACTGGCTCCGTATAAGCTCATGACATCGATGATACCAACACCACGAATTTCCAATAGGTGGCGCAGAATTTCAGCTGGCTCTCCCCAAAGGGTCACTTCATCCTTGGCATAGATATCCACTCGATCGTCCGCAACCAAACGATGGCCACGCTTAACCAATTCAAGTCCTGTCTCACTTTTACCAATTCCACTGTCCCCTTGGATGAGAACTCCCATGCCATAGATATCCATCAGAACCCCATGAACACTGGTTCTCTCAGCTAGCCGAGAATCAAGATAACTGGAAATTTCTCCAGACAAGCGGCTAGTAGAGGCTTTGCTTCTAAGAATAGCAACCTGCTTCTCATCAGCCGCATCAATCATTTCTTTAGGAATCTCTAAATTTCGAGCAATGATAACCACCGGCGTCTCAGGCTGGAACATTTTCAGCAGTACTTGATGGCGATTATGAGAGCTCATCTTCATCAGATAAGACCACTCTTTCATCCCAATCAGCTGTATCCGCTCGGGTGTATAAAAATCAAAATATCCAGTCATTTCAAGTCCAGGCCGAGAAATATCTGAAGTTTTAATTTCTTTCTCCAGTAAAACTTTATCTCCGTACTCCTGAGACAGACGAGACATTTTTAAGAGGTCTTTGACCTTTACTGACATTGTCTTCTCCCTTCAAATTTGTCTGCTTCTATTATAGCAAATTTTTACCTCAAAAGAATCTTTAAGATTGATTTTAGGTCGAAAAAATATTTTGATTTAAATCAACTTTTTAGTAAAAATAGAAAAACAGCCATGGTCTTAGTCAAGCAGGCTGTTAAGAATCTTCTTTTGGTTATTAAAACAAGGATGGTTTTCTACAAAATCTGGGACCTCTTTCAGAGGCAACCAGACATGGGCATCTGTTTCGCCTTCCTGATAGCGGACTTGACTCTTATCGCCAGATACAACCACTTCAAAATAGTCGAAATGGCACTGATCTTTGATAGAGCACACCTGCTCCAAAAGTCTGATGCTGTCAGGAACCAAGCCTGTTTCTTCTTCTAATTCACGTAAGGCGGCTGTCAGACTATCCTCTCCAGCCAGCACACTGCCACCTGCTCCGAACTCATAATAGCCAGGATAAAGGCTTTTATTGGCTGATCGCCGCATAAAGAGAATATCACCATCCTGGTGACGAACCAAGACATTAACACATAGATGAAACTGTCCTTCAGGAATTTTTTCTCCTCGAACCAGGAGATGAGGGAGTTGATTTCGATTTAAGTCATAGGCATTCCAAAATTCTGTCATATTTCCTCCTTGGATAAATTGCTAATATTTTGGTGATGTTTTTAAGTGTCAATTTACCTGGTTTTCTATCCTGCTTCTTTTTTAGATTTTATCTAAAAGAAGCAAGCAGAAAATAAATCACGGTATAGAAATGTCTTACTAAAACATTCCCTACTTCAAGTAAAAAATCGGGAGTGCATCCCGAAATTTTCTATTTTATTAAGAATTACCAAAACCAGCCGTCTTTATCGTCTTCGATAGCTTCTGCTTCTTTTCGTTTGCGCGGGCCGGTTCCATACATTTCTTCTTCTATGTCTTCTTTATAGGGCATAACCATAGCTAGCAGGATATAGATGAGAATTCCCAAGCCGAAATTGACCACAGTAAAGATAATAAAGAGGAAGCGCACCAGGCTCAGATCAAAATCAAATTTATCACACAGACCGGACAAGACACCGGAAATCAGTCGATTCTTTTTCAACTTATAGAATTTCACGTTCATGATAGAGACCTCAATGATCATATTTACTTTATTCTACCATATTTCATGAGAAAACAATCGGGCCAAAGGCTGATTATGGATTAGAATATTCATTCTTTTGAAAAAGAGAGTTCTTCAAGGAACTCTCTCGCTAATCTATCAAGCTTTCTCTGACAAACGGAGCTTGCCCATACAGCGTCCGCAACGGTATTTTTGAAGATTGACTCTACGTCTACGACGGATAAGTGCTCCGCAGCTCAGGCATTCATAGACGAGAAAAGATTGCGAGTTGGACAACGCGGGAGCGTAGCGCAAACCATCAACTTGCTTGAGCAGTTCTTTAAAATCTCGATCCCCATGGCGGTATCCTTTACCCTGATAATAGAGGTGATAGTGAGCCAGCTCATGGCGGACAATTTTTCGGAAGGTCTCCAGACCAAAAGTTTCATAGATTTTTGGGTTGAAATCCAGATGACCATCTTTTGGAAAGAAGCGTCCCCCTGTAGTGCGGAGACGCTTGTTCCAATAAGCTTGGTGGTGGAATTCCCAGCCAAAATCCTCAAGCGAAACCCGCTTGACATAGTTAGTTAGATTCATTTGGTGCTATCAAAGAGAGGTTGACCTTCTCCCGCTCCACATCCAGTTTATCCACCCAGACAGTGACTAAATCGCCAACAGATAGGACCTGACTAGGATGCTTGATATAGTCTGTGCTCAGCTTGGAGATATGAATAAGACCGTCTTCGTGGATACCGATATCTACAAAGGCTCCAAAATCGACAACATTCCGGACGACTCCTTCCAACTTTTGACCGATGCGCAAATCCTTGATATCCAAGACATCCTGCCGCAGAACTGGCGCGTCAAAGGAATCACGCAAATCCCGGCCAGGCTTGAGCAAATCAGCAATAATATCTTTGAGGGTTTCTTCTCCCAATCCTAGCTCTGCAGCCAAACTAGCAGTCTGAACAGCCTTTAATTTGACTTGGGCAGCTTCATCCAAACTGCTGATTTCCAGACGCTTAAAGAGCTCCTCCACTGCCTTATAAGACTCTGGGTGAACGCCTGTATTGTCTAGCAGGTTATCACTTTCAGGAATACGCAGGAAGCCGGCCGCCTGTTCAAAAGCCTTTGCGCCTAGACGCGGCACTTTCTTGATGGCCTCGCGAGACCGAATCAAGCCTTCCGTTTCCCGGTATTTGACAATATTTTCTGAAATAGTCTTATTGAGACCAGCTACATGGGCAAGCAGGGCAGGACTTGCTGTGTTGATATTGACCCCGACTTGGTTAACCACTGTATCAACGACAAAGTCCAGACTTTCAGACAGTTTTTTCTGGCTGACATCATGCTGGTACTGACCAACCCCGATAGACTTAGGATCAATCTTGACCAGCTCAGCCAATGGATCCTGCAGACGGCGGGCTATGGAAATAGCTGAGCGCTTTTCAACGGTCAAATCTGGAAACTCATGACGAGCCAGTTCACTAGCAGAGTAGACAGATGCACCGCTCTCATTAACGATAACATAGCTGACATCTGGATGGGATTTCAAAACTTCTGCTACAAAAGCTTCGCTTTCTCGGCTAGCCGTTCCATTTCCGATGGCAATGATTTCCACGCCAAACTGCTCAATCAGCTCCGATAACTCATTCTTAGATGCTTCAATCTGAGCTGGCTTTGCTGGCGCTACTGGATAAATAACATGAGTCGTCAGCATTTTTCCTGTCGCATCAACAACAGCCAGCTTGGCTCCTGTCCGAAAGGCTGGGTCAAAGCCCAGTACTACGCGGCCTTTGAGAGGAGCAATCAGAAGGAGATGACGGAGATTTTCTGAGAAGAGCTGAATCGCACCATCCTCAGCAGCTTCAGTCAGCTCGGTCCGAATACGGCGCTCCATGGCTGGAATGATTTTCTTTTTGACTGCTTGCTGGACAGCTTCGATAATATAGGCATTTTTCACCTTGAAACGTACTTCAAAGAAGCGCAGGATCTTCTCGAGATTGTGCTCAAAACCAACCTTGAGAATATCTAGCTTCTCACCACGATTAAGAGCCAGAGTCCTGTAGCCTTGCATAGTCGCTACTTTTTCAGAAAAATCATAATAAATCTGGAAGACCTGCTTTTCATCCAAATCACCGTCTTTGAGACTGGATACGATAGAAGAATTGGTCTGCATCTCATGGTAGGTCCAAGCCCGCAGCTTAGTATCTTCGGAAATTGCTTCAGTCAGAATATCCACTGCTCCAGCTAGAGCAGCTTCTGCTGTTGGAAAGACTTCACTAGTCAGTTTCTCAGCTTCTTCCTGCAAGTTAGCCGCATCCTGTAGGATGAAGCGAGCCAAAGGAAAGAGACCTGCTTCACGCGCAATCGTAGCCTTGGTACGACGTTTCTCCTTATAAGGCAGATAAAGTTCTTCCACATCAGCCAGCTTTTCAGCAGACTCAATCTCAGAGCGAAGAGCATCCGTTAATTTCCCCTGCTCCTCAATCTTAGCTAAGACCGTCGCTTTACGTTCTGTCAAAGCAGTCATGCTCTTATCTAAGTCAATGATTGCCTTAATCTCTACCTCATCCAGATTTCCTGTCATTTCCTTACGGTAACGAGCAATAAAAGGAATTGTATTTCCCTCAGCGGTCAAATCTAGGACCTGTGATACTTGGCTTTCTTTAAGACCCAATTTCTGGGCAATTTTTTCAATATTTATATTTTCCATAACAATCCTATTATATCACAAGTGCTTTGAAAGATAGGCAGTTTTAGAACTATTTAGTACTATTTGTACAAAAAAATTTAGGGTAAATCAGCGACAAAGAGTCTCTTATGTTTCAAAATTTCATTTTTTGATGATTGGTAGTATAATAGAATTATTATTTTAGAAATGAGGTGCCTTTATGGCTGTTAAATTTACTAGATCAGACGATTTGGACAAGATGTTCGAGGAGTTTGCGACCCTGCCCAAGATGGAAAAGGTAGAGTTCCCTGAGGAAGACAAGAAAAAATCTAAAAACGAGAAGGATAAGAAAGAATGAGCTTCTTCTCTCAGCTACCGGCCAGTGTCCTGCAAGCTGGTGCCATTTTTCTCTCCATTATCATTGAGGCCCTGCCTTTTGTCTTGATTGGAAGTATCATTTCTGGCTTTATCGAGGTGTATGTCACGCCAGACAAGGTTTATCGTTTCCTACCCAAGAACAAATGGGCTCGGATTTTCTTTGGGAGCTTGATTGGTTTTGTCTTCCCTTCTTGCGAGTGCGGAATTGTTCCCATTATAAATCGGTTTCTGGAAAAGAAAGTCCCCAGTTACACGGCTGTGCCTTTTCTTGTAACGGCTCCAGTCATCAACCCCATCGTGCTCTTTGCGACCTACTCAGCCTTTGGTAATTCCTTCCGAATGGCTCTGCTTCGTTCTTTAGGTTCTATGGTCGTGGCTATTCTTTTAGGGATTTTTCTGGGCTTCTTTGCAGACAGCAATATTCAAAAAGAAAATCGCAAAGCTATTCATGAGCATGACTTTTCACATCTCAGCAAGGGACAAAAGCTTTTTCAGGTATTTGTGCAGGCCATTGACGAATTTTTCGATACTGGTCGCTATCTGGTCTTTGGCTGTCTCTTTGCCAGCCTAGTCCAGGTCTATGTGCCAACCAGAATCCTGACCTCCATCAGCTCAACACCAGCTGTTGCTATTCTTCTGCTCATGCTGCTGTCCTTCCTGCTCTCACTTTGCAGTGAAGCTGATGCTTTCATTGGAAGCTCCTTGATTGCTAGTTTCGGCTTATCGCCAGTCTTAGCTTTCTTGGTCATTGGGCCTATGCTAGATGTCAAGAATCTGCTGATGATGAAAAACTACTTTAAGACACGCTTTATCTGGCAATTTATCAGCCTGGTTACTGTCGTCGTCTTTCTTTACTCTTGGCTTGTGGGGGTAGTGCTATGATCCGATTTCTAATCTTAGTCGGCTACTTTGAGATCACCATGTACCTACAGCTGACAGGCAAGCTCAACCAATATATCAATCTCCACTACTCCTATCTGGCCTACTTGTCTATGATTCTATCTTTTATCTTGGCAGTTGTGCAGCTCATCATCTGGATGAAGAAGATGGAGGTCCACAGTCATTTAAATACTCGCTGGGCCAAGTTAGGCAGCGTGATGCTCCTTGTCATTCCGCTTTTTGTGGGAATTTTCTTTCCAACTGTTACCTTGGATTCGACAACAGTTTCGGCCAAAGGATTTCATTTTCCACTAGCTGAGGGAACTTCAACTGCTATTCAGCAGGACGAAGGCACAACCAGCCAATACCTAAAGCCGGATACCAGCACCTACTTTACCAAAGGGGCTTACGAAAAAGAAATGCGGGCAGCCGCCAAGAAATATGTCAAGCAAGATACCATTCAGGTCACAACTGAGAACTACATGGAAATCATGGAGGTCATCTATGATTATCCCGACGAGTTTGTAGGCAAAACGCTGGAGTTCACCGGCTTTGTCTACAATGACCCCAGCGACCAGAAGAGCCAATTTCTTTTTCGCTTCGGTATTATCCATTGTATCGCCGACTCAGGTGTCTATGGCCTCTTGACGACTGGAAATACCCAGCATTTCGAGAATAATACCTGGATTCATGCCAAGGGAAAAATTACCATGCACTACCATAAAAGTTTGGGGCAAAGCCTGCCAACTCTAGAAGTTGAAAGCTTTGATAAGGTAGAAAAACCGGACAATCCTTACGTTTATCGGGTATTTGAATAAAGAAAACGAGGCTGGCACAATCGTGTCTAAGCCTCATTTTTTGTATTTGAATATGTTTCAAGCAGCGGTCAATTTCTTTCTATTTGTCTCCCTTTTCAGAAACCGAATTTCTGAATACAATCTTTAGAAAAATTGTGATAAAATAGAGACATCATTTAGAAAATAGGTATCAGGATGTCTTCAAAAGTTATTGTAACAATTTTCGGAGCCAGCGGTGACTTGGCTAAAAGAAAACTCTATCCATCCCTCTTCAGGCTCTATAAGTCTGGCAATCTTTCCAAGCATTTTGCAGTCATTGGAACAGCCCGCCGGCCTTGGAGCAAGGAGTATTTTGAGTCTGTCGTTGTCGAAGCAATCGCTGATTTAGCTGACAGTCCAGAGCAAGCCCAAGAGTTTGCCAGCCACTTCTACTATCAAAGCCATGATGTGCAGGATACCGAGCACTACATTGAGCTGCGCAAGCTTCAAAGCCGACTCAATGAGCAGTACCAAGCCGAGCACAATAAACTCTTCTTCCTGTCCATGGCTCCGCAATTTTTCGGTACCATTGCCAAACACCTCAAGTCTGAAAATATCGTAGACGGCAAAGGCTTTGAACGTTTGATTGTCGAAAAACCTTTCGGGACAGACTTGGCAACTGCCAGCCAACTTAACGAAGAACTCTTAGCAGCCTTTGATGAAGAACAGATTTTCCGTATTGACCATTACCTAGGCAAGGAAATGATTCAGAGCATCTTCGCTATCCGCTTTGCCAATCTTCTCTTTGAAAACATCTGGAATCGTGACTACATTGACAATGTCCAGATTACCTTTGCAGAAAAGCTTGGTGTCGAAGAACGCGGCGGTTACTATGACCAGTCCGGTGCTCTACGGGATATGGTGCAGAATCATACCTTGCAACTCCTATCACTCTTAGCTATGGACAAGCCGAAAAGCTTCAGCAAAGAGGACATTCGGGCAGAGAAAGTCAAAGTTTTTGAACGCTTGGTACAGCCCGACAAAGATGACTTAAAACGCTTCTTTATCCGCGGTCAGTATAAGTCAGGCACGGTCAAAGGTAAGAAATACATCTCCTACCGAAGCGAGCCTAATGTTAATCCTGACTCCATGACCGAGACTTTTGCTTCAGGGGCTTTCTTTGTAAATAGCGAGCGTTTCCGTGATGTTCCATTTTTCTTCCGGACTGGTAAACGTCTCACTGAAAAAGGCACTCTTGTCAATATCGTCTTTAAGCAGATGGAGTCCATCTTTGGTGAGGAATTAGCGCCAAATGTTCTGACCATTCATATCCAGCCGACTGAGGGCTTCTCACTCAGCATGAATGGCAAGGAGGTCGGTGAACGCTTCAGCTTAGCTCCTCTCTCTCTGGACTATCGAACAGACGCAACAGCTAGCGGTGCTTCCCCTGATCCTTACGAAAAATTAATCTTTGACGTCCTTAACAATGACTCAACCAACTTCAGCCACTGGGATGAAGTGCGTTCCAGCTGGGAGCTGATTGATCAGATTGAAGAGCTATGGCGTAGCAACGAAGTGCCTCTTCATGAGTATCCTGTCGGTTCTATGGGACCAGATGCTTCCTTTGAACTCCTTAGAGAATTTGGAGCTGACTGGCAATGGTCTCCAAATAAGTAAGATTTTAAAATTTTTAATATAAAAAACCAGTACTCGTACTGGTTTTTTGTTTTATACTAAGCCTTCAAGCAGGCCTTTCATAAAGTTCTCTGAGTTAAACTCACCGATATCATCAATCTTTTCTCCAAAGCCAATCAGCTTCACCGGAATATCCAATTCCTGACGAATGGCTAACACAACCCCGCCTCGAGCAGTCCCATCGATCTTCGTCAGTACAATTCCTGTGACTGGAGTGATTTTAGAAAATTCCTTGGCCTGAACCAGAGCATTCTGACCGGTTGAAGCATCGAGAGCTAGGAAAGTTTCATGCGGTGCTTTTGGATCCACCCGCTTAATAATGCGGCCAATTTTTTCCAGCTCCGCCATGAGGTTGTCCTTATTTTGCAGGCGACCAGCCGTGTCAATCATAAGAACATCAACCTGCTCTGCCTGAGCACGCTCCATACCATCATAAACCACGCTGGCAGGATCGCTCTTCTCAGGTCCCGTTACTACTGGAACATCCACGCGCCGGCCCCATTCAGCCAACTGAGCCACCGCTCCAGCTCGGAATGTATCTGCTGCTACCAACATGACTTTCTTGCCTTGTTGTTTGTACTTATAGGCTAGTTTACCGATAGAGGTGGTCTTACCGACTCCGTTAACCCCAACAAAGAGCATGACAGTCAGACCATTTTGGAAATTGATTTTTTCATTAAAGCGGCCATCTTTCTCATAAATGTCCACCAATTTTTCAATAATCAGCTGGCGCAGAGCAGCTGGTTTTTTAGCATTTTCCAGACGGGCTTCATAGCGTAGTTCCTCAGTCAGACTGGAAGCCACTTGAACTCCTACATCACTAGTGATGAGCAACTCTTCCAAGTCTTCGAAGAACTCTTCATCTACTGAGCGGAAATTGGCAAAGAAGGCATTGAGTCGTGCTCCAAATCCTGTCCGAGTCTTCTTTAGGCTGCGGTCATACTTTTCCTGAGTAGATTCCTCTTGAGGAAGTTCAACAGGTTCTTCTGTAGCTGCTGCTTCTGATTCTTCAGCAAAATCGACTGCTTGCTTGACCTGTTCTGATTCTGTTAGTGATTCAGCTTCTGTTTCAAGCTCGAACTCATCATTTGAATCAGTTCCCACCTCGTCATAAGAAACAGCTTCATGCTCAGTATAATCTGATGCTTCATCTGACAGGTCTGTTTGTTCAACAAGTTCTTCTACCGTTTCGTCACTGCTCTTGGAATGGTGCTCTTCTAGAGTTTCTTCAGTCTGAGTTGCTCCTTGAGCCACTTCTTGATTTTCTGCAATAATTTCTCTTTCATGCTCTGGCTCCTTGCTTTCTTCTTGGATAGCTTGAGATGCTGGCTCTTCAACATCAGCCAAACTATCTTTTGTATCCGAAATTTGGTCATCAAGTTGCTGCTCGCCCTGATAGAACTGAACAGCTTCCGCTTCAAGATTTTCTCCTGCTTCTGGAACAGGCGCTGTTTCTTCTTCAAGCTCGTCAATGTTTTCCAATGCTTCCTTGACAACTTCGTCAATTGGTGGTTCTTGTTTTTTTCGGCCGAAAAGGCGGTCAAATAATCCCATCAGCTAATCCTCCTTTAGTATATATTCTTCAATAGCCCAAGCCACTGCATCCTCATCATTGGTCATAGGTGTCACCACATTGGCTGCTTCTTTGACGATGGCTACTGCATTCTGCATGGCTACTCCCAGACCAGCCCACTCAATCATAGAAAGATCATTGGCTTCATCACCACAGGCCATGACCTGACTTCTCTCAATGCCTAAATGGGCAATCAGTTTCTCCAGACCATTAGCCTTATGCACATTTTTCGGTGACCACTCCAGCAACATTTCTCTAGATTTGAAAATCTCATAGCGCTCAAATAATTCTGGAGAGATTTGCTCAATAGCCGCATCTAGTGGTTCTTTAGCATAAGCAGTAACACATTTGTTATAAGTCTGCTGGCTGGATAAGTCGCTGAAATCAACAGGCTCAAAGGTCAGAGCAGGATTGAACTGAGCATAAAGCGAATCTTGATCGGATTGAATCTGATAGACCAGTCCTTCGCAGATAGCATCAAGCGGTATGTGGAGCTTGTCTGTTTCCTCATAAATCCGGGCTACATCATCATAAGAAAAGACTGTTTTATCAAGAATTTCTCCAGTATTGCGCTGAACAAGACCACCATTAAAAGTAATGGTGTACTCATCCTCTCGACCGTCTGTTCCCAGCTCATGCAAGAAAAAGTCCATGGCCTTAAGAGGGCGTCCAGTAGTCAGAACTACCTTAACTCCCTTGGCCTGAGCTGCTTTTAAAGCTGCTAGATTGCGCTCAGAAATCTTCTTGTCTGAAGTCAGGAGAGTTCCATCTAAGTCCAGAGCAATCAGTTTTATATCTGCCATTATAATCCCTCCATGTAAGTGATAACCGACTGAGCATCATGGTGGCCGATGACTTCCTTGGCCACTTCTAAAATCTCAGGGCGAGCATTTTCAGTCGCAATCGGATAGCCAGCCACCTGCATCATGTGCAAATCATTGAGATTATCACCAAAAACCATGACTTGAGAAAGATCTATGTCTAGCTTCTTGGCCAGCTCGACAATGGCAACCCCCTTATCCACATGGTCCAGAACGATGTCAATGGACTTGTAGCCAGTTGTCATGGCCTTGACTCCATCGATATTCTCATTGACCCAAGCTTCACCAGCTGCGACTTGGTCCTCAGCAAAATTGGTCGTAAACTTGAAAATATCATCGTCGATATCAGCCAGGCTAGCTACTTTTTGAATGTTTTCATTATAATGAGCACTGAAAGAAAGATAGGTCGGATCCACAGTCTCCAAGACATAGCAGGCACGTTTGCCCGTTAGAAGCAGCTCGTTGACATTGACATAGGGAGATTCCTGCAGCTTATCAAAAACCTTGAGGTAAAAGTCCCGAGGCATGGTTGCTTCATAGAGATCTTCGCCATGAAATTCAACTAAGCTGCCGTTTTCAGCAATAAAAATAATCTCATTGCGCACTTCCTCAAACAGCTTTTCCAGCGACAAGATGCCGCGCCCGCTGGCTACAGCAAAGTAGATACCTTTTTCTTTGAAGCGAGCCAAAACTTGCTTGAGGCGGTCCATATCAAACTGACCTTTACTGTCTAAAAAGGTGCCATCCATATCCGTTGCTACTAATTTTATACTCATGTTACATACTTTCTAAATCTTTTAACTTGACCGAGACAATCTTGGAAACCCCAGACTCCTGCATGGTAACTCCGTAAATAGAGTCTGCAGCTGACATGGTTCCCTTACGGTGAGTGACCACGATGAACTGGCTGTCCTTGTCAAATCGATTGAGATAATCCCCAAAGCGTTTAACATTAGCCTCGTCCAGCGCTGCTTCTACCTCATCCAAGATGACAAAAGGAATGGTCTTAACACGGATGATAGAGAAAAGCAGAGCCAAAGCTGACAAGGCCTTCTCGCCACCGCTCATCAGATTAAGCGACTGGATCTTCTTGCCCGGTGGCTGTACGGAGATTTCTACACCTGCCGTCAGCAAGTCTCCCTCCGTCAATATCAGGTCTGCCGAACCACCGCCAAACATCTGACGGAAAGTCACCTTGAAGCTTTCACGAATGGCTTCAAAGGTTGATTTAAAGCGTTCCTTGACTTCGTCATTCATCTCTTCAATCGTCTCTAAGAGCAGATTTTTGGCTGATAGAACATCGTCTCGCTGCTCGTTGAGGAAGTTCAAACGGTTGCTGACTTCTTCAAACTGCTCGACTGCTTCCAGATTGACTGGACCTAAAGCTCGAATGGCTTTTTCCAGATCCTTAACTTGGCTTTCAGCAGCTGGCAAACTTTCTAACGGACGAGCCTGGCTGCTTGCTTCTTCGAAACTCATCTGATAGTCATCTGTCAGATTGCTTGCCAGACGGCGCATGACATCCATGAGCTTATCCTTTTCTGCCTCTGCTTTAGCCTGCCGGCGAATCAATTCTTCATTTTGATGGCGGGCTTGCTCCAAACGACTGGCAATATCGTCAGACTGACCTTCTAGATCTTCAAGCTCAAATTTCAGACGAATCAGTCTTTGATCCAGCTCAATCTTTTCTTGCTTGGCAGTCTCTAATTGCTCTTCCAGAATCGTAATATCCACCTTCTGCAGGCTGGACTGTTCTTTTTGCTCCATCAAAAGCTCCAAGGTCGCCTGCTCTTTTTCAAGGCTGGCTTTTTCCTCGGACAGACGTTCCAAGTCATTCTTTTCAAAGCGTTGGTTGGAGGTCAACTCTGTTCGCTGGAGCTTGAGTTCAGCCAGACGAGAGGAAAGCTTGTCGAAACGAGCCTGAACTGCATCTTTGTTCGACTTAACTTGCTCTATTTCTGCAGTGATATCCGTTTTTTCTTGCTCGATCTCAGTCAAGCGGGTCTGCAGTCGGTCTTTCTCTTCTGAAATATCCAAAGCAGATTGACCAGCTAACTCCTGTTCCTGTAGATTTTTCAGACTTGTGAGTTCTTCTACACGCTTGGCCAACTGTTCATAGGCTAGATTAGCCTTTTGCTCAGCCAAGCGAGCCTGCTCACCGTCTATCTTGATTTGTTCCAATACCTGCTTAGCCTGACTTAGTTGGTTTTGCAGAATTTGCACTGCTTCTTCCTGCTCTTTCAGGCTGACATTTTTCTGCTTAATCTCCTCTAGCAAAGCATCTAGCTCTGGCTTGATAAAGATAGTATTGTTATTGCGGTTGGCACCACCGGCATAGGAACCACCAGTCCGAAGCTCTGTACCATCCAAAGTCACCATCCGAACCTGATAGCGCACTTGGCGAGCTGCTGCTCGGGCATGCTCCACTGTATCAAAAATAGCAGTCGTTCCCAGCAGATTTTGAAAAATACTGTCTAACGATGACTCATAGCTGACCAAGGAAGAAGCCAGCCCCAGAAAACCAGCACTTTTTTCAATTGTAGCACGGTTATGGTCAGGCAGCTGACGCGGCTTGATGGTTGTTAAAGGCAGGAAGGTTGCCCGGCCAGCCCGATTTTTCTTCAGAAATTCGATAGCCCGAGTCGCAGCCGCCTCATCTTCTACGATGATATTCTGACTGCTGGCTCCCAAGGCAATTTCCAGCGCTGTCTGATAGTGAGGATCAAAACTGAGCTTTTCGCTGACTGCTCCTACAATACCGCCCAGTCGGCCAGCCTCTTGTAGCACACTCTTAACACCAGCATAGAAATTACTGTGATTTTTGAGAATGGCCTCCAAGCTATTGGAACGTGCCTGCTTGTTTTTGAGGTCGTCCAAAAGCTCAAACATCTTAGTCTGCTGATGTTTATAATCTGCCTCTAGCTTCTCTACTAACTGGATCTGACTTTGGTAGTCAGCCAGTAGGCCCTTGAGAGCTTGGCGAGCAATTTCCAACTCCTCCAAACCAGCCTGCTCCTGAGTCTGGCTAGCCTCCAAATCAGCCTGTAGCTTAGCATAGTCAGCCTTCTTGCTCTCAGCCAATTTAAGCTCACTAGCCAGCTGACTCTCCAGAGAAGTCAAGTCATTAGAAAGATTTGCCTCTTCCTGCATGAGCTTGACATACTGCTCACGCAGATGCTCAATCAGCTGGTCTGGATCATCTGAAAAGTCTGCTAATTCTGCTTCCAAAGCAGCGATAGACTGCTCATTGTCACTCAGTTTGGCAGCTATTTGGCTCAATTCAGCCTGCTTGTCTTCTATGTTGCTTTCTATCTGAGCCAGTTTTTCTGACAGAGCAGCCAAGCGCTCTTCATTTTCCCGGCGGCTCGTCGCTGCCTGGCTGGACTCCAGCTTAGAGAGGTCAATCTGCCGCTCCAAATCACTGATTAAGCGGGTCAATTCCAGCAAACTAGCTTGATCATCAGACAAAGTTTGATTGAGCTCATGGCGCTTGGCCTTCAAGGTTTGGTTTTCAACTTCCAGCTCATCGCGCTTGCTGTAGTAGGCTGCCAGCTCCTGCTGGATATTCCTTAAATCTTCTTCAGACTGGGTCAACTTTTCCTTGTTAGCTGTCAGCTGAGCTACCAAAACATCCAAGTAAAGCTCTCGGCGCTGGCCATCCAGACTCAAGAAACGCTTAGCAGTTTCAGCCTGCTTCTCCAAGGGCTTGACCTGGCTCTCCAGCTCGTAGATAATGTCTTCCAGACGGTCCAGATTATCCTGAGTTTGACTAAGCTTGCTTTCCGTTTCCTTACGACGTGTCTTATACTTAAGCACTCCAGCAGCTTCTTCAAAAATTGCCCGGCGTTCCTCCGGCTTGCTGTTGAAGATTTCCTCGACCTTCCCTTGGGAAATGATGGAGAAGGAATCTCGTCCCAGCCCAGTATCCATGAAGAGATCGTGGATATCGCGCAGACGGACTTTTTTGCCGTCAATCTTATACTCACTATCACCGCTGCGGTAAATGTGACGCTCCACCCGAATCTCATTGGCAGCATCCTTGATAAATTGGTCACTGTTGTCCAGAACCACTACCACGGATGCGTAATTAAGTGGCTTGCGGGTTTCTGTTCCCGCAAAAATCACATCGGGCATCTTGCCGCCCCGCAGACTTTTCACACTGGACTCTCCCAAGGCCCAGCGCAGGCTCTCTGTAATGTTGGACTTGCCGGAACCGTTTGGCCCAACAACCGCTGTCACTCCCTGATCAAAGACAACTTTAGTCTTATCAGCAAACGACTTGAAGCCCTGAATTTCAATTTCCTTTAAAAACATGAAGAACTTTCCTTTTCAAATGCGTTTTTAGCAGCTTCCTGCTCGGCCAGCTTTTTAGAACGCCCCTGGCCTTGACCGGACTTGCGGCCATTGATGAGAACAGCCACCTCGAAATTTTTGGCATGAGCCGGCCCTGTCTCAGACACGACCTGATAGGCAATTTCCACATCACCATTAATCTGCAGCAACTCTTGCAGCTTGGTCTTATAGTCCGTCACCCGCTCAAAATCTCCCGCTTCCACCTTGGGAATCATGACTTGGTAGAGAAAGCTTTTGACTGCTTCCACACCCTTATCTAAGAGCAAGGCGCCTAAAAAGGCCTCGAACAAATCTCCTAAAATCGTATCACGATTCCGGCCGCCAGACTTCTCCTCACCGCGTCCCAGCTTGATAAAATGATCAAACTGACAATCACGGGCAAAGCCTGCCAAGCTCTCCTCCCGAACAATCATGGAACGCAGCTTGGACAAGTCGCCCTCTGGTCTCTTAGGATACTTGGTATAAAGATACTCCGAAATAATCAGTTGCAGAACAGCGTCTCCTAAAAATTCCAAGCGCTCATTGTGTGAAATTTTTAAGAGGCGGTGCTCATTGGCATAGCTCGTATGTGTAAAAGCCGTTTCCAACAAGGTCTCATCAGAGAAAACCAAGTCAAACTGCTCCAGCAATGCTTTTTTCAAATTTTCCATTACTATTTTACATCATGCTGACCTCAGTCAGATAAGTAGCATGACACCTTTTCCTTTCCAAAGATATACAGTCTCTATTATAACAAAAAACAGGCGCAAACGCACCTGCTGACAGTGATTTCTATTCCTTATCCGGAATTACTTTAAACAAATAATAGGTGATAAAAATGGTCAGACCCAACAGTCCAATCTTAACCCAAATAATAGGCGCTAGAAAAATGGAAATCCCCATCAAGATATAGATGGAAACGATGATCTTTTTTTTACGCTCCTTGGCAATCGTTCCCGTCTCTCGAAAATCTGCCACATAGGTCTGATACATCTTTGTATGATGGAGCCAATTCTCAAAACGCTTGGAACTGCGCGAAAAGCAGGCAATGGACAAGAGAAGAAATGGTGTAGTTGGTAGGAGAGGCAGAAAAATCCCCAAAACTCCTAACCCTAAAGATAAGAGACCTACCACAAAGTAAATTGGCCGCATACAAGCTCCTTTACAAAATAAAACCGTTGCTTTTTAAATATTTAATGGATAACTCACTAGAGCAATAAAACCAAACCTTTTGCTTTGATTTTTAAATACTCGTCAAAGGCGTTGCGGTATCAGGCGAGGTATCATAGACTTGGAAGTCGTGACCGACTGCCATATCGGCTTGAGCTAGCTGATTGACCATGGTCATGTGAGCCAATTCCTTGATATTATTTTCCTTACTGAGATGGCCCAGATAGATTCGCTTGGTGCGATTGCCTAGAGTCCGAATCATTGTCTCTGCTCCGTCTTCATTGGACAAGTGACCCATATCCGACAGAATCCGTTGCTTGAGACTCCAAGGATAGGCGCCGCTGCGAAGAATTTCAATATCATGGTTGCTCTCAATCAAGTACCCGTCGGCATTTTCGATAATCCCAGCCATCCGGTCACTGACATAGCCCGTATCCGTCAGCATGACAAAACTCTTGTCATCCTTCATAAAGCGGTAAAATTGCGGACAAGCTGCGTCATGACTGACACCAAAGCTCTCCACATCCAAGTCTCCAAAAGTCTTGGTCTTTCCCAATTCAAAGATATGCTTTTGGCTCGCATCCAGTTTGCCTAAGTCCTTTTCCATAGCCTTCCAAGTGGCCTCATTAGCATAAATATCTAAATGATACTTGCGGGCCAACACTCCAACACCATGAATGTGATCCTTGTGCTCATGAGTCACTAAAATAGCATCCAAATCCTCAGGCTTGCGGTCAATTTCGCCCAACAAGCTAGTAATTTTTTTCCCTGATAAGCCAGCGTCAACCAGAATCCGCTTTTGGTCTGTTTCCAGATAGAAACAATTACCGCTTGATCCTGACGCCAAAATACTGTATTGAAATCCTTTAGTCATGTTTACTTTCTATATATCATCTTCATTATCCCAGTCGTCATCCCGGACGCCATCATTCTCATAAGGCAAGACAACGGTAAAGGTCGAGCCCACACCATACTCACTCTTAGCCCAGATAAAGCCCTGATGCTGCTTGATAATTTCCTTGGCAATAGCCAGCCCCAGACCCGTTCCGCCTTGGGCGCGGCTGCGTGCCTTGTCCACTCGATAAAAGCGGTCAAAGATCTTAGGCAGGTCCTGCTTGGGAATCCCCAGACCTTCATCTGCAATCGAGAGAATCAACTGCTCATCAGTTGTCTTGATGGAAACAGTAATGGTTCCACCATCTGGCGAATACTTGATGGCATTGTTCATGATATTATCAATCACCTGGGTCAGCTTATCTGTATCAATCTCTACCCAAATCGGTGTTATCGGATAATCACGGATAATCTCATATTTCTTGGTTTCGTCTTGATTTTTTATCTTGTCAAAGCGATTGAGGATAAAGGTGATAAAAGCTGTGAAATTCGTCAGCTCCACTTCCAGATGACTGGTCTCATTGTCAATACGGGACAGACTAAGCAAGTCCGTTACCATCCGCATCATGCGGTTGGTTTCATTGAGCGATACCTTGACAAAGTCTGGCGCTACTGGCTCAGACAAGGCTCCCTCATCCAGGGCTTCCAGATAGGACTTAACACTGGTCAGCGGAGTCCGCAACTCGTGGCTGACGTTGGAGACAAAGAGGCGACGCTCCCGCTCTTCCTTGTCCTGCTCGGTCGTATCATGCAAGACAGCTACCAAACCAGAAATGAAGCCCGACTCCCGCCTTACCAAGGCAAAGCGAACCCGCAAGCTCAAGTACTCACCATTTTCATCCTGAGAATCTATCGTCAGCTCAGGAACATTGGTAATCAGGTCCCTCAAATCATACTCGTCTGAAATCGAAAGCAGATCCAAAATACTCATATTTTGGACCTCATCTCTCTTAACTCCCAACTGCTTGGTTGCCATATCGTTGATAGTGATAATCTGCCCCCGACGGTTGGTCGCAAGCACGCCATCTGTCATATAGGACAGGATACTGGAAAGGCGTTTTGTTTCTTGCTCAAGGTTTTCATGTGTCAGTCGAATGACCTCTGAAAGATCATTGATACTGTTGGTCATATCTGTGATTTCTGGACTCCCTTGCATGTCCAGCACTTCAGAATAGTCACCTGCAATCAAATCTTTAACCTTTTGATTAAGCTGTACAAGCTTTTGGTTATCACGGCGATTTTCCAATAAAAGCAAGGCAACAACTACAATGAAGCCGATAATAATGATTGCAAAGACAAAATCCGCAGAAATCACAAATTGTTTAATTGCTTCAATCATTATTTCTCATATAGTAGCCAACTCCGCGGCGAGTCAAGATATACTCAGGTCGGCTTGGCGTATCTTCAATCTTTTCACGCAGGCGGCGAATGGTCACATCCACTGTACGGACATCGCCAAAATAGTCATAGCCCCATACTGTTTCCAGCAAGTGCTCACGTGTCATCACCTGACCGATATGTGTCGCCAAATGATGAAGAAGTTCAAACTCGCGGTGGGTCAGCTCCAGCTCCTTGCCATGCTTCTTAGCAACAAAAGCATCTGGCAAAATCTGCAGTTCTCCAATGGTCAACTCGTTCGGGCCACTTTCTTCTACTTGGTTTTCCACAACAAGGTCTGCCCGACGAAGAAGTGCCTTAACACGCGCCTGCAGCTCACGATTTGAGAAAGGCTTGGTCACATAGTCATCAGCACCAATTTCAAGGCCGATAACCTTGTCAAACTCACTGTCCTTAGCAGACAATACAATAATCGGAACATTGCTGGTCTTGCGAATAGTCCGAGCAACTTCCAGTCCGTCCACTTCTGGCAGCATCAAGTCCAGAATCAAGATGTCCGGCTGTTCTGCTTCAAACATTTCCAAAGCTTCCTTGCCATCAAAGGCAGTCAAAACCTCATAGCCTTCCTTGGCCATATTAAACTTAATAATATCTGAGATTGGTTTCTCATCATCTACAACTAATATTTTCTTCATATGTTCACCTTAACATAAGATTGGGATTGAATCAACTCCATGATAGAAAAGTTGTGACATAGTCAGCTAAGTCGTCCTGCATCAACACATGCAAAAGGCAATCTAGTTTGCCTAGCTAGACTCCCAATCCAATTTTATTTATATAGTCTTATTATACCAAAGTTTTCTTAAAAAACACTAATTCAAACCATTTTTATTCCACGTTTGTAGAAAATGGACGATTCTCATCAAAAAAATTTTTTCTCAGAATAAAAATAGTCATTTTTATTCAATTTGACAGTTTATTTATTCTATGGTAAAATCTATGTCATATTATCTAACACAAAGGAGAAAGATATGGCTTTAGTTGAATTTAAAAATGTCGAAAAGTATTACGGAGACTACCATGCTCTGCGCAATATCAATCTCAGTTTTGAAAAAGGGCAAGTGGTTGTACTGCTGGGACCATCCGGCTCAGGAAAATCTACTCTTATCCGTACAATCAACGCTTTAGAAGGTATTGACCAGGGAAGCTTGATCGTCAATGGCCACGAGGTCGCGAACACTGCTGCCAAAGATCTGGTCAACTTACGCAAAGAAGTCGGAATGGTCTTTCAACATTTTAATCTTTACCCCCACAAAACGGTGTTAGAAAATGTCACTTTGGCGCCTATTAAAGTCCTAGGAATGGATAAACAAGAAGCTAAAAAAATCGCTCAAAAATATCTAGAATTTGTCAACATGTGGGACAAGAAAGACTCTTACCCAGGCATGCTGTCCGGTGGACAAAAGCAAAGGATTGCCATTGCCCGCGGTTTAGCCATGCATCCTGAGCTCCTGCTCTTTGATGAACCGACTTCTGCCCTGGACCCTGAGACAATCGGGGATGTTCTTGCTGTTATGCAAAAATTAGCCAAAGACGGCATGAATATGATTGTGGTTACACACGAAATGGGCTTTGCCCGTGAGGTAGCTGACCGCATTATCTTCATGGCAGACGGTGAGGTGCTGGTGGATACTACTGATGTTGATGCTTTCTTTGACAATCCTACCGAACCTCGCGCTAAGCAGTTTCTCAGTAAAATTATCAACCATGAGAGCGATAACGTGCTTTCTTAAAAAGGAGAAGACCTATGAAACTACAAAAAATACTCATTAGCCTACTCTTACTCCTTCTGACTCTAGGCTTGATTCACGCCGCTCCCGCACAAGCCGATTCCAGTACCAGCCAACAGGTCAAGGACATCCAGAAACGCGGAGTCCTCAATGTCGGTGTCAAGCAGGATGTACCTAACTTTGGTTATCTCAATCCTGATAGCAATACATATAGCGGTATAGAAATCGATATCGCAAAGAAGATTGCTAAGGAACTAGGCGTCAAAATCAACTACGTCCCAGTTACCGCACAAACTCGCGGACCACTTCTGGACAACGGACAAGTTGACATGGTAATTGCGACCTTTACCATCACAGACGAGCGTAAGGAAATCTATAATTTCACAACTCCTTACTACACCGATGCTTCTGGTTTTCTAGTTAATAAATCCAGCAAAATTAAAGACGTCAAGGACTTGAATAATAAGACTATCGGCGTCGTCCAAGGCTCTATCACCCAAACCTTGCTGGAAGAAATCGCCCAAGAGAAAAAACTCAACTTCAAATATGTGGAGTTAGGCTCCTACCCTGAACTTGCTGTTTCCTTGCGGGCTCACCGTATTGATGCTATCTCTGTTGACAAGTCCATCCTGACCGGCTATGTAAGCTCCAAATCAAACATTCTGGATTACAGCTTTAAGAAAGCCGATTATGGTGTGGTAACAAAAAAATCCAATACTCAATTGAATGACTATGTAGATGGCCTAATCTCTAAATGGAAGGAAAACGGCAGTCTGCAGAAACTTTATGACAAATATGATTTAAAACCATCTGATTCAACAGATGATTAGAAAGGAGACCCCATGAGTTTTAGTATTTCTTCTTGGCAGGCCTACTTTGCGGACTTTGGCAAGTTTTTCCAAGGATTCCTCTTTACCTTAGCCATTTCTATCGGTGCCCTGACCTTGGCTCTTCTACTAGGGATTTTCTTCGGAGCTATCAGCACAGGTAAGCATAAAGTTCTACGTGGTCTAGCTCGTGTTTTTGTTGAGTTTTATCAGAATACACCACTCTTAGTGCAATTTGTGATTGTCTTTTACGGTCTTCCGCTAGTCAGCAATTACACCATCATGCCCTCAATCTATTGGACTGCGGTGCTCTGTGTAGGCCTCTACCACGGTGCTTATATCGCCGAAGTCATCCGCTCAGGTATCCAGTCCATTCCTCGCGGGCAGACCGAAGCTGCACTCTCTCAGGGCTTTACCTATGTAGAAACCATGCGATACATCATCCTGCCCCAAGCTTTTCGGATTATCCTGCCACCGCTAATCAATCAGATCGTCAATCTGATAAAAAACACTTCTACCGTCGCTATTATCTCTGGTATGGATCTGATGTTCGTGACCAAGTCTTGGTCTGCTCTGAACTCCAACTACATCCCAGCCTTTGCCGGAGCAGCTCTGCTCTACTTCCTCCTTTGCTTCCCAATCGCTAGCTGGGGACGTAGGGTAGAGGAAGCCAATAAACAAGCCTACAGCATCTAAGGAGGTGTCTATGGAAATTATTTTAAAAGTCTTAACCGCAAACAACCTCCTCTTTATCCTTAAGGGGCTCTGGCTCACTCTGCAAATTTCTTTCATTTCCATTGTCCTATCAACGATTTTTGGAACTATTCTAGCCGTCATGAGAAACGGAAAAAATAAACTGCTCAAACTGATTGCCAGTATTTATATTGAATTTGTCCGTAATGTACCCAATCTGCTCTGGATTTTCACCATCTTTTTAGTCTTTCAGATTAAGTCAACACCAGCCGGTATCATCAGCTTCACTGTCTTTACTTCTGCTGCTTTGGCAGAAATTATCCGGGGTGGCCTCAATGCCATTGATCCAGGTCAGACTGAAGCTGGCTTATCTCAAGGATTTACTCAGTTTCAGATTTTGCGTTATATCATCCTACCTCAGGCTATTCGGAAAATGCTGCCAGCCATCATTTCTCAGTTTGTAACAGTGATAAAGGATACCAGCCTGCTCTATTCTGTTATTGCGCTCCAAGAACTCTTTGGTTCTGCTCAAATTCTAATGGGACGCTATTTTGAAGCTGAACAGGTCTTCGCACTCTACCTACTAGTAGCAGCTATCTATTTCCTGATTAACTTCGCCATTTCCAGCTTCTCGCGCAAGCTATCTCAACGCTGGGCTCAAGCTGCAGAATAGATAGCTCAAATACAGACCTACTGTGCAAAAGTTGAGTTTACCAACTCAGCTTTTTTATTTTTAACATTTGTGGTAGAATAATATCAAAGGATAGACAAGGAGAACGATATGAAAAAACTGACATTGCTTTTCACCACTTTCTTAACACTAATCTTTCTCAGCGCCTGCGGTCAGCACACTAGCTTCCAGGGAAAATGGAAGGCTCAGAAAGCAAATGGAGAGGATATTGATATCGTCTTCAATGACAAGACAGGCAAGCTAGGCGATAAAGAATTTCACTATAAGATAGATAAGTCAGGCTATCAAGATAATACCAAATATTATAGTATCACTGTCAGTGACACCTATCACTACACCATCCTTTTCCCAGATGATGATATGAAAATAGCTACTCTTCTAGAACCTGATGACCCGTCAAGTGACCCTCTCTATGGGGAAATGCTCTATGCCATGAACCGAAATGAATATCCTGATTTTGATGATTATGTGGATAAATACTTGAATTAAAACTAGAAAGACCACTGATGTAGTCAGCGGCCTTTTTATTATTCTTTTTTAAATAGTTTATCAGCTAGAAAAACAGCATTTAGTACTCTAGGAAATCCGACGTAAGGGATGCATTGCAAAAAGCATTCTATAATCTTTTCGGGGGTTAAGCCAACATTTAAAGCCGCTTGAATATGTACTTCCAGCTGTGCTTCACAACCTCCCTGTGTTAAAAGACTGGCAAGAGTGACGATTTCTCGCTCCTGTAGATTCAGTCCCTCCCGACTGTAGATATCGCCAAAAGCAAATTCTACAATGTAGTCTCCTAGATCGGGAGCTATTTCTTTCAGAGAGGAAATGACCTTCTCACCGCCCTCACCATCAATCTGATTGAGTCTTTCCAATCCACGTTCAAATCGTTTGTTTTTCATTTGCATTTACCTCCTTAAACGATTACAATGTCATTATAAATCTTAGACCATACTCTAAGTCAAGAAATCAAAGGAGGTTTTTTATGAAAATCGGTCTATTTGCCCAAAAAGTGAATTTATCAACGCATACGCTCCGATATTATGAGAAACGAGGATTGATTAAAGTTGATAGAGATCAAAGTGGTCAGCGTTTCTATGATGAGAACGATCTTGCTTGGGTTCAGTTTATTCAGCGTTTAAAAGATACGGGTATGCATTTGAAAGATATTCAGAGATATGCTGACTTGCGCTACCAGGGTGATGGCAGTCTGAAAGAACGCTTAGAAATGCTGCAGAAGCATCGTAGTTTTGTTCAAGAACAAATTAAAAATTGGAAAACGTCACTAAAAAAATTAGATAATAAAATTGAATGGTATCAAGCAGAAATCAGGAATCTTCCTAAATAGTCTATAAACGAAACCCGAGCTAATTGCTCGGGTTTAATTGTTATCTAATGAGTTCTACTTTTCAACGCGGGATTTGCTAGCAATGTCTGCTAAGATTTGCTCTACAAATTCGTCTACTGGTATTGTATGTGTTTCTTTTTGACCGTAGCGGCGGACATTGACAGTACCGTCTTCTACTTCCTTGTCACCAACGATGAGCTGATAAGGAATCTTGCTAGTTTGTGAAGCACGAATCTTGTACTGCATCTTTTCATTGCGCTCATCCACATCAGCACGGACACCCTTGTCACGCAGCTTTTTAGCCACTTGCCAAGCATAATCAATATGAGCTTCATTAGAAACAGGAATCAAGGTCACTTGATGCGGAGCCAGCCAAGTCGGGAAGGCACCCTTGTAATTTTCAATCAAGATGGCTGTGAAGCGCTCCATTGTCGAGATAACCCCTCGGTGAATCATAACTGGGCGATGCTCTTCACCGTCAGCTCCGACATACTTGAGGTCAAAGCGCTCTGGCAAAAGGAAGTCCAGCTGGATAGTCGACAGAGTCTCTTCATTTCCAAGGGCTGTTTTAACCTGGATATCGAGTTTCGGACCGTAAAAGGCTGCTTCTCCTTCTGCCTCAAAGTAGTCCACGCCCATTTCGTCCAAGGCTGCTCGCAACATGGTTTGGGCATTTTCCCACATCTCATCGTTATCAAAATACTTATGCGTATCCTGAGGGTCACGAAGAGACAGGCGGAAACGATATTCTGTCAAGTTGAAGTCAGCGTAAACGTCGATAATCAACTGAAGAGCACGCTGGAATTCTTCTTGAATCTGTTCTGGCGTTACAAACAAGTGGCCATCGTTCAAGGACATTTCACGTACACGTTGAAGACCAGTCAGGGCACCAGATTTTTCGTAACGGTGCATCATGCCAATCTCAGCAATACGGATTGGCAGCTCACGGTAAGAGTGAACATGGTGTTTGTAGACTTGGATGTGGTGAGGGCAGTTCATGGGACGCAAAACAAACTCTTCCCCATCACCCATATCCATAGTTGGGAACATATCCTCTTGGTAGTGCTCCCAGTGGCCAGAAGTCTTATAAAGCTCCACAGAGGCCAAAGGCGGAGTGTAGACGTGTTGGTAGCCTGAAGCCAACTCTTTATCAACGATGTAGCGCTCCAACTCGCGACGGACCGTCGCACCGTTTGGCAGCCAGAATGGCAAGCCTTGACCCACTTCTTGAGAAATCATGAAGAGATCCAGCTCTTTCCCTAACTTACGGTGGTCACGTTCTTTGGCTTCTTCACGCATTTGCAGATATTTCTTCAGGTCTTTCTTGTCGAACCAAGCAGTACCATAGACCCGCTGCATCATAGCATTGTCGCTGTTCCCGCGCCAGTATGCACCGGCCACGTTCAAGAGGTGGAAGATTTGGATCCGACCTGTAGATGGAACGTGAGGCCCACGGCAGAGATCCACATATTCACCCTGACGGTAGATGGTCAAACCGCCCTCATCTTCTGAGTGCTCTTCAATCAATTCCAACTTGTAAGGATCGTTTTTGAAAATTTCACGCGCCTCATCCTTGGTCACTTCCTCACGGATGGACGGGACGTTTTCTTTGACGATTTTCTTCATTTCTTCTTCGATACGAGGCAGATCTTCATTTGAAATTTGCCCTGCTTCATTGTCCGTATCATAGTAGAAACCGTCCTGAATAGCAGGACCAACGCCCAAGTGAATATCTGGGAAAAGACGGCGAGCTGCTTGCGCAAACAAGTGAGCAGCAGAGTGACGCAAGATGTCTAAAGCGTCTTCGTGGTCAGGTGTCACGATTTCAATGGCACCATCTTCCGTGATGGCACGAGTCGTATCAATCAATTTGCCGTTGAATTTACCAGCCAAAGCTTTTTTAGCTAGGGAATTGCTGATAGATTGGGCAATTTCAAAAGTTGTAACGCCAGATTCGAATTCACGAACAGCGCCATCTGGGAAAGTAATCTTAATCATATGTTTTCTCCTTTAATATTATATTGTTTCTGTTAAGCAATTTAAAGATTCGAGCAATCTCTTCCGCAGTCTGCTTTTCTGACTGACTACCATCTGTTATGAGGCTAGGATAGCCTAATCTCACCGCTTCCTTACGAACCATTTGAGCAAAAAGAATGTCTCGCTGCATCCAGTTTTCAAAAGCTTGCTCAGGATTGGTTGTTCCCTCTAAGACATAAGGAACCCATTCTCTCTGTCTATAATGCTTTTTCTGAAAATCAGCTGTCGGAGTCAAGCATAGATAAGAGGGCACTGGGCATTCAAGCTCCTTTACCAAGTGAGGCAAAAGTCCTGCCCCCTCCACCAAGAGAGATCTATCTTGATTTTTTATCAAGTAAGATTTTACATAAGGAAAAATCTCTTCATAAAAGCGCCATTCTTCATCTGCCATCTCTTCTAGATTTCTCATCCAGATTTGTTCCGGATTTCTGTCCTGTCTAAGAAGGCAAATAGGCTGTGAGTCTGCACTTGCTTGACTCATCATCTCGTCTACCAAATCATCCAGTTTGATATGAAGCAGCTGATACTGTCTAGCAAGAAGTGAAGCAATTGTTGACTTCCCACTACAAGGCGATCCGCCAATCATATAAAGCACCATTCTCCCTCCTTCTGACAAAAGAAAAACGACATCCTCAAAAGGACGTCGCAACGTGGTTCCACCTTCATTTATGCAAGTCAAAAGACTTACACCTCGAATCGGCTCTAACGTAGCCACCGTTTTATGTTTGCATAAAAGCTAATAGAGTAGTCCCAACTGCATCCTCTACGCGATTTCCAGCTCCACGCGCTCTCTAAAAAATTTCCTGCAGGTGATTTGTCTCTAGAAAACATTATAGCACGATTGGAAAAATTTGCAAGAGCTATTGACCATCAAAACCAGAAAAACGATTTAGAGCCTCTTGACTCAAAGTGGCAGCTTGGCGTTTTTTACGGTATTGCTCTGCCAACAGCATTCCTCCCAAAGAAAGGAATAACAAGATATGAATATTCCTAGCATTATAAAGCGTGGAAGTGATTGGATTATATATCTTGTCTCCTGAGTAAAAAAGTCCGTCAAAAAAGTTTTTGAATAGGTAATAATACTGAACCCCTGGAATCAAAAGAAGAAAGGGCAGTGAAAAACCTTGCATCCGAGTATTTATATAAACAATCACTGCGCCAATCAAAGGAAGCAGCACAGCATAATAAAATAAATTAAGATTAGAAAGCCAATTCAAAACACTTTCTACACTTTCTGTATTGTCTATAAGATATCTCCAAAGCTCTTGCCAAATCCAATCTGAAGCAATGAAAATGCCATAGAACAAAAGCAACCACGGCAACTGTTTGAGATATTTTTTCATAAGATTTCTCCTCTATTTCTAAACAAAACCTTGCATAAATAGCTATTGCCGCAATGATGCAAGGCATGTTTCTATTCTAATAACTTAGTAATATTCCTGATTTTTTTCACTTGCTTACTCGAAGCTTTGAGGATACGAACGGAGCCATTGATTGGAAGAGAAATGACTTTTCCAGGCAGATAGGCCACTGTCTTGGCCAGACGCTTGGCAGCACTTTCCTCTGGGCTGAGCTCGTTATGGAAGTCCTTAGAAATGGTTAAATCCAGATAAAACTCATAAACTCTGCGGCCAAAATTCTCCGCTGAAATCTCGTAGAGCTTGTCTGCTAACTTCTGCTCATCCATGTCAGGCGTCGCAATAATCGCCTCTAAAATAGCGCCTGATAAATCCCGCTCTTGGTAATAAAGGGTTCCAAAAATCTTGTCACTGATAACATTATCCAGATAAGGATTGCCATGGGCAATAATCGGCGTGCCGCTGGCTAAGCTTTCCAGATAAGTCAGACCTTGAGTCTCACTGGTTGAGGCAGAGATAAAGAAATCCGCAGCTTTGTAGTAAAGGGCCGTATCACTAGGAGCAATCATTCCCGTAAAGATGACAGCTTCTTCAATCTGAAGCTTGGCAACCAGTTCTTTCAAGTCTTCTGCATAAGGACCGTCGCCGACAATGACTAGCTTGACTTTGTTATTTTCTTCAAGGACGGCAGGCATCGCCTCAACGATAGCCTGGATATTCTTTTCATAAGAAATACGGGACAGACTGAGCAGCATAATCTCATCTTCAGCTAGTCCTAGCTTGAAACGAAGCTTCTTGATATCCTCACGCGAAATTCCCGGCCGCTCAAACTTCGCCAGCTCAATCCCTGTCGGAATCACCCGTTTTTCTGCTTCGATTTTATAATCAACCAAAAGGTCATAAACAATCTCGCTAGGGCAGATAACCCCATCCAAGTCACTCATGAAGCCACGGACGATATATTTGACCATGCTAGGACGGATGACCATCCCCTTGGCAATATAGTGCACATAATCCTCATACTGGGTATGGTAGGTATGTACTACCGGAATCCGCAGCTCTTTGGCAATCCAAATCCCCAGCAGCCCTAGTGAAAACTCAGTCTGGGTATGGATAATGTCCAGCTGGTACTGACGGGCAATTTCTAGCGCATGAGAAAAGCCTCGGTAAGCCACTCTTCGGTCCTTAAAGGCAAAGAAAGGTACGCTGGGAATCCGAATAATCTGCCAATCTTCATAACGATTGACATCCTTGTCCGTCGTCGTAAAAATAAATACCGTGTGACCTAATTTTTCCAGCTCCGTCTTCAAAGTCCGAATGCTGGTAGCAACCCCAGAGACCTGAGGAAAATAGGTATCTGTAAAAAGACCAATACGCATCTTACATCTCCAAAACTGTTTGATAAGCCTCAACTAACTGATCTGCAACATCGTCAATAGACCGGCTTTTAGCCACCTGATAACCTGCTTCGCGCTTGTCCACCTTTTTATCTAAGACATTTCTCAGAGACTGGACAAACTCGTCTACGTTATGACAGAGCTCGGCTGAACGCTCATCCACCCAGCCATGATAAACTGGAATATCGCGCAGCACAACATTCTGCTCACTGGCCAAGGCCTCCAGGACAACAATTCCTTCTGTTTCCTCATAGGACGGGAAAAAGAAGGCATCTGCTCCAGACATGGCTCCCTGAAATACCGCTCCCTTAAAATAGCCGGGAAATTCAACATTATCAGGATGGTCAAAGAGAACCAGACGGCGAATCTTGCGCGGAATCAACCAGAGATTGATAGAGCCCAGCCAGATAAAGCGTACATCAGGCATCCTGCGGGCAACCTCTACAAAATCCTCAATCCCCTTGCGGCGGAAATAAAGACCAGCACAAACGACCACCTTCTGCCCCTCTTCAATCTTGAAGTACTTTTTAAATACCTCTTCCTTGTGAGCATCTTTCTTATACTTAGGCAGGTCAATACCGTTTGACACAGCCACCATAGGTGTTGTGACCCCATAAGACTGGATAAGCTGCTTAGAATACTCCGATGGCGTGATAATGAAATCCGCCTTTTTATACATGTGCGTCAGGTATTTACCAAAGAGCGGAGCAAAAAGATTGGATCCAATAAAGGAATTTTCAAAGTCCTCCTTGGTCGAATGCCCATGCATAATCACTTTTTTATTGCCCCTCTTGGCAGCATGCAGGAGAAGCAAGCTACGGGGACCATAGGTATTGATGTGGACCACATCATAATCTCCTAAAACGTCCGTCGTATAAGGAATCCCAGCCAAATCCAAGGCATGCATCTGATGCTGGAGGGCTCGGCCGATTCCTGATTTCTCCAAAACGGACTTTCCTTCAAGATACAGTAATACTTTCATACTTCCTATTATACCGAAAATCAAATAAAAAGGAAAACCACAAGGGTAAAAGGGGTAAAAAATCCATCCAAAGCCTGATAGCATATAGAAAACGCTCTAGCTGAACGGAAACACAAAAAAGCTGAGGTACTATACCTCAGCCTCGCTTCATAATCATGAAACTCCATTAAAGCAGTCATTGACTTAGTCTCTTCACTCGCTTTTCAAGTTCAGAGAAGTTCCTAATCAGACTTGCAGAACACCGCTTATTTCCTAGTTGATTTACGCTCGCTAATGCTGTGAGCTAGGAGAACTTCGCGTTCTTCCAATTCTTCCTTATGCATAATCTTAGTCAGCATGCGCATACTGATAGCACCGATATCATAGAGGGGCTGACCGATTGTGGAAAGGTTAGGACGAGTGAAACGAGCTACTTGCGAATCATCACTGGTAATGATTTCAAAATCTTCTGGAACCTTGATTCCTTGATCAGACAGACCATTTAAGAGGCCTGCTGCCAACTCATCTCCTGTGACAAAAGCTGCAGTTGCTTTGGAAGCAATGACACGCTCTGCCAAGTGGTAGCCATCATCATAAGAATATTTAGATTCAAAAACCAAGCCTTCGCTGTAAGAAAGTTTCTTGTTCTTCAAGCCATCTTTATAGCCTGATAGACGGATTTTACCGTTGATATCATCTACAAGCGGTCCGCTGACAAAGGCAATTTTCTTATTGCGCTTAGCCAGTAATTCTACAGCATCAACCGTCGCTTGCTTGTAGTCAATATTAACGCTCGGAAGCTGATGCTCCACATCGACAGTACCTGCCAAAACGACCGGTGTACGCGAACGTGAAAACTCTGAGCGAATTTTCTCCGTCAGATGATAGCCCATGAAAATAATGCCATCTACCTGCTTAGAAAAGAGTGTATTGACAACGGATACTTCCTTATCATCGTCCTCATCACTGTTAGCCAAGACAATGTTGTATTTATACATTTCGGCAATATCATCAATCCCTTTTGCCAAGGTTGAGAAATAGCTATTGGTAATATTTGGAATGACAACGCCGACGGTTGTAGTCTTCTTGCTGGCTAGTCCGCGTGCCACTGCATTTGGACGATAGTCAAGTCGATCAATGACCTCTAAAACTTTTTTACGTGTGTTTTCTTTGACGTTCTTGTTTCCATTCACTACCCGACTGACTGTCGCCATCGAAACTCCCGCTTCACGGGCGACATCATAAATGGTTACTGTGTCGTCTGTGTTCATATAGTTTCCTTTCTTCTATTGAAAATATCGTTTTCACTTTCCTACATTCACTATTTTATCACTTCTTGTAAACACTTTCAAGTATTTTGATAAGTTTTTGAAAAGTCTTGCTTTTTTTGACATTTTTTGCCAAAATAGAGGCATAGAAAGAAGGTTGTGACCATGACAAAAATTCAAGAAATCACCCACTATCTCGAGAATGAGAAGCTAGATGCTGCTGTTCTGTCTGATCCTGTCACTATTAATTATCTGACTGGTTTTTATAGCGACCCGCATGAGCGGCAGATGTTTTTGTTTGTCTATCCTGACCATGAGCCCCTGCTCTTCGTACCAGCTTTAGAAGTTGAGCGGGCTTCAGGAGCTGTTCCCTTTTCAGTCCTTGGCTATATGGACTCTGAAAATCCTTGGCAGAAGATTGAAGCTGCCCTGCCGGCTCACTCCTTCAAGACTGTCGCTCTTGAGTTTGATAACTTGATTTTGACCAAATATCATGGATTGAAAACTGTCTTTGATAGTGCAGAATTTACCAACCTGACTCCTTACGTCAACCGTTTGCGCCTGATTAAGTCTGCCGATGAAATCCAGAAAATGCTGGTAGCTGGCCAATATGCTGATAAGGCTGTTAATATCGGTTTTGACAATATTTCACTGGATAATACCGAAACGGATATCATCGCTCAGATTGACTTTGCCATCAAGCGAGAAGGCTATGAGATGAGCTTTGAAACCATGGTACTGACGGGAAATAATGCAGCTAATCCGCACGGCATTCCCGGTGCCAATAAAGTTGAAAACAACGCCCTCCTCCTCTTTGACCTCGGCTGCATGGTCAATGGCTATGCCAGCGATATGACGCGGACTGTTGCTGTTGGCCAGCCGGATCAGTTCAAAAAAGATATCTATTATCTGACATTGGAAGCCCAACAAGCTGCACTTGACTTTATCAAGCCAGGCGTCACGGCCCATGAAGTAGACCGTGCTGCTCGGCGAGTCATCGAAAAAGCGGGCTATGGTGAGTATTTCAATCACCGCCTCGGCCATGGTATCGGTATGGATGTTCACGAATTTCCATCTATCATGGAGGGTAATGACATGGTCATCGAAGAAGGCATGTGCTTCTCTGTTGAGCCTGGCATTTACATCCCTGGTAAGGTCGGTGTCCGCATCGAAGACTGCGGCCATGTCACTAAAAATGGTTTTGAACTCTTCACTGAGACTAGCAAGGACTTGCTGTATTTTGAATAGAATTTTATAAGCCTATATTATGTCTTGAATAATTATTGGGTTTGGCAAAGGACTTCTGGTTCTTTGAGCTATCATTGTTGTACATTGTTATAGCTGTCTTAGTCCTTAAGCGTTTATAATTTCAAAAAAACGATGGAAAAGTTTCTGTCGTTTTTTTCTTGTTTCCTAGTAATTATACTAAGTCATTTAGATTTACCTGCTTTTTCTCTAATGATGTGAGCTGTCAGAGACTTTCCGAAAAACTCATTTGCTCCGCACTAACCAGTTCTTACACTAGCAAGATAATTTCATCATTGAAAAGATAAAGCGTCATTAAACCTTATCATATCAGAGGTTTTTATCCCTTCTTGCCCTTCTGATTTAAAAATGTTATAATTTTTTATGAAATTGTCTAAAAATTTTAATCTTTGCTGTTAAGGAGGTCTGGATGCTCTTCAAAAGGTCAGAAAATCACGGATTTTCTCGCTATCTCTGCCTACTCTTGCTTCTCACCATTTTTCTGGCTTGTTCCCTCTTTTTAGCTGTTTCTTTGGGATCGGTCACTATTGATATACAGCATACTTACCAGATTATTTTCAGCAAGCTTGGCTTTTACCTCGGCACAGGCAAACTATCTCCGTCCACAATCGCTATTGTTTGGAACATGCGGTTTCCAAGAGTGCTCTTAAGAATCCTAGTTGGTGCTGGGCTGTCTGTCTGTGGCAGCGTCATGCAATCTACTGTCAATAATCCCATCGCAGAGCCTTATATCCTAGGAATTTCAGCGGGTGCAACCTTCGGAGCCACACTGAGCATTATCTTAGGGCTCAAATCCATTACTGGCACAGGTGCCTTTATAGGAGCCATTCTGGCATCGGCAGTGGTCCTTTTTATCGCATCCATGCAGGAAAAAATGACGACAAGCAGTCTGATTTTATCAGGAACAGTTGTAAATGCCCTTTTTATCGCCTTTTCCAACTTTATCATTTCTGTCGGTGCTAATGCTGACAGCCTTATGACAATCAAGTTCTGGACTATGGGCTCACTGGCCGGAACTTCTTGGTCAGATCTTGCCTTGCCAGCTCTTGTTGTTGGTCTCTCCTTTTTGTTTTTCTGTTCCCAGTATCGTATTTTCAATACTATGATGATGGGGGACGAAGCAGCTCTGACACTGGGAGTGCCTCTGCGTTTTTACTGGTTCCTTTATATCACAGTTGTCGCAGTCATGACAGCGGTACTTGTTGCCTGCTGCGGCATTATCGGCTTCGTCGGACTAATCACTCCGCACATTGCTCGAAGATTAGTCGGTACCAACTACAAAAGGCTCTTTCCTATCGCTACCCTGCTCGGCTCTCTCTTTCTTGTCTGGGCAGATGTTTTAGCTCGAATTTTGGTCAAAAATGCCGAGCTGCCGATTGGGATCTTTACCGCTTTGGTTGGCGCACCCTTCTTTATCTACATTGTAGCCAAAAGCCGAAAGGAGGTAAGCAGCTGATATGGATCTAACTTGCCAAAATATCCACTATTCTATTGGTCCAAAAAAGATTTTAAAAGGGATTTCGCTCAAGGTCGAGGGAAATCAGTTTCATACCATTTTAGGGCCCAATGGAAGCGGAAAAACTAGTCTGCTCAAAACCATCTATCGCCAAATCAAGCCTGACAGCGGGAACATTTATCTAAACGGGAGGCCACTTGAACAGGTCAGCATAAAAAAAGCGGCCCAGAAAATAGCCGTTGTAACTCAGTTTAACCATCTTCAGTTTGACTGCACCGTCCAAGAAATCGTCATGCTGGGCAGGACGCCGCATCTGTCCCTTTTTCAAAAAGAGAGCGAAAAAGACTACGCCCTTGTCCGTCATGCCTTGAGGCAGGTGGACATGCTAGACAAGAGAGACAGAGTCTATCTATCCTTGTCTGGTGGAGAGAAGCAAAGAGTCCTGCTGGCACGCGCTTTGGCTCAGCAGCCAAGCCTACTGCTCCTAGACGAGCCAACCAATCATCTGGATATCAAATACCAGCTGGATATGCTGCGTATCGTCAAAGACCTGAACATCAATGTTTTGGCTGTTTTACACGATATCCAACTGGCTTGTCGGTATTCAGACTATTTGTACCTCATGAAGGGAGGTGAGATTGCATACCAAGGCGCTCCAAAGGAGGCCATCACCCATGATTCACTGCAAGCCGTTTACGGCATTCAGAGCAAAGTGATCTGGACCAAGGATCGACAGGCCATGATTCAGTATCTATAAGAGCCTGCTCTCAGCTTTTTCTATACAAGCTCCAAGCCCAAGAAAGGAAGGCAATATGAAAAAAACACTCAGTATCTTACTCGTCGCAACTGCTGCACTGACAATGGCAGCCTGCAATTCTTCATCTAAGGAAAGTACGAAAGAAAGCTCAACTTCACAATCTTCCTCCAAAACAGAAAGCGCGAAAAAGAGCACAGCAGAGACAAAATATCCAGTGACAATCAAAACTTACGATGCCGAAGGTAAGGAGATTGATCAGGTCTTTGAAAAGGCACCGGAAAAGGTCATCACCAACAACCTTTCGACGACCGAAATCTTGATTGAACTAGGATTGAAAGACAAGATTGCCGGTATGCTCAATCCAGACAACGATGTCACAGATAAATACAAGGCTGATATTGCCACCATTCCGCAAGTCGGCGACAAGAAAACCGTATCACAGGAAACTGTGCTATCCTATGAGCCAGATGCTCTTCTTGGCCGAAACATGATGTTTTCCGAGAAGTCTCTGGGGACAGTCAGTGCCTGGAATGAAAACAAAATCCCTGTCTATACACAGAAGGCTTCCCTGTCCAATACCAAGCAAGATCTAGGCAATATCGTTGAAGATGTCAAGAATATAGGAACCATCTTTAATGTGCAAGACAAGGCTAATCAATATGCTGATCAACTGCAGGCAAGAATTGACACAGTCAAGAAAGCTAATAAGTCTAGCCAAGGCGAAAAGAAAAAAGCGCTCATCATGTGTGCCTACAACGATGAGACTTTCGGTGCCTATAAATCTGCCTTGCAGGAGAGCCTGCTTAACCAGCTTGGCTATACCAATGTAGCGACTGGAACCTCTGACCTAACCTTGGAAAATCTGGTCTCTATGGATCCTGAAGTCATCATCTACGTAACCAGCGACCGCAACAAGTCCATGGATGAGCAAGCAGTTGATCTAATGAAAGCTAATCCTGTTCTGGAAGATGTTCCAGCGGTCAAAAATCAGAAAATCATGACCATCTCCTATGATGAGTTCATGGATTATGGTCCTGCTGTAATTGACTCACTTGAGAAAATCAATGACTTTATCAATAAATAAGACCTTTGTCTGGGAGGGAATCACTGTCGATATTGCCCTGCCCCAAGATTATAATGGATCACGACCTTATCCAGCAATCTTGCTAAATGATGGCCTGATAAACTACTTGAGCAGGCTTTCTTCATCGGTAATCTTGATCGGACTGATATCAAACAACAGGCTGGACGATTATACACCCTGGAAAGCCAATGCTCTAAAGCCTGGCAATCCTGATTTTGGCGGCAGAGCGGATAGCTACCATCAAAAGCTCTTCAGCGGTATATTAGCAGAAATCAGACAGCACTGCCTACTGGATGAAAATAGAATTGCCTATGGTGGCTACTCTCTCGGTGGACTAGCAGCTGTTTACAGTCTCTATAGCGGCTGCGAGGTCCCCTGTGTCTTTTCTATCTGCGGCTCCTTTTGGTATCCGGGTTTTACCGACTATTGCCGGACACAGGACTTGAAAAACAAGGACTGTCTAGTCTATTTGCAGAATGGAAAGACAGAAGGCGCGAATCACTCGAACCGACTTTCCAAAGCTCCTTTTTATGCTGAAGAAATTCATCGCTTGATTCAGAAAGAAATTCTTAGCACGTGCTCCATCTTTGACCCTTATGGGCATCATGAAGCCCTCAAAGAGCGCTATGCTGCCTTTGCCGACTGGCTGGCCACACAATGGCATATCAACTAATGAAAATCCCCTTTGTCACTTACAGTAGCTGACAAAGGGGATTTTTAGTTTATTACTGTACGTAAAAAAGACTCTCACCAGTAAAATGGTAAAAGTCTTGAGTAGAAAGATTTATTCCGTTTTCTCCCCCGACTCTAGTTTCAACAAAAAGGCTTTTTTATCAAGGCCGCCGGCATAGCCGGTCAAATTTTACTTCGATTCAAATTCTACACTACTTTCAGCAGCCATCAGTTGCTCAGAAAATAAATAGGACTCATAATTATTATCAGGATTATCCGTCCACATTTCACATTGCTTGATAACAGTCACAATGGCATCTTCGACACCCTCCGGTGGATATTTGTATTTCCTAAGGAGCCGTTTAACAAGCATGCGCATACGAGCACGCGCAGAATGTTTTTTCTGCCAATCAATAGTTCTGCTTTTGCGCAATGTCTCCGTTAATTCATGAGTCATTGCAACAAGCTCATCATTTTCATAAAAATCTTTGACTGCTTGTGGTTGCGTCAAAGCATCATAGAAAGCTAATTCTTCATCTGTAAGACCCAAAGAATCTCCCTCTTCGTGAGCCTTCGCCATTTCTTTGGCCATTTTCATTAATTCAGCAATAACTTCTTCATTCGAAAGCATGCCATTCAGATATGCTCTCATCGCTCGCGAAAGAATTTCAGAGAACTTTTCGGATTTGACTAAATTTGTTCTTTGATATAAGGTAATCTGCTCTTGTAATAATTTTTTTAAGAGTTCTACCGCTATGTTTTTTTCCTTCATTTTAGAGATTTCATCTAAAAATTTAGGATCAAATAACGAAAATCCTGTATCAATATCTGAGAATAAATTAATGACACCTTCACTCTTGATAGAAGCTTTTAGTAACTCATTGATACGATCATTAATATCTTTCAGAGAAAGTTTTTTACCCTCCCCAGTTATTCGTGTCAGCAATGTTCTGACTGCTTCAAAATAAGCTGCTTCAAAACGTTGCTCAGGAGTAAGCAAAGAACGACAAAGTGATAACGCTTGGCGTAAGAGTAACGATTCTTTTATGAAGAGCTCTTTCTTCTTCTCCTTGTCTACACTTGACAAGAAGTTTACCCCGCCACTAATTGTTTTAGCTCTGATTAAATCACTTGATTTAGAGAGCATGAATTCTGAATAGTCAAACCCATAAAACAAATCACGACAGACCTCTAGTTTTTCAACAAACTTTGGTAAAGCTGTCTTAGCTATATCAGTGTCCCCAAAGTTACCTTTGTCTCGATTTGTATAATCGTTCATGGCTTGCTTTAAAGCACTTGCAATACCGATATAATCAACTACAAGTCCACCCTCTTTATTTTTGTACACACGGTTAACACGAGCGATTGCCTGCATAAGATTATGACCTTGCATTGGCTTATATACATACATGGTTGCAAGGCTAGGAACATCAAATCCAGTCAGCCACATATCAACGACGATAGCAATCTTAAATGGGCTTTCATTGTCTTTAAAACTTTTAGCCATCTCTTCTTTATGGCGTTTATTCCCTACTATATCGTGCCATTCTTCCGGATCATTATTACTAGAAGTCATGACAACTCCAATTTTTTCTGTCCAATTCGGACGCTTTTCAAGTAAGGTACGATAAATTTTCATCGCAATCGGACGAGAATAAGCAACAATCATTGCTTTTCCAGTTAATTCCTGCGCACGATTTTCTTCATAATGGGTAATGATATCTTCACACAAGGCACTAATAGTTTGATCGGCCCCTAAAATACTATCAAGACGACCCAATTCCTTCTTGCTTCTATCAATCGCATGTGATTCAGCGCTTTGTGCCATCAAGTCATACTCTGTATCAATCAAACGCAAGATATTTTCATCTAGTTTTAAATGCATGACACGGCTTTCATAATAGACGGGCCGAGTGGCACCATCTTCAACCGCCTGTGTCATATCGTAAACATCAATGTAATTACCAAAAACCTCTGTTGTAGACTTATCTTTAGTAGAAATAGGCGTTCCAGTAAATCCAATATAAGTCGCATTTGGCAAGCTATCTCTAATCAATCTGGCTGCTCCGACGACTAGTTTCGCTTCGCTTTCTCCATCTTTTCCTTTGGTAATTTTAATCTTTTCTTCAAGTCCATACTGACCACGATGAGCCTCATCTGCCATGACAACAATGTTTCTTCTATCAGAAAGCGCCTCTTCTGACTCTGAAAACTTCTGCATAGTTGTAAATATAATGCCATTTGCTTGGCGACCAATCAATAGTTCTTTCAGATGTAAACGGCTCTCTGCCCGAATTGGTATCTGTCTCAGAAAATCTTGGCATTTGGAAAACTGTCCATATAACTGTTCGTCCAAATCATTTCTATCAGTCAAAACGACAATAGTTGGCGAGTCTAAAACTTTCTGCAGCAGATGAGCATAGAAAACCATGGATAGGGATTTCCCACTCCCTTGCGTATGCCAGAAAACACCTCCCCGTCCATCGCTTTTAGTTGCCTTCAAAGTAGATACCGCAGCCTTATTCACTGCAAAATACTGATGATAAGCCGCTAAAATCTTGGCATCCTCAGAAAAGCAGATAAAATTCCTTAAAATATCCAGAAATCTAGTCTTATCAAAAATACCTTCAATGAACGTGGTAAAATTAGCATACTGAGTATCTTCAAAACTACCATCAGTAGTCTTCCACTCCATAAAGCGGTCTTCACCAGCAGTAATTGTCCCAGCCTTTGAAGTGGCCAGATCCGTCATTACACAAAAAGCATTATAGTTAAATAAATTTGGAATTTCTTTCTGATATGTTTTAAGCTGACGGTAGGCATCAGAAGCATCTGTTTCTTGGCGAGAAGGACTTTTCAACTCAAAAACAACTACTGGCAAACCATTCAAAAACACTATAATATCAGGACGTTTATTGCTCTTCTCTACAATTGTCCATTGATTAATTACAGTAAAAGAATTATTATTTACATTATCGAAATCAACTAAATAAACGAGATTAGATTGTTTTCTTCCTTGATGAAAATAGGAAACTTCTATACCGTTTTGAAGATAATTTGTAAAAATCTCATTTTTTTGAAGCAAGGAACCTGTTTCAAAACGCTGTAGCTTTTCAATTGCCTCTTGAACTGCAACAGTCGGTAGCTTAGCATTGATCCTTTCTAAAGCAGGATAAAGCTCCTCCAAATATAACGGTGTTCTATAGTCACGCTCTACATCTGGACCATAAACATATGAATAGCCCAAACTATCGCGAAAAAGTTCAATGACCGCATGTTCGTAGTTGTACTCAGTGAATCCCATAAATTAAACTCCTTCTAATACTACAATTGCTTATCCCAATATCTGACACTAGGTTTTCATTATTCTGAAATGTTGAGTCATCAAAGGCATAAATGTTTTTTCTCCGAATTATGTATAACTTTATTAATTAAACTTCAAAATGATTACTCGTAAACATAATCAAAAACCTTTCTTTTAATTAAGATAAATCATCATTTAGTGGCTTGATTAACGGGAATTTCTCTGGAGAGGAGTTTTGGGAGTAAGGAATTTCTTACTTCCATCAATCTCCGATTTTCAATACGATTAGAAATGATCTGGTTATAGGTCGGTGCTAGTAATAATCCGATAGATTTATAATCATGGTCATTTGGTATTAAAATTTTAGCTTTTTCTAAACTCCTTCGAGTTATATGACCCATTGTAGTTGCTTTGTCTGCTGCGATTGCGATAAATTCTTCAAGATAATATTTTGTCCAACTATAGTAAAACCACTTATCGTATTTTTGAGAACTAACTTTGAAAAGGTGTTGATTAAGTCCACCAGTTCCCCCTGTCCAAAAATCAACAAGAAGGCTACCGGACCAAGAAAAAATGACATCACCATCTTGGATTATGTATTGACTTTTGATATTTGCTGAACATAAATCACTTGACGAGTCGAAAGTACCTTGTCGCAATTCTTTTATTTTAAGAACTGGAAAGCTTTCTTCATCATCAACCGGTCGATACTTTTGCATTGCTAGGCCATTAAGGTATTCAGCAATATCTGTAAGGTTTGCTGTCTCCCAATCAGACGGCTTCACACCACCAAACGGTTCAAAATCAACAAACCAAGATTTAAAAATAGCTTGCGCCATCTGCTCTAAATGATGATTTATCTTTTTATTATTCTCAATTTTATCATCTAGCGCCTTAAGAATTTTACCAATTCTAATTTGTTCTTTTAACGGAGGACATAGAATTTCGTGATTTTGAGAACATCTAGCTGAACTCTTTGTCTGCCTGATGTTCCTACCATTGATTTAATAGCAACTTCTCTGATATTTGGAGCAATCATCAAATAATAAACGAAATTTTCATCACTAATATTTTCTTTAGATCTTACAACAATAAACTCAGTAGACCCAAACCCTACTTCATCTTCGTCTAATAAATTTACCTTAGACGTTTTTCCATTTTCAAGACTTGGAGTAATACGAGCCATTAAAGTATCCCCATTTCTGAATTTGGTACCACCTCTAAATTCTAAATACTCAAACTCGGGAATATCGCGCGTAAAAGGTTCTAAGTTTTCCATCGCTATTTTTTTAGCAATAGCTCCCTTTGACAAAGTTTCTCGGGGATTAAATTCTATAATATCCGAAAGTTTCACTTTCTTCCAATTATTCAATTTCTGCTTCTCCTCAACCTATATATTTCCTATGCGAATTTTTTACATTCGCTTGATTGACCATGGCATAGTGCATGGTCGTATCTATCTTGACATGACCAAGCAAGTGCTGGACTTGTTCGATGGGCATACCCTTGTCTATGGCACGTGTCGCCAATGTTCTTCTGAACTTATGTGGATGAACCTTATTTAAATCTGCTTTTTCACCGATTTGTCTCAATCTTGTTTCTACCCCTCCGATTAATAGTCTATTATATGGAAAAGATAAAGAAACAAACAGAGCTGGATTATCATCCTGACGACTGTCCAAGTAGTTTATCAAGTGAATCTTTGTTCTAGCGTCGAAGTAGACAATTCGCTCACTATTCCCTTTACCAAAGACAACACATTCTCTTTCATAAAAATTAATATCCTCTCTATTCAATCTTACTAGTTCACCTACCCGCATCCCAGTTGAAGCCAATAAATCAATCATGGCCAAATCACGAATCTCATCGCAAGCATCTCTTAGAAGCTCCAGCCCTTCGTCAGAAAAAGTCTCTTTGATTGTTTTATCTGTCTTTATCTTGTGAATCCTACGAACAGGACTCTTCAAAATATAGTCTTCGTCTTCCAACCATCCAAAAAAGCTACTAAAGATCCGACGCATGTTGTCAATCGTCACCTTGCTTGATTTTCGCTCCTGCTGGTAATGTGCAAGATAAGTTCGCAAATCGCCTGTAGTCAAATCTCTTATAGATGTTTTAAAGCTGGTAAGCATGTTTTCAATAACTATTTTATAGTATTTCAAAGACTTCTCACTGCAGCCTTCAATCCGTTTGGCTGAAATAAATAGCTCAAGTAATTTACCATTGCTTTTCTGTTCATTAGCTGATTTAATCTCTGCAACTTCTACATTGACAAAAGCTGCCGTTAGTATCTTTTGCAGATTTCCTAATTGTTGAGCACTTAAATGCTTAGCCATACCTGTTGTAATTTGCGTGATTAGTTTATCTTTCATAAGCTACCTACCTTTCGTTTTTATTATACTCCATGGGTAGCTTAAAAAGATAAATCATCATTTAGAGCAGATGGCCTTATCTATTTTTAAAGAAGAGTTTAGTAAAAAAGAAGTCACCAACAAATTAGGAGATTTCTTCCCTGTTATTACCGGCAAAAAAGATGCAAATATTGCAAAAGGAGGAGAATATCCGTTTTTTAGTTGTTCTCAAAACATTTCTTATACGGACAATTATTCATTTGATGCTAGAGCAATTTTATTGGCAGGTAATGGAGACTTTAATGTTAAAATATTTAATGGAAAATTTGAAGCTTACCAAAGAACTTATGTTCTAATCCCTAATAATGATGAACACTTTGGCTATCTGTATTATGCAATTAAATATTTTTTAAACGATATTACTTCTGGACATAGAGGTTCTGTCATAAAATTTATAACAAAAGGTCAGATAGAACATTTTGATATTTTTATGACAAGTAATA
Organism: Streptococcus sp. 27098_8_134; assembly: GCF_041431675.1. Lineage (NCBI taxonomy): Bacteria > Bacillati > Bacillota > Bacilli > Lactobacillales > Streptococcaceae > Streptococcus > Streptococcus sp. 27098_8_134. The sequence goes on along the minus strand of NZ_JAPVYD010000002.1, from coordinate 238,496 downwards.
AAGAAAAATTATTTTTATTCAACTCCTTTGTTGAGAATATAGCCAACAACAATAAAGAAATTGATAAACTAACTAATATTAGGGACACTCTCCTCCCAAAACTTCTGTCTGGCGAAATTTCTATTGATCAAGCCAGTAAATGATGATTTATCTGTTTATTAAGAATAATTTTCTTATCAAAAGCTCTTAATACCTCTGCAATCTTCTCTTGTTCTACCAAAGAATAAATAGGGACTTTATATTTCATAATTGCCTTTTTATCACCCCTAGGCATTTTAGTTCCTTTTGAAGTTCCTACTGCATAGTCAAAAAAGTTATCACTTGATAGGACATAGTAAAGAAATCTATTTGAAATTTTTTCATTTGCTCGAACAACTAAAACATCATTCGAACAACCTCCTGATTTATCAGCTAACCAAATCTTTTTAAAATAAGGACGAATATTTGAAATTAATATATCGCCTTTTTGAAAGACAGAAATTGTTTTTCCACTTGGCAATTTGGTAGCTTTTGTTACTCCTCCTCTTTCAGAAATCATATTTTCTGTCGAAACGTAATTATCTAAATTGACTTCATCTATTCTTATCCGTTCAGAAACATAACTACTTACTTGAGACAATTCCTCAAATTTCAAACCCAATCTCCCCCAATCTTTCTCGAATCTCATCTTCTAATTTATGGGATTTAGTAAAAAGTTCTGATAGTTCTGTCGTCAGGCGATCCATCTTCTCTTCAAATGGTTCTCCGTCATCTTCTTTTTCCTCAATACCAACATAACGCCCTGGTGTAAGAATGAAATCTTGATTTGCAATTTCTGCTGTTTCAACAGACGCACAAAAACCTTTAACATCTTCAAGGTTTCCATTTTGAAAGGCTTCAAAGGTATCTGCTAACTTCTTAATGTCTTCGTCGCTAAAGTCGCGATGCTTACGGTCAATCATTTCTCCCATATTTCGAGCATCGATAAACAGCGTCTTTCCTTTTTGTTTTTTATTTTTACTGATAAACCAGAGACAGGCTGGAATAGTTACACTGTAAAAGAGATTAGCTGGAAGAGCTATAATTCCCTCAATTAAGTCATCTTCGATAATTTTTTTACGAATGTCTCCTTCACCGCTCTGAGTCGATGAGAGTGAGCCATTTGCCAGAACCAAACCAACCTTGCCATTACTAGGATCCATATGATGAATCATGTGCTGAATCCAAGCATAGTTTGCATTGCTATTAGGTGGCGTTCCGTATTTCCAGCGAATATCATCTTGCAGTTTATCTGCTCCCCAGTTGGAAATATTAAAGGGTGGATTGGCCATGATATAGTTAGCTTTTAGTGTCGGATGTAAATCATTGAAAAAGCTGTTCGCTTGGTGCTCACCAAAATCCGCATCAATACCTCGGATAACCATGTTCATCTTGGCCATCTTCCAAGTATCTGCATTAGATTCTTGACCAAAAACAGATAAATTATTAATATTCCCACTATGATTCTTTATAAACTTAGCTGACTGAACAAACATACCGCCTGACCCACAAGCAGGGTCATAAACACGGCCTCTATAAGGCTTTAATATTTCTACAATCGTTTTTACGATGCTGGTCGGAGTATAAAATTCACCGCCTCGTTTTCCTTCATATGCCGCAAACTGTTCAATACAATATTCATAAGCACGCCCAAGTAAATCTTTTTCATTCTCACCTTCATACATTTGAATATTAGTAAAAATATCTACAACTTCCCCTAAAACTCGCTTATCTAAGTCTGGACTGGCATAGATTTGAGGAAGGACATTCTCTAGACTAGGATTATCCTCTTCAATTTCACGCATGGCTTCATCCAAGACTGTGCCAATTTCCGAAGAATGGGCATGACTCGCAATAAATTGCCATCTAGCTATTTCAGGGACAAAGAAAATATTCTCCTCTGAATATGCATCAGGATCATTCTCAAATCCGTCACCCTCTGCAAGTAATTGTTGGTATTTTTCTTCAAAAGCATCTGATACATATTTTAAAAAGATTAGACCAACAATAACTTTTCTGTACTCTGACGCTGAAATGTGCCCCCGAAGTGAATCTGCAGCATCCCATAGTTCCTTTTCAAATCCAATATTTGCGTTTGATTTTTTCGCCATTTTATACTCTTTTCCTATTTTAATCACATCCATTTTACCATATTTAAAGTAAGTTAAAAAGCACCGAACGATGCTTTTTTAGCTTATCAATAGTTTAAAACAGTCAGCCTCTCGTTTTCTCCCCCGCCTCTAGTTTCAACAAAAAGGCTTTTTTATCAAGACCGCCGGCATAGCCGGTCAGCTTGCCGTCGCTTCCGACAATCCGGTGACAGGGAATCAGTAGTGAAATAGGATTATGGCCGATGGCACCACCGACTGCTCTAGCCGAGCCAATCTTACCGTACTCAGCTTGTAATTCTCGTAGAATGTCTGAATAGGTAGACGTTTGTCCATAAGGAATCTTCTGCAGCACTGTCAGAACCTTGCTTCTGAACTCAGTTACTTGAGGTGCCAATGGAATTTCATTTATTGCGGGATTTTCTCCCTTAAAATAAGCGTCCAACCAAGCAAAGACGCGTCGGCTGACTTCTGTCTCTTCCTCCTCTGCTTGCTCCAAATCATAGCCTGCCCCAAAATATTTCTGTCCCTCAAGCCAAAGTCCCAACAAGGCATTTGAGTCCGTCAAGATGAGAATCCGGCCAATCGGCGATGTATAATAAGTCTTGTACATATTTTTTCTTTCTTCGATCTTCTTGATATGCCTTATTATACCACTCTTGTCTTAATTTTTGCCACAATCCCATCTGGGTCTGTGACTTCTAGCTCTTGGGAGCTAATCCATCGGACTGGCGCTTGTAAGACCTGAGCATTTTCATAAATAGCTACTAGTTCTTCTTTCCCTTCTACTTGCGCTTCAAAATAGGCTAGTCCCAGTTGCTTCGGTTGGCGATGATTCAAGTGAGAACCTCCCCATTCATTGACTGCTAAATGATGGTGGTAGTTTCCTGATGCCAGCCAGCTTGCAGAAGGTACAGAAAATTTGTCCTCCAAACCTAGAAGTTTTTGGTAAAAATGACTGGCAGCTCTGCTATTTTTCACAGACAGGTGGACATGGCCCATACGAGTTCCTTCGGCAATACTAAACGGCTGGATTTCCTGACCGAGTTCATAGATTTCTTGAGCCGCGAGCGCTTCCGTCACTCCGATAATGCGGCCATCTTCTCGAATATCCCAATCAGCCTGAGGCTTGTCCCGATAAAGCTCAATGCCGTTGCCTTCTGGATCCTCCAGATAAATGGCTTCACTATAACCGTGGTCCGCCCCTCCAACCATAGGAACTTTATTTTCTGATAAATGCTTAAGGATATCCGCCAAAGCTTGACGACTTGGAAGCAAGAGTGCCAGATGATAAAGACCGTAAACCGACTTAACTGACTGCCGGTCACTGGTCGCTAAGAGTCTCACCAGTGCTTGTCCGTCCCTGCCCAAAGCCACCTGTCCGTCCTGCTCTTCCAAAAGCTCCAGCCCTAAAACACGCTGATAAAAGTCCTTTTGTCTTGCTAGGTCGGCTACATAAAGTGCCACCTCTCCTAGATAAATCTTGCTTTCATATTCAAAAGTCATGTTCTTTCTCCTCTCTTTAATTTTAAATGTTAGCAGTTTTCCTACTCAATCTTTTTTTATTTTCTCAAAGTAGAAATACGTTCCTTGATATGGTTTTCCACATCTCCATTTGCTCCGAAAATCTATTAAAATTGTAATTGTTTTTGTTACATCTATTAGTATAGCAGGTTTTAATGTAATGTCAACAATTACATCTTGCAAAATTCTTAACAAAAAACAATCTGCTCACTGGGAAACAGATTGTTCTTTAATTTCTTTTTCGGTCGCTGCGACAACTTCGTCAAGGCTGGTCTGAGCCAATTCAGCTTCCATAGCTGCCTGAATAGCTGCCAAGCGGTCATCTAAGACATTGTGAATGTTCTTGCCGATAGGACAGTCTGGATTGGGCTTGTCATGAAAACTAAAGAGCTGGCCACTCTTGCCTAGACATTCAACCGCACTATAGACGTCCAACAGACTAATATCTTTCAAATCTTTGGCAATCTCTGCTCCTCCAGTCCCACGAGCAACGGTAATCATCCCGGCATTCTTGAGCTGGGACAAGGTCTTGCGGATAATGACCGGGTTGACTCCGACACTGCCAGCAAGGATATCACTTGTCAGTTTTTGTTTTTTTCCCTCCAAAGCTAGTACAATCAGCATATGAGTGGCAATGGTAAAACGGCTGGAAATCTGCATTTTCTCTCCTCCCTCATCATTTTCTCTCACTATTATATCCCAAAAATGGTGTAACTTCAAGAGTTACGACTGGACTTTAAGAAAGCTGCAATCTCATCTGCATAACCTTCCCGCTCACTGATTTCTCTCAGCAGGTCGTGATTGTGGGTATGGTGGATACCATTGACCAAACTCTCCCGATAAATCTCATAGTAAGGCAAGTGGAGCTCCCGAGCCAATCTCAGCTCCTGCTCCACATCATAAGCCACGCGCCGAAGGTCGACATCAGCCAGACCCGTCTCATCTATCTCTAAAATGGCATACTGGGCTCGCAAGTCCTGACGCAAAGCTGAATCAAGAAAGAATGGCTGACCAATAGAACCGGGATTGATAATCAGCTGCCCCTGAGTCCCATAACGGAGAAACTGCTGGTGAATATGACCATAAACAGCAACAGCGCAGTCATTTCCTTCAAAAAGGCGGTCGAAATCGCTCTGCTCGCCAATATGAATCAACTCCCGCCCCCAGTTCTTATCAGGCAGATGGTGGCTAACCGCAATCTTTAATCTCTCTACTTCTGTCAAGATCTGCAGAGGAAGTTCCTGCATACGGTCAATCTCTTCAGGACTGATTTCCTCTAGGACAAAATGGCAGAGCCGGGTCAGGTAGAGATGGCTGGGACGTGTCAAGTCTAACTCTTGATGCAGAGCATGCCAGAGGCTGTCTTCCCAATTCCCTCTGACCTGGAGGCTAATAGACAGCTGCTCCATCCTGTCTAGGATATTCTTGCGGCCGGTTCCTGGCAGGAGCAAGTCCCCCAAAAACCAATAGTCTGTCACCTGCTGGCTTTCCGCATCCGCCAGTACTGCTTCCAAGGCTGTGCTATTCCCATGCACATCGGATAATAAGGCAATTTTTCGTGTCATCGTGTGTCTTTCTCTTTCTTTACAAAGAATATTATATCAAAGTTCAAAAAAAACTTCCACCCATCAAGTGAGTGAAAGTTTTGAAGTGTTTTTTTATCAATCAACAGACTTAAGTGCTTCCAGCATATCCACCCGTCTGAGACGGTAGTTAACAAAGAAGCCAAGCAAGGTCAGAATAAGAGTCACTGCAGTTAGAGGAAACAGATAGACTGAGGGGCTTACTTGAGGGTTTAAGCTGATAATGCTAGGCGCAACCTTCTCAATCAAAAAACGATGCAGGAAGAAACCGCCTAGAAGCCCAACTGCCATCCCAATTACTGACAGAATAATGGTCTCTCGATAGATATAGAGGGTCACTTCCTTATTATGGAAGCCCAGAACCTTGATGGTGGACAACTCGCGAATCCGCTCAGCGACATTGATATTAGTCAGATTGTAGAGAATGACTACTGATAAAAGAATGGAAATCAGCACCAAAACCAGCATTGTATTATTAAGAGAATCAGCTAGAACGTTGAACTGCTTCACCATGCTAGCATTTTGAGAAACACTCTTGACAGACTTGAGGCTCATAAATTCATTGGCCTTGTCGACAATATTTTTACTAGAAGAGTCCTTGAGCCGCACTAGATAAGCATTTTTCTCGGGCTTTTTCCCATAAATCTTCTGGTAGTCAGTTGCCTTCATAAAGGCAAAATGGCCAAAATGATTCTCATTGACTGCTGCGAGCTTGACAGACTTGCCATCCAGCTCTATACTGCCACCGGGGCTAACTCCAGCTATGCGGGCCAATTTATCCGAAACCACTGCACCGTCCTTGAGAGTCAGCTTTTGCTGCTTGTCGGGACTTTCTAACGAGATGAACGGTTCAAAATTTTCCTTGTCCGTAACCATTAAAGTGACTGATTCTGTCTCTTTTTTCCCTTTGTATTTCTCTGTCAAGGTTTCACTATAGATCTCCTGATAATCAGCAATCGAGCCATCAGCCAACATCTTTTTCAGCTTGTCTTGCTCAGCTTGATTCTCCCCAGGATTGACAGCGACAATCAAGTCGTATCGCAGAATCTCCTCAAACTGACGTTTTGGAATACCACCAATGGAAGATTGGAGTCCTAGACCGGCAAAGAGCAGGGCAACAGAACCCGCCACACCAAAGATGGTCATAAACATCCGCTGCTTATAGCGAAAGATATTGCGAGCTGTGACCTTCTGAGTAAAGCTAAGGCGTCGCCAGATAAAGGACAGTCTTTCCAAAAAGATCTTGGAGCCTTTGACCGGTGGCTTGGGCAAAAGCAAGTGAGCTGCTTCTTCTGTCAACTCCCGTCTTGCCACCAAATAGGCAGGGAGAACACTGGATAAAAGGGAAAGCCCCAGGGCCAGTAAACTATAGGAAATATAAAAATAAGCATGAGGGGCAGAAAGCACCATCCCTCTGGTAATAATAGAAGAAATCACACCTGACAAGAAATAATGTCCCAACAGAATTCCTATGAGGGTACCTAGACTCCCCGCCACAAAACCGTAAAGAGCAAACTTGCGAATGATATCTCGGCTATGATAGCCTAGAGCCTTAAAGACACCTGCATTTGTTCGCTCCTCGTCGACAAAGCGCGTCATGGTGGTAAAGGTCACCATAGCTGCCACCAGATAGAGCACCACCGGGAAGATATTACCAATCGACGCAATACTATTCATGGAGTTTTTATACATATAATAGCCATTACCACCTGGCAGAGACTTGCGGTCATAGCTATGATAGGCCGGCTCTTTCAAACGACTCAGGTCTGCCTTAGCGTCAGCTAGCTTGTCCTTGCTAGCTGATAAGTCTTTCTCTGCCTGAGCTAGCTCTGCTTTTTTCTGATTGAGCTGGGACTCAGCTTTCTGAATTTGCTGCTGGCTTTGGCTGAGCTGATCGGGAGCTAGGATAGAGGCGGATTGAGCTGCCGCTAGCTGGCTTTTTTGCTGGTCTAGCTGACTCTGAGCTTGCTCTAACTGTTTTTTACCTTGGGTCAGCTCACTCTCAGCCTGAGTAATCTTATCTTGGCCCTTCTGAATGGTGCTTTTGGCATCCGTCTCTAATCGCTTAAACCGGGTCGCTCCGTTATCTTCAAGGCTCTTGTCCAAAGCAGTCTGGTGCTGCTCCAAATGCTCCTGATAGCTTTCAGAGAAGGGAGCCAGCTTTTCTAAATCATGATAGCGCAGGCGGGCAATACTGTAAACATCTGTATCAAAGGCCTTGGGGCTGACTACAGCATAGGCTGATAAAGCCCCGCTGCCACTAGTCGCATTACCCAGATTTCTATCAGACCAGAGCTCTGCTGAGTTGACAAAACCCACAATCTTATAAGTCTTATTTTTCAGAACTGACCGACTGCCTGCTTTCTCGGTCAGATCAATCACCTGACCAAGTTTATATTTTCTAGACCAAAAGCTAGCCAGGGCAATTTCTTGCGCATTCTTGGGAAGACGACCGGAGGTCACTTGAAAGTTTGAAATATCCGTAGTATCCGAGAATACTCGTAGGGCCTCCTCGTCTACGGTGACATCTGTCAGATAGCCAAACTCGACATCAGCTCCCTTAATAGCTTCCAGCTCTTTCTGATCTTCCGCATCCAAACCATAGTCCGCCATAACAGCCAAGTCCATGGTTCGTTGCTCTTTCAAATAATCTGTTGCTGTTCTGCGCATATTGGGTGGAGCGACCTTAAGCCCCACGAGAGCTAAAGAGCCCAGCATCATGAGGATTAAAATAGATAGGAAACGTCCTTTAGAGCTAGTGAAGGAGCGCAGAATATCTTTCCAATAAATCTTTCTCTTCATATCAATACTCCAATGTACTTATATCCTGTGGTTGTTCATTGACTGTAACACTCTTGACTCTCGCATCGTGCATGCGGATAACCCTGTCAGCAATGGGAGCCAAGGCAGCATTGTGGGTCACGATAATCACCGTCGCCCCTTGATTGCGGGACATGTCCTGTAAGATTTGCAGCACTTGCTTTCCAGTATTGTAGTCCAAAGCTCCTGTCGGCTCATCGCAGAGCAAAATCTTGGGATTCTTAGCCACAGCCCGAGCGATAGACACCCGCTGCTGCTCCCCTCCTGATAGCTGGGCTGGAAAATTATTGAGGCGTTTTTCCAGTCCCACTGCGGTCAAAGCCGCTACTGGGTCTTGAGCATCCTTGACGATTTCAGAAGCCAATTCGACATTTTCCTTGGCCGTCAGATTGGGCACCAAATTGTAAAACTGAAAGACGAAGCCCACATCATTGCGCCGATAGTCTGTCAGCTGGTGGGAATTGTAGTCAGCAATATTCTGGCCGTCTATCAGGATATCTCCCTCATCATTGGTATCCATACCTCCGAGGATATTGAGCACCGTAGACTTACCAGCACCAGAAGCACCCAGGATAATGACCAGTTCCCCCTTTTCAATCTCAAAAGAAATATCATGATTGGCGACAATCTCCGTGTCACCTACCTGATAACGTTTAAAACTATGTTTCATTTCAATATAAGCCATGTCATCATCTCTCCTTTTCAAAACTCGTTTCCTTAAATCAACAAGGTGTTGATTCTAAATCACAGATATTATATAATGAGCTTAGACAAAAATCAATAACCAAAAATCAACAAAGTGTTGATTTAAGCAAAAAGGAAGAAAAATGGTCCAGAAACGAAAAACTAGCACTAAGGAAGACATCAAAGAAGCCTTGATTCAGCTACTATCAGAGGAAAGGTTTGATAATATTTCCATCAGCAAGCTCTGCAAGCGGGCTGGGATTAACCGCGGCACCTTCTACCTCCACTACCAAGATAAATATCAGATGGTTGATAGTCTCAAAAACGACATTATTTCCCAACTTTCTAGTTATAGCATGTTTGAAGCGGAGAATGAATATCCCAAAAAGTTAATGATAGCAAAATTTCATATATTGCGCGCTAATGAACGTCTTATCAATGCCTTGACCAAGAGCCATTATATTGACTTTCGGGAGGCTATTCGGGAGTACATAACCAGTATCATTCTGAGTGATAAGCAAAAGGCTGCTACCCAGCGTTTTTTAGAGGAAAACTTTCACATCCCTCAGAAATACGCCTTGGAAATCTTCCTATCCAGTGTTGAGGGGATTATTTCTCTTTGGATAGCCGGCGGAGCTCAAGAAGAACCTGAAGAACTCACTGACATAATTTTGACTACTTATAACTATGATTATTTAAGATAAAGGCTCTAGCTTGAAGGATAGCCTGGACAAGAGTCGTTTTTTTCACCAAGAAAGGCCGAACATATTGCTCGGCCTTCTTTTTATTTTAGATTAGTTTTTCTTTGTTTTCTTCAAAAGGAAGAAGACTCCTGCTAGGATAATTAAACCTGCAAGGCCCATGATGGTGACTTGCTCACCTGTTGATGGTAGGTCTTTTTTCTTGGCCTTGACGGACTGCTCATTTCGATACTGCACTTGGTAAACAGAGAAATGATTGGTCGTGAAGCTGATAGTCTGGTTTTGATTAACCGTTACATCAAATTTCTCAACTTGTTTGCCATTTTCATCCAGAGCATAGACGGCATCTACTGGCAAGTCTTTGCGAACTGGAATCGTCACAAGTGTTGGACTGACCTGATGCACCGGCTGACCATTCGGATCGGTCAAGCTAATGTCATAGGTATCTGTCGGCTGAATCTTGCTTTCCAGTTTTTTCACTGACAGCTGAAGACCAGCCTTGACCAAGTCAGCATTTTTCAAGCGAATGCCAGTTGTGACATCTACCAAGCTGTCATCTTCTACATTGACTTCCGTCCGTGTATCCGAACTGCTAGAAGTTGCTGAAGAGGAAGAACTTGACGAGTTTTGAGTTGATGAAGAGCTGCTAGAATCTTTGCTGGAGCTAGATGGAGTTGTTTTTGTTGCTTCCTTGATTTTAGCTTCCATTTCAGCTTCTAGCTCTTTCATTTCCTTAAAGACTTGCGCTGCTCGAGCCTGTGTTTCCTCTGTGACTTTGGCTGAAGAGTCTGGAAGAGCTGCATTGGCTGCATCTAGAGCATTTTGCTCCTCAATAAATCGGGTTTCCAAAGCCTTCCACTTATCTTGGACAGAAGTTCCAAAGAGGTCCTGATGCTTGGCCGCCATATCGTAGATATGAGATGCTACCCAGTACCAAGAGTCTGGACTGTAGCTAGTTGTGTTGACCTTATAAGCATCGTAAGTATCCGTGATATTCCCATTATAAGGCAGGTAAGGTGAGAAGCGCGGACTGCCTACCGCCAGCCACATAGTGCCTCCGCCCATATTGGCTGGAACGCCGTCTTTGAGCTGGAAAATATGAGCTTCCATGACATTTGGGTTGCCCAACGGATATTTGTAAACAGGGTCTGTCGTACCGCGTTGTGGCAGCCCCTTACCATCTAGCTCCATTTGGTCCAGCGGTTTGAACTGAGTACCCTCAAAGCGATTGCGCTGCATAGCCATGACATCTGCTACACTGATCTTTCTGTCTGTGGAGTGCATGAGGTCAAAGTAAGAGTCGTTATAAGAAACGGCCGCATTTGGATCTAGACTGGTGATACCTGCCCAGGCGCGCGAACGATCTGCCTCTGCCATCGGTGGATTGTAGGACTGAGAAATGTGGAATTTGCCGTCAATTTCTTTATAAGAGTTAGCTTGCTTGGCTACATCCTGAACACCCTTTGAGGCAATGACATTTTCTGTATCGTCAAAGTCAACACTGCCCAAGAAGAAAGTATTAGGAAAGACTGCATACTTGTCATCTGGGAATTTAATAGCAACATATTGGTGGCCAGATAGGATTTCCATATACCAGACACCAGTCTTGTCAGCAATAGTGATAATATTCCCCTCTGCTGCTCCCTGCTCTCTGACGATCTGCGCCATCAGCTCCACACCCTGACGGGCAGTCTGAACGTGGGGAAGAACGACAGTTGTCAGGATAGACTCTGCCAAACCATTTGCTACATAAGGATCCACTTTTTGGATGGCATCATTAGCCTTGGCAGAAACAGTCGCAGAAATAGAAACACCGTACTCATTGAAGCCTACCTCGTCAAAAATACCTTGGGATGGGGTCACATCTGATACCGAGGTATACTTGTAGCTTTCTGCCGGTAGGGTCCATTCAAAGTTGTTGGTTTCATCGACCAGCTTGGCACCACTCGCATTGGTCTTTCTCGGATGAACCAGAAAGACCTTATTGTGATTTGGCTCCAAGTCCTCTGTACGACCGTAAAGCGTTGTGCCGTCTGCCGTCAGGTCTTTCCCGACGATAAATCCTGTGCAGGCTTCGACCACTTGGAAAGGAAAGAGGAAAATGGTCGAAAGAGCTAACAAGGAACGAAACAATATTTTTTTCATAAAAATATCTCCTTTGTTTTTTTGTAAAAAATTACAAAATTAAATACTATATTCAGTATAGCCTTTTACCCCAGGTTTTGCAAGCGATTACAATTTTTTTGACGTGTAAGATTTACTAGATAAATAATTTATTTTAAAATAGAAAAAAGCCAGATAATATCTGACTTTAAAGACACGTGGCTGCGGAGGCACAACCCGCAGCCGCGCAAGTATCGCAGGAAAGAATGGATAGAAGAAAAAGAACGAACTTCTCTCCTATTACCAAACTGGTTGTGCTTCATAGCTTAGATTATTTTACTGTCTTCTCTAGACAATCAATCTTACCATACGCTGACCCGCTTATCTGGAGCCAGATACATGGCATCACCTTCTTTGATTTCTGGATAGGTTTCATAGAAGGCCTCTACATTTTTGAGTTGCTGGTTGACCCGCAATTCGGACGGAGCATGAACATCTACCTTCAGGAGAAGTTGGTTGAATTGCAGACTGGCCTTGCTTCTCCAGATATTGGCATAGTTTTCAAAGTAATTCTTCAAGTCTGCATCTGGATATTTCTTTTTAACAACTTCTAGAGTAGCTGAAAGTCCACCCGCATCGGCTACATTTTCTGTTACCGTAAGCTTGCCGTTGACCTTGCCGCCGTAGATTTCAATACCATCCCACTGCTTGGTAACTGCTTCAATTTTCTTGTCAAAAGCTTTCTTATCTGCTTCTGTCCACCAATTATTCAAATTCCCCTCTTCATCAAAGTTTGCACCATTTGAGTCGAAGGCGTGAGTAATCTCGTGACCGATAACCATACCGATACCGCCGTAGTTCTTTTCCATCTCTTGCTTAACATCAAAGAATGGATTCTGCAGGATTGCGGCTGGGAAGTTGATACTGTTATTTTCCTGTGAGTAGTAAGCGTTGATATCGTAGGAAGGCATCAGCCACTCGTCCTTGTCTACTGGCTCAGAGAAGTGTTCAACATCATATTGATGTTTTGCCTGACTCAAAGCAATTGCATTCTCAAAGAAGGATTTCTTATCGTCTACTTTCAAAGCCTTAGTCACTTCGCGAACTTTTTCAGGATAGCCGATATAGAGTTTCATAGTATCCAGCTTCTTGACTGCCTTCTGCTTGGTTTCTTCTGACAGCCATTCGTTTTTCAGCATGCGTTCCCGATAAACTTCCTTGATATCCTTGACCATTTGGGTCACTTCTTGCTTGGCTTCCTCACCGAAATATTTGCGACCGTAGTAAAGACTAAAGACATCTGAAAAAGTTCCTGTTGTCAGATCGTATGCTGCATCTTCTTTTGAAGTTGCTTCCTTAGTACCTTGCAAGGATTTTTGGTACTCTGCAAAAATCAGCCGATAGTCATCGGTTAGAAAACTAGATGCTGATGCCGCCTGCTTCACAAGCATCCAAGATTTGAGCTTGCCAAAGTTCTTGTCATTAACTACCTTGGCAAAATTTTCATAATACTTAGGGTTAGGTACATTGACATCACCAGATTCCTGGCCTAGATAGTCATTGATAATATCGTGAAACTTAAAGGTATCAGAGTAGGCATTGATGTCTTCTGCCGTCTTAGGATGGTGAAGATTTTTAATTTCCGAAGTTTCTTCATTACTTTGGGCATACTTGGCCAGTTCTCCATCAAATTCTAAAGCTTCTTTGACAATCTTTTCGCTCTCTTTTTCACTATAGCCTAGCTTTTGAAAGGCTTCTTTGAATGCTTTTTCCAGCGGATCCATCATCCTTTTCTTAGCACCTTCATCTTCATAATAGCTCTTATCCGGCAGCATAAGACTTGGACTGGACAGATTCACTTGTTTCTGATTAGTATTTTCTAGGTTAGAACTGATTTCAAAGGTAAACGGCAGAGCCAAACCGCGTTTTTCCCAGTCAACAGCCTTGCTAGCTAGGTCCTTTAGATCGGACAAGTCTTCAATTTCCTTGAGATAGGACTTGAGAGGGGCTAGACCATCCTTTTCCCGCTGCTTGAAGTCCGTAGCTTGCTGGTAGTATTTGATAAACTCAGGCATGCCTTCAATCGTTGACTCTTCTTTACCAGAGACTAGATTTTTGACATCCGCCTTCATCTTATCCTTGACCTGCTCGTTCAGTTCATAAAACACACCGTTAGACGGCTGGTCGCTAGGGATCTCTGCCTTTTCCAGCCATTTTTTATTGATGGCTTGATAGTAATTGGTCCTCACTGTGGCATTCTTATCAATCGGTGTCTCCTGAGGGACAAAGGTCTTATAAGCCCAGTAGCCACCGGCAGCCAAGATTAGGCCGGTCACAGTCAACGTAGAAGTTAGAATGATTTTCGTTCTTTTCTTCATGAGTTCCTCCTTGTATATTAAGTAAAATATAATTGACTTTTTTATTTTACTCATTTACTTTAACATATTCTTTTTTCCTCGTCAACAGAAAACTGAAGGTCTGGAAAAATTTGCCGCAAGAGGAGAAAATAAGGTCTTTCAGTCTGCTTTTAAAAGTGATCTGATCTAGAGTCACACTTAAAGAAAAACTAAAGTTTCTATCAGCTGTCCTGTTGCTTCCAGCTCTTTTCTCTCCTCCTTGCACTTTCTAGTATAGCCTCCAAACTTCAGATATTTCTAAAGAAATTCTAAAATATTTCTAAAGTTTTTTACTAAAATAAAAAAAGACTGAGACAAAAATGCCTCAGTCTAGCTTTATTCTGTTCAAAAAATATTGAGGCTGAGACAATTTAAATTGTCTCCCAGACCTTTTAAACCAGAACCTCAAAATAAGTTGGTAAAGCTAAATTTTCAAAAATCAACTTCTGTTTTACTGTCTTCTACTGAACCTTTTTAGCCAGCATAGTCGCAAAGCGCAGCTGAATTCGATTGCCGTTTTCATCACGGCGATGGAGGTGACCAGGATTTTCATTGTACTTAACCAGCTCCCAGTCCTTGTAATACTCGGCAAGCTCGCCTTCCTTAAAAGTAAAAGGAAAGGGAACAGAGCATGGGAAGTCTTCTGTATCCATAGCACAGACGATGAGATTGTAGCCACCAAGCGCTGTATGCTCTTGCATATTACGGATAATATCCGAAATCCGCTCCGCCTGCAGAAACATCAGGACAACGGTTGAAACAATCAAATCATAAGTCTGAGTCAGACTAGCTGAGTTGATGTCGTAGCTACCCACTAGCAGATCTAAATCCTCCTGCTCCACAATGCTCCGTAAGATCTCCAGTGCCAGCTCATTCTGATCTACAGCCGTCACTTCAAAACCTTGCTTGGCCAGAAAAAGAGCATTACGACCTTGACCACAGCCCAAATCAAGCGCCCGCCCTGGTCGGACTGTCTGCATGGCTTCCAAAACCTCTGAGTGCACTGGATTGCTGCCGTATTTCTTTGGGAAATAATCCTCAGGCCGACAGTAAAACTCCAAATACCACTCTAGGTCATCCGTCAAGGCTTCGACCCGATGCCAAGCTTGGGGTTGGGCAAAAGGATTGTCCTGACCAGCCTCAAAGATGTGCTCAGCCAGCTCCTCACCCTCCTCTGACATCTCGACAAACTTAAGGCGTCCCTTGAGAACAGTAATTTTGCCCCAAGTTCCCTCTTTGGTATTGTGCTTTCTCTTTACCGCTTCTGGCATGGTCTCAGCCGTCCACAACGGCATGCGTTTATAGGCTAGCAATTCTTCTATCATAAAAAATCCTTTCTCTTAAAGCCAAGCTCCGAATAATCTAACTGTCTTTATCATACTCGAAAAGCACAAACTTGACAAGTGTTAAATTGAACGGCCTTCCCTGCAAAAAGAAAGAACTGGTCAATCAGTCAGTTCTTTCTCACATAGGAAGTCTACTATTCTTCTTTTTTCTTCTTAACTTACTTGTAGCCAAAGAAGCCTAATACTGCAACCAACAGCATATCTTTGATCGTTCAATTCAAAAAATATGAGAACATCAAGAAAAAATATATCACTGTTTCCCTTATCGGTCCGCGCTCAGTAACCAAAATCAAAGTATGCTCCTTCAGATAATATACTGCCGAAGATAGAAAATAAACCGTCTACCAACATTCTAATCATTCAGATGATAAAGATTTTTAACTTTTTCAACATCAAAGTATTTATCAAACTCTTCTTTGGAACTGAACGCATGATCTTGACCATCGGTAGACAATTCTTTGGGTATCTTAGAGTCTCTATAAAGATTATAATCGTTTGGCAAAAACTTTGAATAAACTGATGCAATTCTATCAACGTTATCAAAACTATTTTCATTTGTCAAAATGACAACTTGAGAATTCTCTTTCTCTAATATGTTCATAGCATTTTTATCTTTGCTAATAGGTGTACCTACCATTTCCTCTAGTTTGATTGTAAAATGGAACCCAAATACATCACTTTTTATTCCAAAGTCAGATAAATTACTAAGTTTTATAGTAGAATAGGGAAACTGTATATTTTCAATAGCTTTCACTTCTTCAATTTTTCTTGTTTGGAGATTTAAAAATACTTTTTTCTTTTTCTCATGGTTTTCCAAGGGTCTAATGTAAAGCGCCAGCAAATCTTTTCCTTTGTATGAGTATACCGGACCAATATCATTCGAAATATAACCTTTTTTATATTCGTCCACTGTAGCCAGTAAGTCAATTTCAGGCTCTTCTTTTAGTTTATTCCCTTCTACCTTGTAAATTGATAAAGTCCAATAGGCATCCTTCCCAATCGATTCATGGATATCCGAAGGGTGCTTTGGTAATTTCATATTATCCCTGAGAATATAGTTTTGAGATGTGGGATTGCGCCATTCAGTGAATAATTGCTTATTATACTTGCGCAATTCTGTTTCCTCTGACTGGTCTATATCCCAATGTACTATGGCTCCTTTGCCATCCGCAATAATTTGATAAGAGTCAATTTTCGCTTTACCAGTGTAATACTGGTAACCTGTATATTTCTCCGACAGATACCATTGATAGAGGAATAAACTTCCCCCTATCAATCCGAGAACAGATACAAACAACAGTAATCGGTTCAACCATTTTTTATTTGTCTTTTTCATCTTCTGCTCCTTAATCCAGTATATAGTTTGTCTTAAAAGATCTGCTTTTTACAAATAAATTCATCCTAAAACCTCATCCTTTCCATTGTCTGGCCATATCTCGATTTTTCTCGCGGAGTTTGACGGATTCGCGCTTGTCGTAAAAGTTATTTGTCAGTAGTTTTATCGTTTTCCCTGTAGACTCTAGTTTTCTTTTTGTGGATGGGCTTCAACCCACTGCTTGAAATCATTAAAAGATCGAATCTGTGTTTTCTCTCCAGTTGTTTCATCTGTAGCATAAAGTTCCATCACTTCCTGACCTTCGGGCGCAAACCAATGAATTAAATCATTAAACCATTCCTCCTCATTGTATTGCTCTGGACGGAAATAGATTTTATTCATTTCTTTCATGTTTTTTGAAATTTCTGGATATAGCTTGGAGAAGTTGGTCCCTGAAACATCTACAGAATCATCTTTATCAAATGATTGCACTAAGTATCCTGTAACATCCTTTATACCGTACTTTAATAATTCATTGTCAATCTGTTCTCCTATTCCACCTCTACCCCAATCCATAGATTCGTATAAAGTTTCTTTTGAATAAACCTTAGTTTCCTTTTGCTCCAAAAGCTGGCTGATTTCTTTTTCAGACATCTCCTTTTCAATTTTACCTGTATCTAGTGAAAAAATAACGTATTTATTTTTTTCCGCCTTGCCTTTTTCATATGAACTCATCCAGATCGGCAAATAGTCTTTTCCATTCCTTGTGAATGGATCATAGTACTGTGCTACCCGATAAGTATTTTCTTTCCCCATCAAATCATAAAGATTCACTTCTTTACTAGCTAAATTAGACGGATTATGTAAATCATAAATCTTTATCTTGAAATACTCCTCTTTGCCAACTTTAGGTGAGGTAGCATCGCTATCTACAAAAAGATCATAGCTTGAAAAATCTACTATATAATTTTGACTGTATCGAAAAGATTCTCCATATCCCACATTTCTTTTGTTAGAAGCGAATACAAACTTATTATCATCAAAGACCTTTATATCTTCAATAATATAATCGCTATCAGGTTCTCCTATATTATCTTTTTTTCTCCCACTTACTAAAAAAGCGAAAAGAACTACTAAAGTCAGAAGAAGTCCTCCAAGAAATATGAAAAATTTTTTATTGAGTTTCATTTGCTTACCACCAGTTTTTAATTCATCTAGCCATTTATTTTGATAGTCCTCGGAGTCATTCCACTTTTTTTCATCAATCATTCACCAAAAGTGGTCATCCTCAAACCTCATCCTTTCTATTATAGCATAAATCAAAAGTCAGAGTTGCATACTAAAAAAGACCGGTCGCCCAGTCTTTCATATTGTATTAAAGTTGCTATGTCCCTTTTTTAACCCTAGCATTTTAACTATTTTATGCTACCAAAAACCTCAATAATTCCTTTGAGAATTCATCCGCATATTGGAAAATAGAACCATGTCCAGCATTTGGATAGATAAGAAGTTTGCTGCCTTCTACCTTTTCATGCATAGCATAAGAATTTTCTGTTGGGACTTGCATATCCTTATCACCATTCACAATTAAGGTTGGTTGATTGATATATTTCAGATCGTCTTGTGGAGCTTGGCCCCAAGCCTTGATTGCCTTGAGCTGCGTTAAGAAACCAGAAATTTTCATGTCTTTGTCCTTAAATTGCTCAGTCCGCGCGCCCATACGATCTAAAACTTTCAAAGCTTCTACTTTACCTTGCTCATCATGATTGTAAAAAATATAGCGTTTTGGGTCAATACGCTCAAGGGCAGCTTTAAACATATATTTGAATGTTTTTCCGGTAACCTTATCCATTTCAAATCCACCTCGAGGACCAGTTCCTGCCAAAATAAGAGAATTAACCAAATCAGAATCCATACGAACTATTTCTTGAGCAATCATACCGCCCATAGACAGTCCTAAAAGGTTGATACGATTGTAACCTAAATCACTTATAATGGCAATGGTTTGCTCTGCCATGCCTGGGATAGTCGTTGCAACTTTTCCCTGACTTGCCCCAACACCTGGTAGGTCTAAGACAAGGACATGATGCTCTTTCGCAATCAAATCTAAAAGTTTTGGATCCCAATTGTCCAAGGTCGCAGCCAAGTGAACTAACATAACAAGCGGAAAGTCAGACTTACCCTTGCTAAGTTCACGATAGGCAATTTGATTGCCAGCAACAGTAATGTATTGATTTTTTGTTGTAATGTAAGACATAAACTTCTTTCTAATTATTCAAAGCTGAGAACTGTTTTCCCACGTGAACGTCCATTCGCAACCTTATCGAGAGCAGCATTCACCTCATCAAACGTGTAAACTGTATCAATAGATGGTTTGATTTCAAGATTACTGAAAATATCTGCCACTTCTTGTAATTGGGCACCATTACTTTCAACAAAGATAAAATGATAATGAACACCATACTTCTCAGCCATCTTATCAAACTTACGACCAGCAAGTCCTAGCAAGATTTGTTTCCATTTTGGCAAGTTCATGCGTTTAGCAAAAGCACCATTTGGCATCGCTCGAAGAGAAACCAAATGTCCGCCTTTTTTCATGATAGACATTTGCTTCTCTGTTTCAGCACCACCAAGTGTATCCAAAACATAGTCCACATCGCTGACAGCTTTTGTATAATCCTCCGTCTTGTAATCAATAAAGCGATCTGCCCCTAGGTTCAAGACACGCTCAGCGTTAGCAGCAGCACCATTCGTGATGACCTTCAAGCCTTTTGCTTTAGCAATAGGAATCGCCATGCCACCAACACCACCTGTACCTCCAGAGATGAAGATTGTTTTACCAGCTTGAGCTCCCATAAGCTCAAGGGCTTGCATAATAGTCAAAGCTGTCAAAGGCACCGCAGCCGCCTCTATGTCTGTCAAATATTCTGGGACTTTTGCCAAGGCTTCACTATCTACGGCAACATATTCTGCAAAAGCTCCGATATGATCAAGTGGGAGGCGAGTAAAAACACGGTCGCCAAGCTTGAAGTTGCTGACACGGCTTCCAAGTTCTTCAACAACTCCAACAACTTCATTTCCAGCTGTTTGCGGCAATTTGTAAGGAACGATCATCTTAACTTCTCCTCGGGAAATCATATTGTCCAAAGGATTGACTCCCGCTGCAGTGACCTTAACCAAAACTTGATTATCTGTAATGATAGGCTTTGCTATTTCTGTTATCGTAAGGTTGATGTTCTTTTTGTCGTATTTTGTATGTAGTGCTGCTTTCATTATAATCTCTTTTCTATCCTTTATCTTCTTTGCATCAAGTGCAAGACTGTATTTTTGTTTTTAAAACTAAGATTTTACAAGTCAGTTTCGAACTTGATTAGCTGTTTTATATAAATTATTGATGACATCATCTAATGTTTGATGACTTAGTGCCTTTTCTAGCTGAGCTTCTGTGCTAGCGAAAATTGGCGAGACCGCTTCTTGAATATTTTGTCCGACAGGACATTCTTGATTAGCGTTCTGATGCATTTGAAACAAACTAATGTGCTTAACTTCTTGTGTCGCATAATAAATCTCAAGTAAACTCATCTTCTTAGGAGATTTGCCGAGTTGGTAGCCCGATTTACCTTGATGAGAAATAATTAAACCTGCATTTTTCAACAAGGTAATGACTTTTCGGATATAGCTAGAATTAGTTCCTACACTCGTCGCTAAGTTTTGCGAACTCAAAGTCTCCCTACTCTCACTAATCATTGTCAAGATATGCAAAGCCACTGAGAATTTTGTATCCATAGAAACTCCTTTTTATAAACTTGTATCTGATAAAAGAACAAGTGTATCATCTAAATGCTTACTTATCAACTATTATGCTCACTTCTTTTTTTAAAATTAGAAAAGTCATCGAAGACAATCGAATAATTGGAAAACTTGCTCCTTAAAATAAAAAAAGACCGGTCACCCAGTCTTTCATCTTGTATTAAAGTTCTTCATTTGTCTTGCGATGTCGCGGTTTTGCTCGCGGCGTTTGATGGACTCGCGCTTGTCATAGTCGTGCTTCCCTTTGGCTAAGCCCAAGAGGAGCTTGGCATAGCCGTCCTTGAGATAGACCTTGAGCGGCACCAGCGTCATACCAGTTCCCTTGGTCTCCTGCTCCAGCTTTTGGATCTGCTTCTTATGCAGCAGCAGCTTTCTGCGGCGCTCAGGCTCTTGGTTCCAGATATTGCCCTCTTCATAAGGCGCGATATGGACATTACTGAGCCAGGCCTCACCGTTCTTGATTTGGGCAAAGCCGTCTTTTAGATTGATACGGGCAACACGGACGCTCTTGATTTCCGTACCGGTCAGCACCATGCCAGCCTCGATGGTATCTACGATGGTGTAGTCGTGTCTGGCCTTTTTATTTTGCGCGACGACCTTTCCTTCTCCCTTTGCCATGCTTGGCTCCTTTCTTGACTAATTCCTTGTAAAATGCCTTCTGGCTCTTGCCTTTCTTGGGCTTCTTATCTTTCTTATCTCTGTAGCCTTTTTCTTTGGAAGAATGGCTGCGCTTGTCATCCTCACGACGTCTCTTTCTGCCCGACTTACCTCTGCCAGTCTTACTGGTCTTTTCTATCAGGTCATATTCACTTGGCAGGTATTCAAAGTCAATCTCACCCGTAGCCTTATCCGCTCGAACCAGCTTGATGCGAATCTGCTGACCGACCTTGAAGACCACACCGGACTTTTCTCCTTTCAGTGTCATCGTCCGCTCATTGTAGCTGTAAAACTCTGGCAGGTTGGTGACATGAATCAAGCCTTCGACCGTATTGGGCAACTCAACAAAGAGTCCGAACTTCACGACGCCTGAAACTACGCCGTCAAACTCTTCTCCAACAAATTCTTCCATGTACTCAGCTTTTTTCATGGCTTCGACTTCACGCTCGGCTTCGATAGCCCGACGCTCTCGGCTGGAAGACTGACTAGCAATCTCTGGAATCACTTGCTCAAAATGCTCTGCTATTTCCTTAGATTTGCCATAATCCCGCACCATCCGATGAACCAGAAGGTCCGGATAGCGGCGAATAGGACTGGTGAAATGCGTATAAAACTCCGCTGCCAGACCATAGTGGCCGTGATTGTGCTCAGAGTAGCGAGCCTGCTGCATGGAGCGCAAAAGCATCATGGATAGGACATCCTCATAAGGCTGGTCTTTGACCGCCTCCATAATATCCTGCAGAGCCTGCTGACTCATAGAGCTAGCCGTCCCGTATATCCGAATCCCAAAGCTAGAAGCGTAATCGATAAACTTCTGCACCTTCTCCGCCTTAGGCTCCTCATGGATCCGATAGATGAAGGGCAGATTTAGCTTAGCAAAATGCTCAGCCACCGTCTCATTTGCCACCAGCATAAAGGACTCAATCATGCGCTCGGCAATCCCACGCTGGCGCAGGACAATATCCACCGGTCGACCTTCCTTGTTGACCATGATTTTGGCTTCATTGGTATCAAAGTTAAGCGCACCCCGTTTAAAACGCATGCTTTCCAGGATCTCATGCAAACGCACCATGCTGTCAATACTAGGCACAATGGCCTTGAACTGCTCAGCTTTTTCCTGATCTCCTGCGATGATGTCGTTGACATCGCTGTAGGTCATGCGGAAGGTCGTCTTGATAACAGTCTGGGTGATGGTATGCTTGACCACGCGTCCCTTGGCATCAATCTCCATGATAGCCGACTGGGTCAGCCGGTCCACATTGGGATTGAGGGAGCAGATTCCGTTGGACAGCCGCTCCGGCAGCATAGGCACCACGCGGTCGGTCACATAGACAGAGGTCGCCCGATTGAGGGCTTCCTTGTCCAGCTCAGAGCCTTCTTTGACATAGTAGGACACATCTGCGATATGGACGCCTAGCTCAAAGTTGCCATTTTTCAGGCGCTTGATATGAACAGCATCGTCCAAGTCTTTGGCATCCGCTCCATCAATGGTGAAGATAATCTCTTCACGCAGGTCCAAACGCCTTGCCAAATCACTCTCTGTCGGTGCATCCGGAACTCGCTCGGCCTCTTCCAAAACCTTTTCTGAAAATTCGGAGACAATGTCCATCGACTCCAGCACTTCTAACACATCAATACCTGGATCGTTGACATGACCGACTACATCGACCAGACTGGCCACAAAGAAATCGTGTTTCTTAGTTGGATATTTGTCAATAGCGACCTTGAGCACCTCTGTGCCATCTAAAACCATGGCTGGTTTTTTGACATAAATAGACTGGCGGATTTTCTGGTTTTTCGAGCGGATATAGCCCGCGTACTTGGGCTTTTCCTCATCCAGAACCAGCTGACCAACTGCTGATGTCAGGCTGTGCTCCAAAATATCGATAACCTTAGCCTCAGCTGACGTTCCCTTGATACGGTCTGCAACCTTGGTAATGACTACTTCCACTGTATCGCCATCAATGGCATGATTGACATCATTACGGCCGACAAAGAGGTCATCCTCTTCCTCATTCAAGGTGACAAAGCCAAAGCCATTCTTGTGGGCATGAAAAACACCTTTGAGCGTCAGACGCTCCTGCTTTTTCTTCTCATAAAGCTCAATCCGCCCCTTGTCATCAAAGCGAATCCGATGCTTTCTTTCCATCTGGGAGATGGTCTTGACCAAGCTACTAAAGTCCTTGGAAGACTCTTTCCCCAAAGCAGCCGCCAGCTCATCTACGCTAGCTTGCTGCCTGTCTTTTAAATATTCAATAATTTCTGATTTCATATTCCTCTTCTTTTGATGAGTTCTTTCTTCATCTCTTCTAAATCTCTTTAAAACTTAAAAAATAGGCCAAGACGAAGTCAGAGCCCATTTTATTTACTTGATAATACTGCTAATACCAATGCAATCAGTAGCCAGAAGAAAATCATGATTCCCGTCATACGCTGCATCACAGCTTCAAAACCGCGTGCCTTAGGACGTTCAAACAAATCGTTGGCACTGGCATCAAAGACGTTGCTGGACTGATTTTTGGTTGGCTGCATAAAAATTGCAATGACAATAATAGCTGATAAAATGACTAAAATGGTTAATAATAGGTTGTACATAAATAAAAACTCCTTAAAATCCTATCTATTTTATCATAAAATCTACTTGGATTCAAGATGTAAAGTAACTTTTCTTTCCTTAGGACAATACTTTAAGACCTCAATTTTTTCCGGATGAGTTTTAGTATTTTTGCTGGTCAGATAGTTCTGACTACCGCAGCTGGAACATTTTAAATTTATTTTAACGCGCACTAGATATCCTTCTTTTTAAATAAATTTCGAAAACTAAAGAGATTGGCCAGCATACTAACGGCAACCAGCCCTGCTGTTGCGTAAAAGACTGAATGATAGCCATAGGCTGCCGCAATGAACGATCCAGACATAGGGCCGACCACTCCACCCAGATAAAAGAAAATCTGATTATAGCTGAAAATCCTAGAGATTCCAAACTTGGGTGTTATCTTGCTTAGCAGGGCATTGACACCCGGTATCAGCGCCCCTGTTCCTAGGCCAAATAAAAAGCGATAAAAGCCCAGCTGCATAGGGGAGTCAGCATTGGCACAGAGCAGATAAATCAGGATTGAATAGAACTGAGCCAGCACCAGAAGCCTGTGATTGCCGATACGGTCTCCTAACCGCCCCAGAATACTGGAGCTCATCATGCTGGAAAGTCCCATGCTAGATACGATGAGACCCGAAACAAAGATCAGATTGTCCTTTTGCCCCAGCTCTCTGACATAGAGGGCAAGGATAGGACTGATGGATTGAGCTGCAAACTGGATAACAAAGCTGGTCAGAAAGAGATTAATCAGCATCCTAGGATACCTGAGTTGACGCAGCAATTCCCTAAAGCCTACCTCTTCTTGTCGGGTCACTGGCACAAAATCCTCCCGAATCAAATAAAAGGTCATCAAGGCTGCCACTAGAAAGAAGCCGCCAATCAGGAGAAAGACATTGCGGATACCGAACATCTCCGCAATCAGACCGCCAATAAACGGCCCCATAAGATTACCCGCAACGACACCGGTCGAGAGAGTTCCCAGAGCATAACCCGTTTTTTCCTTGGGAGCCTGACTGGCAATCAGAGCTGTGCTGTTGGGAACATAACCAGCGAAAACACCGTTTAGAAAGCGTAGGAGTAAGAGCCAGAAAATATTGGGCACAAAGGCAATACCTCCCATAGTGAAAACCATGGCAGTAGCTGCACGTATCATCATAGGCTTACGGCCATATCGGTCGGCCAGACTTCCCCAGACAGGAGAGAGTAGCGCCGCTGAGATTGCAGAGAGTGAAATCCCTAGCCCAGCGTAATACTCCACCTCATGACCTCTGGCACCCAACTGCTCCACGAAGAGTGGCATAAAAGGCGTCACCAGAGAAATGCTGGCACCTGTCAGGAAGTTCCCAAACCAAGCGACTTTCAGGTTATGTTTCCAATTTACTTGTGTCGTGATAAATCATCTTCTTTCTAATTTCTGCAAAGCATCGCGAATCTGCTGTCGAGTAGCCTCTAGCGAGCCATTATTATCTATCAGCACGTCCGCCCTCTTTCGTTTTTCTCGGAGAGATAGCTGAGCTGCTATGCGTTTTTCTGCCTCTTCCTGACTGAGAGCATTTCGAGACATAAGACGACTGAGCTGAGTTTCCTCTGTCACATCCACCAGCCAGATTTGGTCAGACCAGTCCTCATATTGTAACTCAAACAGCAAGGGAAGATCCATAAAAAAGATGTCTTCCGTCTCTGCCAGCATATCTCTCCTGCCAGCCAGTTCCTCGCGGATAATCTGATTTTGTATTTGACTGGATTGCTCCAAGAGTTGAGGATTCCCAAAAATCATAGCTCCCAGCTTAGGCCGATCCAAGCGGCCATCTTCCCGTAAGATAGCTGAGCCAAAAGCGGATAAAAGAGCTTGATAAAGCCGTCCCCCCGGCTCCTGCAGCTCATGTACTACTTGATCCGCATCAATGACTTGGTAGCCCTGCTGCCTCAAAAACTCTGTCACTATTGACTTACCCGAGGCAATGCCGCCAGTGATACCGATAATTCTTACCATAACAGCTACCTCGCTTTCTGGCAATGAGGACAGAGATGTGTACCTCGACCGCCCAGCTTAATTTTCTCAATCGGGCTGCCGCATCTAGCACAAGGTTGACCAGTCTTTCCATAGACCTGCAGAAAATCCTGCATCGTGCCATCTTCACCCAAAGCATTACGATAGGTCCGAATGGTCGATCCTCTCTTTTCAATCCCAAGCTGCAAAACTTCTATAATCTGCTCACGCAGCCGCTTGGCCTCAGCAGGCTTCAGACTAGCTGCTGGCCTTGCCGGATGAATCCGCGCCCGCCAAAGGGCCTCATCTACATAGATATTGCCCAGCCCAACAACCAAGGTCTGCTCCAGCAAATAGGGTTTGATGGGCTTCTTGGAACGCTTCAAAGCTGCTGCAAAAGGAGATAAAAGAAAGTCCGCCTCTGTCGGCTCAGGACCAAGCTTTCTGGCAGCAAAATAAGCCTCCAGCTGGTCCTTTCTCAACAGCTCCATGGTCCCAAACTTGCGGACATCCTCATAAACAAGCGTTCCACCATCCGTCGTCTCGAAAAAGACATGAGCATGCTTGCGCTCAGGCACCTCATCAGGATAAAAAAGATACTTGCCTTCCATTCGCAGATGGGAAACCAGCACTCCACCCGTCAGGTAAAAGAGCAAATACTTGCCCCGACGGCCAATCCTTTCAATGGTCTGACCTGGCAAGTCATGAATAAAGCTATCCACTCCCGTTCCAATCATCTTGGCATAGCGGACCCGCACCTGCCCAATCGTCTTGCCAACAACCAGACGCTCCAAACCGCACCGAACCGTTTCCACTTCAGGTAATTCAGGCATAAAGCTCCTTTCTTATTATTCTTAATATCAAAGCCCCATAGCAAAGCTGTCCGAAAAATACTCATCCAGCATCAGGCGGTGTTTATCCGATACATTTTCCAGCTCTGCTATTTCTTCTTTAGAAAAAAAGCCTAACCGTAGTGTTTCCTCATTGTGAAAATTGGAAATATCAACATTCTCCAATGCCTGCAATTCATACAGAAAGACAACCGTCTGCACTTTGTCACCATTAGGATAAGATTCATCAAAATTAGTGTAGACATTCAGCAAGCGCTTGGCTTCAACAGAAACGCCTGTCTCTTCGTAAAACTCGCGCACGGCTGCTTGCAAAGAAGTCTCCCCGAGCTCCATAGCTCCACCAGGAATCGCCCATGTTTTTTTATCGCCTCGCAACTGCAGAAGCACACGACCTTCCTCGTCTGCCAGAATCCCACCAGCAAAATTCAGAATAACCTTATCATGCCCCACCTTGGAGCGAATATAGGAAATATAGTCCATATCAAAATCCTTTCAATTTCTCTGGAAAGGCAGCATTTTGAAAGAAATAGCACAGCAGCTGAATATGCGTATCCACATCACTAAAAAGCCAAGCATGCCCTTTGTAAGGATAGTAGGCGTATTCAGACCTAACATTTTTCTGTGCCAACCTGCGGTGCCAGTCATGAATGGTTTCGGCTTCTTTCCCACCTGAGATAAAGAAAGCAGGATTGGCAAAATTTATATCAATCATAAATAAATCTGCTCTCCTTATGCTTCATCACCAAGAGATAAAATCTCCAAATACATATCCAATCTTTCATTGATATATTTGGCAAATAAATCCTCCATTGCCGATAAACTTCCTTTTGAATGAAAGTCATCAAATGCTTGGTAATAAGCTAATCTGTCCATAAATTTTATATCAATTGGTGGATAGCCTGCCTTCATCAACTCCAAATTCACCAAGAGCCTCCCCGTTCGGCCATTGCCGTCAATAAACGGATGGATACTCTCAAAGGCAATATGAAACTGAGCTAGTTTGGTCACCATATTTTCCTGACTTGCAGCATAGTCCATTAGGATCTTCTCCATCAATGGAGCAATCATATACGGCTGAGCCGGTTCATTGGCTGCTCCCATGATGCGCACCGGGACTCTCCGATAAATGCCTCGGTCATTTTTTTTATCCGCTAATACTAGATAATGAATATCCTTTATCATCTGATCTGACAAAGGCTGGTTCTCCTCAACAAGCCTTTGAACATACTGAAAAGCCTCCTGATGACCGATTGCCTCCATATGATCTTTTAAAGGCTTTTGATCAATAGTCAATCCACGCAGGACCAAATCTGTCTCACGCAAGGTCAGAGTATTGCCCTCAATGGCATTTGAATTATAAGTATATTCGACTGTGAACTCTTCATTCAGCCGCTCCAGCTCTCCATCCGTCAAAGGGCGAAGTTTTGATAACTTCATCATCTTTTCATCAATCAAAGGCAAGAGGCTCTCTGCTTTTTTATAGCGACCATCCGCTGGTTTTCTGGCATCTGAGGGAATTCTCCACAAACGCCCTTCTTGGACAGCACCCGGAATCTTTCCCTGACTGCACAGAGACCGAACTCGACGATCAGAAATACCCCAGAGATCAGCTGCCTGCCTCACTGTCATATACATGAGCACTCCTCACTTTCTCCCTCTATTATACCATAGTTCGGAACAATACGAGGATTAACGGAACAATATTTGCGGATTAACGGAATGATAGTAGCTATTAAATAACGTAATATCAACAATTTTATATCTTGCTGCTAGTTTGTAGTAAAAAGAGATAACAAATTGTTATGCTCTCTTTCACTGCTATTTTAAAAATAATTTTTCCTAGCTTCCTTAGGGATTCAATATTCCTTCTTATTATAGCCAAAGTCCGCCAAGTCCAGCTTCTTGTCCCGCCAGTTTTTCTTGACCTTGACCCAGGTTTCTAGGAAGACCTTGTCCCCCAGCATGAGCTCAATATCACGCCGAGCCATGGATCCGATTTTCTTCAGCATGGAACCGCCTTTACCAATGATAATGCCTTTTTGGCTGTCGCGCTCCACCATGATAGTCGCTCGGATATGGACCTTGTCCGTCTCTTCGTCTCGCTTCATGCTGTCAACAACCACAGCGACTGAGTGAGGAATTTCCTCCCGCGTCAGCATCAACACTTTCTCACGAATCATCTCTGACACCAGAAAGCGCTCCGGATGGTCGGTAATCTGGTCTTCTGGGAAATACTGGAAGCCTTCCTCCAGATTCTCACTAAGGATGTCAATAAGATGAGAAACATTATTGCCCTGCAGGGCTGAAATCGGCACGATTTCTTTGAAGTCCATCTGCTGACGGAAATCATCAATTTGCGCTAAAAGCTGATCCGGATGGACTTTATCAATCTTATTAACCACCAAAATAACTGGCACCTTAGCCGCTTTCAGGCGTTCGATAATCATGTCATCGCCCTTGCCACGCGGCTCATCAGCTGGCACCATGAAGAGGACGGTATCCACCTCACGCAGGGTGCTGTAGGCTGCTTCCACCATAAAATCGCCTAGAGCCGTCTTAGGCTTGTGGATTCCCGGCGTGTCGATAAAGACAATCTGCTCCTTATCCGTTGTATAAATCCCCATAATTTTATTGCGAGTGGTCTGAGCCTTATCGCTCATGATGGCAATTTTTTGCCCCATAACATGATTCAAAAAGGTGGATTTCCCAACATTAGGACGTCCTAAAATAGCTACAAAACCTGATTTAAAAGTCATTATTTCACCTCTATTATTTCCATAAAAACAGCAGAAAATCGGCAGTCTCCCCCGATTTTCAAATCTTTAAAAAATCCAATCCCAAATCTTGGGAACAAAAATAATCAGTCCCGTCACAACAGCAAAGCCAGACACGACCAGAACAGCTCCCGCCGCCATATCCTTGGCATTCTTTGCCCGCATAGAAAAGTGGTAATCGCTGGCCAGATCCACGACATTCTCAATGGCAGAATTGACAATCTCAAAGGCAATGACCAGAAAAATGCTCAAAAAGAGAAAGAGCCACTCTATCGCAGACAAGTCAAAAATCAGTCCCGCAACTATCACTACCAGAGCTGAAAGGACATGCTTACGCAGGTTGCGCTCCTCTTTAAAGGCTGTAAAAATACCGGTTAAAGCAAATTCCAGACTCGAGACCACATCTCGATTTTTCCATTTGCGTTTGTTATTTCCTTGTGAGTCCATAAGCAGTTAAAATTTCTTCCTGTAATCCAAACATTTCTGCTTCTTCTTCCGGCGTATAGTGATCATAGCCGTTGATATGCAGAAAACCATGCACTGCCAAAAAGCCCATCTCCCGCTCAAAGCTGTGGCCGTATTCCTCTGCCTGCTCACGCGCCTTGTCCACTGAAATGAACAGCTCGCCGATATAGGCGTCAAAATCTTCCAGCATCTCAGCTAGCTCAGGGTGGTCCAGCAAATCCTCCTCGTCAACAGCGATGTCCAGCTCAGGCTTATACTCCAAGCTGATCACATCCGTCGGCCGATCCGTATCTCTATATTCCAAGTTTAGTTCATGACTGCGCGCATTGCTGACAAAAGTCACAGCCATTTCCTTATTTTCCTTGCCCGTTTTCTGGGCCGCAAACTCCAAAATTTCCTGGGTCTGTTTAAGAATCCCTTCCGAAACCTGACCCGTCTCATCTACCATTTCGATATACATATCTTACCCGCTTTGCTAGTATTACCTTATTATATCATATTTTGACTCACTTTAGGGAGCCAAGGGCTGGGTTTTGGAAAATACCAGAGCAGATTTGTCAACCTCTCACCGCAAAGACAAAAGCAGCTATTTTTATTATGTTTCTTCCCGAAACTTTGCATTCCACGACCAGCTATCGTTGACAAAAAGAAAAGGCTGGGAAAACCCAACCTTGTCCTACAAGATGCTAATTGCCGGGATCGAACCGGCGACCTCATCCTTACCATGGATGCGCTCTGCCAACTGAGCTAAATCAGCGTACCTATCTAATATATCATGTAGATAGGTGCTTGTCAATATCCTTTCTCATTTTTTTGCAAAATAATCTTCCCTAGTCAGATAGTAATGCACACGCGTCACAATGCGGCCTTTCTCATGCTTATCTAGTGATGCGTAAGGCTCTTCGTGGGAATATTTCATACCAGACTTGACCATAACCCTGCCAGATGCTGGATTATCCACATCATGCAGCGCTACAAGTTTGTTCATTCTGATTTCCTCAAAAGCTAGCTTGATTACTGCGCGATTGGCCTCTGTCGTATATCCCTGATTCCAGTATTTTTTATTGATTACATAGCCGATAGCCGCTGTTTTCAAGTCCAGCCTGATCTTATGCAGGTCAATCGTCCCGATGAATTTGCCGCTCTCCTTCACTTCTAATCCCCAGCGCCCCAGAGGATTGGCCAGATAAAAGAGAGCGATATTATTGCGTGTCTCTTCCAGGCTTTTATTTGTTTCAAAAATATAGCGAGTATTTTCCTCATCCGATGCGTACTCAAACATCGCCGGGGCATCCTCCAAGGTCACCGGACGCAGAATCAACCGCTCAGTTTCCAGTCTGGTATGACGAGCCAGTTTGACATAGATATTTTCCATCAGGACCTCCTAGTTTTTCTTAACAGAATAGCACAATTCACTAATGAAAGCAAACCGCTCCGATTTTTTCTTGATTTTTGAAGCGTTTTCATATACAATAAAAACATCTTAAAAAAGGAGCATATTTTTTATGTTAATCGGTATTCCAAAAGAAATCAAAAACAATGAAAATCGTGTCGCTCTGACACCAGCTGGTGTTCAAAGCCTCGTTGGTAAAGGACATGAAGTGCTGATTGAGACAAATGCAGGGCTGGGATCTGGTTTTACAGATGCAGACTACCAAAAGCAAGGTGCAAAAATCGTCCCTACTGCTGCAGAAGCTTGGGCAGCTGAGCTGGTGGTCAAGGTCAAAGAACCTCTGGCAGCCGAATATAGCTTCCTCCGCGATGACCTCTTACTCTTTACCTACCTGCACATGGCTGCCGCTCCTGAGCTAGCAGATGCTATGACAAGTGCCAAGACGACTGGTCTGGCCTATGAAACCGTCCGCGATCAAGATGGACAACTGCCACTCTTGGTACCTATGAGTGAGGTAGCTGGTCGGATGGCGGTCCAAATCGGAGCCCACTTCCTGACTAAGCGTGAAGGTGGATCTGGCGTACTTCTCGGTGGTGTACCAGGTGTTCCGAAAGGTAAAGTCACCATCATCGGTGGCGGTGTCGTAGGTACTCATGCCGCTCGTATCGCTCTAGGACTGGGTGCTCAAGTGACTATTTTGGATATCAGCGCTAAGCGTCTGTCTGTCCTAGAAGATGTCTTCGGTCATCAAATCCAGACCCTCATGTCTAATCCGTTCAATATCGAAGCTAGCGTTCGAGAGGCAGATGTCGTGATTGGCGCTGTCCTCATTCCAGGTGCGAAAGCTCCGAAACTAGTGACAGACGATATGGTTAAGCAAATGCGTCCAGGCTCTGTCATTGTTGACGTAGCTGTTGACCAAGGCGGTGTTATTGAAACTGCTGACCGCGTAACGACTCACACCGAGCCTGTTTACGAAAAACACGGTGTCCTCCACTATGCAGTTGCTAATATTCCTGGTGCCGTAGCCCGCACTTCTACTATCGCCTTGACCAATGTCACCCTTCCTTATATTGAAGCCTTGGCAGAGAAAGGCTTCAAACAAGCCATTGAAGATGACCCAGGCCTGCGTCAAGGTGTCACAACCTACCAAGGCCACATCACCAGTCAGCCAGTTGCAGAAGGCCTCAACAAGGACTACACATCTATTGACGAACTCGTTTAGTTGAAAATTTCTACTTTTCAAATCAATCTCACAAAAAAGAGCAGAAATAAATCTGCTCTTTTCGTATGCTATTCTGTTTCTCCTATATCAGATTCACTAGCTTTAACAGGAGCTGGCTCATAAGCCCGGATAATTTCCGCTACCACTGGATGACGAACGACATCCTTAGCTGAGAAATGAACAAAATCAATCTGGGAGATATTCTTCAATTTCTCCTGAGCATCAATGAGTCCTGATTTAACATTGCGAGGCAGGTCAATCTGGCTGATGTCTCCATTGACAATCATCTTGGACTGGAATCCCAGCCGCGTCAGAAACATCTTCATCTGCATAATGGTGGTATTCTGTGCCTCGTCCAGAATCACAAAAGCATCATCCAGCGTCCGCCCCCGCATATAAGCTAAAGGTGCAATTTCAATGATTTCTCGCTCCATAAGGCGCGTTGTCTGGTCCTTGCCCAAAATCTGATACAAGGCATCATAGACCGGACGCAGATAAGGATCCACCTTTTCCTTAAGGTCACCAGGCAGAAAGCCCAAACTCTCACCAGCTTCCACTGCTGGACGTGTCAGGATAATTCGCTTGACCTGCCCACGTTTGAGAGCTGTCACGGCCAAGGTCACCGCCAGAAAGGTCTTCCCTGTTCCAGCTGGACCAATCCCAAAGACGATATCATGATTTTTAACACTGTCCACATAGATTTTCTGACCAAGTGTCTTGACCCGAATCGGTTTGCCATAACTGTCCTTGATAATCTCTTCTTCATAAAGAGCTACAAACTTATCAATTTCATCATTTTTGACCATTGTAATGGCTGTCACAACATCGGGCGTACCGATGGTCATGCCACGATTAACCAAGACCAACAGAGCCTGAATGACCTGTCGAGTCTCCTCACAGGCAGCCTCCGTACCCAAAATCTGCACAATCTCGGTTCGGGCATGAATGGTTACCTTCAATTCCTGCTCCATTAGGCGCAAATGGCGTTCATTAGAACCAAAGAGATGAAAGGCATCATCTGGATGGCCCAGTTTCAATTCTACTGAATGTTCCTGCAAACAAAGAACCTCTCTATTTTATTTTTTTGAATGAATTATCTTTATTATATCAAAGCAAGCAGAAAATGACTATCCCTAGCCACTATCCACTTAATGGGCTTGATATTCTTCCCAAATAGCATCAAACTCGCCCAAGTTAAAGGAAAAATTTGCATGCTCCTCCAGAAAACGACTGACCTCATCAAAATCATCCGTATGCTTGGGAAAGGCCGTATCCTGAAAAGCCAAATCTGCCAAAATAGCCTTGGGCTCCTTGCTCTTAGGATTGCGCTCTGTCATCAGCCAGCTGTAAAAAGATTTTCTCATAGGTTCCTTTCATTTCTTTAAGATTGTACCCTTCCAAGCATCAGCTCTAGATGTCAACTCTTCATCCTCACACCAACTCCGTTCCGGTCGGGTCCTGCTTGATTTTACCAGCTTTCATCAGCCCACCCAGAGCTTTTTTAAACTGGCCTTTGGAAATGCCAAAGGTCGCCTTGATGTCGTCTGGTGAAGACTTGTCGTTCAAGGTCATAAAGCCGCCATTGCTCTCCAGATAGGTTAGAATCATCTGGGCATCGTTTTCCAGCATTTCAAATGAGCGAGGCTTAAGCGAAAGATTAAGAGTGCGGTCTACTTCACGGAAGCCAATTACCCGTGCGTCCAAGACTTGCCCTAGACGAGGCTCTGCATAGCGCTCGCTTGGATGGATGAAGCCCAGCATATTATTCTCCGGCAGGTAGACAAAGGTGCCAGAAAGCTTGAGCCGATAAACGATGGCTGGCCAGTTTTGGTTCTGCATGTTATTATAGGCAGGACGAGCCAGACGCTGGAAATCCTCTTGATAAGCCAGTTGGCCCCAGATGCGATCTTTCTTGTCCACATCCAGACGGATATAAAGGCGATCACCCTTCTTAGGCCAGAGTTCCTTGATTTCTGGCAAGATGTCTAGTGACACAACGATTTGCTTATCCGGCAGACCAGTATCGACAAAGACGCCTAAATCCTTGCGAACCTCCGTTACTGTTCCCCAGCCAAACTGGTCTTGAGTAGCTGTAACTTCAAGAGTTGTCAGGCGAAGCTTCTGTTTCATATCACTGTAGGCAAAGCCTTTGACAGACTGACCTAACTCGTGCTCTCCCTCTTCCTTAGAAAGAGCGTAAACCTGACCGTCCTTTTGAACAAAGTAAAAGCGATCATTTTCATCCGTGATGATACCCACGATGAAGCTGGCAAGATTTGTATTCATATAGACCTAT
This sequence comes from Streptococcus sp. 27098_8_134, assembly GCF_041431675.1. Classification (NCBI taxonomy): domain Bacteria; kingdom Bacillati; phylum Bacillota; class Bacilli; order Lactobacillales; family Streptococcaceae; genus Streptococcus; species Streptococcus sp. 27098_8_134. The sequence goes on along the minus strand of NZ_JAPVYD010000002.1, from coordinate 203,841 downwards.
TTTCTACCTTGCTTCTTCAAACCAGGCAAGGATTTTTGATGTTAAAACAACTCAGTCAGCCAAAGCCAACTGAGTTTTGATTCTGATAAAAATGTTAAACTTCTAAAAGTTCTTTTTCTTTATTGGCTGTCATCTCATCGATATGTTTGACAGCATCGTCCGTTACTTTTTGAATATCCTTTTCCAAAGTCTTCAATTCATCTTCAGTGATTTCTTTGGCTTTTTCCTGCTTCTTAGCTTCGTCCATAGCATCGCGGCGGATGTTACGGATGGCAACTTTAGCATTTTCACCGACCTTTTTCACTTCTTTAGCCAAGTCCCGGCGAGTTTCCTCTGTCAGAGCTGGAATGACCAGACGAATCACAGATCCATCGCTGGCTGGCGTAATCCCAAGGTCAGAAGCATTAAGCGCACGCTCAATGTCCTTGATAGAAGACTTGTCAAAAGGTGTGACCAAAAGGACACGTGCTTCCGGAATCGTAATCGAAGCGATTTGATTGAGCGGAGTTTCTACTCCATAGTACTCCACATGGATGCGGTCTAAAAGGCTGGCATTGGCGCGGCCTGCACGGATGCTGCCAAATTCACGAGCCAGACTTTGGTGCGAGTGGGTCATTCTTTCTTTTGCTTTTTCTACAATTGCATTTGCCATGAGTTTCTAATCTCCATTCTTATAAATTATTTGATACTGTTGTTCCGATTTGCTCACCGATAACAACACGTTTGATATTGCCCGGCTCATTCATGTTAAAGACAACCAAGTCAATATCATTGTCCATAGACAAGGTCGAAGCCGTTGAGTCCATAATCCGCAGTCCCTTGCTGATGACATCTCGGTGGGTCAGTTCATCAAACTTAACAGCGGTCTTGTCCTTCTTAGGATCTGCATTATAGACACCGTCCACGCCATTTTTAGCCATGAGAATCGCATCTGCTTCAATCTCTGCTGATCGCAAGGCAGCGGTTGTATCGGTTGAAAAATAAGGAGAACCAATACCTGCACCGAAAATTACGATACGGCCTTTTTCCAGATGACGAAGGGCTCGACCACGGATGTAAGGCTCAGCCACCTGCTGCATAGCAATCGCTGTCTGCACGCGCGTATCTACACCGACTTGCTGCAGCGAATCCGCCATTACCAGCGCATTCATGACAGTACCCAACATACCAGTATAGTCGGCCTGCACGCGGTCCATGCCCGCTTCTGCTGCCGGCTCACCCCGCCAAAGGTTTCCGCCTCCGATGACCAGAGCAATCTGAACTCCCAAATCGTGAACTTCTTTGATTTCTTCCGCCATCTTCTGAACGGTTTGAATATCAATACCAACGCCTTTTTCACCGGCAAGAGCTTCACCTGACAACTTAATCAAAATACGCTTATACTTAGGTTCTACCATTTTTTTACTCCTTATTTTATCTGTACTATTTTACCACATTTTGTGATTTTTATATAGTTAAATCACTGAAATTTTTCTTTTTTCCTTTTAGTAAAATAGCAGAGCAGACAAGCTCATTTCACAGAAAAACCAGCCCCATCATCAGATAGGACTGGGAAGTAAAAACTTCAATCATCTTTCACATAATCCACTCACTACTTGAGAGACTGTTTCTTTTCCCGCTTAGCTAAAATTGGCAGAATAACACCCAGACTGATTAAGACGATTGGGGTCAAAATATTAGTCAAGAGAGAGAATTGCCAGCCAGCTGGGTCTTTGGCAAAGTCCACTTTCGGAACCATCCCTAAAATGCAGGCAAAGGCTGTAAAGAGGAAGCACCAAGCTCCGATGGCAAAGCCGACTTTTGGATTTTTGGTAAATTTATACTCGGCATCCTTGTACTTCTTCCAGGCCTTGTTCAACATCATGTAGGCCAGGAATACCCAGAGATACCGCATGGGCATAACGATAGAGTTGAGGTTGGTCATCCATTTGACTAGGCCGTCAATTTCCTTGATTCCAAAGATTGGCAGAATAATCAAGAAGCTAACCAAAATCCCTGTCAGAATGTAACCGTTAATGAGGACACCTTTTGATGTTCGCTTACGCAGCCAGCTTGGGACAAACTCTTCATCAGCATTATTGAGCATGATTTGCAGAGGCGCATCAATAGAGAAAGCCAGTGCAGCAATCTGTCCAACCATATTGGTCAGGGCATAGATGACTACTAGAACATTTCCCACACCCCAGTAATTGCCCAGCTTTTGGAAGGCTTGGTAAGCGCCGTTTCGCATCAGATCCTCAGGAATATTGCTGCCATCAAAAAGCATGCCCATAGCCAGAGAGCCTAGGATAGCAGATGCACCAACCATGACAGCCATGACAATCATTCCCTTTGGAAATTCCTTGGCTGGATTGCGTGTTTGATTAACGTAAGGCGATATTTTCTCAGCCCCGCCGACCGCAAAGACTAAGAGGGAGATAGTCGTGAAATAAGAAAAATCAAAGTTGGGAATATAGGTGCTGACCTTATCCATATTGGCCGTCGCAAACTGCATATCAGGTTTGATAAAAGGCGCCCCGACCGCTAAGAGAACGAAGAGGAAAGACATGATGAGCATGGCACTTCCTGCCAAGCCCCCTATCACCTTGAGAGTTGAAAGCCCCTTGGTAGACAAGTAGAGAAAGGCACCGAAAATCAGCAAGCTAAGAATAACAATCCAGTGAATATCAAGACTGCTCAAAAAATCGCCATTTCCCTGAATGGCCCAGCCTAGCGGAATCAAAACTCCCTGCGGCTTCTGAGCCAGATAAGGAATATGCACCACCCAGTAAGTCCAGGCCGCAAAATAAGCCAGACGCTTGGTAGAGGTCTTCTCCACCCAGTCGCTGACACCGCCTCCGCTCTCCTTGAAAGTCGAGCCTAGCTGCCCCACGATGAGGGCATAGGGAATAAAGTAAATAGCTAGGATAAGAATCCAAGAAACAATTACCGAAATGCCCTGCTGGGAGTAGTTATTAACCACATTGCCCAGACCCCAGACCATATTAAAAGCAATCAGAGATACCATCAGCCAGGTTAGCTGGTTCTGATCTTTTTTCATGACACCGTCTCCTTTTGTTATAAAATAAATTGATTCCATAATATTATAACATGTTTCTTTGCAATTGTAACCGCTATCATCATTTTTATTTCAAAAAAAGAACCGCCCGAAGGCAGTTCAATTTAATTCTTAAAGTGAGTTTACATCAACCTTGATACCAACACCTTGTGTAGTAGTGATAGTCAGGTTAGTTACGTAAGTACCTTTAGCAGTAGCTGGTTTCGCTTTTTGGATTGTGTCGTTGAAAGCTTTGAAGTTTTCAACCAACTTGTCAGCTTCAAATGAAACTTTACCAATGATAGCTTGTACGTTACCTGCACGGTCTGCACGGTAAGTAATCTTACCACCTTTAGACTCTTCAACTGCTTTTGCAACGTCCATTGTTACAGTACCAGTCTTAGGGTTTGGCATCAAGTTACGAGGTCCAAGGACACGTCCAAGGCGACCTACAAGTGCCATCATATCTGGTGTAGCGATTACTACGTCAAAGTCCAACCAACCGTCGTTGATTTTTGCAACGAGGTCATCTTCACCAACGAAGTCTGCACCAGCAGCTTTTGCTTCTTCAGCTTTTGCTCCACGTGCGAAAACAAGAACGCGTGAAGTTTTACCAGTTCCGTTTGGCAATACCATTGCGCCACGGATTTGTTGGTCAGCTTTTTTAACGTCAATGTTCAAGTTGTAAGCAACTTCTACAGTTGCATCGAATTTTGCAAAGTTAGTTTCTTTTGCAAGTGCTACAGCTTCTTCTACGCTGTATGCTTTTGTGCTGTCGATTTTTTCAAGAGCAGCACGAAGTTGTTTGCTTTTTTTAGCCATTTTATCTTTCTCCTTGTAAGTGGTTCAATCGATTTTCATCTCCCACGTCACTCGTCAATCTGATCAAGTGTAGTGCGGGCAAATGGGATGAACGTTATTGATTAGTCAACAACAGTGAATCCCATAGAACGAGCAGTACCTTCAATCATACGCATTGCAGACTCGATGTTTGCAGCGTTCAAATCTGGCATCTTAGTTTCAGCAATTTCTTGTACTTGCGCACGAGTAACTGTTGCAACTTTCGTTTTGTTTGGCTCACCTGAACCTTTTTCAACACCTGCAGCTTTCTTCAAAAGAACAGCAGCTGGCGGAGTCTTAGTCACGAAAGTGAATGATTTGTCTTCGTATACTGAGATAACAACTGGAATAATCATACCAGCTTGATCAGCTGTACGAGCGTTGAACTCCTTAGTGAATCCCATGATGTTGATACCGGCTTGACCAAGCGCAGGACCAACTGGTGGAGCTGGAGTAGCTTTACCAGCAGGGATTTGCAATTTTACAAGTTTTTCGACTTTTTTAGCCATTTTTAAATCCTCCTTTGTGGTTTTGGCGGTAAATAAAGATTTTTACCTCCCACAAGTATGCTTTTCGCATACCTTTCTATTATACACTAAACTTTCTTAAATGCAAGGAATTTTATCTTCTTTTTTGAATTTTTTGTGGTAAAATAATCTTATGACACTATTAAAGATTGCTTCGATTTTATTTATCTTTTTAACTTTGATTTTAACCACTATTACAGTGCGAGTTTTTCAATTAAGAAAATACGGTTTAAACTTTGCGGACTTGGCTTTTCCGCTTTTTGTTGTGGAATTTTATATCATTTCAGACAAGGCCTACTATCATAGCTTGCTGCCCCAGCTGACCCTGGCTCTCTCAGTTCTTGCTATTGCCATTACCATCTATTTTCTCAAGAAAAAACGGAGCTTCTACTACCCTAAGTTCTTTAAGTTCTTCTGGCGGGCAGGTTTTCTTCTGACCTTCTTCATGTACCTAGCCATGGTCATCGGTCTCTTTTTGTAATAATGCAAAACAAAACCCATCGGTTATTAGATAGCCGATGGGTTTTTCATATGTGAGATTTATAAGTCCTTCTTTTGCTGAGAAAAAAGGTCCTTCCGATGCTCCTAGTCTTATTCATGAATCTCCAGAGGCAGGCCATCCGGATCAAAGAAGAAAGCCATCTTACGGCCGTCGAAGTCATCATAGCGCAGCTCGGTATGAGGAATCTTTAAACGGTCAAATTCCGCTAGCGTTTCTTCGACATTTGTCACTCGGAAGGCCAGATGACGCAGACCTGTATGCTCAGGATGCGGCAGGGCCGGTCTCTTAGGTGCTTCTTCCTTGATAAAAATTTCCAGAGTCAGATTTCCCTTGCGGACATTAAAAAGAATATCCTGCTTGTCTGGCCGATGGTGCTCATCCACCTGCTCAAAGCCCAGCTTATCCACATAAAACTCTCTGGTCTTGGCATAATCATGACCAATGATGGCTATATGGTGAATGGTGTCCAGTTTCATAACTTCTTTCCTTTCCTTTGAGTGAGTAGAGAAAATCTGCCGGCTGACTGCTGGCAGATTTGTTTTTATCAAATGATTATCTTGCTAGCAGACTAGTGAAATTAGAATTAATTTGTCTGCAAAACCTTTCTCGGCTTGGTTCCCTCGGCTGGCCCGATAACGCCTGCTGCTTCAAGTTCTTCCATAAGACGAGTAGCCCGATTAAAACCGACCGAGAGTCGCCGCTGAATCATAGATGCGCTGGCTTTCTGAGTCTCGATAACCAAGGCCTTGGCTTCTTCAAAGAGAGGATCGCCTTCATCATCGCCCCCACCAGTATCCAAATCACTTTCAGATACTTCACCAGGATCAAAACTATCGTCATAATCAGCTTCAGCTTGATTCTTGACGAAGGCTACGATTCGCTCCACATCTTCATCCGAGATAAAGGAGCCCTGCAGACGAACCGGGTGGTTTTCGTCAATTGGCTTAAAGAGCATGTCTCCTCGACCCAAGAGCTTTTCTGCTCCATTTTCATCCAGAATAGTCCGACTATCTGTCCCGCTGGATACAGCAAAGGCAATCCGAGAGGGCACATTGGCCTTAATCAGACCCGAGATAACATCTACAGATGGCCGTTGGGTAGCCAGAATCATGTGAATTCCAGCCGCACGCGCTTTTTGCCCTAAACGGATAATAGCGTCTTCCACTTCCTTGCTGGCCACCATCATAAGGTCAGCCAGCTCGTCCACGATGACGACGATTAAAGGCAGGGGCACCTGCTTGTATTCTGACTGAGCATTGTACTCGGCTACTTTAGCATTATAGCCAGCAATGTTACGGGCACCGACCTTGGAGAAGAGTTCATAGCGGTTTTCCATCTCATCTACAACCTTCTGGAGTGCACGGCTAGCCTTGCGAGGATTGGTCACGACTGGGATAAGCAAGTGGGGAATGTCATTATAAACGGACAGCTCCACCATCTTAGGATCCACCATCATAAACTTGACTTCATCCGGTCTGGCCTTCATAAGAATGCTGGCGATAATACCGTTGACGGCCACAGATTTACCAGATCCAGTAGAGCCCGCTACCAAGAGATGGGGCATCTTAGCCAAGTCAAAGGAGCGGACAGAGCCGTTTACAGCCTTCCCAAGTGGGATTTCTAGGAGCTTGCTGGCATCCGTCTTCGACTGGTCCCAGAGTTCTCGGAAGGTCACGGTCGCAACTTCAGAGTTGGGCACTTCAATCCCTACTAGGGATTTCCCAGGAATCGGCGCTTCAATCCGCACATCCTTGGCAGCCAAGGCTAGAGCCAAATCATCAGCCAGATTGGAAATCCGATTGACCCGAACACCAACAGCTGGCTTGACCTCGTACTTAGTGACGGAAGGTCCGATTTCAGCCCGCTCAACAGCAGCCTTGATCCCAAAACTAGCAAAGGTCTCTTCCAAAATTTTGATATTATCTCGAACAATGCGCTTTTCTTTAGACTGATTCTTAGGCTTGTCGGGTGCAAAGAGGTTGATGGTCGGCAGCTTGTAGTCCAGACTTTCCTTGGTGGTAAAGTCCACTTCTACGTCTACGTCCGTCTCTGCCTCTTCCGTCTCTTCTTCGCGACCAAAGTCCAGAGGCTCATGGGGGTCATACTCTCCTACTTCCTCATAGTCTGCCTCGTCAAAGTTCACAGCTGTTTCTGACAAGTCCTCGTCATCTAAAATCTCTCCTGTTTCAGGATTGACTTCAGCTTCTACTTGCTCTACCTCAATGGCTTGCATCGCTGCCTGTGCAGCTTTCTCTTCCTGCTCCAAGAAACGGAGCTGTCGCTTTTCTTCCTGCTTCTCTCTCCAATTTTGAAAGGCTGCCATAGCCTTTTCTGAAATATCATAGATAGACCAAGGACTCATAAGCAGACCGCCCAAAAGAATGAGGAGCAGGCCGAAGAAATAGGAGCCAATATTTGAAAAAAGGAAAGAGATAGGCGCATACAGGAGAGAGCCCAGCAGACCGCCACCTGCGAAGGAGGTAACCTTAAAAGCTGTCAGATCAGTCAAGACCCTGCCTAGAGTTGTGGATAAGACAGATGCCCCTTCTAGCTTCAACACACTGACAAAATAAGCTTGGAAAATTAACTCCAGTCCTAAAAAGAGGCTGATAAATCCTGAAACCATCCCCTCGTGCTTGTGCAGCCACTTGAAAAAAAAGAGATAGCCAAAGCTGGCCAGAATAGCTAGATAAGCCAAGCTTCCCACCAAGAGGCGAATCATATTATAAATGGTGACCCCAAAGGCACCTAGCTTAATTGCTGCAAACAAAAGAATAAGAGCCAATACAAAGGTGGCAATCATTCTCTTTATTGCTTTTTGTCTTTCTAATTCTGCTTTTGTCGGCCGGCGAGTTGTCCGGCCTTTTTTCGTGTTTTTCTTAGTTGCCATAACCCTTATTATACCATATTTGAGCCATAGATGAGAAATCTTTTATCTAAATCAAAAGCAAAAAAACTTATTTATCCACGCAAAAAGAACTGGGCTAACCAGTTCTCATCTCACTATCACGCACTCCTTATTAAGCTTCTGCACTTGAATCTTCTGGCATAACCGCCCAAGCAATCAAGTAAGCCAAAACACCTGTACCTGCCACACAGACCAAAAGAATCCAAATAACACGGACCAAGGTTGGATCTAAATCAAAGTAGTTTGCGATACCAGCACATACACCAGCGATTTTCTTGTTTTTGACATCTCTTGTCAGTCTTTTCTCCATGGAAAACACTCCTTATTATTTTTACTTTGTTTATTTTACCACAATCTTTCATCATGCACAAGTCTGCCTACTACTAAGCTTCTTCTGTATTTAAAACTTAATCTTATCAAGATAAATGTGATCTCTCTACCATTACTTTAGAAGGTCCAAGCAAAACTCTTGCTCTTGTGTTAGAATAAAAGGAAATTCTAATTAATTAACAGTAAAAATATTTCAGGAGGAAGATAATGCGAGCCGGAGTCATTCTTTTCAATCCCGAAACTAAGCAAATACTGCTCATCCACCGCTGGAAAAATGGAGAAGAGTATTTTGTGATACCGGGCGGCGGGGCTGAGTCAGGTGAGACTGCAGTCCAAGCAGCTCAGCGAGAAATTCAGGAAGAGCTGGGTTGGAGCTTGTCTGAAAAACAGCTTCAGCCAGCCTTTACTTTCAGAAATGGCCAACGCTTAGAAATCTATTTTCGTGCCACTATCACCCATACATCAGCCCCAATGATTCAGGGCGAGGAAGCCCTTCGCAGTCATACCCAGAATATCTATCAACCCGAATGGCTAGACATAGAAGCAATTCGCGGCCTGAATTTACAGCCAGCAGGACTTAAAAATCTGCTTCTGGATTGTCTGACACAGGAGGGTTTGAAAAACTAGCCTAATTGTAGTAAAATATCAGTAGTTTACAATCTAATACGAGAAAGGTTTTATATGAAAAAAATTCTTCTTATTAGCCTCTTATCAGGACTTGTCTTGGCTGGCTGCTCTGGTAAAGGCAAAGAAGAGGAGACTACTAGCTCCTCCAACTCATCCAGCAGTTCCTCTCTAGTGAGCTCTAGCTCTGATCCAGAGGAAACCAGCAAACTCCGTGAGCAATTCAAGGATGCCATGACCAACGAAAATGCCAACTTCCCGCAGCTATCTACAGAAGTTGCAGAGGATGAAGCGGAAGTCAAGTTGGTAACGACTGAAGGCGATATCCGCATCAAGCTCTTTCCAAAACAAGCCCCACTGGCCGTTGAAAACTTCCTGACCCATGCCAAGGAAGGCTACTATGACGGCATTATATTTCACCGTGTTATCAATGAATTTATGATTCAGACTGGAGACCCTAAAGGCAACGGCACTGGAGGCGAGTCTATCTGGAAAGGCAAAGACAAGTCTAAAGACTCTGGAAACGGCTTTAAAAATGAGTATTCTCCATATCTCTATAATATTCGTGGTGCCCTATCCATGGCCAATGCAGGCCCTGGTACCAATGGCAGTCAGTTCTTCATCAACCAAAGCAAGAAAGACCTGTCTAGCCAAATGTCTACGGATTCTTTCCCAGCTAAAATCATCGAAGCCTATAAAAACGGTGGAAATCCTACTTTAGATGGCGGAGCTTATACCGTATTCGGCCAAGTGCTGGAAGGGATGGATGTGGTGGACAAAATCGCTGCCGCAGAAACAGACGACAATGACAAGCCTAAAAAAGATATCAAGATTGAAAAAATCGAGATTATCAAGGACTATGACTTCAGCAAATAAGCTTGCTGCCCAACCAATAAAGGAGGGAAATCAATATGATTATCTGGGGATATAAAGGTTATCAGAAAAACGTAGGACAGACCCAAAGCAGTATCGAGTGTGCCAACTGCCACAATGTCGCACCTTGGGACATTATTGAAACCGGCCGAAAGTTTACACTTTATTGGATTCCAACCTTTCCTTACGGTAGAAAACATTACCTCACCTGCCCAGTCTGCCAGCACGGTAAACAGATTGAAAAGCAGGAAATCGAACAGTTTTTGAATTATTAGTAATAAAAAGCGACTGAGACAAATCTTGTACCAGTCGTTTTTTGTAAGAGTAAAATATCAAGACTAAGTGTCTTATCCTGTGAGGATTTTTAAGAATAAAGCACTGTTGCCTTGATAAAAAGTAATTGTCTTCTTCATTAACTCTCACATAACTGTTCCTATTTCCATAAATCATTTAGCATGATACCCCTTTTTGTTCTGTTTGCGATAAACGGCTGAGCGCAAACCTGTTTTAAGACGTAGCTCTGCTCTTTTTTTCTTACTCCTGCCGTAAAGAACAATCAAAATAAAGATCAGCAAAAGAAGGATAATAGCTATATAAAGCCAAGGAATCACGTTCGTCCTCTTCTTGCTTGATTTGGAAATCTTCTCCTCATTCGGAACTCGGTGACCTCTAACCAACAAGCGGTGACTATTTATCCCGTAAGGGGTACAGGTAACTAGTGTGCAATAATCTTGTTCTGGGTCAATGCTCAAGGAAGAAATATCATCAGGCTCAACTGTTAAGGTCTGATCCACTTGATAAGTGATAGTCTTTCCCAAGACATGGATCATAAACCGATCTCCATTTTTTAATTTGTCAATATCTGTAAACAGCTTAGCTGAAGGCAAACCTCGGTGACCTGATATAACTGAGTGGGTCCCTTGACCGCCAACTGGCAGTGAACTTCCTGGAATATGCCCAATTGCTACTTGCAAAATAGCATCATCTGTCCCATGGTAAATGGGCAGGTTGGTTCCTAGCTTAGGAATTTCCACATAAGCCATAATGCCAGTCCCTGTAACATCTAATAGGCTATTGTAGTTGTTTTTTTCTTCCTCTGAAAGACGATAGTTAGGAACAACTCCTTTTTCGAGGGTTTGGTTATAGAACTTTGCAGCCTCTCTCATCTCATCTGCTTTACTCGTGTCTAGCTTTTCTACTTTATTTTCATAATTTGAAATAGCTTGCGACTGATGATAAGAGTTCCAAAGTTCACTTACAGTAGGGTAGAGTAACAATCCTATCCCACTAACTAAAAATAAAATTAGCAAAAAATTAATAAGATGTTTTTTCATAATATTTATTCAGTCGCATAAGAAAGGAAAAGAGATAGTATACTTCATCTACCTCTTCCTTTCTCCCTAAGATTACCTAGAGTCAGCGCGTTTCTTGATAATAAATAGAACTCCAGCACCAAGAACTAGGCTTGTTCCGATTAGGTAAAGAATGGTTGTTCCAATTCCACCTGTGTTTGGCAGAAGAGCACCTCGCTTATTGACCACTTTCAGGGTGATTACACCAGTATTGACATTAGAATCAAATGTCGCGGTCGCTGAAGTTGCTGTCAGATTTGTCAAAGCTCCTGTGGAGTCGATTGTACCTGAAATGGTAAACTCGACATCTTTCATAGCATTGTAGCCCACTGGAACTGTACTTTCCACAAGCTTGTAGTCACCCGAATCCAGCCCCATAAAATCAAATCTGCTGTTTGATCCAGCTTCAAACTTTTTAATCTCAGTGTATTGGTTATTGATCTTCTTATAAAGAGTAAATCCTGCACCAGCAAGAGCTGCTTGGTTTTCTTTGACCTTATTCACTGTCAGCTGGTAGGTATAGACATTTGCCTTGGTTTCAGGAGTTTCAGTAGTTGAAGAATTATTTCCATTTGGATCATTTGAATAGGTCAGGCTAGCTATATTAGGATTTCCTACCCCACCCATTATAGGATAATTGTTTAAACTTGAAGTGTAGCGAACGACAATCTTACTAGATGCTGTAACTTCTTGATTGCCTTTAAGATCACCAGCAGTTATCGTAATGACATTGCCTGTATAGGAAATTGGGAAAAATGTTGAAATGTCTTTTTCAGTTCCACCTTCTTTTAGATAAACTCGAGCATCATTATTATGGGTCATTCCGGCAGGAATCGTATCCTTGATTGTAAATACATATTGCGGAAATTCAGCATAGTTGCTTGGAAGAGTTGCGGTAATTTGGAAAGGAATATTTTGTCCAATTCTATATTCCGTCGCTGCAGTATAATTTTGAGAGCCATTAGCTTGAACTTGTTTTGTAAGAGTTGGAACATCTGCTTTCACGGCTACAGTTGTATCCTTGGCCACTTGCAGCATAAATCTAGTATAGGCTTGACCACTTCTATTATCCAATGATCCCCGACTATCCTTAATAAGATAGTAACCAGGTTTTAGTCCTGAAATGGTTGTCGTACCTTGCTGGGATTTAACGGTTGTTACACCTGAACCTGATAAATATTGATTCAATTCTTGGGCAAAGGCTTTAGCCTCCGCAGAGTCGTTTTGCTTACCGTTTAAAGAAGCTGCTTTTTCAGATGCATCTCCAAAATGAGTTCTACCTGCTCCAGTAACCCCAGGTCCCCACTCGATATTGGTCAAGGTGTTGCTAGCATCTAAAGTCCCTGAAAAAATATGATAGACTTCATAAGTGTGACCAGTTGTCGTTCCGGTCAGTTGGATGGTGTAGGTCGTTGTATCAGCCGATACGACCGGTAGCCCTGCAAAAGTCAGGATAAAGACCAAGACGGTCATCAATAGTTGTTTTAATTTTTTCATTTTAATCTCCTTTGAGGAGGGAGATGAATTAAACGTTCATCACTTCCTCTAGTTCTCCTTTTATTTTGTTGAAACACGTTTTTTGACTACAAAGAGCACGCCTGCTCCAAGCACAAGACTTGTGCCGACTAGGTAGAGAATGGTTGTTCCAATTCCACCTGTGTTTGGCAGAAGGGCTCCTTGCTTATTGACCACTTTCAGGGTGATAATACCAGTATTGACATCGGTCTCAAATGTCGCGTTTGCTGAAGTTGCTGTCAGGTTTGTCAAAGCTCCTGTGGAGTCGATTGTTCCTGAAATAGTAAACTCGATATCTTTCATAGCATTGTATCCTGCAGGAACTGTACTTTCAACCAGCTTGTAGTCACCAGAATCAAGCCCCTTAAAATCAAAAGTGGTCTCAGAGCCAGCTTCAAACTTCTTGATTTCAGTGTATTGATTATTGACTTTCTTATAAAGAGTAAATCCTGCACCAGCTAGAGGGTCTTGATTTTCTTTGACCTTATTTACTTTTAGCTGGTAAGTGTAAACCTTGGCTTTACTATCAGGTGTTTTTGCTGTAGAATTAGAATTTTTTTCGTTTGGCTCGTTTAAGTAAGTCAAGCTCACTGTGTTTTCATTACCAGCTACCCCAGTGATAGCTTTATCTCCAAGCGTCGTACTGTAACGAATGATAAACTTACTTGAAGCTGTTATTGTTACATCGCTCAATCGATCTAGATAGTAATTAACAATATTTAATCTAATGCCTTCACCTGCCTGATAGATGTAAGTGTTAAATTTACTTGTAACATCCGTCTCTATATTACCGTTTTTTAGAATAACCTGAGCATCGTAATTATAAGTCAACCCTGGCGCCATGATATCATCGACGACCAATTGATAGGAAGAATAGTCAGCATAGTTGCTCGGCAGAGTTGCTGTTAGCTCAAAGTAAACCTTGTCACCAATCGCATAGTCTGCCGCTGAAGAGTATGTATTGGAGTCACTTGCCTTAACCTTTTTAGTAATGGTTGGTGAACTTGATTTTATGGCTACATTAGTATCCTTTGAAACGAGTAACATAAAACGAGTATAGCTTTCTCCTTCTTTACCAGCCAACGAATTATATCTATCTCTAATCAAGTAGTAACCCGGCTCTAAGCCAGAAATAGTTGTTGTTCCGTCTTCACTAGAAACTACCTTAGTAGGTCCGTACGTTAAGTATTGAATGATGTCTTTTGCAAAGGTCTTTGCTTCTTCAGAGTCATTAGCTTTACCACTGAGACTGGCAGCTTTCGCACTTGCTGTCCCCATGTAGAATTCAATATTCGCCTGATTAACTGCCGAGCCCCACTCGATATTGGTTAAGGTGTTGCTAGCATCTAAAGAGCCCGAAAAAATCTGATAGACATCGTAAGTATGACCAGCTGTCGTTCCAGTCAGTTGGATAGTGTAGGTCGTTGTATCAGCTGATGCGGCCGGTAGACCTGCAAAAGTCAGGACAAAGACCAATATGGTCATCAATAGTTGTTTTAATTTTTTCATTATAATCTCCTTTTGAGGAAGAGACTGATTTCCCGTTCAGTTCTTCTGATTTTATCCTATTTTTTATTCACTCTTTTCTTTAACATCCATAAGATTCCTGCACCTAGCACAAGCCCTGTACCACTCAGGTAAAGGATCGTCGTTCCGATTCCACCAGTGTTTGGCAGAAGAGCTCCTTTTTTATTGACAATTTTCGTAGTAAAAATTCCATTTGTCAATTCATAAGTAAAAGTTGCTCTGTCTGAAGTTGCTTGAATAGAGGTTCGAGTAATTGGCAATGTCGGATCGTAGGTTGCTCGTAGCCTAAACTCAATATCCTTCATGGTGTTGTAGCCTTTTGGAGTGATCGTTTCTACTAGTTTATAATCTCCTGATCCCAGTCCTTTAAATCCTGAGAAATTACTTCTTTTGTATTCTTGTGTAGATCCAACCTTTACATACTGATCGTTTACTTTTTTATAAAGAGTAAACTCTGCTCCTGGAAGAGCTCCTCCCCTTTCATCCACCTTATAGACATTAAGTTGGTAGGTATGAATCTGAACTTTGCTTTGGGGCGTTGTCCCGATTGATTTTGCCAAAGCCGTATTGGGGTTATTAGAAAAGCTTAGACTAGCCACGTTCATGTTAGTATTAGCACTGGCATGTGTTGTTGCGTATTGATTCAGTTGAGCAGTGTAGCGAACCACAATCTTACTAGAAGCATCTACATTTGGGACCTGCCTCAAATCACTAGTTGCTATGGTTAAATTACGAGACGATTCTACAGAAATATTAAAATGGTCAGTTATTAAGCTTTCTTCATCACCGCGTTTTAGATAAATTTGCGCATCGTTATTATAAGTCAAACCGGGCATTAAACTATCATTAAAAGAAAGCTCATACTCAGAATAATCATCCAAGTTTCTTGGTAGTGTCGCCGTCAGTTGGAATGGAACTGTATCACCGATAGAGTAATCCGTTATAGTCGTTTCCTCTCCAGTCGTACTTGACTTGGTAACCTTAGTAAGACTAGGAACATCAGACTTAATTGCTACTGTCGTATCTCTTGCCACCTGTAGCATAAAGCGAGTGTATGCTTCATTTTTTTTATATAAAGTATTATTTACTTCCTTAATCAAATAGTAGCCTGGAGCCAAGCCAGAAATGGTCGTTGTCCCATTTTGTCCCGATACTGTTTTTCGTCCACCACCAGATAGATACTTGGAAATTTCCTGAGCAAACTCTCTTGCTTCTTGCGAATCATCCCCTTTAGCACTTAAAGAGGCTGCTTTGTCGGCTGCGTTTCCAAATCTTCTTTTACCTGAATCCCAAATCCCCGGAGCCCATCTGATATTGGTAAGAGTATTCGTAGCTGTATCGAGGTCTCCAAGAAAAATCGGATGAGCTTCGTAAGTATGGCCTGTTGATGTCCCAGTCAGCTGAATGGTATAGGTCGTGTCTGCCGATACGACCGGTAGACCGACAAAGGTCAAGACAAAGGCCAAGACCGCCATGACCAGCTGTTTTATCTTTTTCATTATAATCTCCTAAATATTTCTTCACTCAAGTTTAGTCTTCGAGGCTTCTCATTCCTCTTCAAGACTTTCGTGATTTCCTATCTTTTTCTTTATTGAAATTTCCTATATAGTTTATTTCGGACAATCAGCCAAATCACTGATCCCACTGTGACGATAGAGCCACCCAAGAGGTATAAGAGAGTTCCATTCCCACCTGTTTCTGGAAGGACATATTTTTTTATAGCTGTCGGATTACTCGTCCTATTTGTTTCTAATGAGAAGAGGTCAGTTGATACTCGAGCCGCGCTTTGAAGAATGTGCCCATCTACATCCTGATCTACTCGGACTTTAAAGGACACTTCTACTGTCTCCTCTGGTGCCAGCCTTCTTCGCCATGTCAATCTGTTATGAGCAAAATCATCATATACAGTTGAACCATTGACATAGTCCGTGTGTTTAGGGAGTTCATCTGTAATCGTGACATCCAACTCCCTATCACTGGTATTTTTGTAGGTGATTTTATAGATTAGAACATCATTGGCCTTGACTTCTTGGTTATCAATGTTGTCATTATTTTTATTGAAGACTTCTTTTCTGGGCTTTTCGTATTCTTGAAAATTCCATATTCCGGTAAAAAGTACATCCTGATTTTGAATAGTGTCAGATTCTTTATCATAGTTTTGGAAAACCCAATTTCCTTCTGAAGTACTGACAAGTCTTTTATTCTCTTTTGGGGAATCCGGTGTGACTGTTGAACCATTTTCTAGGTCATGTTGATCTTGCGGTAGCACATTCAAAACTTCTTGAGGAAGAGATTTATCCTGCGTTCCACTTTCAAATTGGTAACTTTTCTTGTAGAGAACATTAGTTGTAACGATTTCTGATGAAACAGGGATATTATCAATTTCTTGTGTGACCCTATTTTCAATTGGCGCTCTATTTTGTAAAATGTTATCGTTTGTTTTTGTCTTATATATAAGAGTAAATTCTTTCCCAGCATTGCTACTGGTCAGGTGCTTGGCATTGATTGCCACCGTTACCTTTTGTCCATCTCTGGCCAGTGTATAGTCAGCATCTTGGATCAACGTCCGACCGTCCAATTGAAGGGTCAAGCTCTGAAAATCCAAACGATTGTCCAAAGTTTCAACCATCTGCATTGAAGATAGAGATCCAATGACGTCCTTACCAGGGGTTGGCATAGTAAATTTGGCTGTATAATTGAGAGATTCTCCGGCAAGGGCAGGAAGCTTATCCTTTGAAGCCTGCTTCACTGGTGCCTTTGGAGTCTCTGTATAAAAGCCAAACAAACCGCCACTACCTGCCGTCGTTGTAAATTCAAATCGAACGGCGTTAGTTTCAGAACGAACCGCAAATCCTGAAACATTGTGTTCATCACTATCTCCCTGCGTACTCCTTGTAGGGTGCCATGTCGTTTTATTGCCCACTAGAGTTTCATTAAGGGCATAGGAAGTGTTTTTTACGATTTTATTTAATGCTATATCTTTATCATATATTGAAAAATTTTCTTCTCGACCGAGTGCATTATAGACCACATCAATATCAGACGGCAACATGACCATCTTTAGATCTGTGGGCGTTCCGTCCTGATATCTCAATTCTGCAGTGACATCCGTATCCAGAGCAAAGCTTCCATGCATATCATGAGTAAGAGTTGGATGCGGTGGCCAAATATAGTCCAAAATCTGGATGGATTTGCTTCCCCAGTTTTCATCCACTGTCAGAAAGGGGACAAGCGTCTTATTTGGATCCTGGTAGTCTGCATTTCTCTGAACCAGATGAGTATCTATACTATGGAAGGTCACATAAACATCAACAGCCTTGCCATTAACAATACCTGCATTGTTAAACCGCAATTGAATGGGGCTATTAAAGGTTTGCTGAGTTTGGTTTTTATCTACTCTTAGCGAGAAGACCGTACTTTCTTTCCAATTCCCATTAGCTGGGATAAAATCCCTTTCGACCGAGGCGCCTTGACTTAGGACCTCCATATTATCCTGAGTCAAGGTAAACTGATAAATATCAAGCGTTGATAGATTCGTGCTTTCAGTAAGCTCCGTAACAGCATAGACTGCTGAAGAAAAGAGCACAAAAATAAAAGTCAACCCAAAAAGAAATGACTTAACATATTTTTTCATAAGGTATTTCATAATAATTTCCATTTAGTCTTCAAAAAAGAACTGCTTATGGATATACTAGCAGTTCTTTACATATTTGTCAAGGTGTCTAAATAAAATTGAGCACCTTTTAGACTTGAAATTTCTCTTGATTGTCAACTTTCAATTTGATTAAAAACAATGCTCTTAAGTCAACTGGTTAAAATCCCAGATCTGGTCCATCCAGCCTTCATAGAAATCAGGTTCATGGCAGACCATAAGGATGCTGCCCTTGTATTCTTTCAGAGCTCGTTTAAGCTCTTCCTTGGCATCGACATCCAGGTGGTTGGTCGGCTCGTCCAGCACCAGAACATTATTTTCTCGGTTCATGAGGAGGCAAAGGCGAACCTTGGCCTGCTCCCCACCTGAAAGAACCTGAATCTGGCTCTCGATGTGCTTAGAAGTCAAGCCACATCTAGCTAGAGCCGCTCGGACTTCTGCCTGATTAAGTGCCGGAAAGGCGTTCCAGACTGCTTCCAGCGGTGTCTGACGATTGCCACCTTCGACTTCCTGCTCGAAATAACCCAGCTCCAGATAGTCCCCACGCTCGACCTGACCTGAAATAGGCGGGATAATCCCCAACAAACTCTTGAGCAGGGTTGTTTTTCCAATCCCATTCGCTCCGATGATTGCTACCTTCTGATTGCGCTCAAAGGTCAGGTTAAGGGGCTGGGTTAGCGGTCGGTCGTAGCCAATCTGCAAATCCTTGGCTTGGAAAATAAAGCGGCCAGGTGTCCGGGCAGGTTTGAAGTCAAATGAAGGCTTAGGCTTCTCACTCTGCAGCTCAATAATATCCATCTTATCCAGCTTTTTCTGGCGGGACATAGCCATATTACGGGTCGCCACGCGGGCTTTGTTGCGAGCCACAAAGTCCTTGAGGTCCGCAATTTCCTTCTGCTGGCGCTCATATGCTGCTTCCAGCTGAGATTTTTTCATCTCATAGACTTCCTGAAACTGATAGTAGTCGCCAGAATAACGAGTCAAGTGCTGATTTTCCACATGGTAGACGATATTGATCACATCATTCAGGAAAGGAATATCATGCGAGATCAGAACAAAGGCATTTTCATAGTTCTGTAGATAACGCTTGAGCCAGTCAATGTGCTCAGCATCTAAATAGTTGGTTGGCTCGTCCAAGAGCAGGATATCTGGTTTTTCAAGAAGCAGCTTAGCCAAGAGAACCTTGGTCCGCTGCCCACCAGATAGCTCCGTCACATCACTCTCCATACCGTAGTCCATGACGCCCAGAGCCCGTGCAACCTCGTCAATCTTGGCATCTAAAGTATAAAAATCTCGGCTCTCCAAGCGGTCCTGCAGCTCGCCCACTTCTTCCATCAGGACATCAACATCGGCTCCTTCCTCAGCCATGCTCATATATATTTCATTGATACGAGCCTCGGTCTTGAAAAGCTCGTCAAAAGCCGTGCGCAAGACATCACGGACAGATTGACCTTGCTCCAGCACAGCATGCTGGTCCAGATAGCCAGCCGTCACATACTTGGACCACTCAACCTTACCTTCGTCCGGCAGCATTTTACCCGTCACGATACTCATAAAGGTTGACTTTCCCTCACCATTGGCGCCGACCAGACCGATATGTTCACCCTTGAGCAGGCGGAAGGATACATCCTCAAAAATAGCCCGGTCTCCGAAACCGTGGCTGAGATTTTTTACTTCTAAGATACTCATTTTTTCTCCTCTATCATTGATTGCAGTTCCTTGATTATACCATCAAAAGGGATTTTTTGGCAAGACAGAAGAAAAGGAAAAGCGAGCCACTTAAGTCTCGCTTGCTTATTCTCAATTCGCATGATGCGTATGCTTGGTAATCCACTGGGTCAGTTTGATTTTCAGCCAAAAGCCATAAATACCACAGGTAACAATGGTCAATAGCCACCACTTAATCCAATTCCCAAAAAGCTGCATAGCGGTACCGTCAAAGTAAAGGCGGTGCCCGTCAATAACTGTATGTTTTATCTTCCAATTATACAGAATACACATGCCCCAAGGTGCACAAATTCCCAGCGTAAATACTGTAATCAAGGTAGCTAAAATCACATGACCGATGTAAGAAAAGAGACCACCATCAAAATAAGACTCTTTGTACATACTATCTCCCCCTTTAAACCAACTCTTTCAGAAATTGAATCAGGGTTTCTGCAGAGCGTTTACCAGCTTCAAGAATAAATTCATCAAAAGTGACATTGGCATCATGACTAGCTGTGTCGCTCATTGCGCGAATAACCATAAAAGGCAGACCAATCGAATGTGTAGCTTGAGCAATAGCTGCGCCTTCCATCTCGACAGCCAAGACATCTGGAAAATGCTCCTTGATGCGATCAATCTTGTCTTGACCTGCAACAAAGCTATCACCTGTCGCAATCAAACCTACCTTTGCCTTTTGATTGGTCTTATCCAAAATTTTCTTCATTTCAGCAACCAGATAGCGACTTGCTTCAAAATAAAGCGGCTGTCGTGCCATCTGACCGTAGTCATAGCCAAAGGCCGTCACATCCACATCATGGTAGACCAGACGATCTGCGACCACCACATCGCCGATAGCCAGACCTTCTGCTACTGCTCCAGCTGAGCCTGTGTTAATCACGGCTGTGACCTTGAAGTCATTGACTAAAACAGCCACACTCATAGCGGACATAACCTTGCCAATCCCGCTTTCGACCAACACTACTTCATGGTAGCCAATAGAGCCCGTATGATAGACGTGCCCCAAACGCAGGTGCTTTTGCGGATTTTTCAAATGCTCCAGCAGAATCTTCAACTCCTCAGGCATGGCTGCGATAATTCCAATTTTCATATAATACCTCAAATCATCTGATGAAAAAGAAGCTTAGACAGGCTAGGCTTCCTTTTAAGTGCAATAGAGCTGGTTTTTAAGGCCACCAAATAATAGCAGCAATCAAACCAATCAGCAGGATAACTACCCAAAGGAGAATCTTATTGAGTTTGGCTTGAAAGAGGCTCCGCTTTTGGTTTTCAATCCGACGGCTCTTAGTCACGGTCGGATCAACCTCAATGTGCAGAGTCTCATCCGTAAACTCCTCTTGGTTTTGAGCAGTCTGATAGCCAAAACGACTCTGTTGAGACCGAGCTTCTTCATAACCAAAGCGGTTTTGAGGGCTCTGATAGCCAAATTGAGTATCCTGTCGGCTAGACTGCTGCGAGCTAAAGGAGCTTCTGCCAGTTGAAAGAATCTTGGTTTCCTCGTCATCCATGAGAGGCGGCCCCGAAATATCCTCACCGCGGTTGGCCCGCTCAATGATTTCATCTGTTAATAAAGCTTTTCCCATTGATCTACGTTCCTATTTATTCAGATTTTTTTGTTGCCAGTACTGAAGGGCCATGATGGTTTTGGCATCGCAGATGTCACCGTTTTGCAGCAACTGATGCGCCTCCTCCAGACTGACTTCAAAAAGTTCCAATGTTTCATCCTCGTCTTGGGGGCGAGGGTTTTCGACCTTTGTCAAATGGCTGGCGCTGTAGAGCTTGATTTTTTCATTGCAAAAACCGATGGCAGAGTAGAAATCATAGACCAACTCCAGCTGTCCTGTGTAGCCGGTCTCTTCTTCTAATTCTCGAAGGGCTGCTGCTTGGGGATCCGCATTCTCTCCTACCTCCAGCTTGCCAGCTGGAATCTCGTAAGAAGTTGCTTCAATCGCCTTGCGGTACTGCTTGACTAAAATCATCTTATTTTCCGGGGTGATAGCAATTACAGCCACCGCACCATTATGAAAAATCAAATCTCGTTGGGCTTGACCTTTGCCTTCTGGCAGCTCCACCTGGTCCTGAACCACTTTAAAAATCGGTCCCTGATAAATCTCCGTCCGTTGGACGGTTTTTTCTTCAAATTCCATGACTGAACCTACTTATTTTGAGGGTGATGAGGAAGACGCTTAGCATAATCTTCCTTGTTAATCTGACGGCCACGTCCCAGAGCAATGGCATCTGCTGGTACGTCCTTTGTAATAGTAGAACCCGCACCGACCAGTGAGTTGTCACCCAGCTCAACTGGGGCAATAATGGTCGAGTTGGAACCAACAAAGACATTGTCGCCAATGATAGTCTTGTACTTCTTCTGGCCATCATAATTGACCGTAATCGTACCTGCACCAAAGTTGACATTAGCACCAACTTCAGAGTTTCCAATGTAGGTCAAATGGCCAGCCTTGGTATTTTCTCCAATTGACGATCCTTTAACTTCAACAAAGTTACCGACATGGACATCCTTAGCCAGACTAGAACCTGGACGAATATGAGCGTAAGGTCCGACCGTCACTCCATCCGCAACACTTGACTCCTCAATCATGGAGTTGGTGATAACGGTTCGCTCTCCAATGACAGAGTCCACGATGTAGGTACCATTGGTCAGGATAGTCTCTGCCCCAATCTTGGTCTGACCTTTCAAGGTCACATTTGCTTCAACTTGAACTTCAGGCGCAATTTCCACATCCACATCGATATAGGTCGCATTTGGATTGACAAAGCTGACACCGTTGACCATATGCTGCTGGTTAATCCGGCGGCGCATGATTCCCTCAGCTGTAGCTAGAGCCACGCGGTCATTAACCCCCAGACTTTCATCAAAGTCTTTGAGCGTATAAGCACCGACTTTTTCACCATTCTCGCGGAAAATACCAATCACATCTGTGATATAGTATTCGCCTTGAGCATTATTAGTATTGATATTTTTGAGGGCTTCAAAGAGACGAGCATTGTCAAAGACGTAAGTCCCCGTATTGATTTCCTTGATCTGCTGCTCAAAGTCAGAAGCATCTTTCTGCTCAACAATTTTTAAGACCTCGTCGTGCTGATTGCGAACGATACGGCCATAGCCGAAAGGATTATCTGCTTCTGCCGTCAGGATAGTCGCAACATTCTTGTGGTTGATATGGAAGTCAATCAGATTTTTCAGGCTTTCTCCTGTAATCAGAGGAGTATCGCCAGCAATGACCAGCGTCTGACCTGTCAGATTTTCCAAAACAGGCTCTGCCATCATAACGGCATGACCCGTTCCCAACTGCTCAGTCTGACGGACAAAGTCTGTCTGACCTGCCAAGACTTGCTCGACTAGCTCTGCCTTGTGCCCAACAACTGTCACGGTCTTTTCTGGATTAATGGCATTGACACTGCGGAACACATGTTCCAGCATGGAAATTCCTGCAACCTTGTGCAGTACCTTTGGTAAATCTGACTTCATGCGAGTACCTTTACCCGCAGCCAAAATAATCGCGTAATTTGTCATCAATTATCTCTTATCTCTTTTCTGTAGGATATCACCTTTATTATATCACTAAAAGGTAATTTTTAAAAATTTAAAATCAAGCCATTCCCTTAAAAATCTGCAACGAAAAAATTTTTGCACAAAAAAATCAGCCTTTAAACAGCTGATTTTGCTTCTTTTTCTTTGATTTTCTTTGGAAGATGGACTTTTGCTTTGCCATAGTCCTTGAAAACAGCCCGCTGCTTGAAGTAAATCAATTCTCCATCTAAGGCTGTATCTTCATCCAAATCCATGGTCATATCAATAGAGCGGATGGTCCGAGTCTTAGGGTCAACCACAAAGGCAACCTGACACTTCTCAATATCGATGGTCGTATCATAATGTTCATCATTATAAGCATAGTAGAAGGCATCGATAAGGTCATAGGCCAAATCACCTTCTGCTGTCACCGAAAACTCATAGCCCCCGTCCACTTTTTTCTTAGTCAGTTCTGACTCATTATCTACCATGACCTGCAGCAAAGCCTTAAAAGAGGACATGCCCGAATAGCCATCAATATGTTTCCGAGAGTCGGTGTCATCAATGGTCTCAAAGCCGTCTTTTTCTTCCAAGTACATCCGATCTTCGCTGAAATAATGGGTCAGTTCTTGATCATCATAGGTTTCGTAAAGCTTAGCTAAATAAGGTGAATCTGAAACAGTCAGCTGTTTAACCGTCTTGGCTTTTCTTTTTTTGTAGCCTTCTAGATAGGTCGACTCAGACAGCCGATCCATGTAAAAACTATCATGATCGAATTTTTTCAAGGATGCATCCACTACAGCAGACAGCTTAAAGCGGGATTCAAGAGCTTCTGCGATTCCTCCAGGTTTAAAGTAAGTATAGAGAAAGGTTCCGCCAATCAGTACAAAGCAGACACAGCCGTAAATGATAAAAAAATGAACCTTCTTCAAAATCAATCCTCCTAGAAGCCTTCTGTCATTTTATAGCTTATATTATAAGCTTTTTTAGAGCTATTTTCAATCTTTTTTCAGGAACGGTCTTTGAAGGCTGTAGCGGAAGAAAGGCTAATTTGTTTTTCAAACTCTCAAAGCCATTGCCAAATGTATCTACAAGTCAAGTAGCCGCTGCTTTTTGAATACTTAGTATCTCAGCACTCTTTCTCATTTTTAGCCAACTGCTGGCGAAGCTTGCTAAACCATTCCAACTGAAAGCGGGCCGAATCCAGCCCAAATTCGAGCGTCTTCATTTCAAAATAGCCAATCTGGGAAATACTTTCAGCTAAATCAGCCGCCTGACTGGTCTCTATCAGCTCTGTAGCCAGATGGCTGTTCTGCTCTAGATAGGCCTTTACTTTTTCCTGCTCCTCCGTAAAACGAATCGCGTCTTTGACAGCTTCAAACTCTTGGACTTCAACTTCCAGTCCCTCAATAGTCAAATCCAGCATCTGGAGCTGCTCTTTCTTAGGTAGATAACCCATAAAGAGGAATTTCCCCAAGTCCATATTTTTGTTCTTGCTCATGTCGATAGGTGTTTTAAGCCACTCCAAAAACAAGATTCGTCCAGAAGCAGTAATGGCATATTCCTTTTTCATTTTTCCTTTTTCTACGTACTCCGAATAAGTCACTGCTCCTTGCTGGGACAGTTTTTTTAAGGCTGCTTGGATACTTCCCAGACTATCGCTGCACATGGAGCTGAAATTTTGCCGCATCACCTGACGAATTTCATAAACTGTAAAATGTTTTATCATGAGTAAGCCTAAAATTAATTTATCCATTTCTCCTCCAAATCACGATTTCTTTATATACCTAATAGTAACATTTTTGTTTCGATTTATCAAGGACAAACAAAAAGCCTATTCAAAAATAGACTTAAGCTTGATCCAGCGGATAGACCTTGCGAAATTCTTCTAGGACGACACCCGTTTCTTGGGAAAATTCCAAACCGGCTTCCGCCAGACACTCCGTAAAAAATTCCTCATGGACTTGTTGCCAGTAGGCCAAGGATTTGTCTCCTTCTCCTTCCTTAAAGGCGTGTTCGGCTGAAACCTCATTAAAAGGTACCACAGAGACTTTGGTGATTTCGATGATACAGACGGCTCTATTCCGGCTGTCTAGTATGATATCGAAAGTTCCTACTTGAGGTAGAGGCTCATTTTCAAACTTATAGAGCTCATAGACCGAAGCCGTCGCTGTCTTTTCACCACACAGCACTAAGTCAGCAAGCTCATCTGCCAAGTCACCGAAGGCCCAGGCGTCAATATCGTCGCCAATCTTTGGATTGATTTTCTTGTATGCCTGCCACATTTCTTTTGGGGTCATCACTTCTCCTGTCTTTCTAAAATGATAATTATTGTTTATAAAAAATCTTCCTACAAAACTGTATCTTTATCAAAATCCATAAAGTCATCATGCTCATAATAGTAAATCAGAGCCTGTAAACACTCTTGATCAGTCACTTCTGCTTTCTGCTCCATGACTGACAAGAGAACATCCGCAAAATCTTCACCGTAATAAATCAGCTCCAGTTCTTGCTCCCTTACTTGTCTAGGGTAAACATCCCTATTATCCACCACTTGAGGATAATCAGCAAGCAAGTAGCTGTCCTGAAAATTCAGTTCTCCATTTTCCTTAGCATATAAGCAGAAATCATCATCTAGCTCTTCCGATTTTACAGCCTCAATGATATCTTTTAAGTCATAGCTTTGGTTTTTCTTCATTGTTCAAAAGTCCCTTTCCATTCATAAGCCGGATAAGCTCCTAGAAACTGATAGCCCAAGCTTTCTGCGACCTTCTTGGAAGCTTCATTGTGCGCATCCCAGAGAGGAAAGAGCGAGCGTTTTTGGGCTTCTAAAATCATCTGGGCACCTAAATTTTTGGCCAAGCCCTGCCTTTGGTAGGCCGGTTTGATAGCAATTTCAATCTCAAGGGCTCCATGATAGACCAATCCTATCGATACGCCAGCGATGATTTCCTCTCCTAAATAGAGCAAAAAGCCAAAGCCACCCGCCGCTTGAAAATAGTCAAAATCGGAAAAGTCACCCTGCAAATCCTGAGACCAGACTTCCTCAGCCAAACGCTCATAATTCTCCTTATCAATCGGACAAAGATGGTAGTTTGCTGGTAGCCTGCGCTGCCATTTCTCCAAAACCTCTGCGTCAAAGTCAGCCCTGTCCACAAAAGCATAGCGAGTGAACTGCTGCAGCTCACTCTGACTATCCAGAAACTCTTGCCAACTGCGCTCCTCGGAGATAATGACCTTGTCAGCTAAACTATATTTTTTGCTAAAATCCTGCCAAAAATAACAATCCACCTGACCAGCAGGAAAGATGAAATTTCCTAGTTGGTAAAGGCAGGATGTCTCAGGCGCATTCATGAAGAACTGCCCTAGGCCAGCATCCAAACCGTAAAGTACCATATTTTTGGTCCAGGATTGGAAAAAAGTATCCTTTGCCTTCATTCTTTACCTTCTTTCAGATGCAGTTCATTGATTTTATTCGTCCAGATATAGCCGTCAAAGCCCTCTGGGATATCTTTTAGACTATGGATATGATCGAAACCTTCTGATAAATCGCTGCCGCCAGCTGTTAGCTCAACCCGTGTATTGACAGCTTCCATTCTTTCCATAAATTTGTTTGGCCAACCCCATAAGAATTTGGCATATTTCAAAGGAATGCGCAGCTCTGCATTTTTCATTTCCTCAGGGATATAGCCCGTAAAGCCCAATAATTCATATTGGATAAGAGCATTAAGCATGCGATTTTTGGACAAGAGCTTGAGACTGCTGCTCTGACTGCGCAACCAATGAACGCCTTCCTCGCTTGCCCCACAAACACTGAGTTTGTTTAACCTTTTGGGCGAGAGCGTTTTTAGCTTTTCCCACAAGACTTTATAGGTTTCTAATTTCCCGTCTTTGACCTCAATCACAAACTCCTTGTCTGGAAAGGCCTCAAAAACCTCATCTATTGTGGGCATCTGGCCGACTCCTTTTCCTCTAAAAGGATAGGTTTTTCCGCCATCAGCCGTATAACCGTAACCGATATCCATCTTTTTGAGCTCAGCCATCGTATAGTCCTGAATTTCTCCCTCAATGCCAGTTTTGAATTCCAGAGTTGCATCATGAAAGACTGCTAGTTGCTGGTCTTTGGACAATTTCACATCAAACTCCACTGCATCCGCTCCTAGGTCAAAGGCC
This sequence comes from Streptococcus sp. 27098_8_134, assembly GCF_041431675.1. Classification (NCBI taxonomy): domain Bacteria; kingdom Bacillati; phylum Bacillota; class Bacilli; order Lactobacillales; family Streptococcaceae; genus Streptococcus; species Streptococcus sp. 27098_8_134. Next base: position 176,724 of record NZ_JAPVYD010000002.1, on the reverse strand, counting down.
GCCTGCATCGAAGAAAGGGTGTTCTCAAGATAGGGATGCGTAGGCGGGTCAATCATGGCTGCCGTATTGCTATCCCAGTCCGCTTTAGATTCATCAAAGGTCTGCGCAAGTCCTCGATGAGCTAGGATTTTATATTCTTTCCCATCTTTATTAGAAAAGAGGCTTGTATTGTTTAACCAGATAAGAAATAGCAGGGCTAGACAAAACAGATAAATCTTCTTGCATTTTTCCCATTTAAACATTTTATTTCCTTACTTCAAACTCCAGCCGCCGTCAATTTTGATAATCTCACCCTGCATAGCAGCTGCCTTGCCACTGGCTAGAAAGAGGCTAACATTAGCTATTTCCTGAGGGTCTAACCAGCGCTTGATCGGCGTTTCCTCAGCAACCCAGTCTGCCAGTCCGTCTGGCTCAAAGTCGGCGGCAGTCATAGCTGTCTTGACAGCGCCTGGCGCCAAGCCAAAGACTTGGATATTTTTATCCGCATAGTCTAAGGCTATCTGCTTGGTCAGGCCAGCCAGAGCATGCTTAGAGGCTGTATAGGCAGCACCGCCGCCGCCAGCCAGAAAGCTAGCAATCGAGCACATATTAATGATGATACCAGACTTTTTCTCCAGCATTTTCTGCAGATAAAAGCGAGTGATTTTCATGGTAGCGGTCAGATTGAGCGCAAAAATCTGCTCCCAGTCCTCGTCGCTGGTCTCGTGCAGGGGACGATAATCGTCCAAAATACCTGCTGTATTGCAGAGAATATCCACCTCGGGCAAGCTGGTGAAGAGCGGTGTCAAATCCCCTGTCAAATCCATCTTGACAAAACGAAGCTCATTGAGAAAGCCAGGATTTTCATCCTTGTCCACCCCATAAACCCGGTAGCCATTTTCCAAAAAAGTCAGAGCCTGAGCTCGGCCGATGCCTGAGCTAACTCCCGTCACCAGTACTGTCTTAGTCATCTACTTCCACCCAATCTGTCGCGAGCACATCGCAAGGAGTCGGACTCCACATGGAGAAGCCCTCCCCCTCACCAGAAACATTGATGAGGAAATAGGGTGTCACCTCGAGAGCCACCCCATTCTGCTCAATCGTGTCAAAGAGCTGGACGTAGTTCTCTGCCCCGCCCCAGCCTGTACGCACATATTTTTTCTTGGCCTTAAGGCCAGGTAAAATTTCTTCAAATGTCATGGTTTTCTCCTTTGTTTATTGGTAATCTTTGACAAATTCCCTGCTAGCCACCAGCAGTCGTAAGTATATTGGACGACTTTTTCTTGACTGTCAACAAGTTTTTCTGTTGCTTTGCAACAAAGTCTAAAATTAGGTGTTTTTCTCCATCTCCACAAAGAGATGAATATCACCATTGCTTTCCTGCGGGATGCGCCTCACCACTTCAAAGCCCATGCTGAGATAAAGCTGTTGGGCTCGGTGATTGAAATCAGCCACGGATAAACTTATGACTTGGGGCGCAAATTTTTCCATGATAAAGTCCAGAATTCCCTGCAGAAACGCAGCGCCCTGACCTTTTCCACAGTGCACCGGCTTCATCCCCAAACCAAGCTCCAAAGTGCGCTCTCCTTTCTGCTCCAAGCAGAAAAATCCATAGAGTTCCCCATCCCGCAAGACTTGATAATAACGGTCCCCACGCGCTTTTGGGGAAATCATTTCTTCATAATCTTCCAGGTCATTTTTCATATCATAAAAATCATAAGGCGCCTCATAATGCCAGTCGTTAGCAATTTCTAAAGCATGTTGCTGGGTTAGCGGTTCAATCATCATCTACTCCTCCTTTCTCTAAAACTCCCAATAAAATCGTTTCTGGTCTGCTTTTTCGCTGCAGCCGAGGCTGCGATAAAATTCATGGGCTGCGGAGCGGGAAATGCCTGAATTAATCCGAATTCCTGTGTAGCCTGCTGCTTTTCCCTCTTCACGCAAAGCTTGCATCAGCGCTCTGCCATGTCCCTGCCCTTGAAAATCCTGAGCGACGGCCAAAGCCAAGAGATTGAGCAAGGACGGGAAATAGAGACAGTCGTAGCTAGCCGCATGAGCATAGCCTATGACCTGACCGTCTTCTTCAGCTACCAAAATCAAATGCTGGTCATTCTCTAGTAACTTTTTCAGTTGAGCCTTCGTCGCTTCCCTAGCGAAGTCATAGCCCAGACACTCATCATTGAGCCGCTGAATGGCTGCAGCATCTCTTAGTTTTACTTTACGAATCATCTGTCACCTCGTTCTTCTCTTTATTATAGCAGAAAAGCAGTCTCTTTGACTGCTTTCAATGAACTATTCTCCTATCTGTCCCTTCAACCAAGACTCCGCCTCTTCTAAAGGCTGGTCTGTTAGGACATCGGGCTGAATTGCCTCATTCTCATAAAGCTTGCCCGTGCGATCTAGGATACTCGAGGTAGTCAAGAGCAAAACCGCTCCATCATATAGTTGATAATAATTATTTCCCGTAGTATAGCTTGCCGTTGGCTGACCAAAAATTTTAACATTTTCAAGTCCCTTAAAAGCTAAAACAGTTATCTCTCCTGAGCTACCTGTTTTCCCATTGATAAGGACAGCTATTGGCACTTTCTTTGCTTTCTCATCAGTCTGCTCCAGACCAAGCTGCTTAAGGACATCTGATCGCGAAACCGCGCTCTTGCTTCCATTTTTATAAACGAATCGGAAGAGGTCTTCATCAGGCAAAAGAGAGGACATTCCAGCAATCATCGGATACATATTCCCGCCAGTATTGTCTCTCAAATCCACTACAACCGCCTGATAGTCATCCCTTTTAAGAGCTGCTGAAAGTTTCTTAGCATAAGCCTCCGCTGCCTGTGCATCACCTGTGAAAGCAGGAACTTTTAAATAGAGAATACCCTCCCGATTCTGCACTTCAGGCTGATTTTTGCTTTCTGGACTATTTTCGGGATTATCCTGTGGACTTAAAAAATAAGAATGCTTCCCGCCAGCCTCTTTGGTTAATTTTTCCAAGACAGGATAGGTATCTTGATAAGTCTTGGCAGATTCAAGCTTCTCTAAGTCTTTGTTTTTCTCATTTTCCCAGTCTTTGCCCGTATAAAGACCGAAATCAAGCTTTTTCACAACCGAGCGAGCGTAGTCCTGCGGACTAGGTGGAAAAAGAAAAATGCCGTAGTCTGGACCAAAGTAGGCCAGAAAACCTATTAAAAGAGCAAGCAAAACCAGTACTGTTCCCAAGCAACCTAAAAGGACTTTTTTCATAATTGCACAACCTTTCTTGTTAGGATTCCTGAGCTGATTATAGCAAAATAGAGACACGTTTTCCATGTCTCTACCTTACATTTATCATCGTCAATCTTACATTTTTGTAAGACGATTTCATTTACATCTACAGAAGCTTATTTCCATCTCTCACTCTTAGAGAATGCAATCATCAAACCAGACCCAGCTAGAACTGCCAGAATAACGAGACAGATATTTTTCAGTGGATAGAGCCAGTCTTTATTTTCCTCATGCCAAGTTGTCTTCCAAAGCCGAACATACTCAGCATGCATATCTTCGGACTGGTTCAGCTGAATATTAATCACAATCGCCAGTAAAATTAGGGCGATAAAAGCAAGGGCAAAGAGCCAGATTTTCTTCTTTTGGGTTAGATTAAGGTTCTTCATACTTTTCTACTTCTACTTTCTGTTTAATAGCAATACTTCACCCTACTTCTCTTTTACAGCAATTTCAGAGTTTCGATAACCATAAAATCCATAGATAAGACTTCCCAGCGCTAGGGCAATTCCAAAGGCCTGCCAGGTTTCCTTAGTATACTGGGTCATAAAGGACAGGCAGATGATAATGGACAAAATCGGTGTCAGAGGTACCAGAGGTGTTTTAAATTCCCCAGCTTTGGGCATTCCTTGATCTTTCCGCAATTTCAAGACAGCCAGTGCCAATAAAATCAGATAGGCCAAGGTACAGATATTGAGGAAAGAAGCGATGCTAGCCAAGGGGAAGATACCGGCACAGACAGCTGAGGCAATCCCTACTAAAATCGTGGCATTCTTTGGCACCCGACTGGTCTCTGTCAATTTCTTGAAAGAGCGAGGCAAGAGACCATCACGCGCAATACTGTAAATCATCCGCGACAGGGCGTAGGTCATGGAGATACAGACCGTAATCAGTGTTAAAATAGCGACGACAGAGATATAGTTAGCTGCCCAACCAAGTCCGACGCTGCGCAGGGCAAAGGCCACCGCATCTGAAACATCCAGCTTGCTATAGTGGACAATCCCAGTCAAGACCAAGGTCACCAAAATATAGAGAATGGTCACAATGCTCAAGGATAAAACAATCCCGCGCGGAACATTCTTTTGGGGCTCCTTGATTTCATCGACCGCCATGGAAATGGACTCAAAGCCTAGAAAGGCAAAGAACATGAGTGAAGCCCCGGCCATGATGCCGACCTTACCGCCATAAATTTCTCCGAAGCCAAAAGGTGAAAAGTTAGACCAATTTTCTGGTTTGATGAAGAAAAAACCTGCAATGATAAAGAGTGCCAAGGCTGAGAATTTCAAGACCACCAAGGCTGAGTTGAAGCGCAGGGCTGCCTTTGAGTTCAAAAGGACAACCCCTGTAACAAAGACCAAGACCAGAATAGGCAGCAAGTCCACATAAGTACCTGCTTTTGGATTGAAGGTGCCATTCAGAGCTGCCGGAAGCTGGATACCAAAGCCGCTAAGCAAGCCCTTCAGATAAGAGCCCCAACCAGAGGCAACACCTGAGATAGCGGTCATGAACTCCATGATAGTTAGCCAGCCAGCCAGCCAAGCAGGAAATTCTCCCAGAACCGCATAAATATAACTGTAAGCTCCGCCATTAGCCGGAATCCGTGAGGCAAACTCAGCGTAAAAAAGAGCCGAAATACTCACACAAAGAGCTGAAATGACAATCGAAACAGTCAGAGCAGGTCCAGCATATTTGGCCGCTCCAGTCCCTGTAATGGTGAAAATCCCAGTTCCTACCATGGCCCCAATACCAAGCAAAATTAAATCAGGAATTTTCAAGTGACGGCGCATACCCGTTCTGTCCTTACTGGCATCTTTTTTTCTAAAAATATTCATCTATTCTTATTCTCCTAATTGCATTAACGCCCTATTTTATCATATTTCCTCCCTTTTAGGAATCTTTCTCAGAAAAATACCGAAAAGAAAGGCTGAGAAAAATCTCAGCCTAGGTCTTTAAAATAGATGAAAGATATATAGAGCCTGTTTCTGCTATCACATAGCCACAATTTTGCGATAGCTGCGAGAAGTAATGAGAAAGACACCGACATATACTGCAATAAACAGAGCACAAACACCCAGAGTCATCACTAACATGAGTGTGGCATTCAGCACCCCTAAAGCAGATAAAATCAAGCTCAGCATGTGATAGGCAAATGCCAAATGAAGAAAAGCAAAGATTAGTGGTAGGAAAAAGACTATCAGAATTTGCCTACGAATCGTTTTCTTAATTTGTTTTTCGTCCAATCCAACCTTTTGTAAAATAACAAAGCCTTCTCGATCTTCATAGCCTTCAGAAATCTGCTTGTAGTAGATGATAAGAACAGTTCCAAGCATAAAAACGATTGATAGGAAAATTCCAATAAAGAACATACCACCTAGCATTCCTTTTATTTCTTGCTTATCGAAGGCTGTCACCGAACCATAAATACCTTGATTTTCAGGTAAGGTGGTATTAAAACTGCTTAACTTTTCTTGGTATGCTTCTTTTAGTTTTCTCTGTTCTTCTTTTGGAAGCTTGAGATTTAATCCTCCATAATAGTTAACATTGACAGCGTAATCGTTCATAAATGAAGAAAAGATTTGACTCGGATTTTTAGCTACCATATAGATTTTTTCAGGCACTATCATATTCATCGGATCGGGTATATTACCGAAAACGAAATCTTCTTTTAATTTTCTCTTGATTTTTAAATTTTTATCAGCTAGCTGTAAATCTTTTTTGCTATCTAGTTCCAGTCCTTGCTCAAATATGGCTACTTCATCATCTTTAAGCTGAAGATTTTGACCCGTCATTCCTTGATAATCACTCTCAGAAATGGCCAAAATATAAAGATTTGGAGTGAATGATTTCTGTCCCTTAGAATAAATATCTAGCTGATTACCAGTTCGGCTTCTAACTCCTATCGTATAATACTGGTAAATAACTTTTTTACTAATCTGCAGCTGCTGCTCTTGAACAAACTCTGTCAAAGCTTGATCCAGCACCTCACCTGTTATTTCTTTTCCTTGGATACTGAAATCATGCGGGAACATGGCATTCTGCATATAATCACCACCAGCATAAATGTTAGCTCCACCAGATAAGGTAACCAGAACCATTGTCGACAAAATAGAAATCGTCGCTAAACCGATTGCATTTTTCTTCATTCGAAAAATTAGATTAGATACCGAAATCATGTTATCAGGCTGATAATAAAACGTCTTCTTCTTTTTCAAAAATTGCAAGAAAACAGTTGTTCCTGCATTAAAAAGCAGATAAGTCCCTAGAATAACAAAAAGTACGGCCACGAAGAAAATGATAATGGCTGCCATCGGATTAGATACACCTAAAGCAAGATAATAGCCAAAAGCGAGAGAAGACATACCAATAATAGTTTGCAAGAGTAAAAAGCGACTCTTTTTCTCTCCGCTATTTTTTTCTTTGACTAATTGTAGAGCATCAAACTTTCTTAAGTAAAAGCCATTTTTAATCAGCAAGCAGAAAAATACAAAAGCATAGAAAATGATAATCAATACCAATACAAAAGGTTGAAATGTCGAAACCAAAACCACCTTGGTACCCATGAGCTTGAGCAAAAAGGCATAAATCAGCTGGTCAAAGAGAACACCAATAGTCAGCCCCAAGCTTACAGCCACTAGCCCGAAGATTAGTAGCTCAATAAAGGTCATAACAAAGAGATGACTCTTATTAAGACCTAGCATACCATAAAGTCCCAGCTCCTTGGAGCGATTCTTCATAACAAATTGATTGGCATAAAAGACAATAATTCCAGCTGTGATGTTTACAATAACAACCCCTAGGACCAAAACGAGGATAACAGAGCTGGCCCCTGTCATTTTGGATAGATTGGGATTAAAAGCCAAGGAGTTGAAAATATAAGAAATGGCTACAGCCACACAGGTAGCCAGTGCAAACGGATAATAGAGACGGCGGTTCTTAATCAGATTGGATACCGCCAATTTTGCTGCTAATCGAAACACTAGTCCTTCACCTCACTTGCCATAACTGTCAGAGTATCAGAAATCTCTTGGAACATCTGTCGCTCGGTCTTGTCACCACGGAAGATTTGGTTGTAGAGAATCCCATCCTTGATAAAGAGCACCCGCTTGGCGCGGCTAGCCGCCGCCGTTGAGTGGGTCACCATGAGAATGGTTTGACCGCGGGCATTGATATCGTCAAAGACATCAAGCAGAGCTGCCGAAGATTTGGAATCCAAAGCTCCCGTCGGCTCGTCCGCCAGCAGAATCTCAGGATCTGTGATAATGGCCCGAGCTACTGCAACCCGCTGCTTCTGGCCACCGGAAATCTCATAAGGAAACTTCTCTTGCAGCTTGTTAATCCCCAGCTCGTTGCAGGTCGTAACCAGCTTTTGCATCATCTCGGTAATGGGACGACGAGAGAGGACTAGCGGCAGAAGAATATTATCCTTGACTGATAGGGTGTCCAGCAGGTTGAAATCCTGAAAGACAAATCCTAATTTTTCTCGGCGGAAACTGGAAGCCTGGCTGTTTTTGATGGTTGCTGTGTCAGTTCCGTTGAGAAAGACGCGGCCCTCAGTCGGCTTGTCCAGCATGGCTAGGATGTTGAGCAGGGTGGATTTCCCAGAGCCTGACTCCCCCATGATGGCGACATACTCGCCTTTTTCTACCGTAAAGTGAATGTCTTTCAGTGCCTCTACTTGGCTGCCCTGAAAGCGGGTTTTATAAATCTTTTTCACGTGTTGTACGTCTAATAATGTCATACTCGAACCTCTTCTTTATTTAACTTGATACTACTATCATACCGGAAAGACAGACAAGTTTCCATAACCTAATCTTTCATTTTGCCTGCCAATCTTACATTTTTGTCATCTTGTGCTCCAAGTCGGATAAAGAGAAAAGTCAACTGACCTTTCTCTTATCCTTGAATACTAGAATCTCTCAGTGACTGTACTGCAGCCAGAAATAATATTGACTGGAAGCACAGCCTAGGCGAGTCTTCTCGATTTCTTGCTTGGAAATCTTTTGAGCTTTGGGTTTACTTTGGCGATGGTTAAAAAGATTGATTTTCATAGCGAGCCTCCTTCTTGAAATCTGATTATTAGTTTGGAAGACGTTTATCTTCTTTTTCTTTACACTTATAGGATACCGAATTCCCAGACTAGCTGCCATAAGATAACCTTTCATTTTAGCCTTTAAACTTACATTTTTGTCACTTAGAAAAATAGTTTTCGATTTCCCTTAAACTGCGTCAATAGGCCTAAATTCACCGATACCTATCGGCTTCTTTCATCAAGCACATAAAAAAACAAGCGTCAATGTTCATTGACACTTGTTTTCTGTTTTATTTTTTGAAACGGATCCCGAAATAAACCCCACAACCAACTATCAGAATCAAACCGAAAGCAAGTAGCGTAAAGCTGATTTCTGTACCTGTGAAAGGCAGAATTTTCTTCGTCTTCCCCTTATCTCCAGGTTTATCTTGATTTGATTTTTTCGGATCTGGTTCATCTGTTTTTTTAGACGGATCCTTTTCTGGGCCAGTCGGTTTCGTTTGGTCAGTTACGACTAACGTCCCATCCTTGTATTCTACTGTATTTCCATCGGCATTTACAACTGTTACTGTGCCATCGAGATTCACTTGGAACACAATGTCGGTAACAGCTAGATAACCGGTTGGGGCTGCAGCTTCATGGAAGGTATATACTCCAGGAGCTAATTCAAGCTCGTGCGATGTATTTGCTTCTGAAGTCCATTTTGCTACAGGATTGCCAGTTGCCTCTTTGCCTTGGAAAATTTGAATCTCTGCACCAGCGATTTCTGTACCGCCAAGGTTGACCTTACTGAAGGTCACCTTACGTGGAAGATCATCGTCTTTATCCGTTACTGTAACAGTTGAGCCGTTTGTTACGACCTTGTTCTCTTCACCCTTGAAGTCTTTCTCACCAACGTTTGTCACTTCCACTGTGCCGTCTTGTTTGACTTGGAAAGTGATGTCGGTTACTTTGAGGTAACCGGTTGGGGCTGCTTCCTCATGGAAAGTATAAGTACCTGGAGTCAAGTTGATATCCTTAGACTTGTTAGCTTCGGATGTCCAGCTTTCGACAGCTTGACCTTCTGCTTTATCGCCCTTGAAGATCTTTATTTCCGCACCAGCGATTTCTGTACCGCTGAGATTAACTTTACTGAAAGTAATAGTCTTGGGACTGTCATCGTCTTTATCCGTTACAGTAACTTTAGAACCATCGGTTACGACCTTGTTGTCTTCACCTTTAGAGTCTTTTTCGCCAACATTGGTTACTTTAACTGTTCCATCATAGTTAACTTGGAAAGTGATGTCGGTTACTTTGAGGTAGCCGGTCGGTGCTGCTTCCTCATGGAAAGTGTAAGTACCAGGTGCTAAGTTGATATCTTTAGACTTACCAGCTTCGGAAGTCCAGCTTTCTACTGCTGTACCTTCAGCTTTATCGCCCTTGTAAATCTTGATTTCAGCACCAGCGATTTCTGTACCGCCGAGGTTGACCTTGCTGAAGGTAATCTTACGTGGGAGATCATCATCCTTATCGGTTACTGTAACAGTTGAGCCGTTGGTTACGACCTTGTTGTCTTCGCCTTTAGAGTCTTTCTCTCCGACATTGGTCACTTCCACGGTACCGTCTGTTTTGACTTGGAATGTGATGTCAGTCACTTTAAGGTAACCGGTTGGTGCTGCTTCTTCATGGAAAGTGTAAGTACCAGGTGCCAAGTTGATTTCCTTAGACTTACCAGCTTCGGAGGTCCAGCTTTCTACGGCTTGACCTTCTGCTTTCTCGCCCTTGTAAATCTTGATCTCAGCACCGGCGATTTCTGTACCGCCTAGGTTGACCTTACTGAAAGTAATGGCTTTTGGACTATCATCGTCTTTATCCGTCACTGTAACAGTTGAGCCGTTAGTTACGACCTTGTTGTCTTCACCCTTAGCGTCTTTCTCACCAACATTGGTCACTTCCACTGTACCGTCATGTTTGACTTGGAAAGTGATATCGGTCACTTTGAGATAACCGGTTGGAGCCGCTTCTTCATGGAAGGTGTAAGTGCCAGGTGCTAAGTTGATGTCCTTAGACTGATTAGCTTCCGAAGTCCAGCTTTCTACGGCTGTGCCTTCAGCTTTATCGCCCTTGTAAATCTTGATCTCAGCACCTGCGATTTCTGTCCCACCAAGGTTGACCTTACTGAAAGTCACCTTACGCGGGAGGTCATCGTCTTTATCCGTTACGGTCAGAGTTGAACCATTGGTCGCAACGGTGTTAGCTTCACCCTTAGCGTCTTTCTCGCCAACATTGGTCACTTCCACTGTGCCGTCATGCTTGACTTGGAAAGTGATGTCAGTTACTTTAAGGTAACCAGTCGGTGCTGCTTCCTCATGGAAGGTGTAAGTACCAGGTTCCAAATTGATTTCTTTAGACTGATTAGCTTCGGATGTCCAGCTTTCGACTGCATTTCCTTCAGCTTTCTCGCCCTTGAAGATCTTGATTTGAGCTCCTGCAATCTCAGTACCGCCGAGGTTGACCTTACCGAAGGTTACCTTACGTGGAAGATCATCGTCCTTATCGGTTACAGTCAGTGTTGCTCCATTGGTCGCAACGGTGTTAGATTCGCCCTTAGCGTCCTTCTCACCAACATTGCTCACTTCTACTGTTCCGTCTGTTTTGACTTGGAAAGCGATGTCGGTCACTTTGAGGTAGCCTGTCGGTGCTGCTTCCTCATGGAAGGTGTAAGTGCCAGGTGCTAAGTTGATATCTTTAGACTTACCAGCTTCTGAAGTCCAGCTTTCTACTACTTGGCCTTCTGCCTTATCGCCTTTGAAGATCTTGATCTGAGCACCAGCAATCTCAGTACCGCCTAAGTTGACCTTACTGAAGGTTACCTTACGTGGGAGATCATCGTCCTTGTCAGTCACCGTAACAGTTGAACCATTTGTCGCTACGGTGTTAGCTTGGCCCTTAGCGTCTTTCTCGCCAACGTTTGTCACTTCTACTGTTCCGTCAGTTTTTACTTGGAAAGTAATGTCTGTCACTTTGAGGTAGCCTGTTGGAGCTGCTTCCTCATGGAAAGTATAAGTACCAGGAGTCAAGTTCAATTCTTTAGACTTACCAGCTTCAGATGTCCAGCTTTCTACTGGATTGCCTTCTGCCTTGTCGCCCTTGTAGATCTTGATTTGAGCTCCTGCGATTTCAGTACCGCCGAGGTTGACCTTACTGAAAGTTACCTTACGTGGAAGATCATCGTCTTTATCCGTTACTGTAACAGTTGAGCCGTTGGTTACGACCTTGTTGTCTTCACCCTTAGAGTCTTTCTCACCAACATTGGTCACTTCCACTGTGCCGTCATGCTTGACTTGGAAAGTGATGTCAGTTACTTTGAGGTAACCGGTTGGAGCCGCTTCCTCGTGGAAGGTATAAGTACCAGGTGCTAAGCTGATGTCCTTAGACTTGTTAGCTTCGGATGTCCAGCTTTCTACTGCTTGGCCTTCTGCCTTATCACCCTTGTAAATCTTAATCTCTGCACCGGCAATCTCAGTACCACCAAGGTTGACCTTACTGAAAGTAATGGCTTTCAGACTATTGTCCTCTTTATCGGTTACAGTAAGAACCAAGCCATTTGCTTCAACAGAATCTGTTGCACCTTTAGCATCAACTGTAATGGTACCATCGGAATGAACTGTGAATTTAATATCTTCTACAGCTACAAACCCAGCTGGAGCATGACTTTCTTTCAGAGAATATGTCCCCGGAGCTAATTTTACTACTTTAGATGCGTTGGCTTCGGATGTCCACTCTGCAACAGGTTTAGCTTCAGGACGAATCCGACTGCCTTTGTAAAGTTTCAGTTCCGCACCAGGAATCTCCTGCCCGTTTGGATCTACTTTTTTGATAGTCACATCACGTTCTGAGTCGTCATCCTTGTCTGTTACCTTCAAAGTTGCTCCGTCAGTCACAACCTTGTTGCTTTCACCTGTGGAGTCTTTTTCTCCGACATTGGTCACTTCCACCGTACCGTCATGTTTGACTTGGAAAGTGATGTCAGTTACTTTGAGGTAACCAGTTGGCGCGGCTTCCTCATGGAAGGTGTATGTACCAGGCTCCAAATCGATTTCTTTAGACTGATTGGCTTCGGATGTCCAGCTTTCAAGAGCTTGACCCTGCGCTTTGTTGCCTTTGAAAATCTTAATTTGAGCACCAGCAATTTCAGTACCGCCCAAGTTGACCTTACTGAAGGTAATGGCTTTAGGACTATTGTCCTCTTTGTCAGTAATCGTCAGAATTGAACCCGCTGCTTGAACGGTATCTTCTGCTCCTTTTTTCACAAGAGTAACAGTACCATTAGCACCTACTGTAAATGTGATATCTTCTACATATTGATAACCAGTAGGAGCGTTAGCTTCAGTCAGTGTATAGGTTCCTGGAGACAATTTTATGACTTTAGAAGTGTCAGCCTCAGAAGTCCAGTCTGCAACAGGAGCTTCTTCTTGTTCAACATGATCACCTTTATAGATTTTCAGTTGCGCACCAGGAATTTCTTTCCCGTTTGGATCTACTTTTTTGAAAGTTACATCCTGCTCGGTTACCGTCTTCTTATTGACGATTTCACGCGATACAGATTTGTCTGTTCCAAAATCCTGGGCACCAATCTTAATTTCCTCAGTTAATTTATCATATCCTCTAGGAGGAGTCACTTCACGGATGGTATAATCATCACGCAACAAGTCACCCAAGTTGGCATTTCCGTCAGAATCTGTAGTTAATTTCCCGACAACTGCACCGCTCCGATCACGAACAACTTCAAATTCTGCACCTTGCAGGTTCTCACCATTTTCATTGACCTTATGGAGCTTAATAGTGAAAACATAGCCTTCTCCAACACCGCCGGCAATCTGATAAGAGCGATTTTCAGCTGATGTCGTTGTTTGACCACCATTATAGGTCATGGTAGCACTATTGGAAACACGCTCACCATCAACAAGATCGTAATCTGCTTTTGTCTTATAGTCCAGCAAATACCCGAAACCATCCATGTCGCCAAGGTCGATCGTGAATCCATCACCAGCAGCATTTTCCGTGATTTTTGATTGGAAATTAGCTGTCACGTCTTCTGTTGAATCCCGCACCCAATCTCCATTATTCCAGCGCCAAGCAATTTTATAGACCCGAATTGAGTCCCTCATGATTTTAAAATTAGGCGAGGTAATTTTGTCAGTTATCGTTACTCCGGTATAATGCTCCATATTGCGGTTAATCGCAATATTGTAATGAACCTCGTTCTTACCGTCTTCTGCTGCCTGATAAGAGCTCTTCTCAATTTTTGAGTCATATCTTTTGGGTGGTCCATTATAATGAACGATTCCCGGATACAACATCCGACCTCCTACGGTAAATCCACCATTCAAGTCACCTTCTTGTCTCACAACATCATGGTCAACTCGTGCATAGAAGAAGAATTCTCCTTGGACACCAGACTTTTGCTCAACATAATTTGTATAGGTCAAAGTAATGGTCTTGTTGGTTGAATCCAAAAATCCATTTGCCACTACATTATCCGAGCCGTCCTTAAGCTCAATAGCTGAAGAGTTCCCAAAAGCATACTCAGAAGGCAAGGTGATTTTTGTCGTATCTCCTTGATGTACTTGGTTATCCGGCAAGACAAACTTTGCGTAAACTCGAAAAGTTTCCCAAATATCAATTCCCTGCGTCAAATCACCACCTGAAGAATTCTTCAGGCTCATCTCCGTGATAACATCACCAAACTCAGCTGCTTGCACCTGAGTAAGAGGAGCAACTGATGGCAAAATGACTCCTAAACAAAGAATAACAAGGTGGAGCAATGCTCTAATCCTTTTGTTCATGCAATTTTCCTTTCTCACAATATTCAGTTTTAAATGTACAATGTAATTGTATACTAACTGAGCTTCCCCATCTTGTCAGTGCCCGCTTTCTAGAAAACGAACATTTATAGATACATTACATCTACATTTTATCATACTATAAGAAAAATGGCTATACACAAAAGGAGATTTTTTTAACATTTGTTTAGCTTTTTGTCATTTAGAAAAGATGGAACTAATTGGCTGATGACTAGTGATAGAGAATCATCCAGACCACGGTTCTCATTATCGGCAATCCAAACAAATCGTTCTTGAATTTCAAATCCTGTACCCGCAGCATAACCCATCAGTAATATTAATTTTAGATCCTTGATGGAATAATATAATAGGCGGAATCTACTAGAAGTTTAGTAAGCTCTTCAATAGATAGTTAGAAATCAAGGAGCCTGAAACGAAAGTTCAAACTCCTTGGACATACTCATGGAAATATTCTATCCTTATTCAGGAAAGGATTTTCAAGAATATAAATTCTTATATCCACCACCATTGATAAAGCGACCAGTAGAGAATGTTGACCACGATAGCCATAGCAGATAGACTGGTCAAAGCTATCAGGAAGAGACGGCCTTTGCTCAATCCTTTTCTAGCCTTTGTCAGGAGTGGATAAACGGCAAAGCCTGCCAAGACTAAACCTAGACCAGCAAAGACCATAAAACGCCAGCTAGCCAAAAAACTCACATCATTGACAGCTATTGCGATGAAGAAAAGAGCGAAATTCACACCAACAGCCAAAGCAGCCAAGGAGGTCAGATAGGTCCAAAGCCGGAGTCGTTTTGGAGTTTTAGACTGGCCTTTCCTGAATATTAAACGGAAGAAATCTAGAACACTACAAAATAAGAGTTGAAGCAGACTATAAACAACTGCAATTACCGCCAAAATCAGTATTGCCTGCTCTTGCAGTACATCTGTATCCTCCACCTTGAAAGTGTCTGCGTAGGCTGTTGTCACTTTTTCTGTTTCCCCTTGATGACTGATAACCGCATATTTCTGTGCCAAAAGCGGGTTCTCCGCAGATTTCTCCGTAAATTGGGTATAGGATAGAACTTTGGTAATGGAGAGGGGACCTGAAGCAAAATACCGTGCCGGTCTGTAATACCCAGCCTGAAATGTATCAAAAGTCGCTGCATCCGTCTCTTTCTTAGCACCAAAAACTAGTGTTGGCATATCATAGTTATACACTTGCTCATGATCTTGATTAGTCATAATAACCATGCCTATCCCGTTTTTTAAATCCAGAAGAAGTTGGGAAGAATAACCTATCGAATTACCACTATGACCCACGACCGTCGTGCTATACTCTTGAGTCCAAAAACCATGCATATTGAGTGGTGTATCTGTTCCTGGATAGACTGAAGTCGCTGTGTAAAGGGTCTCCCAAGTCTCAGGCCGCTGAAGGAGCTTTTCTTTTTTCAAAAGAGCCATGGCAAACTTCTGGAAATCCGCCATAGTAGAGACTGCCTGTCCCGTCGGATAGAGACCTAGATAAGAATAGGCTGTTCCCAACGATGTCTGTCCATCCGCATTGTACGAAACTTCTTCTAGCCGTTTCTGATAAACCTTAGAATTTTCTTTAAAGTCGGATGATAGAGCAGTATCCATCATACCCAATGGTTGGAAAATATGCTCATGGACATAGGCCGAAAAATCCTGGCCAGATACTCGCTCAACAATATAAGCAGCTAAACCTGCACTAAAATTAGAATATGCCGTCATGGTACCTGGCTCATAGGATTGCTCAGGCTGATTTTTTGATAGAATCTCCTCAATGGATAAGCCTTTATCTTCCCTAACTCCATGAGTTGACTCGCTAAAACCTGCCTGATGATTCATGAGGTGGAGCATAGTGATGGGCTTGTCGTAGCGCAGTGTCTTGAGGAATCCCTCTGGCAGATAGGTTTGGATGTCTGCTTCCAAATCAATCTTGCCCTCTTCCCAAAGTTGCATAATCGATACCCAGATTGTTAGTTTACCGGTTGAACCCCACTCAAAGACGCTATCATTATCAACCTTTATTCCCTTCTCCTTATCCATATAACCAAAATTTCCCTGATAAATGTTTCCGTCCTTATCAAAAACAGCTGTTGACATACCAGCTGTGGTATCTTCATGTGCTTTGACAAAGTCCTCTATTTTCTGGCTAATTTGATTGCGCTCTGTGCCAGATGGCAGATTCTGCTCCTCAGCCAAGATAGTAGCCGGTTGAAATATGCCCCAGCTTGTCAACAGTAGCAAAAAAATCGCAGTTATTTTTTTCATACAATATTCCTTTCTAAAAAGTATGATATTAGCCCTAAAATCATTTCTCTATTTGGAGAAAATCAAAAGGGCACCCCCTATTATGCAAAAAAGAAGATAGGCTTTCCATAACCTAACATTTCATTTCAGCTTTTAAACTTACATTTTTGTCATTTAGCATGAAGGAATATTTTTCTAACAATTAAACTGTAACGAATGTTTCTTTTATTCAGAATCAAAAAAACCGGAAACAAAGTCCGGTTCTAATCATTTATTTCCTAAACGTCAGGGCATAAAATTTCCCATCCCAAAGGAGTTTTAACTCCTTCTCCTTAACCCCTGCCGGTATAACGGACTCTAAAAAGATGAGAATTTTTCAATCGTAATTCACCTGATTGCCTATCTATATCTTTTGCTAAACCATAGGCTTTATAGAGGACTAAAAGACTAAAAGCAAGCTCAAAAGCTAGAATTATCCGACCCCAATAAGTCTGATTCGCTGGCAGATTCCACAAAAAATGTAAAACAAAAGGCAGCATAACACAAAATAGGCCATAAGCAAATACAGATTGATTCTTCTTATGATAATGTAATATCAGTGCAAGACCGAAAGTAAGCAAAGATGTATATAGCCCGTGAGACATAAAAGCCGGAACTAAACGGCTTATGACTTGTGATAGAGAATCAGCCAAACCACGGTCTACATTATTAGCAATCCAAACAAATTGTTCTTGAATTTCAAATCCTGTACCCGCAGCATAGCCCAGCAGCAATATTGATTTTAGATTTTTTACTGGAACAAAGTAATAGGCGAAGACTACTGCTAGAAGTTTGGCAGGCTCCTCAATAGGCGGAGCAACAACAGAGTCCTGAATGATATTCACCCAGGAAGTCTTAGGAAAGTTACTTTCTAATAAATAAGTCAGTCCCCTATCAGCCGTACTAGATAGAAACTTCGACAGGAAAAGTCCGCCTATCAGTGCTAATAAAATAGCTGCCAAGGGGGTCTGCCATTTTTTAGCCAAAAGAAAGAGCAAAAGAAAGACTGGAACAATATAGAAAATTTCTAATAAACTAGCTACTCCCACTATCCCATAATCAGTACCTGACAAACTATAGGAGATATAAGGTTCTGTAACGACTCCTAGTCCAAGTATCACTAGAAAAAAGTAAATAAAAAGAATAAGTCTTTTCTTCATTCCTTTACCCCCATTCTGAAATCAAGGAAATGGTTGCTACCAATGTTTAAGTCTTGTTTTCGATCAAATTTTTTGGCAAATTGAAAAGCTTCGTAAAGAACAACTAAACTGAAAGAAACTTCAAAAGCAATCATAAGGGGACTGAAGGATAAGTGACCGTTTGGCAAATTCCATTAATTCTAACACATTCCCTTTTTTTATTCTTTTGTTCTGAATATCTCGAATAAAATGAATTTAATAGTGTAATTGAACCTGTTATTAATGCTACTAATACTACAACATCCAAACTTGAAGTCATATTTTGTAAGTACGTACCGATACCTTGAATAAAAGTCGGAACATTATCATACAAGTATAGTGCTATATAATAAATATCAACTATTAGAAAAAGGATAAGGCAATAATTCCATTTTTTATTTTTTAGGGTATTGTTGCCAATATAATTAGCCAATATAATTGTTAATATAAAACAAATCCAAAATAACATATTACTCTCTCGCTTTAATATTATCTACACTGTCAATTTCATATCTACATTTTTTAAGATAAAGTAAACTAATAACAAAATCTAAATGTAAAATCATTCAACAAAAATATACTAATCTTTACCTATTGAGACTTTATCTTATAAACCATCAATCTGCATTAAAATAATCATAAACCTCTTTAAAAAGGGTATGCAATATTTCTTGCTCTTCTTCATCTAAATTATTTTCAGAGACTAGCTCATCCAAATACTTAGGTACAGTAGAATGGTTTTTAATAGTCGATTTAGCATATCTTCCTATCAAATGAGTCTTTTATAAAAGTTAATTTCAATATTTTATTCAGTACAATTCCTTTTCTAGTTCATTTAGGAAGGTGATTACAAATTGATGGCGACTTTCTGCCATTTGTTTGGCAGTCTCCGTGTTCATTTCATCTTTTAAGAGGAACAACTTGTCATGGAAATGTTGGATGGTATCAGTAAGGGGCCTCCCTTTGTGGCCACCATAGGAAAAAGTTCGCGCAATTCCTACAGCTCCTATCGCATCCAGGCGGTCTGCATCCTGGACAATCTTTCCTTCTATGGTTTCTGGATGTTTACCGCGATTTTTGCTGAAAGAAACAGCATTGATAACCTGGCAAATCTGGTCGATTTGGTTTTGAGGAATACAAATCTCTTCTAGAAACGTGCGAGCATTCGCATTATTCTCTGTTTGAAATAATTTATCATCATCAGCATCGTGAAGAAGAGCTGATAAGCCCACTATCTCCATATCACATGGACCTTCTGCTTGTGCGATTCTCATAGCATTGGTATAGACGCGAAGGGTATGCTCTACATCATGGCCATCCGCTCGATCAGCAAATAAAGCTTTAACATACTGCTTTGTAGCATGGATTCGTTCTTCTATCATCGTTCTTCTCCTTATCATCTCATAGTCATCAATTTTTGCTTTTCCACTTTTATAATATAATTTTATCTGATTCTGTCTGATTAAAACTTTGAAAGTCGGTTAACTACACTCAATTTTCGCATAGTCATCCGAATTCCAAATTTCTTTTCAAGATAATTAGTGTTTAAACGTTTTTTTCGAGCATCACGTGGTAAATATAGGTAACAGCACTCGTGACCACCATAGAACTCTTCATCTCCAAAATTCTCTCTACTAAGTTCTGTTAGAGTACTTTCGGGAATCTCTTCGTTAGTAAAAACTAGATGAATACGAGAACTATCATAAGTATTATCAAATGGGTTTTCTTGAATAGCAATCTCTAATTGATTAATTTCTTTGATAATTATTGATAAATCAGCTCCAATTTTATCCAAAATCGTATCATGAACTAACTTTCTGATTTCTTCGTCAGATAACTCTGATTCTAACAGTATATTCCCACTCTGAATATATGTTTGAACATTTAAAAAACCAACTTCTGTTAGGATTTCTACTAAATAAGACATTTTGGGAATTCTATTGGTACCTGTTGGTGTTACTCCGCGAAGGAGAATAATCTTTTTCATACTAATGTCCTTGTGCATCTTTTTCTAAAGAGTTCATCATTTCAAAATAATAATGAGCATCCCCCGTTGAAAAATAATTAAACCATGCTTCTACTGTAGATTTTGAATATAGGCCTAACTCCTCGACAATGAGCTTAGTCCATGATAAAGATCCGGCTGAGCTAGCGGTAATAAGCTTTCCATCTTGAACTGCAATCTCATCTTTATAATAATCCTGCCCTCGATAATGTTGGCTCATCTGGGTTAAAAAGAATGAAGCATTACTTGTATGATATCGATTATCTAAAATTCCTTTTTCAGCTAATCCCAAAGTAGCGCCACAAATAGCTCCAACTAAAATATTTTCTTGCAATAGTTTAGAGGCTACTTCTAAAACATCATCTTGCTCATTATCCAACCAAGTATCACCTCCAATAAGCACTAGCGCAGCTGCATTTGCAGTATCTAAATCATATAGATTAACATCTGGAACAATTGTCATGCCTCCAGCAGTTTTTATAGACTTTTTCCCTTTAGAAACTGTTACTAATTTTACTTTAGCTTCTCCTAACATTGACTGTAAGCTTAGCGCCTGCATTAAATAGCCGTGTTCGAAATCAGCCATAGTATCTTGAATATACATATAAATATTTTTCATCATTCTTACTCCTCTTTGATAAATGATCGAACTATTAATTGTTTTTATTGTATCATATTTTATGTTTCGCTGTAATACCAATATTTTTTACTTCATCAGTAAAATAGCGATTTTTAGACATTAAACAACCTACGGAGGCTCACCGTAGGTTTGTATTTATGTTATCAACTTCTGCAACATTTCAACTGCTTGTCCTCAATACCACTGTGCTCCCGTTTAAAAGCAGAGTGAAGGATAATGACAAATAGTACCAACATCTAGAATGAATTTAGAAACTAAAAACAAATCATCAATCTGCATTAAAATATTCATAAACCTCTTTAAAGAGAGTTCGCAATATTTCTTGCTCTTCTTCATCTAAATTATATTCAGAGACTAGCTCGTCCATATAGTCAAATGCAGTGAAATGATTTTTTATCCCATGCATGACAATTGCAAATTTCAGATCATCTAGTTCAGTTTTATTAAACCCTTTTAGCTTCTTCAAATCAATTCTAGTGATTGGATGTGGGACAACATCTAGAGTACTGTAAATCGTTTTTCCTAATAAATAGTCTGTTGTGGTATCAAATAATTTTGCTAATTTGACAATGGCTTCTAAACTAGGTTCTAAAGTTCCATTTTCCCAACGAGAATAAGTACCTTGTTGTACATCAATCATCTCGGAAACTTGTACCTGAGTCCAGTTCTTCTGATTTATTTCCTAAACGTCAGGGCATAAAATTTTCCGTCCCAGAGGAGTTTCAACTCCTTCTCTTTGACTCCGGCCGGTATAGCGGCCTCAATTTCTCCCAGATCAACAGTAGCGTCCTTAAAATAGTCCTTGCTGAAGTGGTTCTTCTTATATTGCTGGTCCACATAGTCTGCTGTCTCGTCTGAGATCATAATCTTAGTCCCTGGCTTAGCCACCCGCAGCATTTCCTGCATAGCCTTGGCCTTATCACTAAAGAAATTAATTCCACCGATATGATAGACGATGTCAAAGCTATTATCCTCAAAGGGCAGGTCTTCTGCACAAGCATGAAAGAGCTGCAGATTTGTTTTCTTGGCGCAGGATTTCTGGCATTTTTTCAGCATGCCTATGGAAATATCTGCCCCGACAAAGTCTAGGCTTTTCAGGTCAATATTCTCAGGAATGTAGCGTAGGTCGTGACCTGTTCCGATAGAGACATAAAGAACTGACAAATTGTCCTTCCATTCTATTTCTGCCATCAGATCCCTTCTTAGCTTGTCAACTGTCTTGCCATAGAGAAGACCGCCCAGCCATTTCTCACTCAAATCATACCAGCGAGCAAAGCGATTGTACATGGTCATATACTTGGCATTGTCCCCTGAGACATAATCCGGATTCAGCGCCAGATAGATGTCCCCATCTTTTTGAAAATCCTCTAACTTCAAACCTGGCTTCAGCTTCTCTTGAATTTTTGTATCTGTCATATCTTCTGTCTCCTTTTTCTATTTGCCATTTATTATAGAGGATTCTGAGACAAAAACAAGAGTTTTTCCGTAAGTGGCTGCCCTGCATGAGTAACTGGAAGAAATTGCTAAGTAAGCTGCAAAAAAACTAGACAAAAAATGTGCAAACAAAAGAAGATAAAGCATTCTGCTCTATCTTCTCTTTGTTTATTTGCTCAGTCGAGTCTTACGGTAAAGTCCTAAAAGAGCCAGGACTACCAGACCAGAAAGAACTAGTCCAAGGCTTTCAGCAGAGCCAGTCGCAGGAAGAACTTTTTTAGATTTTCCTTGACCATCTGCTGCTTTATCAGAATCAGATGATTGATTTGGCTTAATACCGCCTTGAACTGCTTTATCAGGGGTACCAGGTTCAGCTGGTGCCGCTTGGTCAGTAATGAACAACTTACCGTCTGTATACTCTACTGCATTACTATTAGCGTCTAGAACTGTTACAGTGCCATCTTCATTGACTTGGAAGACAATATCAGTCACAGCTAGATAACCTGTCGGAGCCGCTTCCTCATGGAAGGTATAAATACCCGGCTCTAAGTTGATTTCTTTAGATTTGTCAGCTTCTGAAGTCCAAGATGCGACAGGACTGCCCTTGCTTTCCCGTCCCTTGAAAATCTGAATCTGAGCACCGGCAATTTCCTCACCAGCTAGATTGACCTTACTGAAGGTTACCTTTTTGTCTCCAGGAATTTGCGTTTGCTTGTTAACGACATTTACTGCGACCAATCTGCTGTCTCCAGAATCTCCAGATGCCGGACTTCCTACGTTCAAAGTCTTACCAAAATCCGTCGGACTGATGGTAATATCCTCTGTCAGGCGATCGTAACCAGCTGGAGCAGTCGTTTCACGCAGGATATAAGTGTCACGCAGAAGATTACCAACTTCTGCGTTCCCATCTGCATCTGTCGTGATGGTGCCAACCACCTTATTGGTCGCTTTCCGCACCACTTCAAAGACTGCACCGCTCAGAGAAGCATTAGACTCATCAGTCTTGTGAACCTTAACCTTGAAGTTATAGCCTTCTGACTTTCCGCCAGCAATCTGATAAGAGTATTCATTAGTTACAGACACTGTCTCGGTATTGTTGTAGTTCATAGTAGCCTTATTTCCTACAACTTCTCCATCAGCCAAATCATAGTCAGCCAATGTCTTGTACTCAACTAGGTAGCCGAAACCTTCTACATCTCCGAAGTTGATTGTCAAGCTATCGCCTTCAGCGCCAAAGGTCATCTTAGACTGGAAGTCTGCTGTTACATCTTCAGTCGAATCACGCGCCCAATCTCCATTATTCCAGCGCCAAGAAACCTTATAAACTCGTACAGAGTCTTGAACAATCTTAGCGTTTGTATCACCCAGCTTGTCCGTCACAGAGACATTTTTGTAGTTCCCCATGTTGCGGTTAATGGCTACATTGTAGCGGATTTCATTCTTAGCATCGGCATCCCACTGAAAAGCACTCTTTTCTAGCAGGGACTCATACTTTTTCGGAGGTCCATTATAGTGAATGCTGCCAGCTGGAATCCTATTATTGCCTACCGTGAAAGTAACTGGAATATCCCTTTCCTCTGTGACAACTTCGTGGTCAATCCGCGAATAGAAGAAAAACTCGCCTCTGACACTGGACTTCTGCTCTACATAGTCTGTGTATGTCAACGTGATGGTCTTAGCATTGCTATCCAGAACTCCATTAGCCACCAGAGCTCCGTTTTCATCCTTAAGCTCAATAGCTGACGAATTCCCAAAGGTAAATTCATTCGGTAAATGAATCACCGTTGTATCACCCGCATGGGCTTGGTTGTCCGGCAGGGCAAACTTAGCATAGACTCGGAAGGTCTGCCAGATATCTACACCATTGGTCAGCTGCTCACCAGAGTTAGTGGTGAGGTGCATCTCAGTGATGACATCATTGAGTTCCGCCGCCTGAGCCTTAAGGGTTCCAGCTAGGAAAGGCAGGAACACGCCTAGACAGAGAATGATGAGCTGAAACCATACTCTCAGTTTTTTATTCATGCAATCTTCCTTTCTCACAAGTAAAATTTGTTTAAAAGCACAGCGTATTGGCAAGCCAGTCGAACACGCTCTTTTCATGTTTTTCTGCCTTTTTGACAAACACTGGAAAGACAATACTAATTCATTGTACCATATTGACTATTAAAAAACTATAGGAATGCTCAGAGGGTTTTATCATAAAAAGGAGAAAGAAGAAGCTAAGCCTTCTCTCTCCTATTGATACGAAAACGGGCCAAAAGATGACCTAAAAATCATTGAAAAAATTAAGCTCTTCTATTTTGACAAAAAGGTCAATCTTTATGTGACGCACTGGAAGTTGCGTCTACCTGATTCTGATCTGTTTCTTCTTGTTTGGAAGAATTTCTTTCCGTCTTATCTGAGGTGTCAGGCTCTTTCTGCGTATGTCCACAGGCCGTTAGGATAAAGACAGAAGTCAGAGCCAGAAACAAGCTCCCAATGTTCTTGAACCTAGACATACGAGTCCTCCATTTATGCGAAACTTGATGAGACTAGCACTTCGCCAAAAATGCCTGCACAGTCTTAACATCTTCTGGAGTTCCGCCTTGGTCAATATCGCAGATATGCTGGAGCCCGTATTTTTCAATAATCAAGGCAGTCGCCCCGCAGAAAGTCCGGCCGTGTTTAACAGAGTCGCCATTGTTAACAAAACCTTTAATCAGCCCAGGATGTTTCTTGATAAAGCGTTTGGTAGACCAAGGAATTTTCCCAGCACCAGCATTTCGAGTAATGAGAATACAGGGCTCTTCCAGTTTCTCCTTGATGGTCTGGGTCGGATAGCCCAGTGATTCTGCAAATCGTTTACCAATACCAGTATTTGAATCATAAACTACAATCATCTTCATCACCTACTTTCTTAAAAAAAGGATAGCAAACCAAGCTGCAAAGCCTAAAACCACAACATCAGAGATGAGCATAAGCATAAACTCCAAATCTGGCATCATGTGAATATACATCAGCAATGACAAAGTTGTCAAAGCCAGTACTGTCAGCTTAGCAACTGCCGGCAAGCCCGGAATCAAAGCTGCTCCGATTAGGACAATGATGAGACCTCCGACTAAAAATGACTGAAAATCCACACTTAAACTAAAACCAACTGTCACACCGCCGTAGCCAATGGTCAAAAGACCAATCGCGACCAGACAGATACCCAAAATAGCCATTCCACTCATGGCAAATCCTCCTTGCTTATTCATTCTTTTCCTCACTTTCTGTTTTTGAATGAACAATTTGTAATATTCATTCAAAACTTTCTAAAAAATAATTCACTTTATACTTATCCAATCACGTTTCTTGAATACCTTCCAATTCCTATTCGCACTACATAAGACATCACCTCCTTTGTTTATGAATGAATATTTTTTGAAATTCATTCATATCTACTTCTAAGAAAAGGAATTTCCTCTATTTGGAAAAAATTCCCTTAACAAAATATTTCACTAAAGTCTCAATGCTATTGAAGTAGCCTGAAAATTCCTGCTCTGTGACATGCATGTCTATGTAGTAAATCAAGTCATAAACCTTCATAATTTCAGCTATTTTCTCCTTCGAAAAACCCTCTTCCTGCAAGCGCTGGCTGAATGTCTGAATCAGAAAATGATGAAAAGCGTTGGACGCTCGTCCAGAATCCTGATTATAGTAATCATGCAGAATCTGAGAAATACCTGGTTTGTTCCACTCAGCTAGAATTTTATTGGGCGAAATCAATTCAAAAGTGACTGCAAAAAGCTGTTCAATGATTGCCTCAGGCTCGCCCTGCCAGTCTACGCGTTGCATGATTTCCTCACGTACACGGCTATTTTCAGCTACATAAACCTCCAAGAAGATAGCTTCCTTAGACTCATAATACTTGTAAAAGGATCCGACAGCCATATGGCTTCTCTTAGCAATATCAGAAATTCCAGCTGCCTTATAGCCTTTTTCTGCAAAGACTTCTCTAGCCGCAGCCAGGAGCTCATTTTTTTTATCCATTTCCACGCCTCTTTTGTGAATGAATTATATTTTGTGTTCATTCATATTTTAACACAATCTTGTCACTTGTCAAGCATTTATGTTATACTATACAAAAAAGATAGTTTGCTAATCAAATTATTTTTTAGATTATATTTTGGAGGTTGAGCTATGCTCAAGGAAAGACGAAACCAGGGTACCATCGCCCTACTGGTAATTTCTCTTATTTTTCTATTTGTTGCTGCAGTAATGGGCTTTATCCAATACCAAAAAGTCAACACCAAGACTGCCTATGACCGAAATAGCGAGTCTGGATCAGATTCAGCAGTCTATGCTGAAGTGTCATATATTTTCCCAGAGGCCCTGATTGAAGTAGAAGATAATACTCAAGTTTGGCTGGTTGCCTACCAAGACGGATATGTTGGTCTGCAGGCTAAAAAAGGGGACAAGCAGATTGCCCAGCTCTTGGAAAAAGAGAAAAAGGGCGAGCTGGAAAAAAATCCTGTCCGAATCGTTGGCTCCTATGTTAATGCTAACTCCCCTAAGAAAAATCAGGGATATATCTCTAATTATGGCAGCCTCGTTCGCGGTCTCTTAGCAGACAATCCCGAAGTCATCACAGTAATGTCAAGCAGCTCCTATATCTCTATCACTGAATTTGAATCTGACAATCTTGCATTCATGTTCTACATTCTGTTTTTGATTGGACTCAGTGTTCTCTTTGTCGTTATAGGAATTATCGGCCGCAAGAAAAATATCGCTGCCTACGAAGAAATCTATGCAGCCTATCCAGAGGCCAAGAACAATCTCAATATCCTGCTTGAGCAAGCTTCTTTCCACGACGATGTGCTAAAAATTGCTGTCTATAAAGACCATCTCATTACCTACTATCGAGGTTTCAAGGCGATTGAACTCAAACAGGTCGTCCATCTCTACCACCACATTCTCACCATGCAGCGCGGCTTCGTTGCTTCAAACAGAAACTCAACCTTAGTTGCTATTCGGAACAATCAAAAGAAATACCAAATGCCTATTAAGAACATTGGTAAAACAACAGATACCAAACTTCAGTCAACCTTTGACTACCTCTACAACCACTTCCCTCATATCCGATTGGGAGTGTAATAGCACATAAAACTCAAGCTAGATTTTCTAGCTTGAGTTTTTTAGATACAAAAAAACAGGAGCAGGATACAGTCCAGCTCCATTTATTTTTATGATTGCTTGTCAGAACGTTTTTAAGCAAGTTACTTGCCTTCTTTTTCCTTTCTGCGCTTAGCCAAGGCGCTGTTAATCTTCTTGGTCTTAAGATTTGTATCCAAGTAAAGAAAGAGCCATACAAATAGATAAATCAGAATAAAATCCAGCCAGAAATGCCAGTTGGCAATTAAAAATCCCCAGTTATTGTAGACCATGAAGCAGCATACTAAGACCGCAACTGCGACAAAATGCAGTAAAATCGAGGCTAAAAAAGAGAATCGGTCTTCAAGAGTTTTTAAAATTGAACTGACAATCCCAATCAAACCGCTCATCACCATGACACTGATGATATTACTAGTTGTGGGCGGATGTTTTTGAATAGAGAAAGCAAGGACAATCAGATAGACTGCACTCCCTGTCTGGATGCCCATTAATATAGCGTGTAGACATTTTTTTATACTCATCACTTACCTCCTAGATTCCCAGATATTCCATTAAGAGTTTGACATAGCGACGGCTGACTTCGGTTTTGATTTGATTAGTCAGCTTGGCCGTCATATTGCCAGAAAAGCTGTCTGACAAGGACTCCAAATGGTCAATATTGATGACAGCATGACGGGAAACCTGGATAAAGTTCGAGCTGCTAATCCGTTGCTGAAAGCGAGTCAAGGTCTCTGTCGTCTGGTAAATGCCATCTCTACTGTATATCATCAGAGTTGTCTGGTTGATGTCTGCTAGGATAATATCTTCAGTCCTCAACATGACCAGCTTATCATCCGACTTGATAGGCAGAACACCACTAGGCCCTGCCTTATACTGCTCTAAATAATCTAAGATGGCCTTGGCTTCTGCCCCTAGCTGGTCTGCCTTGACCACAACCAGCGGATCCTTGGATGAAATGGTTGGATCTGTTTCAAATTTTGCTTGCAAGAGAAAGCTCCCTATTCACATTCTATTGTAGTTTCAGCCGGCGGATGACAATCATATTTTGTACCATCCAAATAAGCGCTATTGCAACTAAAACTACTCCAACTATATAGAAAGTTTCTGTCCTTGTCAAGAGCTCCTGCCATTCAATGCGAATTCCCATTGTTTTTTCAAAAGCTGCTTGTGACTGGCTGCTATTAGCAAAAGTATCTGCTAGACTTTCTTTCATGAGAACCTGTCTGAAAAGAGATGCCATGTAGTTAGAAGGCGTAAGCTTCATCAGGTTTTGCGCCATATTCGGCAAGGTTCCAATGGGGATATAGGTACCCACTAGAAAACCAGAAGTTGCTCCAACTACTGTCGCCAATTTCCCTAAACTATCCACTGATTTAAAGCATTGAACAATCAGAGCATTTATCAGTGTGGCTAAAAGGCTGTTCAAGAGCATCAGAAGCATCAGGTAAGGAAGACTCCCCCATTCAAAGGAAATTTTATCCGCCAGCGTAAAATAGCTGAGCATAAAGGCAAACATAATGACCTGCATCAAAAAGCCGATAATAACAGAGCTGACAAGATAACTAAGCTGCAAGCCCCATGGTCCCAAGTCTGTGATAAAGAGGTCGTCTGTCACCTTCCGCTCCCGGTCTTCGACCTGCCGAGAGAAAGCTGCCAAGGTGGTCGTTAATCCTGTAACTGCCAACACACCGCCAATCAGCCACAAGTCCATCAGCTGGCTGGAATGGTCTTTGTAATTATTTTTCAAAAAAACGATATAAAGCACAAAGGGAATAATCGCTCCGAAGAGGGACAAAATTACCCCACTACGGTTGCGGAAATAAAGTAAAAAATTACGTTTTATCAAAGCGAGCATATTAGCGTACCTCTCTTCCTGTCAGTGCCATAAAGGCATCGTCCATGGTTCCGGGTTGGAATTCAAATTGTTCAATATAGGGACCAGCCTGAGCCAGTAAGGTCAGAGCTTCTTGAGTCGTTTTAGGGTGGAGGATAAATTCCCCTTCCTTGACTTGCTCCCAAGCGTAGCCTCTTGGCAAGCTTTTCTCTAAACTTGCTGAATCTTGACTCAAAATCCGTAAGACATTGCGGGCATAGTTTCCCTTAATCTGGTCTGCAGAGCCTTGGGCAATGACCTGACCATGATCTACGATATAGATCTTATCTGCATCATCAGCTTCATTGAGATAGTGGGTTGTCAAGACAATGGTCATCTGCTCTTCTTTCTGAATTTGCTTGAGCAAACTCCAAATACTCTCCCGAGTCTGAATGTCCAGGCCTGTCGTAGGCTCATCCAGAAAGAGCAGGTCAGGACTATTGAGCAGGGCTCGCGCAATGTCCACCCGACGCTTTTGACCACCAGACAGCGTGCCATAAGGCTGCTTGGCAAAGGCTGATAAACCTAGCTGAGAGACCAAGCGCTCGATTCTACCTGCCGGCATCTCCTTGTACTGCTTGGCTCTAATGGTCAGATTTTCTAAAACTGTTAGCCGGGCATCCAACACACTGTTTTGGAAAACCACACCCAGCCTAAGCTTTTCAGCATAGCAAATCTGCCCGGATGTCGGCTGCAAGAGCCCAATCAGCATCTGAATGGTCGTGGATTTTCCTGCACCATTAGGGCCTAGAATAGCTGTAAAACTGCCTCTCTCAATCTGAATATTCAGATCATTAACTGCCACCTTATCGCCATAAACCTTGCTAAGATTTTTCGTTTCTACTAACATGATCTTTTCTCCTCTTCTTTACTTCTGAGACTATGATAGCAAGTCTTTTTTGAAAAATCTCAGCTTTTTGGACAAGCGGTAAAATGAGGGAGATGAGAGGTAAAAATCCAGACATCAAAAAATCCCCGACCATTCGGTCAGGGAAGTTTATTAGCGGGCGACAATCTTGCGGTAACTGCGTGAAGTCAGTAAGAAAACTAAAATATAGGTCAGGAGGAAGACACCGCAAGTTGCAAGTGTTGTCTGAATCAAAAGAGGAAGATTGGTCACACCCAATAGGGCAACTATCAAGCGCAGCATATGAAAGACCGCTGCTACATGTAGAAAAGCAAAGATGAGAGGTAGGAAGAAAACAGTCAAAATCTGCTTGCGAATGGTACTTCTAGTCTGCTTTTCATCTAAACCAACTTTTTGCAAGATGATAAAGCCATCTCGGTCTTCATAGCCTTCAGAGATTTGCTTATAGTAAATCACGAGAACAGCTCCTAGAAGGAAGATAACGGAGAGGAAGACACCGATGAAGAGCAAGGTTCCAGTAAGTTCTTGATAGCTCTTTTCTGCACTATAACGGTCACTAGCCATTGCAAAGCTACCATCTTGAGCTTGTTCCTGATCCAAAGTGTCCCTCAACCCCAATTGGACTTGCTCGACAAACTTTTTACTGCCCTTAGTCTCTGAAGCAACTCCAATGTAGTAGTAATGATCCACATCGAGATTAACCTCTTTGCTATCATTGACCACCATATAGAGACCCTGTTCCATGGTTACATCGTTTGGATTAGGGATTTCCCCATGCGTGAAATTCGACGATAAAAGCTGCTTAATCTTCCAGTCCTTACCATTCACTCGGAGAGGCTTATCCTTATTCAAGGAAATATTTTTTCCATAGACAAGAGTTTCATCGTCTGCCAAGTCTATCTTTTCCCCTGTCATTTTTTCATAATCCTGACGATTGATGACCGTAATCGTGCCTGCAGACTTGGTCAAGATACTTGTATCCGACTCCAGCTCGCTTTGCATTGGAACTGTCACATCATTACCAGCCAGTTTCATAATGAAGGCTGATTGGTAGAGATAGGTAGTATAGCTTGGCTTCTTCAGACCTGTGTCCTGAGCGACTTGCTGGACCTTGTCCAACAGAGCCTCCTTCTGATTGGTCGATTTCGGCAAGACGACGCTGACATTGTAATCCTTTGGATGCAAGGTAGTAATATAATCCTGACCTCCAACATAGATATTGATTGTACCAACCAGAGTCACTAAGAGCATGGTAGATAGAATGGAGATAGTTGCCAATCCTGCTGCATTTTTACGCATCCGCGAGATAAGATTGGAAACAGAAATGAAATTCTGCATTTTATAGTAGTAGCCTTTGCGCTTTTTGAGAAATTTCAATAATGTAATTGAACCTGCATTAAAAAGCAGATAAGTTGCTAGGATAACCATGACTACAGCTATAAAGAAATTGCCGATAGCAGCGACAGGTTTGGTAACGGTCAAAGCCATATAATAAGCCACACCCATGAGCAGGAGCCCCAGCAAGGTTTGCAGAAAAAGGAAGCGTCCTTTCTTCTCGCCTGCTTTCTTTTCTTTCATTAGGTTAAGAGAGCTATAGCGTAGAAGACGCGTAGAGTTGAGCAACAAAATCACCGCAAAAGCGACACCTAGACTGGCTAGAGTCATCCAAACATTCTGCCATTGGAAGGTCGAGGCAAGAACTGCTGGCATTCCCATCAATTTCAAAAGGACTGCGTAGAGCATCTTATCTAAAGCTAGGCCAGACAAGATACCCAGACCGACTGTAGCTAGATAAAAGACACAGAGTTCAAAGAAGGTCATGACTAGCAGATGCTTTTTCTCCATACCCAGCAGACTATAGACCCCCAACTCTCGGGAGCGGTTTTTCATGACGAAGCTATTGGCATAGGTAATGAGGATAAGGACGGCAATCTGAATGACATGGATACCAAACTGCAAGGTCATGCGAGCAGCTGCACCGCCATAAGAGGCCTCCATGTTGGGGCTATGAGCTAGTGAGACAAAACTATACAAAATCGCTGTTGCCAGTACCGTCGCCAAAGCAAATGGATAATACAAACTGCGATTTTTAACCAGATTGGACAAAGCCAATTTACTCGTTAGTTTGAACATAATTGCCCACCTCACTTGCCATAACTGTCAGAGTATCAGAAATCTCTTGGAACATCTGCCGCTCGGTCTTGTCACCACGGAAGATTTGGTTGTAGAGAATCCCATCCTTGATAAAGAGCACCCGCTTGGCGCGGCTAGCCGCTGCCGTCGAGTGGGTTACCATGAGAATAGTTTGGCCGCGGGCATTGATATCATCAAAGACATCCAACAGGGCTGCCGAAGATTTGGAATCCAAGGCTCCCGTCGGCTCATCTGCCAGCAGAATCTCAGGGTCTGTGATGATGGCCCGAGCTACTGCAACCCGCTGCTTCTGACCACCGGAAATCTCATAAGGAAACTTCTCTTGGAGTTTGTTAATCCCCAGCTCATTGCAGGTCGTAACCAGCTTTTGCATCATTTCGGTAATGGGACGGCGAGAGAGGACTAGAGGCAGGAGAATATTATCCTTGACTGACAGGGTATCCAGCAGGTTGAAATCCTGAAAGACAAAGCCTAATTTCTCCCGGCGGAAGCTGGAAGCCTGGCTGTTTTTGATGGTTGCCGTGTCAGTTCCGTTGAGAAAGACGCGGCCCTCAGTCGGCTTGTCCAGCATAGCTAGGATGTTGAGCAGGGTGGATTTCCCAGAGCCTGACTCCCCCATGATGGCGACATATTCGCCTTTTTCTACCGTAAAGTGAATGTCCTTCAGTGCCTCTACTTGACTACCCTGAAAACGAGTTTTATAAATTTTTTTCACATGCTGTACGTCTAATAATGTCATCTTGCTTCCTTTCTGTCTAGCAGGCACCTATCAAAGCCCTGCTTTTAGCAGTATTTATGAACTGCCTCCTAATTGATAAGTCTATTTTATCTCAATACCAACCACCCTGCCATAACCTAAGCTTACATTTTAAAGTGCAATCTTACACTTTTGTAAGATGAAATGGGCTTTATTTTACCCAAAAGGCAATCAAAGCAATTAGCCAAAGGTGGGCTGGATAGAAAATATAGAAGAAATATTTGCTCCACTTGCTGCTGGATCCTCGCTCACCATTGTAGAAGTGCAAGAGAGGAAGAGCACTGATAAAGAGCCAGTCTGAATTATAGAGCAGCATTGTTAGCGTGTCCTGCAAGGTTGGATAAATTTGAATACTCATGGCAAAGAGAATTCCCGCCCAAACTACATAGGTCAAGTTTCTGAAAAATACTTGATTTCTAAAAAGGTAGGTCAAGAGCATGAAAGGAAGCAGAGCCATGCCGCCTTCGCTAAAGACAAGCCCAGCCAGCAAGACCAAGACCCCAGCAGTCAGCCGCAAACCACGCTTCCTATCCTTAGCAGCTCCTCCATTGTCAGAAAAGCCAAAGAAAAGACTCAGCATGAGAACCCCGCAGGCCAAGGTCAGGAAGATGTTGTGAGTGAGGTAGATGCCCTTTTCCTGAAAGAGGAGTGTCAGGATACAGTTTCCTGTCTGCATCAGGGCTGCCCAAAAGAAGAGCCTCATATTGTAAGCCAGGCGGTTGCGAGTGTGGAGAAAACCTTCCACTGCCATGAAGGCAAATGCTACTCCAACACAGCGGGTTAGGGCATGCAAGACGCCATCCCAGCCCTCCGGCACCAGCCCCGGTATCTGACTGATATGGTCAAAAACCATAAGAAACGCCATGAAGAGCTTCAACTGAAAAGCATTTATACCTTTTGATTTCATTTTTCTGTCTCCTTCTTATTTCTTGCCTCTATGATAATAAAAAAGAAAGGCTGGTACCATAACCTAACCTTTCATTTGCTAGTTTTATTCTTACAATTTTGTAAGTTATTAATGTTATAAATATCTCTTAATTTACAAAATTTTCCTTATCTTAATTAGGGAATTCAATAACAATTAATCGCCGAACACTTTCTATAAATTTTTTATATGTATCATTCCGATTTGCTCCATCAGTATGTTCAGAAGATTGTGTAAATATCAACTCTGAGTCATCTAGTTGCTTTAATAGATCTTTTAAAGCTACCTTATTTAAATTTCCTATTACACTTTTAATACTATCTTTACCAATATCAATGATATCTTTAGATACTACTAGGCCAATTTCAAAATGTATTAAGTTTTTTAATTTATTTCTATAATCAGTTTTAGAAATATAAACATAAGGATTACTCATTTTCTTTAGTGGTTCATTTATAAAATTCAACAATTTTTTTGCGTCATCCTTTGTCAAATATTTGCTTAATTTAATTATACTCATCGAATTTTCTTTAATTTTTTTTGAATCTCCTAATAATAACATTCTAAATATTTCAAGGTTATATTTTGAATTTTCGTTTAATTGTTCAATTTCAACCATAATCTCTTGATAAAGTTGGTTAGATATATATTCATTAGCATATCCAAATTTTATATAGAAATGGCACTTTTCTTCAACTGTGAAATCATATTTATTAGTATATTCTTCGAACAATCTAAACTTTTCTTCGTCTGTTTTCTGCTTATTTCCAAAAATATCTATAATTGATTGCACCAATTGAATTTGAATATCAGTATTACTTTTTATTGTCAAAAAAATACAATTCAAAATTTGATCGCTACTATCAATTTCGTTTGAATGTAAATTTTGAACATAGTAATAAAAGTCCATATCTAGCGTTTTCTCTAATAGCTTCTTCTCCAATTTTTCGGGGTCCCCCAAAATTTTATTTGCTTCATCTTTAGATAAATTGGAGACATAATCATCTAAAAAATACATTTTAGCATTTTCATAAAATATTCTAGGAAACTTTTTCTGGTCAGGACATTGCAATAAAACTTCTTTAATATAAAATTTATAGGAGTCTTTGCTAACCTCGTTAAAGTCTGTACTCCCCTTCCGACTATTAAACTCATAATTATTATCATAATTGCTAATTAATTCTTGATAATCTAATGGATAAAATAGATACAAGTACACAATAATCGATAAATCACGTACACTTACATTTTCTGGCCCACCTTTTTTATCTATTTGATTATTTAAAGTTTCAACATATCTTTTCCACTCTCTCATAGAAAACCTTGATGATAAAAATACATTTTTAATAAAAGCTTCATATTGCGGATTTATTTCTTTCTGATTTGTTTTTAGAAAAGTTAGTAGTTGATTAGAAATATTGGCTGCAATTTTAGTAGACGATAACAAAAATGGTAACTCTACTTTTCTATCAACAATCTTACTTAAATATTCAAAGCTAATATCCTCTTGTTTAATTAATTTATCATAATCTCCAACAAATACAATTGGCAACACACCATGTAAGATATTAAACAGTTTGTAAGCTTCTAATTGTTTCTTATGATCTACTCTATCAAAATCATCAATGATAAGTACCTTAGGTTTTGAAAAATAAGTAAATATTTTCAAGAAGAATTTTTCACTATTTAACAAATGAAAAAACTCCAAATAAAAATTATCCGATTTGATTTTAAATAGCTGTGCCACAGAAACTGAGAGTGCAATTATTACTATTATCCATTTTAAAACAATATTTGATAAAAAGTCAGATAATCCCATGTTGAATGCTGGTGTCAGCAATAAAGAAATTACAACACAAACTATGACAAATAATTTCATTAACCAATAATAAAATGTGTGTAATTCTTTAAAAGCAATTTGTATTACAGTTCTCTCGTCCCTAGTTTCCCACAATTTAAGGTAAATAAATTTATAACTTTTTTTATTTAACTCAGACGTTTTTTCTAAGGAATCAGACGCCTTTTCTAAGAAAGTTGTTTTCCCACTTCCCCATTTTCCGTTAAGAAAAATTGTTTGGTATCTACCTTCCTTCTTCTCTTCTATTAATTCCCTAAACCCCTTCACAGCTTCAGGAGTTTCTATATTTTTAAATTCGATATGTTCTTCCATATTCTATTCTCTTTTAAATTTCACTCAAAGATCAATTTCTTCTCAGGAAAGGCGATGGAAACAGTCGTTCCCTGACCAACTTGAGAGTCTATAGCAATCTTGTGTCCTAGCTGATCAGCAATTTTCTTGGACAGATAAAGACCTAAGCCTGAGGACTGCTGGGTCAAACGACCGTTGTAACCTGAGAAACCGCGCTCAAAAACACGCAGCAAATCAGCATTTTGAATCCCCAGACCCGTGTCCTTGATGTAGAGGCTGCCCTCATGAAAATAAATCTCTATACTGCCTTCTTTGGTGTATTTAAGACTATTGGACAAGACCTGCTCCAAAATCACTAGAAACCACTTTTTATCAGTGACAATCGTGTGGTCTAGGTCATGAAGATTGAGACTGAGCCCTTGCTGAATAAAGAAAAGGGCGTATTTCTTGGCTACTTCCCTGACCAAATCAGCCAGATTTTCCTGCTTCAGCACTAGATCATCATGAAAGCTTTCCAGACGGAGGTACTGGAGCACCAGATGAACGTAGGACTCGATCTTAAAGAGCTCCTGCTCCAACTGAGACTTAGCTTCCTTATCCTTCAAATCTCCAATCAAGAGCGAACTGGCAGCAATAGGAGTCTTGACTTGATGAACCCAAAGAGTGTAGTAGTCCAGCAAATCATTGTATTTTTCCTGTTCAACCAAGAGCTGATTCTTCTGTTCGTACTCCAACTCTTCCACTCGTTCCTGCAAAAGCTTTTCTAGAGGAGTCTGAGCCTGAGCAGAGACCTGTAGCTTCTGGCTGCGATAGCTCTTAAAGGCAGTCCAAGTATCTGCTCCGATAAACAAGAAAGACAGAAAAGCTAGCAAGAGCGCAACATATTCTAGCAGACTGCGATAAGCATCAAAGACAAAGGCAAAAATCAAAATGAAACCTAGCAGCAGAATCAACAGAGCTAGAAAAAATCGCCGCGAATAAAGGTAAGACTTAAGAAAGAAAAAGTTATCCTGTGTGTCCATTGATGAGACCGTATCCTATTCCTTTTTTGGTTTCGATGAAGTTTTTCAGTCCGTGCTCTTCAAGCTTCTTACGCAGGCGAGCAACATTGACCGATAAGGTATTGTCATCGATGAAAAAGTCACTATTCCAGAGTTCCTTCATCAGATCATCACGCGCCACGATACCATCAGAATGCTCGAATAGAACCCGCAAAATCTGAAATTCGTTCTTTGTCAAGGTCACCACTTTCCCATCAAAGACCAGATCTGTCGACTTGAGATTGAGAATGACACCTTGGTGCTCCAGGAGACTCTGGTCGTTTCCAAACTCATAGGAACGGCGCAGCAAGCCCTGAACCTTAGCCAGAAAGACATTGTTGTCAAAAGGCTTGGTCACATAGTCGTCTGCCCCCATATTGATAGCCATGACAATGTCCATTGACTGATCGCGGGAAGACAGAAACATGATAGGCACCGTTGAAATCTTGCGGATTTCCTGACACCAGTGATAGCCGTTAAACAAGGGCAGACCGATATCCATCAGCACCAGATGCGGCTCCTCTCGAACAAAGACAGTCAGCACATCCATAAAGTCCTCAACTGCCACTACCTGAAAGCCCCACTGTTCCAGCATTTTCTTAATCATCTGACGAATGACCGGATCATCTTCTACTAGTAAAATCTTGTGCATCTTTCCCTCCCGATTTCTTACTAGTAACATTATACCAAAAAATGCGATTGCTTGTTTATCATCCTCGGTCTAAGGTATGATTTTTCTGGAAAAGAGAAATTCTATCAGAAAAATATGCTATACTAACTAGTAGAAATTGGAGATATAACATGAGCAATATTTTTACTTACCTTGAAGAAGTGCAGCATGACAGCATTTATGATAAACCTTTCAATGAACTGGATCTGCTAATTCTGACAGAGCTAACCTACTTGCCTTTTGACCAACTAGTGCATGAAGACATGTCCCCCTACTGCGACTGCCGACTGCTGGATTTGGCCGACCAAGTACCGCGCGACCTCTCCATGATGGTTAGCAAAAACCGACTGAAACTGCTAGATTTGGCCGCAGCCTCTACCCGCTTTAAAAATCTAAAACTGATGGGCTATGTCAATGATGTTGACCAAGATATCCAGAAGCAATTCGCTGCCTTGATTTTCAAAATCAAGCCTGATACCTATGTCCTGGTCTTTCGCGGAACGGACGACTCCATTGTCGGCTGGAAGGAAGACTTCCACATGACCTATATGGCTCAAATCCCTGCTCAGAAAATGGCCGCCCGCTACCTGCAAAAAGCCTTAGAAAATCTGCCTGGTAACTTTATCCTAACCGGCCATTCCAAAGGAGGAAATCTAGCTTCTTATGCTGCCAGTCAGATGGAAGCATCGCTCCAAGACCGTATTGAAGCCATCTATAGCTATGACTCCCCCGGTCTCAATCACTCTGTCACCGAAAGTGATGGCTATCAGGCCATGGTTGAAAGGATGAAACGCTACCTGCCTCAGAACTCTATCGTCGGCATGATGCTGGAAACACCTAAGGAAGCTAGGATTGTCAAAAGCAGTGCTATCGGTGGCTTTGCCCAGCACGATACCTTTTCATGGAAAATCAAGGGAGACTCTTTCCTATTGCTGGATACACTAGATGCAGAGAGCCTGCAGATTGACAAAACGTTTAAAAATTGGGTGAGCACCGTTTCAGATGAAGAACTTAAAGACTTTTTCGACCTCTTTTTCGGACTGATTTTGGATGCTGGTATCCAGTCTGTCGACGAACTGTCCAATGTTGAAAACTTTAACAAAGTCCTCGATATCCTGAAAAATGCTCAATCCCTAACAGACCAAGAACGTGACATGCTGCTGCGCTTGTCCAAGCTCCTGCTGAATATGCGTGTTCAAAGCTGGAAGGATGACATTAGCATACCTAATCTTTCTGAAATTAGCAAGGATATCCGAGAAAACCTATCACGCTGGAGCAAGCAGTTGCCTTTCGGCCAGTCTGAGACTGATAAAGTGGAAGAGACTGCTACAGAAGTTCACGAGTAAAATCGCAAAAGTCCCACTAGCTTGGCTAACGGAAGACTTGACCTATCTATCCTAAAAACCAAACAAGCTCTTATCTTGACAGCTTATTTTTTCTTTGTTAGAATGTAACAAACCTATTTACAACTAAGTAGTAATAAAAATCAGAAAGGAAACCATCATGAAATCTATCAAAGGAATTGCCCTTATTGCTGTCAGCATACTCTTGACCATCTATGCTTGGGCTTCAGCTGGGATGACCAACTTTATCGTACCCGGTCTGGCCTTAACTACCCTTTCGCTGACCTTTTTACTTGCGACTCGGAACGCCCTTTTGGAAAAATGGTTCCATGGCATCGAAAAGATGTACGCCTATCATAAGTTTACAGCTATCTTTTCCGTCGTCCTGCTCGCTCTCCACAATGTTGCCATGGGCGGCAGCCTATGGGGATCTCTTCTGGCAGCCCAGCTTGGGAATGTCGGCATCTATCTCTTTGTCAGCATTGTTCTGGTGGCCTATCTCGGCAAGCACATCAAATATGAGGCTTGGCGCTGGATTCACCGCTTTGTGTATCTGGCCTATATCTTTGGCCTCTTTCACGCTTATATGCTGATGGGGGGGCGACTCCTGACACCGACCTTGCTAGGCTTCGTAGTCGGATTCTATGCTATCATCGGTTTAGCTTCTGGCTTTTACATCATCTTGCTCTATCAAAGTTTGGCCTTTCGCCATCTGGGGAAAATTCTGCAGGTCAAGCGACTGAACCACGATACCGTGGAGTTGAAGATCCAGCTTAGTCAAAAGCTAGACTACCAGTATGGGCAGTTTGCCTTTGTCAAGATTTTCCAAGAAGGATTTGAAAAAGCGCCACATCCCTTCTCTATCTCTGGCGGTCATGACAATATCGTCTACTTTACTATCAAGAACTCTGGTGACCA
This sequence comes from Streptococcus sp. 27098_8_134, assembly GCF_041431675.1. NCBI lineage: Bacteria > Bacillati > Bacillota > Bacilli > Lactobacillales > Streptococcaceae > Streptococcus > Streptococcus sp. 27098_8_134. The sequence continues at coordinate 137,233 of NZ_JAPVYD010000002.1, read as the reverse complement.
CACTAAGAAACTTTATGACAAGATCCAAGAGGGAACTAAGGTCACCATTGACCGAGCTTATGGCCACATGATTCTTGACCAGGGGCAAGAAAAACAAATCTGGATTGCTGGTGGGATTGGCATTACGCCCTTCATCTCCTATATCCGAGAAAATCCTAATCTGAATCGTCCAGTCAGCTTCTACTATGCTTATACCGGAGCAGAAAATGCTGTTTACCTAGACCTACTCAAGGACTATGCAGCCAGGAATCCGTTGTTTGATCTTCATTTGGTCGATAGCAAGGTCTCCGGCTATTTGGATTTCAAGAATTATCCTTTGGACGACAAAACTACGGTCTTCATGTGCGGACCTGTCAAGATGATGGATAAACTAGCCAACGAATTTAAAAAGACCAATCCTAAAGCAGATCTGGTCTATGAAGGCTTTAAATTTAAATAAAGAGTATAAAACATCAGGAGCAACGATAAGGTTGCCCCTGATGTTTTATTGTCTAGTAAGGTATGGAGCTGAACCAAGATACAGATTGGGAGGTCTGCCTGATTCGTAAAAATCTTCTCCAGAGAATAAGGACTAATTTCAATCATCAATCTTACTGTTTTTTAGGCATGTTTGAAACAAAAATATAAGACATTTTCAAAACATTTACCAGTTTATCACGTTTCTCTTTTAAGTTTTGCAGGAACGGATCCCGTACCTCTGCTGGAACTTCTAAATCATCTGAACCATACTGAGATAATTGATCACTAAGAGTCTGTTTTGATTCCTCAAAAGCTTTCAAACCTTCTTCCGCTTCTTTGTCAAAATCTGCTCTTTCAGACTCAGGGAGTTTTTCTCTAATTTCTCCACTATATTTGATGTAATTATCCGCAAGCTTATTGTAGACGGTTTTCAAGTCACCAATTGTTGTTGCGTTAGCGATTTCTTCGTCTGTAACCAAGACAAAGTCAGGCGTTTCTAAATTGGCACTTGACGAAGTACTTGAACTGCTTGAGTTACTTGCTTTACTGCTTGATTTTGAAGACTTTTTAACTGAGCTAGAAGCAGCCTTGCTTTCTGAAGATTTAGAAGTAACGGATGAATGATTATTTGAACATGCTGCTAAGGTAACTGCTGCTAAAAGAGCCACGCTGGCTGAAAAAATTTTTTTCATTTTTGTCTCCTTAAATAAAAAGTAATTTCATTATAGAATAAAACTAAAGTGCTGTCAAAAATCTAACTGTTTTTTAAAGAAATCAAAAATTCCTATTTTTCCTCCTTGAATTAATTTGAAAACTTTATAGTATTAAAAACAAGCAACTACTTTTATGATAAAAGGGTATATATTTTTATCGTTTTTCGATATATTTTTCTTGAAATACAATAAAAAATAGATTATAATAAGAATAAAAGGAAAAGAAAATCTACTGCTGGCTGATTTTCGATAGAGGTAAGCATCATGAAAAAGATTGAATTAAAAAATAACTCTTTGCTCAAAGATATTGTTACTCTATTAAACCTTATCATAGTGGGTTATGCTGCTATTCTGGTGTTTCTTACTATCCTAAGTGTGATTTCTTACACCGGTCTTTCCGACAGGCTGGGAATAAAGCTCAATGTTCAATTTCTGCCCTCAGTTGATTTTTCAAATTGGTGGAGTATTCTAGCCTTTGTTATAAATCTTCTCACAGCTTCTTTGACTATTTATCTCATCTGTCTTGCTCGTAATTTCATCAAAAATTTGATTGGTGGAAAGATTTTTGATTCATCGAATACCCAACTAGCCAATCGGGCATGGAAAGTCTTTCTGGCTCTGACCTTTCTTTCCGTTAAGGTTGCTGCATCAGGCAATCCCATCACCCTCCCCTTCTCTTTTAACGCCAGTATGAGCTTTACACCTCTCTTGGGTGCTCTGATTATTTGGCTGATGATGAAAATTCTGGAAAAGGGGATTGATATAGCTGAAGAGAATGAATTTACCATCTAGGAGGCTGCTATCATGATTATCGTTAATCTTGATGTCCAGCTGGCCAAGAAAAAGATGAAACTGGGTGAACTGGCCGATATCATCGGTATCACCAACGCCAACCTTTCCATCCTCAAAACGGGCAAGGCCAAGGCTATCCGATTTAGCACCCTCAATGCTATCTGTCAGGCCCTTGATTGCCAGCCCGGAGACATTCTAGAATTTACAGATGATGAAGAATAAAACAACTCCCGTCTTAGCCGATTCCATTCAGCTAGGAGGGGAGTTTTTATTTGCCTATTCAATCATTTGTGTTTCGGCTAGTTTCTTATACCAGTGAGCGGATTTCTTCGGATAGCGTTCCTGCGTTTCGAAGTCTACGTAGAATAAGCCGTAACGCTTTTCATAACCGTTAGACCAAGAAAAGACATCCATCAGAGACCAGATAAAGTAGCCCTTGACATTAGCCCCGTCCGCAATCGCATCGGATAAAACTTCCAGATGCTGCTTGACGTAATCAATGCGAGCATCGTCGTAAACTGTATTGTCCACAAATTCATCTTTATAACCCAGACCATTTTCTGTGATATAAATCTTCTTGTAGTTGGGATAATCTTTCTTAATCCGCATGATTTGATCATAGAGACCTTGCGGATAGATAATCCAATCCCAATCAGTTTTCGGAATATGGGTTGGAGATTCTCTGCGCCCTACTCCCTTAATCTGGTACTTGGAGCTTCCCTTTTCGCCTTTTCCGTTATGGATAATTTCTGTTTCACCGTCAAAGTCGCGCATCCAATCACTCATATAGTAGTTGATGCCAAGGAAGTCATTGAGGTCTTTAGCTACTTCTAAAGCCGCAAAGTCTTCATCTCGTAGATCCAGCTGACCACCATTGACCTTAAGGATATGGTTTACTCCTGCCAGAGTTACATCTGAATAGTGCCCCAGATAAGTCGCATCTAGGATAAACTTGTTATGAATAATATCTTCCAACTCTGCTGCTCTGACATCTGCTGGATTTTCTGGATCGTAAGGATATTTTGTCGGAAGTGCATGAACGACACCGATTTCACCCTTGTATCCCTTGTCCTTATAGAGCTTAACGGCACGGGCATGAGAGACCATCATGTTGTGATGAGATTGGAAAACCTTGGCTAAGTCATACTGAATCCCCGGCGGGAATTTTCCTACTAAGTACTGACCATCACCAATTGGGCCAATTTCATTGAAAGTTGTCCAATAGCGAACTTCTGGGAATTCTTCAAAACAGAAAGCCGCATAGTCCACAAAGTGCTCAATATTTTCCCTATTGAGGAAATCTCCATTTGAATGAAGAGCCTCTGGTGTATCAAAGTGGTGAAGGGTCACAAAAGGTTCTACATGACGCTTGTGGCATTCTGCGAAAAGATTATGGTAAAACTCTACACCTTTTGGATTGACCTCGCCATAGCCTGTCGGGAAAATCCGTGACCAGGCGATGGAAATCCGAATCCCATTGACGCCATACTCTTCAGCCAATTTCAGATCTACTGGGTATTTGTGGTAAAAGTCACTGGCAGGCTCCGCCGTGTACCAGTAGTTATCTTCTAGATACTTATCCCAGGCAACAGGTCCTTTGCCATCTGTGTGGGTTGCTCCCTCAGCTTGATAGGCTGCTGTTGCACCACCGAAAATAAAATCTTTAGGTAAGGTTTTTGTCATCTTATTTTCCTTTCAATAACATTTGAGGTGAAACAAGTAAGTAAATAGGTAAATAACAGGGGAATTGAACTTTGCTTCACCTCAAATGAACTAACAAATTAGTTGTTAAATTGTTCCTGCACGAAGGCAAGTGCTCCTTTGCCATCACGGGTTAGTTTGATGTATTGGCCGCCTTCAGTCTTAGCCAGCTTGATACCCAATTTATCAGTTTCCGCCTTCATGTCTTCAAAGTTGGAGGCAACTTGAGGAGCCAGGATAACCAGGTCAAACTCAGGTAGCATTTCACGGTGAGCACCGTAGCCACCTGCTGCTGCTTTGACAGGAACATTGTATTCAGCTGCTGCTTTATTCAAAGCGTTGGCCAGCAATCCGCTAGTACCACCACCTGCACAGAGCACCAGAACATTGGTTTCTTCGCTAATATTGTTTTGAGCTGGAGCTTCTTCCTCCACTCCTGCTTTTTCAAGGATAGCGTCTGCTTTAGCAGTATTAAAGTTAGCTGCTACTTTTTCTTTAAGAGCATCGTTAGCTTTGCCAGAACGCTCTTCTTCTAGGATTTGTTCGTCATAAACCTTGACAAATGGATAGTAAATAACCACATCCACTACGACAAGAAGGGCTGCAAGAACAAAGGACAGAAGCTGGAAGTTGGTACCCAGCACAATTCCCAGAGGTCCAGGTGTCACCCAAGGAAGGTTGGCTGAGAAGGAGTTCATGTTCAAAGTATCAACAAAAAATTTGAAAATCCATACGTTTGCGATAGGTGCAAAGATAAATGGAATAAAGAAAATCGGATTCAGAACGATTGGTGCTCCAAAGAGAATAGGCTCATTGACACCAAAGAAGGTTGGGACAACAGATGCCCGTCCAATTGCACGGTTACGCTCAGACTTACAGATCCACATGAAGAGGAATGGAACAATCAAGGTCGCACCAGTACCACCCATGGTAACGATGAACATTTGAGTACCAGAAGTGATGACCTTATCCGCATGCTGACCAGCTTGAACCAGAGCCAAGTTAGCATCGATATTAGCATAAGTAATGGCAGCAATGGCAGGCTCAACGATAGACGGACCGTGAATTCCCACGAACCAGAAGAAAGCATAAGCACCAAAGATAAGCGTGATTCCTAGATAGCCGTCAGCTGCTGAGAAAAGCGGAGCAAGAAGCGTTCCGATGGATTCTGCAACGGTCACTCCCAGACTTGCTTTAACAAGCAGCTCCAAACCGTAGAGCAGAACGACTGAAACAGTAAATGGAATCAAGTCTTTAAATACTTGAGAAATATTTGGTGGAACTTCTTCTGGCATGCGAATGGTGACATTATTTTTTACACAAACCTTATAGACATTAACTGTAACAAAGGCTGCGATGAAAGCTGTCAAAAGACCTTTGGTTCCCATGAAGGCTGTCAGGAAGCCACCTTCCTTGGCAGGCTCAGCCGCCATGAGGAGGAAGCCGACCATAGAAGCCAGCATAGTAGACAAAAAGTTAATCTGGTTTGTCGCAGGCAGGTCGCGGTTGACAGAGTCAGTCAGAGCCTTGGCAGTAGTCCCACCCACAAAGAAAGCCAGAATCCCCATCGAATAGCTATAGGGGGTCATTAGGAAAGTTTCAATGTCCTTAGACCAGTGGAAGCCCCAAGCATTTGGCACATAGGCAATCAAGATAAAGATAGATGAGAAGAGGATGACAGGCATACCAGCGATAAAGCCATCCCGAATAGCTCGGAGATAGATATTCCGAGAAATCTTCTCAAAGAAAGGCTTCCCTTTCTCAATAAGTCCGATGAGTTTGTTCATTATTTTACTCCTCTTTTGTACAGTTCAATCAAATGGTGCATCATGTCTTTTAGCAAGATGGTAGTCATTAGGTGATCTTGGCCGTGCATCATGGTCACACTGTAAGCCAAGTCCTCACCAGCCGCTTCTTTTGTCAAGAGACTGGTCTGAGCATGGTGAGCTTCAGCGATGCAGCCATTGGCTTCTTCTACCAAGGCATCTGCCTTAGCAAAATCCCCAGCTTCTGCGGCTTTCAAAGCTTCTAAGAGCTTGGAGCGAGCGTCACCAGCGTAGGCTACAATTTCAAAACCGAGCAATGTTACTTCTTCTCTATTCATGAGAGTTCCTCCTTGTATTCTTATGTAAAATTTTATTATTATTTGCTATTATAAAAGGCGTTGAATATGCAGCACCAGGTAAACCCGTTCGCTGCGGTAGAGATCAATTCCCGTCTTCTGGGCAATGATTTGGTAAATATCACTTCCGACCTGATAGGCTTGAGGGTAGGTCATCTGGATCTGACTTTCCATTTCCAGCAGGGAAACATTGTCATCACGGCTTCTGTCCAGATAGTCCAAAAAGTAGTTTAGGTGAATCATAAAACGGTCATAAAAGTTGCTGTTTTCTGCACTTCTTTTAATGCCATTTTTCTTCAGCTCTGCTTCAACTGCAGCCAGAATATCTTTTCGCTTGCCCAAGTGGCTTTGCCCCTCAGGATTGGTCTCCCCTTCAGCATTGATAAAGTGATAAGCAATGCGATTGACCTCGTCGCTAGGGAAATGATCCAACAACCGCTCGCGGTATATGGCTACCGCTTCCTGAGCAATCTGATAAGGAATAGGATATTTGTCCGAAGCATCTGGCAGGTCACTCTCCTTGTACCGCCCCTGCTGTACAGCCTGATAAGAACAGTAGATGTGATCTGTCAGCGTGACATAGATATACTCCTGAACAGGGTAATCATACTTCTTAGAAAGGGTATCAATCACATCATAAGTCACTGTGATAAAGTCCAGTGGAACATCTTTGAGCAAGGCCACAAAGTTTTCTTTAGACTCTTCCGTTCTTAGGCGAAAAATTTTCTCAACCTTACTTTCAAGAACGATGTCACCCTTCTTTTTATTAAAAGCTATGCCACTGCCAATCAGAACAACCTCTTCACCATTTTCATGTTTGGCTAGAGCAACATTGTTGTTCATAGGATGTATGATTCGATACATATCTCCTCCTCTTCATTTTCTAGGGTTCTGGCAAAACAAAAAGACCACAAACAAACAGAGGCTATATCTTCCCTCAATTTATTTGCGGTCACGCCTAATCTAACTTAGTAACGCTCACCCTATTCAATTTCTGATTTCATTATAGCATATCAGTCGCAGAATGTAAACCCTTACTTTATTTATTTTTTAACTATTTTTAGACTCTTTCTTTCCAAGAGGTAGCTGTTTTTTGAAGAACCTTGTTGAGTTCATCGATATTTTCAAATCCTGTTGTACGAAGCCACTTGCGGGCTGCTTCTTCACCTTGCTCAATGTAGTCTTTAACGCTGCCAGCCCAAGTCGCACGTCCGCAAAGAACGCCGTTGAAGTTAGCACCTGACTCATGAGCAAACACAAGTGTCTCTTGGAAAAGTTTCGCTGATACACCCGCACTCAAGTAGATGTATGGCAGGTTAGTTGCTTCATCCTGTTCCTTGAAGAAGGCAGCAGCTTGTTCTTTAGTATGAACTACTTCACCATCGCCAAAGCCTTCAACGTATTTAACATTGACTGGAACTTCCACTTTTAAGACATCAATATTGAAACGTGGATCTGAGAATACTTTCATAGCTCCGATAACCTTGTGAGGTTTCACTTTCGCGTATTCAGCGCTGGAAGCATCCGCAATCTTTTCATCGTAAGCCAAGATTTCAAGGAAGAATGGAATATCTTCTGCCACACACTCAGAACCCACACGCTCGATATAAGCCTGCTTTTGTTGGTTGAGTTCTTCGGAACTGTCTACGTCATAGTAAAGAAGGAATTTCACTGCATCCGCACCTTGTTCTTTGATGCGTTTTGCAGACCAAACATCCAGACAGTCTGGCAGGCGCTTAGTGCTAGAAGTATCGTAGCCTGTCTTTTCATAGGCCAATAACAAGCCAGCATTCTTGTCCAAAGCCTTAGTAGCAGGCAGTCCATACTCAGGATCCAGCAACATAGATGAAGCGTAAGGGGTCAGCTCTTCTGCAACCAAAACTTTCAGTTTTTCCATTTGAGCTACTGTTGGTTCTGCTTCCTGGTGTTGAGCCATGAGGCGTTTCAAAGCACCGCGTTGGTCAAATGCCAAAGCAGAAATGATGCCATTCTCATCAGAAAGTTTTTCCATGTACTTGCGTTTTTGTTCTGTTAATACCATTCTTTATACCTCTTTTACTGTGATTTGATTATATAAATTATCATAATTGTAGACATTGACATGTCCAGTCATTTTTTCTTGGGCATTGAGCATGCCGAGAACATTTGCCTTTTTGAGCAGAGAGGCATCGTCTTCTCGATGGCTCAAGGCTGACGAAATCCCTGCAACAGTTGAGTCGCCAGAGCCAACTGGATTGACCACTTGGATTTTAGGAATATCTACTTTATAGAAAGTGTCCCAGTGTTTGGCAAAAGCACCATCTGCACCGAGTGATACGATGATCCACTCGATTCCATCAAAGAGCGGTTCTGAAAGAACAGCTTTTAACTCATCCAAATCTTTGGAAACTTCGCGACCCAATAACTGAGAAAGTTCCTCGTTATTTGGTTTGATGGCAGTTGGTTTGACATCTGATTTGAGTACAGCTTCCAGAGCTGCTCCAGAGCAATCCAGCACCACCTTATTGCCAGCTTGATTAGCAATTTCAACCAATTGAATATAATATTCAACAGGTAAACCAGTTGGTAGACTTCCCGAGATACTGACAACATCCGCCTCAGCCATCAAAGACCGGAAATGCTCTTGGAAATCCCTTGCCTCATCCCCTGTAATAGTCGGACCAGCTTCCAGGATTTCTGTTTGCTTGCCTTCGTGTAAGATAGCAATGCAATTCCTCGTATGTCCCGAAATATTATAAAAGCATTGTCTAACATTAGGATGGAGGTTTTGTAATAAGAACTCTCCGTTAGTCCCACCAATCAGTCCCGTCGCAGCGACATGGTCTCCAATTTCTGCCAAGACCCTAGTTACGTTGAGACCCTTGCCGCCTGCTGTTTTACTGACTTCCGAAACACGATTAACAGTATCTATTTTCAATTCTTCTAAGGGATAGGAAATATCGATAGAAGGATTCATGGTCACTGTAAGAATCATCTAGCTACCTCACTAATCGTGGTACTCTCCACGATCCCATTTTTCAAGAAATTCTGTAAAGAAGTTGGCATCTGTTTGATGAGCATTGTGAGTCTCAACGTGCTCAATTTTTGCGATCAATTTTTTATTTTCTTCAGTCGGCTTGTACTCCGCATGGATGAAAGCTTCAATGATATCGCACATGAGGAGCTCACCAGTAATTTTCCCGCCAAAACCGATAACATTCGCGTTGAGTTCTTCCTTAGCATAAAGAGCTGAAGTCATGTCACGTACCAAAGCTGAACGAACACCAGGAACTTTATTTACAGCGTTGTTGATACCGACACCTGTACCACAGATACAAACACCAAGATCAGCTTGTCCACTAACGACTGCCTCCCCTACTTTTTTACCAAAGATTGGGTAGTGAGTACGTGTATGGTCATAAGTACCAAAATCAAGAACTTCATAGCCTTTAGATTTTAGAAAATCTGAGACTGCCATTTTTTCATTGGTAACGATATGGTCACATCCAATTGCAATTTTCATTTGATTTCTCCTTTTCTTAGCACATTTTGTTGAGCATGTCGACCCGGATTTGGTGACGGCCGCCGTCGTATTTACCATTTACAAAGCCTTTGGCAATGTTCTTAGCCAGCCCTTCACCAACGATTTCAGCTCCCATCGTAATCATGCGAGAGTTGTTATGGCCGCGAGTCATGTAGGCAGAGCGTTCATCTGAGACTTCCGCCGCTACCATCCCTTTGATTTTGGTCGCTACCATAAATGGACCAGCACCATAAGCGTCAATGACAATACCAAGATTTTCCTCTTGCTTATTCACCTCAGCCGCAACTGCAAGGGTCACATCAACAAAATCCTGACCTTCTTTCGTCACATCCACCACTTCAAAGTTTTCTCCGACGAGAAAATCCTTGACCACATCTTTCAGCTTGCTTCCAGCAGCATCTGCTCCAATAATAATTGCCATGAGCATTCTCCTTTGTTTGATTTTTTGCACAGAATGTTGTTTATAAAAAACACTTTCTGTTTCCTATAAGCATACTATACTCCTTTAAAAGTTATTTGTCAACAGATTTTTGTTTATTTTAATCAAAATATTTTTAAAGATGATTAAAATAAACAAAAAAGCCCTAAAAAGAGCTTTTTGATAATTTTTTCATCCATTTAAAATAAACTAGGAAATAATCTTGGTATAAACCTCCAGTTCTTCTTGAGCATTTTCAGACATCCGGTCTGTAATAACAGCTGTAATATCAGCCAAAGGACAGATAGAAGTGAAATCTTCCTTGCCAATCTTAGAAGAATCAATCAGTAGGTAGGTCTCTGTCGAGCGCTCCAAAGCTAGCTTCTGGGTGTAGGCTTCTTCAAAAGAAGAAGTCATAATCTGACCATTTTTGATACCATTGCCGCTGAAAAACATCTTGGTAAAATACATCTTATCCATGATGGCATTGGTCATCTCACCAACAAAGGCTTGAGTCGCTTCCCGCATCTCCCCACCAAGTAGAAAGACTTTGAAGGTATCTGACTTCTTCTTCAAAAGATCGTGAAAAATAGGCAGACAATTTGTAATCACGCGCAGATGCTGATTGCTGATTTCCTCAGCCAGCACTTCTACAGAAGTCCCCGGTCCAAGAAAAATAGTATCGCCATCTTCAATCAGCTCCACAGCCTTCTTGGCCACAGTCCGCTTGGCCTCAATATTCTGATAAAGCTTCTCTTCATGAGGGATTTCTCTATACTTGAGGTGCTGATTACTTTTAGCCCCACCGTGAACACGAGTCAGCAGCCCTTTACTTTCCAACTCAATCAAGTCCCGCCGAACCGTCATGTCGGAGACCTTCATACTCTCTACAATCTCAGCAACCGTCACTGTCCCAACTCGATCAACCAGCCTAATTATTTCATCCTGTCTCTGATTTTTACCCATACTATTCCCTCTCTACACTCTAGTTTTGTTTATTATAACTCATTTTTCTGTTTTTTTCCATATTATTTGTTTGTTTTAAACAAAAATGAGGGTTTGCGATATGGTATAGGACATTAGAAAAACCTCAAGATGATCATCCTGAGGCTTATTTCTATTCTGATTAATCACTATGTAGTTTACTAAGTCTGATTTTGGAAAGAAAGTTTATATTGCCTAAGCAGCCAGTTAAAATTGAAGCAAGTGAGAAGACTTGATTAAATTTTACTTATCCTTGTCATTCGTCTTTAATATCCAATTAAAATTTTTGGAAAGGTAAATGAATAGAACAGAGCCTTTCCAACAGACATTTCCTTAGGTTTATTCAAATCTTTAGATATTTTATTCATACCTTTAGCCCATACTTGTAAACAAAAGACTTTCATAATAAATTTTGACAATTGAATTATTCCTCATCTTCAATTACTTCAGCTTCTTTACGGATTGATTTAACATCTTTTTCATATTGTTCTTCATTGTAATCAATCATTTTAGAAAGTTCTTTTTGCAAGTTTTCCCCCATTGGTTTCATAGTAGCAAAAGTGATACCTCCTGAAATAACCCCTGAAACAACAGGAAGAACCTTGGAAACTCCTTTAGCAAATGTTCCCTTTGTAAGACTGATACCGAAAACCTTTAATACTTTTTTCAAAATTGGATAATACAAGGTTTTCGTTAAAGCTTTTTGTGGAATTGATTTGAGTGCCTGTTTTCCAATCGCCATGCCTCCAGCTCTCAGTAACGCACCTGTTCCAGAAACACCTAACATGACACCCAGATACAATAGCAATGTATTTTGGGCTTCTTCTGTTAATTTATCCTTTTCAGACCACAGATATTGGAAACCGTAGATATAACCTAGTTCTTGAGCTAATTTTAAAGCCATGGCATAATATTGAGCAACATCTGCTGGTATGGTCACAGCCATAGCAATTCCTCCTGGTAAACCAGCAAGAACAGAAGCTCCACTTGATAATAGGACATTATCCATAATACAAGCCTTTGCAGCTTTGTCCAATTTATCCTTGGAAACAATATTTACAGGACCATCAGCTAATAATTTCCCTACTTCATCTTGACTTAAACCCTTGCCAAATTTATCCATTAGAAATTGATTTCTATCAACTTTAACTACTGGTAGCTTGGATACTTGCTCTAAGACTTGCATGGCCACTTCTTCTGGCTTCGCATCAAATTTACCCTTAGCTCCATTAACCACCTTATCAATCTCTTTACCAGCGCTCCCTGCAACATCTCCGACAGCTTTAGTAGTAGCATTAAAACCATTTCCTACTGCTTTAACAGTCCCATTGGCTAAGTCACCAGCTCCTTTAACAACATCATCCCAAAAAGCCATAAATAATTCTCCTAAAATAATTTAATAGATAAAAGTAAATCTACAAGCCAATTATCCTACAACTTGTCAACTTTGTCAATGTACTGACGGTTATTTAAATGTTTTTTGGCTAACAATTCTTTTCTCAATCATAAACCATACCTTTTTAATTTCCAAATACAAAAATCCCCCAGCAGACTCCTGCTGGGGGATTGTCATTAGATCAAAGATTGCTATCCAATCAAACTTCCATTTGGAACTTTTTCATCCACGGTAAGGAGAGTCAGTTGGTCGCCGTGCTCGGCTGATAGAATCATCCCTTGGCTAACATATTTTTTCATCATCTTACGTGGTTTGAGATTAGCTACGATTTGGACTTTCTTACCGACCAGTTCTTGCTCGTTTGGATAGTATTTAGCAATACCAGAGAGGATTTGGCGGTCCTCACCGTCTCCTGCATCCAAGCGGAATTGAAGCAGCTTATCCGAGCCTTCAACTTTAGACACCTCTTTGACTTCTGCGACACGGATTTCCACCTTATCGAAGTCGTCAAACTTGATTTCTTTGCGGTTAAGTTTGAGCTCGACTTCTTCTGGATTCCATTCTTTTTCAACCGCAGGTTTGTTGCCTTCCATTTGTCCCTTGATATAAGCAATTTCTTCTTCCATATCGAGACGCGGGAAGATTGGTGTTCCTTTCTCTACAACTATCAAGCCTGCTGGGAGCTGGTCAATTGCTAGGTTTTCCAGTGAATCCGCTTGAGGCAAGCCAAGTTGACTGAGGACAGCCTTACTCGTTTCCATCATGAAAGGCTCAATCATGTGGGCCACAACACGAAGGCTCGCTGTCAAGTGGCTCATAACTGCTGCCAGCTCTTTGACCTTGGCTTCATCCTTAGCTAAAACCCAAGGAGCAGTTTCATCGATATATTTATTAGTGCGGGAGATAAGCGTCCAGACTACTTCCAGGGCACGTGGGTAGTCAACTGCGTCCATGTGTTTGTAGTAGTCAGCGATGGATTCAGATGCCACCTGAGCCAGAGGTCCGTCAAAGTCTGTCACATTTTCTTCATAGGCTGGCACCTGACCGTCAAAGTACTTGTTAATCATAGAAACCGTACGGTTGAGCAAGTTGCCTAGGTCATTAGCTAACTCAAAGTTGATACGACCCACATAGTCCTCAGGTGTGAATGTTCCATCAGATCCCACCGGAAGACTGCGCATGAGGTAATAACGCAGAGCATCCAAACCATAACGCTCTACCAGCATTTCCGGATAGACCACATTACCCTTAGACTTGGACATCTTACCATCCTTCATGACAAACCAACCGTGGGCAATCAAGCGGTCGGGCAGTTTAATATCCAGCATCATGAGCAGGATTGGCCAGTAGATAGAGTGGAAACGCAGAATGTCCTTGCCCACCATGTGGAAGACTGTTCCATTCCAGAATTTATCGTAGTTAGCATGATCATCTTGACCGTAGCCAAGAGCTGTCGCATAGTTGAGAAGAGCATCAATCCAAACATAGACAACGTGTTTAGGATTGGATGGCACCGGCACACCCCAAGTAAAGGTTGTCCGAGAAACTGCCAAATCTTCCAAACCTGGCTCAATAAAGTTACGCAACATTTCATTGAGGCGACCATCAGGAGTGATGAAGTCAGGATGAGATTTGAAAAATTCTACCAAGCGGTCTTGGTACTTGCTAAGGCGCAGGAAGTAAGACTCTTCTGATACCCACTCCACTTCATGTCCAGATGGTGCGATTCCGCCTGTTACCTTTCCATTTTCATCATGGAAGACTTCTGCCAACTGGCTTTCGGTAAAAAATTCCTCATCTGATACAGAATACCAGCCTGAATATTCACCCAAATAGATATCATCTTGAGCTAAGAGTCGTTCAAAGACATCGGCTACAACCTTTTCATGGTAGTCATCGGTCGTCCGGATAAATTTATCATAAGAAATATCCAACAGCTTCCAAAGTTCCTTGACTCCAACCGCCATACCATCTACATAAGCTTGAGGGCTGATACCAGACTCCTCAGCTTTGGCCTGAATCTTCTGTCCATGCTCATCAAGACCGGTCAGATAGAAAACATCATAACCCATGAGACGTTTGTAGCGAGCCAGAACATCACAAGCAATGGTCGTATAGGCGGACCCGATGTGGAGTTTACCGCTCGGATAATAGATAGGGGTTGTAATATAAAACGATTGTTTTTCAGTCATTTTTTAATCCTTTCAAGGCTAATGAAACCTTTTTTAGTAGCACTTCATTATATCATATTTTGTTAAGTTTGCGAAAAGACATTCATTAACATTCAAATCAATTAAAAAACCTAGAAAATATTATAGGTTTAATAGGTCACAACATTCAAATTGCCGCTTTCATACTCAGCAATGAAGATATTCGAAATATCGGTGTATCCGTCTTTAGCCAGTCTCTCCACCAGCCACTCTTCTGTTTTGTCAATAGACTCTAAAATATCAATCTGGACAACACCATCTGTGATAAGGGGATATTTAGGATTCTCTTCACCAGCCTGTACGATGATGAGTTGGCCGTTTTGCTCCAAAACTGCTCTCTTGACCTGCTTGAGCTGGAAAATACCTTGGCTGCGCAGCTTCAAAGCTACATCTGCTGCTGAAAGACCAACAGAACGGCAGGCTTCGGGGCTCAGCTCCCCATGCTTAATCAACGTTGTCGGCTTACCATCAATCAAATGCTTTACAGCACGAACATTGTTATTGAGCAACTTCAGGCTTAAAACCAAGATGGTCCACATGATGAGAATGACTGCATACTGCAGAATGTTAATGGAGCTATTGTAAATCACCCCACCGATAATACCACCAAGAACATAGTTTTGAATCTGGTCGATTGCTGAATTGGGCGCCAGATTGCCTTTTCCCGTCACGTTGATAACAAAAACCAGTGAGAAAAGCCCCAGTGCTAGCTTAATTAGGATTTCAAGAAAATTCAATGTCATTTTTCAACCTCCACTATTTCGATATCTGTCGTCTTATGCAAGTCAATTTTTTCAAGCAGATATTTATCCGGCTCACTGCCGCTCATAGCCCGATAAAAGTTCTTTCCGACCTTCAAAATCGCTCCATCAGTTGCGGCTGAAGTATTGACATAGACCTCCGACTTATCCACACCCAAGTCTTCTGAAATAACCTCAATAAAATGCAGAGAGGTTTGAAACTGGTTATTAGAGTCTTGGTCAGTCTGAAAATTGCTAATGCCAATCAAGACCATAGCCACCAAGGCCAAAACAGAAATGATGGCTAGTTCCCGAAATTTTGAATCGCGCTTATTGCGATAGGCCTTAAAAGCAAAAAATCCTGTCACAAGCAGAAGCAAGACAGAAAGTGCAACTGTCACCCAGTTTTGCTGGCTAATCTGACTCAAAACATAATCATAAGAATAGAATTTCATGGTTTCTTCCCTCTATTTTTCTAGGATAATTATAGAAAAATTTTCATTATTTTTCAAGCTTTCTTACAATCACTTTGCTATAAATCATTCCTAAATTTTGTTATAATAAACTCAGTAAATTTTACTAGAAAAGGAAATTTTATGAAACTCATCTCTTGGAACATTGACTCTCTCAACGCTGCATTGACCAGTGATTCTGCCCGCGCTCAGCTTTCTCAAGCTGTCCTTCAAACCTTGCAAGCTGAAAACGCAGATATTATCGCCATTCAGGAAACAAAACTGTCTGCAACAGGCCCGACTAAAAAGCACTTGGAAATCTTGACAAATCTTTTCCCAGACTATGAAAACACTTGGCGCTCCTCCCAAGAGCCAGCACGTAAGGGCTATGCAGGAACCATGTTCCTCTACAAAAAAGAACTGACGCCAACCGTAACCTTCCCTGAAATCGGCGCTCCGTCAACCATGGATGTCGAAGGCCGCATCATTACGCTAGAATTTGACGACTTCTTCGTCACTCAAGTTTATACGCCTAATGCTGGTGATGGACTCAAACGCTTAGAAGACCGTCAAGTCTGGGATGCCAAATACGCTGAATACTTGGCAACACTAGATGGACAAAAACCAGTCCTCGCTACTGGCGACTACAATGTGGCCCACAAGGAAATCGACTTGGCCAATCCAGCCAGCAACCGCCGTTCACCAGGCTTTACCGACGAAGAGCGCGCTGGCTTTACCAACCTGCTGGCTAAAGGATTTACCGATACCTTCCGCCACTTGCACGGCGATATCCCTGACCAGTACACTTGGTGGGCGCAACGCAGCAAGACTTCTAAAATCAACAATACAGGCTGGAGAATCGACTACTGGCTGACAAGCAACCGCGTGGCTGACAAGGTGACCAAGTCTGATATGATTGACTCCGGTGCGCGCCAAGACCACACACCCATTGTCATGGAGATTGAACTCTAAGGAGAAAACAAATGGACTATCAAGCTGTCATTCCTGAATTTGTAGTATCTGACATCGAAAAATCACGCCACTTCTACTGCGACCTGCTAGGATTCTCTGTCGAATACGAGCGTCCAGAGGAGAAATTTCTCTTCCTCTCGCTTGAAGACTGCCAACTTATGCTAGAAGAAGGCAGCGCAGAAGAATTAGCCCAACTGACCTATCCTTTCGGGCGCGGTGTCAATATTTCTTTTGGTATTGAGGATGTCCCTCAGCTCCACCAAAAACTGCTGGAAGCTGACTATCCCATCCATCGTCCGCTGACAAAAAGAGAGTTTCGAGTGGGGAATAGCTTTATCTATCCTCATGAATTTGCGATTTTGGATCCTGATGGTTATTTTTTAAGATTTAGTGAATAAGAAAGCGAAGTCATTTGACCTCGCTTTTTAAATGTCTTTAAAGTGATAGAGTTGCGGATAGTATTCGCACTCGGGATTTTTAGGATGACAGATGGCCCGTCCAAAGTAAATCATAGCCTGATGGGCTGGCAGCCAACGTTCCGGTGGAAGGACATCCATAACTCGCTTTTCTACTTCCAGTGGCGTTGCCGACTTTTTAACGATATCATGGTGCTTGCAGATGCGCTCCACATGAGTATCGACAGCAAAGGCCGGAATGCCAAAGCCCACACTCATGACTACATTGGCCGTCTTGCGACCAACACCAGCTAGACTTTCCAATTCCGCCCGCGTTTGTGGTACTTGACCGTCAAAGTCATCCAAAAGCTGCTGGGCGCATTTCTTCAAAAACTTGGCCTTATTGCGATAGAGCCCGAGGCGAGAAATATATTTAGCAATGTCAGCTTCTCCAGCCGCAGCCATGTCATGAGGGGTTGGATAGGCTTCAAACAAAGCTGGCGTTGCCTTATTGACCGCAGCATCTGTCGTCTGAGCCGACAGCATGACCGCTACCAAAAGCTCAAAGTGATTGCGAAAATCCAGACTGGGCTTGGCGTCAGGGAAAAGAGCAATAATCTCTTCAATCACATGACGAGCCCGTTTTTTTGATAAAACCATGATTCTTCTTTCTAAGATTGAGATAGATTTATTATATCATGAAAGGAAGAAGCATCCAAAAATCATGATTGAGAAAGCAGCTGGTCTTAATATTTCACAACCCCAACTCTTGATATGCTTTTCGGTAACCAATCTGCAAGATCTGGTTATCTCGCACCAAGAGCGGTCGCTTAATCAGCATGCCGTCTGTAGCCAGTAAATCTGCAGCTTCCTGAGCTGTGAAATGTGGCACCTTTTCTTTGAGCCCTAGCTCACGGTATTTGAGACCGCTAGTATTGAAAAAAGCCTTGAGCTCAAAGTCCGAGTTCTGGATCCAGTCTAGGAGCTGGTCCCGGGTAGGTGTATTTTGGACAATATCCACCGCTTCAAAGTCCACTCCTAATTGATTGAGCTCAGCCTTGGCCTTGCGGCAGGTAGAGCATTTTGGATATTCGATAAATTGTAACATTGTTTTTCCTCCGTCCCTATAATAGCCCAGCTAACTCCTTCTTGTCAAGCCGAGACTCATTAGAAAAAGCCGACAAGAGAAAGGCTCATCGGCTGGTACAGACTTATCACCTAGGGAAGTACAGTCTGTTTTTCTGTTATTTCTTAATCAAACGCACGCGCACAATATTGTCGCTATTCTCAAATTTATCAACCAACTCCTGAATCTTGCTTTCATCCGATTCATCCAGATCCAGCAAAGTATAGGCATAATCCCCCTTGGAACGATTGATGATATTGTCGATATTGATATTCAAATCACTAACCGCTGTTGAAATCCGAGCCACAATATTCGGTACATTTTTGTTAATCAAGGTAATCCGATAAGGCGCTGAGAGAGCCTGACGGACATTAGGGAAATTCACTGAGTTAATTATCTCGCCCGTTTCCATGAAGCGGCGGATGGTTTTCCCAGCCATAATGGCACAGTTGAGCTCAGCTTCCTCTGTCGAGCCACCCAAATGCGGAAAGACAGTAATCTGTGGATGACGGAGCAGCTCTTCTACACCAAAGTCTGTGATATAGCGCTTGACTACACCAGCTTCTATGGCTTCAAAGAGGGCAGCATTATCCACCAGCTCGCCACGAGCAAAGTTGATGAGGGTTGTTCCCTTTTGCATAAGACCAAAAGCAGCCTGATCGAAAGTAGCGCGTGTATCCTCAGTCAGAGGGACGTGGATAGTGATATAATCACTCTTCTCAAAGATTTCCTTAATGTCTGCTACCCGTTTGACATGGCTAGAGATATTCCAAGCTGTTTCAATGGATACATAAGGGTCATAACCCAGGACATTCATCCCCAGACGATAGGCATCGTTGGCAATGCGGCCGCCGATAGCTCCTAACCCAATGACTCCCAAAGTCTTCTCTGCAATTTCTGTCCCAGCAAACTGCTTCTTACCCGCTTCCACTTGCTTGGGAACATCATCACCAGAAAGGCCATTAGCCCAACTGTTAGCTCCGATATAGTCACGTGCAGATAGGAGAATAGAAGCCAAGACTGCTTCTTTTACCGCATTGGCATTAGCTCCTGGCGTGTTGAAGACCACAATTCCCTGAACCGTTGCCTGGTCAACAGGAATATTATTAGTTCCTGCACCTGCTCTCGCAATGGCTTTGAGCTTACTTGGAAATTCCTGTCCATGCAGGTTTTGACTGCGCAGGATATAAGCATCTGGATTGTCAGACTTGTCTCCGTCAATCTGAAAAGCATTGCCCAGCTCCTTAAGCCCGATTTGATTGATGTTGTTAAAGGTTTTGACACTAAAGACCATAGATTCCCTCCCTTAAGAATTTTCTTCTTCAAATTTCTGCATAAAGGCAATCAAGTCCTTGACACCTTGAAGCGGAAAAGCATTGTAGAGACTGGCTCTCATGCCGCCTACGCTGCGGTGCCCCTTGATATTCCTGAATCCCGCTGCTGCAGCCTCTTTGTTAAATTTGGCGTCCAGCTCTTGGCTAGGAGACACAAAGGGAATATTGGCGACTGAGCGCTGCTCCTTGTAACGGACTGGACTGCGATAAAAGTCAGACTGCTCAATGAAGTCGTATAAAAGGCTAGATTTTTCACGATTGCGCTTTTCCATTTCTGCTACACCACCCAGCTCCTTGACCCACTCAAAGACCAGTTTGGCCATATAGATGGCGAAAGTAGGTGGTGTATTGTAAAGAGAGCCATTGTCCGCCTGAATGCGGTAATCCAACATGCTAGATAGAACTGGTTCGTCATCCAGCAGGTCTTCTCGAATGATGACAACTGTCACGCCGGCAGGTCCGATATTCTTCTGAGCCCCAGCATAAATCAAACCAAAATCCTCTACTCGGTACTGAGCAGCCAGGATATTAGAAGACATGTCCGCCACAATCGGCACGCCATTGGTCGTAGGCAGATCATAAATAGCCGTTCCTTCGATTGTATTATTGGTTGTCAGATGCACATAAGCCGCCTGCGGATCAATCTCCTTCTCATCAAAAGAAGGAATTTCCGTGTAATTTAAATCCTCTGACGAAGCCAAAAGAATCGGCTCAAATGGAATGAACTTAGACAGCTTGACTGCTTCAGTGTAAGCTTTCTTTCCCCAAGATCCGGCCACTAGGTAGTAGGCCTTGCCACCTTGGGCTAGATTAAGGGGAATCATGCTAAACTGGGTAGAAGCCCCACCCTGTAGGAAGAGCACGCGGTAATTGTCCGGAATATCCATAAGCTCACGCAGCAAGCTCTCAGCTTCTTTGATAATATCGTCAAATTCTTTGGATCGGTGGGACAGCTCCATCACACTCATGCCACTTTGGGCATAGTCTAAAAACTCAGCTTGAGCTTTTTTCAAGACTTCCTTGGGCAATACTGCCGGTCCAGCAGAAAAATTGTAAATCGTCATATCCTACCTCCAAAATTTATTTTGTATATCATATCACAAAGTTTAGAAAATATCTATTTTATTTCAGAAATCAAGCACTTTTTTAGCCAATTCCCGAACATTGTTGAAATATAGATAAGCAAAACCAACTGTCTAATCTAGATAACAAAAAAATCCTGAGTTTAAGTCAGGATTAAATAGTCTTACTAAAAAGCTGAGTTACGCTTTTTCCAATTTTTAAACAGACAACTGGTTGTATTGAGAAATTTCTGAGCTTCTACCAATCCTTATTTTCATGATAAACCGCATAGAGCTCGCTCTTGTTCCTTCCGTATTTCTTGGCCACTTCCTTGATGGCATGATTTTTTTTGCTGCCGGCTTCAACTAAAAGATCAATTTCAGCTAGGATCTGCTCTTGAGAAATTTCTTGCGGAGCATCTTCTGTCGCCCCAGCTACAATCAAGAGACACTCTCCTTTAGGCGGATGTTCAGCCGTATAAGCCAACAAGTCTGAAATCAGTCCTCGCTGATACTCTTCGTGAATCTTAGTCAGCTCGCGCACCAAGACGACTTGTCGGTCACCATAAACTGCCAGCATGTTTTCCAGAGTAGCCCGAACCCGATGAGGCGATTCATAGAAAATTTGGGTCTCAGGATAGGATCTTTTGCTAGTGAAAAATTCCTTCTGCTGGCCGGACTTTCTAGGCAGAAAGCCATAGAAAATATGCGGTTGAGGTGCTAAACCGCTGGCAATCAAGGCTGTTATTCCAGCACTAGGACCAGGAATTGGCACTACAGTAATTCCAGCTTCTAGCGCTGCCTGAACCAAATCATGTCCAGGATCAGAAATGCTGGGCAGACCAGCATCTGAAACCTGGGCTATATCATTTCCGCTTTGAAGCATGCCCAAGAGAATTGGGATTTTCTCCTTGGCATTGTGCTCGTGAAAACTGATCTGTTTAGTCTCAATACCAAAATGTTTGAGCAGCAGGCCGGTGTTTCTCGTATCTTCAGCCGCAATCCTGTCAACCTCTTTCAGGGTATTGACCATACGGATGCTCATATCATCCAGATTTCCGATAGGAGTCGCGACCAGATAAAGCTTGCCGTAGGCAGTTTCGCCCTTAAAACTTTTTTGAACCTGCATCGCTACTCCCTAAATAACAATTCATCACAGAACATGCACTCTGCGTCATTCTCCCGGCGCTGACCATAGAAATCCGTACAGACATGAAAGCCGTCATAGTAAAGCTTACGCAGATTATCTCGGTTTTTCTTGGTCTTGGTTGGAGCTTCCTTCTCCACCTCTCCCAAGCGCTCCCTCAGCTTGTCATTTTCCAGATGCAGTGCAATATTTTCCTCTACCACACTCTTGAGATTTTTCTTGACGGCCTCCACCTCAGCAAGAGTTACTAAAAGCGTCTGTGAAAAATCATCCAAGGCGTCAAATAAATCTTTTTTATCCATTTTATACTCCTATGCTGACTCTTTTTACTTTCCCTTCAAAGTCATATATTCTAAAGCGTTTTGAAAAGATACATTGGCCCGCCACATCTTCCGAGCCAGTAAAAGCTGCTCCAAGGCCTGTCGACCGCTTTCTGTTGCTATCTCTTTATAAAATAATACTTCCAAGAGCTTGAAGACCTGTTCCTGCTTCTCCTTATCATCAGCCAGCTTTGCCAGACGCGAAACCTGCAGAAATGCCTGACTTGGACGAGTTTGAAAATCCTTGACAAAGCGCTCGCATTCGCTGACTAATTCAAAAAAGGCATTATTATGAGCCAAGCTAGCCGCTTCTGACTGAGTCTGACTATAAGCAGCTAGTAGCTCCGCTCGACTTTTAATCAAGCCATCCTGTTCCAAACTGTGCTGCAGAGCAGCTGTATTTTTCAAGAAATGATAAACCTGAGTCCGACTTCGAATCGTCGGCAGAATCAGCTGTTCATCAGCAGTCAGAAGAAAGATATAAATCTCGCTCTGTGGTTCCTCAATGACTTTGAGCAAGGAATTGGCTGCATTGATGTGCATCCGATCCGCATCGCAGATAATGAAAACCTGCCGACTGCCTTCTAAGCCACTTTGAGAGAAGTTTCGGACCAACTCCCGAACTCGGTCTGTTTTAATAATGTTATTAACCGGTCGCACCACAGTTACATCAGAAAAATCTTCTGCTGCAATCAAACGACAAGAACGACAGGACTGACAAGGCCAGACGCCTTGCTTATTCTCGCAAAAAAGACTCTGAGACAGGATTTGGGCCATTTCAAAACTGCCAAAAGCTCCGGTAAACAAATAGGCGTGACTAAGCCGCCCCTGTTCCAGAATATGCTGAAACTGCTCAAACAAGCTGGGCTGGCTTTGCTGTAACTCTTTTATCTTCATGACGGATTCCCAAATCGTTCCTGAATGATGGCCAAACTATCAGCCACCACCTTATCCAAAGGTTGGCTAGCATCCACCTTGACAAAGCGCTCGGGCTCCTTATCAAGAATCGCCAAATAGCCCTGCCGAACCCGCTGGTGCAAGTCCAAACCTTCCAGATCAAGCCGATTCACCTCTCGACTCTCGCTCCTAGCAATCCGCGCCAGCCCTTCTTCCACATCAATATCAAAATAGAGGGTCAAATCAGGCTTGAGTCCATCGGTTGCAAACTGATTGAGCCATTCAATATCTGCCACATCCAGACCCCGTCCGTAGCCCTGATAGGCCACTGAACTATCGATAAAACGGTCCATCAAGACAAGCTTTCCTTGCGACAAAGCTGGCAAAACCCGCTCAGCCAAGTGCTGACGGCGGCTGGCAATGTACAGCAAGAGCTCAGTCTTTGCATCCATAGCCGTATGACTAGGCTCCAAAATCACTTCGCGGATAGCCTCCGCAATCTGGACGCCACCCGGCTCCCGCGTCGTAATAAGACCAGTGCCATAATTTTTCAAAAAAGGAAGCAAGGCTTCCAACACACTCGACTTTCCAGCCCCTTCTGGACCTTCCAGCGAAATCAAAATACCATTTTTCATCTTTACTTTTAATCTCTAACTTCTATTTTTTGTTCTTTATAAGAAAATGCAGATAAGACTTGCCCTAAAGCTTGATATAATCTACTTTGCAGAGTCCGTCCACATTACTGTGCAGGCTGATAAGAGCCGATTCCGTCAACTCATTATTTTCATCCCACTCTTTTTTATCTATTGTTTATTTTACCAAAAAAAAAGCTAAAAGCCCATCATAAGAAAAGACTTTAAAAATTTTTTCAAAGTGTTTCACAAAGGCTAAATTTTTGGTAAAATATATTCAGAATAACTTTCTGGAAATAGATTTAGGAGGATGTTATGTTTAAATTAAAAAACGTACTGGCCATCATTTTTGGGGCTGGAATTTTTTCTTTTGGGATTCATTATTTGGTCATTCCTTTTCATTTATATGAAGGTGGCGCGACGGGTTTGACCTTGATTGCCTACTATCTGTTTAAAATCCCTGTCTCGACGACCAACCTGATTATTAACATTCCTCTCTTTATTATTGCTTGGAAGCTGTTAGGCTCGCGAACCCTCTATCTCAGCATTCTAGGGACCTTCTCCGTGTCTGCTTGGCTCAAAATTTTTGAAATCCTACCTGCTTCCAAACACCTGCAAAACTATTTTCTCTCAGCTCTGGACGGGGATGTTTTACTGGCCTGTCTTGGAACAGGGATTGTTTTGGGGATTGGACTGGGCATCATCTTCAATGCTGGTGGAACGACGGGCGGTACTGACATTGTAGCCCGCATCTTTAATAAATATACGAGCATTTCCATGGGCAAACTCATGCTGACTGTTGATTTTGTAGTCATTACCTTGGTTCTCCTTGTTTTCAAAGACCTACGCATGGTGTCTTATACCCTAATGTTTGTCTTTATCACCTCGCGCGTCATTGACCTGATCGCAGAAGGAGGTTTTGCCGGCAAGGGATTCCTTATCGTTACCAGCAAACCGGCAGAACTGGCTGAAACTATCAATAACAAGCTGGATCGTGGAGTGACCTTCCTCAAGGGGCAAGGCTTCTATAGCAAGCAGGATCTCCAGATTGTCTACTGTGTTGTTTCCCGTAACGAAATGCAACAGATGAAGAAACTCATTAACCAAGTCGATCCATTTGCCTTTACAACTATTACCGAAGCCCATGAGATTTTGGGCGAAGGCTTTACTTTAGATGCCAACAAACAGCCTATTGTACGTTAAAAACCTCATCTAACGATGAGGCTTTTTTATCGCTTATAAAGCTTTTGCAGCAGTATGTGTAATCTCAGCCAACTCAATAGCATGCTCCTCAAATTTTTTCTTGAGAAGCGCCGTATCTATATTACCGTCTAACTGTACTTCAATGACGACTTTGCCATCCTTGCGTGAGATATTGACGGTATTGGAGATGTTGAGATTTTCTTCCACCAGAAGACGGATAATCTGCTCAAGAACCCCCACCTTATTCTCAGTGACAAAGCGCAGACGGACTCCCTCTTCACCATAGCCAGATACTTCTAAGAAAGCCTTGAAAATATCACGGTCAGTAATAACCCCGTAAAGTTGCTCATTGTCCACGACAGGCAGGATACCAATCTTATTTTTCAGCATCAGATAGGTCGCATCTTCCAGACTGGCAAACTGAGAAATCGTGACAACATCACGAATCATAACATCACCAACTTTTGTTTTGTTGAGAAGATAATTCATCTCGTAAATGGACAGACTCGTTGCCTTAGATGGACTAGCTTCTGCAATCGTTCCTTCTGTCACCAGTCCCACTAGTTGGTCATTCTCAATCACCGGCAGACGGTGGAGTTTCTGCTCACGCATCATATCTGCCGCATGAGCAATCGTTGTATTTGGGCTGATATAAACCACCTTACGCGTCATAAAATCTTTAACTGCCATAAAAGTTCCCTCTACTTCCTATCCATAATTCTTATACTTATTATACTTTATTTTGAAGCTGATTTCAAACGCTTCCAAGGCCTTTGCCTAAGTTTTCAAAATTTAGAAAAATCCCGCGATTGGAAAAATTGAAGATGGACAATGGCTAGATATACTATTTTAAGCATCTAAGAGAAGAAAAAAGGTCCAATGGACCTTTTCTAACTGTTAAGTTAATATCGTAACTTTCTATCAACAACCTAAAAATGTCTCCCAGACATTTTAAAGAAAACTCGCTCTCGCGAGTTCCCATCTGCAACCTGAAACAATCCCCCGGGCATCTTGACGAAAACCTTGTTTTCTTTATCTGCAACTTAAAAAGGTCCATTGGACCTTTTCTAACTGTTAAGTTAATATCGTAACTTTCTATCAACAACCTAAAAGTGTCTCCCAGACATTTTGAAGAAAATTCGCTCTCGCGAATTCCCATCTGCAACCTGAAACAATCCCCTGGGCATCTTGACGAAAACCTTGTTTTCTTTATCTGCAACTTAAAAAGGTCCAATGGACCTTTTCAAAATGTTAAGTTACTATCGTAACTTTCTATCAACAACCTAAAAATGTCTCCCAGACCTTTTGAAGAAAACTCGCTACTGCGAGTTCCCATCTGCAACCTGAAACAATCCCCCGGATTGTTTCAGCCACCTAGATATGCTTTGCGGACTTCGTCAGAAGCGAGGAGCTCTTGGCCTGTTCCGGACAAAACAATTTTACCTGTTTCAAGGACATAGCCACGGTCAGCGATAGAGAGTGCCTTATTTGCATTTTGCTCAATCAAAAGAACTGTAGTCCCTTGTCGCTGAATATCTTGGATAATATCAAAGATTTCCTGAATAAAGATTGGCGCCAAGCCCATAGAAGGCTCATCTAAGAGCAAAAGCTTAGGTGTAGACATCAGAGCCCGTCCCATGGCCAGCATCTGCTGCTCACCACCTGAAAGGGTAGCAGCATCTTGGTTTTTACGCTCTTCCAAGCGTGGGAAACGAGAGAAGACTTTTTTGAGATTGGCTTGATTTTCTTCACGGTTTGTTTTGAGAAAGGCGCCCATTTCCAAATTCTCCAAAACGGTCAAACCTGGAAAGACATGGCGGCCTTCTGGTACTTGCGAAAGTCCAGCTGCTACGATTTTTTGAGCAGGAACTTTTTGAATTTCATTGCCGACAAATTCAATTTTACCAGCACTTGGACGAACCAAGCCTGAAATAGTCCGGAGAATGGTCGTTTTCCCAGCGCCATTTGCACCAATCAGGGAAACAACTTCTCCTTCATTTACTTCAAAGCTGACATCACGGACAGCCTGAATCATGCCATAATGGACAGAGAGATTCTCAACTTTAAGCATGGACATTAGGCTTCACCTCCTAGATAAGCTTCAATAACGCGTTTGTCATTCTTGATTTCATCAGGTGTTCCGTGCGCAATCAAGCGGCCGTACTCCAGCACATAGATGCGCTCAGTGACTTCCATTACCAGACTCATATCATGCTCAATTAGCATGATGGTAATGTTAAATTCGTTTTTAATCCGTCGAATCAATGCAGTCAGCTCTGCTGTCTCCTGAGGGTTCATCCCTGCAGCCGGCTCATCCAAGAAGAGGATCTTAGGCTCCGTTGCCAAGGCCCGAACAATCTCCAAGCGGCGCTGCTGACCATAAGCTAAGTTCTTAGCCAAGGTTTCTGCTTCCTTGTCCAAGTCAAAAATTTTCAGCAACTCCAAAGCCTTAGCTTTGAGTTCTTCTTCGTTTTTGTAGTAAGCTGGCAGGCGGAGGAAAGAAGCTAACACATGAGCCTTATGATGATTACCAAAGGCAATCAAAACATTATCCAAAACACTAAGGTCCTTAAAGAGCCGGATGTTCTGGAAAGTCCGCCCTAGACCTAAAGAAGCAATCTTGTAAGGTACCTTACCATTGAGCAAATAACCATCTAGTGTCACTGTTCCTTCACTAGGCTCATAAACACCAGTCAAGAGGTTAAAAAGGGTCGTTTTTCCTGCACCATTAGGGCCAATCAGACCAACCAGCTCGCCCTCGTTGAGTTCCAAGGTCACATCGCTGACAGCAGTCAAACCACCAAAGTTTTTAGTTAGATTTTTCACATCAAGAAGTGCCATTATTCTTTGACCTCCTTATTCTTTTTGAAGAGCTTAGACAGGCTGAGCTCCCAAGTTCCTAAAAGTCCGCCTGGACGGAAAATCATGACCAAGATCAGGGCCAAAGAATAGACAATCATCCGAATGCTGGATACATCCTGCAGCAACATATTGAGAACTCCCAATACTACTGCAGCCACAATGGTTCCAGTCATCGATCCTAGACCACCAAAAACGACAATAATCAAGATATTGATAGTGTTGGTAAAGGAATAGTCCTTAGGAACAACTGATCCAACAAAGCCAGCTTGAAGAGAACCAGCAATAGAAGCCGTGATAGCTCCCAAGACAAAGGCTGTCACTTTGATTCTAGTAGTATTAACACCAACAGACTCGGCAGCAATCTCATCCTCACGGACAGACAGAGTACTGCGGCCAATAGGACTGCGCAGGAAATTCAAGGTCAAAATAGTTGTGATAACAACAAAGACATAGACCATCTGCCAAGAAGTAAAGGGCGGAATGGATAGGATACCAGCTGCGCCATTCGTCAAAGTACCGCCATTAATAATCAGAATACGGATAATCTCTGAGACACCAAGAGTTGCAATCGCGAGATAGTCCCCTTTAAGTCGCAGGGTCGGCAAACCCACTACTAAAGCCACAATACCAGCAATGATAGCTCCAGCCAGCATAGCAATGAAGAAAGCTCCATATGTTGGCGATTTAGAGCCAATAATGGCTACTGCGTAGGCACCGATAGCCATAAAGCCAGCATGGCCAAGAGAGAATTGGCCTGAGAATCCGACGATGAGATTAAGCCCCACAGCCAGAATAATATTAATCCCAATCTGCTCTAAGATTTGAATGTAAAAAGCATTGAGAACACCGGCACTAACCAATACTGTCATCAGCAGGTAGCCGATTAAGACAAGGCCAAGCCAAAAAATATTTATCTTTAAATTCTTTTTCATACCTTACACCTTCTCTTTCACATTTTTACCGAGGATACCAGCTGGACGAATCAGAAGAATGACAATCAAAATCGCATAGACAATGGCATCACGGAAATCAGATAGTCCAAGCGCTGTCGCAAAAGTTTCCAAAAGACCGATAACAAAGCCACCAAGCGCAGCACCAGGAATAATTCCAATACCACCTAGAACGGCCGCTACAAAGGACTTAATACCTGGAGTCATCCCCATCAAAGGCTCTAATGAATTATAGTAAAGGGCAATTAGGACGCCAGCAGCTCCTGCAAGAGCTGATCCCAAAGCAAAGGTGAAGCTGATTGTCCGATTGACATTGATTCCCATGAGCTGGGCAGCATCACTATCTACAGATACAGCGCGCATAGCCTTACCCATCTTTGTCTTCTGCACGATGAACTGCAAAGCCACCATGAGGAAAATCGAAATTCCCAAAATCAGCAACTGAATATTTGAGATAGAAATCGGTCCTAAGTTAAAGCGTACTGTTTTAATAACCTGCGGGAAGGAACGGGTATTGGCACCGACAAAGAAAATCATGCCATACTCAAGAAGAAAAGAAACCCCAATGGCTGTAATCAAAGCCGCAATCCGAGTCGAATTTCGCAGAGGACGATAGGCTAAAAACTCAATAAGCACACCGAGAATCGCTGTCCCAATCATCGCTAAAATGAGAGAAAGGAAGAAATTAAACTTCAGGATATTAATCAAGTAATAACCCATAAAGGCACCAATCATATAGATATCGCCGTGGGCAAAGTTAATCAGCTTAATAATCCCATAAACCATGGTATAACCCAAAGCCAGAAGCGCATAAACACTACCCAGGATTAGACCGTTGACTAATTGTTGGAGCATTAGACACCACTCTTTCTATAATAAAATAAGGAATGGGACAAAAATCAGCAGACCAGGTCGTGATTTTATCATCCCACTCCCAAAATACGAATAATAGTTGATTGAGAAACGAAGAAGAATAGATTATAAAACAATACTCTTTCAAATCCGTAGATTTATAAAGAAAGAAATCATCTACAAACTTGCTCAAGCAACTAAAAATAGAAAACAAGTCAAAGACTGGGATAGCCCCAGCCTCATAACTCTTATTCCGCTTTAACTGTTTCTACAGTATCTACTTGACCGTCCTTCAAGCCAATCATCAGAGCTGTTTTCACTGGATTGTGATCTTTATCAATAGTGATTGAACCAGTTACTCCATCGAAATCTTTAAGCTTAGCCAAGTTGTCTTTGATATCTACTGAAGTTTTAGCACCTTTAGCTGCTTCTGCTGCCATATAAACAGAGTCATATGCCAGAGCTGCAAACATAGAAGGCTCTTCTTTGTACTTAGCTTTGTATGCTTCAATAAACTTCTTAGCTTTTTCTGACATTTCACCAGAAGTTGTAAAGCCAGATACATAGTAAACATTTGTAGCTGCAGCAGGAGTTGCTTGCTCAACGAACTTAGCATCACCAAAGCCATCAGGACCAACGATTGTTTGGTCAATACCCAAACCACGCGCTTGATTGACAATTTTACCAGCTTCTGTATAGTAACCTGGAACAACCAGAGCGTCAAATTCTTTGCCCTTAATCTTTGTCAAAGCAGCCTGGAAGTCTGTATCCTTGGATTGGAAAGTTTCCGTTGCTACAATCTCACCCTTGAACTCCTTCTTGAAGGCATCCGCCATTCCTTTAGCGTAGTCACTAGATTGGTCGTAGTAAAGAACGACTTTCTTAGCTTTCAAGTTATCAGTAACATACTTAGAAATGATTTTACCTTGGTAACTATCAATGAAAGTTGCACGGTAAAGATAATCTTGCTTGTTGGTCAGATCATCCTGTGTCGCACTTGGTGTAATGATTGGCACACCTGCTTTAGCAGCATTTGCAGTAGCTGAAGCTGTCGCTCCAGAAGTCGCAGGGCCAATGATTGCATTTACCTTACTTTGGGTAACCAAGCTAGTAGTGATGGTAGATGCTTCAGCTGTTTCTGATTTGTTATCCTTATCAGTAACTTCAATCTTCTTGCCATCTACGCCACCAGCAGCGTTGATTTCATCAACGGCCAACTGAGCACCATGTTGTTCAGCTGTACCGTAGGCTGCTACTTCACCTGATTCTTCAAAGTTAAAACCAAATTTAATCGTATCGCCAATTTCTGTACCAGTTGCTGTTGAGTTGTTATTGGATACTTCTCCACAAGCTGCGAGAAGGGCCGCACTAGCAAAAGCTACTAAGGATAGTGCAAATTTTTTCTTCATTCCGAAATCTCCTTAAGTGATTTGATTGATGATATAGTAAGAATATATCGAATTATCTGACAATTGTCAACCCCTTATAGAAACTTTATCAAATGATAACGTTTTCTTGCTCTCTATACAGGCTTCCAACAAAGTTTTGATCCAGTTCTTTTATGTGAGAAATCCGAACTTGCTTAACGTAGCGCTCCTTGGGCAGATTCTCCTGTAAATTCTGGGCTTCCTCTTGATTGACATAGAGATGCAGATAGCGATGCTTCTTAGAATGATAAATAATATCCCCAAAGTTAGCTAGCTTTTTGGCATCTCGATTATAGTAAAGATAGACAATCAAGCCCACTCTTTCTTCTCTCTCTATCATAAAACTCCTTTCCAGTCCATGTAGTTCTTAGATGATTATAGCAAAGATAGGGCAAAAAAACTAGCCCTGAAAAGCTTTATGATTAGCTTAAAACACTTAGTGTTGACAGACTAACAAATTTAAAACAGCAAAAGGAGCCGCTTTGGGCTCCTCCTATGTTAGTTCAAGTTGCTATTTTCCATGATTTCGTCAATAAAGCCGTATTCTAAGGTTTCTTGAGCGCTCATCCAGTAATCACGTTCTGCATCCTTGTGGATTTGCTCAACGGACTTGCCAGAGTTTTCAGCCAAGATTTTTTCCAAGGTATTCCGAGTTCTAAGCAAGTGCTCAGCTACAATGGCCATATCCGTCTGCTGGGTACCACTTCCAGCTCCGCCCATTGGCTGGTGAATCAGATATTCTGCATTTGGCAGCATGAATCGTTTGCCCTTAGCACCACTGGAAGCAATGATTGTTCCCATGCTAGCAGCTACACCCATAACAATGGTCTGAACATCAGACTTGATAAAGTTCATAGTGTCCACAATGGCCAGACCTGCTGAGACAGATCCCCCAGGCGTATTTACATAGAGGTAAATATCTTTAGTATTGTCTTGAGCGTCCAAGAAAAGGAGCTGGGCAATGACTGAATTAGCCATATTATCCTCTACTGGGCCAGTCAGCATGATAATGCGGTCTTTTAATAGCCGAGAGTAAATATCATAGGAGCGCTCCCCTCGGCTGGTTTGTTCAATAACTACAGGAATCATAGTTTTCTCTCTTTCTCTTTTTAAAATTTTCTATCAAACTAGGGAATAGAATTTCAAATTACGGAACTATTATATCCTTTTGGTCAAAAAAGGTCAAATATAAACTTTTACTTAGTTCCGAAAAGACGATCTCCTGCATCTCCCAGTCCTGGTACGATATAACCATGGTCATTGAGGTGGTCATCCAGAGCGGCTGTGAAAATATCAACATCTGGATGAGCTCCCTGCAAGGCTTTTACTCCTTCTGGCGCAGAAACTAAACATACAAAAGTAATGTGGCTAGCACCACGTTTCTTCAGAGAATCCACCGCCAAGATCGCAGAACCACCCGTAGCCAACATTGGATCTACAACGAAAATCTGACGTTGGTCAATATCTTCTGGCAACTTGACCAGATACTCAACCGGCTTCAAAGTTTCTTCATCACGGTACATTCCGATATGCCCAACTTTAGCTGCTGGAACCAAGCTCAGAAGTCCATCCACCATGCCAATACCAGCCCGCAGGATGGGTACAATAGCTAATTTTTTTCCTGCAATCTGCTTTTGGACTGTTTTCGTAATTGGTGTTTCAATTTCTACATCTTCAAGTGGTAAATCGCGCAAAACTTCATAACCCATGAGCATTGCGATTTCATCAACTAATTCACGAAAAGCCTTGGTAGAGGTATCTGTACGACGCAAGATAGACAATTTATGCTGAATTAGTGGATGAGCGATAACTTCAAGTTTTCCCATGATTGGATTTCCTTCTTTCAATTTATTCTTCTTATTATATCAAAAAAAGAGTGAAAAGGCTTGCTATAAGCAAGCCTTTTCAAAGATTTTCTTCACCTTATAGCCATTCTCTATAGCGCTTGATATAAAGGTGTTTAACAAGGGTTACACTAACCATATAAAGCGCAATAATCAAGAGGAGGAAAAGGAAATAAGTGCCATTTAGCGGAGCTGTCTTCAGAACTGACGCAAAGAGGCTGTATGGCAGGGAAGTAACAAAGAGGGCTGCTGCCATGGTCGTCACAATGACAGACAAAGCAGGACGGCTTTGCACAAATGGCAGCTTAGGTGAGCGCAGCATGTAGATAACCATGGTCTGGGTCCATATGGACTCAACGAACCAGCCTGTTTGAAAAAGAGTGATAAAGGTTTCTGCTTGCCCACTACCAGCTTGATAGTTGCCACCTGTTATCATAGGTACGATAATAAAGTAGAGCAACAAATAGGTCAAAACATCAAAAATGGATGAGATAGGACCAATCCAAGCCATAAAGCGGGTAATAGAGTTAGCAGACCAAATCCGTGGTTTCTTGAGAAATTCACTGTCAACGTTATCGAAGGGCAGAGCTATACAAGACAAGTCATAAACTAGATTGAGGACAATCAGATGAACTGGTGCCATAGGAAGAAATGGCAAAAAGATACTGGCAAAGAGGAGAGAAAAGATATTCCCAAAATTGGAACTGACCGTCATCTTAATGTACTTGGTCATGTTGGCATAGACCTTGCGCCCTTCTACCAGCCCTTTCTCCAGAACCATAAGGTCCTTGTCCAGCAGAACGACATCTGCTGTTTCCTTGGCAATATCGACAGCTGTATCAACAGAAATACCCACATCTGCTACCTTCATAGAAGGTGCATCATTGATACCATCACCCATGTAGCCAACCTTGTGGCCATTAGCCTTGAGTTGGAGAATGATCCGAGCTTTTTGGTCAGGTGAGAGCTTGGCAAAAACCGTTGTATGCTCTACTGCTTGGCTCAATTCCTCATCTGATAAAGCATCTACCTCTACGCCTAGTAAGATATTATCTACATCTAACCCAACCTTTTCACAAACTGCCTGGGTCACCTTATCATTATCACCGGTCAAAATCTTAGTAGCAACTCCGTACTCAGCCAAGGTTTCAATAGCTGGAGCCGCAGATGACTTAGGAGGATCTAGGAAAGCCAGATAGCCCGTCAAAATCATGTCGGACTCATCCTTCAATTCATAGTTGTAATCTTCTTCTAAGTCTGACTTGTAGCTAACACCAAGCACGCGCAGACCTTGCTCATTGAGTTGGGACACTTCCGAAAGGATTTCCTGACGAATCTCCTCAGTCAGTACTGTAATGCGTTTCTTGTATTCTACATGGCTAGAGATAGCCAGCATTTCCTCCAAGGCCCCCTTGGTCACCATGCTGATAACATCCTCATCATCCTTGACGATGACACTCATACGACGACGCTCGAAATCAAAGGGCAGTTCATCAATTTTCTTAAAGGTTTGGTCTAGATTACGGACAATCTCATGCTTTTCTGCTTCTTTCTCCGTCCGATTAATAATAGCCCGATCCATGAGATTTTTGAGACCAGTTTGATAGTAGGAATTGAGAAAGGCACGACGGAGCACTGCTAGGTCCAAATCACCATGAATATCCAGCGGGTATTCCAACACAATCTCGTCTTGGGTCAGTGTACCTGTCTTATCCGTACAAAGGATATCAATAGCTCCTAGGTCTTGGATGGCATTCAGCTTCTTAATCACGACCTTTTCCTGAGCCATGATAATAGAACCTTTAGCCAAGCTCGCTGTGATAATCATAGGCAGCATTTCTGGAGTCAAGCCAACTCCAACGCTGAGAGCAAAGACACCTGCTTCCAGCCAGTCGCCGTCTGTCAGACCGTTTATGAAGAACACGACTGGAACCATGATAAGCATCAGACGAATCAAGAGCCAGGAAATGCTATTCATCTCGCGCTCAAAAGAGGTCGGCTCATCATAGGTGTTAAGCGTCTGCTCAATGGCTCCCATCATGGTCTCATCGCCAACCACCAGCACCAGAGCTGTAGCTCTTCCGGAAATAACGTTGGTTCCCATAAAGGCCAGCGACTCTGTTTCTAAAAGGCTATCGAGATTTTGTTCATCTGACTTGGCCAAACAGACCTTTTCTACTGCATCACTTTCCCCTGTCAGGCCGGACTGCTGAACAAAGAAATCACGCGAATCCAGCAGCAGTACATCTGCAGGAATCATGTCTCCAGCACTAAGTTTGATGATGTCTCCTACAACAAGCTCATCAATCGGAAGTTCCTGCTCTGCTCCTTCACGGATAACCGTAGCCGTGTTGACAATCAGCCGAGACAGATTGCTAGCAGCGCGGTCGCTCCGCAATTCCTGAACAAAACGAATGCCTCCAGAAATCAGCACCAGAACAACAATGATGATGGAAGTTGTCGGATCTTCCTCACCAGGCTTAGCCAGCCAGACATTTGTTACTAAGGACACTAGGGCAATCACCAATAGGATGACTGTAAAGGGGTTAATGATAGACTCGTAAATTTTCTTTAGAATAGAGTCTTCCTGACCCTTTGTGATGATATTCTCACCATAAAGGTCACGATTTTCTTCGACCTGCTCTTCTGTCAGGCCGCGAAAGGAACTCTTGTAAAATGCCAGAGTTTCTTTTACAGGAAGCTGCAGAGCAGCAACTAATCTTTCTTTTACTGTTTTCATTGGTTTCTCCTTGATGTATGATTGTTAAATTTCATACACAGGGACCAATCACTTTATGAGGACAGAACGACACAAATCAGCGATTGGCTGTGTATGTGCGGTTCCGGATAATCGTCAATTTGCATCGCATGTCTCCTTTCTTAATTTATAAAAACAATTAAAAGTCCCAAGATGCCTGCAAGACCTCAAAAGTGGCATTCATCTTCTGTGTCCAATCTTGCAATTCTGGAAAATTTTCTTTTAAAGATAATCCAATAACTTCTTCACGTAAATTCCACCAATCTACAAGAGCAACTACTTGGATTGTTGCAATATTTAAAGAGAGCCCTTGCTCAGTAGCCAGTTTCTCTAACAAAGACAAACTCCGTATATTTCTCTCTTCAATTTGCTGATGTCTGTCTTTCCACCAATGTTCTTTTTCATGGAAAAATTTTTCCGCAACAATCGGCATTGTATTTTCCAAAATTCCTTCAGCAATGGACAGTATATTTAAAACATGCCATTTATCCATTCCATTGGGGAAAAGTGAAACTTCCTGACCTAGTTCGTCTAAATATTGAGAAATTAAATCACTACCATATAACCATTCTCCACTGGAAGCTTGAAAAGCAGGAATTCTACCTAAAGGATTATCTTGATTGTGCGGTGAATTTCTATCAAAAGCCACCTGAACTTTCTGAATATCCACTTGCTCCTCTAAATGATGGTGTAAAATTGTAACATATACTTTACGCGCAAAAGGACTGGTACTAGAATACCAAAATTTCATTATTCCTCCTCTTTCTTGTTTCTTAAGAGGCAGGCAATCAACTATTTACTCTCTTGAAATATTTTCAACAAAAAAGAATACCCTGCCAATTTCTCAGCAGGGTCGTTTGCATGTCAGGTTATTCGCTTCATTGTTTTAAGCACAGATAAAGCAAGCATTCACCGT
This sequence comes from Streptococcus sp. 27098_8_134, assembly GCF_041431675.1. Lineage (NCBI taxonomy): Bacteria > Bacillati > Bacillota > Bacilli > Lactobacillales > Streptococcaceae > Streptococcus > Streptococcus sp. 27098_8_134. The sequence continues at coordinate 101,027 of NZ_JAPVYD010000002.1, read as the reverse complement.
TCAAGCTTTAACTCCATAAGGCGATGAAATGAGCTTAGTCTTGACCTTGGCGATCAGGACTGTTGACCAACGAGTAGTGTCTCCACTGCTTTGCGGTAGTCATCCGTATCCTTATGGTAGCCTCACCTACCGATTTTCCACTATTACTATACTCCTCTTTGGGAGGATTGTCAATCATTTTTCTCACTTGAAACAAATTTCAAAAAATTTTTGATTTATTTTGGCAATACCTCTGCAATACGGGAGCAGATTTCTTCAACCATGGTCTCTGGAGCAGCAACATTTAGACGGGCATGGCCTTTGCCTTCTTGGCCAAAATCACTTCCTCTATTCAGGACGACCTTTGCCTCTTCTCGTAGCAGCTGAAAGAGCTGGTCATCTGTCAGGCCATAATCTGAAAAGTCCAGCCAAATCAGATAAGTCCCTTGAGGCTTCATGATCCGCAGGCGCGGTGCCTCTTTGGCAAAATAATCAACCACAAAATTCACATTCTTCTCCAGAACTTCCTTGAGCTCCATCAACCAAGACCAACCGTAACGATAGGCTGCTTCTGTAGCTAGAAATCCAAGACCAGGAATTTCATGCTGGTTATTGGCCAGCTGGCGTTTTTTAAACTGATGCCGCAAGCTAGGATTCTCAATCACAGCATAGGAATTTTTAGTTCCAGCAATATTAAAGGTTTTAGTCGCACTTGCTAAAATCAGACTAAAGTCCTTAAAGTCAGGCGAGACAGTATTAAAAGACTGATGTTCATGGCCAAACAGCGTCAAATCTTGGTGGATTTCATCTGAAACCAAGAGGACGCCGTATTTTTGGCAGAGGCGGCCAATTTTCTCTAACACTTCCCGTTCCCAAACTCGACCTCCAGGATTGTGCGGATTGCAAAGAACATAAATCTTGACTTCATTGTCTACAATGTCCCGCTCTAGCTTCTCAAAGTCAATCTGAAAGAGACCATCCTGCTCTATCAAAGAATTGGTAATAAGCTGACGATTATTGAGCTTGACACTGCGGGCAAAAGGTGGGTAAACAGGAGTGTTGATTAGAACAGCATCCCCTTCCTTGGTAAAGGCTTGGATAGCCGTCGAAATAGCAGGAACAACCCCCTCGATAAATACCAAAGCATCCCGATCAAAGGTATAGTCGTGCTCATCCCGCTCCCAATCTAGAACAGCATTGATTAGCTCTTCACTGGCATAGGTATAGCCATAGACCAACTGATTAGCGTAGTCATGAACAGCTTGCTGGATTTCAGGCAGGACTTCAAAATCCATATCCGCAATCCAGGCTGGCAGAACTTCTTTGTCCTTCTCCGCTTCTTTCCATTTATAAGTATGATGCCCTACACGACAGGGTGCTTTTTCAAAATTATATCTTCCCATATTATTCATTCTCCAAGGCTGCACGTAAATCGTCTACCAAATCTCGACTATCCTCAATTCCAATTGACAGGCGTAGCAAATCATCAGTTAAGCCATAAGAATGACGCACTTCCACTGGAATGTCTGCGTGAGTCTGGGTCGTCGGATAGGTAATCAAGCTCTCCACTCCTCCTAAACTTTCCGCAAAGGTAAAGACTTTCAGGCTATTTAGGAGATGAGGAATCTTGCCTTCGTCCACAACTTTAAAGGAAATCATACCACCCTTGCCTGGATAGAGAACCTCTTTTACCGCAGGAGATTGCTTCAGAAAAGCGACTACTTCTTGCGCATTCTGAGTAGAGCGCTCCATGCGTAGAGCCAGTGTCTTGAGACCGCGCAAAAGCAGATAGCTGTCAAAAGGAGACAGGACTGGCCCAGTTGTATTGAGATTATAGAAAAGCTTGTCATAAATAGCAGCATCATTAGTCATGATAGCTCCGGCCAAGACATCATTGTGCCCGCCCAGATACTTGGTTGCAGAGTGCAGAACAATATCTGCTCCATCCTCCAGCGGTCTTTGATAAATGGGACTATAGAAGGTATTATCCACAATGACAGCTGCTCCTCGCTCATGAGCTGCTTGGGAAATGCGGGCAATGTCAAACTCTACCATAAGAGGATTGGTCGGTGTCTCGATATAGACAATATCTATATCCTCTGTCAGATTATTCAGTAGTTCTTCTTCTGTATTGGCATAGGTAAAAGCAAAGCGCCCTTCTGCTTCAGCCTGAGCAAACCAGCGAAAAGAGCCACCATAGAGATCCCGAACAGCCAAAACCTTGCTGCCAACTGGAAAGGCACTAAAGGCCAGCACAATAGCCGACATACCAGAGCTAGTCGCTAGAGCATAATTTGCACTTTCGATAGCAGCCAGAGTCTCTTCCAAGCTAACCCGCGTTGGATTCTTGGTTCGAGTATAGTCATAACCTGTTGACTGACCAAACTCAGGGTGCTGGTAGGTTGTTGAAAAATGCAGGGGTGTTGTTAAAGCACCAGTTGTTTCATCTTTTTTTACCCCAGCCTGAGCCAGTAGTGTATTTAATTTTACGTCCTTACTCATATTAACCTTCCAATCCTTCGCTAATATTTCACCCTCTATTGTAACATCTTTTGAAAACATTTTTCTTTTTTCTTTTCAAGAGCTAGCTATAGTTTGAAACTATAATGTTAATGTTTTAGACATAGTAAAGATAAAAATTAAAAAGTCCTGCGGCTTTTTAATAGATATGAAAGCGTCGTCGCAGACTAGCCGCTTTTGAACCGATAAAGCGATCCATAAGACGAACTTTGAGTGCCAGTCCGCCATAAACAGCGAGGCCGATACCGCCAATCAGAGCTATATAGACAAAGCTGGAAATCCGACCGCTTGGATGAAGGAAGAGACCGATAAGAAGCTCTGCCACCAAGACAAAGATGGTCATCAGAACCGTCAGAATCACTGACAGGAGGCTCCGCTTAAAGAGGTTCTTAGGATTCAGACCTGTTACCTTGCGAATTTCCTGATACATGAGCAGGATTGGGATAATCAAACCAACTGTCGTCGCAAGAAGAGGACCATAAGCTTTGAAAAAATAAATCAAGGGTACTTGCAGCACCAGCTTGACTACTACTCCATAGAGGAAGTAAATAATAGCTTTTCGATTTTGGAAAAGGGCCTGAATCATCGGAGCCAACACCGTATATAGACTAAGGATAATGGTCTGCAGCATAGCAAAGATAAAAAGTCCCAGAGCTAAGCCGTCTGGCTTGCCATAGAAAACAGTATACAGAGGTTCCGCTACCAAAACAGCACCAATGGTTGCTGGCAAGATAAAGAAAATCAGCATACTAAGATTATCCTGCACCAAGCGGGCAGCCGAGCGAAAATCACCTTTGACATAGTTCTCGGTCAAAAGCGGAATCCCGACACCGCCGATAGAGGTTGCCACGGCAATTAAAATCATGGTGATTTTATTAGGATTTGCTGAGAAATAGGCAAACTGAACCAGCAGCTCGGATTTGCTGTACTTGCTAATCCAGCCCATGACATGGATAAAGGTAGCTTGGTCAATAATCTGAAAAAGCTGAATGGCAGATCCTGTGATAATGAAAGGAATGGCTTCACGAATGGTATCCCAGAGGAGGGCACGGCCATTGATCTCCCCTGCATTAGCAGGCTTATGAAGGATGGAAGTCAGCATACCTGTCTTCCAGAGATAGAAGGCTAAGACAGCCATGCTAGCAAGCATACCGATAAAGGCGGCAAAGGTGGACTGGGTAACCGCTTCTACATAGTTGCCAGAGCCGATTTTCATGATGAAAAAGGCTGTCAGCAGCATCCAGATAACCCGAATGACCTGCTCCGCAATCTGACTGATGGCATAAGGCTTAAGATTGTTAAACCCTTGGAAAAAACCTCGGATAACGCTCATCGATGGGAATATCAAAACAGCCAAAGACAGACTCTGCATGACTGGCACCAAGTCTGAACCACCGCCAGACATAGAAGCGAAAACTGGTGAAAGTAGGTACATCATCACTGCAAAGACAGCTCCCAAAAGCAACATAAACTTGAGAAACTCGCGAATCAAAGTAAAACTGTGCTCTTCCTTGTCAATGGTATTGTACTTAGCCACCTGCTTGGCCACTGCCACTGGCACGCCGGCTGTCGAAATCAGTAAAAACCAAGCATAAATATTGTAGCCCATAGTAAAAAGGCCGTTGGCCTCGGCGCCGTGCTTGCCCATCCAGATATACCAAGGAATGATATAGATGGCCCCCAGAAGACGACTGATAAAATTGCTGGCAGTTAGCCAGGCAGTTCCCCGCAGCATCTGCTGCTGCTGGCTTGTTGTTTCTTGGCTCATAGAAAACCTCTTCTATTTATTCTTCTTTTATTATAAACTTTTCCTTGCCTCTTGTAAAACCCAGCCATAAGGTTTACAATAGATTTATGATTAAAATTGAAACCGTATTAGATATTTTAAAAGAAGACCATAATTTTCGTGATATTGTCAAAGACGGAGAATACTTCTTCTCCTACAGCGGCTTAACTTTCGATTGTATCAGCTATGACAGCAGGGAAGCGGATGCCTCTACCCTCTTTTTTGTCAAGGGTGAGGCTTTTAAGAGAGAATTTCTAGAAAAAGCCGTCACAGCTGGCCTGCGCTTTTATATCAGCGAGACAGACTTTCAAGTGGGCATTCCGGTCCTCTTAGTCAACGATGTCAAGCAGGCCATGAGTCTCTTAGCCATGGAATTTTACGGCCATCCGGAGAAGAAACTCAAATTACTTGCCTTTACTGGCACCAAGGGTAAGACAACTACAGCTTATTTTGCCTATCAAATCCTTTCCCAAAGCCATCGACCTGCCCTGCTCTCGACTATGAACACTACTTTGGATGGCGAGACTTTTTTTAAGTCAACTCTGACTACACCAGAAAGTCTGGATCTTATCAAAATGATGGCCCAAGCCCTTGCTAATGGTCGGACTCATCTCATCATGGAAGTTTCCAGTCAGGCTTATCTCAAGAAAAGGGTCTATGGCCTAACCTTTGATGTGGGTGTCTTTCTTAATATCAGCCCAGACCATATCGGCCCTATTGAGCATCCGACTTTTGAGGATTATTTCTACAATAAGCGACTCTTGATGGACAATAGCCGAGCAGTTATCGTGAATAGCGACATGGACCATTTCCAAATCGTGAAAGAGCAAGTCGCTTCTATGGAACATGATTTCTATGGAGCAGGTTCTAACAATAGCATCATAGATTCTCAGGCTTTCAGCTTTGAAGCTGCTGGCAAGTTAGCTGGCCACTACGATATCCAGCTCATCGGCCGCTTCAATCAGGAAAATGCAGTAGCGGCTGGTCTTGCCTGTCTGCGACTGGGTGCTAGCCTCGAAGACATCAAAAAAGGAATTGCTGCAACCCGAGTACCAGGCCGTATGGAAGTTCTGACTCAGAAAAATGGTGCCAAAATCTTCGTTGATTATGCTCACAATGGCGTCAGCCTGAGCAACCTGCTGTCTGTGGTAGAGGAACACCAGAAGGGTAAGATTATCCTCCTCTTGGGTGCTACCGGCAACAAGGGTGAAAGCCGGCGCAAAGACTTCGGTCGCCTACTTAATCAGCATCCTGAGCTGACCGTTATCTTAACCGCGGACGACCCCAACTATGAAGACCCTCTAGCCATTGCGGAGGAAATCGCATCTTACATCTCCTATCCAGTGGAAAAAATAGCCGACCGAGAGGAAGCCATCAAAAAAGCTCTCAGCCTGACAGACCGAGAGGGAGATGCCGTCATTCTGGCCGGTAAAGGAGCGGATGCTTACCAAATCGTAGAAGGAGAAAAAGTAGCCTATCCAGGAGACTATGCACTTGCAGAAAAGTATTTATAAGAAAAAAGGCGAGCATATCGCCTTTTTATTGTCGTTTTGTAAAAATTAACGCCATTTAATCAGAACGTACATCAAGCTGGAGCCAAACATATCCGCCAAGGCGTGCATGAGAAAGAAAGGCAAGAGGTTCTTGACCTTGTACTTGTAAAGGAAATAGTAAAAGAGACCGTACACCACTCCGATAACCAAGGCCCACAGCATGCCCTGATAGGTGTGGAAAGAAATCCGAATGATAGTAGAGTAAGCCAGAGCCCACCACTTATACTTATCCTTAACAGAGGTCATAAGCCCCAGAAAGAAGAATTCCTCATAGAAGCCATTTAGAAGTCCGTAGAGAATGGCCATAGGTGTCAGTTCAGCAAATTTCCGGAAGATTTCCAGAATATCTACATAAGACCAGAGAGTTGGATCAAAGTAATTATACTCGCCGCTCAGTGTCGTTACAATGTCACCAAAGAACCCTACCACTACAAAAATAAGAGGAGTCCAAAGGAGAACCGACCAGCTCAGACGGATGGGAAGCTGCTTAAAGTCAAAGCGCCGAAGCAATAGGTAAAGAATGGTCAAGACCAGCATCAGTAGCTGAAAATTGAAATTACTAGAAAAAGCCGCTCCCTCACTGGCTGTATTGGTCACCGTTTCAGTCGCTCTTGTGCTGGCGGCTGGCGCAAAGCTAGCTAGATAAAGCTCTGTTGAGCGATAAATAAACTGCCCAAACATGAGCAGGGTAATCACTGCAATATCAAACCACCTCAGCTCTTTCAAAGGCTTAGAGGGGCGTAGGTTTGTCAATAATTTCATCATATTTCCTTTCACCACCTGTAAATTTATGTCATCATTTCAGGTTCTTTTTTATATTTCTATCTTAGCATGAAAAGCTTAAATTTTTATTATTTACAAATTTATAAAACTTTTTTATTGCTGCTTGCTGCTATTGGAAACAAAAAAGAGAGTTAAATTTTAACTCTCTTCTCACTATTCTTATTTATCCAAGCTGTTTTTGATACCTTCAACAGCACCTTCAACAGCTTCTTTAGCATCTTCAGCAACTTCTTTTGCTTTGGCAACTGTTTTTTCTACAAAGCCTTCTGCTTCGGTCTTGTTATCTCCTGTAACTTTGCCCACGCCTTCTTTAACAGCGCCCTTAGCTTGATCGAATTTATTTTCTAGTGACATATGATTGCCTCCGTTCTTTTTTACGGTTTCTGATACCGTTTACAGTAGTATAAGTTTTTTCTTTTCAAAGGTCAAATATTCTGCTCATACTATGGGAAAATCAGTCCAGATGAAAAGTCAATCTCTTCTTATCAAAGCTTGCCTGTAACTCATACTTGCCTGCTTCATTTTGTTGAATATAACCTAAAATTACTAAGCTATCAACAAAAATGTCCCGCCGCTTCTGCATGAGCTCATCCTTGCGGACATACTTGAGGAGGAAGGTCGTCATGTACTTGAGTGCATATTCGGGATTGACATCGCCTAAGATAGCATAGAGAGGCTTTTGTGCCTCAGACAGGGGATACTGGCGCTGCATCTTGTAAAAATAATTTGCCAAGGTTAGCTTATCCCGCAGAAAATCTGTCTCTTCCAGCAAAATCGCCGCATTGGTCTGATTGGAAAGCCGGGTCTCAAAGCGCTGATCCAACAATTCCTGATAGAGGGGACTATCATCACGGATAAAGACTTCCTGATCCAAACACAAGTCCTCCAAACTTTCCACAAAGGGCAGCGTCAGGTAATATAGCTTGTTCTCCCGCTTGATATAGCCAGCCTTGATATACTCTTCTATCGAGCGGTCAATGTTGGCCACGCCCTCAAACTCTCTCTTAATCTCCCGCAGAATCACTGCCTCATGCCGATCCAAATAATCAATCAGCTCCTGGAAAAAAGGCTGGCGCGTCAAACGGCTGGGATTGATGATTTTAATCATGAAGTTCTCCTTTGTAGATGAGTTTTCTTGACTGAGCCAACTGGCTAGGATTCGTCCCAGGCTGACCTATGGGAACCGCTAAGCCCAAGTCACGATAATACTCCTGCCAAAAATCAGAAATCAGATTTTTCTCATCGCCAAACTGCATGGGAATCGTATCAAAAATCGGCAAAATGTCCGCAATATACTCCGAACAGTAAAAACAATCGGACTGCGGATAAAAGCCGAAATTGTAAGGCTTTCCTAGATGCAATTTGGCCCTTTTAAAGACAGCATCTGCTTCAATAGCTGGATAGCGATATACGTCATAAACATCCTCATCCTGCCAAAAATCAGACAAATCTTGATTGACAACCCCCTTCTCATGGGTTGCATGATAAATCTCACCATTAAAAAAGATGGCCACGTGGCTGTATGAGCCAGTTGCTGCTCGGATGGCTGCAGCAATTTCTGAAGATCCGACTGTAAAAATCAAATCTCCATCTTGTAAATCTTGAATCTTCATTTCTCTCGCCTATCAAAAAAGGAGCCGAGACTCCTTTTTAAGTATGAGGGGAATAGCCCTCATCTAGTAACTTATTTCGTCATTTGAGCTCTTTAAGCATTAAAACTTTCTGTCAGTTGAGGCACCACTTGCTTCTTACGAGAAACAGCGCCTGCAAGGAAAGCATGGTTGTTTTCAAGAACAAAGTTGAAGGCTGCTTCGACCTTGTCCATATTGCTTCCGATAGCCAAAATTTCTGAGTTTGAGTTAATAATATCTGTAATCATCAAGACAAAGTCAGAGTAGCCATTATCAGCGATTGCTTTTTCAATAGCCGCTTCGATTTCTGCTTGACGCTCCAAAACTTCAGCAATATCAACTGTGTTGACCTGTGCCACACGGACATTATTTCCATTCAGCTCAAAGGTTTTCGCATCGATGTCAATCAATTCTTCAGCAGACTTGCTAGCCAAGTTTGTACCTGCCTTAAGCATTGCCAAACCATACTCTTCCAAGTTGACACCAGCTAGCTCAGCCAATTCTGGTGCAATGACCTTGTCAGTTGGATGAGTTGTTGGTGACTTGAGCAAGAGAGTATCAGAGATCAAACCAGACAGCATCAATCCTGCAATTTCTTTTGGAACTGCTACGCCGTGCTCCTTGAACATGCGGTAAACAATAGAGGAAGCAGATCCCACTGGCTCCAAGCGCATGTAGAGTGGACTAGCTGTTTCAAAGTTAGCAACACGGTGGTGGTCCACTACGCCATAAACTTCAACTTCAGCAATATCTGCCACAGACTGCTGGAATTCATTGTGGTCTGTCAGGATAACTTGTTCAGCTCCTTCTGCCTTGGCAGATGTAATCACGCGCGGTGCCGCCACGCCAAAGTAATCTAAAACAAATGCTGTTTCTTCATTAGGCTCACCCAGAGCAACAGCTTCTGTATCCAAGCCATAAGCTTCGCGAGCCAAATAAGCAAAAGCGTAAGATGAACCGATAGCATCTGAATCAGGATTTTGGTGACCGAAAACTAAAATTTTAGACATGATAAACCTCTTCTTTTATATAATGTTTATTGCATTTATTTTACCACAATTACAGGCATTTCACAAAAGCAGAAGGGCATTTTCTTAAGAAAAATGGACTGGTCATCCCACCAGCCCATTTATCCATACTCATAGTAGATTAGCTATTATGCACCCGATTCATATACTCTGTATAGGATTCAGTCTGCATGAGTTCCTTAGCATTCTTGACCCGATCAGCTGTTGGAGGCTTAACCCCTTCCAGCTTGTAAGGGATACCCAACTCCCGCCATTTGAATTCACCCATGGTATGGTAAGGTAGAATTTCAAACTTATCAACATTCTTCAGCGTCTTTACAAATTTACCTAGCTCAATCAGGTCATCATCACGGTCGGTCAATCCTGGCACCAAGACATGGCGAATCCAGACTGGCTTTCCAATGTCAGATAGGTACTTGGCACAGGCCAAGATATTCTTGTTGGTCTGGCTGGTCACTATTTTGTGTTGTTCTTCATTAATTTCCTTGATATCTAGCAGGACAAGGTCGGTGACTGCCATAAGCTTGTCAAATTTTTTCAGGTAGCGGGGCGTATTTCTAAAAGGTAGGGCACAGGTATCCAATGTACAGTGAATGCCCAGCTCCTTAGCCTTGGTAAAGAAGGCGATCAGAAAATCAATCTGCAGCAAGGCTTCTCCTCCGCTGACGGTGATGCCGCCTTTATTGCCCCAGAAGCCCTTATAACGGAGAGCTTCTTGCAAGACATCGTCCACGGTCCGCAGCTGAGATTTGTTGGTCTCCATCTCCCAAGTATCCGGATTATGGCAATACTGGCAGCGCATATGGCAGCCCTGCAAAAAGACAATAAAACGGATACCCGGTCCATCAACTGCTCCAAAACTTTCGGTGGAGTGGACCATGCCCGTTACCTTTCCATAATCAACTGCTTCTTCAATTTTCTCTTCAACCATCGCGCAACCTCTTAACTCTGAAAACGTTTTATTACTAACTACATTATAACATGATTAAAGCAAAAATAGACTTAATTTGCCTATTTTTTAGAAAACAAACTGTTTTTCAGTTTCATTTTCAGTGTTTTACAACAGATAAAACTTTAGGGCGAAAGCTGATTAAGACTTGCTCTTAGAAGCTGGCGAATAAAAAATCAGGGCAGAATCTTTATTCCACCCTGATCTCACTTTTTAAATTGATTTTAGTTAATTTCTGCTTCTCTTTTTGAGAGTAAAAGCAAACATTAGCAGGAGCAATCCCAAGACTGTCCAGCCACTCTTATTTTGGCCGGTCTGCGGGAGTCCCTTCTTCTTGCTGCTAGCTGTCTGACCTTGTCCAGTTTGATTGGACGATGGAGGATTGGTCTGAGAAGGAACTCCTTGATCTACTGCTACAGAAGATTGTCCACTTGATTGAGACGGTTGGGAGCTGTCAGATGTTGAAGCTGCAACATCCTTAGAAAAGTCCAGCTGCACCACTACTGGATCATGGTCTGAAGCTCTGCCATGTTCTTCCATGAAAGAGGCATTGATATGTACAGGCGCAAAGACAGCCTTGCCTGCCAGGTTCTTCGAAATGAAAATGTTATCCAAGCTTTGGTTGCTGCCGCGGTAGAAGTAGGAATAACGGTCAGCCGCATCATGTTCCTGCATGAGATTAATGAGTTCATTACCTGCCAGTGCTTTAGCTGTTTCAGAAAATTCAAAATCATTGAAATCACCAGTCAGCACAAACTTAAGGTTAGGATTTTGTCTCAGTCCTTCCTGAACAAAGCTATTTAAAATTTTAGCCTGCTCAATTCGGGCTGCCTGCGTATGCTGAACTGCTGGCTGAGCGGAACCATAAACGGCATCATCCCCAATCTTGGACTTCAAATGATTAGCAATAACGACGATATGCTGTCCCTTGAATTCAAACTCAGCTGCCAAGGATTTACGAACCTTGGTAAAGGCTGGATTGGTCGGTTCGATTCGGGCAGGATTCTTAACCAAATGGCCACCAGAGAAGCTAGCTGCTTCATCACTATTACCAGCATCTTTCTCAACTAATTTTACACGATTTGGATTGTAGAGAAAAGCCACGCGGATATTGGAGCCAGGCTTGCCGCCATCTTGACCGTCAAGGGGGGCAACTTCGGTGTACTTGTAAGTTTTTCCGCCCAGTTCTTTGATGCGGGCCGCTAGTTTCTCACCACTTTTGACACCGCTGGTCGTTCCGTCATTGACACTGCCATTCTCGTCTTGAACCTCAATGAGCGTGATGATATCTGGACTATGAATTTCATTGATAAAGGAATTAGCGATTCTAGTCACTTTTTCCTCAGGCGTTTCACCTTTTTTAGCATTAGCAGAAAAATTCTCGATATTGTAGGAAGCAACAGTCAGCTTGTCCTCACTTGGATAGATAGGAGAGACCTGTCTCTGCAAGCCCCCGTCCACCAAATCAGGCAGCTGAGTCGGCTCCAACTTGTAAACCTTCCCACGATAGGTCACGACTCCAACCACATCACCATTGAAATAATCCTTGGCCTTGGCAATGAATTTATTGCCAACATAGACTGGAATGGTTGCGGTATTTTGAGCGTTTGGACGAAGATTGAGACCTCCGATATTGTTTAATGGCAAGGCTTGGTAGCCTTCAGGTAAGACATAAATGTCTCCACGGTACTGCGGGCCTAGAACTCGGGGCCTCTTCACCGTCGTCAACATTCCTTCCAAACTTTCCCAGTAGTCCAACGCTTCACTTTGAGGTTGATAGTTATTAATATCGTTATCGACCGTATCCTTAGGCATATTAGCCACGATGTCTACTGGAGCAGGTAAGTCAGCTTTCCCTTCCTTGATCACCTTGGAAGCGACAAGCATGGTGACTGTCATGCTATCACTGGGCTTGTTGAAAGTTTGCCCCTGACGAACGCTGAGCTCTTCCATATAACCTTCTTTGACGCGTCCTTCAAGACTAAGTTTGTCTCCGACATCGACTTTTTCTTTAGAAACAACATAAAGAGCATCAGAAGTCCTACTGTTTCCATCAGGAGTCACGTCTTGAACATAAAAACCATAACGGTCTGTTTTCGTCACAACTACATTGGAAACTTGAACTTCCTTGTCCCCATAGGGAGAGGCTTGTGATTCTCCCTGAATGGTTCCTACATTTGGAACAACTTCTGGTCCGCTAGTCGCAGCTTGTGCTGCAGCAGGGGCTTGGTCTGCCTTTCCCACTGCCTCTTCAGAAGTTGCCCTTGACTCTCCCGATTCTGCAGAAGAGCTCTCTGATTGACTGGCAACCGACGCATCGCTTACGGCCGGATTCTCTGTGAGAGCTGCCGCATCTGAAGTCGACGAACTTACCGCTTCTTCTGCTCCGACTGGTTGGACAGAAAAAAGCAGGGACAGAAAAGCAGCTAGCAAAACCACTGTGGGAAAAAGCTGCTTGTAAGAAACTTGTTTTTTCATGAACTTCTCCTTTTCTGTATAAATGTATATTATCCTATTTAATTTTTATTATAAAGAAAAGAATCAAATTTTGCAAAGGCTTTCTTAAAATTCTGTATTAGTTTCTCTTACTTCAGAAAAATACTTGCCTAGACTGGCCCAACACAGAAAAAAGAATCTGGAATTTTTTCCAGATTCTTTCGAGACTTTAGTTTTCACCTACTAAGATAGCCAAGGTTTCGTATGGCTGCAAGGTCATCACATGGTCAATCTGAGTCTTGCCGTAATTGGATAGGAGAACCTGACCATTTTGATAATCCGGCAGGATGTCCACGGTAATCGGATCAGCATAAAAGTTGTTAAGGACTAAAAGTTTTTGTCCTTGCCACTCCCGCTCAAAGGCATAGACCTGGGGACTGTCTTCATAGGCTGGCTGATAGCTACCTTCTGCAATGATTGGCAGTTCCTTACGCAGGGCAATCAATTTCTGATAAAAGGTAAAGATTGGTCCCTTGATTTCATTTTCCACATTGATAAGAGGATAGGATTTGCCCGCCTTCAGCCATGGAGTTCCTGTTGTAAAACCTGCATTGACTGAATCATCCCACTGCATAGGTGTCCGAGAATTATCACGAGATTTAGTCTTGATAATCCTGAAGGCTGCCTCTGGCGATTGACCTTCAGCAAGCAGACTCTGGTAAGCATTGAGAGACTCGACATCCACATAATCTTCCATGGAGTCGTAGTCAGGGTCCACCATACCAATCTCCTCACCCATGTAGATATAAGGCGTCCCTCGCGACAGATGAATACTGGCTGCCAACATGGTCGCCCCTTCATTGCGGAAATCCTCTACATCGACAAAGCGATTGAGAGCTCGCGGCTGATCATGGTTGTTCCAAAAGAGGGCTGACCAGCCATCATGATCACTCATTTCCTTGCCCCAAGTATGGAAGAGGCGTTTTAACTCTTCAAAGTCAAAAGCCTTAAGCGTCCACTTCTGTCCAGCTTCATAGTCCACCTTGAGATGATGGAAATTAAAAGCCATAGATAGCTCCTGCCGGTCTGGTGCGGTGTAAAGGATGCAGTTTTCAATCGTCGTTGCACTCATTTCGCCAACCGTCATAAAGGAATCGTCCTGCCCAAAAGTTGCTTCGTTCATCATACGCAGATAGTCATGGACGATTGGCTTATCGGTATAGGCTGGCTTGCCCTCCTGCTCTGGACAGTCCGTCAGCACTTCATCTTTTCCGATGACGTTGATGACATCAAAGCGGAAGCCATTGACTCCTTTATCTCGCCAAAAATTCACCACCTTGAAGAGCTCTTGACGAACATTGGGGTTGCGCCAGTTAAGATCAGCTTGAGTCACATCATAGAGATGCAGATAATATTTGCCCGTATCCCCAAATGGTGCCCAGGCACTGCCGCCAAACTTGGACAGCCAGTCCGTTGGCTCATCCCGCAGGATAAAGAAGTCCTGATAGTAGGAATCCCCAGCCAGAGCCTTTTGGAACCACTCATGTTCAATCGAACAGTGATTTAGAACCATATCCAGCATAAAGTCAATCCCATGCTGCTGGCCAACCTTGACCATCTCTTCAAAATCTGCCATATCTCCAAAGATAAGGTCTACCGCAGTATAGTCAGAAATATCATAACCATTGTCCCGTTGCGGACTCGGATAGAAAGGATTGAGCCAGACCATGTCCACTCCCAGCTCTTTTAGATAAGGAATCTTCTCAATAATCCCGCGAAAATCTCCCAAACCATTGCCAGTCGTGTCTTTAAAAGATTTTGGATAAATTTGGTAGACAACCTTTGTTTTATCAAGTGCCATATTTTCTCCTTTTTTGAGAAAAGGGACAGATTTTAAAGAACCGTCCCTTTCTATAGTCATTCATTTTTCTTTAAAGTGGCTTAGCGTTCATCAACTGACTACCTCGCTTAACTGCCCGAGGAAGTTGTTCAAGCTCCTCCACTTGATAACTGTCTGAGTTTGTAATGATGACTGGTGTTTCCGTTACATAGCCCGCTTTCTTGATCATGTCTATATCAAAGGAAATGAGCTTGTCGCCTGCCTTGACCTTATCCCCTTGAGACACAAAACCTTCAAAGCCTTTGCCTTCCAGATTGACAGTGTCCATTCCGATATGCATCAGGATTTCAACCCCTTCATCTGACAAGATGCCAATTGCATGCTTGGTTGGGAAGAAGACGGTTACTCTACCATTAACTGGTGAAACCAACTCACCTTGGCTAGGAACGATGACAACTCCACGCCCCATCAAACCTTGTGCAAAGACAGGATCCGTTGCCTGACTCAATTCTTTGACTTCTCCTGCCAGCGGACTAGTAATCGTTACAGGAGCTGATAAATCAGCTGCTTGCACCTCTGGAGATGACTCGGCTTTGGAAGTCCCAGCAAATTCTGCTTCTTCCAGAGCTGCAAACTCAGCTTTCAATTCTGGATCTTCCTCATTCTTCGTTAAGAAGCCTGTCTTGTGGAAAAAGAAAGTCAGGAACATTGGTACAAGGATTGCTACAAGCATAACTCCTGCAAATGGAATCATATATTTTGCCTGGATAGAAAGGATACCTGGTAAACCACCAATACCAATGGCATTTGCTGTTATATTAAAGGTTACAGAAAGCAGACCCGCAATAGACGAACCAATCATTCCCGCAACAAATGGATAAACGTACTTGACATTGACCCCGAAGAGAGCAGGCTCAGTAACACCAAGGTAAGCTGAAATGGTTGCAGGCAGGGAAATTTGCGCTTCCCGCTCATCATGGCGTTTCATAAGGTAATAAGCAAATACAGCTGAACCTTGAGCAATATTAGATAGAGCAATCATTGGCCAAAGACCAGTACCACCGGCATCAGCTACCAACTGAGTATCAATGGCATTGGTCATATGGTGAAGACCTGTGATAACAAATGGAGCATAAAGGGCACCAAATACTGCGCCAAAGAGCCATTTAACTGGACCAGTTAAACCTGCAAGTACAACTGTTGAAATCCCCTGACCGATTGTCCAACCGATAGGACCCAAGACAGTATGAGCCAGAATCAGAGCAGGAATCAATGATAAGAATGGCACAAAAATCATAGACACTACTTCTGGAATATGTTTACGCCAAAAGATTTCCAGATAAGATAGAGATAAACCTGCTAAAAGGGCCGGAATAACCTGAGCTTGGTAACCAACACGATTGACAGTGAAGAAACCGAAATCCCAAACCCAGTCCTTAGCGATTTCAGCTGCTGGTGTCGATGCTACTGAATAAGCATTGAGCAATTGTGGTGACACCAAACAGATTCCCAAGACAATCCCAAGAATTTGGCTAGTTCCCATTTTACGAGAAACAGACCAAGTGATTCCTACCGGCAGGAATTGGAAAATTGCTTCTCCCGGAAGCCACAAGAAATGGTTAATTCCAGACCAGAATTTGGATACCTCTGTGATTGTTTTCCCATCCAACATAGACCAATGCACGCCCTCAAGGACATTTCGGAAGCCAAGGATTAACCCTCCGACAATCAAAGCTGGAATGATCGGGGTGAAAATTTCCGCCAGAGTGGCCATAACCCGCTGAAGGGGATTTTGCTTGCTCTTGGCAGCAGACTTGGCTGCTTCTTTTGATACTCCCTCAATACCTGATACAGCAGTGAAGTCATTGTAAAAGATTGGCACATCATTTCCAATGATGACTTGGAATTGCCCAGCATTTGTAAAAGTTCCCTTGACCACTGGGATTGTCTCAATGGCCTTGACATTGGCCTTTTTATCGTCGCCAAGTACAAAGCGCATCCGCGTTGCACAATGGCTAACTGCTGTGACATTCTCTTTGCCGCCGATTGCATCTAGCAGATCTTTAGCTTCCTTCTCAAATTTTCCCATTTGACTAATGGCTGAATGAGAATCCAGCACTCTCCTTATATTTTTTACGAGTCGGTTTTTCAACACATCTCTACAAATTATTGTAATCGATTCCAAAGATGTATGCAAGTTGTTTGTTGAAAAAAGCCCACTTTTTTGATAAAATTTTCTGGGTTGTATGTAAAAAAGAAAACAAGTGGAGTTTATGATGAAGAAATATAAACAATTATTCAAACAAATTGAGAAAGATATTTTAGACGAGCGTTATGCAGTCGGGGACTTCTTGCCCAGCGAACACCAGCTGACAGAAGACTACCAGGTCAGCCGCGACACTGTTCGCAAGGCTCTGGCGCTGCTGCAAGAAGAAGGATTGATTGAAAAAGTCCGCGGACAGGGTTCCAAAGTCATCAAGCATGAACAGTTTGACTTTCCTGTGTCTAAGCTGACCAGCTATCAAGAAGTAGTCAAGCAGAATAATATGCAGTCCAAAACCAATGTTGTCAGCTTGGAAAAGATTACCGTAGATCAGAAACTGTCCGACATCACTGGTTTCCCTCCCTACCGACTGGTTTGGCGAATCGTCCGTCAGCGCGTTGTAGACCAAGTCGCCTCTGTCTTAGATATTGACTATTTAGACAAGGGAATCGTCCCTGACTTGACAAGGGAAATCGCTGAGCAGTCCATTTATGCCTATTTGGAAAATGACTTAAAACTTAACATTGCCTATGCCAAAAAGGAATTTACCATTGACCCCGCCAATGACCGAGACAAGATTCTCATGGACCTAGGCAAGGATCAGCAGGTCGTCTCTGTCAAATCCCAGGTCTATCTGGCAGACGGCCGCCAGTTTCAATATACCGAGAGCCGGCACAAGCTAGACAAATTTCGCTTTGTGGATTTTGCTAAGCGTCAGAAAGAATAACCTTGATTTCCATCCAGACCACAAAACCACCTCTGCCTTCCAGCTGGCAGAGGTGATTTCTTTTATGAGTAGTCTAAGGCTGCTTTGTTTTGGAGCGACAAAGAGCCTCAAAATTTCTTTTTACTTGTTTTAGGAGATTTATATGAAAAAATTAGTTAAGGGCTTCTGCTGCTTTTTAAACGTTACTGATTCTTATTACTTCCTTTCTTACTTTTGCGCCTGAGAGAATGTCAATACTTGCTTATCATATAGGCTAACTTTAGATTTCATTGGACTGTCCTCATTTCTATTTTGATGGTATTAGTATAATCCCAGAAACTTAAGACAGACTTATAAAAAACTTGAAGGAAACTTAAAAGGCTGACATTAAATATCACTTTTTCATACTGCATTGATATATGATATTTTTACAGTCTATACTTGAGAATTCTCAGCTTTCCTTCTTTTATAATATTCATCCTCCAATCGGTCTAAGTCTTTCCGATATTTAGCGGTTATTTCTTCCCTCTCTTCACTAAGTGCATCAAAAAATTTTCTGAAAGACAAATCAAATTGTTCCATATTGTCATTCATCTTACTAACTGCTCGATATATCTCATCAGTTGAATGATTTCTAGAATAGTAAAGCAATTGTTCACTTAATAAATCCGTCTTTCTCCGAGCGTCTAATCTCATAGAATCCAGTGCTTCTTCAACTTGCTCTATTTTCTTTAATTCTTGCTTATATTTCTCTTCTAGTCTGAATATCTGTTCCATAGCAGACCTCATTTAATAGGGGTTTGCAGATTTGGTTGTGGAATATTTGTTAGATAATTTGTCGCAGCTGTCGCAGCATTACCAGAAAATCCACCCTTTAGACTGTTATTGAGAGTAGCAGTAGCAAAATCAGACATCTGTAGCTTTTGCTCAGCCAACCAAGCAGCTAAAAGACTAGACTGCGCTGTAACCTTAGATTTCTCCGATTGAATCAGAGCATCGATCATCTCCCGTTCTTGAGCCTTCATTAGTTCAACAAGATTATTATTCGCTGTTAATTCTATTCTTCTGAGATTTACCATAGTTCCTCCTACTTGCTACTAAACTGTATACTTCCTTGACGATCCACTTCTTCGAGTCTATCAGCTGCTTGGCGTATATTAGAACCAAAAATATCCAATTTCTGTTTGTAAGAAGCCGCCTCACTTAGCGTTGCTTCTTCAACCCCACTATCCCAACAAGTCTCCAATGTAAATTGGGACAAGAGCGATTCCAACTCATCATCCGATAAATAGATTCTGCTACCATAAGCTATCAATCGGAGTGATGTCACCATGTTTTCAATATTTTGCTTATATTCGCTCAATTTTTGCTTGATTAGCTC
This sequence comes from Streptococcus sp. 27098_8_134, assembly GCF_041431675.1. Lineage (NCBI taxonomy): Bacteria > Bacillati > Bacillota > Bacilli > Lactobacillales > Streptococcaceae > Streptococcus > Streptococcus sp. 27098_8_134. Next base: position 82,172 of record NZ_JAPVYD010000002.1, on the reverse strand, counting down.
TTCAAACTCTGCTCCTTGCTGTTCAGCTAAATCCGCAACTGCCGTCACAAGATCTTTTCGTAGATAAATCAGCTGGCTCCCACTAGCGCTTGAAAAACCAGACTGAGCCAAAGAAATTGTCTCAATCGCACGATTAATAGTCAATAAGCGCTTATATCTAGCCTCAGGTATAAATTCACCATATATCTTTTTATACTCTTTAACATAGTATTCTTCATCATGCTTATCCCAGAATGGTGACTGTTCCGCTTTAATTTTAGCGGCTTTGCGTACCTGCTTCTCCGTCATACCAACAAAAAACTCTCCCTTTTTGGCATACCAGTCCAAATCTAGCATATTGCCAATCTTGGGCGGAAACTTTTCATAGTATTCGCGAATGAAGTAAGCTTCATCGTGTTTGTCCCAGATAGGTGTTCGCTCAGCTTTGATTTTAGCAGCTGCACGCACCTGCTCTGGGGTCATCCCTGATACAAACTCTCCTTCCTTAGCATACTTTTCTGTATCCAGTTTATTGCCAATAATATAGAATTTTGCTGGGTTATGATCTTCTGCAGGCGAATGCAGTCCTTGCGTTCCTTCACGGGAAATAATATTAGCATATGGAATCCGCCCACCATTGCTATCCATTATGGTCGTATCTTTCGTATTAGCATCATAGGTGGTGACATGTCGATTGATATATGCTAAATCACTGGCAGTAAAATTCCCCTTATCAAGAGCAGCTTGAGCTCCCCAGTCTGTAAAATTGACAACCATAGGGACGTTATGTTCCGCTGCTATCTTGACAACTGGAGTCGCTGACTGACTAAAACCACTCATGGCATAAATTCTGACCGGCTGGGTTAGCTTCTTGTCACCTACTTCTGTAATCTTCTGGACACGCTGATAAAAAGCTTCAATATCCTCATATTGAGCTGTCATCCCATCTCCGTAGGCACCTCCTCCAAAGGCATTGTAAGTTGAAGCCCAATGGTCTGAACTGAGAATATTGACATGAACTGGCTGGGTTCCAGCTACTGTGACAATAGTCTGTGAAACAATGGGCTCTCCATTAGCATCCAAGGGGGCTACTGCAATAGCCTGAGTGACTCCCTCCATTCGGTCAATGATTTGAAATGTTTGACCTGTATCCGTATTTACTATTTTTTTTTGAGATGAATCTGTTGAAAAATCTTTAGTATTTTTCTGTAAGTACTGAATGTCTTGGTGTGTTACTGCCATTCGAAAGCCTCTCTTCCCTGCACTCGTCTAATTTCCAAATTATAGATAATCTCAGCTTGGGGACTGCCTTGGCTATTTTTTTCTACACCTTTTAGATGTCCCTCACGAGAAAAAGCAGTCATCACTTCATCCGTAAATTCCTCTTTTTGTAATTTTAACTGCTCTGGAAGGTGTTGATATACTTCTGAGCTAACAGACTCGCGTTCATTATTTCGCAGATAGACAATCTCTGACCCGTCATTGACGTTAAAGCTTAAGTCAAGACCGGCAAGAGTTCCATAATCTGGCACTGCCATATCTAGCACTCCATCATTTCGTAGATAGACTTTATTTCCATAACTATCATAAACAACTGGGACTATACGAGCGTTTACAAAACTTTCTCCTCCCCCCCCACTGATAAAAATCGGAGAAAATTCGATTTTACTGACACCGCTGTAATGCTCTTTTAGGTAGGTGGCGATTTGTTCCTCATAAAGTTGAAAACCATGCCGGTAGAGATTATCCACTTTCATTCGATCCATATAAAATTTACCTCCTATTACTAGTACAAAAAAACAAAGCAAAGATAAAAGAATAGATTTTGTTCGTTTAGACATACAAACCTCCTTTTCTTTATATATTAATTTTACCATAAAAAGAGAAGAACAAATAACAAGAACTCAATTAATCATATGGAAAATTCTTCGTATGTATCTTTTCCTAAATAAATTAGTGTTTTATTGCCATTTATCCAACTCTCTTTCATCAATTCGTCTAATTTCCAAATTATAAACGATCTCAGCCTTGGGACTTCCTTGGCTATTTTTTTCTACTCCTTTTAAATACCCTGCACGAGAAAAAGCCTCCATCTTTTCATCAGTAATTTCATCCTTATTCAATTTTAATTCATCTGGTAGATTCTGGTAACTTTCTACACTAATAGACTCTTTCTGATTATTACGCAAATATATTATTTCCGAACCGTCATTGACATTAAAATCTAAATCAATTCCGGCTGTCATTTCATAATCTGCCACACCCATCTTTAAAACACCATCATTGCGCAAATATACTTTATTACCATATGTATCATAAACAACTGGGACTATACGAGCATAGACAAAACCTTCTCCACTTCCTCCACTTTTAAAAATTGGAGAAAATTCGATTTTACTGATACCACTATAATGCTCTTTTAGGTAGGTTGCGATTTGTTCTTCATAGAGCTGAAAACCATGCCGATATAGATTATCCACTTTCATTCGATCCATATAAAATTTACCTCCTATCACAAGCACAAAAAGGCAAATCAGTGATAAAAGAATAGATTTCACGCGTTTCATCATACAAAATACCATGTCTTTCTATATATAGTTTACCATAAAACTAGAGCCTTTTCCGCAATTTTACTATTGAATCATCTCTACCTCAATGACACAAACCTCCTTATTGGGATAATCAAAAACAGACCTTCTTTATAAGAAAGCCTGTTTGATTTACAAAGAGTCAACTATTTATTAGCTTCCTCATCGATTTCCACTTGTTCTGAAATTTCAACCTTAACCTTCGTGACACGGCCATTTTTAACCTTGTCATTGGTTAAAATGAGTCGCTTATTTAGACTTTCGACTTCGTAGCTAATGCGCTCTTTCGGATCTGGAATAGTCCCCACACAAGTCAAGTAATAACCAGCAATCGTATCCACATCGTCGCTTTCAATCTCAACTTCAAAGTATTCATTAAAGTCATTGAGGGTCATGGTTCCTAAGACGATGTAGGTATTCTCACCGATTTCATGGACTTCGATTTCAGCCTTGTCTGTCTCATCGTCGATCTCACCAACAATCTCCTCCAAGAGGTCTTCCAGTGTGACCAGACCAGCCATACCACCATACTCATCCAAGAGAATCGCCATTTGATTTTGCGTATTGCGCAGCTCCTTGAGCAAATCATCGACAAACATGGTTTCCGGTACAAAGAGCGGCTCCTGCAGGATCTTGCGCAGAACGATATTGTCAAAACCATTGATGAATCCTTCATTAAGCAGTCGCTTGGTATGAATCAGTCCAATGACATTGTCCTTATCCCCATCATAGACAGGAATCCGCGAGAAGCTCTGCTTGAGGATGCTTTCGATGATTTCCTTGGTGTCGTCCTGAATGTCTACCATAAAGGCATCCGTCCGTGGCACCATCAGTTCACGCGCCATCAGCTCATCCAGAGAGAAAATCCCCTGCAGCATCTCAATCTCGTCCGCATCCAAGGTCTCTTCGCTCTTAGTCAGCATATACTCAATCTCGTCCCGGGTCATCTTTTCGTCTGCATCATCAAACTTCATCGGCGTTATCCGACTCAGCAGGTTGGTTGATGCTGACAGCAACCAGACGAAGGGACTGACAATCTTACCAAGAAAAATAATGACTGGTGCAGCCCGCACAGCTAGATTATCTTTCAAGTTCATGGCAATGCGCTTAGGATAAAGCTCACCCAAAACAATGGAAATATAAGTCAATAGGACCAAAGCCAAGAAAGTTCCGATAGCACGCGCGGTTTCGGAATTTCCCATCCAAGAAGAAAAGAGTTTCCCCAGATTGTCCGCAAAGCTGGCCCCAGACAGGATATTGATAACCGTAATCCCAACCTGAATAGTTGATAAGAAGTTATTGGGGCTTTCTAAGACTGCTAGGAGGCGGCTGTACTTGAGGTCGCCCTCTTCAGCCTTTTGCTCCACACGTGCCCGATTGAGCGATACCATTGCCATCTCAGCAGCTGAGAAAAAGGCATTTAACAAAGTCAATATAAACAGTAGTAAGGCTTGCCATAACATATTCTGACTGCCAGGGTCTTCCATTGATTCTTTCTCCTCGAAATGTATAAGTAAATCTGATTATATCATATTTTTAAATTTAGTGCACAGGAAATGAAAATAAGACGGAAGGCCTTCCTTCCGTCTTATTTTCTGGTATCGAGACTCTGGAATCAATCGAATTCCAAACTCATCCTTATTTATTAATAATCCCAAACTCTTCGTTCTTCTTCTGCTGCTGGGCTTCCTTGTGATTATCATAGAGATTAGCCAAGAATTTGGCGATTTCTTTGAGGATAGAATAGGTCGGGATTGCCACAATCATCCCCAGCACACCATAGATATTGCTGGATAAGAGCAAGAGCACCATGATGGTAATAGGATGGACCTTCATCACACCACCAACGATACGGGGATAGAGGATATTGCCATCTACCTGCTGGATAATCAGCATGTAAATCAAGGCTGCCACCATCTTCTGAGGATCCGTAAAGGCATAAGTAATGACCATGGGAATCAAGCCGATACTCGGTCCTACATAAGGAATCAGATTAGCCAGACTGGAGAAAATAGCAAAGACCAAAGCGTACTTGAGCCCAATCACGCTATAGCCAATATAGGCCAGAGCACCGATAATCAGGGCATCGATTGAAATTCCGCTGATATAGCGGGCAACAGTAGCATTGAGATTGGTCAGCAAGCTGGAGATATTGAGCTTATCTCGCTTGAGGACTGTCCGCTCCAGCATGGGCAAAAGCTTATGGCCGTCCATGAGGAAGTAAACCAAGAAAATCGGCGTCATAATCAAAATCATCAGCGTGTTGACAACTGCTGACAGAACACTGCCCAAACTGTTGGTTACACTGTTAAGGATATTTTGCAGAATATCCACATAAGACAGATTGAGCTGCTGGATGGTGGACTGGATATTCAGATTTCGAAAGAGCGGATTTTTAGATAATTGATTGACAAAACTTTGAATTTCCCAATAAAGGCCTTGCGTTGAATTAATCAAGCTGCTCAGCTGATTAATCAAAATCGGCAAGAGGTAAATAACGCCCAAAGCAATCAAGCCAAATAAAAGGCTGAGCGTAATCAGAATCCCAATCATTCGGTTGATTTTGAGCTTATCCTGGAGAAATTTCACCAGCGGATTCGTAATATAGTAAAGAAATCCTCCCACAAGAAAGGGAATCAAGATGGTATTCACAACGCTAACAATCGGGGTTATCATATCCCCCATCTGGCGCCAGATAAAGAAAATAATCGTTAGCAAAAGGACCTCACTGGTCCAAAACATCAGCTTACTTTTATGAAACATTTGACTCCTCCTATCAGTTATTTTACCATAAATTTTGTTATAATAAAGGAGATTTAACGAAAGAAAGAGTAAAAATGGAAAAGATTATCAAACTGGAAAATGTAAGCTTGGCTAAACAAGGCCGAACCATCTTAAAAGATCTCAACTGGCAAGTGAAAAAGGGGGAACATTGGGCCATCCTCGGTCTCAACGGTTCTGGAAAGTCTACTCTCTTGCGCTTGCTCATGGCTGAACATTGGAAGACTCAAGGCAAGGTAACAGTTCTCGGTACGGAATTTGGCGCCGGCGACATTCCTCAACTGCGAACTAGGATTGGAGTAGTCGGCTCCTTCATTGCTGAGCGTCTGCCCAGCCGCCTCACATCTGAAGAAATCGTCCTGACAGGCAAATATAAAAGCAGTATTCTCTATGCTCCTTACGGGCAAACTGAGCTGGATCAAGCTAGGGAAATGCTGGCTTCCATTGGCGGGCAAGATTTGATTGGCCGAAACTACGCCAGTCTGTCTCAAGGGGAAAAACAGCTCTTGCTGATTGCGCGCAGTCTCATGGAAAAGCCGGAATTGCTTATCTTAGACGAAGCGACCAGCGGTCTGGATCTCTTTGCCCGCGAGCGTCTGCTGGATCAGATTGGTAAGATTACACAGATGGACCAGGCTCCTACCATCCTCTATGTCACCCACCATGTAGAAGAAATTACTGAAGCTATGGATCATGTCCTGCTCCTGAAAGAAGGCGAAATCATAGCCCAAGGTCCTAAAGGAGACATTCTTCAAAAAGAGGCCATGGATCGATTTTATCCCCAACCAGTCGAGCTGATTGAGCTGGGAGAAGACCGCTATTTCGTCAAGGTGGAGGTCAGGTCCTCATGAAGCAATTTTCTAATACTATCTTCAATCTGGGCTATTTTCTGATTCTGACCATGACTGCGATTGCTTTGCTTTTCCTGTCTGGGCAGATTCTGCTATCCCACACTTACATCCCTTTGAGGATTGCAGAAGGAGTCCAATTCGTCAGTAATCCTTGGTATTTTTACCCTATCCTCCTGCTCTTTCTCCTCAGCCTCTTTTTAATCCGGCCCTTGTTGGAAAAGGTTCAGACCAAGCATCTTTTTTTGATCCTGTCCCTCATCTTTATAGCAGCAGCGATTTTTCTGATAACGGCCTACGATGGCCGCATCCGAGCTGACGCCAAGCACGTTTTCAATGCAGCGCTAGCCTTTAATCGAGGAGATTACAGCTCGCTGACAACCATCGGAAGTTACATATATCGTAATCCCCATCAGCTAGGGCTGATGACTCTGGAGCGGATTTATGCTTTTATTTCTCCTACGACTCAGTTTGCCTTTAGCATGAATGTCGTCTGGACTTTACTCAGTCATTTCTTGATCTACAAGATTACAGCCCTGCTCAATGCCAGAGAAATGATTCAGAAATACACGATTCTGCTGACTTTTCTCTTTCTACCACAACTCTTTTTCGTTCTCTTTGTCTACGGTACCATTCCCGGTCTCTTCTTCTGTCTGCTCAGTCTCTATGCTTTTATCAAGCTGGATCAGAAAGGAAACCTGCTCTATGCCTTGCTGGGAGCGGCCAGCATCAGTCTGGCCTGCCTCCTGCGCAACAACTACATTATCTTTGCCATTATGCTGATCGGCGTCTACTTCCTGTCCGTTTTTTATAAATGGTCTTGGAAGAAACCACTGACTATCATCCTGATTTTAGCCGGCATCGTTCTTTCAAACAAGGGTCTGACGGCCTACTATGAGCAGCTGATCGGAGGCAAGATAGGTGTCGGGACACCAAAAATCGCTTATATCACCATGGGCCTGCGGGATGATCCTAATCGGCAGACCTTGGGAGGCTGGTACGATGCCTACAATACCAAAATTCTCAAGCGCAATAAGTACGATGAAAATTTGGCTACAGAAATGGCCACTCGGGATTTGAAGGATATCCTGATTCACTTCAGCAAGCATCCTGCTTATGCGTTGAAATTCTTCTACGAAAAGGTCAAGTCTACCTGGACTGAGCCGACTTTTCAGTCTATTTGGACTGGGCCTCAGATTGAGCGCCAGCAATACATGAAGCCAGCTATCCTGCGCAGCATTTATGAGGAAAGAAAAGGTTATCAGATTGTTAATTTCCTGCTCTTAACCCTGCTAGCCAGCATCTATCTGCTCTCCTGTTTCTTTATTCTACATAAATTTTTCGTCGCCGAGGAAAAGCTGACGCCTTTTGACCTCTATCCCTTCATCTTTCTCTTGGGGGGCGGCCTCTTCCACTTCTTCTGGGAAACCAAGAGCCAGTATGTCTATATCTATGTCCTCCTTCTCATCCCTTCCGCCGCTCAATCCTTAGTCGACCTGAGCGATTGGTGGAAGAACAAAGGAAAAGGGAAATCAACAGACTAGCTTGAGAAAAACCTATAAAACTTGAACACTTGATAAGAATTTCTTATAATTTTTTAGGAATACTAAGTAAAACAAAGTTGAATTTGTAATTAAAATTTTTTGTACTTTACGAAGGGAGAATAGAGATTTATGTTTTCAATATTAGGTGCAGTATTATTTGGAGTTATAGCAATTATGACAGTTCTTGTTGCTTGCGGTCTGCCTTTGGGCGAATATACAATGGGTGGACAACATAAAATCTTACCTAAGAAATTTAGAATTGTGGCAGTCATTTCGGTGGCTATCCAAATTTTTGCCATGATCATTATTTTGCAAGCTGGAGGTTTGCTTCCCTTGTGGCTGCCTTTTAAGGTTACTAAATATATTTGTTTCTTCTTTGCCGCTTATCTATCCTTGAATACAATTATGAACATGATTTCAAAAAGTAAGAAAGAGAAATATGTTATGACTCCGATTTCACTTATAGCTGCAATATGTTTTTGGATAACAGCATTTCAGATGTAGCATCTAAGCGAGAATCATCTACAGTGCGTCAAATTGAGAATTTATCTAAAAGGAGTTGATTTATTAAATATGGATAAAAGCAGAAAATTTATAGCGGTAATTTTAGCATTGCTTGCGGCTATTTTTTATGCAATAAATACACCATTTTCTAAAGTGCTTTTAAATAAGATTCCACCGACATTGATGGCATCTTTTCTATATTTGGGAGCTGGAACAGGTGTAGGTATTATGTACTTGTTTCATAGGAAAGTCGAAGAAAAGTATGAAAAGTTAAATAAGGCAGATTTACCTTATACTGTTGGAATGATTGTCCTTGATATTGCGGCACCTATATCCCTTATGATTGGCATAAATATTGGTTCAGCCTCAAATGCTTCACTGCTAGGTAACTTTGAAATTGTAGCAACAACAATTATTGCTCTTTTGATATTTAAGGAGAAAGTAACATCAAAGTTGTGGATTGCTATTGGATTTATCACAATATCAAGTATAGTTCTTTCATTTGAAGGGGCTGAAAGTTTCAAGTTTTCATTAGGTTCATTGTTTGTTATACTGGCAACTTGCTGTTGGGGACTTGAAAATAACTGCACTAGAAAAATTTCAGATAAAAGTACTTATGAGATTGTTTTACTAAAAGGTTTTTTCTCAGGTAGCGGTGCATTTATAGTCGCCCTTATTTTGGGAGAAAGAATTCCTGAAATGAAATATATAATGGCTGCTTTGCTACTTGGATTTGTGGCATATGGGCTCAGTATTTTTATGTATATCAGAGCACAAAGAGATTTAGGTGCTACAAAAACTAGTGCATATTATGCTGTAGCTCCGTTTGTAGGAACTTTTTTAGCATTTATAGTAAATGGAGAAAAACTTACTTTGGTATATTTCATTGGTCTTGTTTTTATGATAATCGGCTGCGTAATTGTTGTATATGATACAATGGTTAAACGTCACAGTCATAGTCATTCTCACATAATTGTTCACACGCATGATGGGAAAACACATACTCATATTATCACGCATGAACATGAGCATAGTCATTTTATATTAGAGGAAAAGCATAATCATAAACATAAAGATTATATGAACAGCAAAGAACATAAATTGATACATGAAAAGAGATTGTAAATTTATAAAAGTGCTGTATTTGAAACATAACAAATTAAAGTTTCAAATAAAATAAAAATTAAAAATTAAAGCAAGATTAAAATAGTTCAAGAAATAAGAAATTTGTAGAGGTGAGAAAAATATAATGGCAACACATCCAACTTAAATCGAAATAGTATAAAATTACGAGGAGATTATAAGATGAACAATTATATAAAATTAAATGAAGATAGATGGAATAATGTAAAAAATGACTATACTGAGCCATTGACACATGAAGAATTAGAAGAAGTTAGAAAACATCCAATTTCTGTTGCATTAACTGTTGGGAAAAAAGTTCCAAAAGAATGGTTTGAAAAAGCAAACGGAAAAAAGATATTAGGTTTAGCTTGTGGTGGTGGACAGCAGGGGCCAGTTTTTGCTATAAAAGGTTATGATGTCACCATAATGGATTTTTCTAAATCACAATTACAAAGAGATGAGTTGGTTGCTAAAAGAGAAGGCTTAAAAATCAACACAGTTCAAGGCGATATGACAAAATCATTTCCATTTGAAAATGAAACCTTTGATATTATTTTTAATCCAGTTTCAAATGTATATATAGAAGATTTAAAAAACATGTATAAAGAAGCTTCTCGAGTATTGAAAAAGGGTGGACTATTAATGGTCGGATTTATGAACCCCTGGATATACATGTATGATGCTGACATTGTATGGGACAAACCTGATGAGGAATTACTTTTAAAGTTTTCAATACCTTTTAATTCAAAAGAGCTTGAAGAGGAAGGCAAGATAACCATCAATCCAGAATATGGATATGAATTTAGCCATACCTTAGAAACTCAGATTAGAGGACAACTTAAAAATGGTCTCACTATGATAGATTTTTATGAATCGTGTGACAAAAGACATAGATTATCACGCTATGGAAATGACTATATAGCTACACTTTGCATTAAACTATAATATTATAGAACATACTTCAGGAGAATAGCCCATTTTATTTTCCTTAAGGATTAAAATCTAAAAATCCCAGTTTGTATAATTGAATATAACAATTTGAGAAACAGTAAATCACAAAGGTTTACTGTTTTTTTGCTCATTTTGAAAAATCATAACCACCCGTGAAAACGGGCGGCTTATACACGGACTCATAGCCATTTCCCTCCAGCGACGTCTAAAGACGTTCACTGAACTTCGTTTAGGTTAATGCTATGATTACTTGACTAATGCCTATAACAACGGGATTTCACCTTGTTCTAAAACCGCCATCTGAGAACGCTTTGACACTTAACTTATCAAAGGCAAAGTCATTTTTCCCCAATCGCGTATATATTTAGAAACTATCTTTTCATTTAGGCCCACGGTACTCACATAGTCTCCTCTCGCCCAAAACTTTCGATTGTCATAATATAACCCCTCTTGTTTTTCAATCTGAACAGGAGGGGTTGTTTTGAATTGAAATGAATAAGGCTCATCTTTGTGTTATTATCATTTTCATCACTTCATTTTAATCGTAATCAGCATATCTCCACCAAACTATTGTTGCGATAAGACCTAGAATACTCATCCCAAATAAACTGACAATGCTCCCAAAATTCAATAGTGCTTTTCCTGCAATACCACTTGCAAGTGCAGGAATCGCCCATGGAATGTATTTTCCAAAGTTAAGAGCAGAACCAAGCTGAGAAAAAATAATAGTAAAAATAATAAATGCCAATGGAGACAAATATCCCCGGCCTAAACAAGCAAAAAAAGCCACTGGAGTAGAGAGAATGATCGTAAGAGTAGTACAAAAACCAAAAGTAAGTATACCTTTGAAAATCACCATTAAGCTTCCACCCTCAAGTCCAATCAGATTGCCAGCTAATAATCCTAATAAAAGAGCAAAAATTGATAGAATATAGCTCCATAGGGCGATAACGATAAACTTGGATAATACGATTGTATCTCTTCTTATCGGGAGTGCTAATAGGTCTATCATCGTTTTATCAGAATATTCTCTACCAAAAACCCAAGATGCTGTAAATCCAAAAATGAGCAATCCCCCAACAGAAATGACTTGTGATATGGTCATTAAGTACGACGACCAGTCTGTTATCCTCATCGTTTCCATTTTTGCAGAAATCAAACCAAGATTTTTGAAATTCTCTGGATATTTCATCATAGTTGCAAACAGCCCAACAATAAAAGGAACTAAACAGATAGAACAAGCAGTTACGATGGAAAGTTTTGATTTTATTAACTTTCTCCATTCAATTAAAATACAGGAACTAAGCTTTTTCATTCGAGATTCCTCCATTATAGTCATTCAGTATTCTTAAGAAATAATGCTCTAAATCTTCTTTTTCAACAATCAGTGTTTTAGGTGGATAACCTGCATGGACTAGCAATGTAGCAACATCTTCCGGGCATTCCACAGATTTTTTATCAATTAGTTCTAAGAAATCGATATTATTTTCTGTGTCTGATTGAATGTTCACCTGATAGCCATGGTTAGATAACACTTCTTTCATGGCCTTATTATTAGATCCAGTTACTAGTAACTTCTTTTCTAAGTACTGTTCTAATTCATTGCTTTCAACTTCTCTTATAAGTCTGCCCTCATGTATAATGACTATTCTAGTAGCAATTTTAGATATTTCTTCCAGATTATGACTTGAAATAAGAACAGTTGTGCCTAGATTATTCGCCAATTCCTTTAATAGTTCTCTCACTTCAATAACTCCAAAAGGATCTAATCCATTTGTTGGCTCATCAAGAATTAGAATTTTAGGTTTATGAATAATCGCTTTTGCAATTCCTAAACACGCAACATTTCCTAAAGAAAGATGCTTCTCCTGTTTATGTTCATATTGCTTTAGTTTTAATTTCTCAACTACCCAGTCAATATTATCTTTATTAACCCCTCTTAATTTACTAACGATTTCTAAATTTTCTCTCACAGTTAAGTCTGGATAAGAATAAGGTGTCTCAATAATATAACCTATTTCGTTTCGAAGTTCTAAATTATTCAGATCTAACTTTTTTCCTTGAATATAACATGCTCCTGATGTAGATTTTATCAATCCTAACATCATTCTCATCGTTGTTGTTTTCCCTGCACCATTCAGTCCTAAAAAACCTACTATTTCACCACTTTTTATTGATAGATTCAAGTTGTTGACAACATTTTTTGTTCCATATCTTTTAGAAAGATTTGCGGTTCTAATTGCTTCTTTCACCATTACCTATCCTCCTTAGTAATTTGTTCCACAACTCCTTGTATGACTAACTTCAATGTAGTATCAAATTGTTCTTCACCGATTTCCTCGATGTGTAGAATAGTCATAGCAATCGTTCTAAATAAAGCAGAGACGATTTCTACCGATACATTTTCTCTAATATTGATTCGGGATACAATTTTTTTAACCATCCTATCATCTATCAGATGATGATTTGTTATCGCCTCTTTTGGCAATTTTCTTACGAGTAATTCCATTTCATGATTTTTGAATATGGTATACATAAATGAATAGCGAAAATCTTGATAAAAATCATAAAGTAACTGTACCAGACGATTTGTATCTATCTTGGCTTCCATATCTAATTGTTCTGTCAGGCGATCCATAACATCTATTTGATATTCTTCTAAGACCGCAAAAAATAACATTTCTTTTGAGGAATAAAAATTATAAAAAGAACCTTTGGAAATATCTACCATTACTGCCATCTGGTCAACTGTGGTTTTTTTAAGCCCATATCTTTGAAGGCATTCCTTTGCAACTTTATGTAATTTCTTTCTAATTACTTCTTTCTCTTCAGCAGTAAAAGCAGTAGCCATAACTTCCTCCTAAAAACTCTGTGACGTTTTTATTTTTACAGTCATAGATTATCATATAAACTGAAAAATGTCAAAAGTCTTATATCTTCTATGTAAGAAAATATAAGACTTTAAATTTACACACACCTTAATTCTTTTCTTTTAGACCTAATTATTCGATTTTCACGATAAAAAACAAGGATACAGTACTGAAAGCTCCTATTGTCTGGCTTTTCTCTCTGTATCCTTATTGTATCTCAAGTTCCTTCTCTCAATTTCTCAATCATGACTAAGAAAGGCGGGTTGTTAATCTGATTGATAGTCTTATAGAGGGCAACAGTAAAGTCCTGCTGAGGCAGCTGACTGACGAAGTCTAGCACCGCATCTTTTTCAACTTCGCCACCTTCATGCCCGTAGTAAATCATGATCGCTGCACGGCCGCCTTTTTCTAAGCCTTGACAGACTTTTCCCAGAGCTTCCAACGTCGTAGCGGGTCGGGTAATGACAGACTTGTCCGCCGAAGGCAAGTAGCCAAGATTAAAAATAGCTGCCTTGAAATGGTCTGTGTATTGGTCCAGAGTCTCATGGCCAGCCAAGATTAGCTGAGCATTGTCCAAGCCAGCTTTTGCCAAGCGCTGGCGGGTCTTTTCCACAGCCTGCTCCTGAATGTCAAAAGCATAGACCTGCTTGGCCAACTTAGCCAGAAAGAGGGTGTCATGTCCGTTGCCCATAGTAGCATCCACCACGATATCTTCCTTGGTCACGACTTCTGCCAAAAAGGCATGGGCCATCTGTAAGGGTCTTAACATACGAATCTCTGCTCCTTTGCTTTACAGCCTTGCTTGCTGCCACGACGACGCATTTCTGCCTCAATGGCATTGAGAACTTCCCATTTATTGAGGCTCCACATGGGGCCAATCAACATATCTCGCGGAGCATCGCCTGTGATACGATGGATGACGATATGCTCGGGGATAATCTCCAGCTGGTCGCAGATGATGGAGACATACTCATCCTGACTGAGCAGCTGCAGTCGCCCCTCATGATAATCCCGCTGCATGCGGGTATTGGTCATCAAGTGAAGCAAGTGAAGCTTGATTCCCTGAATGTCATTGTCCGTCACACAGCGGCGGACATTCTCCAGTATCATCTCATGGGTTTCGCCCGGCAGGCCGTTAATCAAGTGAGAGACAATCTCCGCCTTGGGAGCCAGCTTTCGGACTCGCTGGACCGTCTCCACATAGAGCTCATAAGAATGGGCACGATTGATGAGGTCTGAGGTCTCCTCGTAGGTAGTCTGAAGCCCCAGCTCCACAGTCACATGCATACGCTCGGACAAGTCAGCCAAGTAGGCGATGGTCTCATCAGGCAAACAGTCCGGCCGAGTTCCGATATTAAGTCCAACGACACCTGGCTCGTTTATGGCTTGCTCATAACGCTCACGAATCACTTCAAGCTTCTCATGTGTATTGGTGAAGTTCTGGAAATAGACCAGATACTTGCGAACATCTGGCCACTTGCGGTGCATGAAGTCAATTTCCTTGTAAAACTGCTCGCGAATGGGCGCATCCGGCGCCACAATGGCATCACCTGAACCCGAAACGGTACAGAACGTACATCCTCCATGCGCTACCGTACCATCCCGATTGGGACAGTCAAAGCCCGCATCAATGGGCACCTTAAAAGTCTTTTCTCCAAAAAGTTTGCGATAATAATCATTCAAAGAATTGTAAGATTTCATACCTTTCATTCTACCACAAAAAGGGGCATAGAAACAAAAATTCCCTCTTTCACAAGGAAAGAAGGAAGTCATAGCTCCCACTGATAACGCTTGAGATCTATACAGCCATTGGCCTTCAAGTCCACTCCCTCCGCCCAGAGCAAGTGTCTCTGGTCCTCCCAGCCAGGTGCGAGGCGCCCTACTGCATTGACCACCCGATGGCAAGGATGTTTGCCACCATAAAGTTCCGACTGACTGAGAATCTTTCCCACCAAGCGGGCATTTTTTGGCCGCCCAATCAAACGAGCAATCTGACCATAGGTCGCCACGCGCCCAGAGGGAATGCTATCTACTAATGCTAAAACAGCATCGATGAGTTCTTGATTCAACACGGACATGGCCCTCCTTTTACAAAGTAGATCAGAAAAGCTGGAACACTACCTTTCGTTTTAGAGGCTATATTATTAAACCACTTTCATTGAAGATGTACTCCTATTATTTCCGAGCAACTTCCATTTGACTTATAGATATAAAGCCTCCTTGACCTCCAGTCCATAGCAAGATTGTTCCTACGATGGTAGTAATCGAAACTTACTTCTACAGCTTTATTGATTAGCTAACTCTCTAAGAAACTTCCAATAATAAAGGTTTAAGAGGTTATAAGTTTTTATACATTCCATTCTACCACAAAATCCGGCAGTGACCCAAAAATCCCTTCTTCCATAAAGAAAAAGGGATAAAATTATACTCAAAAAAATATATATAAAACAAAATATAATCAATCTACAGATTTTAATGCTTCTAACATGTTTACATTTTTTAAACGGAAATTTACCACAAAACCTAGAATAGATAAAATCAATATTATGGTCGCCACTGGTATAAAGTATACAGTTAACTCAACTACTTTGGGATATACAGTATCTTTGCTCATCATCGTAATAATCGCATTATGTAAGTAATAACCTCCTACTATTCCCAATAAGATTCCTATGGCAGAAAGTATCATTGTCTCTCTGTAGATATACATCGTTACTTCCTTATCAAAGAACCCAAGGACTTTTATAGTAGATAATTCTCTAATTCGTTCAGCCACATTTATATTCGTTAAATTATATAATATTACAATGGCTAACAATACAGAAACAACTACCAAGACCGTCATTGAAGTCCCCAAAGAATTTACTGCTGTTCTAACAGTTTTAACTAAAGCAGAGTTTTGAGATAGCGCGGATATTCCTGATTTATCCAAGAAAATTTTAGAACTACTAGAAATGTTTGAAGCAGACTTATTTTTTAAGTTAATCAAGTATGCATTGTTTTCTGCGATTTCACCAAAAGTTTTATGATAGTAATCATTACTCATAAAAATATAATGCCCAACATTCATCTCAACAATATTAGCCACTTTTATTTTGTAATTTTTCCCGTCATTATCTTTAAAATTAAAATATTCTCCTTTCTTTACATTATAATAATCAGCCAGCTTTTGGGAAATCAAAGCTCCCTTATTAGAAAGTTTTAACTCTTTACCTGATTCAGTATTTCTTAATGTAATGAAAGAATCTAGCTTTCCATCACTACTTATAACAGAGATTGACTTCTTATCAATCTGACCTGAAATTTTCTCGCTAATACTTTTATAATGTATTTCTTTAAATTCATTCACTCTCTCAGACTTCAAAAGATTATCAATTTCTTTTTGCTCATCTTGACTAATATTATTTTTTTTAACAGCTAATATATCAAAACGAGTTATTTCTTTGAATTGATTATTTACAACCTTACCAATAGAAGACTGAATCCCTAATCCTGCAAAAAGTAAGGCAACAGAACCAGTAACACCCAGCACCGTCATCATCATTCTTTGCTTATATCTAAAAATATTTCTAGCTGTTACCTTTTGAGTAAAATTCAAACCATTCCAAATAAAGCCAATCCTCTCCAAAAGAATCTTTGAACCACTCACTGGAGGCTTGGGCAACAATAATTGAGCAGTATTTTCATTCAACTCTTTTCTAGCCACCAGAAAAGTAGGCATAACAGCGCTTATTAGAGTAAAAATCAATGACAAGAGTGAAAAGGAGCAATAGAAATAAAGCTTTGGACCACCTATAATCATCGTATTTGAAACAGTTCGGGTCACGATGCTAGGTAAAACATACTGACCTAAAGCGATTCCTAATAGTGTTCCGGTAAAACCAGCTACTGTTCCATAACAAATAAACTTTTTCAAAACATCAAAATCTGAATAACCGAGTGCCTTCAATATCCCTGAATTGATCCGCTCTTCGTTGACGAAGCGAGTCATCGTAGTAAAAGTGACTAGTGCAGCAACAAGGTATAAAACTACAGGAAAAAGGTTACCTATATTACCAATATTGTTTTTTATTGACTCATAAGTTCTATAGCCTTCTCCCCCTGGAAAAGTTGTACGCGTATATGTGTTATAACTAGGTGCCTCTAAAGAATCAATTTTATTTTGACCATTCTTTATATCTTCTTCAGCTTTATTAATTTTATCCTGTGCCTCAGAAAATTCCTTATTAATCCCGTTTAACTGGGTTTCTGGCAAATTCGCAACTGCTTCTCTTTTTTTAGCTAAATTCGATTTTGCTTCTTCAAGTTGAGCTTTTTTTGAATTGATTGACGATTGCTGAGTCTTTTTTATATCAACTAATCTCTGCTCTCCATTATCAGAAAGCAAGTCATCTAGTTGTTCCTGTTTTTTCTGAATGATTTCTGAATATTTGTCTGAATAAGGATTTACTCTATCAGTTTCATCATACTTTAATCGTGCAATTGTATATACATCACTTGAAAATGAATCTGAACTGACAACTCCATAAGCCGATAAAGTCCCATCACCAGCAGTTGTGTTCCCTAAGTTAGTTGTTGACCAGATTTCTGCAGAATTAACAAAACCGACAATTTCATATTCATCCCCCTTTAAAATTGAATTTTTTTCCTCTTTAAATTCAATTTTGTCTCCCACTTTATAACGATCTTTTAAATTCGATGATAAAGCAATTTCCTTACTATTTTGAGGGAATTTCCCAGAAACTAAGTCATATAAAGAGATATCCTTACTATCTGAAAAAACTCTCATTGACTTGTTACTATCTTTTATGGAAGTATCAACCATATACCCGTATTCAATAATTACATCCTTTATACTGTCCAATTCAGCTTTATCTTTCTTATCTAAACCAGCATTTGATATGACTGCTAAATCCATCGTTTTTTGTTTATCCAAATATGCTCTAGCCGTTCTTTCCATATCTGGCGGTGTAGCTTTTAAACCGGTTAATGCAAATGAACCAAGAAACATTAACAACATAATCGAAATGAATCGTCCCTTGGATAAGGCAAAAGATTTCCTTATATCTTTCCAAAATGTCGTTTTTTTCACTTTTCATACTCCTTAATATTCTATTGATTCAATATCCTTAGGATTGTCATTAATTTCTACTGAACTAATTTTTGCATCATGCATGTAAATTACTTTATCCGCAATAGGAGTAAGTGCAGAATTATGAGTGACAATGATCACGGTTGAATTCTTATATCGAGACATATCCTGTAAAATTTTTAGCACTTGCTTACCTGTCTTGTAATCTAATGCTCCTGTCGGCTCATCACATAACAATAATTTAGGATTTTTTGCAACTGCTCTAGCTATTGAAACCCTTTGTTGCTCTCCTCCTGATAACTGAGCTGGAAAATTATTCATTCTTTTTTCTAACCCCACACTCCTCAAAGCTTCTTCAGCATCCATAGAATCTTCAACAATCTCTGAAGCAAGTTCAACGTTTTCCTTAGCTGTTAAATTAGGAACTAGATTGTAAAACTGAAAAACAAAGCCGACATCCTTTCTTCGATAATTCGTCAATTCTTTCGCACTATAATCAGAAATATCATTTCCATCGATAATGACCTTTCCTTCATCATTACTGTCCATGCCACCTAAAATATTTAAAACAGTTGATTTACCAGCTCCTGATGCTCCTAAAATAATAACGAGCTCCCCTTTATCTATTTTGAAATTGATATTATTATTAGCGACAATCTCGCTGTCTCCTGATTTATATCGTTTAAAAGAATTACACATCTCTATATAGGTCATTTTATGCCTCCATAATTTTTCTTAATTTAGTCATCATAAATTTTAGCCAAAACATTATAATCACAAGTATCAAAAAATCTGAAATAAAATAAGAGGACCATAGGCCAGTTATTCCAAACAAAATTGGTAAAAATAATGCTAAAGGTATTTGAAAAATAATCTGTCTCAGAATAACTAAAAAAGTAGATATCCGCGAGAAAGAAATATATTGAAAATAGTTAGTTCCGATATTGATGATTCCTTGTACAGGTAACGAAATCATAACAAGTCTTAAGGCTGTACTAGAAAACTTTATAAATTTCGGATCGCTTGAATTAAAAAGTGTAGCTATTTGCACTGCAAAAATTTGAATTACAAGGAACAAGCACAGAGAAAAAATTGTGCTGATTATTAGTGAAAGACTAAGTGATTGCTTTATTCTACTATAATTTTTTGCACCATAATTAAAACTAATTACAGGCTGAACTCCATTTGTAATAGCATTCATCAAAGAAATAATATAGCGATAGATTGAAGAAGTTATAGATAAAGCAGCAAGACCATAAGTACCAGCATAATCAAAAGCAACCCTATTATATAATATCAGTAATATCACAGATATGACAGTTGTGAGAAAGAATGGCAACCCCATTGCAATAATTTTATTGATAAGCTTTTTATCAATAAATAATAAGCTCTTCAAATCTATTTTTAAATCGTTATATTTTCCAGTGTACTCTCTGAATGTCAAGATAAGTGCAGCAAGATTAGCCAGAACTGTAGATAAAGCTGATCCAAAAAAACCAGTATGAAATACAAGAATTAGAACTGCACCAGTCCCTGCATTCACAAGAAATGAAATAGCATTGATATGTAAAACTTCTTTAATCTTACCTTGAGCCCGCAAACAGTACAAAAGAGTGTGTGAGACAAAATATATAGGCGCTCCAATAAGAAATGTAAGGCAAAATTCTTTAACATAATGATACAGTTCTTGTGGTGCCCCAAAAATAATCAATAAACCTTCTAAAGAAAACCATAAAAGTATCGACTGTAGAATTGATAAAATTAAAGAAACTTGGATAGAGGAATCTAAAATTAATCGGGCATTTTTGTAATCCTTTTTGCCAAGTGAGATTGTCAACAAGGATGCTGTTCCTTCGCTTGCTAGAGCTGAAAAAGCATAGACCAAAGCGTATATCATAAATGTATATGTATTAGCGGAATTCCCCTCAAGCCCTAAGGTCTGTCCAATGAATATGCCATCAACTAAATTATAAGACCCACTTACTATTGCTGTAACTAATGAGGGAATAATTAGTTGAACTAACAGTTTTTTTACAGATATATTTTCTAATTTATTCATGACTATGTCTCATATGTTCAAAGCTCTTTCTATTCCTAAAGATTCTTCCAGTCATATACCCTTTTAGACAACATTTTCCATTTTGATAAAGAGCATAGACACAATATCCTTTATGCTTTGCTGTTTTATCCGAAATAACTTGAATAATCAAAGGAGTCTTTTGAGTTACAAAACTTTGATAAACTTTTGTTTCTTCAGTAGGAATAAAATGCTCCTCACCACTCAAAGCTTCTGCAGACGTAGATAAACAGGCTTGTCGGCAAATTTCAGTTAAAATAATTGATTCGACATGATCTTCAGCCTTGTGATCAAGTTGAATTTCTTTTGTATCAAAAAAACCTCTCAGATAAAATACATTTGTATTTGGCAATCGTTTGCTTTTTGAAACCATTACATTATTTTTTTCAACTTTATGTACAAGCTCTTTATCCACTTTAATTTCGGTAAAAAGCACATCGTTTAGCACTTCACAAGGTATCCCAATTTTTTCACTCAATCTTAGAATATTATCAAATAAAATTTCTGTTCCCGCATTTTCCAAAGTAATATCACTATATTTTTTATCATATAAGTGAGTCATTATTTCACTATCATTTTCAAAATCTGGGAAATAAACAGAAACATTTTCTTTTAAAATTAAAAGAGTCAGTTCTATATCAGTAATAGTATTTAGGATAATTATCTGAGAAGATAAAGTATCCACATGGTCTTTTTTATGCTTGCAAATTGTAAAATAATTAGTAAAGTCATTTTTAAATACAGAATTCATAATTTCCCCCTCTAAATTGAATTTACATGATATAAGTTACATAATAACATTTTCATTATACTGCTTCCAGTACCAAAAATTTACAAAATGTAGCCAAAATATCTCGTTTTTACAGAATAATCAAATGCAATTTAGAAAATTTTTTACAAACTGTAATTTTTTTGTTAATATTGAATCTAATTAATTATACTTAGATTAAAATTATTTTTTAATAATAACAATAGAAGTACTAGGCTACATATAGACTGACAAGGAGAATAACAGCGATGACCAAAGATACGCGAGAAAATATTATCACTGCTTTCTTTCGACTTTCTGAAAAATATCCTGATAAATCTAACTTTTCTTTTTCTGAGATTGCAGAAGAAGCAGGCATAGCGAGACAAACAATCTATAAAAATCATTTCAACTCTCCTAACGAAATAATTGAAGCTATTCATCATGACATTGACGAACGAATAATGTCAAAAATGCTAGATTTTGTACCAGGTTCAAATGGATCCGATAATGCTCTTCTTATTGACTTCCTTGCTTCTGAAATAATACCATTAATTTATGAGAATAGAATCTGGCTAAAATATCTTTATTCAACTGCAGCTGATCCTAATTGGGAACTTTTTTTAAAGAACCAATATAAGACTTGGATTAGCCAAAACATTCAACTGTCTAGTAAAATGGGTTTATCTAAAGAGTTTACTGAAGAATTACTTGTTAATTATACTCTATCAATTATAAAGTCATGGATTTCACAAGCAATTCCAGAATCTCCTGAAGTCTTTTCTAAAAAATTCAAATCACTTTGCAAGCTATCTATTCAAGATATTATTCAAAATGCTTAAAACTCAAAAAACACCAAATGAACTACTTACCATGTTCATTTGGTGTTTTTCAATAATTCAATTATAACTCATTTTTTAACGACCAGTGTATGATAACTGTAAATCCAAAACTAAGTTTGAATTCTAAAACTCAAGAATTATGCCATAAATGATTTTTCGACTCTGTAACTCTGTTCTTATTGATTATTCTTATCAAAGTAAACGCTATTTCTGCTTTCCCTTGAAACGCCACTGAAAACGCAGCTTGTCATAAAAGGGAAATTCGATATTGAGAATGGCAAAGCCCATCAAGGCTCCTCCGATAACATCTGTCGGATAGTGCACGCCCAGATAGACTCTGGAGGCCATAACAGTGAAGATATAGACCAGGAGCAGGCCTTGTACCAAGCGCTTGATTTTTTGGTTTTGAATCCGTTGCTGAGCGATAATAATCAAGGTTCCAAGAACAATGGCTGCCGCCATGGAATGTCCGCTCGGGAAAGAGTAACCGCCCTCTTCGACCAAATGCGAAAGACTCGGCCGGCTTCTGTGGTAAACAAGTTTAATCAGCTTAATCAAAATCCCATGTAAGACCAGATTTCCCGCTAGCAAGGCAGCTTCCAGCTTCCATTTTTTATAAAGGAAAAACAGGACAAGAGCTGAAACCCAGATGATAATACCCATCGGATCAATCACACTGGTCACTAGTTTGAAAAAAGTTGTCAAAGCTGCAGGCAAGTCTCCCCGCAGCCAGGTCTGAATCGGGGTGTCAAAGCTGATCAGCTGGTCAGGATAAAACTTGACCATGTAGCCTAGCATGACGAAAAGTAAAAGGGCAAAAGAGCCCTTTGTTAGATAAGATTGTTTATTTTTCATAGCGTTTTAGAACAGGCTGTAAGAGTTTGTAAATTAGCCAAAAGACGACAGCCCAAATCACTCCTTCTAATAGGTTAAAAGGGACAATCATAGTCAGCAGATACTTGGACAGGCCATATGTTTTATAAATATCAAAACCAGCAAATCTCGCAAAGAGAGGAACTGCATAAATGACATTTAAAACAATCATAGTTACAGTTAGACCAAGCGTTGCTACCAGAGAAGCCTTCACATAGTCAGACAAGTTTTTCCTTTTTTTCCATAAGAATGCAAAAGCAGAAACAAATACAGCTACTGCCAATATATTCATGGGGAGACCGATAAGAGTGCCTATACCATGATTATTCAAAGCTAGCTTTAAGACAGAGCGAATCAAGAGCACTGCCATAGAGCTTTTAAAATCCAAGACCACCAAAGCCAGTAAAATCGGAATAATTGAAAAATCCAACTTTAGAAACTCGGTTATCAAGGGAATCTCATAAAGCATGAGTAGAAATGATAGAGCAGATAAAACTGCTACAATCGCCAACTTACGAGTATTTGTCATCACAGGTTCCTCCAATTTATAAAAATTAGAGAAGCCGGAAAGGCCACTGAAAAAAAAGCTTGTCAGCTAATAATTATTTAGTATAAGGCTAAGCCCTTAAATAAAGATTAAACGGCAAGATTGCTTCACTGCCTCTCGTCTTCTCCCATCCAGACTATACTGTCGGTTGTGGAATCTCACCACATCAGCTTGCGCTCGCGGACTTGATTTGGCATTGAGGAAAAAACATTTTCCAGCCAAAAGTTACCGCCGGTCGGGAATCTCACCCTGCCCTGAAGACATCATTATCATAACAAAAAAAGCCTGCCAGAGCAAGCAATTTGATTGATGTAATTAGAAATGTTTCAACAATAGTATTCTATCTATTAGAAAAAATTACTGCTTAGATACATTCATTCCCCTACTTCAGCTTATCCGCTTCATACTCATGTACCAAATCTAAGCCAGCAAAATTCTGCTGGCGCAGAGCTTCATAGACAATCATGCAGACAGAATTCGATACATTAAGGCTACGGACATGCTGGTCGTTCATGGGAATACGCAGAGCCTTTTCTGGATGACGACGCATAAATTCTTCTGGCAGCCCCTTGTCCTCTCGGCCAAACATAAAATAGTGCGAATCTTCTGCTGCATAGTTCTCCTCAGAATAGACCTTCTCTGCAAACTTAGAAATCAGATACAGACGGCCGTCCATCTGCTCCATAAAATCGTCTAAACTCTCATAATAGGTGATGTCCAGCTTATCCCAATAGTCCAGCCCCGCCCGCTTCATCTTGCGGTCATCAATGGGAAATCCCATAGGCTTGATGATGTGAAGCGGCGAATTAGTCGCGGCGCAAGTACGGGCAATATTGCCGGTATTCTGCGGAATCTGAGGCTCAAAAAGAACGATATGATTTTTCATAATAAGAATATTTTTCCTAGTATTTTTCTTTAGATAAAAAAATAGCCACACTGCCCGGAGTCAAGCTCAGCAAACAGCGTGGTTAAGGCTTCATTAACTTACATCACAACAGGTTTGAGGTAAACCAATGAAGGTACTCATTTAGTATAACACTTTCAGCCTACAAGTCAATAAAAACGGCTCAAAAAATTCTAGTTTTTTTAAAATTTTCATAGGAAGATACCATTTTTGTAAAAAAATATTCGGAATTCTATAAATAACTAGACTATTCTGTATTATATAGATGAAATTTAAATGAAAAAAGAGTATGATAGATACATACTTTGGAGGAATCTAAACTTATGAAAATTATCGTTGTTGGCGGCGGGAAGGTCGGAACGGCCCTCTGTCGCTCCTTAGTGGCTGAAAAACATGATGTTATCCTGATTGAGCAGGATGAGGCTGTTCTCAACCAGATTACCAAACGCTATGATATTATCGGTATTTCTGGCAATGGTGCTAACTTCAAAATCCTAGAGCAGGCGGATGTTAGCCACTGTGACATTTTCATCTCTATGACCGAGCAGGATGAGGTCAACATGGTTTCAGCAGTCCTAGCAAAGCGGATGGGGGCTAAGGAAACTATCGTCCGAGTGCGCAATCCTGAGTATTCCAACCCTTACTTTAAGGAGAAGAACATCCTGAGCTTCTCACTGGTGGTCAATCCTGAGCTCCTAACTGCTCGCTATATTGCTAATAACATTGACTTCCCTAATGCCCTGTCAGTAGAGCATTTTGCCAATGGTCGGGTGGCACTGATGGAGTTCAAACTCAAGGAAGACAGCAATCTCTGCCAGATGAATATTTCCCAGTTCCGTAAGAAATTTGGAAATATCATTGTCTGTGCTATTGAGAGAAAAGGGCACTTGGAAATTCCTGATGGCGACTTCACTTTGGAGGCCGGGGACAAGATCTATGTAACAGGTAACCGCCTAGACATTGTTCAATTCCACAATATGGTACGCCCTAGAGTGGTTAAGAGCCTGATGATTATCGGGGCTGGCAAGATCGCTTATTACCTGCTCAATATTCTCAAAAACAGTAAAATTGAGCTCAAAATCATTGAATCCAACCGTGAGCGGGCAAACTTTTTCAGTCAGGAATTTCCTGATCTCTATGTCGTCCATGGTGATGGTACTGCCAAGGACATCCTGCTGGAGGAACGCGCTAATAACTTTGATGCCATCGCTACCCTGACTGGTGTGGATGAAGAAAATATCATCACTTCCATGTTCCTTAATAATCTAGGTGTACAGAAAAACATCACCAAGATTAACCGGACCAGTTTGTTGGAAATCATTGATAATCAAGATTTTGCCAGCATCGTGACACCTAAAGGTATCGCTGTTGATACCATTATGCACTTTATCCGCGGTCGCTACAATGCTCAATTCTCTAACCTAGAAGCTCTGCACCATGTAGCCAATGGCCAAATTGAGACCCTGCAGTTCCAAATCAAGGAAGAAAACAAGATGACTGGTATTCCTCTGTCTCAGCTTCATCTGAAGAAAGATGTCCTGATTGCGGCCATTATCCGTCAAGGCAAAGCCATCTTCCCTACCGGCGATGACGACCTGCAAGTCGGAGATAAGATTATCGTTACTACTCTGCTGCAAAATATCACCCAGATTTACGATCTGTTAGCGAGGTAGGCCCATGAATAGATCTATGATTCGCTACCTGCTGGCAAAATTACTACTGATTGAGGCGGCACTGCTGATTGTGCCCATTATCGTAGCTCTAATCTACGGTGAGCCCTTAAAAATCTTTCTCTCTATCGGGGCGACTATGGCCATTCTGCTAGTTTTAGGTGGAATAGGCTCTTATTTCAAGCCCAAGGACCTACATATCTACGCCAAGGAAGGTGTCCTAATTGTAGCCCTTTGCTGGATTCTCTGGTCCTTCTTTGGAGCTCTGCCCTTTGTTTTTTCCGGGCAGATTCCAGACCTTATTGATGCCTTCTTTGAGATCAGCTCTGGCTTCACCACCACGGGAGCGACTATCCTTAACGATGTCGGTGTCCTCTCCCATTCGCTGCTCTTCTGGCGCAGCTTTACCCACTTAATCGGAGGAATGGGAGTGCTGGTCTTTGCCCTAGCTATTATGGACAATGCCAAAAATGGTCACTTGGAGGTCATGAAAGCTGAAGTTCCGGGCCCAGTCTTTGGCAAGGTTGTTTCCAAGCTTAAGAGTACGGCCCAGATTCTTTACATCATCTATCTGGCTCTCTTTGCTATTTTCGCCTTGCTCTACTTCCTAGCGGGCATGCCCCTCTTTGACAGTCTCGTCATTGCCATGGGAACTGCTGGCACAGGAGGATTCACCGTTTATAATGACGGTATCGCCCACTATAACAGCTCGCTGATTACTTATCTAGTCAGCTTTGGAGTTTTAGCTTTCGGGGTCAACTTCAATCTCTACTATTACTTGCTGATTCGTAAGTTTAAAGCTTGCTTTGAAGATGAGGAGCTCAAGGGCTATCTCTGGATTGTCTTTCTTTCCACAGCCTTGATTGCCTTTAATGTCTTCCATCTCTATCAAGGCTTTGCCAAGAGCGTGGAGATTTCCTTCTTCCAGGTAGCCAATGTCATCACAACAACTGGATTTGGCTATGGCGATACAGTCAAATGGCCGCTCTTTTCTCAAGTTATCCTGCTCCTGCTCATGTGTATCGGGGGCTCAGCTGGATCAACAGCTGGGGGATTTAAGGTCATTCGGGGGATTATCATGTCCCGCATTGCTAAAAATCAGATTCTATCTACCTTATCACCTAATCGCGTCCTGACCTTGCATGTCAATGGTGCGGTCATTGACAAGGATACTCAGCATAAGGTACTGAAATACTTAGCCGTTTATATCTTGATTATTCTAGCTCTCATTTTCATTGTCAGCTTGGATAATAATAACTTTATGACGGTTGTCAGCGGGGTTCTCTCTTGCTTCAACAATATCGGTCCTATGATTGGGACGACAGATACTTTTTCTATCTTTAGTCCTTTTTCTAAACTTCTGCTAGCCTTTGCTATGATTGGTGGTCGCTTAGAAATCTACCCGATTCTCCTGCTCTTCCTGCCTAAGACCTGGTCTAGAAGATAGGAAATATTCGGAGAATATATATAAAAGTCTCACTAGCTAAATCGCTAGTGAGACTTTTTTCTTGTATTATTTCTTCTCAGACTGAAACGGTCTGGTACAGGATCCTCTCCCGGCTGAGACCAGGGATGACAGCGGAGAATGCGTGCCAAGCCCATCAAAACTCCTTTAGCACCATGCTTCTGGATAGCCTCTATCATATAGTTAGAGCAGGTGGGCCGAAAGCGGCAAGATGGAGGGAAAGCAGGCGATATGAAGCGTTGATAAAAGCGGACAGGAGCAATAAGCAGTTTCTTTATCATTTCTTGGTCTTGGTTACAGCCAGTGTATGTAGCTGGCTGACTTCTTTCTTGCTGAGCTTACGATACTCACCAGGCTTAAGGCCAGTTAGGTCCAAATGCCCAAAGCGAGTCCGTGACAGCTTATCTACTTGCAATCCGACCGCTTGGAACATCTTCTTGACCTGATGGTTACGGCCTTCGTGGATGGTCAGCTGAACGACCGAGCGATTTTTCGCCGGATCAACCTTGATAATCTCATAAACCGCTGGCTTGGTTTTGCGCCCCTCTATCTCAATACCGCGAGTCAGAGGACGGAGAACTTCTTTATTGGCCAATCCTTTGACACGGGCCACATAGACCTTGTCAATCTCATTGCGGGGATGAATCATCTCGTCGGTAAAATCTCCGTCATTGGTCAGAATGAGAATGCCAGAAGTATCCCAGTCCAAACGACCGACCGGATAAATCCGCTCCTTAACCTGAGGCAAGAGCTCCACGACCGTTTTCCGTCCCTTGTCATCACTGACAGAGGAAATGACCCCACGCGGCTTATTGAGGAGGTAATAAACCTTCTCTTCGTTGTAGATAGGTTGGCCTTCTACTTCCACACGGTCGCCAGACTTGACGTTCGTCGCCAGCTCACGTACCACTTGGCCGTTTATACTGACCTTCCCCTGCCTGATTAGCTCTTCTGCCTTACGGCGGCTGGCTATCCCAGCATGAGCGATGTATTTATTGATTCTCATCGATATCTGTCCTTTCAATAAAGAGCTGGCTTTCTTCAGCAACTAGCTCTGTTTCTTCGACAATCGGCAGTTCATCAAGATGATTGATCCCCATATAGTCTAAGAAATAATCCGTTGTCACATAGAGATTCGGCCGGCCAATGACTTCCTTTTTGCCATCTTCTCGAACCAGTTCAAAAGCCAAGAGCTTAGCCAAAGCACCGCTAGAATTAACCCCGCGGATGTCGTCTATTTCTACCCTTGTAATCGGCTGCTTATAGGCAATGATAGACAAGGTCTCCAGCGCTGCCCGCGACAGACTTTGATTGATTGGAGCCCGCGAATAGGCCCGCAGAATCTCAGCAAACTCTGGCTTTGTGACCAGCTTGTATGTCTTTGAGGTTTCCAGCAGGGTCAGGCTAGAATCTGGATTGGCTTCATATTGCTCAGCCAACTTCTCCAAACTCTGAATAACCCCGGTCGGCGGCAAAGAAAGGATTTCTGCCAACTGATGAACCTTGAGTCCATCTTCTCCCGCCACAAAAAGCAGGGCTTCAATCTCTGCTAACTTACTCATTTCCTCTTCCTACTAAATAAATATTTCCAAAATTTTCTTCCTGAATGACTTGCACTTCCTGCACCTTGACCAATTCCAAGGTCGCCAGAAAGAGAGTAATAACTTCATTCATGTCCTTGGTCTCTGCAAAAATCTCCTGCAGAGCCAGACGTCTCTTACCAGCACAGCGCTGGCGCACCACATCCATCATATCCTCAATCTTGTACTCGTCTCTCACAATGGTTGTATGACTCTTAGAAAATTCCTCTTGCTTCTTGGCAATAACCTTGGAAAAAGCCAAAAAAAGATCTATCGTTGACTTGTCATGCAGGAGCTCAGCATCTTCATAAACCAGCTCTAGCTTGGGCTTAGAATAATAAAGAGCTCGGTCATCATGCTGGAGCGACATTTTCTCACCCAAGAGCTTGAACCTGCGGTATTCCTCAATCTGGCTCAAGAGGTCTTGCTCTAAATCATCTTCCAGCTCAGTATTATCCGCCACCTTAGGCAGAAGCTTGCGGCTCTTAATCAGCATGAGCTGGCTTGCCATGACCATATACTCGCCCGTCACTTCCAGCTTCATGGCCTGCAAAGTAGCCACATAAGCCAGATACTGCTCGATGACCTCCGTAATGGGCACATCATAAATATCCACCTGGTACTTAGATACAAGGTGGAGTAGCAGGTCCAACGGGCCTTCAAAATCTTTTAGTTTGATATCCATTTTTATCTGTATTTTTCTAGTGTAATCATGGTTTTCAAGCCCAAATCTTGGGCAATATCATAGAGGCCAATCCCCTTCTCCCGCTGACGCAAAATAAACTGCTCACGCAGGCTTTGGGCAGATAGACTGGCTTGTCCCTGCTCAATCAAGAAGGCCTCTAGCTGACGGAAGCCCCATTGACGAGAATAGGATTTGCCGTTTTTCTCAAATAAGTATGTCCCCGTCAGATAGTCTTCTAACTCACCCGTCAGGCTCTCAGGAATCTTGATAACCCGCTTCTGACCAGCCTTTTCAATCTTCAAAACCTGAAAGTCAAGATTGACATCTGCCACTCTGACCTGCAAAATCTCGCTGGGCAGCAAGCCCATTTCCAAGATAAGAAGAGCCATCAGCCGCCCCCTGGGAACGCTTGATTCTTGCCAAAAAGCAGACAGATCCAGCAGTTCATTTTCCTGCTCCTTTGATATGGAAACCTTGGGCAGGACCAAGCGGTGAAACTCCTCAATGAGCTGCTGCTGATAAAGGAAGTAGAGAAACTGATTGACTGCTGAGAGCTTCCGCTTCTGAACAGCCGCCTTAAAATCCTTGATAGAGGCCTGATAAATCCGCAGATTGGTCTCGGTAATCCGGCCATGTACTTCCTCGATAAACTGCTCCAAATCATAAGAATAGGCAATTTTAGAATTTTCTGAGATGTTTTTTTGATTTAAAAACGGTCTAATGTATTCTTTCATTTTTTGCGAATTTCGTACTTTTTGCTAAAGCCGTGCAACAAGGAATTGACAGCTTTCAAAATAGACTTTCTAGTAATAATTCCGTAAAAATGCTGATCCTCGCCCACAACCGGCAGGAATGACTCGTCGACCAGCTTATGAAGTACATCTGAAACAGTATAATCTGGCCCAACTGTCAAGTCGTCCATTTTAGTCATATGGACGATGTCTGTCATCATGAATTCCTCTTCTGGCAAATCATGGCGCATGCGATAAGACATGATGTCTGTCAGGGAAATCGTGCCAACAAACTTTTTATCTGCTGTCACGACTGGTACACGTGAGTAAGTCATCTGGCTCAGCAGTAGGACAGCATGATCCACATTGTGGGTGTCAATCATAACCGCCAGATTTTCCCCAGGCGTCAAAAAAGTTTCTTCATGTTGCAGCAGATAGTCTTCAAATTCCTTAGCAATCATCGGCTAAACTCCTTGGACAAGCTTGGATAAAGTTCATGATTTCGCGTATAGTAATCTACTTTAAAGCGGTCATCATCAATCTCTACCTTAGCGTAGAGGCGTTCATTGATCAGGCCACGTGGCTGGCTGATGGAGCCCGGATTCAGAAAGAGCGTTTTGCCTTCCATTCGAGCATCTGGGATATGCAGGTGACCATAAAGGCAGATGTCTGCATTAACCTCTTGCGCCCACAAATCCAGCTTTTGAAAAGAAAAGTTAATATGGAAGAGATGCCCGTGGGTCTGGGCAATAATGGTCCCCGCCAAATCCGTCACCAAGCGTTCTGGATAGCCGTCGTAAAAGTCCATATTCCCTGCAACAACCTGAATCCCTTGCCATACCTCATCATCAGAAGGAAGCTCAGAGTCTCCGTTATGGAAAATCGCATCTACCTTTCCAATATAATGATTCCTAATTTCTTCTACAATAGCACGGTCGCCATGAGAATCACTCATGACTATAATAGTTTGCTTTGCCATGCTGGAAATACCTCCACTAATCTCTTAACTGCCTGAGCCCGATGGGATTGCGCATTTTTTTCTTCCATCGTCAGCTCGGCAGACGTTTTTCCTGTTTCTCCCACTAAGAACAAAGGATCATAGCCAAAGCCATTTTCCCCTTTTGGTTCATGGGCTATGTAGCCCGGCCAATCCGCTTCAACTACCAGTGACTCCCTGTCAGGACTAGCCACTACTAGGGTCGTATGAAAATGAGCCGAGCGATCCTTGATATCAAACACCATAGCCAATTCATGCAGGAGCTTGATGTTGTTTTCATCATCTGTCGCGCCTACTCCAGCGAAGCGAGCCGACCAGACGCCAGGCAAGCCGCCTAAAACATCGACCTGCAGACCTGAGTCGTCAGCTAGCACCATTTTACCGGTCAGCTTACTGATTGTCTCTGCCTTGAGCCGCGCATTTTCCTCAAAGGTAGTTCCTGTCTCTTGCACTTCTGGCAAGTCAGGATAATCATTGAGATTTTCAACCTTATAGCCCAGCTTTTCAAAGAGTTCGCGAAACTCTGCTGTCTTTCCTTCGTTGCGAGTCGCAATCAAGATGGTATCTCCGACAGTTATCTCGGACTCTTGCTCCTGACCAAAAAAGTCAGTTATCTTAACTCCATCCTTAGACAGGAAGAAGACCTTGCGCAGCAAGTCCTTTTCTGTAATTAGAATAGCTCCCTTATGATTGGTCGCCTTAAACTCTCGCTCCTGACGGTCGTTAATCATATTGAGGACAAACTGGATATAGGACATAGGTGAGCCGTATTTTACTACAACTGTGGTAAAGGCATTATATTCTTCATCCAAATCTCGCTCAATCAGCTCACTCAACTCTGCATCTATATACTCCAAGAGCCTGTAAGGGATGTCATTGAAATGATAGCCAGCCTTGCGAAAGCGGGTCCATTCTCCGATATACCAATTGTTCTCGTCAATGTATTCATAAATTTTATTTGTCATAAGCTTACATGCTCCACATTCACTTTCAGTCCCAGCCAGCTTTCTGCAATTTCCGAAAAGCTCTTGGCATTGGCGGTTGTGTAAAATTGGTGATTGAGCTCCTGTTTCTCCCGACTGCGATTGATTTCAAAGTAATTAAGCAGGACAGAAATATCCCGTACGCACTCTGCCCCGCTGTCAATCAGCTTCACATTTGGTCCCATCCTATTTTGAATAATAGGCCGGAGCAAGGGATAGTGGGTGCAGCCCAAGACGAGGGTATCTACCCGGCCAGCCAGAGGCTGGAGGGTTTCATAGACAACTTTTTTGGTAAGACTGGAATGAAGTTCATTGGACTCTACCAAAGGTACAAACTTAGGGCAGGCCAAACTTTCCACCTGCATCTCCGGCGAGAGCGCTTCAATCTTCTGACGATAAATATCAGAAGAAACAGTCATTGGCGTTCCAATAACACCGATGCGGCCACTGGCAGTTGACTTAATAGCCGCACTAGCCCCCGGCAGAATCACGCCCAGTACTGGAATATCCAGCTTTTCCTTCACTTCTTCCCAGACAACGGCAGTCGCAGTATTGCAGGCGATGACAATCATCTTAACATCCTTGGTCAGAAGGAAGTTGACCAACTGCCAGGTATAAGCGCGAATCTGCTCAGCAGGCCTAGGACCGTAAGGAGCCCGCGCTGAATCTCCGATATAAATGACCTCTTCGTGGGGGAGCTGCCGCATGAGCTCACGGACTACAGTCAAACCGCCCACTCCTGAGTCTAAAAAACCGATTGGTCGATTATCCATAAGGTCTTCTTTCTAAAACAAGGGACTGGAAGCCGATTCCAAATCCCCATTTTTTTATAGATTTTCTCTGCTGGTATTAAAAGCCAGCCTCTAGAAAATTATTTTTTCTTTTTGCTCTTAGCAAGCGCAGCTTTCTGCTGGTTGATAATTTGACGATAGACTTGCTGCACTTTCGCTTCATTTGGCCGTTGACCGCTAGCGCTAAGCAAGGTCCGAACTGCTTCTACATTTAAACGCGGATTTTCTGCAAATTCTTTCTCCACTTGCCGACGAAGCAGATACATACCCAAAATCACGCCTCCAGCAAATGCTGCCAAAATCAAGAAAATTGCTAAAACTAAATTCATATCGAGAACTCCTCTATTTCCATTTTTACATTGCTCTTCATTATATCAAATTTTCTTTATTTTTCAAAATCAAAGCCATATAGTGTCGCAAAATAATCTTCTGGTTTTTCTGCCCGACGAATCATGCGAACATTGCCATCTTGCTCCAAGAGAATTTCGCTGGAGCGGAGCTTGGCATTATACTGATAACCCATAGAGAAACCATGCGCACCTGTATCGTGAATCACTAGTGTATCCCCAATTTGGCTGACGGGCAGCGGGCGATTAATGGCGAATTTATCGTTATTCTCACAGAGGCTGCCGACAACATCCACAATCTCTGTCTCACTCTCAGACCGATCCATATTGGTAATGTGGTGATAAGAACCGTACATGGCAGGACGTAGCAGATTGACCGCAGAGGCGTCCACTCCCAGATAGGTTCTGTATGTCTGCTTCTTATGGGTAACCTTGGTGACCAGCAGGCCATAAGGCGCCAGCATAAAGCGGCCCAGCTCCGTATAAATCTTTACCTGTCCTAGGCCAGCCGGAGTTAGAATAGCTTCATAGGCCTGACGAACTCCTTGACCGATGACCGCAATGTCATTTTCCTCACCTTCAGGCTGATAATTAATGCCGACTCCACCAGAGAGATTGATAAAATCCAACTCAACTCCTGTCTCAGCCACTACTTCCACAGCCAGCTCAAAAAGCTGACGGGCCAGTTCGGGATAGTAGTCATTACTGACAGTATTAGAGGCCAAGAGGGCATGAATCCCAAACTTCTCAGCTCCCAACTCCTTGAGCTCTTTGAAAGCCTGAATCAGCTGGTCCTTGGTCATACCAAACTTAGCTTCTTCTGGATTATCCATAATGCTGGTTCCCAGCTCAAAGACACCGCCAGGGTTGTAACGGCAGGAAATGACCTTGGGAATACCAGCGGCTTCCTTTAGAAAAGCTACATCTTCATAGGCATCCAGATTGATAGTCGCTCCAAGGTCACGCGCAAACTGAAAGTCCTCAGCTGGTGTGTTATTGGACGAAAACATGATATCCTGTCCAGCAAAGCCCAGCTTTTGGCTCATGAGCAGCTCAACATAGCTAGCACAGTCCACCCCGCAGCCTTCTTCTTTGAGGATTTTTAAAATAGCAGGATTGGGAGTGGCCTTGACAGCAAAATACTCTTTAAAGCCTGGATTCCAAGAGAAGGCCTTATGCAGGGCACGCGCTCTTTCCCGAACCCCCTTCTCATCATAAAGATGGAAAGGGGTTGGAAATTGAGCCGTAATCTCAGCTAGCTTTTCACGACTGACAAAAGGAGTTTTCATACTATTCTCGCTTTCTATTTGCTGGCTTTATTATACCATAAATCCATAGGAGAAACAAAAAGCACTGGAGCAAACGTCCAATGCTTGAGCCTTATTTAACCTAGTTATTTATTTCTTCCAAAAATACGCAACAAGCTGAGGAAGAGATTAATGAAGTCCAGATACAGATGCAGAGCCAGAGAAATTGCCCAGCCATTTCCTGGATTGCCATTGGTCTGCTCATAGACATAGCGGATTTTCTGATTGTCCCAAGCGATAAGTCCTGAGAAAATAAGGACACCAACGATACTGATGATAAAGTCCAAGCCACTGCTTCTCAAGAAGATATTAAGTAAGCTAGCAGCGATAATACCAATCAAACCGGCCATACAAGCTCTCCCCATTCCAGAAAGATCCTTTTTAGTCACCTTGCCGATGAACCCCATGGCAAAGAACATAACAGTCGTTGTCAGAAAGGCTAAGAGAACAGTTGACTGAAGATACAGCGCCATGATAATACTTAAGGTAAAACCATTGATGGCTGAATAAGCTAAAAACATAGGCAACGCCGCTGGGCTATTGCTCCGAGCAGTTCCAGATGCTACCAACACAAGGATAAACTCAACTGCAATAGCTGCATAGAAAATCCAAGTGGAGCCTGTCAGAACAGAGATAATAATGTCCTGAAAGAAGTTCAGCATCAAGAGGGATACGATTGCTGAGATTCCGATACCGACACCAACGATAGAATAAACCTTGGCATAGAAAGAATTAATATCTGATTGATCTTGAATAATAGAATGATTCATAGTTACTCCTTTTATAATAAAACATTTACGGTTTCAGCATCTTTCGATGAAAGAGCTTGCGATTACTGCCCTTGCGTCTCCAAGGTGCCGTTGCTTCTTTGACGGCCCAATACTTGTCCACCATCGTCACAACGAATGATTCTTTGTAGCGAGGCGGTGCCAAAGTCAGGCCCCACATATGCTTGACGATAATGTCCTCTTCGACTTTATTAAGCTTAGTAATCTTACGAGCATTGCGAACTGCCAACCTCGGATGAACCCAAGCATGACTCTTCTTAAACTTGGTCACACGCCAGTCATAGTAGAATAAGTCATGAAGCAGGGCACCGCGTGCCTTGCTGCGGGCATTCCAACCAAATTTTTTGGCAATTCTGTAACTAGTATAACTTACATTGATGGAATGTTCAAGTCTATTGGAATGAATATGATGGGGAATTTCTTTCAGGCGCTGAACACTGGGCTTTTCAATCAAGTGCCCAACATAGGCCATAAATTCCTCGTCCTTTTTGTAAGGCATAGAATCACCTCCCTTGCCAACTATTATATCTCTTTTTCTGATTTTTAGCTTAAATGAAAGATTAAAATACCAGCAGCGACAGCAACATTGAGACTTTCTGCCTGCCCTTTCATGGAAATATGGACCAGAATATCAGCTGCTTCCGTCATTTCCGGACTAATCCCCTGCCCTTCATTGCCCATGACTAGGGCAAAGCTCTCTCTGCTGTTCACTTCTCTGTAGTCAATAGATGTTGATGACAAGGTTGAAGCCAGAATCGGTAAATGGGAAGATTGAGCCAGCCTAATAAAATCAGCTGTATCCATCCGATAAACAGGTAGATGAAAATGACTCCCCTGCATAGAGCGCAGCGTTTTTAGGTTATAGATGTCTGCCGACGAGCTAGAGATGAAAACCCCGTCAAAACCAGCTGCATCCGCAGTCCGAATGATGGTGCCGACATTTCCTGGATCCTGAACATCCTCCAAGAAAAGATAGCGTCCACTTAACTCCGCCGGTATTGCTTCCCTTTCAAAAGCCACTTCCGCGACAATTCCCTGTGGCGTCTTACTATCAGCTAAATCTGCTAAAATTTCCGGACTGACAAAGACTACCTGAGAAAAATCACCTAATCGCTCTGCGTATTCTGCTAAAGCAAAAATCCGAATCAGCTCTTCTCCGCTGCTGACAGCTTCCTCAAATAGATGCCAGCCCTCAATCAAATAAGAATCCTTGCGGTATTTTTTGTGATGAAGTTTTTTAGCTTTTTTTACCACATTATTGGCTTTTGAGGTTATAATATTCATAAGAACATTATACCACAATTTAGCAGACTTGCACTCATACTGAGGGCTTAAATCCCCTCGGTCCGCTCACTAAAGGAGGATGCCATGCAGAAGGTAAAAATGATAGCCCAAGGACGAGTACAAGGGGTCGGATTCCGCTGGGGAGTTTATTCTCTAGCGCTGGAAATCGGAGGTATTACCGGCCGGGTCTGGAACAATGATGACGGTACTGTTGGCATTCTGGCTCAGGCTGATGACCCAGCTCTGATGGCCAAATTTATCCAAGAAATCCGCAAGGGACCGACACCTTTTTCTAAGGTCAGTTATTTGGATGTGACCATGGCTAATTTCGACTCCTATCCTGACTTTAAAATTTCAAATTAGGTCTGCAGAACTATTGTATATTTTGCAAAAAAACAGTAGAATAGATAGGTATTATTTTTTAGAAACAAAGGATATGAACTCGTGAAACATTTCAAACGCTTTTTATTCTCCGGTATGGGACTGGCTGCGCTTCTTTTCCTGTCTGGCTGTGTGGGCCGCGACAAGGCCGGTAATCCTTCTGGTCTGATTTGGGACGTGATTGGTCAGCCTATGGCGGATGGTATCCAATTCTTTGCCAAGAATTCAGGTCTGGGTTATGGTCTGGCGATTATTATCGTTACGCTCATCGTGCGGATTATCATTCTTCCGCTGGGAATCTATCAGTCTTGGAAGGCGACGCTTCAGTCTGAAAAGATGAACTACTTTAAGCCGATTTTTGCCCCAATCCAAGAGCGAATCAAAAATGCTGAAACTCAGGAAGAGAAAATGCAGGCTCAGCAAGAACTGATGGCTGCTCAAAAAGAAAATGGACTCAGCATGTTTGGCGGTATAGGCTGTCTGCCTCTGCTCATCCAAATGCCTTTCTTCTCAGCCCTCTTCTTTGCAGCTCAGTATACTCAAGGAGTTGCAGGCAGTTCCTTCCTCTGGATTAAAGACCTGGCCAAAAGCGATTGGGCTTTGACTGCCATTGTCGGTATCCTCTACTATATCCAGTCTGTGCTCTCTCTGCATGGCATTGAAGATGAAACTCAAAGAAACAGCATGAAACAAGCTTCTTATATGAGCCCTATCATGATTGTTGGTTTCTCATTCTTCTCTCCTGCCGCAGTCACTCTCTACTGGGTAGTCGGTGGATTTATCCAAATCATTCAGCAATTTATCATCAACTATATCATTCGACCTCGCCTGAGAAAACAAGTAGCAGAAGAATTTGAAAAAAATCCTCCTAAAGGTTTGAAAAAAGCTAGCCGGGCTAAAGATGTCACTCCAAAAGCTCAACCGGCTATTGAGCAAAAGAACAAAAAGAAAAAGAACCGCAATGCTGGTAAGCAACGGTCAAGATAAAGAAAAATTCTTCTAGCTAATACTAGAAGAATTTTTTTAATCTCGAGTAAGAATCGGCGTAACCGATACAAAAAGCTCAGCAAAGAAAGCAATAACTGATGAACGAGGTGACGCTATCATAGTAAAACGGTAAAGCCAATCAAACCCTTCTTGTAAGAAACCCAAATCCTGCCCTTAAAAATCCGAACCAGACTTTCTGCCATGGATAGGCCAATCCCGTAGCCAGGCTGCTTCTGATTGTGCGATTCGTCTTCGCGATAAAAACGGTCAAAGAATCGACTGTAATCAACATTTTTACCGTCCGCGTAACTATTGGCTACCGTCAAACGAGCTCGCTTCCCACGCTTGGCCTTGGTCAGGGTGACAAAAATTTGTCCATCTTCGTCACAATACTTGCAGGCATTGTCAATCAGGATACTAACCAATTCATAGAGTTCATCTTCAGTTGCCTTGACATGGATGTCTTCCTGCAGCTTGATCTCGTACTTCTTGCCTGCCTTCTCGATGACAGACTTGAAGTTTCCTGCTACTTTTTTAACAACTTCTGAAAAATTCACATCTACCAAAGTAACATCTGGCTGCTCTTCCAGACGGGCCAGAACGACCATTTGATTGATTAGATTACTGAGACGCTTGACCTGGTCCTTGGTGCTTTCTGTCCATTCATTTTCGCCAGTCATCAGCTCTTGCAGCTCCGTATTGGCTGAGATGATGGCCAATGGCGTCTTCAATTCATGCCCCGCATTAGTGATGAAACGTTTTTGGTTTTCATAGTTTTTGATATAGGGACGGATGGCAAAGTTGGAAAATCCAGACACGACCAAGACAAAGAAAATAAAGCTATAGAAGCATAACTGGATAGACAGCCAGAAAAAGTCATTGCGGCTTTCGAGAGAATTAGTCGAATCTAAGACCACCAGTAAATAGCGCTTGGTCTTGGAATCCTGCGTTATCTGGTAGGAATAAAATTGACTGCCTACCTTAAAAACCCCACTGCTGCGGCTGTTCTTAATCACTTTGTTAGCATAGCTGAGCGCCTGCTCCTTAGATAGATTGGAAAGATGGTCTAAGTTGGTGGAGTAAAGTGTTTTGTCTTCCTTATAGACCACACTGAAATAGCGGTATTGGTAGATGGTATCAATGGTGATACGGTCGTTTTGCAAGCTCTCTGCTGTTTCTTCTACGCTGGGAAAATCGCCATTATTGGCAGATAGAATATTGAGAACGGCTTGGATTTCTCCGTTGGTCTGCAGAAAGCGAACGGAGTTTAAGACAGCAATCATGGTCAGCAAAATACAAACAATAGCCGCCGAAGCCAGCAGAATGAACCGAATTTTAAGCTTCCGAAACATGGCTATCTCCTTCCAGCGGCACCAGAGTGAAACTGCCGCCTTCCTCACCCAAGATAGCAAGGTCAGCATGAATAGCCTTCAGCTTCTGGCGCAAATAGGAAATATAAATCCAGACGAAGCCTTCGTCCAAATCCTCATCCTCGTCTTTGGACCAAACATGACGGAAGATTTCCTGAGTAGAAAGACTCTTCTGGGCATTAAGCATGAGAAATTCCATCATTTTAGATTCCTTACCGGCTAAGCGAATTGAGTTGGAGCTAATGAGTTCATGCTCTCCGACATTAAGGCTGGTTTGGCCAATCCGCAGTAAATTGGGAGTAAAAGTTGCTACCCGTCTGGACATGGAGCGCAGGCGAGCCAGAAGCTCTTTCAGAGAGAAGGGCTTGGTCAGATAATCATCTGCACCGGCATCCAGCCCTGTAACCTTGTCATCTACCTCTGACATAGCTGTCAGCATGATGACGTGGGTAGTATTGCCGGTTTGGCGGATTTCTTTCAGCGCTTCAATACCTGTCTTGACCGGCATCATGATATCCAGAATCATCAAATCATAGGCATTTTCCTTGGCTAAGTCCACAGCCTCCTGCCCATCAAAGGCTGTATCAACGTGATAGCCTTCATGGATCATCGCTGTTTCCAAGACGCGGGACAGCTGCTGCTCATCTTCAGCTAATAAAATCTTCATCATCTCACTCACTTTCTCGAATCAAATTGCGGATGGTCTGCATGGTCACATCACAAGAAGCCAGCTCATCCGCACAACGTTTCAGCTCGCGGACAATCCGCTTGCTGTCTTTAATCTCATGCTTGTACTTCATCTGATGCTCTAAGCTGGCCCAAGAATCCATAGCAATGGTCCGAAGCTGGATTTCTACAAAATAGCGGCCGGGATTTTGACCATGACAGTCCTCGTAAGGAGTCTCAACCTCTAATATCAAGTGGTAGGAGCGATAGCCATTAGGCTTGGCAGCTCGGATATAGTCTTTTTCCAGAACAATCTCACAGCCCTCCAGCTGACGAAGCACCTCAATAGTCTGATAGATGTCCTCAATAAAACCGCAAACAATCCTAATCCCAATCGCATCACGAATTTCTTTCAGGGCTGACTCTGGCACCCTAGGCAGATTCTTGCGTTGACATTTCTCTTCCATACTGGCTGCCTGCTTGATCCGTGCATTAAAATGCTCAAAAAGCTTCTGCCCTGTTTCCTGCTTGACTCGATCATTAGCCTCTTGAATACGCTGACTAAGATCCTCTAAAATCTTGGGCAGGTAGGCCCCATATTTCCCATAAATATCTTGCTCTTGC
This sequence comes from Streptococcus sp. 27098_8_134, assembly GCF_041431675.1. Taxonomy (NCBI): domain Bacteria; kingdom Bacillati; phylum Bacillota; class Bacilli; order Lactobacillales; family Streptococcaceae; genus Streptococcus; species Streptococcus sp. 27098_8_134. The sequence goes on along the minus strand of NZ_JAPVYD010000002.1, from coordinate 41,243 downwards.
ATACAGTTCTCCTACTTTTCTAGCTTATTCTCATTATAGCATAACCATCTGTCTTTTCTCTATTTTTCCCCTGCTCTTCTTATCTATCCTATACTCTCTGTCTTAAAAGAAACGAAAAAAGAACCAGTCTTCCAGCCAGTTCCTTTTGGTATTTATTAAACGGTTTTTTCAACCTTGATAATTTTAACGTCGTAGCTGCCAACCGGTGTTTCGACTGTTGCAGTATCGCCTGTTTTCTTGCCAATTAGAGCTTGACCAATTGGGCTTTCATTGGATACCTTGCCTGCGAAAGCATCTGCACCAGCAGAACCAACGATAATGTAGACTTCCTCTTCGCTTTCGCCTACTTCTTGAATGGTAACTGTTTTGCCGATAGCTACCTCGTCCTTGGCTACAGCATCACTGTTTACAATCTCAGCGTAGCGGATCTTGGTTTCCAGACTAGAAATCTGTCCTTCCACAAAAGCCTGTTCGTCCTTTGCAGCTTCGTATTCACTGTTTTCGGACAAATCGCCGTAGGAGCGGGCAATCTTAATACGTTCTACCACTTCTGGACGACGCACCAATTTCAATTCTTCTAATTCTTTTTCTAGTTTTTCCTTTTCCTCTAGGGTCATAGGATAAGTTTTTTCAGCCATTTTTTCTCTTTTCTTTTATTTTCTTTTATTTTAAAACTAAAACAAGAGGCTGAGACAAGTCTGTATCAGTCCCTTTTTTATATAGCAGGACTGAGAAAGCTAGAACTAAATGCACTAGCTTTCTCTTATCTGCAATGACAACAGTCTAATTAGAACTGCTGCTGGATTGAGTGAGCTTGCTGTTGACATGCTCCTCAACATTTTTAGCGTGTTCCTCATAAGTATTGGCGAAGTAAACAGCGCCTGTTTCAACATTTGCCACAAAGTAGAGGTAGTCCGTCTTACTTGGATTAATGGTAGCCTCCAGAGCAGATAGGCTGGGACTATCAACTGGTCCAGGCATAAGCCCTTCTTTTTTATAGACATTGAAAGGCGAGTCAATATTGGTATCAATCTCAGCGTCCTCTTTCAGAGTCGTTTTCTTTCCTAGCTTGCCTTGAGCATAAAGGATAGCGATATTACTCTGAAGCGGCATCGCTTGATTGAGACGATTGTAAAAGACGCTGGCAATATCTTTGCGATCTTGGTCTGTTGAACCTTCTTTTTCTACCAGAGAAGCAAGTGTCAGAACTTCATTAACCGTTAGGTTCTTCGCTTCAATAGTAGAGTAGTAAGAAGACAGATTGGTATTCATTGCGCCCAACATCTGGTCAATCAAGCTTTCCAAATCCGCATCCTCACCATAGTTATAAGTGGCAGGGAAGAGGTAACCTTCTAAGCGATACTTGACTCCACTGTCCTTACTTGGCAAAGTGCCCAGCAGCTGTGGATATTTAGCCGCCATCTTGGAAATGAAAGCTTCATCCTGTACCTTAGCTAGGAAATCGTCCTTACTAAAAGGTGTCTTACTAGTCTTCTTAGAAGTTGCAGCTGCATTAACCGTCACAGCCTCTGCAATCTGCTCCAGTGTATAGCCTTCAGGAATAGTAACCTTACCAACAACTGGTGGTTGCGGCGTATCCGTTCCACCTTCCTGAAGCTGACGAGCAATGGTATCTAGATCCATACTCTTCTGGAGATTGTAATAGCCGGACTGGTAATTGTTAAAGCTTTTAATCTTAGAATAGAGACTAAAAACTTGGGCATTTTTAATCAGCCCCTTTTTCTCGAGGATTTCCCCAATTTGCTTAGAGCTTGAACCTTCTGGTACTTCAACCGTCACATACTCTGTTGCGTTTGCATCAACAGGTTTAAGAGCTGAAGATACATAAGTATAGCCGACAACTCCTGTGACCACAAGTCCCAGCAGGACAATCAGCAAAACCGTTGTCATAATCCTGCGGGCTAAGGTGTTTTGACGTTTTTTCTTGACCGTGTTGTTGGCCCGATTAGCCCGAGATAGAACCTCATTGGGCTTCTTATCTTCCTCATCCACTCGGCCATAGACCTGAGGGTGAGCCTTTTCATTCTCTGCAACCTTGTAGGAAACATCTACCGAAGCTGGTCTAGCTTCAAAGTCCTCCGCAGCTGCTGTTTCTTTTGCAGAAGCAGCGTCCGCTTCTGATTGGCTAGTTGAAGAGGGAGTTTGTTCTTCCTTTTCTCCAGCTAAGTCTTTCAAAATCTGCTCTTTAAAGCTCAGATTCTTCTCTTTGTCTTGTGATTTTTCAGTCAAAAATTTGACCTCCTTCATCATAATCCCTAACATTATATCTTAAAAGTCAGATAAATGCAATAAGAGTAGGATTTTCTAGCTTATTATTGGTTTTTTTGCAGTTTGAGACTAGGGTTTTCCCAGACCATATCAAACCAAGTAGCACCTGCGTAAGTTGATTGTGACAAACCTTCATTTACAAAAGCATGCTTCTCGTAGTAAGCGATTAGGTAATCATGACAGGTCAAATTGATGCCATGGCGTTCATCTGCTATAGCAATCTCTTTCATAGCTACCAATAGCTTGCGACCGACCCCCATCCCCTGAGCATCCTTCGAGATAGAAAGGCTGGTCAATGAGATAAAGCCGCCGTCCAGATGACCATAATCTTCAATCTCCTCTGTAAAGGAAATATCCTTTAAATAACGTTCTGGACAGACAGGTCCCTCCAGATAGCCTAGAATCTTACCATCCTTTTCCGCCACCAAAAAAGTCGAAGATAGGGTTTGGATATGAGCTGCTAGACTTTCTCGGCTAACAGCCTCTTCTGGACTGAAATTTTCCAATTCGATAGCATAAATGGCATCTAAGTCAGCCATTTGAGCTTGACGGATAATCATCACTTCTCCTTAAAATTGGGATTTTCCCACACCATATCAGACCAGACGGCTCCACCATGAGTTGAGTCAGAAATCCCTTCGTGGACGAAACCATTCATCTCATAATAAGGTATCAGCTCATCATGACAGGTTAGGCTAATGCCCTGTCGATTTTGCTGAACAGCTGTCTCCTTGAGAGCTGCAAGCAACAAGGTTCCGACCCCCTGCCTCTGAAAATCAGGATGGACGGACAGACTTTGGACGGCAATGAAGCCACCTTCTGGAGAATTAGCACCCACCTTGCTGAAGAGGTCATCTGTCAAATATCGCGCCTGAACAGCTGGTCCAACAATATAGCCCGCCAGCTGACCATGCAGCTCTGCTAGCAAAAAAGTATCTGGAATCTGCTCAATCCGCTCTTTGAGAACTTCTGAACTGGCTGCTTCTGCTGCTGGAAAATTCAGCTGCTCGATTGCAAGAATTTCTTCCCAGTCGCTCAAGTCAGCCTGTCTGATTCGAATCGGTGCTTCCATCAAGTCTCCTCCTACTGAACGTTGCTGGTCAGATTGGACAGGAGACGTTCAAAGGAATATTCATAGGTCTGGATGTCACCAGCTCCCATAAAGACGTAGACGGCATTATCGTGGTCAAGAAGCGGAGAAACATTATCCACATCAATAACCTTGGCCCGCTTCACAATCTTTTCAGCCAGATCTTCTACCTTAACATCACCCTTGTCCACCTCACGCGCAGAACCGTAAATCTGAGCTAAATAGACTGAGTCAGCCTGATTGAGGGCTTCCGCAAATTCGTCCAAGAGAGCAATAGTCCGAGTGAAGGTATGCGGTTGGAAAATTGCCACGATTTCCTTGCTTGGATACTTCTGATGTGCTGCATCCAGAGTCGCAATAATTTCCGTCGGATGGTGAGCAAAGTCATCAATGATAACTGTTTCGTTGACAATTTTCTCTGTAAAGCGGCGCTTAACCCCGCCAAAGGTCTTGAGATGTTCCCGAACTAGATTCAGATCAAGACCTGCAGTATACAAGAGACCGATTACTGCTGTCGCATTCATAATGTTGTGGCGGCCAAAGCTTGGAATCTGGAACTCACCCAGCTCTTGCCCTCGGAAAGAAACTTTAAAGCCTGAACCGCTGGTAGAACGCAAGAGATCGTGAGCAACAAAGTCATTGCCCTCTTCCTTGAAGCCATAGTAGTAAATCGGGGCATTGGACGTAATCCGGCGTAGCTGCTCGTCTTCTCCATAAATGAAGAGTCCTTTGGTAATCTGCTTGGCATAGTCATTGAAAGCGTTAAAGACATCTTCCAGACTCGTGAAATAATCCGGATGGTCAAAGTCGATATTGGTAATGATCGAATATTCCGGATGATAAGGCATGAAATGACGCTCGTACTCGTCTGACTCAAAGACAAAATACTTGGCATTGGCAGAACCACGGCCTGTACCATCGCCAATCAGATAGCTAGTATCCGTGATATTGGACAGAACATGGGAGAGAATACCCGTTGTAGAGGTCTTCCCGTGGGCACCAGCCACTCCCAAGCTGACAAAGTCACGCATGAAGCTACCTAAAAACTCATGGTACCGTTTATAGCCAATACCATTTGCGTCTGCATAGGCAATTTCTACATTGTTATCTGGACGAAAGGCATTGCCGGCAATGATTTCGAAGTCTGGCTGGATATTCTTTTCATCAAAAGGCAGGATGGAAATGCCAGCCTGCTCCAGACCGCGCTGAGTGAAATAATATTTATCAACATCACTGCCCTGAACCTTATGGCCCATCTGGTGCAGCATCAAAGCCAAAGCGCTCATACCAGAGCCCTTAATCCCGATAAAATGATAGGTTTTCGTCATGATTACTCCTTAAGATACTAGGCCATAAAAGCAAGTTCAAAGAGGAAAATATCCGCAGACCCTCATCAGCCCGCAGGGATTTTCTTTCTTTACAAGCTTTTAGGCACCGCCAAAACACCAAAGAAGCCGGACCAATCAGTAAGTCCTAGCTTCTAGCATCGGTCTTTTTCAACCGATGATGGATGTTATATGCAGATAGATTTTACATTTACATAATCAACTAGCAATTTCCTTTATACATCAGAAAATTGCAGGCAGAAAAGACTCGAGCAAGCCAGCTTTATTCGCTGTCCAAGCCTGTCAAATTCAGTTCCTGAGCCTTGGAATGCTTCAACTGCTCCTCCTTAGCTCTATCCTGATTATAGATCTGACTGGTTTTTAAAAAATCATAATTGTTCTTCTTAGGCTTTTCTTCCGGCTCCTGTGGCTGAGGGCTGCTATACTCAGGCTGAATATCTGCCAAAATATAGTTATCCTGCTGAAGCCTATCGCCAAACTTCGTAAATTCGCCCGATGTATTCTTCTGAAAAGGGGCTGTTGGCTTCGGTCTTTCCGCATTAGAAGCTGTTGGAAGCTTTCTGCTGCGGACCTTAGTCGGAAGGTCGCTGGTCAGATAAGACGCTGAACGCTTCTTTTTCAAATCTGCCCGAGCCTCCTCGCGTGCCTGCTCAGCATAACGGATAGCTGGATCTTTCTTATCAATCGGCTTTTTAAAATCCTTGAAAGCAGACTGCTTTTGCAGCGGTCTTCTGATAGCCTGACTGGCAGCGATGGGAGCATGCCTGTTGGAGTCCACGATCGGCATCCATTCCAAATAATTACGGTCTGTATAGTCTCCGGTAATGTTGCTAATGAGATCCAGTTCATCATAAAGATTCATATGCGGCATTTCCGTCAGCATGATTTCATCATCTGACACCAGAGGAAATTGTTTATCAGTCATATCTTTTTCCTTTCAACCCTTCATTATTATAAACTATTCAGGCTATTTTTCAAGCTATTCTGCCGAAATTCCCAGAATTTCTCGAATTTCCTCCACAGAGAGACTGGATTTGGCTTCTGCTCCGTCCAGAATAGTCGAAACCAGATTGCGCTTGCTCTCCTGCAACTCCTGTATCTTCTCTTCAATCGTGCCTCGTGTAATCATCCGATAGACTTCGACATTGCGCTCCTGACCGATACGGTGGGCACGGCCTATGGCCTGGGCTTCAACCGCTGGATTCCACCAGAGGTCAACCAAGATAACTGTGTCAGCACCAGTCAGATTGAGACCGACACCTCCAGCCTTGAGGGAGATCAGAAAGGCTGAACGCTGGCCGTCATTGAAGGCAGTTGTCATGTCCTGACGCTCCTTGGCTGGAGTAGAGCCTGTAATCTTAAAGGACTCCATGCCCATCTTGTCCAGCTCACTCTCGATAATATCCAGCATACCACGAAATTGTGAAAATATGAGGACACGACGATTACCATCTTGTATCTGTTCAAGTAATTCCCGCAAACTTTCCAGCTTACCGCTCTCGCCCTCGTAATCTTCCATAAACAGCTTCGGAGTATCACAGATCTGACGGAGGCGCATAAGACCTGACAGAATCTCTATCTTGCTGCGGTTGATTTCATCTTCTGTCGCATGGATAATTCTGTCCTGCATTTGTTTGAGCAGAGCCAGATAAATAGTCTTCTGGCTATCTGCCAATTCATTGCGATAAGCTACTTCAATCAAATCTGGCAATTCCTGCAGCACATCTTCTTTCTTGCGCCGCATGACAAATGGTTTGATATAACGGGCGACTTTCTCAGCCGGCAGTTTTAAAAATTCTTTTTTGCTCGGCAAAAGTCCTGGCATGACAATCTGGAAAATAGACCAAAGTTCTCCCAGATTATTCTCAATCGGCGTCCCAGAAAGGGCATAAGTATGCTCCACTTCAAAATCCCGCAAATACTGGGCAATCTTGGTCTGGTCATTCTTCATGACCTGAGCCTCATCCAAAATCAGATACTGGAAGTGGTTGTCCTTGTATTCTTCCACATCCTGCCTGAAGGAAGCATAGCTGGTAATGGTAATCTGATGCTTCTCCGCAATCAGCTCATCACGAACATTTTTCAGACCATACACCACCGCCACATCCAAATGCGGAGCAAATTTAGCAAACTCATCGCTCCAGTTGTAAATCAGGCTGGATGGCGCCAAGATTAAGACTTTCTTAGAGTCATCTATACGCGAACTCAGAAAAGAAATTGTCTGCAGGGTTTTCCCTAGTCCCATATCGTCAGCCAAGATGCCACCGAAGCCATACTTATCCAGCATGGATAGCCACTTGACACCCGTCTCTTGGTAATCCCGAAGGTCAGCCTTGACTTGTAGCTCAGGAAGAGGGAATTCCTCTGGGTGAGTCAGGTCAAAGGCCAGCTGCTGTACATCTTTTGAAAACTGTACCCTATCCTTGCCCTTAAAAAACTCTGCCAGTTGATAAGCTGCCAGACTGCTGGTCTGAATGAAGCCATTTTTAGTCCGCTTACTCCGCAGCTGCTGCAAAGTCCGACTCATCTCCTTGGTCTCTTCATCAAAAATTAAAACTTTCCCAGTTTTACTGATAAAATAATCTTTCTCCAAAAATAAAGAATTTAGTGCAGAATCTATCTCAGACTGCTCAATACCCGCAAAATCAAAACTAATATCTAAAAGACCACCATTAAGTTGAACTGAAACATCTGGCTTTGTAGAAGCTCCTATCTCCTGCAATTGATCAGATAACCAAACCTTACCCAATTTTCTAAATGACGGAATAACTTCAGAAAAGAAATGATAAATCTCCTCCGATTTCAGAGGTAACCGTCGACTGACAAAATTGTCAGAAAAACCATTAGATAGCATCGTTTTAAAAATGTCTTGCTCATGATTAAAATCACTAGCATAAGGTAATTTTTCTAGTTCTTCTCTACTCCTTATCTTTCTATCCTCAAATTCAAAAAGGAGTGTTAAAACGATTTCCCGATTTTCCGCTATGTCAAAACTAAAGTGAGGCGTAAATTCGTGTATCATTAGTGATTTCGGTGCTACAACTCGACCTACTTCACTAAACATGGACAAACTGCTTGCTAGTTTAGCTTTATCAGCCCCATCAAACTGCAAATGCTTTTCCCCGTCTTGGGCTATAGGTAAATCTCTTAATGCTTTTATTAAAATGATTTGTTTATGATTTAATTGGTAAAGGGTATTGCCAGATAAAATATACTGACCATCATATAACATTTTATAGTTCTTTTCTGAAACCGTTAATTCAAAGTAATCGGCATTTTCTTCAACCTTAAACTGATAAATCCCAGCATCCTCATGAAAATCCTGAAACATAACTTCTCTATAACTATAGAAGCCACATTCCAACTGGAATGAAGTGAGATTCATTAATAGATTGACGCCTTCTTCAAATAGACTTGCAGGAAAAAATAAATTACGTCCTGTATTTGGAAAAATTAAATTGGATTCTTTTCCTTGGCAATCCTTTACTAACCCCTGTAAAAAAATGAGGAGTTCCTGACTAGCCTCATCAAATTCTTCAAAGCTAATTGATTCATAATAGCTTTTTCCAATTTGATAATATCCTTTTTTTACCATGGTCCTCAAAAAAGATAAAATATCTCGAATGACATAAGAACGTTCATCTGGCAAACGCGAAATTCTCAGAGTCCAAAGAATATGTCCAAGGTAATCATCTTCTTGACCAAAAGCAGATAATTCATATCGAATATCCTCTTTAGATTTTTCAGAAAAGATTTTATCTAGAAATAAACTTCCGAAAGATACTAATTTTTTTGTTTCCTGCTGTGAAGTTTCTTTTTTCTCCATATTTTCCAAAAAAGTCTTACCATCTATATCATTTTTTAGAAAATATTCTAAACCAGCTAAATGAGCACAGTATTTTTTCTTTTTAAAAAAATCGCAGGAACAAAAAATAGCATCATCATTTAAACTATACCGTAAATTTTGTTCATCAATCCGAGTGTATAAAAAAGAATCCTTGGCTTCTATAATTTCAATTTTTCCAGCTTCGGCTAAGTTTATTCCTTCTGTCCGAATCTTTCCAGGAATTAATTTTGCCATAATTACCACCTTACATTTATCTCACCATTATACCATACTTTCGACATAAAAAAAGAAAAGCAAGCTCTTATGCTTACTTTCATTTTTGCATATAAACGTATGTTTGTCAAATTGCTGTTTTACAACTCTACTTCCGCTTCCTTGCAATCAAGTGAATCGGGGTTCCTTCAAAAATAAAGGCCTTGCGGATTTGATTTTCCAAGAAACGCAGGTAAGAGAAATGCATGAGTTCTTCTTCGTTGACAAAGATGACAAAAGTTGGCGGTTTGGTCGCTACCTGAGTCGCATAAAAAATCTTGAGACGCTTGCCCTTGTCAGTCGGTGTCGGATTAATCGCGATAGCATCCATGATAACATCATTGAGGACCGCAGAGGGAATACGGGTATTCTGACTCTGACTGATTTGCTTAATCATGTCCGGCAGCTTATGGAGACGCTGCTTGGTCAGGGCAGAGACAAAGATAATTGGCGCATAAGACAAATACTGGAACTGGTCTCGGATATCTTCTTCCCAGTCTTTCATGGTATGGTTATCTTTTTCTAGCGTATCCCACTTATTGACGACGATGATCATTCCTTTTCCAGCTTCATGGGCAAAGCCAGCGATTCGCTTGTCGTACTCACGAATTCCTTCTTCGGCATTCAGCACCATCAGAACGACATCTGAGCGATCAATGGCCCGCATGGCCCGCATGACAGAGTATTTTTCCGTATTTTCATAGACCTTGCCTGACTTGCGCATACCAGCCGTGTCGATCATGGTAAATTCCTGACCTTCACTGTCTGTAAAGACCGTATCAATAGCGTCACGCGTTGTACCAGCCACTGGACTAGCAATGACTCGGTCTTCCCCCAAGATGGCATTGATCAAGCTAGACTTGCCGACATTAGGACGGCCAATCAAGCTAAACTTAATCATATCAGGATTTTCAGCCACTTCTTCATTTGGCAGATTTTCAACGATCGCATCAAGAACATCCCCTGTACCAATCCCGTGGACTGAGGAAACCGGGAATGGATCACCCAAGCCCAACGCATAGAAATCAAAAATCTCATTGCGCATTTCGGGATTGTCCACCTTGTTGACCGCTAAAATAATCGGCTTATGAGTCTTATAGAGCATGCGAGCCACATACTCGTCCGCATCCGTAATACCTTCCTTGCCAGACACGACAAAAACGATGACATCCGCTTCGTCCATAGCGATCTCAGCCTGGTGTTTGATTTGCTCCATAAAAGGCGCGTCAACATCGTCAATTCCGCCCGTATCAATAATACTAAACTTACGGTTGAGCCAGTTTGCGGTCGCATAGATTCGGTCGCGGGTCACCCCTTCAACATCTTCCACAATGGAAATCCGCTCACCGGCAATCCGATTGAAGAGCGTTGATTTGCCGACATTAGGACGGCCGACAATGGCAATAGTTGGTAAGGCCATGTTTTTCCTCTTTCATTCTTTAGGACAGAGCCAAACTCCGCCCTATTTTTCTAATTTCTTTTCTTTGAACAGTTGGTTGATAGCTTGATTAGGCTCCTGACCAAATTGGGCAGCTAGGCGCTGACTCCAGGTTTCCTTAGCTCGCTCGCCGGCATATTCAGTCTGAACGCGGTCATAGGCTTGAATAACTGAATCATCCTGTTCACGATATTCTTCCTCAAAGACTACTGCTTCATAAGGCAGACGTGGCTTAACTGCATGGTTCTGGTTGGGAGTTCCCAGAGCAATCCCAAAGACTGGATAAGTGTAGTCCGGCAACTTGAAAAGCTCTGCTATTTGACTAGCAGCATAACGAACCAGTCCAATGATTACTCCGCCATAACCCAAACTTTCAGCTGCTAAGAGAGTATTTTGACCCGCTAAAGCAGCATCTACTGAGCTAATCAGGAGATTCTCCGGCCCCTTAGGATAAAAGTCTTCCGTATGCATGTGAACGCCTTTTTGGGCACGATTGAGGTCTCCAACAAAAAGCAGGAAGGCTGAAGACTGCCGAATGGCTTCTTGGGGCACCAAGTCAAAGAGGGCTTCTTTTTTCTCTTTGCTTCGTACCACAATGATAGAATAGGACTGGAAATTCTTCCAGCTGGACGCTGCTCGCCCAGCATCAATGATGGCACGTAATTCCTTATCCGAAATCTGCTCCTCCGTAAAGCGGCGAACAGACGTATGAGCATTCATCAAGTTAATTGTTTCATTCATCGGCGGTTCTCTCCTTCTAGGCGTACCTCCTGAGCCAGAAATTTAATCCGCTCCATAACTCGCTTGGCCTGCCAAGTCTCATCGCCATTCTTAGAGCTGGCAAAGTGACGCTCTAAATCCGAAAAACTAAAGTTAGAAGTAAAGAAAGTTGGCAGATTTTCCTGCATACGGTGCTGGAGAATGACCTGCAAAATCTCATCGCGCATCCAGGGGCTAGACTGCTCTGCACCGATATCGTCCAAAATCAGCACTTGAGCCGTCTTGACCTGGTCAATCTTCTCCTTGACCAAGCCGGAACTGATCGCATTCTTAACATCCAAAACAAAGCTTGGATAGTGAAGCAGTGTCGTTGAAACACTGCGTTTTTCTGACAAATCATGCGCCAGAGCAGCCATCATGTAGCTTTTTCCGACACCAAAATCGCCGTAGAGATAAACAGCCTTCTGATAATGTGGAAACTCAGCAACGAAGTTGGTCAACAGTTCAAAAGCCTTGTAGCGACCAACATCATCCAGATCCACCTGTGCCAGACTGGCCTCCTTGAGACTGGCTGGTAGGCTGATAAGATTGAGACGGCTTCTAATGGCCTCCTGTCTCTCCTGCTCAATCAACTCTGGCGTCTCTTCATAGGCAACATCCGCATAGCCTTCATTCTTCACCAAGATTGGCTTATAACCCTTGGCAATATAGGTCTCATCCCCCAGCAAAAAGCGGTTGCGCTCCGTAATATACTGGTTAAACTTGGAGACACTGCGCTGAATCTCAGCTTGGGTCAGCTTTTCCTGCTGGATAAAGGCTGCCACATCTGGGTCCGCCATGATTTGCTTGACCAGCTCCTGATAGTCAAACTGCCGCACCCTATTCATATGAGGCATATTCTGTCCTATTTTCTCCATTTATTCGCCTCCTCCTTCAAGTTTGGCTAAGAGCCGACGTTTCTGCTCTTCTAGCTCGGCCTGCTTCTCTGCACTCGTTTCGTTTTTATAATTTGGCTGACTCCAGTCAGGTACGTTGCTCTTGGTAGAGCCTTGTCCAGATTTAGCTGGACGGTTCTGGGACTGCTGGTTGCGCTCACGGATTTTCAAGACAGCTTCCTCAGCTGTCGTCACCTTTTGATAAGAAAAATCATTGGCTACCTTGAGGGCATACTTTTCATTGAGATTGGCTGAATCCACCTTATTAAAGGTTAAGAGCAAGATTACGTTGATAACCTCGTCCAAAAGGCCTAATTCAGCTAAATCTAGCAAAAGCTTTCTCTCCGTCCTCGTAATAGCAGCCTGACGGGTTTTTTTGATTTCTGCCAGGAAGACCATTGGCGATGTTCGTTTCGCTTCTTGGATAATAGACTGCTCTTGCTTAGAAAACTGACCTTCTGCTGGCTTCTGAGCTAGCTTTTGCTTCATCCTCTTAGTAGAAATGACCTGAGAAACAGCAGTTTCTCTAGCCAAGACATAGGTCTCATACCAAGTCCACTTTTTCTGCTCAGCAATTGCAAACAATTCTAACAAATCTTCCTTTTCATTGGCAAAGCGAAGATTGTCCTGAGCCATCCGTTGCTTGAAATACTCCAAGTCAAAATCATTGGCCTTTCGCACTGCCCTTGGCTGCTCAGCTTCCATACCAAACACCTGCATAAAAGGCTTAACCAATTTCTCTCCACTAGGATTTTTTGGTCGCAGGGCATCTGCAGCAGCTTCGCCGATTTTCTTTTCCAAGAGTCGGCTGTACACATTATGGCTGAAAAATTCCTCCGCCGTTAAGGTCGGGTGGAGTTGAATAAGATAAAGGTCATCTGTTTGATAAAGGTCAACTAGCTTAATCGCCGCTAAACGCTCAAAACTTTCTTCCAAAATATTAAGTCCAAAATCTAAATGATTGAGAATCTGACTGAAGAGGTGCTGCTTTTGTCCATTATCCCCAAAAGACAGCAGATAAAGATAAAGTGTTACCGCTTCTCTCCCCAGAATCGGCAGATAGAGCTTGGTCAAGATAGCAATATCTGGGCTGACTGCATTATTACGCAAGAAAGAAAACTGATGGTTTGGTTTCATTTATTTGTCCTTTTTCTTCTTGGACCCCTTGGTAATCTGCTTGAGCAAGCTTTCAAGTTCCCCCACATCCTTGAAACTCCGGTAAACACTGGCGAAACGAACGTAGGTGATTTCATCCAGCTCGGCCAGTTCATCCATGACTAAGGATCCAATATATTCACTATTGATTTCATTGTCGCTCTGACTGCGGACTTTTTGCTCGATTCGGTTGACAATCTCCTCTATTTCGTCACTAGATACTGGCCGTTTTTGAGCGGAGCGAATAATACCGTTAAAAATCTTATCCCGAGAAAATTGCTCGCGTGTCCCGTCCTTTTTGACAACCACTAGGGTTCTCTCTTCGACGCGCTCGTAGGTCGTGAAACGGTGCTGACATTCCTCACACTCACGGCGGCGGCGGATCGTATTCCCATCTTCTGCCTGTCTGCTATCAACTACACTTGATTTATTCCCACCACATTTCGGACAACGCATACCATTTCCTCCTAGAATCCTAATACTTCATTATAACACGTTTTCAAGAATAACAAAAGACAGCCGTTTGGAGGGTAATATTTCACCATTTTGCCCTAAAAATATGTTTATCAAAAAGAAAAAGAGAGGCAATCTGTTGTATTCACAGTCTTGCCTCATCTTTTTACCATTATAAAGTCACTTGCACTTCTAAACCAAAGTGGTCACTGACAACAGGGGTTTCTTTCCCGTCAAAGACGACAGCGGAACGCTCAACGTCCATCCCTTGGCTAGTGAAAACATAATCTATCTTCAGAGCGTGCTTATTGTCATCCCAGCCTGCAATAGTACCTTCTACTGTCGCCTCTCCGATAGCTTCTCTCGCAACGGCATGACTATCCTGCAGCTTCAGCGGACTGGCTAAGATAGTCTGGTAGCCTTGCTGGCCGACTGGATTGTTGAAATCGCCCATGAGGACCAGAGGAGTTTTAACCTTGAGAAGCTCTGCTTCAAGCTTAGCCCATTCCCCCTGGAAGCCTTTGTCCCACCAAGACAGATGGCAGGAGGCAATTGTTAGCAATTGACCTTCTACCTCAGTCTCAGCTAGCAAGACCTTGCGGGTATGGTAATCCCTAGGATCATTAGCCTCTGATACCAGAACTTCTCTAGGAGCTAGTGGTTTTCTGGATAGGATTGCCACTCCTTCGTTGTAAATATCAAACCCAATATGATTATAGGCCCAGGACCAATGATAGTCCAGTCCTGCCTCAGCCAACTTTTCTACCAGACATAGAGCAAAGTTGTCTTGATGAATCGCAATCGCTCCTTCAACCGCCTGATAGAAAGGAGCCTGAACAACCTGTTCAGACTCCGTTAGTTGATTGACTTCCTGCAGGCAAATGACATCATATTTTTCTTGAAGAATGCGTTCTGCAAGCTGATTAAGCTTAGTTGCTTGCTCTTCTTCCATCCAACTATGAGTATTTAATGTCAGGAATTTTGCCATGATTTCTCTTTTCTATATTACAATTCAACCTTAGCAACAACTGTCTTAGCAGATGCTTGACCAAGTTTTTCTACTGTTACAGACTTGATAGCTGCTGCATTTGTGAAGACTACGATTGTTGAAGTTTCACGTCCTGCTTCCTTGATCGCTTCCAAGTCAGCCGTGACTAGGAGATCTCCAGCTGCAACTTTTTGACCTTCTGAAACATGAACTTCGAAAGGTTTACCTTCAAGGCTAACAGTTTCCAAACCAATATGTACCAAGACTTCTAAGCCGTTATCTGTCACAAGACCGATAGCGTGCTTGCTAGGGAAGACGCTAGTTACTGTACCAGCAACTGGTGAATAAATCTTACCATTTTCAGGCTCAACTGCAAATCCGTCACCCATCATTTTTTGTGAGAATACTGGATCTTTAACATTTACCAAGTCAATGACTTGACCGTCCGCAACAGTTTCAACTTCCTCAGTCACACCTTTGTAAGTAACTTCGGCAGCTGCTGATTCTGCTTTTTGGCTAGGAAGTGTTTCAGGAATCACTTCACCAGAATCCAACAAGTCTTGAATATCAGATTTGAGAACGTCAGCTTTTGGTCCGTAGATAGCTTGAACGCCTTGACCTTTCATAACTAAGCCCATAGCGCCTTCAGCTTTCCACTGTTCTTCTGTTCCAACTTTTTCAGCATCTTTGACAGTCACACGCAGACGAGTCATACATGCATCTACATCTACAATATTAGCGCGACCACCCAGAAGATTGATAACATTTACTGCTTGAGAAGCTTCAGCAACTTTACCGCCAGTTGACTCTGATGAAGAAGCTTCATCTGAACCATCTGCTGTTTCATAGTTACCGTTACGTCCTGGAGTTGCATAGTTGAACTTCTTGATCATGAAGTTAGAAATGAGGTACATCACAACACCAAATAGGATAGTTACCCAAATGAAGTTGATGATATCCATTCCCAAGCCAGCATTGATGGCCATAGGAGTACGGGTCAAGAATTCGATAGAACCGAATGAGTGCACACGAAGGTTAACGATGTCAGCCATTGCAAACGCAGCACCTTGTACAAATGCATAGATGATATACAGCGGTGTTGCAACGAACATGAACATGTACTCGATTGGCTCAGTAACCCCTGTCAAGAAGGTTGCCAAAGCAGTCGCAATCATCATACCTTTGTATTTGTGCTTCTTGTCAGCATCCACATTGTGATAGATAGCCGCCGCTACCCCCATAAGGATACCGAATGAACCAATCATCTGACCAACCTTGAATCGAGCTGGATGAACTGTATCAAGCAAGTGTTGGTAAGTAGAAGGATCAGCTGATTTCGTACCAACCAAGTCAGTTACCCAAGCCAACCATAGAGGGTCTTGACCAGCTACAGTTGTTCCCGCACCAGAACCAGTAATAACGTGATAAACACCGCCTAGTTCTGTGTAGTTCATTGGAATGGTCAACATGTGGTGCAAACCAAACGGAAGCAAGAGACGTTCCAGAGTACCATAGATGAATGGTGCCAAAACTGGTGCAGTATCTTGTGAGTTAGCAATCCAAATACCAAAGCTGTTGATACCTGATTGAACAACTGGCCATACGAATGACAAAACAATTGCTACGATTACTGAGCGCAAGATAACAACGAAAGGTACAAAACGCTTACCATTGAAGAATGACAAGGCATCCGGTAATTTACGGAAATTATAGTATTTGTTATAAGCTGTCGCTCCAACAAAACCAGCGATAATTCCGACAAAGACACCCATGTTCAGAGCTGGTGACTCCAGAACGCTGATGAAATAATCTGAAACCTTAATAGATGCGCCAAACATTGTTTTAACTACAGCAGCCTTATCTGAGAGCATATCGCTGGTAACACCAAACATAACACCAGTGATACGGTTAATCAGGATAAAGGACAGACCTGCTGCGAAGGCACCGCCTGCGCGTTCTTTTGCCCAGCTTCCACCAATAGCCAAAGCAAAGAGGATATGCAGGTTACCGATAACCCCCCAACCAATCTGCTCTAAGACACCGCCGATAGTGACTAAAACACCTAGATTTGGATTAATCATCGGGATCGATTTACCGATACTAATCATCAGTCCTGCTGCCGGCATAACAGCAACGACCACCATCAAAGCTTTACCGAATTTTTGCCAAAATTCAAAGCTAAAAATGTTCTTGAATGAATCTTTCATCATTCAGACCTCCTTATATTTTTTGCAAACAAGTCCGTTTTTGTGAAATCGTTTGCATGTCGATACTTCTATTATAGCACGATTTTTTATTTTGTAAAGGCTTTTATAAAAATATTTTCTCTTTTTTTGCATTCCAAAGGCTAAAATCCCTTTTTACGAGACATATTTTTGCTATATTTCAACGAAAACGATTGCATAGAATAATCAGAAAGTCCGCATTATTTCTCCTATCAATACTGTAACAAGCGCAAAAAACTCCGTCTCCCTAAGGAGAACAGAGTTTTGAATTTTTATTCTTGCATGGCATAACCAACACCGCGAACGGTTCTGATATAGCTTGGCTGCCCTTCCACATCAATTTTACTGCGCAGATAACGAATATAAACATCTACAACGTTGGTCTCCGTTGCACTCTCGTACTTCCAGACACGCTCCAGCAGCTGCTCACGGCTCATGACCTTATTGCTGCCCATAAGGGTCACCAACAGATCGTACTCCCGCCGCGTCAGTGCGATAACTTCCTCACCACGGTAAACCGTGTGATTTTTAATATCCACTCGCAGATTCCTATAAGAGGTCGGAATTTTCAAGAGGCTGCAGTGCTGGTCGATAAAGTCACGCCCGCGGAAAATGACAGAGACACGCTCCACTAAGTCACTGATAATGAAAGGCTTGACTACGTATGAAACGGCAAAATGCTGGATTGCTTCCTGCTGCTCTGCAATCTCTTCGCGACTAGCCAGGACGATAATGACGGACGCTGGCTTAATCAAACTCAGCTGCTGAGCAAAGTCGCTGGCAGTCATATCCTGAAGATTATAGTTGAGCAGAAGCAAGTCATAATCGGCATCTTTAGCCAGAGCTAGCCCCTCTTGACCAGTCTCAGCTAAATCTACAAGAAAGCTTTCCTTTTGCAGTTCCAAACTCACAAATCGGGCAAGATTTTTTTCATTTTCTACTAGTAAAATTCGCTTTGCCATAGGCCTATCCTATTTTTCGTCGTACCAAGAATAGTGGTAAGTACCTTCTTTGTCTTTACGGTTATATGTATGAGCACCAAAGTAATCACGCTGCGCCTGAATCAGATTAGCTGGCAGATTTTCCGCACGATAGCTATCAAAGTAAGCAATGGCACTAGAGAAGGTTGGCACCGGTACTCCTGCTTGCACAGCCAAGCTGACAACATCACGAACTGCCTGCTGATACTTAGCCGTAATGTCCATGAAGTACTCATCCAAGAGTAGGTTTGCTAGGTCAGCATCACGGCCATAAGCATCTGTAATCTTTTGCAAGAAACGGGCACGGATAATACATCCAGCACGCCAGATAGAAGCAATTTCACCAAACGGCAGATTCCAGTTGTTTTCCTTAGAAGCTACACGCAATTGAGCAAAACCTTGAGCATATGACATGATTTTTGAGAAGTAAAGAGCTTGGCGGATCTTTTCAATCAACTCTGCCTTGTCTCCTTCAAAGGTGAAAGCAGCTGGTTTTGGCAATACCTTGCTGGCAGCCACACGCTCATCTTTGTATGTAGAAATGTAACGTGCAAAGACTGACTCTGTAATCAATGGCAGTGGCACACCTAAATCCAGTGAAGATTGACTGGTCCACTTACCAGTTCCCTTATTGCCAGCCGCGTCCAGAATATAGTCAACGATTGGACCGGCTTGACCTTCATCGTCCTTGCGTGTCAAGATATCCGCTGTAATCTCAATCAGATAGCTGTCTAGCTCGCCTTTATTCCACTCTGTGAAGATGTCAGCCATTTCACTAGCTGAAAGGCCCAGCAAGTGCTGCATAAGGTCATAACTCTCAGCGATAAGCTGCATATCTCCATATTCAATCCCGTTATGAACCATTTTCACATAGTGACCTGCGCCATCAGGACCGATATAGGTCACACACGGTGCACCGTCTTCAGGAGCTTTGGCAGAGATTTCTTCCAAGACATCGGCTACCAACTCATATGCTTCTTTTTGACCACCCGGCATGATAGATGGCCCTTCCAATGCGCCCTTTTCACCACCAGAAACACCTGTACCGATGAAGTTGATACCAGAGTTAGCCAACTCTTCATTACGGCGAATGGTATCTTTGTAGAAAGTATTCCCACCGTCAATCAGGATATCACCCTTATCCAAGTGAGGAAGTAAGGCCTGAATAGTCGCATCTGTACCAGGACCAGCTTGAACCATCAGCATAATCCGGCGTGGCTTTTCGATAGAGTTGACAAAAGACTCCACATCATAGCTTGGCACAAAATTTTTCTCCGGATGAGAGGCAATGACGTCCTCTGTCTTGTTTGCTGAGCGGTTATAGATGGCAACAGTATAGCCACGAGATTCGATATTTAGGGCAAGGTTACGGCCCATAACAGCCATACCAACAACACCAAAATTTGCTTTAGTCATTATGTTCTCCTATAGTTTGTTTGTCTTATTTTATCATTTTTAAGACTTAAAATAAAGTATTAAGTCGGAGGCGGATGAAAGAGGGAGGGATAGAAAAACCAAGTACAGATGTAACTGAACTTGGTTGTGGAGATTTTAGTAAAGTAGAGTATTTCATATTAGTTTCCAAAGCCCCAGCTGGGATATCCTCTGGCTAAACATTGTGAATATCATGACCACCAAATAGGTATCAGGATGTTTTAACTGATAAGCCTGACGTGTATACTAATAAACTAATTGATTTACACCATTAGGAACTAGTTAGTCTATTCAAATATCAGCTCAATTCCCCCAACATCTGAGAAGAAAGCTGCAATGTTGTACTTCTCAGAGCGGTTCGAACTTACAGAATTTGTCATGTAGTAACCTGCTTTCTAGAAATGTTAGTTATATTAGTAGTATTTTGATAATTTGCAAATAATTGTATTTTATCTTTTTATTGGATATAAAAATATCTATTTGTACCCATATTTTTACTTGCTCCTATGGATTTATCAACAATTTCCTATCTTTATTAATTTCCTATACAATTATGTACTTTCATCATCAATGTTTATTATTGATTATTCTTTTTGGTCTTGACCTTACCAATGCTTTCACTCGTTCTGATAGATGTATCAATAATTTTCTCTCTTCGTTAATTTCCTCTTCTACAATTTGTATACTTTTATCATCAATATTTGATATCACATATCCTTTTACATCATTAAATTCTTCTTTAGAATGAGCTAATGAGTTCCGTTTATCTATCATTCGCATCCAATCATCCAATAATGATTTGTTGAGGGTTTTATCACGTTTACTAAGATGATTATTTTTAAAATCTCCGTAGAGAGATTTATAATTTCTAGAATCTGCCAAGTCAACCTTTAATATTTTTTTTAATTCATATTCTATCTCAGCATTTTCACTCATATACTCTCCTCTAAGAGCATTTAGTTCATCCCATTTTGATAGACTAATTTCAATGGCTTTCTGAAATTCACGTTTAATTACTTCATCACTAGGAGAGGATAAGTTGATAATCATAGTATTATTTAATAATCCTAGATTATCTTCCTTATTAATTTTTGTTATTACTGTCTCCTTTATCTCATCATAATTTTTTGAATAAAGAATAAAAAATTGCTTATAGTTTTCTCGACTTCTTACATCACTTAAAAAGTCAATACCATTATCAATACCATTCGCATATTCTTCTCCTAAATTAAAATCGGATATAAAAAAATCGATTCTTTTAGAACTATCATCCAAAACTTTTCTGGCATCTCCAATGCTTTCACATAAATGACAATTATCTATTAATAATTGATAACCTTTATCTTCTATAGCTTGTTTTACTATTTTTAAATAGTCGTGAAAAGCATCTTCCATCTCATCTTCTAACCAAATAATACTAATATCTCTACGCATTTTCTAATTATCACCTAATTCAATTATAAAGCTTGTTTCTTCCGTATTTGAAACCACTTTAATTTCCCATTTAAATTTTTTACAAGTTTGTCTAATTATGTACATCCCAACTCCTGTTCCATTTTCTTTAGTAGTAAATCCTAATCTAAAAATATCGTCCTTATTTACTATTTCAGAAGATAATGGCTTATTAGAAGTTATAACTAATCTATTTTCTTCATCTATGAATTTAAATATAATTTTGTCTGCTAGTTGATCCATAGCATTTATAATAAAATTATCTAGTATCATGCCTAAATCAAAAATATGTACTCTGGAAGTATGAGGATTATTTGAAAAATCAATTATAATCTCTAAATTTTTATAAGACAGACTGTTTAAGTAACTCTTTATATAACTTTTGACATTAATGTATTTCCTTCCTTTTACTTCAGAAGTATTTAATTTGAGAATTTGGTTTTTTATTGTAAATAATTTTCCAGAAGATTTTTTTAGACTAACAACATACTCGCTCACTCGTTCAAAATCATCTGTCGATTTAAAATCTGCAACAATTTTTTTATTTACTGAATCTATGTTTTTATACACTCCAGTTAATTCATGAGCCAGCAAATTTTGTTGCGCAGAATTATTACTTCCAATTAAAACATCCTTTCTTTTACTTTCCTCCTCTGCTATGTCTCTAGCTATTTCTGCTTCTTTTTGTTTTGTCTCCGCCAATTTTCTAGCTAACTCAGCCTCCTGATGTTGCTGTTCTGCAATTCTTTTATTTTCTTCTGCTTGCTTCCTTTTTTCCTCTGCAAGTTGCTCTTTTCTTTCTAATTCCTCTTTTTCTTCTTGTCGAATTTTTTCCACTTCTTTGCGAACTACACCACCAATATTAACACGTTCACTTATCAACTTATTAACAATTGGTTTTAGCAGTTCAATCAATAAAGTTATCCTTTCATCATTTCCTGATAATCCTTCACGATTTGAAGTTGAAATATCCTCCAAATAATCATTGTCTAAAATATCAAATGAGATTTCCCCTTCTATATAATTACTAAATGCTTGAGTATTATTTAACTGTGGAATAAAATTTGATACTGCCAATTTATCTCTAACATAAAGTCTTAGCTGATTAGCCTTATAAACAGAATTCCTTATAAATCTATTATTGGGATCATTTTTTGTATTTTCAGATGCTTCCACCATATTAATTGTACTGTGGATTCCTATCCAACCAGTTAATTCATAATTAAATTCCTTTGCATCTCCTTGTAAAGTTATAAATTTTCTTTTTCCTTTTAAATTTATTTTAGTAATATCTGATGGATTTAATTTTTTTACCTTACGTAATTTGTTGGATACTTGCTCTAAATCTGCATTTATTTTCACTGAGTCATTTAACAATTTGTTTTCAACGATACCTTCAGAAGTTTGAAAAAAAGCATACAAATTTTTAAATCCAATTACTTTAGAAACTTTTGAAAATTCTATCTTCTGTTTTGCTTTAGTCTTGTACGCCACTTCGATAACTGCACCAATATTGTTTAACAAGTAATAATTAGCCAAATTCATCTTTAAAGAATCTAGCTTTCCCTCTGCAAATCCAGCTAAATTAACTCCAACCGATTTTATCAAAGTCCCCGACTCAAACGAATCCCAAACACTTCTATTTTCAATAGATACATCATTAATGTCAACACGAATTAATTCAGGAATATCGCTATCAGATGCATTTGTAGAGTCTAACATCCAAGCTGTTTCAGTTCCTCCCTTCTTAGAAACTATATAATATTTTTTTGACAAAAATAACGTCGCTAATTTTCCTATACCTTTTCTTCCCTTTGTCTTCTCAGAGAATTCCTCGTTTGATATACGTCTATTTCTACCAATCAAGGCGTATTTAGTAGATAAATCTTCATAGCTCATTCCACTGCCATTATCTAAAATCTCTAATATCGAATTCTCTTTATCGATAGATTCTATATAGAGCTTGACATTTGTTGCGCCAGCATCTAAACCATTAGCTATTAATTCAGATATTGCGGTCCATTTATTAGTATACATTTGCTTTCCTAACAAGTTTAAAGCAAAATAAGAGAAGTTAAATGGGATACTGTTAGTTTCTATCATAATTAAACGCCTTTATAATTTATTTTCCTCGAAAAATTTTTTTATTCTATTAGCTAAATGAATACTTAAAATTGGAGGAACAGCATTCCCAATTTGAGTATTGATAGCTTGCAATCCACCTACAAATTTATAATTATCTGGAAAAGATTGAATTCTTGCACCTTCTCTAGCCGTCAAAGCTCTGTTTTGTTCAGGGTGAATGCAACGAAGAGAGGACGGTGTTGACAAATTATTTGTAATGGTAGTAGAAGGTTTATCCCACCACAATCTACCGTAAGTATTATTATAGCCAGAAGTCAGGTATAAATCTTTATCTAAAATACCATCTTCTACCATCCTATTAATATCGTTTTTCCCTTGCCCCTCTCCAAGAGCTCTCATTATTTTTTGTAATCTCTCACCATGATTTCGACTAACATGATTAAGTAGCTCGGTTTGATTTCCTCTTAATAAAGCTTGGTACTCTGTTCTTGGTTCACATATATAATTATTTTTTTGTTCATTATTTCCTAATATAGGTAAATCACTAATTGCGTCTCTTAATGTAATTTCATTATTTAGGGTGGTTTCTTCTGGGAATGTCCACTCGAACTTAATTTTTAAATCCTTTCTTATTCCTATCAAAAAGACACGTTCTCTGTTTTGAGGAACACCAAAATCTTTTGCATTAATTAATTTAGTATAAACGTCATAGCCACTGGCCTCACCAAAGCTTGATAAATCATTAAAACTTTCTTTTACATTTCTAATGATTGGGCCGTTCTGTTCATTTTTCATAGTTAAAAGTCCATAAACATTTTCAAAAACAAACATCTTAGGTTGGATAAAAGAAAGTATCCTTCGATATTCTCTATACATTTTAGCTCTTTTATCATATTGTCTCTTACCAACCGTACTAAATGACTGACAAGGTGGTCCACCAATAACTAAATCAACTCTTTTTGAACTGATTCCTTTGGATTTTAAAAAATGTTTATCTATATTAGCAATATCTTCCTCAATCATAGTAACTCTAGGATAATTTTGTCTGAAAGCTTCTGCTGCATCATGATTGAATTCATTTGCAAATCTAATGTTAAAGTCATTTCTGGAAACAAATTTATTATTTTTAATTGTATTCTGAAAACCAAAAGTCAATCCTCCAGCACCAGAAAATAAGTCTACAACTTCTATCATTTCTTACCTTTGTTCAAAAAATATTCTCATTTTTCATTATACCAAAAACCTCAGCAAATTGATAAGATTTATAGCTTATTTCACCAACTTCCTCATCTCCTCAATACGTGCTACGGTCGCATCGTATTTAGCTTGATAGTCGGCTTGTTTGTCGCGTTCTTTTTGGACGACTTCTGGTTTGGCGTTGGCTACGAAGCGCTCGTTAGAGAGTTTCTTGCCGACCATATCCAGCTCTTTCTGCCACTTGGCTAGTTCTTTTTCGAGACGAGCCAGTTCTTCCTCGATATTGAGGAGGTCAGCAAGCGGCAGGTAGATTTCTGCTCCTGTAATGATACTAGACATGACCAGCTCTGGCACGGCAAGGTCTGCTGCGATTTCCAAATGCTCAGGATTGGTGAAGCGCTTGATGTAGTTGACATTATCCTTGAAGAAGGTTTCCAGCGCACTGTCTGTCGTCTTAATCAAGATGGTAATCGGCTTGCTTGGCGCCACATTGACCTCAGCTCTGCTATTGCGAACCGAACGGATCAGATCCTTGAGGGCTTCCACGCTAGCTGCTGCCTCGGCATTTTCAAACTCTGGACGAACCACTGGATAAGCCGCTGTCACAATGGTGCCTTCTGAGATTTGTCCAAAGATTTCCTCTGTCACGAATGGCATGATTGGGTGGAGCAGGCGCAGGATTTGGTCCAGCGTGTAGAGGAGTACAGAGCGAGTGATGACTTTCTCGTCGTCATTGTCGCTGTAAAGCACTTCCTTAGTCAGCTCCACATACCAGTCGGCAAATTCATCCCAAATGAAGTTGTAGAGAATGTGTCCAGCTACACCAAACTCAAACTTATCGAAGTTCTCAGTGACCTTGCCAATGGTTTCGTTGAGGTTGTGGAGAATCCAGCGGTCGGTGACATTACCAGCTTGACCAGCCGCCACCTGAGCGACATGCTCACGCGCCGCATCCAGCGTCAAACCTTCATTGTTCATGAGGATATAACGGGAAATGTTCCAGATTTTGTTAATGAAGTTCCAAGAAGCATCCATCTTTTCATAGCTGAAGCGCACATCTTGTCCAGGGGCAGAGCCGTTTGACAGGAACCAACGCAGGGCATCGGCACCGTATTTGTCAATGACATCCATCGGGTCAATCCCATTGCCCAGTGACTTGGACATCTTGCGACCTTCCTCATCCCGAATGAGACCGTGGATGAGCACGTTTTGGAATGGCTGACGACCAGTGAATTCTAAAGATTGGAAGATCATACGAGACACCCAGAAGAAGATGATGTCGTAACCTGTTACTAGGGTTGATGTTGGGAAGTAACGCTTGAAGTCTTCTGAGTCGACATCTGGCCAGCCCATGGTTGAGAATGGCCAAAGGGCTGAACTGAACCAAGTATCCAAGACGTCTTCGTCCTGAGTCCATCCGTCACCTTCTGGAGCTTCTTCACCGACATACATTTCACCCTCAGCATTGTACCAAGCAGGGATTTGGTGACCCCACCAGAGTTGACGGGAAATTACCCAGTCGTGGACATTTTCCATCCATTGGAGGAAGGTATCGTTGAAGCGTGGCGGGTAAAATTCTACCTTATCCTCTGTGTCTTGGTTAGCAATAGCATTCTTAGCCAGCTGATCCATCTTTACGAACCACTGAGTAGACAGACGCGGCTCAACCATAACGCCAGTCCGCTCTGAGTGACCAACACTGTGGATACGTTTTTCGATTTTGACAAGGGCGCCGATTTCTTCCAACTTAGCCACGACTGCCTTACGAGCTTCGAAACGGTCCATGCCTGCATATTCGAAGGCCAAGTCATTCATAGTTCCGTCATCGTTCATGACGTTAACTTGTGGCAAGTTGTGGCGTTGACCGACCAAGAAGTCGTTTGGATCGTGGGCAGGCGTGATTTTCACGACACCTGTACCAAACTCAGGGTCAGCGTGTTCATCCGCAACGATTGGGATTAATTTATTGGCAATCGGCAGAATAACGTTTTGACCAATCAAGTCCTTGTAGCGTGGATCTTCTGGATTGACCGCAACGGCCACATCTCCAAACATCGTCTCAGGACGAGTGGTCGCTACTTCAAGGGCGCGTGAGCCATCCTCCAGCATATAGTTCATGTGGTAGAAAGCACCTTCCACGTCCTTATGGATGACCTCGATATCAGACAGGGCTGTGCGAGCTGCTGGATCCCAGTTGATGATAAACTCACCACGGTAGATCCAGCCTTTCTTGTAAAGCTCGACAAAGACCTTGCGGACAGCTTTCGACAGACCTTCATCTAGCGTAAAGCGCTCGCGAGAGTAGTCTACAGAGAGACCCATCTTGCCCCATTGTTCCTTGATAGTTGTCGCATATTCGTCTTTCCATTCCCAGACTTTATCTAGGAATTTCTCACGACCAAGGTCATAGCGGGAAATGCCTTGCTCCCGCAAGCGCTCCTCGACCTTAGCCTGAGTCGCAATCCCAGCGTGGTCCATCCCTGGCAGCCAAAGCGTGTCAAAACCTTGCATGCGTTTCTGACGGATGATAATATCCTGCAAAGTCGTGTCCCAAGCGTGACCAAGGTGGAGTTTACCAGTCACGTTTGGCGGTGGAATCACAATCGAATAAGGCTTGGCCTTTTGATTGCCTGAAGGCTTGAAAACATCAGCATCAAGCCATTTTTGGTAACGACCAGCCTCAACCTCGGCTGGATTGTATTTAGGTGATAATTGTTTTGACATTAATTATTCTCCTTTATTAATTTATCTAATTTTTTCTGTAATCTATCACGTCTTTTTTTAGATTTTTCAATGTCTTTAGATTTTTTTAATTTCTTTACTCTGTCTATTTCCTCTTCAAGTTCATAAATTTTATTGTAGAGCTCAAATTCTTCACTCTCATAAGAAGACTCATTCTTATTTAGTATCTTTATTTTTGATACATATTGAGAATCTAAATTATAAATTTGATACAACACATACACCTCTGATGAAATAACAATAACTATAAATAATATAGGTAGTATACTTAAAATTAGACTCAACTTAATTATTTTATAAAAATTTAATAGTAAAACAACTAAGTGTATTGAATAAATATATGGTAATAGAAAAACAAAAATAAAGGCAATAAAGAAAGCAAATTGTGACTTTCGTGAATCTAAATTTAAACCTGATAATAATTTTAGTGTAAGCTTCTGTAATAGTAACAAGATCAAAGAAATAAATGCAAAGTATGTATTTTTTTCGTTATTTACCTGACCAGCCCAAACCAACATTACACTATTTAATACTATTAAAATCCACCTTAAAGCATTCCATATAATATTATTTTGATCGATGCCAACTTCATCCTTCGAACGTTCCCAATCGAATTTTAATAGTAATACTAGATATTGGACAATTCTTTGGATTCTATTTTCAGAAAAATCAAAATCTTCCAATTCATCCCATATATGTCCATCAGCCATATAATAATCTTTACCGTACTTATAGTTCCTACGGAAACCATATGGATTAAGCTGTGTCTTCAATTGATTGACTGCATTTTTTTTCTTATCTAAGTCTGACCCTAAGAGTTTGACAATGATTTTTCTTATGCCTTTTCTCCATTCTGACCTCTCTTTCGTGATATAGTCTAACTGATTTCTTTTAGTAGACTTAATAAAAGAAAAGATGGTGCTAACTATCGTACCTATTCCAAAGGCTGCTATTAATTTGATAATTTCATCTGTTTTCACTAACTTATCCTCTCCTTTTCTTCAACTGTTCGAAATTTTCGAACGGTTCAACTAGCAACTTCTAACCTCCCACTTACTCCTCAGCAAGCCATATATCAAACTGTCACAGCGATTGCCTTGGGCATCTTTGCGGTCTCGAATGCGAGCTTCGAGGGTAAAGCCTAATTTTTCCGCGACTCGTTGACTTTGGACATTGTAGCCAAAGCAGGTCAGCTCAATCTTGTGAAGACCCAAATCTTTAAAAGCTAGGTCAATCAAGGCACGCGCTGCTTCTGGAACATAGCCTCGCCCCCAGTAGTCTGGGTGCAAGATATAGCCAATCTCAAGCACATCGTCTTCGTGCCGATGGTTGAAATCAACGGAACCAATGACTTTATCCGTCCCTTTGACAACAATTCCATAGCCTGCGGGGAGATTTTGCTTTTGATTGCGCTCGGGCAAAATATGCTCTAGATAATAAATCTCATCTTCTAAGGTCTTGACGGGCGGAAAGCCTGCTGGATAGGAGACTTCTGGCCGACTGGCATAGTCAAAGATATCCTCAGCATTAGCCACGGTGCGGACTCGTAACACTAGCCGTTCCGTTTCCAGTCGTTCTGGTAATCGTACCTGCTCCATCTTTCTCCCTCGCTTTCTATAAAAAATCGTCCCTGTCATCTACATGACAGGGACGAATGTGTTTATCCGCGGTACCACCCAATTTCGGGCAGATGCCCGCAACTTTAGTCTTTAAAATAAAAAGACAATAATATTTCATTTTCATTCATCAGCAACCAGTTTTGACACACTTGTGGACTTCTCAGCACCGCCACTTTCTGTAAAATGCTTGACTCAAAACACCTCTGATGAACCTATTCTATCACCTTTCCAGCGAAAAATCAATAATTTCTCTCACCCAAAAGTCTGTCTGGCAGGTCATGAAATCCCTTGCCCGCCTGATAGTTGGCGAATTTCCCTAAAAGGAACTGGTAGGCATCTAGACGACTTTCATAACGAATGGCCGCTTCCTTAGCCCGTTCGTCTTGGTCAGCCTCGTAGACCGCCTGACTCTCCTTTAGGGCCATCTCGTTAATCATGACTTGGGTCTTGACCCAAGCTTCAAAGTCTTGTAAAAATTCCTGTTCGTAGCTCATTTTTCTCACTTTCTAACTGCAAATACCTAGTCCAAATCTCGGTAAAAATCACTGTCAATGTCACGGAATGGCTGAATGTCCTGTACATACTCCAGCACCCCTTGAAATTCACCGGCCTCATCCCGCACCGCGGCATAGGTCACATGGACAAACTTGCCCCGCGATTCCGACTTGAACCACATCTCAAACTTGTCCCGCTCTCCCTCGCGCAGAGCCTTGAAAATCCGCCGTACCTTATCCAAAAACTTGGGCGGGTGACAGAGCTCGACATTGCGCCCTATCTGGGAAGGCGTCCGCTTGAAAATCATCTCGTCTGCCGGCACACTGTCATTATAATATTGGAAAATATCCTCCTTATTGACAAAGGTAATCTCCATGGGCAGATGGTCCAAAATCAGATTGGCCTCCGCCACCGACAGATAGCCATGACCAAAAGGCTGCTGGGAGTCCCGATTAAAGGCTTGCTCCTTCTTTTCCTTGGGCTTAAAGGAAATAGTGACCTGACCATCCGGCGTATCAATGACCTGCTCAAATCTGCCATCACTTGTCTGTTCTCTACTGGCTGGCGCTTCGCTTCCTTCATCAGCAGCATCCCCAGCTTCCTCGTCTGAGAATGAGTGCCGCGCAGGAATCCATTTCTCCGTTGGCTTGATGATAGCATAGCCATAAGCATCACTCTCCTCAGCAATCTTGAGCCAGTCATCCTGAGTAAAGGACTCCAAGAGAATCATCAGCAAAATAGACTCTTCCTTGAAAATCATAGCTTCAAACTCAGCCGCAAAAGTCTCAAACTTGTCCTTGACTTCTTCAATCGAAGTATCTGGTAGCTGCTCTGCAGCAATCTTAGCCTCTTGGAAGAGGTCTCGAATCTGGTCGTCTACCCCCCACATGACCTTGGGTGGCGAATCGTGGCCGTAGCTCTCCATGATGGGAAACATGAGCTCTTCCTTGCGCTGATAGTGGACATCAAACTGCCCCACCAAACCCAGCTGGCGCTGGAGTCCCTTGCGGATTTCAGGTAGAAGCTCCTCATCTTCTGTGCTTTCATAGGTAGATAGGAGCCTGCGAACCCGCATGAGGGCAGCCCGAAGCGCTAGATTTTCCTGCTTAAAGATCTGAACAGGATGGCCTGGATGATCGGTATCAGCCACCTCTACATTCTGAATGGCACCTTTAAAGAGGTTGGCATGGACATTGCAAAGGGACATGACGTCTTCAAAGGTCACTCCCGTATCCGAGTTCATTAGCTCATGTTCCATCAGGCTGATTTCAATAGCAGACACACCTGCAAAATGCTCGTTGAAAAGCTCCTGGACGGACTCTGCCGAAGCTCCGTTATGTAGATCCAGCAAGATAGACTTGAGGACTTCAATGCGTTCAGTAGCCATGCCTAAATCCCCACCACTTCATAGCCATTTAATTCCAGAGTTTGCTTGATTTTATTCAGGTCAATTCCATTCATACCAGCACCTTTTTTGATAGAAACCACGCGCCCGACTGTATTGCGCATAACGGGATTGGCCAGAGGCGTAAAGCCCAACTCGACCAGAACATCCAAAACTTCTGGCTGCTTCTCAATCACTTCTGCCACTGGGATAGACAAATCAATCACATTATCCATAGCTGCTCCTTCATCGTCATTTTTCTACAATTATACCATAAAAAAGCTATCTGCCTCAAAGCAAAAAAGATCTGGGGGGCACCTCTTACGTTAGTTCAAAAGAAATTGAATAGCACATTAAGATAGACATGATGACAGACTTCTGCCTTCCATTATTGCCTCAGGCAATGATAAGAAAATATAAAGCACATTGCTTCGTCTTTTTTCCCTTTTGTGATAAGCTAAGATTAGTGAATTGAGAGGGTTTTCGTATGTATCTTGCAGACTTAATGGAAAAGAGTGAAGCGGGGCAGTTTGTTGTCCTGTCTTATTTACAGCAGCATTCTACATCCAGTTTGAAGGACATCATGTCAGAAACAGGATTCTCGAAAGCAACCTTGACCAAGTACATTAGCCTAATTAACGACAAGGCCAGAGACCATCATGCAGCCTTATCCATCCAGCTTCAGGATGAAACGCTCAGTCTGTCCATCGGATCTGATACCAAGGGACGGGATATTCGCAGGCTATTTTTGGGCAATGCTGTCAAATACCAGATTTTAAACTACCTGCTCTATCATCAGCAGTTTTTAGCCCATCAATTAGCCCAAGAACTCATGATCAGTGAAGCAACCCTCGGCCGCCATATATCTGGGCTAAATCAGATTTTATCAGAGTTTGAGCTATCTATCCAAAATGGCCGCTTGAAAGGTTCTGAGCACCAAATCCGCTATTTTTATTTCTGCCTCTTTCGCAAGGTCTGGTCCAGCCAAGATTGGGAAAAGGAACTTCAAAAATCAGAAAGAAGGCAGGAAGTTGCCGTCTTAGAAGAACTCTGTGGAGCCCAGCTCTCTCAAGGACAGCGATTAGACTTGGCTCTTTGGGCACATATCACCCAACAGCGCCTAAGAGTCAATGCCTGTCAATTTCAAAACATTGAACAGAAAATGCAGGGCTATTTTGAAAACATCTTCTACCAACGCTTGCATCGCCGGACAAATGATTTCTTTGCCGGACAGCACATCACCCTGAGACAAGAAGATGGGGAAATGATGATTTTCTTTTCATTTCTGCTTTCCCATCGGATTTTACCCCTGCACACCATGGAATATATACTAGGCTTTGGAGGTGAAATTGCCAGTCTGATTACGCAACTGATTCAAGAGATGAAAGCTCAGGACTTGCTAGGTGACTATATCGAGGACCAGGTGACCTACGAACTCAGTCAACTCTGTGCTCGAGCCTTTCTTTTTAAAGGCTATCTCTTGCAAGACAAATACAAGCACAATCTGGAATTGCGCCATCCTTACTTATGGAGCGAATACGATTATCGACAAGTGGCAGACACTATTTTTAGTAAACTGCCTATTTTCCAGCAGGGAACATCTCTGGATAAAAAGGTGTTGTGGGAATGGCTCCAGCTGATGGAGTACATTGCTGAAAACGACGGTCAAGTCATCAAGATAGGCATGGATTTGACAGATAGTTTTATCGTTGTTTCCAGGATGACGGCCATTTTAAGACGCTATTTAGAGTACAATCGCTTTATAACGATTGAATCCTACGACCTGACCAGAAATTATGACCTCATCATCACCAACAATCCTATTCATCAGACCCAGCAAGTTCCCATCTATTATTTAAAAAATGACTTAGATTTGGAAGATTTGGCTCAAATCCGTCACATGATATTTCATTAAGAAACTTGGAGAAATCCAGGTTTCTTTGTGATTTTCGCACAATCTCCTCAGATTTTTTTAAAATTTAAAAAAAGTTGATAAAAAAGAAAGCGTTTTATTTTATATACTAGTTACTGTAGAGGAAACATCCTCAAGATTTTTACCAGGAGGACAGTTCATGTCACAAGAAAAATACATCATGGCCATCGACCAAGGAACTACTAGTTCCCGCGCCATCATCTTTAACAAAAAAGGAGAAAAAGTTAGCTCCAGTCAAAAAGAATTTACTCAGATTTTCCCTCAAGCTGGATGGGTTGAGCACAATGCCAATGAAATTTGGAACTCAGTACAGTCCGTTATCGCTGGTGCCTTCATCGAAAGTGGAGTCAAACCCAACCAAATCGAAGCCATTGGGATCACCAACCAGCGTGAGACAACTGTCGTCTGGGATAAGAATACTGGTCTTCCTATCTACAATGCTATCGTTTGGCAATCTCGCCAGACCGCTCCTCTGGCTGAACAGCTGAAAAGCCAAGGCTATGTGGAAAAATTCCATGAAAAGACTGGTTTGATTATTGACGCTTACTTCTCTGCTACCAAGGTTCGCTGGATTTTGGATCATGTAGAGGGTGCACAAGAAAGAGCTGAAAAGGGCGAATTGCTCTTTGGTACCATTGATACCTGGCTGGTTTGGAAATTGACTGACGGCGCGGCTCATGTGACCGACTACTCAAATGCAGCCCGTACTATGCTCTATAACATCAAGGAACTCAAATGGGATGATGAGATTTTGGAAATCCTCAACATTCCAAAGGCTATGCTTCCGGAAGTTCGATCTAACTCAGAAATCTATGGCAAGACTGCTCCATTCCATTTCTACGGAGGAGAAGTTCCGATTTCTGGTATGGCTGGTGACCAGCAGGCGGCTCTCTTTGGACAGTTAGCTTTTGAGCCTGGTATGGTTAAGAATACATACGGAACTGGTTCTTTCATCATCATGAATACTGGTGAAGAGATGCAGTTGTCTGAAAACAACCTCTTAACAACCATCGGCTACGGTATAAATGGCAAGGTTTACTACGCTTTAGAAGGTTCTATCTTCATTGCCGGAAGTGCTATTCAATGGCTGCGCGACGGTCTTCGCATGGTTGAAAACTCACCTGAGTCTGAAAAATATGCCCTTGATTCTCATAACAATGACGAAGTCTATGTCGTACCTGCCTTTACAGGTCTGGGCGCTCCCTACTGGGATCAAAATGCACGTGGATCTGTCTTTGGCTTGACTCGCGGAACCAGCAAAGAAGACTTTATCAAGGCTACTCTGCAATCCATCGCTTACCAAGTACGCGACATCATTGATACTATGCAGGTGGATGCCAAGACTGCTATTCAAGTCCTCAAAGTCGACGGCGGTGCCGCTATGAACAACTTCCTCATGCAGTTCCAGGCTGACATTTTGGGAATCGATATTGCCCGTGCTAAAAACTTAGAAACAACTGCTCTCGGTGCAGCCTTCTTGGCAGGACTGTCAGTAGGCTACTGGAAAGACTTAGACGAACTCCGCACTCTCAATGAAACTGGAGAACTCTTTGAGCCGTCTATGAATGAATCCCGCAAGGAACAACTCTACAAAGGATGGAAAAAAGCCGTTAAGGCAACTCAAGCCTTTGCAGAAATCGACGACTGATACTGATTTATTTTTGATAAAAAAGTCAGTAGAAGCAGGAAACGACTAAGTTAGAAAGTGTGTAATTATGGAATTTTCAAAGAAAACACGTGAATTATCGATAAAAAAAATGCAGGAACGCACCTTGGACCTCCTGATTATCGGTGGTGGGATTACCGGTGCTGGGGTAGCCTTGCAAGCGGCAGCTAGTGGACTGGAGACCGGTCTGATTGAAATGCAGGACTTTGCAGAAGGGACTTCTAGCCGTTCTACCAAATTGGTCCATGGTGGCCTTCGTTACCTCAAGCAATTCGACGTAGAGGTGGTCTCAGATACAGTTTCTGAGCGTGCTGTCGTTCAGCAAATTGCCCCTCATATTCCAAAACCAGATCCTATGCTGCTTCCTGTCTATGAAGAAGAGGGCGCTACCTTCAGCCTCTTCCGTCTCAAAGTAGCTATGGACCTCTACGACCTCTTGGCCGGTGTTAACAACACTCCTGCTGCCAACAAGGTCCTGAGCAAGGAAGAAGTCTTAGAACGGGAACCTGAACTCAAGAAGGAGGGCTTAGTCGGCGGCGGTGTCTATCTTGACTTCCGCAACAACGACGCACGTCTCGTGATTGAAAATATCAAACGCGCCAACCAAGACGGTGCCCTGATTGCCAACCATGTCAAGGCAGAAGGCTTCCTATTTGATGAATCTGGAAAGATTACAGGCGTTGTTGCGCGTGACCTCTTGACGGATGAAGTCTTTGAAATCAAGGCTCGCTTGGTCATCAACACAACTGGACCTTGGAGCGATAAGGTGCGCAATCTATCAAATGACGGTGAGCAATACTCACAAATGCGTCCAACCAAGGGAGTTCACTTGGTAGTTGACTCTAGCAAGATCAAGGTTTCTCAGCCAGTCTACTTTGACACAGGCTTGGGAGACGGCCGGATGGTCTTTGTTCTTCCACGTGAAAATAAAACCTACTTTGGTACGACTGATACTGACTACACTGGCGACCTAGAGCATCCAAAAGTAACACAAGAAGATGTGGATTACCTCTTGGGCATTGTCAATAATCGCTTCCCAGAAGCAAACATCACGATTGACGATATCGAAAGCAGCTGGGCGGGTCTTCGTCCTCTGATTGCAGGAAACAGCGCTTCTGACTACAATGGCGGAAACAACGGTACCATTAGCGACGAAAGCTTCAATGCACTGATTGCGACCGTTGAAAGCTATTTGGCTAAAGAAAAATCCCGTGAGGATGTCGAGGCGGCTGTTACGCAACTCGAAAGCAGCACTTCTGAAAAACACTTGGATCCATCTGCTGTGTCCCGCGGTTCCAGCTTGGAACGTGATAACAATGGCCTCTTGACCCTTGCTGGCGGTAAAATCACAGACTATCGTAAGATGGCTGAAGGCGCTATGGAGCGTGTGGTTGAAATCCTCAAAGCAGAATTTGACCGCAGCTTCAAGCTCATCAACTCGAAGACCTACCCTGTTTCAGGCGGAGAGCTCAATCCAGCAAATGTGGATTCCGAAATCGAAGCTTTTGCTCAACTTGGTGTCTCACGCGGTTTAGACAGCAAAGAAGCCTTCTATCTTGCAAACCTTTACGGTTCCAATGCTCCTAAAGTCTTTGCCCTCGCTCACAGCATCGAACAAGCACCAGGTCTCAGCCTAGCGGATACCTTGTCACTGCATTATGCAATGCGCAATGAGTTGGCTCTGAGCCCTGTTGACTTCTTGCTTCGTCGGACAAACCACATGCTCTTTATGCGGGATAGCTTAGATGCTATTGTAGAGCCTGTTCTGGATGAAATGGGACGATTCTACGACTGGACAGAAGAAGAAAAAGCAGCTTATCGCAATGATGTTCAAGCTGCCCTTGCAAATAACGATTTAGAAGAATTAAAAAAATAGAAAATACGAGAAAAGGCGGTAGACCAAGAACTGTCTGCCACCCCTTCTTTTAAATGGAGTAACATAAATGATGAAAGAAATATTTGGCGAATTTTTAGGAACACTGCTCTTGCTCCTTCTAGGAAATGGTGTAGTTGCAGGTGTGGTTCTTCCCAAAACCAAGAGTCACAATTCAGGTTGGATTGTGATTACCATGGGATGGGGGATTGCCGTTGCCATTGCTGCTTTTGTATCTGGCAACCTTGGCCCAGCCCATCTGAACCCTGCCCTAACTATCGGAGTAGCTCTGAAAGGTGATTTGCCTTGGGCATCTGTTCTTCCGTATATCCTCGCTCAGTTTGCAGGTGCTATGGTCGGACAATTCCTCGTCTTCCTGCAGTTCAAACCTCACTATTTAGCTGAAGAAAATCCGGCTAACGTCCTGGGTACATTTAGCACAGGCCCAGCTATCAAAGATACCTTCTCTAACCTGATTAGTGAAATCCTTGGAACTTTTGTTCTTGTACTGACTATCTTCGCTCTTGGACTTTATAAGCTGCAAGCAGGCATTGGCACTTTTGCAGTTGGAACACTAATTGTCGGAATTGGTCTCTCGCTTGGTGGAACAACAGGTTATGCCCTAAACCCAGCTCGTGACTTAGGTCCTCGCATCATGCACAGTCTTCTTCCGATTCCAAATAAAGGAAATGGCGATTGGAGCTATGCTTGGATTCCAGTTGTCGGACCAATTATTGGTGCCGTCCTTGCAGTCCTAGTCTTCGGTTTATTCTAATATAACTGATTGCCATTAGAGAACACTTGACGAGTGTTCTCTTTTTGTGACTAATTGATTAGGCGGAAACTGATCTCCCTATAAAACCATTGCGATTTTGACAAAAGAAAAGGCTTAGCTCTGTATTACAAGAAAACTAAGTCCTTTTTAGAATGATTTTGTCAGCTCTTGCGAGCTGCTTACGATTAAC
Organism: Streptococcus sp. 27098_8_134; assembly: GCF_041431675.1. Classification (NCBI taxonomy): domain Bacteria; kingdom Bacillati; phylum Bacillota; class Bacilli; order Lactobacillales; family Streptococcaceae; genus Streptococcus; species Streptococcus sp. 27098_8_134. The sequence goes on along the minus strand of NZ_JAPVYD010000002.1, from coordinate 4,680 downwards.
TCGAACGAGAGCTATCTCGCTTGGATAATTTCACCACTGCCTCGGTCCGAGCGGTATGCGAAAACATATCAACCGACTGGATATAGTGAACATCGTAGACCTGAGAGAGCTTGACTAAATCCCGAGCCAGAGTTGAGACATTGCAGGAAACGTAGACCATCTTCTCAGGTGCATAGCGGACAATTGTCTCCAGCAGCTTATCGTCCAGACCAGTTCGTGGCGGATCGACAATCAAGGCATCCGCCCGATAGCCCTCAGCATACCAGCGAGGAATAATTTCCTCTGCCGTTCCAGCCTCATAGAGTGTATTGCCAAAGCCCATGCGTTTCGCATTGCGTTTAGCGTCTTCAATGGCCTCAGGGATGATGTCCATGCCCCTCAGAGACTTGACTCTTTTAGCAAAGGCAAAGCCGATGGTCCCCACTCCGCAATAGGCATCAATCAAATGATCTTCTTTCGTCACATCCAGCGCCTTAACCGCCTCCCCGTAGAGCACCTCTGTCTGCTCAGGGTTGAGCTGATAGAAAGCTCGAGGCGACAAAGAGAACTCATAGTCCAGCACTCCTTCTTGGATAGCCTCCTCACCCCAGATAATCTCTGTCTTATCCCCATAAATCTCACTGGACTTGCTCGTATGATAATTGACCGCCACTGTTTCCAACTCAGGAAATTCAGCCACTAGATCTCGAACGACTGGAGAAAAGTCCAGTTTGCGGCCTGTCACAAAAATCATCTGCACCTGACCTGTCTTTCTGGCTCTGCGAATCATAACGGTACGCACTCCGGCAGTCTTCCTCTCATCATAGATTGGCAGCCTATACTTGCCTAAAAGCCTAGCCACCTTATTGATGATCTTTTGCGTTACCTTGTCCTGAACCAGACAATTTTTCAGCGAGACCAGATAGTGGGAATTCTGGGCATAGAGCCCTGCTTTGACCTCATCCTTAAATTTTCGAGTCTGAAACTGCAACTTGGCCCTATAATAGAGCGGCTCCTGCATACCGATGGTCGGACGAATCTCATAGTTCTCATAACCAGCTGGCGCAAATTTTTTCAAGGCCTGACGCAGCAAATCCTCCTTAAACTCCAACTGCTTGTCATAATGGAGGTGCATGATTTGACAGCCCCCACAGCTATCATAAATCTCACAAGGCGCTTCCACCCGAAATTTCGAGCGCTTGTTGATAGTCAAGAGCTTGGCCTCGATGAAATTACGCTGAACCTTAGTCACCTGACAGTAAACTTCCTCACCTTTCAAAGCCCCTGGCACAAAGACCAGTGTTTTCTTATAAAATCCAATCCCTTCACCATTAATCCCCATTTTCTTAATTTTCAAAGGAATTCTTTGCTTCACTTTTACATTCATGCTTCTATTATACCACGCTGCCTCGCATTAGTTGAGAATATGTTACAATAAAAGTATGAAAGCAGAAAAAATATCCCTTCCACTAGCCCATTTCCCTGAGCAAATACGAACTTATCTAGAGGGGGCCAACTTTTACGACAGCTCCTCACATTCTGCAGCCAGTGTTTTCTATGCTGATACGGGCTATTATTTGAAAATCGACCAAAAAGGACAGTTAGCCCAAGAAGCCACACTTGCCAAATGGTTTGAAAAGCAAGGACTCGGTGTACCTGTCATCCACTACCTAGCAGCAGATAAAGACTACCTGCTGACTAAAGAGGCCAAGGGTAAGGACGCCCTAGCCTTTCTCCAACAGCAAGAAGAACTTTGCCAAACGATGGCTGCCGCACTCAAAAAACTTCACAGCATCCAACCCCAGCATTTCCCAATCCAGCATCGCCTTCAACACTACAAAGAGCAAGCAGAGGAAAATTATCGGAAAGGTTGCTTTTATCAAAAAGCCTTGCTGCCTCAATTTCACATCTCAAGTCGAGAAGAAGCATACCAGCTTATCCAAGAGCAGGGAGGTCTACTGACGGCGGACGCCTTGATCCACGGAGATGCCTGCTTGCCCAATTTCATTCTGAAAGACGCAGCAACCTTCTCCTGCTTTATTGATGTTGGCCTCGCTGGCCTTAGCGATCGCCACATTGATCTTTACTGGGCGATCTGGTCTCTTACTTATAATTTATCTGACCCTCAATATGCAGAGCTCTTTCTTGACTACTATGGCAGGAAGAATGTTGATACAGACAAACTGCGCTTGATTGCTGCCTTTGAAGCATTTGGCTAAAAGACAGGATTCTACCAAAATCTCTTATGAAAATCACAAAAATCGAAAAGAAAAAAAGACTCTACCTCTTGGAGTTGGACGACAGTGAAAAGCTCTATATTACAGAAGACACCATCGTCCGCTTCATGCTGTCCAAAGGAATGGAAATCACAGAGCAGGAACTATCAGAAATTCAAGACTATGCCCAATTTTCTTACGGAAAAAACCTAGCCCTCTATCATCTCTCCTTCAAGCAAAGAACTACTAAGGAAGTTAAAGACTACTTAACGCAGCACGACATCCAACCAGAAACCATCAGCCAGGTCCTAGACAATCTAAAAAAGGATAATTGGATTAATGATAGAAAATATGCTCATTCTTTTATCCAATCCAACCTTCTCACTGGTGACAAAGGCGCTTTTGTTCTCAAGCAAAAACTCAGTCAAAAAGGGATTTCTAGCACTATCATAGAGGAAGAATTGAGCCGGTTTGATTTCACTGAACTAACAGACAAGATTGCCGAAAAGCTGCTCAAAAAATACCAAGGAAAACTGCCCAGCAAGGCCTTACAAGATAAAATACTTCAATCCTTGATAAACAAAGGTTTTTCATACAGCCAAGCCAAAACCGCCTATCAGCATTTGGAAATCGAAGAAGACCAAGAAAACCAGCAAGAGCTTCTCTATAAAGAGCTAGACAAGCAATACCGCAAGTACTCAAAAAAGTACAACGGCTATGACTTAAAACAGCGTCTGACCCAAGCTCTAGCTCGCAAAGGCTATGATTTCTCCGACATCGCTAGCGCTCTGAGAGAATATCTTTAAGATTTTCTATGAAAACTTATGCATTTCTATGAAAATATGTTACAATAAAGAAGATAAACTTATAAATTGTAGAAAGTTGGTAAGTTATGAAACTTCCAAAAGAAGGCGACTTTATTACAATTCAAAGTTATAAGCATGATGGGAATCTTCACCGCACCTGGCGAGATACCATGGTACTAAAGACAACAGAAAACGCCATTATTGGCGTTAATGACCACACACTGGTAACAGAAAGTGATGGCCGACGTTGGGTAACACGTGAACCTGCCATTGTCTATTTTCATAAAAAATATTGGTTTAATATCATTGCCATGATTCGAGACAATGGAACTTCATACTACTGCAACCTAGCCAGTCCTTACTATCTGGATAATGAAGCTCTAAAATACATTGACTATGATTTAGACGTCAAAGTCTTTGCTGATGGTGAAAAACGCCTGTTGGATGTAGAAGAATATGAACGTCACAAAAAACAGATGCACTATTCTGATGATTTGGATTTCATTCTCAAAGAAAATGTCAAAATCCTAGTTGATTGGATTAACAACGGAAGAGGTCCATTTTCAGATGCTTATGTCAATATTTGGTACAAACGTTATGTTGAACTAAAGAATCGATAAAGTTGTCAAAGAGCGAAAGCTCTTTTTCTTTTATCTAATTCGCCCTCACCAGAGGTCAAATTCTTGCAATCTCAAGCATTTTCGGGTATCATATAAGAAAATCCAGACCGTAAGAAAGGAGTCTCCCATGGCATTTACAAATACTCTCGGCCGATATGCCAGCTTTGGCATCATGACGAGCCTCCCTGAAGAAATTATAGACTCATTCTGGTACGTTATTGATAACAATCTCAAAGGAGTCTTCGAACTTCGCCCAGTCCTCAAGTTTGAAATCATCAATAGCCAAGGAAGAGTATCTCTACGATTCTCACAAAAAAACTTCAACACTATTATTTCATTTGATTTAAACTACCAATTTGACCCTTTCTTTCCCAGAAAAGTCTACATCGTTGATAACAAGGGTAAAGAAACCATTATGCTATCTGACGAATACTCTTTGATGTAGTAAATCAAACTCAGCACATATAAAAACCTCTGAAAGCAACAAACACTGCTATCAGAGGTTTTTATCTTTAATATTACTCATCTCAAATGAAAAGTACATTTGAGCAGCTTGATACAGACTAAACTCCCAGAACACTAGACTTTAAAATCAAACTAAATCTAGTTGAATAATCAAATCCCATGCTTTCAAATAGGATTATACAAAAGGATCAGACCAGAAGTTCTAAAAGATTCTATCCTTATTAAATCCAAATATAACTAAGAAAGCTTAATAACAACATACGTTAGCGAAGTAATGGATACCGAACAAAATAGTTTTCTTAAAAACAAAAAAGATAGATCAGTATATCCATCTTCAATGTTATTTAGTCGGGAAGACAGGATTCGAACCTGCGACACCTTGGTCCCAAACCAAGTACTCTACCAAGCTGAGCTACTTCCCGGTGTTTAAACAATCTAAAAACGGAGCCCTAAGACTTCGCTTCCAAATGCACCCTAGAGGAGTCGAACCTCTAACCGCCTGATTCGTAGTCAGGTACTCTATCCAGTTGAGCTAAGGGTGCTCACTATTCATATTAAATCCATTATAGCAAAACTTCAGAAAAAATCAAACTA